>JBGSKC010000021.1:0-302608 GCA_041741415.1 Bacteroidia bacterium | reverse complement strand
TCTGCTCCTGTAGGTTCCATAATGACAATGGTGCCGTCGGCATCCCGCTCTACCTGCACCTGGTGCATGTCCTGGCAGAAGAGAAAAAACTCCTCCTCATCAAGGTCCAGAAAGCGGGTGCGCAGGGGAATGATCATGGCTTTGGGATTTGATCAAAGATAGGAAAAAACATGCTGGAAGGAAATAGCCAAAATGGCCAGAGACATGGGGACATGAGCGCGGTTTCCGACCCCTCGCTCGCAACGGTTGGTCATGGTTCGGCGACGGGCCTGGAGGCCCTGCTCACTATGATAGTGCAACACGCCAGGTGGCAGGGAAGGTTGGATTGAAGCCCGGTTTGGATGAAAGCCCCTTTTTTCCTACCTTAGAGCATGGAAAAAGTGATTCGAATCGTTCACCTGCGGGAAGGCTCCTACGATCTGGCCTTCTGGCTGAGCAAGACCCCGCAGGAGCGAATCGCTGCCATGGAAATGTTGCGCCAGCAGTATGCCGCACTCAAAGGCATTGAGCCAAGACTTCAGAGAGTTTGTAGAATTGCTGAATCGGCATGAGGTCAGCTATCTGGTTACGGGAGGATATGCTGTGGCAATCTATGGCCACCCACGGTACACAGGCGACATAGACTTTTGGGTCGGGACGAATGTTGCCAACGGGGAAAAACTGGTGCGTGTATTTGAGGATTTTGGCCTGGCTTCTTTTGGTCTTCAGGTTCAGGATTTCACCAGGCCTGAGCAAATCATACAGGTGGGATATCCTCCGTACCGGATCGACATCCTGACAAGCATCGACGGTGTCGCATTTGACGCCGCTTACCCCAATCGCCAAATCGTAGAAATAGATGAGATCCCCGTCTCCTTCATTGGGCTGGAAGATTTGAAGGCGAATAAACGGGCTTCTGGCCGCCACAAAGACCTCGACGACCTGGCAAACCTCGAATAGGATTTGTTGGACAAGAACTCTGACAACGCGCTCAACCCTATGGGCCGGGCACTTTGCTCTCGTTGCCCCCTGCAACCTGGATTGCAGGGGGCTGCCGCAAAGGGAAGAAGCCTGCATATTAAGGTATCCTGGCGAGGCGGAAGCCGATGTTGCTGCTGTAGTAGCTGGGGCTAATGGAGCCGCGATAGGCAACGCGACAGCGGTCGTGGTCGTCGTGCCAACCCCCACCGCGACGCACCCGGCTAGAGCCTGCCGCTGGGCCTTGGGGGTTGGTTTGCGCTACGTCAGGGTATTTGTCATGCCAGTCCTTGCACCACTCCCAAACATTGCCGCTCATGTCATATAGGCCTAACTGATTTGGTCTTTTCTTGCCTACTGGTTGTGTTTTTCCAATGCTGTTCCCATCATAACAGGCATAACTTCCCAAAAACATTTCCTGGTCAGTTCCTGCCCATTTCGTTCGATTCTTCTCTCCGCCTCCGGCAGCATATTCCCACTCTGCTTCGGTTGGCAACCTCCAAACCGGATCCCCTGCTACCTGGTCGTTCAACCAGTCGCAATAGGCTAATCCATCTCTCCAGCTAACATTGATCACCGGGCACCTCCCTCTTCCCCAGCCCTCGTCTCCGGGCTTGTCAATGCCCATTGCTTCGCAAAAAGCATCATATTCTTCAAAAGTCAGCGGATATTTGGCCAGGCAGAAATCGTCTAACGTAACTCTCCGGACAGGAGATTCATGATCCTTAACTGTCGAGCCCATCTCAAATGTGCCGCCTTTGATAAAAATAACTTCGGGGGCAGGGAAATCAAAGGGATTGGGATAGGTCATGATGTCAGCAGAACCGCCTGCCGTAACCTTGAGAGTTGCCTCGGGCTGCCTCTGTCCCTGTTGGGACCGGGCCAGTTCTTCCCTGACCACTTCCAATTCTTTATTCAGCGCTGTCTCAATCTTGTTTTTTCTTTTTTGGGCCTGATCTAACTCGTTTTCAAGCTCCTTGATGCGCTTTTTTAACCGTTTCACTTCTCCCGGATCGGCAGTTATTGTTCCCGCCGCCAGCTCCTCCACCCGCTTCAGGGCATCCAGCACACGCTGATTTTCAGGCTCGTGGTCGATCAGGCGGTAATGACGAATGTAGCTGAGCCAGCCTTCAACTGTATCATCCGCAGAGGCCTGGAGCCAAAGCTGCCGCTCTTTGGCCTCTGCGAGATATTTTCCACTTGGCCAGGCCGTCAGGTACTCGCCATATTCGTCTGCGGTTTCCAGCAAGCCCGCTACCTGCCAGCTCGCCTCTTCGGCATGTGCTCCTTGCGGGTAAGCCCTCAGGTAGCTGCGGTAGGTAGCCACGTTGTTGGCGGCCTGTGCTTCGGCCCAGGCGCGGGCTTCGTCGCGCTTCGGCCGGAACACAAACTGCCCGCCTTTATCTTCAACGCCTGTGAGGTGGGAGCCAACCGGGCGTTGGTGGTCGTCTGTGGAGTGTCCCAGCCTCTTCAAGATGTTGAGGAACTGCCGCTGTACACGGCCCTCGAGTTCTAGCGATAGCAGCGCCTCGCCAGGTTCGCGCAAACATGAGAGCAGCGCTTCGGCGAAAGGGCTGTGCCCGCCTGGAGGGCCATCCAATACCTTTTCCAACTGACCAGAAGTCAGAACCCGGCGTGATGGCTTGTTTTCGTACAACTCTTCGCCACCTGAGCGGGTAATAAGGCTGCCGGAAAAGCAGGCATCCGAAACAATGTAAATATGGTGTGCCCCAATCTGTTCAAGGCTTTCTTTGAGTTCTTCGTTGGAAAGGAACTTATGGCGATCTCTGGTGCCGGTGGGAGCATCTACGGGAATCCAGTAGCCTGTTCTTTTGTTGGGATTCATCGTGCCATGCCCGGCAAAATAAATCAGCAGGTTGTCGGAATGACTGAGGGGACGCAGACCACCTTTTTCAAAATCCCGCAGTGCCCCTAGGATCTTGTCCTTGGTTGCATCAGCATTAAACAAAGAAGTAGTTCTGGATTCAGAAAAGTCAAACGCCTCAATCAGCAGGTAGCGAAATGCCTTTGCATCGCGAACCGCATTGTTGAGTGGCGTCCAATGTTCATACGAATCAATCCCAATCACCAGCAGGTGATTGACACCGACGAGGCTGCCGGTCTTTTCCTCCCAAGTGTATTGCAGCGCTCCTCTCTGCTCGGCTTCGTTCGACATGGATCAGGACAACAGGATATTGACAGGCATAAGTTGCATCGTTCACGGCTGGGAAACAAATATCTGTACCTTTCCCTACCGCGAAATGCCCCTCACTCCACCACCAACCGCACAAACCCGCCGTCCAGCCGCAGGACATACAAGCCCGGCGGAAGGGCTGCGCCCTCCCAGCTCAGTTCCCGGTGGCCGGGCCCTGCCGTCGTTTGCCGGAACCTCCCCAGCACCCGGCCCGAAAGATCCGTCAGCTCCGCTGCCTCGCGGCCAGGGCTGCCCCCCGGCAACCATGCCTCCAGGCTGCCGCTGCCCGACCAGGGGTTCGGCCAAACAGCCCGGCGAAGTTCCTCGTCCGGCCACAGGCTCAGGGGCTCCACTACTTTCACAGGGTTTACCAGCACAAGCCCCGTGTCCAGACCGCCCTGTGCATCTGTTACCTGGTACAGGATCGTGTCGGGCCCGATGTGCAGCAGCGGGTAGTAATAAATGCGGTTGCTCTGGATCAGGGCATTGCCGCCCGGATCGTTCAGGATCGCGGTGAGCAGCACAGGATCTCCCTCACTGTCGCTGTCGTTCAAAATGGCTTCCACCAGCACAATGGCGGGCCTGCCCTGGAAGCGGGCAGTGTCTGTCGCAGCCTCCGGGGCCTGGTTGCCGGTCCTCTTTTGCGGACCAGACATGCTGGCCACCCTGCCCGGAACCGATAGGGTAGGGGCGAGGTCGTAGGAATAGGCCGCGGTGGGTTGAAACGGACTTCCATAGGTTTCCTTGTCGCCCGTCACGAATTCATACAGGCTCCCCGCAGCCGACATGGCCGGGTTGCGGCTGCCCTTGCCGATGTCGCGCACGATGTGCGGGTGGCGGCTCGACCTGAAAAAGTTGTTTTCCACAACAACCTCGCTCTCAAAAAAAGCCCCCACACAGGCCTCATCTGCTTCGAGAAAAAAGTTGTTCCACACATGCACCTGCCCAAACCTGGCCATCGGCATAAACTGGAACATGCCCCTGTCGGCGCGCCCGTCAAACCAGCAGTCGTGGATGCTTACCCGCAAATGGCCGCGGCACAGGGTGTCGGCATCCGAAATGCCCATCACAATGCTGCGGTTTTGGTTGAGAAAATGGCAGTGAGAAATGGTCACGAGGTCGGCCACATTCGCAGGGCTGCTGTGCAGGTCAATCAGGCTGTTGGCAGCGGCAGACAACCTGCAGTGGTCCACCCACACATGCTGCGCCGTGATGCGCAGGGCGTCGCAGTCCGGGGTGCCGCCGCTCCAGTCGCCGGAGTAGGAGTCGCCGAGGGCCAGGTTTCGTACGATCACATCATCCCCCTGGATCCACAATCCTCCTCCCACAATGCCCGCTCCTTCCGCCGTTCCTTCGATTGTTTTGTTACCCGCAACCACGATCATTTCCTGGTTGAGCAGGGAGACGGTGCCCGCAATCTGCAATTGCCAGGGACCGGGATCAGCGGCGTACTGCAGCAAGTCTGCCCGCGTCTGAATCTGCACCGCAGGACCTTCGCTGCCCCCATTGGTGCCGCCAAAGGTGCCTGCCCAGCCGGTTTGGGCCTGTGCGGAGGGGGAAAGGAATGAAAAAAACGGGAGGGATAGGCAAATTGCCAGGCTGCGGAGGGTCATCGGAGGAGGATTAGGGTAAAGCCGTTTCCCCAAACTTACCATCCGTTTGCCTCATCTCCTTCCTGTTCCGGTTCTTTTCAGGAAAATGAATTGGTTTTCCAGAGGAGGGAGCCGTCGCCGTAGCTGAGGAAGCGATAGTCTTCCTCCAGGGCAGTCTGGTAAATGTCGCGCCAGGCGGGGCCCACAAAAGCTGCCACAAGCAGCATCAGGGTGGTTTCCGGCAGGTGAAAATTGGTGATCAGCCCGCTGCAAAGCCGAAACGGATAACCCGGCATGATCATGATGGCTGTTTCGGCCAGGCATTCTTCGAGCTGGTGCCGCTCCATCCAGGAGAGCAGGGCACCGAGGGCATCTTCAGGGCCGGGCAAAGGCTGTTCTGCGAGGTAGGCCTCAGTTTGTGTCACAACAAATGGCAGGCCCGGCTGCCGGTCGGGTTTGCGGAGCAGGGAGCGCCCCACCCAGTACAGGCTTTCCAGCCAGCGCATCGAAGTGGTGCCCACTGCCACCATGGGTCCTCTGGCAAGTTGCTGCACAAAGGCCTCCACGGCTTCGCGGCGAATGATCATCTGTTCTTGGTGCATGTCGTGGTCGGCGGCGAATTCCGCTTTCACCGGCAGGAAGGTTCCCGCGCTCACGTGCAGCGTGACCCAGGTCCTGGCCACGCCCGCAGCCTCCATGCCCTGCAGCACCCGCTCCGTGATGTGGAGCCCGGCTGTAGGTGCTGCCACTGCGCCTTCCCGGCTGGCATAAATGGTCTGGTAATCTTCCAGGTCCGCCTCGGTTGCCTCCCGCTGAAGGTAGGGCGGCAGGGGCAGCTCGCCCAGGGCCTGCAGCAGTTCTGCAAAGGCCAGGCCGCCCGTCCAGCTCAGCCGGATCGCATTCTCCTCTCTGTTTTCCCAGCTGGCCTCCACCACCTGCGAGCCTCCTGACAAGGGAAATTCCCGCCGCAGCACTTCCCCCTCTTTCCATTTTTTCTTGTTGCCCACAATGCAGGTCCACACCGCCGAGCCTTCAGCCATCATGGACTGGGCCACTTCGGCGGGCTCTAGCGGGTGCATGAGCAAAATCTCAATCAGGGCACCGCTATCCCGGCGAAAATAGAGCCGCGCCTTGATGACTTTGGTGTCATTGAACACGAGCATGCTGCCGCCGGGGAGCTGGCCCGGCAGGTCCCGGAAATGGTGGTGGCGAATCTGTCCCTCCGAAAACACGAGCATCCTGGCGGCGTCGCGCTCGGTCAGGGGTTGGCGGGCAATGCGGTCTTCGGGCAGGGTGTAGTGAAAATCCTGGAGGCGAATGGCGGGCAATGACGATTCCATGAGGCGAAATTAGCGAAAAAGCTTCCCCGATTCGCCCGCAGGTCAGTTGGTTCCGTCAAACAGGGGCGAAGTCGTTTGCTCATTCGCATACACCCCCTTTCCACTTACAGCGATGAAAATTGTTTTCCACAAAATGCGCAGGTCGAGCCCGAAGGAGCGGTTATCCACATACCAGACATCGTAGCGGAACCGCTCGGTGAAGCTCAGGGCATTGCGGCCATGGACCTGTGCCCAGCCTGTGATGCCGGGTGTTACTTCATGGCGGCGGGCTTGCTCCGGGGTGTAGAGGGGCAAATATCCCATCAGGAGAGGGCGTGGGCCCACGAGGCTCATTTCGCCGCGCAGCACATTCCAGAGCTGAGGCAGTTCATCAAGCGAATAACGCCGGAGAAGTTTGCCCACAGTCGTGAGCCTGGCCTGCTGCCCGTCTTCTTCGCGCTCCCCGGGGCGAATGTCTCTCATGGTGCTGAATTTGACCAGCCTGAACGGTGTGCCCAGGTACCCGGGCCTCGTTTGCACAAACAAAACGCGCTCCTGGGTTGCGAACAACAGGAGCGCGATGAGCAGCAGCAGCGGCGACATGATCAGGAGGAGGGTCACTGCCACCACAAGGTCCCGCAGTCTGCAAGCGAGGTTGGTCATGGGAATGGTGTCAGTGCCAGCTCATCATGCCGAGGGAGACCCGGAAGTAGAGACCGGCAGGACTAACAGGCAGACCTGCTTCGGTCGGCACGAAATCATCAATCAGAAAAGCGCCCTCAGGAGAATGCAGGTAGCCAATAGAAGCGCCCAGTTCAAAGCCTTTGTTTTCGTCGGGGATTTCGCCAAACATCGTGCTGACGTGGATGGCCCCGTCGAGCAGGAGGCCAAAATCGCGGTAGTTGTTGTGAAACTGACTGCCCACAGGCCTGGCCTTCAGGTTGGCAAAACCGCCTCCGGCACCTGCTGTCAGATACACCTGAAAATCCTGCTCGTCGCGATACAGCACAGCTCCCACATAAGGAATGCCGTAGTGATAACCGACGCTGGCCATCTGGAAGTTCTGGTTGGCCTTGGCAATCATGTAGTTATAGAGCTTGGCTCCATACACGAGGTGCCCCCTGAACTGGGTGGCACTAAAGCCAAAGGCAAATACTGCTGAGTTGAGCGGGGCGTATCCCTCCGTCTCCAGGGTCTGGTTCAGGGTACCCAGGTCCAGGAAAGAGGCTCCCAGCTCAGCCTTCACAATGTTGGCCCTGAATCGCTGCCCCTGTGCCAGGTTTGGCAGTATCAGGATCAATCCACCGAGAAGCAGCAGGGAGGAAAATCGGATGAAGGGTCTCATGGGCATTCGTAAAAGAGCAGATGTTGAAGGGCAAGGGAGAAAATCAGTGAATTGAATATCAGCATTTTCTCCTGCAAAATCTGGTTTTCAGGGCAATTACTCAAACTCCGTGATCCCATGCTCAGGGCGGGTGCCATCCTGGGTGAGGAACACGTTGTATGTTTTTCTGGCGTCGAGGCGGATATTCATGATGGAATCCACATTTCTGCCGGTAAAGCTGTGCCGGAAATACAGGTCGTAGGTGCCTGCGGGGAAGGAAAGGAATTTGGAGGCCAGCAGGTAATTGATTCGTTCGATGCTGATGCTGTCGTTTTGGGAAACGAGGTTCACCGCCGGGTAGAGGTGGCACAGGTTCATGAACCTGAGGTTGGCCCTTCCAGGAGCCGGTGTGTCATAGTCATCCACAATCTGAATCACGTCGGGCACGCCCATGGAATCGATGATCCCTACTGTGCTTTTGCGGCCCGGCACGATGGAGATAACGCGATCTGGAGAAACAGCATCTTTGCTTCGCCAGTCTTTGAGGCGGATGATCACCCCCGTATCCTGGATGCCTGCTCCCGCCTCGCTCAGCAGAGAAGCATAGCCCTCCGCTGGCCAGGTATTGGAAAAGGTGAGGCCGTCGGCCACTGTTTTTTTGACCGAAAACGACTCCAGCTCTACGTCAATGGCATTCAGCTCATCGTAGGCATGGATCACCGAAAGGAATGAGCGTTCCCGCGGAACGGTGGGTTCCGGCGTTTGGTCGCAGGCAGCAAGGCTGAGCAGGGATGCGCCGGCCAAGAGGAAGGGGAGGGCAATGCGGACAGAAGTAGGCATAGGAAAGGGCAACAGGCAAACGGAACATAGTCAACAAAGCCAGGGGCTGGCACGCCTGAGTAACGGCCAAGGCTCGGCTAAAGTTGTGTATGCAAGTTGGAACTCACAGGGCACAAATTCACCCCTTTCCACGAAACTTCCTCCTCGGTTTTTTGCATTTCGTTACAAAAAGCCGGGTATTCCAATTTTTCGGTGATTATTCGGACGAATCGGCAGGGATGATCCCAGACTCCTCCCACGATTGGTAGATTTGCTCTGGTGGGATCCCCAGGTTTTCCAGCTCTCTAACCGCGCTGCTGTAAAGGTCATGGTCGGGATATTTATCGATGAACTCCTCATAGTATTGCTTTGCTTCTTCGAGGGCTTTGAGGCTGTTGTTGAGCACATAAGCTTTCATGAAGAGGGCTTCGGCTGCGCGGCTGGATTCGGGATAATCAGAGAGGAGGCGGTCGTAGAGGCTAATGGCTTCGCGGCTTTCGCTGGGCTCCACCCAGCGCAGCTCGGCTGCGCGGTGCAGGAAAGAGGTCGCCATGGAGTCCTTAGGGTTGGCGTCAACATGGTCGAGGTAAGCCTGGATCAGGGATTTCCTGGCCGAGTCGATCTGGGCAGGCGTGCCGCCCCCGCTCACCAGGGTGTCATACCTGGCTTCCAGCTCAGGAATTATGTTTTGAGAGTTGGGCGCCTCCTGGCAAGCCGAAACAGCCAACATCGCAACAACCAATACAGCCAAACCAACTCTGACAATCACAAACCGATCCATACAGCATCAATGGGTTAACCGGGGGTTAAGTTATTGGAAAATTGTTACCCCGCCAAAAAGATGCGGGCGGGGAATGAAGCCGGTTTGAGAAGCGGGAAGTCAGACCGGAGGCGAAGCCGGTCTTAGCAGCGGAGGTGCGTCATGTTAATAGCCGTCGGCAAGCCCGTATTTGTGGATTCTCCCGGCGGCCCCTGGGGCCGCCGGGTGGGGAGAAAAACTTGCCGGTTTGCATGCTATTAACATAGCGCCCCTGCCGGGGCTCTGCGGCGATGCCGAACAGGGGACGAACCATCAACCTCCAATCTGACTTCCGACCTCTGACCTCTCGCTTCTCGCAGCCGTCGCCGAACCATGACAAAGCCGAACCATGACAACCCGGCGCCCTCCTTCGGCGACGGCCTAAAGGCCTGCTCAGGATGACGCGATGCAGGCGAAGCCCTCCCATTGTCATGGTGAGCAGGCTGCTTCAGCCGTCGCCGAACCATGACAATGCCGAACCATAACAACCCGGCGCCCTCCTTCGGCGACGGCCTAAAGTCCTGCTCAGGATGACGCAATGCAGGCGAAGCCCTCCCATTGTCATGGTGAGCAGGCTGCTTCAGCCGTCGCCGAACCATGACCAAAGCCGAACCATAACAACCCGGCGCCCTCCTTCGGCGACGGCCTGAAGGCCTGCTCAGGATGACGCGATGCAGGCGAAGCCCTCCCATTGTCATGGTGAGCAGGCTGCTTCAGCCGTCGCCGAACCATGACCAAAGCCGAACCATGCCCCTCCCGTCTGACCTCCGACCTCAGACTTCTGACTTCTCTCTCACCCCACCCTCTTGCTCCAATACCGAAACAACCCGGCCACGCTCATCCAGGCGGGGTTGGCGGCTTCGTAGCGGGCAATGCCATGGTCATCAAGGCCGGCGGCGCGCAGTTGCCCTGCCGCATAGGCCTGAAATGCCAGGGTGACTTCGCCGGGATCGCGCTGTGCATCAAAATGGGGCTTGATCCAGTCGGCCCAGTCGCGCAGCATCAGGCGGAGGGCCGCCACGTGGTCTGTTACATTGGTGACTGCGCCGAAGTGGGTGAGGTGCAGGACTTTCGGTTCCAGGCCGAGGAGCAGGTCGAGGGAGTCATTCCAAAGCTCAATGTCAATATCGGGCGGCGGACAAGGCGGCACCACGGGGCCGTTGCCCACCCGGACCCCGGCAACATCGCCGGTAAACACGGCCTCGCCCCATTGCCAGGCAATGTGGTGAACAGCATGGCCGGGCGTGTGCCAGGCCACGAGTTGCTGCCCGCCGAGGTTCAGGGTGCTGCCATGCTCCACCGCCACGAGTTGCGCCTCCGGGATGCCCTTCATGTCGCCCCAGAGCACTTCCATCATGTCGCCATAAATCCGCCTGGCAGAGCCATACAGCCTCGACGGGTCGAGCAGGTGCTTGTAGCCTGCCGGGTGAACATAGACCGTTGCCCCGGCCTCTGCCAGCGCCCAGGCTGCTCCGGCATGGTCGAAATGGATGTGGGTAAGGAGCAAATGCCGCACATCGCTGATGCGGTAACCCAGCCCGGAAAGCCCGCTTTCCAATGCCGGAAACACCGAATGAGGGCCGCATTCAACCAGAACCAGGCCATCCTGCGATTCCAGAACAAAAGCAGCGATGGACTGGTCCACGTGAAACTGAAGGTCGATTGTGTGAAGCATTGGAATGGGCTGGACAGTGAATTGGAATGGGCTGGACAGTGAATTGGAAGGGCAAGGTGAACAATAATAAGGAATACGGCGAAGAATTCGACACCTTGGCTTAGGTTTGAAGTCCAAACTTTCAGCGCACCGGGGAAGAAAATAAATGACTGGTTTTTCGACCCTGACACAACTCCTCTGTCTGTTTTTCCGAATGAGGCTTCATTGCCTGCGCTTCCGGAACACAAGCCCTCCCCGGGCACGGTTATTTTACCCTTCACCCTTTTCAGTTATCTTGTGAGAAGCGTCAAACGAATTTTATTCCGAATCATGGTTACCCTTCTGTCTGTTGTCCTGGTGCTGGGCCTGGCTGGCACCGTATTTTTTGCCTACGCCCCCCAGATCGGGGCCACAGCCAAAGGCCAGCGCCTCGCCCGCGTGCAGGGCTCGCCGCATTTTGCTGACGGCACCTTCCAGAACTCCATCCCCACGCCCATGGGCTTTTCGGCCAAAGAAATCCCCGGCCTGATGTGGAAAATGATCACCGGGGTCAAAGGCCAGACGCCCGAAAGAACCATTCAAACCCAGCCCTTTGAGGCCGGGGCCTTCCAGCAACTGCCTGATAGCCAGACCGCTTTTACCTGGTTTGGCCACTCCTCGCTGCTCCTGCGCATCGACGGCAAAACCCTGCTGTTTGACCCCGTTTTCAGCCCCAGGGCCTCCATGTTTTCCTTCATGGGCCCCAAGCATTTTCCCTACGACCGCCACATGGAAGCAGAAGCCCTGCCATTTGTGGATGCGGTGTTCATTTCCCACGACCACTACGACCACCTCGACTACGAGACCATGAAGCAGCTCCGCTCGCGGGTGAGCCAGTTTTTCGTGCCGCTTGGCGTGGGCGCTCACCTGGAGGCCTGGGGCATTCCGGCAGAACAAATCACGGAGATGGACTGGTGGGAAGAGGCTGCATTTGACGGGCTGGACCTCGCTTTCACGCCTAGCCGCCATTTTTCAGGGCGCGGGCTCAGCAACCGCAACACCACGCTGTGGGGCTCCTGGGTCATCAAAGGAAGCAGCGACAAGGTGTTTTTCAGCGGCGATTCGGGCTACACCCCTGAATTTGCCAACATCGGCGAGCGCCACGGTCCCTTCGACCTGGCGTTCATCGAGTGCGGGCAGTACAACGAACTCTGGTCTTCCATTCACATGATGCCCGAAGAAAGTGCCCAGGCTGGTCTGGATGTGAAGGCAAATGTCATGGTGCCGATTCACTGGGGGAAATTTTCCCTGGCCCTGCATACCTGGGAAGATCCTGTGGCGCGCATGACAGCAGAAGCTGATCGGCTGGGGCAGCCCTATTTGCTGCCTGAAGTGGGCCAAACGGTGATCCTTGGCTCAGATAAGCCTGCAAAACGCTGGTGGGAGCAGTTTTAGGCTGGCCCTAAAAAAAAATCCAGGGACTCGATTCCGTCCCCGGAAGAGTCCCTGAATCCTTGCTCATTCTTTGCTTTCACCGATACAAGGATCGGCTGAATTCGCTTTCGATCAAAAGCAATCCGGATGAATGGTGATTATTTTGAAATAAACAGCCAGTGAAATATGGTGAACGGGGAATGTCCATGTTTTTCAGGATCATTCCCATGAACACTCACAGCGAATAGTTCTGAGGTCGAGTTGGGTGGGAGCTGGGTTGCCGGTTTCCGTTCCTCTGGGCTGGTCCTGGGCTGGCTCGCGCAGGAAGCGGGTTCGCCTGATGCCATAGGCTTTTTCCATGTAGGCAACGAGAAAGGAGAGCCGTTCTTCGAGGAGGAACTGGGCCGCGATATCTTCTTCCGCTGGCAATGATTGTGGTGCGAGGCGGACTTCCATCCGGCGATATTTCTGCATCAAATGGGCAAGGAAGCGGAGATCCAGCTCGGTGGCGGGGTCGAAGGCAATGCTGTTGGACTCGAAATAGAGGATTGGCAGCTCGCAGATACTCACATCAGGCGTTCTTTCAATGCGATACACCAAATAATCTGCCTGCGCCAGACAACAAGGGGCGGCAACTGCCATGGGCAGCACGAAAGTAAAGAGGAAACGCAACATGTTCCTGTTCCGGTTGGGGGATACCGAAGAGCTGCCGGGGTATGACAGCCTTGCTACCGAAACGAATATCGCAAAGAGAATGGTATGAACCGAGGCAAAAGGTCGGTCAGGCTGCCCATTCGCCGCCAAACATGAAATAGAGCAAAAACACCAGCCCAATGACGATCCGGTAATAGCCGAAATGCTTGAACCCGTAATTTTCAACGAGCCGCAGGAAGACTTTGACAGCCAGCCAGGCAGTGATAAATGCCACCACGAGGCCTACGCCCAGCATGATCCATTGTTCCTGTGTGAAGGCGATGCTGGTTTCGAGAAGGTCGAGACCGGTAGCGGCAAACATGGTGGGCACAGCCAGCAGGAATGAAAACTCTGTGGCCTGCTTTTTATTCAGGCCGTTGAACACTCCCCCAATGATCGTGGCGGCAGCCCTCGAAACGCCGGGCACCATGGAGATACACTGAAACAATCCGATCATGAAGGCCTGTCGGTAAGGGATGTTTTCCAGCTCATCTACTTCGCTTTGCTGGTTCACCACTTTGCGGTCGATCAGGATGAGGATAACCCCGCCAATGAGCAGCGACACCGACACCACAATGGGGTTAAACAAATAAGCCTTGATGAAGTCGTAAGCGAAAAACCCAATGATGGCAGTCGGCAAAAAGGCCGTAGCCAGCTTGAAATAGATAGGCAACCCTTGTAAAAAACGCCTGGCATAGAGCAGCACAATGGCGAGGATGGCACCAAGCTGAATAGCCACTTCAAAGGTTTTGACAAAGGCTTCCTCGTGGATGCCCATGAGGCTGGAAGCAAGGATCATGTGACCGGTGGAAGAGACTGGTAAAAACTCAGTGATTCCTTCAACAGCAGCAATGATGATGGATTGAATCAGGTTCATGGAAACAGGGTGGGCTTGTCCGGGATGAAAAAGGCAGGTCAAATAGACTGCCAAACGCGGCGGCAAACAACGAAATTTTGCCCCAAATCCGACTTTTCGGACTGACAAAGGGAAATAATCCTGCGCCTGAGGGCAAATGCGGAACCTGGAGTGGCGAATGCGATGTCTGTGCGGTTTCAGCAGGTGTTCAGATCCAGTCTTCGAGTTCTTCGCGAAGCTGAAGTGCGTGGTGAAAATGAATGGCATGAAGCCCGAAGGCGCGTGCTGCATCGACGTTTTTCTCGGTGTCGTCGATGAATAGCGTGCGGTTGGGAACAAGGTCAAAGCGGTCGCACATAAGCTTGAAAATGGCCATTTCGGGCTTAGCAAGGCTTTCCTGTCCGGAAACGAGAATACCCTCGAAGAGATCCAGAAACTCGAATTGCTTTTGGGCCAGGGGCCAGGTTTCCGCCGACCAGTTGGTGAGGGCCAGCAGGCGGTGGCGCCGGGCGCGGGAGAGGGTATAAAGCGTTTCTACTGTGCCTTGAACCGGCCCGGCCAGCATTTCGCTCCACCTGTCGAAATACATGCGGATTTCCAGCTCATAGTCGGGAAAAGCCCGCACCCGCTCCTCGATGGCCACGCGCCAGGGCCGCCCGCGGTCCTGCTCGTGGTTCCAGGAAGCGTGGCACACCTTGGTGAGGAAAAACTCCATGGCACCCGGATCCACGAATACCTTGCGATACAAATAGCGGGGGTTCCAATCAATCAGAACCCCGCCCAGGTCGAAAATGATCGCGTCTATTGATGAGGTGGGCGAAAGCAGCATGTAGCAAAGATGTGAATTCTGCCGAATCATTCAACCTTTGGAAAAGCATTCGTACCTTCCGCTGATTTTTGCCACACTAAATTCACCTTGCCCCTCTATGAACAGATCTATTCTCACGATCCTGTGCCTGGGCGTTCTCGCGGCTTGTTCTTCCCCGACAACTCCTTCAAGCTCCAATTCGATGACTTACCCCACAACCCGCCAAGACAGCGTGACCGACAATTACTTCGGCACCGCTGTTGCCGACCCCTACCGCTGGCTGGAAAACGATACCGCCGCCGACGTTGCCGACTGGGTCGGGCGCCAGAATGAGGTCACATTTGGCTACCTCAGCCAAATTCCCATGCGCAATGAACTGCGCCAGCGCCTGGAAGAAACCTACAACTACGCCAAAATGTCGGCCCCCATCAAAGCCGGCGACTACTTCCTGTTTTACAAAAATGACGGCCTCCAGAACCAGTCGGTCATTTATCGCCAGCAGGGCCCCGACGGTGAACCAACTGTGTTCATCGACCCCAATACCCTCTCCGCAGCCGGTACCGCAGCTGTGAGCCTGCTTGGGATCTCCAAAGACGACCGCTACGTGGCCTACTCCTTGGCCGAAGCCGGCTCCGACTGGCAGCAAATCTTCGTCAAAGAAATCGCCACCGGCAACCAGCTTCCTGATCTGGTGAAATGGGTCAAATTCTCCGGTGCCGCCTGGCATGGCAACGGCTTCTACTACACCCGTTTCCCTGAACCCACCCAAGGCACCGAACTGAGCGCCGCAAGCAACAAAAACATGATCTACTTCCACGAGCTCGGCACAGACCAGTCTCAGGATCGCCTCGTGTTCGAAGATCCCGCCACCCTCAACCAATACTATCGCTGCGCTGTCACGGAAGATGAAAACTACCTCTTGCTGTACAAGTCGGAAGGAGCCACGGTAGAAACGGAGGTGTTTCTCATGGATCTTCGCAAAAATGAAGATCTGGGCTTTCAGCCACTCTTTACCGGGTTTGATGCCGAATACCTGATCGTGGATCACCGCGAAGGCACCTTCTGGGTGAAAACCAACAAAGATGCCCCGACTTACCGCCTCGTAACCACTTCCCTCGCCAAACCCGGCGAGTTGAAAGATGTGCTCCCCGCCCGCAAAGATGTGCTCGAGAGCGTGGACATCGCTGGCAGCAAGCTGTTTGCCCAGTACATGGTTGATGCCACCAACCGCATTTACCAGTACAACTACGACGGCAGCGGCGAGCGGGAAATTGCCCTGCCCGGCATCGGCACCTCTGGTGTCAACGGCGGCGAAAAAGCCGACAAAGAGGTCTACTACCTGTTTACCGGCTTTACCCAGCCGACGTCCATTTACCGCTACGACATTGAAAAAGGAACTTCCACCGCTTTTTTTGAGCCGGAGCTTCCCTTTGACCCCAGCCAGTTTGAGACCCGCCAGGTGTTTTGCAGCAGCAAAGACGGCACCAAAATCCCGCTTTTCATCGTCCACAAAAAGGGCCTGAAAATGGACGGCGAGCGCCCGACCTACCTGTATGGCTACGGCGGCTTCAACGTGAGCCTCACGCCTTCTTTCAGCAGCCTGCGGATTCCGTTTTTGGAGCGTGATGGCGTGTATGTGATGGCCATTTTGCGGGGTGGAGGTGAATATGGTGAAGAATGGCACGCCGCCGGGATGCTGGAGAAAAAGCAAAATGTGTTCGACGACTTCATCGCATCCGCTGAATTCCTGATCTCTGAAGGCATCACCGACGCGCAGCACCTGGCCTGTGCCGGAGGTTCTAACGGCGGTCTGCTCGTGGGTGCTGTCATCAACCAGCGGCCCGATCTTTTCCGCGTTGCCCTCCCGGCTGTTGGGGTGATGGATATGCTCCGCTACCACCTCTTCACTGTGGGCTGGGGCTGGGTACCGGAATATGGCCAGGCCGACCGCAGCAAGGAAGAATTCGACTTTCTGAGCGCCTATTCTCCCGTTCACAACATCCGGGAAGGGGTCAACTACCCCTCTGTGATGGTCACCACCGCCGATCACGACGACCGCGTGGTGCCTGCCCATTCCTTCAAATACATTGCAACGCTCCAGGCCAGGCACAAAGGCCCTAACCCGACCCTGATCCGCATTGAAACCAATGCCGGCCACGGGGCAGGCAAGCCTACCGGCAAAATTCTCGACGAGTACGCCGATGTGTGGGCCTTTGCGTTGCATGAAATTGGCCAATAACGGGTTGCCCAGGCCCTCCTCCGCATGAAAGTGAGCCTGACGATTCCCTATGAGTTGATCGCCCGCCGCGTTGAAACCCAACGTGGCGGGCTGCTTTTTTCCGGCGAGGTAAAGGACTGGACCGGCGGCACCAGCCACGTGGAGGTCCGCAGGTCGGGGGCAGTTCATCTTCACGCCACAAAGTCTGGTTTTGCCGTGGACATGCCTGTTTCGGTACAGCTGGACATTCGCCGCAACGACCCCGCCTTGATGAACCTGCTTAAGGGCTGGAGCGGCATGAACAGCCTTCGTTTTTCCCTGCTCGTTTCCATGAGCCTGGAAACCTGGTGGAAGGAAGGCTGGGAACTGGACCTGCGGATAACGCCGGGGTTTGTGTGGCAGGAAAAACCGACAATCGGATCTTGGGTAAAGGTGGATGTTGCGAACTGGATAGAGCCCATGATCCAGCGGCAGCTGGCCCAGGCGGCGGAAGAGCTGCGGGGGCAATTGCTTCGCGAACTGGACATTGTTGCCATGGCCCGGCAAGTATGGCAGCAGCTTCACCAGCCTTTCAGCATGGAGGGATGGAGCCTGCGCTTTGAGCCCCGTTCGGACGGGAACCTTCGTTCGCCGGTTCGGCCGGGGCCGCGGGCGCTGCACCTCGATTTGGCGGTTCCACTTGCGCTGGAAGCCCGCCCCGGCCATCTGGACGCCAGAATTCCCGGGCCCCTGCCCATTCCTCAGGCAGGTCCCGAAGCTGCACTTTCTCCCCACTTGAGCGGGATCCGCTGGGCCTGTTCCCTGCCACTTTCCTGGCTGGAGGAAATGCTGAATCAATGGGAGGGAGGCTCTGTTCACCTGAGGGCGGTTGCCCTGGAAGCGGCAGAGAAGTCCCTGATCCTGAAGGGCAGGCTGCAATGGCGGGGGATGTCGGTGCCATGCCAGTGTTTGCTGCAAATCCAGCCAGATAGCAGGCAGGGCAGGGTAGTGGTAACAGAGCCAAGGCTCGCCTTTTTACCATTGAGTTGGACAAGCGGCTGGGAGGAAAAGATCAGCCAGATGGCGCAGGTAGCGCTGGATGAATTGCTCTCGGCCCAGCTGCGGCGCTGGGAGACAGCCCTGGCCAGCTGGCCGGTCAATCCTTCCTGGACCCTCGCCGTGCAGGACCTTGGCTGGGGGCTGGAACAGGTGGAGTATGGACAGCATCAGCTCGAACTTGGCGGCTGGCTACAGGGAAAGGTAGGGCTTCGGGCAGAAGAATTGTAACTTGGGAAGGTAAACAAAAAATGCTTGCACAAACGAGGTTGGGATGAAGGAATTAACTGCCCATTTTTTTTCTCTGGGAATGCTGTTGCTGGTGACCGGTTTTGGTCCCGGCCTTCAGGCGCAGTTGCCTGACAAATTCAATGATGAGCTGGTAGGTAGCGGCTGGCCTTCGGTCGTTGGAATTACCTTTGATAACAACGGCCGGATCTATGCCTGGGCCAAACAAGGCCTTGTGCTGACTGCCGAAAACGGCGTGCTGCACCCGGCCCCTTTGCTCGACATCCAGGAAGAATGTGCCAACTGGGGCGACCATGGCCTGCTGGGTTTTGCGCTGCACCCTAATTTTTTGTCAAACGGCTATTTCTACGTCATGTACGCCGTTGACCGCCACCATTTGCTTTACCATGGCACCAGCCAATACGATCCTTCGGCCAACATTACCCACCAGGCCAGCATTGGCCGGGTGGTTCGCTACACGGCAGATGCCGCCAGCGACTTCAAAACCGTGGTTCCAGGCAGCCGCCACGTGCTGATCGGCCAAACCATTCAGTCGGGCCTGCCGCTTCTGCACGGCTCTCACGGCGTAGGAACCCTGGCTTTTGGCAAGGATGGCACCCTGCTCATTTCCATGGGAGATGGCGGTTCTTATGCAGGTACCGATGTGGGCGGCGACGAAGCCGGGGCCTATGCCGCCCAGGCCCTCGAAGATGGCATCATCACGGAGAAGCAAAATGTCGGGGCATTTCGCGCCCAGCAAGTCCAGTCGCTCAACGGCAAGATTCTCCGCATTGACCCCAATACCGGGGCCGGACTTCCCAGCAACCCGTTTTTTGACCCTGCTGACCCATTCGCACCCCAGTCGCGGGTGTGGGCCATGGGCCTTCGCAACCCATATCGTTTCACCATCCAGCCTGAAACCGGCAGCCACAACCCCGAAGATGGCGATCCCGGGGTGCTGTGGATCGGTGATGTGGGCTGGGCCTACTGGGAAGAAATCAACAGGGCCGATCGTGGCGGGCTCAATTTCGGCTGGCCGGTGTATGAAGGGCTCCGCACCCGCTGGCAATATCATGGGCGGCCAACCCGTAACCCGGAGGCTCCCAATCCATTTGCCTGGACCAACGGCTGCCTTCAGGATTTTTTCTATTTCCAGGATCTGCTCCAGGAAGATACGGAGCAGGCTTCGCCGTTTTTCCCCAATCCCTGCGACCAAACCCTGAGCATTCCCTCTGATCTTCACACCTTTACCCACACCCGGCCCCGTGTGGCATGGAGCAACATCGAGTGGAACACCGAAGAGCAGGACACCCATGTCCCGGGGTTTGATGATGACGGCCAGGCTATCATTCATTCCCTCAAAGATCCCGGCAGCCCGGTGGCAGGAGAGATGTTTACAGGCAAATGCAGCGTCGGCGGGGTATGGGTGGAAGGCAACAACTGGCCGGAAGCATACCAGCACAGGCTGTATGGAGGAGATTTTACCGGCTGGTTCCGGGGGCTTTCCTTCGATGACAACCAGCAACTGGATTCTGTGGCGGCGTTTTTCACCCAGGCCTCCAACGTTGTGGACATGAAGCTCAACCCCGTGGATGGCTGTTTGTACTATGTGGAGTATGCCTTTTTGTCGGATGTCCGGCGAATTTGCTTTGGTGGAAACCCTGCCCCTACAGCCATCATCGAAGCCGATAAGCACTATGGCCCGGGGCCGCTGGAAGTGAACTTTTCTGCCCGCAATTCATTTGACCCTCAGGGAGAGCCGTTGAGCTACCTCTGGGATTTCGGCGATGGTGTAACCTCAACAGATACTGTTGTTTCTCACCTGTTCGCCTCCGTAAATGGCCAGCCCCGGCCCTGGCTGGTGAGCCTCACCGTGATGGATACCGCGGGCAACCGCCATGCCGATTACCTGACCATTTCGGTGGACAATACCCCGCCGGTTGTGAGCATCAGCAGCTTTGAAGACGGGGCCACCTATCCGATGAGCGGCGTGACGGAGCTTCCGCTCAAGGCTGAAGCCGCTGACAATGAGCAGGATGCAGCAAGCCTGGAATATGGCTGGCAGATATTTTTTCACCACAACACCCACAACCACCCCGAGCCGATTGATCCTTCTCCCGAAACCGTGGCCTACCTGTTTCCGGAAGGCTGTGGCGAGGAGGAGTACTGGTACCGGATCCGTGTGACGGTCCGCGATGCAGGAGGGCTGGAGGCTTATGATGAGCGGGAGTTGTTTCCATTCTGCGGCGGACCGCTTGTGGAATTTGACACCATTGAAGCCAGCGCCACAGAGGAACTCGTGCGCTTGCAATGGAGCACCCTCTCAGAATGGCCGGGTTCCGTGTTTACTGTGGAGCGGTCGGTGGATAAAATCAGGTTTGAACCAGTTGGGAGTGTGAATGCTGCCGGTAGTGCCTCCGGCTACCAGCTGGAAGACCGCGACCCGGTGTATGGCTCTGCACACTACCGGGTGAAGGCAATGTTGCCCGACGGGCGCGTTGATTTTTCACCGCTGGCGCAGGCTTCGTTTCCGGGCGTGGAAGGCATTCGCGTGCAGCCCGTGCCGATGGAAGAGGTGTTGCGGGTGGTATTTGAAGAAGTTGTGAACAAAGCAGAGTTCCGGGTTTTCGGTCTGGACGGGCGCTTGCTCCGGTCGTTTTCCTGGGCGGACTCCGGGCAAAAAAGGGAGTATGAGCTCAGGCTGAGCGACCTGCCCTCCGGCCTCTACCTCTACGAAGCAACCGATGGCCGGAGCAGGTATGCCGGGAAGCTCCTGAAGCAGTAAGGCGGGAGGGAGTAGGTCACTCCCAAACAGTTCTTCTCCTGAGATTTTGTTAGTTGCTTCCGTCGCCAGCAAAGGGCCGGTGACCTAAGCTTCGACCCCATGTCTCACCGCCTGTTTGCCCTGCTGCTTCTACTGTTTGCTGGCTGTCAGCTGTTCGCGCAGCCTGCAACGGACTTCATTTACCTGAACCAGGTCGGGTTTTACCCCGGAGCCCCCAAGATTGCTGTGGTTCAAACCGGGGATGAACTGCCGTTTTTCCTTTGCAGGGTTGGGTCCGGCGATACTGTTTTTCGGGGGCAGCTCAGTCCTGCCCGGTCCGGGGAGTACTCGGGTCAGGCCCTTCGCCAGGCAGATTTTACCTCCTTTCAGGAAGCAGGCCAATATCAGCTGTGTGTGGCAGGGGTAGGCCGCTCACATCCATTCGACATTCAGCCGCGTGTTCATTTGTCTGTTGCCAATGCCGCCCTCAAAGGCTACTATTTTCAGCGGGTATCATCAGCCCTTCCGGAGGCATACGCTGGAATCTGGAGCAGGGAGGCGGGCCATCCCGACGATGCAGTGCTTGTTCACCCTTCCGCTGCAAGTCCCGGCCGGCCGGCGGGTACTGTCATTTCCTCGCCCCGGGGCTGGTATGATGCCGGAGACTACAACAAGTACATTGTCAACAGCGGCATCACCATGGGCACGATGCTGTCTCTCCTCGAAGACTTTCCCGCCACGGCAGAAGCATTGCAACCTGGCATCCCGGAGCAGGGAAATACCTTGCCTGATTTGCTGGATGAGCTTTTGTGGAACCTTCGTTGGATGCTAACCATGCAGGACCCCGGCGACGGAGGTGTTTATCACAAGCTCACGAACCCTTCCTTTGGCCCGCTGGCCCAGATGCCCGCCAATGCCGTGGGAACGCGCTTTGTGGTCCGGAAAAGCACAGTAGCCGCATTGGATTTTGCCGCAGTAACCGCGCAGGCAAGCCGCGTTTGTCGCCCATGGCTGCCCTCCCTGGCCGATTCCTGCCTGGCAGCTGCCGAGCGGGCCTGGGCCTGGGCAATCGCCAACCCAGCCGAACTGTACAGGCAGGAGGCCATGAACAGGGCTTTTGACCCGGATGTGGAAACAGGAGCCTATGGTGATGGTTCAGTGAAGGATGAATGGATTTGGGCTGCTGCAGAACTGTTTGTGACAACTGGCAACAGCCAATATTATCTGGCGAACCCCATGTTTCCTGATGCTGCTATGCCGCTCCCTTCGTGGAGCCAGGTTCGGCTGCTGGGGTATTACACCTTGCTCCGGCATGAAAGCAGGCTGGGGGAGGAGGGAAAGCGCGACCTTCCCAAGCTGAAAAGGCAATTGCTTGCAGTGGCAGATTCCATGGCAGCGGGAGCACGGTTAAGGTCAACCGGAACCGTCATGGGCGGCAGCCCCAAAGACTTTGAGTGGGGCAGTAATGCAGTGGCGGCAAACCAGGGCTTGCTGCTGGTGCAGGCATGGCGGCTGAGTCAGGATCAGCGCTATGCAGAAGCTGCCCTGAGCAACCTGGACTATCTTCTTGGCCGAAACGTCACAGGCTATTGTTTTCTCACTGGCTTCGGTGGGAAGCAGGTCATGCACCCGCATCACCGCCCCTCCGAAGGAGATGGAATCCTTGCCCCTGTTCCCGGCTTGCTCTCGGGCGGACCGAATCCGGGGCAGGAGGACAAATGCGAAGGCTACCCGACGACGCTTCCGGATGCCTGCTTTGTGGATGACGCCTGCTCCTATGCTTCCAATGAAATTGCCATCAACTGGAATGCTCCCTTTGTGTATCTCGCTGCGGCAATGGAAGCCATTTGGGGGAAATAGAGAGCAATTTTTGCCCGGTGCGTTGTTGAGCAAATCCCCCAAAACGCGTTTTTTCTCCTGAACCCTTCCAGCGAGGTTTGGGCATGAGAATTTCAAAAGACACCCTCTGGAAGGGCCTCATCGAGGACTTCTTCCCGCAACTGGTGGCGTTTACCTCCGCTTTTCAAACCGGAAAATGAATGCTACTTTTGAACAAAGCATCATCCAACTAACACAAACTAAGGAACCTATGGGAATCCTCGAGCGAATTCAGGACGAGATCAATGAGCAGGCCTACAAGCAGGGCTTCCGCTCCGGGCGAAAAGACGGACTGGAGAAAGGCAAAGAACTTGGCCTGGGTGAAGGCTTGAGCAGGGGAAAAGAGCTCGGTTTGCAGGAAGGAAAGCAGGAAGGCGAAATCCTGGGCCGGATCAAAATGCTGGTATCGTTGCTGCTCAGCTCCATGATCACCATTACGAGTAATGAAGACCTTGCCACCACTTTCCAGCTTCCGCTGGCCTGGGTGGAGCGCATCCGGAGGGGCGAAGTGCCGGGAATTGAGGAGGTTCGTGAGCTGCTCGCCAGCCAGAATGGCAACGGAAATGTACATTCTCACTGAATCACGGATTTTTTCAGAGCTGTTTTTGAGCAAATCCCGAAAAACGTGTTTTTTCTGCTGAGCCCTTCCTGCGAGGTTTGGGTATGCGAGTTTCCAAAGACACCCGCTGGAAGGGCCTCATCGGGGATTTCCTCCCGCAATCACCGTTCTTTCATTCAATTGCCAGCCGACCGTTCTATGGCAACCACATTTTTTCTCTTCACCTGCTCCATTAGAAAAAACATTTCTCTGGCGATTTGGCGGCAGCGAAGATCGTATTGCATTTCCTCCGATGGGGTGTCGTCATAAAATTTGGGGTCCTCATAAGGCAAGGCAAACCGTCCGTCTGAGCCATCTACCAGCGGGCAGGAACGATCCGCATCGGAACAAACCATGACAGCGAAAAAATCGCTTTGCGGGTTGATCGGGTCGCCATACACTTTCGACGAAGCCAGGAAAGAAGGAAGCCCATTGCCCATTTGCACCAAATAAACAGGATTGGTGGTTTGAACTCCAGGCTGCTCCACGATCCTGAACCCTGCCCGCTTCAATGCAGCTACCGCCCTTGGGTTGAAAGCTGTTGCTTCTGTGCCACCACTCGTGGCATCAATTCCCTCCACCCCATAAAATGCAGCTGCAGCAGTGGCCCAGGCTTGTGCCATGTGGCTTCGCCGCGAGTTGTGGGTACAAATAAACAACAGCCGGGCAGTGCCATCGCTGGCTTGCTCGCGCACAATTTCATCGGCCAGGTCCTGAATCTGTGCCTGCCGCTCAGGGTCAATCTGGCTAAATTCTCCCGACAGGTCTTTTACATATCTGCGGAGTTTGCCGTTTAATTTGGCTTCCTGCGCTGGCAGAAACGATACAGTGCCGATTGCCAGCAGGCTCAGAACCAGAATAATAGGGAGTTGTCGTGTCGAAATCATCAGGCAAAAATTGAAGGGTGGTGTCAAACGAATCAACAATTGGAAATCAAAAAGGATGTTAGTTGGCCGCAACCCTACGGAAAGCCAGCAGAAGTTCGCTTGCGATTTGTAGCGAACGGGCAGCATACACTTCTGCTTCTTTACCGGTCCCGTCGCTGGCTTTGGGGTCTTCGTAGGGAAGGGAAATGCGGCGGGTTGCCCCTGGTACAAACGGGCAGGCCTCATCCGCCTCGCCGCAGGTCATCACGGCAATGAACTCCGAAGAAGGGTTGGCCGCATCCGAAAAATGCTTGGACCAAAGCTCCAAGGGAGGGTGCTGCGCTGAAAAGCGAACGTGGTACCGCGGGTTATTGCCCGGCACCCCAATTTCCACCTCAAAGCCGAGCTCCTTCATGGCGCTCACCGCATTCGGATGGAATGCAGTGGCTTCCGTTCCACCGGAGTAGGCGGTCAAAGGAATGTCAAGCTCTGCTGCAAGCGCCTGGGCCCAGATCTGTGCGAGGTGGCTTCGGCGGGAATTGTGGGTGCAAATGAACACCAGCGACAGCGATTTGCCAGCATCAAGCATGGTCTGCATGGCTTCGCCCAGGGAGTCGAGGGCAGCCATTCGCTCTGCTGGCAAATCAGCAGCCAGCAGCTCAATTTGCGGCAAATGATTGCTGATAGCAGGAAAGAGGGTCATGGGTAGAAGGGGTTAGTTTCGGATGGGAAGCTATTTCGGTTTAGCAGCAACCGCCGCCAGGGGTGCAGCAACCCGTTTCACCGGATTCCACAAGAGCTGCTGCAGGAACGCCGCATAATTCTTTGGCCAAACAATCGGTGTGGAGAGAAACAAGCTGAAAACCTCCCTCCACAGCCTGCAGGCCATATCGCCCGATGGTTTCTCCCTGGTATTCGGCTTCTACTTCCAGGTCGGGAAGGGAAAGTGCCTCCACCGATTTCGTCAGAATACCGAGCATCTTGGCGGGGGCCAGGCGGTGCTCAACGTCACGAGAATACCACAACTGAAGGTTGAGCTTTTGGTCATGACGCACGGTGCCGCCGCAATCAATAAAATGCCGATCCACGAGCCCAACTTCCGTTACATGGAAATGGGCAGGTATAGCAGTGCCATTGGGCAGCCAGAAGCGCAGTTGGGCCAATTCCTGAAGCTGGACTTGAAGTTCAGTGAGGGTCATAAAAAGTTTGATTGTAAAAATACGATGAAAAATGATAAAAAAAGGTGGGAACTAGCAGCATTGGCCTTCCGAGCTGGCTGGCGGTGCCTGAAAAAACTGAGAAAGAAGCCCCCCTAATTCGTTCCACACCCGAAAATCAATGCAGTAGCAACTGTTTCTGGGATCAATTTCGCCTTTGATCAGGCCCGCATCTTTGAGAACTTTGAGATGTTGCGACACAGTGGCCTGGGCGAGAGGTAATTCCTCGACGATGTCGCCGCACACGCAGGATGTTCTGGTGAGAAGCAATTGGAGGATGGCGATCCTGGCCGGGTGGGCCAGTGCCTTGGCGATATTGGCCAGTTCCACTTGCTGGAGGGTAAATGCTTCTGTTTTGCTGCTTCCCATTTGATCGTAATGTTGCGATGAAATAAGGAGGAATGCAAGGGCTGTGAAAAAAGTTTCCGGCCTGGCATGTAAAGGGGAATCGGCCTTCGTCTAACTCAACGAATGCTGGAAACATGGATCGTAACCTTGCATTCACGAACTCGACTGACGCGGAAAGATGTAATCTTCTTACATTCAACTCATTTCCCTCTTTTACGACCAACTTTGCCGCTTTCTGTCATGATCGATTTTATTGGCCGCACCCGCAGCCAGGAAGTGCTTCGCTTGCAGGAGCTAACCGACAGCGGGTTGCTAGAACACTACCAGGCAACTGCCGATCTCCAGGTGATTTCGGTATTGCTTGACCGCTACAAAGACCTGATCGTTGGGATGTCCATGCGATATCTCAAAGACAGGGAAGAAGTCCGTGACTTCATTGGTAAGCTGTACCTTAAGCTGACCAAGAAGCTGGGACAAGCCGAGGTGAAAAATGTAAGGGCCTGGCTTTGTATGGTTACCAAAAACCTCCTTCTCGATGAAATTCGCAAAAAGCAGGTTCAGGAACAGTATCGGCTTACCCTGAAGGAAGAGATCGAATGGTCGGAACACAAGACCGATTTTCAACTGGACAACACCCACTTACATGAAGCGCTGGCTTCCTGCCTTTCAGATAAGGAGCAGGCCATCGTGAAGATGATCTACTTTGAGGACATGAGCTACAAAGACATCATGATCGCAACAGGTTGGTCATTCAATCAGGTCCGTGGGCTTCGCGAGCGAGCCGTTCAAAAACTGAAGAATGGGCTCAGCGGCGAATTTTCTGACTATCTCCAAGCATCCTAACAACATGAAAGATCTCAAAGCATCTCCACAGGCGCCCACCCTCACCCTCGAAAAGCTGTTGGACTACCTGGAAGGAAAACTCACAGAAGCGCAAGCCGCGGAAGTGGACGTCATCCTGGCCAATGAACCCGAGTGGATCGATGTGCTGGAATCCCTGGACCTGAGTCTCCGCTCCGACCCAGGTACCCGCGATAAGGCCATGGCTTTCCGCGAAGCAGCCACCGAAGCTATCTGGGCTCCCCATGCCGCTGCCACGGCCGCACCAGAACTCAACCATTCCGGGGCCAGGGTGAAACCCCTCTTCGGAATGCCTGCCTCCGCATGGCGAATGGCTGCCGTTATTCTTTTGCTCATGCTGCCTACCGGATATTTCTTTTTGCAGCAGCAGCAGCAGAGTTTGTATGAGGAAATGTCTGGCATTTACCTGAAGCCCTATCCTCCTACCCTCCTCCGGGGCCAGGGACCCACTGCCGCCGAATTGCTGGAACGAGGCCTGGCTACCTACCAAAATGCAGAGTATGCCCTCGCCGCCCGCATTCTGACCGACATTGTCCACGCCAGCGACCTGAGTGAAGACGAACGGATTACCGCCACCATGTACCTAGGCCTGAGCCATCTCTTCTCCGATCGCGCTGCCGACGCCGCCACCCAGCTCAACAAAATCGTTCAGGGATCCGCCAGCACCTACAGCTACGACGCCCAATGGTACCTTGCCTGGGCATACTGGAAAGCTGGCAATGAAGCGGCAGCCAGAGAAGCCTTCAAAACCATCGCGTCCATACCGGGAACGCACCGGGCAGAAGCTCAGAAGATCCTGGATGCATGGGACTGAACCACAACCAGTAACCGGCCCTGATGATGATTTTTCCATAGCACCCGATCCTGATAGCATTCGTTTATAAAGCCGTATATAAAGCCTTTTTTCCATCCCTCAGCCGCCATTTTGTTCTCCCGTTAATTGTATCACTGCCTTGTTCTTGCCGCTATTTACCAGCAACGCCAGGAATTCCGAAAGGATCCCTGGCGTTTTGTTATTGGCCAATATCAATGCGGAGCTACGGCCCCCTGTGGGTGCAGCAGGCTAGAAGTTGCCTTCCAGGTCAATCCCTGTTGCCACGCGTTGAATGGCTTCAATGTAGGCGGCGATCCGGAGGGAGCAACCATATTTTTCGTGGGTAGCCCACACCCGGTCAAAGGCATCGGTGAGGATGGGAGCGGTTTTGTCGCGAATTTCTTCTTCTGAATAATAGTGCCCGCGGCGGTTTTGGACCCATTCGAAATAGGAAACCACCACCCCGCCAGAGTTGGCCAGGATGTCGGGGATGATGACCACCCCGTTAGCATCCAGGATGTGGTCGGCAGTGGAGGAAATAGGCCCGTTGGCACCTTCCACAATCAGCTTGGCGCGAACACCAGCAGCATTTTCCTCGGTGATCACGTTTTCGATAGCAGCAGGCACCAGCACATCCACATCGAGAGACAGCACATCTTCATTGGAAATGCGGGTTCCTTCAAAGCCTTCGAGGGTTCCGTTTTTCTTGAGCCAATTCACTGCTTCCCGCACGTTGATGCCGCTGGGATCGAAGTGGCCGCCGGTGTGGTCGCTCACAGCAATCACTTTGAGGCCCTGATCGGAAAGAAGCTTGGCGGCCCAGCTTCCCACGTTGCCGAAGCCCTGAACGGCCACAGTGCATTCCTCCGGCTTTTTGCCGAGCTTCTCGATGGCGAGCATGGTGTTGAGCATGACGCCCCAGCCAGTGGCAGGCACGCGGCCTTTCGAACCACCGAGGTGGAGTGGCTTGCCCGTTACTACACCAGGTGTGTAGCCGTAGATCCGGCTGTATTCGTGGAAAATCCAGGCCATTTCCCGGCCGCTCGTGCCCATGTCCGGTGCGGGGATGTCGGAGTCTTCGCCGAAAACGTCTTTGAGCATGCGGGTATAGGCGCGGGTAATGCGCTCGAGCTCGTCAACGGATCGGATTTTGGGGTTCAGGGTAATGCCGCCTTTGGCACCGCCATAAGGGAGCCCAACCAGCGCACACTTGAAGGTCATCCAGCCGGCGAGGGCCTTCACTTCGTCGAGGTCCACGAAGGGAGCGAAGCGGATACCACCTTTGGAGGGGCCGAGTACCGTGGAGTGAATAACCCGATAACCTTCAAACACCCGGGTAGTGCCGTCGTCGAGCTTAACCGGCAGGTGAACGATGATTACTTTTTCGGGTGCAGAGATAACGTCGCGGTAGCGTTGATCGAGGTTGATCAGATTGGCTGCTTCATTGAAGCGTACCATGAGAGAGTCGTTGGCGCTGGGCCTGTGGGCCGAGGTGGCCTGTACTTCTGCCATATGATTTTTATACAGTTACTTGTTGAAAATTTGCTAATCGGGCCGAAAATGGGGCCGAATGATCCTTCAAATGTGGAAAAGGTAAATTGGATTTCCAAACCCCAACTCTTTCTCGATCAAACATTTAACAAGACGCCCGGAATAATGATATTTTCTTAATTCACCATGTTTCCCAATACAGGAACAGAAAGGGAAGGGCCAGAAAAAAGCCGTCGAAGCGGTCGAGAATGCCGCCATGGCCCGGCAACAGGTTGCCCGAATCTTTGAGATTTACGCTGCGCTTCATCATCGATTCGACCAAATCTCCCAACTGTGCAACAACCGCCACCACGGCTGCGGCAATCACCCAGTTCCAGGTCACCTCTGCCATCCACTGCTCCAGCCCGAACCCAACTGCCAGGCAAAATAATGCTCCTCCCACGCTGCCTTCCCAGGTTTTTTTCGGGCTAACCCTCGGAAACAGCGGTCGTTTGCCCAGCCACCTGCCCACAAAATATGCCATCGTATCCAACGTCCAGATCAGCAGCAAAATGCCCAGAGCCATTTGCCACTGGTATTCCGGCTCGCTGCCGGGGGAGGCCAGGTGAAAGAACAGGTGAAAGGGCAAATACACATACAACAGGCCAAGGGCCACCACCCCAAGGTCGCGAATCGGGTCGGATATTTCAGGGCGAAACAATGCCGTTATGGCAGCCAGCGGCAGCCAGCACAGCGCCAGAAACAATGGACCAGGCAGGCTTGTGTCCCATCCCGCGAGCAACGGCAACTGGCTGACCCACACCAATACTCCCCAACCCAGTACCACCCCCGTGAGCAAGGGATCGGTCACGCTGCCTGTTTTCAACAGTTCCCGCAAACCCAGCAGCGAGATCAGGGCACAAAACAGCCAGAAGCCATAGGCAGACGACACAATCACGGTGATGGCCAGGCTGCCTGCAATGAGGCCAGTAAGAATGCGGGCAACGAGGTTGTTCTTCATGAGGACGGGGAGATTGGCTCGGCTGTCTCTGCAGCGTCGCGGTAGCGATTCATCAAAAAAGCCGTTAGCAGGCCAGAGGCGAGTGCCAGGTACCATACTGGTCTTGCTTCTTCTGGCAGCGGCATGGTTTTGTCAAGTGATTCAGATGCCAGCACCGTGGCTGCCACGGCAACACCGTTGAAGATGGTGTGGGCCACCACCGCCGACCAAAGGCTGCCTCCATACACCACAAAATAGCCAAGCAAGCCACCCAGAAGCAAACGGGAAAAGAAGCCGAGTACCTGAAAGTGAATCAGGCTAAACAATAAGGCTACCACCCAAACGGCCACATGTGGATTCCAGTGGCGGCGGGCATGCGCCAGCAGAAAGCCCCTGAAAAATAGCTCTTCGCAAAGCCCTGGCATGATAGCAAACACCAGCAGATGAACAGGCAGGCTCGCGACGCCTCCATTGGTAAACAATCCCATCAGTGCCCGCTGAACCCTGTTTTCCTGGTCCAGCATGGCTTCTTCCAGCGTTTTGAGGGCGGTCGGCAGCTGAATACTGTTGGCAGGCAAAAAAGTCCATTGCACAAGAGGAAGCGCCACGAGCATCACCAGCCCTGCCAGCAGGGGGATCCAAACGGGGCGTGGCAGGCGAAGCTGAAGCACCTCGGCGGGCTTTCCCAGCCAACTGGCGAGAAGCACAGCCGGCAGGCCCCACACCAGCAACTGGTTGAGTAGTTGAAGGAGTTGAAAAAATACCTTTGCCGATGGGTCCACGTCAAATTGGCCATCAACGATTTTGATCAGCTGGCTGCGGTCCAGGTCAAATGCCCAGCCCAACAGCGGCATCACCAGTCCTGCCAGCAGCATCTGCGCTGCCAGAAACAGGATAATGGCTAGCAGAAAGCCAGCTACCGGACTGCGGCGAAGCGCTCGCGTGAAAACATCGCGAAGAAGGCTCATTGGCTTGGTTCTAGCCTGCCAAAGTTAAAAGGATCCGTCGGCTCTCATAGCCCGAGGGCGATTTTCTCCCCCCACAACATGTCCAACCGCGAAATTCCCACCCCTTCTCCTCTCTGCAACCCTGAATACCAAGGATTTTCCTATCTTTACAAAGTCATTCCTTCCTGCACAAACTCGTTGCCGGGGCCTGTCCCCTCATTTTTGCGACCTGAACATGGTGAAGATTGGAAACATACCTGTCGGCGATTTCCCCCTCTTGCTTGCTCCCATGGAGGACGTGAGCGATCCGCCGTTTCGGGTGTTGTGCAAAGAAAATGGTGCTGATGTGGTCTACACCGAGTTCATTAGCTCAGAAGGACTCATCCGCGCCGCAGAAAGCTCCATGGCCAAGCTGGACGTGTATGACGAGGAGCGGCCGGTGGGCATCCAGATTTTCGGCAACGAAATCGAATCCATGCGCCTGTGCGCCCAGATCGTGGAGCAGGCCCAGCCCGAATTTCTCGACATTAACTACGGTTGCCCCGTCAACAAGGTCGCCTGCAAAGGTGCCGGTGCAGGCATTTTGCTCGACGTTGACAAAATGGAGCGCCTCACCCGGGAAATCGTTCAGGCGACTTCCCTGCCCGTTACCGTTAAAACCCGCCTCGGATGGGATGAAAAAACCATCCGGATCGTAGAGGTTGCGCTCAGGCTTCAGGATGCCGGGATCAAGGCCCTTTCGATCCACGGCCGCACCCGCCAGCAAATGTATAAAGGCGAAGCTGACTGGACCCTCATCCAGGAAGTGGCAGCTCACCCTGATATCGAAATCCCCATTTTTGGAAACGGAGATGTGGATACCCCGGAAAAAGCAGCAGACATGCGCCGCCGCTTCCCCGACGTGAAAGGCATCATGATCGGAAGAGGGGCCATCGGCAATCCCTGGATTTTTAACCAGGTGAAGCACTTCCTGGCCACCGGCGAGCATTTGCCAGAGCCCTCCATTGCCGAGCGGGTGGAAACCTGCCGCCGTCATTTGCTCATGTCTGTGAAGTGGAAGGGCGAATTAATTGGCATCCGGGAAATGCGGCGGCATTACACGGCCTATTTCAAAGGTCTGCCCCACGTTAAGGCCGTGAGAAGCCAGCTTGTTACCTCTGAAGACCTTTCCGAAATTTTCGATCTCCTTGCCGAGGTTGAAGAACAATACGTCACTGTAGAATCCGGTACGCCGGTTCGCTCTTCGGATGAAAAAATGAAAGTGGACCTGATTCGCTCCGGCAGAGTACGCCTCCCAAAAATCACCATTCCAACCCTAAGCGAAGCCTGAAAATGCCAGTTATACGCCGTTTTTTTCGACTCATGGAAATGTCTGGCCAATTTCTGCCTTCGCTTATGGAATTTTCCCTAACTTTTGCTCCTCTAAACCGAAGCTCTGTCTCTCACAATAACTGAACCGAATCATGAAGCTGCGTTGGTTGCTTTTCGGGCTATTGCTGTCCTCCTTCGCTCCCCTTTGGGCGCAAGATGAACCCGTGGATGTCACGGCCCTGCTGGCCGACACCAAAACGTTCATTTTCAGCAATAACCGCAGTACAGTCAAAGGATACATCTATGCCGAAATGCAAGCCAAGACTTCTTGCTGCGGCAGCGATCGTATCTATCTGGAAGTTAAGATCGACCCGTCAGGGTATGTTCTCTCCGCCAAAACCCTCACCGGCAGGAACGAGTGCTTTATGCAGTCGGCCATTGATATTGTGAAAAATATCAAATGGAACACTGAGGACTTTAAAGGTGGTCCCCGCTCTGTGTATTTTGAAATTAAGCCCGACATCGCCTGCGATGGTGGCAGATCCAACACCTACACAGCAGTGCCCATTTTTAATAATGCCTTGCTAAGCGGAGAAGTGGCAGCTACCCAGCCTGCTCCTCCTGCCCAACAGCCAAGGTCGCAGCAGCCTGAAAATCAGCCCGTTGCACAACCAGCGGCACAACCAGTAGTTGTAGCCCCTGCTCCGCAAACGCCTGCTGCCCAGCCTCAGCCCGCTCCCGCACAGCCTCAGGTTCAACCATCCAACAGCCCTGAGCCCGTGGCCACTGTGCAACCCACTCCACAACAACCTGTTCCACAACAGCCTGCTTCACAGCCTCAGGCGCCTGTCGCTGAGGAAAATGTAGTCGTTGTTGAAACGCCCGTTCGCACCGAAACAACTCCCAGAACGGCCCCGGGCACCCTGCCCCGCCGTGAAACCACGCCTGCCACCACATCGCCTACCGACCCGCCCCGTGGACAAGGAGCGGTTCCTGCGGCACAAATGACCGAGGAGCAACAAGCCGATATTGCCCGCCAGGAAGCTGAGCGTCAGCGTCGCGAGGAAGAAATCCGAAAGTTGAAGGAGGAAATGGCCAGAATGCGTGCGGCTGAAGAGCAGGTTCGCGAAACGCGCCTTGCTGCTGAGCGCCAGCGCCAGGAGCAAGAAGCCACCACTGCTACCAACGATCCTTTTGCTACCGCGCCAGGTGCCTCAGGTCGCGGAGGTCTCTTCCAGGACGGTCTGCCTTATGAGGGAGACGACGCAGCCCCGGGCTCTTCTGCCGCCCGGCCAACCGACCCGCCAAGAAGCACACCAACCGATCCCACTGCCAGCCAGGAAGAAAGAATCCGTGCTGACATTGCCCGGATGGAGCAGCGCATCCGCGAGCTGGAGCAAGGCAACCGCGAGGTGGAATCCGATATCCGCCGCCGGATGGCAGATGCCGAAAAAGCCAACCGAGAAATTGTTCAGCTTTCGGAGGAAAAGGCTCGTCGCCAGGAAGAAGCTGTTCAGATTCAGGAACAACGCGAATTAGACCGCATTGCCGAAAACAAGCGCAAAGTGGAAGAAGACCGTGCCCGCCAGGAGCAGGAAGTACAACGCCTTCAAAATGAGCTGGCCCGCCTTCAGTCGGAAATGCAAACCCGCATGACTGACCTTACCCGTCAGCAAACTGAGATCGAGCGGATCGCGATGGAGCGCCAGCAGCGCGAGCAGGAAATTACCCTCACCCGGGCCCTGCGCGAAAAGGAAACGGAAGCAGAGCTCGAAAGAATTCGCCTGGAGCGCCTGAACTCCAACGTTCTCGCTTCCTCTGGAAGCCAGACTGTGAATTACCTGCCCGACTTCACTACGGCTGCCGACAGTGAAAAATATGTGATCCTCCTCACCCAGATCCAGGCTCTCCAGCAAGAAGTGAACTCCCTGCGCCAGCAGCTCGGTAAGGAGCCCCTGCCAACCAACCCGCAGCCCCAGGGACCTGCCACTCCCGGCACTGGCTCACGCACCACCCCCAAGCCTGTTACTTCTCCCGGAGCGGTGAGCGCCGCGACCAACGACGACTGGAAAAACATCGACTTTGTTGCTCCCGGGATGTCGGAAGAAGAATACATCATCAATCCTAAGCCGGTTGCGCCCGTCCAGACACCTGTGCAACCCTCCCCCGGGCAGCCTGCTACCTCTGGCACGAACCAGCAGCCAACCGCTGTTGTGAGCGCACCTGCTATGCCCGATCGCAGCGTGGTCAACTACCAGCCGGGCCGTGGGTATTCCCCAGATCCTTCTCACTCCGACACCCACGTTAACACTGCCGGTCCCGAAATGACCCAGCGCACGTTCATCAATGGCGAAACTGCGCTGAAGGAGAAAGTCAAAGAAGACCTTCGCAAGGGTGGCGTTTGCGGCCTTGCCCACGTGTTCTTCTCCGTAACCCTCAAGCCCGACGGCTCTGTGCTGAGCTACCGTGTGCTGTCTGCCAACAGCCCGCAGGTCTCCGCTCAAATGGGTCTTCTCATTCCTACCCTGAAATTTAACCAGGTGGATGCCCGCTACAACCAAACGGTGTATCAGGAAATTAAGGCAGAGATTGTTTGCGAAGGTGGCCAGGACGTGAACCTTCGTGCTGTGGAATCGGTGATCCGGGATTAACTTCTCAAAGATCAGCAGATAGAAAAAAGGCTTCCTGGTGTTCCAGGAAGCCTTTTGCATTGCAGGCTGGTTTCTTGTGCTGCGGAGGTACTCAGGAGGAGCCTTACCCCATCATGCGGGCAGCTATTTTGACCATGGCTTTCCGGGGAAGGATTCGGGGTAGAATCCGGGCAGAAAAACCATAGAGCAAACCTGGCACCACAGTTACGCGCCTGCCAAGCTGGCTCAAAGACCTTTTCACGATAAACGAAGGCTCCATCAGATGAAATTTTCCCTCCACCCCGGCAGTCATTTCTGAACGGGTAAACCCAGGGCAGAGTACCTGAACATCAATTCCTTTAGGTTTCATTTCTACAGACAATGCCTCGCCGAGAGACAGCAGGTAACTTTTGCTGGCTGCATACTGGCTCACGTAGGGGACAGGGAAAAAGGCCGAGACAGAAGACACCTGGATGATTCCCCCTCGCTTGCTGGCCATCATTTCCCGACCAATCAGGTGGCTCAGAATCATGGGGGCCTGCACGTTGAGCCACAGCAATCGCTCGTGATCGATGAGGTCTTTCTTGAGAAAATAGCCACCTACAGACATGCCCGCGTTGTTGACCAGCAGTCCAATTCCACCAAGGGCTTTGGCACGTTCTGCTACGAGGTCCAATGCCTTTCTGTCCATCAGGTCGGCAGCCAGCACATCAACCTCTACTCCATGAGCTGCCCGCAGTTCAGCGGCGAGTGACTGAAGCCGTTCTTCGCGCCTGGCAACGAGCATCAGGTGCAAGCCCTGGGCAGCAAGCTGGCGGGCAAATTCTTCCCCGATGCCGGAGGAGGCGCCGGTGATCAGGGCGCGCGGGCCATATTTGGAGGCAAAAGCAGTAGGAGCAGTCATGCTTCGTTGTTGAATTAGAGGCTTTCAACGAAGGTAAACATTCTTTGGCAATGCGATCAGGGCAGATCCTGGCCCTGGCTGCTGTTTCTGATCGCCTGGTAAATAGCCTCATGTACCTGTTGGCGAACCCCCATCTGGTTGAGGAGCCAGTTACTGGCCTGAGGGTGAACACGGTTGCTCAGAAACACAAACACCAGTTCTTCTTCGGGGTCCACCCAAAGCAAGGTGCCGGTAAAGCCACTATGGCCAAAGGATGACTGGCTGGCACTCGGTGCCATCAGGTAATCGCCCTCTCTGGGAGGCTTGTCGAACCCCAGGCCTCGATGTGCAGCCTGGGTTTGGGTGAACTGTTTTACCGTAGTGGAGGAGACCCATTGAACGCCGCCATATTGCCCGCCTTGCAGCCACATTTGGCCCAGCACTCCCAGATCTTCTGCGGTGGAAAACAGTCCGGCATTTCCTGAAATTCCGCCCATCAGGGCGGCAGTTGGGTCGTGAACATGCCCCACGAGCAACTGGTTGCGGTAGCGCTGATCAATTTCAGTTGGCACAATTCTGCCTTCTTCGAAGCGATCCAAAGGTCGGAAGCAGGTATGCTGCAACCCCATCGGGCCATACCAGGTGCGATCCAGATATGCCGAGAGCGGCTCCTTGTTCACCGAATCGATAAGCCGCTGCGCCAGAATTAGGTTGGCATCGCTGTAGAGGTATCCCTCGCGCTCCTGCCTTCCCATGGCCAGGGCCATGGCCCAGATGGAATCGGCCATGTCGCTGCGGAGATACAAATCTTTTGCAATGGGAATTGAAAAGGTGCTGTCTGGTTTGGCAGCAAAGTACTGCTTGTTCTGTCGCCAGGTTTTCCGGCCTCTGAAAAATGGTCTCAGGGGCAATCCGGCGGGCAAGCCCGAAGTATGGGTGAGAAGTTCAAACAGGGTGGTGCTCATGACGGGTGATTTCCGCCGGATTTTCCCCCTCGACCAGGTGCTGATCACCATCAGGCTGTCTTCCCCTACCAAAAGGCTGTCGATCTGGCCGGGGTCAATTCCCGCAACCAAAAACCTTTTGATGCTGTCGGGAAGGCTTTTGGCAAGGGTTCGGGAGCCCCAGAAAAGGGTATCGACCAGCGACGCAGAATCCATCATGGTGTAGATGCTGCGAAAATACTGCGCCAGCGGTTTGTCGAGGGCTATTTTCCCCTGGTCCACCATGCTCATTGCCGCCAGGGTAGTGGCTGCGATCTTTGTAATGGAGGCCACATCATACAAATCAGTGGGATAAACGCCCCGCTTCCGCTGGTAGTCGTGGTAGCCGAACGAGCGATGGTAGATTACACGTCCTTTTCTGGCTACAAACACCTGTGCTCCCGGTGTGGCCATGTTTTGGATTGCCATCCACACGATGCTATCAATCCTTGCGAAGTCGCTGCTGGCCAGGCCCTGTGCTTCCGGCAGGCCATAGCTCAACCGGATGGCCTCGGTTTTTTTCTCAGTTCCAGCCAAAAAACGCGGCGTGAGGGCGAGGGGGAACCTTCCCTGCACAGGCAAGCCACCTGCCACCATCTGGGCTGCGACCATCTGGCCCATCGGCCCGGCATCATATCCCTGCAGCACGTCTGCCTGTTGTGGGCAGTTGCGCAACCGCTCAGGAGCTCCAAGGTTCACAATTACCACTGGCGTGGCAGTTGCCAGCTCCCCGATCTTGTCCCACATCGCCTTTTCTGCGATCCCTTCCGGAAAGCTGTCGCCGAATACGATGATGAGCGGATCATATTTTTGCAACCTTACCGAGGCCATGGAGAACCATGGATCCGCCAGCTTTCCCGATGAGGAGGAAACGGGGAAGTATTTTCGGAGGGTAGTCAAAAAATCTTCCGCAGATGATCCAATTCCCACAACATGCACAGATCGTTTGGGGAGATTTTGGACAGGCAGGAAGCCAGAAGAAGCAGGCAGGTAGGAGGCGGTAGCTTCCAGGAGGGCTTGCATTTGCCACTGCAGGCGAGCTGGATGCACCGCAGGCAATGTGTCAGGCTGAGAAAGGCCGGTCCATTCTTTGGCATATAGAAACGGACGAATGGCCTGGGTGCCTGTTCTTGCCTTTTTGCCTTCGGTGTTAGTCAATAGCGTGGACTGGCGAATGATGGCCAGAGCTTCTGGCGTGCCCATTAGCAAGTCAACACCCGCACTCAGCATTCTTCTGGATTGGTCTAAGACCTGATCTGCGTCTGCATTTACTGGAAGTTTTCCCATGATCAGGCCCTGAAAACCAAGTTTTTCACGCAGGCTTGCTACCACAGCTGGTAGCCCCAACTCCTGGCCAACGGGAGTTTCCACGATCCAAATGGCCACCGGGCTTTTCACCCATTCTTTCACAGCTCCCATCCACCTGACCCGTGTGGCAGAGTCTTCGCTGAACATCGGCTCCCATTGACTCGCCTCGGCGAGCACGGGGAGCATTTTCTGCCCGGCAAGAAGCCTGGATACTTCCCTGGCAGGAAGGAGCATCGACTCAGGAAACGGTGATTGGAAGGAAGCCATGCACGCGGGCACCCCAACGGCTGACATTCCAACTGCACGGGCCGATACAGAAAGTGTGCTGGCCAGCCCTGCGAGGGGCTGCATAGATGGAGAAGCGGCAAGGGATAACCCGCCGGGCAGGGCAGGAGCATCTCCTAACGCCCGCTGTGGAAGCGTGCCGATCATACAGGGAATGCCGCCGAGGCTGCCCATTAACCGGGAAGTTTGCCGGATTTGCTCAGAGGAAGCCCCCTGAAACCACACGGATCCTGCCCCAAGTGCATGTGCTAGGGAGGCGATTGAGTCGGGGGCAATCTGAGATTCAGGACCCACCCACAACGCAAGGCGCTGTGACTGAAGCTGAGCGCTGGGGGTGGCGGCTAGAACAGAGTCGGCCCAAGGGTGAGCGCCTTGCAAAAAGGGCAGCCCCTGCATGGATGTCATCACGGTGGTACGAGGCCAGGTGCTGACCAATACGGCCAGCAGGCTCATTCCAAGGGCGATCCAGGCGCTGTATTTCATGATCATGACGGGGTGCAATGAAAGGGCCCTCTCCGGGCTAAGGCTTTACGCCAGGGGAAAACCTCGCGTTTAACGCACAGGAAAGCTAATGATACACGGCGATGCTCGCAATGACCTCACTGGTCGCGGATAAAGAATTTTCAGGATAGCTCTTTCCCCGATACCCTTGTAACCCTTCAGCTTTGCGTCGGCCTAAAGTCCGACTTGCCGGGGCAATCAGGCTACGACCATGTCTTTTTCGATGCGGAGATTCTGGATAATAAATTCCTGCCGGTCGGGGGTGTTTTTTCCCATGTAGTATTCCAGGAGTTTCTGGATACCTGTGTCTTTGCTTAGCAAAACGGGCTGCAGCCGGATGTCGCTACCGATGAATTGCCCGAACTCATCAGGAGAGATTTCCCCCAGCCCTTTGAACCGGGTGATTTCAGGCTTGTTGCCCAGCTTGGCAATGGCAGCTTGTTTTTCCTCCTCTGAGTAGCAGTATATCGTGTCTTTCTTGTTTCGAACGCGGAACAAGGGCGTGTCGAGGATATAGAGATGGCCTCGGCGAACAAGATCCGGGAAGAATTGCAGGAAAAACGTGAGAAGCAGCAGCCGAATGTGCATGCCGTCCACATCGGCATCGGTGCTGATCACCACGTTGTTATAGCGCAGGTCATCGATGCTTTCTTCAATGTCGAGGGCGTGCTGAAGGAGGTTAAACTCCTCATTCTCATAAACTATTTTTTTGGTTAGGCCAAAGCAGTTGAGCGGTTTTCCGCGCAGGGAAAAGACCGCCTGTGTTTCCACATTTCGCGCCTTGGTAATGGACCCTGAAGCCGAATCTCCTTCGGTAATGAAGAGGGTGGTTTCGAGCTTTCTGTCTTCGGGACCCTTTTTGTCGTTGAGATGAAGGCGGCAATCGCGCAGTTTTTTGTTGTGCAAATTGGCCTTTTTGGCGCGGGCGTTGGCGAGCTTTTTGATGCCAGCCATTTCCTTGCGCTCTCTTTCCGACTGCTCAATTCGCCGCTTGAGCGCCTCCGCAACATCGGCATGCCGGTGCAGGAAATTGTTGAATTCCTTCGCCAGGAAGTCGTTGATAAACGCCCTGACGGTAGGGCCTTCGGGGCCCATGTTGATGGAGCCGAGCTTGGTTTTGGTTTGGGATTCGAAAACAGGCTCCTGAACCCGGACAGATACCGCCGAGATGATGGAACTGCGCACATCGGCTACGTCGTAGCTTTTGTTGTAAAAATCGCGGATCGTTTTCACCAGCGCCTCCCGGAAGGCTTGCAGGTGCGTGCCGCCCTGAGAAGTGTACTGCCCGTTGACGAAAGAGTAGTATTCCTCGCCGTATGCGTTGCCGTGCGTAAGGGCGACTTCAATATCATCGCCTTTGAGGTGGATGATGGGGTAGCGGAGGCTCTCGGCGTCGGTTTTGTTTTGCAGCAGATCGAGGAGGCCATGCTTGGAGAAGAAGCGGTTACCATTGAGAAACAACGGCAGGCCCGCATTCAGGTAGGCATAGTTCCAGATCTGGTTTTCAAGGTATTCGGTGAGAAAGCGGTAGTGCTTGAAAATATTTCCATCGGGACGGAAAATGACGGTGGTGCCATCTTCTTCCTTGGTGGGTTTCACAGGGTGGTCGTTGATAAGTAGCCCTTCCTGGAATTCGGCCACTTTTTTCTGTCCTTCCCGCACCGATTCCACCCGGAAATAAGACGACAGCGCGTTGACAGCCTTCGTTCCCACGCCATTCAACCCGACTGATTTTTTGAAGGCTTCCGAATCATACTTGCCTCCAGTGTTGATTTTCGACACGCAGTCGATCACCTTGCCCAGCGGAATGCCCCGGCCAAAATCGCGCACCACCACCTCGCCATCCTTGATGCTGATGTCGATTTTTTTCCCGTTGCCCATCACGTATTCGTCGATGGAATTGTCGATCACTTCCTTGACCAGGATGTAAATCCCGTCGTCGGGTGAACTGCCATCGCCGAGCTTGCCGATGTACATCCCCGGGCGCAGGCGGATGTGCTCGCGCCAGTCGAGGGATTTGATGGAATCTTCGTTGTATCTGACGGTTTCTGCCATGGGTGCAAAGGGAGTCTTGGGTGTTTTCGTGCCAGGCTGTCTTAGCCCGGCTGGCTCAGCAAATTTACTGCCGCTGTCCGGAAGAGACAACGCAGTTTTTCATTTGCTAAAATTAGCAAAAATAATTAGCAAAACAAGCTGCTGTGCAAATAATTTTCACCAGCCAGGCTCCACTTTCATTGTACCTGTCCGAAAGCGCTATTGGCCGGATCAGGCGAGGTCGTCTTCGTCGGCGGTGTAGCGCTCGCGCAGCTGGACCGGCTGGGCCGATGGCTTTCTGAGGCGGCTGTTGAGCAATTCGACCACAAACGAAAAGGCCATGGCGAAGTAGATATAGCCTTTTTCCACGTGCTGGTCAAAGCCTTCTGCAATGAGCATAAAGCCGATCAGGAGCAGGAAGGAAAGGGCCAGCATCTTCATGGTGGGCCTTGCGTTGATGAAATTGCTGATAGGCCCTGCGGCCAGCATCATGATTCCAAGCGAAATGACCACGGCGGCGATCATGATTTCCACGTGCTGGGACAAGCCCACTGCGGTGAGGATGGAATCAAAGGAGAATACAATGTCCAGGACGATGATTTGTGATACCACCGAGAAGAAGGAGGTAACTTTGATTTTGTTTTCACCGGAGTCGGTTTCCCCTTCCAGCTTGTGGTGCATTTCGGTGATTGTTTTCACCATGAGAAAAATCCCCCCTGCAATGAGGATCATGTCGCGCCAGCTGAGCGCGAAGGGGGTATGAATTTCATCGGGGGCGTATTCTGCGAAAGCGATGACGGGTTCTTTGAGGGAAACGATCCAGTTGATGGACAGCAGCAGGGCGATCCGGAAGCCGAGAGCCAGGAGCAGGCCGATCCTGCGGGCATTGGCTTGCTGTTCTTCGGGGAGCTTACCGGCAACAATGGAAATGAAAACGATGTTGTCGATTCCCAGAATGATCTCCATCAGGGTGAGGGTGAGCAGCGAAACGAGGCCATCTGCGCTCATGAAAATGGAAAAGTCCATATGGGTATTAACATTGGGAGGTACCACAATCGGGGCCGAAAGTACACACGAAGTTTCAGACGGCGAACAGACGGGCAAAAGTTTCTTTGGCTGGAAGCGGGATGTTAGCTATTCGGCTGCAACAATGCCGTTGCCTCGATTTCCACCACGAGGTCGGGGTGAATGAGCGCTGCCACCTCCACCATGGTCGCCGCCGGCCTGATGGATCCGAAAATTTCGCCGTGCGCCCGCCCGATGTCTTCCCAGCGGCTGATGTCGGTGGTGTACATGCGGGTTCTCACCACATCCTCCAATCTGGCGCCGGCTTCTTCGAGGGCCTTTCGGATGATGTCGAGCACTACCCTGGTTTGTAAATAGGCATTGCCAGGGTGGCAAATTTCCCCTTCCCGCACTGCCGTAGTGCCGGCTACCTCAACCTGCAGGCCCACCCGCACGGCCCGGGAATAGCCCACCACCTCCTCCCAGGGGGATCCTGAGGAAATGTTGTGTCGCCTTGGATTCATGCTTCCTTGCATTATAGTAGTTGGTGGTTCCACGACCCGAAATAATTCCTAAGTTTACAAAAAACCACCGCGATGCTGTCATTCTTTCAGCGAATCTGGACCTGGCTCACCGGCGGCACCAAGGTCGTGATTCCTCCCGTTAATCCTCCGGCTCCGGCTTCAGGCACACCTGCTGCCCAGCCTTCTTCCCCTGCCTCTTCCACAACTTCCTCTGCCGGAGGTCTCGTGCTGGAACTGCGCAGAACGGCCGCAGGCAGCCAGTTGCGCCTGGGCGATCAGGTTGTAGATTGTCTCGAAGGCCCCGTTTCAGCCCTGGCTCCCGGTACCTACGCCCTGGCCCTCCGCGCAGAGGGAGGACTTCATGCCGCCTATCTTTTTCGCTTCCCCGAACTGCACAAAGGCATGGTTCAGATCCAGGATTCTTCCTCCAAACAATTTCGCTACCTGCGCCTCGGCGAACAAAGGGAAGACGCCCAGGGCGGGCTGGTCATTGGTCACATTGGCCATTACCTCGATCTTTATCTCGCCCTCGCTGAACCGCTCCTCGCTGGCAAAACCGCCCACCTGCGGGTAGGGTAGCAGCTGATTCACCGGAGAGCCCTGTATTCCTGAAAAAGATTGTCTCACCACCCTCTTTTTTCGCCTCCATGAAACCGTTGATCCTTTGCCTGGCGGGCCTTCTCTTTTCTGTTTCTTCTCTGGCTCAGCTTCGGGTGAATGGCAGCCTGCTGGAGCCTGATTCCCTTCCCAACAGGGCCCGGACCATTGCGGCCCACGCCGTGATCGGAAGCAGTTACGCCATCACGATGACGGTGCTTGGCGTGGCCTGGTATGCAGAAGAAGACCTGGTCGGTTTTCATTTTTTCGACGACAGCCATCAATGGAAGCAGGTGGATAAGGTGGGGCACGCCTTCGGAGGCTATCTTACCAGCAATTTGTTCATGTCGATGTATCGCTGGGGAGGTATGCCAAGAGCTCAGGCCATGTGGCTCGGCGGCATGGAAAGCTGGCTGTCGATGGGGAGCATCGAGGTATTTGATGCCTTTGGCGAAAGCTGGGGATTTAGCTGGAGCGACATCGGGGCCAACAGCGCCGGGGTAGGCCTGGCCATGATGAATGAAGCCCTCTGGCAGGAGCAGCGGGTGAAGCTCAAATGGAATTATTTGCCCTCTCCTTACGCCGGCGACCCTGCCTATGAGCGCTTGTTTGGCAGCAACTTTCCTGAATGGGCCCTGAAAGATTACAACGGCCAGAGCTACTGGCTCAGCGTTAACGTCCACGACTTTCTGCCCGAAAGCGGTTTCAAGGACAAATACCCTTCCTGGATGAATGTGGCGGTGGGATACGGGGCTAACGGCCTGGAAGGCGGCTACGACGACCCCAACGGTAGCTGGACCGTGCGCGAATACCGGAAGTGGTACCTCAGCCTCGACATTGACACCAGCCAGATCGAAACCCGGCACGAACCCCTGAGGGTCCTGCTGTCGCTGCTGAGTGTGATTCGCATTCCTATGCCTGCCCTTCGCTGGGATCGCAACGGGCTGGGCGTGGAGCCTCTCAGATGAGGAGGACAAAGGCGAATGGCGAATGGGCTACTGGTGAACCAGCCTTCGAACCTGTTTACAGGGGCCCTGAACGACCTCCAGGAGGTACATTCCGGTGGGTTTGCCCCGCAGGTCAATATGCACCCGGGTGCCGAGCTGGGGAGGGAAACTCACCCGCTGCACTTCCCGGTTGATGACATCCGTGACCCGAACATGAACCCAGTCGCCCTGATGGCATTGGGAAAGGTCGAGCAAAAAGACGCCCCTGGAATTGGGAAGGGAGGCAATGTCAAACTGAAGTCCCGTGTGGGAGGGTTGAACCTGGGTGCGGGTGTGGCCTGGAGGTAAAACGGTCAAGCAAGCGGAGACGAATACATAAAACAACATCATGGGGTAATCGAAAGCGTGTTCCTGAGGGGCTACAGGATCAAAGAACAGGCCAGGGAAAGGGGCGATTTGCGCAGAGGTAAGGTATTGAAAAAGAAGGCATTCGGCGAGGGAGCTTTGCGCGATTCGCCTTATCGGAAATGTAGCGTATCTTACAGGCCGGTTGAGGCATTCGGGAAGTCCATCGCTTGCCTTATGGTGAGAGGAAAGTCCGGGCAGCTCAGGGCATTCTGCTTCCTAACGGGAAGGATTTCGCTCGCCGGAGCGAAAGACAGCAAGTGCAACAGAAAGCAAACCAGCCGATGGCCCCGGCTTGCCGGGGCACAGGTGATGGGTGAAATGGTGGGGTAAGAGCCTACCGGTCCCGGTGGCGACATCGGGAGCCAGGTAAACCTCAGGAGCTGAAAGACCAAATATGCCGGCGCTTGAAGGCGGCCCGTCTGATGCCGGTGGGTAGGTCGTTGGAGCCTGCGGGCAACTGCAGGCCTAGATAAATGGTGGAAAGCGGCTACGGCAGCTCACAGAACCCGGCTTATGCACTGAATCTTCGACCTTTGAGGGCGCCCGGCGGCGCCCTCTATCGTTTGCACCAGCCTGGTACCTCAGAACTGGTCTTTCTCAGGCTGATAGCCGGTAAATGTATTCCTCGATCTCTGCCTGCCGGGCGTTGGCAGATCCTTTGTCTTTCCCGACCCGGATAAAGCCACATTTTTCCAGCACCCTCTGCGATCCGAAATTGTCGCATGCCACCCGCCTTCGTCACAGAACCGGATCAAACCAGGGGCACCCTGGCCAGGGCGGAGGTGCTTTTTCCTCAGCGAAGCCAGCGACCCTCGCAGGCTCTGGGGGTTGCAGAAACTTTCACACCGCGCACCGCAGGAGAAGCTTGATTGAACCGCGAAACCGCCAGTTTCTTGCAGGTGCCGCCCTTTTTTCTGTCAGAATGGCTCTCTCAAAGATCAAAATGAATAGCCCACGCTGAATTCAAGGTCAAGTCCAAGTTGTGCTTCACGAGATGTTTGGTCTGAATTATCTATGGGAAGTGATGGTGTCCAATTGTAAGTTGGTTTTATCTGATAGCCGTACCCGCCACGAACAACTGCAGCCAATCCATTTTTCCATTGCCATCTGTAACCTGCTCCCAGCCCAAGGACATTTAGTCTTGTTTTCAGATTATAGGTATTAACATTATTGTCTTCCTCAATTTTATAGGTATTGCTAAACTCTGGACTATACCGGTAGAATGCGTTTGCGAAAAGCCCTGTCAGGGATGGCTTGAAATGGTAGCGGTATGACAAACCCATCGTCCAGGAGTTTGCTGACATTCCTGCAAACGCATAATAACCCTCCGCCAGAAGTCCGTGCCGTTTTTCCACAAGGTACTCGTAGTTTACTTGCAAACTGCCAAGCAGAATGAAACTTGAAAGGCTTATTGAGTGTCGGAAGGGCTTTGCTGTTTGCTCCGGCTGTTCTGTTGGCTCCGTTTTTTGAGCATGTACCATAGTGCTTGTCAAAAGCAGAAGGAACAGACTGCAAAATAGGGAGGGCACTTTCGTAGTTCCATTTTTGGTTTTCAATGTCTCCCCTTTGTGAGGTTCACTTTTCCCGAATTGCACCAGTTTTATGGGTTTTATCAATTTCATTTTGGTTGATGTTGTAAATGGACTCTGGTGACCTGTATGTGCTAATTGCTGTTATGGCTGCGCCTGACACCTGAACTTCCGCAACCCTTCATGCACAACCAAACTACGCCAATATTTCTTCTTCAGGCAAGAGAAAATACGTCTTCTTCGTAATTTTCAGCAATATAGACATAACCCGGGTGCCCGGACCTTCAGGCGTCGAAGCCAGCACCCCCGGCAAGCGCTGGAGCCTGGCGCTTTGCTGTCGTCAGCAGCAGGCGCCTGGGTGGATGGCCGTATCTCGTGAGTGGCTTTTCATTCCAATTTCAAGCTGCTACGGGTTCAAAGTGAAGCAGCAACAAGTCTTTTTCTTCTGCGGCTAAGAACGCAATTGCCTGGCCTTGCTTGTTGGAAAACTCCACTTCGAATACACCAGGCGCCCATTCTTCTACCACGGTTCCAACTTGTCCCTTCTTTAAGCCCTTGTCGGGAACTTCCTTCATCAAGGCCACCACATCCAGCATTTTTATCTTTTCCATCATATCTGGTGTTAGCTCATTACAAAACATAGCAGGAGGTTAAGCGGGGGAAGTCTTCCCCATTCCGGATCATCCAGGCAGTTCTCACCACTGCTTCCTGTTCTCCATTACGAATGGTGAGGTCAACCCGATACCTCTTTCCAAAAGAAATGGCTTCTTCCTCTACCGCTTCCGTCACGGTGATCCCCTGGCGAATTTGTTCGATCAACCATGTGGATTCTCCTTGGCCGATTCCTTTCGCCCAAGCCATTTCAAACCGTTATCTACAAGGTTACAAAATTAAATATATACGTCTTCTCTATCTTTTTGTGTCATCTTAAAAGGTAATTCTTTTTTCGGTTGACACAGTTTATTGAACGGTCTCGATGTGACTGAAAGGCATAGGCGGGTAGCGATTGTTAGGCCACGTGGATTTAATTCTTCGTATTGTTGGACATCTTTATTTCCCAGTTTACCACCTCATCATCCTCAAAATCAAATTCTATCCATGCGCACGACGAATTATTTATATCTTGACAACCAAACAATAAGTAATACCACTTGTACCCTTTCTTCATTGATGGCTGATCAAATATGTTGAGTACATCCTTTTTTCTAAGGAGTTGGATGCATGATCGAAAAGCCTCAAGCTCTTTCATCCCATCCCTCGAAATATCATAAGCATAAGGGTTCTTTTTCGTTTGTATCCAGTAAAGATCAAGTGCTTTTTCAATGCCTTTACACTGTTGCTTTCTTTGGATTGTTTTCTTCATTGAGCATCCCTCAATGGCCAAGCCCGTCCATATTACCGTAATGCAAAGGCAGATTTCTATTCTACCTCTGAAGTGATAATTTTGCATGGTATATATTTTTGTTTATCTCAACTTTAACCAAATAAATGCCTGAGGGAACTGAAGATGGAATGTCAACCCAACTTATCTCAGTTGAGGCAGAAAAATGTTGTTTAAAGGAAGTTGACCCCAAAAGATTGTCGAAGCTGATCTTCACTGGCCCATTTACTCTTATGTCCCCCCAATCGATATAGATTCCTCCCGTGCTTGGATTGGGATAAACGATTAATGAACTACCACTCAAGAATTCGCTGACTGAGGTCGTACTACAATCAAACAACTCCATAGGAGGAACAGTGATAGCCGTGGGGATACTACACCCGATAGAATCTAAGGAGATGGAAACCGAATAGTTTCCCCCTGTTAGGCTTCCTAGGTCAATGTTTCGTTTAATTTCAGACGAGTCAATTGTATAGAACATGACTTTGTTGTCATCCATGGAATGACCAAGATTATGCGCATGCCCAAGCTCATGTAGAGCGACTGAATAAAAATCATACTGACCAGACCCAATTCCTATACCAATCGTATCCACAAACCAGCTTACACTATCATCGAATATCATGTCCACTTCCTCGGCATATATTTGAAAGTCAGTTCCATCAAAGCAAATTTGCGCCCAGTTTCTGGTTACACCGAGAACACCCGGCTCAAGGTCATTGATTGCAACAACCCCTACTCCATCTGTAGAAGAAACCGAGTCGATGTCTGTATCCTCTTCACTAAGGGTAATATGTACTTGTGTTTCACATCGCCACCGATCTAAGGCTTTTTCAAATACCATTCGATAATTCGGAGGAAAATCCTCGTGAAAAGAAAATTGCAGACCCCCATTGCCTCTTGGATCAGCGAATTTCTGTTGGATGGTTGTAAAATTGTCGGAGGCACCCAGCCTCAAATTGAAGAGTGAAAATGGAACTTCTACGCTTTCCGTACTTTGAATCGTGTCGCCTCCTGTTGTTTCGACTATGATGGTGCCGCTACCCGCAGGATTTCTTCTTGTCCCGGCTGTGGAATCTTTGGAAGGAACGTTAACAACTATCAACAAATCTGTCCACAAAACATAGTCTTCCCCGATAGCCTCAACCCTATCTGCTCCTCCATTATCCGCGTTGTTGAATAGTACCTTTCCTATAGTATTGCCAAATCCAGAACCATAAATCCCAATAAAGTCATTTATTCCTGCTGGAACTGTGTCACCCGCGATGCTATCTATGGCTATAACCGAGTTTCCCTCATACACTACCGTATCCACTGCCCACACAAAAGGAAACGCTACATAGACGCCGCTACCAGCGTCGTAATAGTAGGATTCTCCCTCCATAAGCGACTGCTCGAAGATCGCTTCTATCCCCGGATTGATCCCCGTCACGTCCACCCGGACCTGCAGCACATCGTCGGGCCAGGCATCCACATCGCCAAGATCGAAGGGCGGGTCAGACGCCGAAATGTCGAGATGCAGGATATTTGCTCCATGATCGCTCAGGGCAAAGCTGTAATCGGAACTCGAAGTGACGTCGCCCGCAGTAATGATCACCTTTCCAGCGCCAGCCAGGCTGCTACCGAGGAGCGCCGTATCGTATTCGATATAAATCCCCGCATCACCGTACTCGTAGCTGCCCCCACTGACGCTTGCCTGAATCTCAAAGTCCAGATACAGGCTCGATCCACTGCTGCTGAGTTGTGGGTAACTGAAATAATAGGCAATGGAAAACTCCTCGATGTCGCGCTGTTCCGATGCCCAATTGTAGCGGGCCTGACCCGTGCGCGCTTCGATCAGGGGAAATAGCTCTGTTTCGGGGTTTTGATAGACCTGAAACGGTGCACTTGCCTTGGGGTTGATGCCGTCGAAATGGAATTGGACAAAGCCCTGTAAGCCTGCATAAACCCGCAAGTGCAGGCCGCTGTTGGGCTGCTGGTTGCCGGGGCGAGAAGTGGGATTAGCGAAGAAAATGCCGTGCTGATGCGGAGCTAGCTCCAGATTGTGCGAAATCAAGACTGCCTGCTCGCCGACCCGCCCTCCTTCGGTGATGATTTCTATTTGGTCCCCAGGAAAATGCCCCTTGAATACCGAATACACCTGCACTAGATGGGAGGTATAAATGTTGCGCCGATCAGGACTGAAAAAGCTATTGCTTTCCATGACTTTACCCTCAAAGATGTACGCACTCTTATCAATGCGCTGATTCAAAGGTACTTCATAGAGTTGGCCGATGCTTGCATAAGACATCAATAGCAGGCAGATGGTCAGGAAAAGTGAATGGTTTTTCATGATGATAAACCGTTACTGAAATGAAAAGTTGATTTTCATTTTTTTTCGGACTTAATGATTTTTATTTCCATGTGGCCTAACGTCCCGTACATACGCCGTCGGGCTTCACTCGCCCTGCTTGGTCTTGCCTGGTGGCCGTATGCACGTTGTTGTGGTCTGTCGGGTTTTCATCTCTAAGTTTACGAATTTCCGATCATTCTTCCCAGCACAATCCTCCTTCTGGAGCTGATCTTGGTCTTTTCCTGATCAGCGTGTCGCTTGGTTCTCATTTTCCAAGTCTCTGAAGTCTCTTGATCGGATTTTTTCTGGTTCTTGCTGAAGCTTGGGTGATGGGCTTTTTGTTTCCCGATGGGCTACAACACAAATATATACGCAATTGCGTCCATACCCCGCTTGACTCAATCCGAAAGAACATGCCTAAATATACCCTGTTGTTCCACACAAAGTCAAGCAAATTGCTTGTATATCTCCAAAATTAGGATCAGGTGTCCTGCCCTTCATGAGAATACATCCATATCATCCTGATGGTTAGGGATACGCTGCTTGTACTGGCTGGAGACACGGGTTATAGATTTGCGTTGCATTGAAGCCGCTGTGACCGGACAGAGGTCCTGGTTTACCCGAAACAGACTGCCCCCCCCCCAAAGAATTCGCTTTTCCCTCCCAAATCCGCTAAACTTACCTTGCGCCCCGACGGTTTTCGCTTCAGCAAGGTAACAGTTTCCTCATGCTCCGCTTCGCCACCCTCGTCACAGAACTAGACCAAACCAACAGCACCCTGGCCAAGGTGGAAGCCCTGTGCCGTTTCCTCAGCGAGGCCAGCGACCCCGACAAGCTCTGGATGATGGCGCTTTTCAGTCACCGCCGCCCCCGCCGGGGCGTCAGCAGCACGCTCCTGCGCACCTGGGCCGCCGACCGCGCCAACCTGCCCGACTGGCTCATCGAAGAAGCCTACCACATCGTCGGCGATCTCGCCGAAACCCTCGCCTTCATCCTGCCCCCGGCCAGCAACCCGCCGCAGGAGCAGGGCCTCGCTCCCTGGATGGAGCAGGTCAAAGCCCTCGCCAGCCTCGACGAGCCCGACAAGCAGGCCAGCGTCCTCCGGGCCTGGGACCAGCTCGACAAAACAACCTGCTTCGTCTATCACAAGCTCATCACCGGGGGCTTCCGGCTCGGGGTTTCCCAGCAACTTCTGGTGCAGGCCCTCGCCCGCCACACGGGCCTCGAACCCAACGCCGTGGCCCACCGCCTCATGGGCGACTGGTCGCCCGATACAACAGATTTCCACAGCCTCCTTTTCGCCGACGACCAGGCCGATAACCTCTCGCGGCCCTATCCTTTTTTTCTCGCCTACCCGCTCGACAATGAGCCGGATGCCCTTGGCAACCCCGCCGAATGGCAGGCCGAGTGGAAATGGGATGGCATCCGCTCCCAGTACATCCGGCGGGGCGGCCAGGGCTTCCTCTGGAGCCGGGGCGAAGAACTCATCACCGACCGCTTCCCGGAACTGCAGCCGCTTCAGAAGGCCCTGCCCGATGGCACCGTGATCGACGGGGAGCTGCTCCCCTTCCGCGACGGGCAGCCCCTGCCGTTTTCCCTGCTGCAAACCCGCATCGGCCGCAAAACCCTGAGCAAGAAACAGTTGAAAGAGGCTCCCTGCCTCATCCTCGCCTACGACCTCCTCGAATGGCGGGGAGAAGACATCCGGCAGAAACCGCTGTCGGAACGGCGCGAACTGCTTGCAGCGCTGGTGGCTGCAACCGGCCTGCCCGACTGCCTGCGGCTGTCGGAAACAGTCCGGGCCGATAGCTGGCAGGACCTGGCCCGGGCGCGGCTGGCCGCCCGCGACCAGCAGGCCGAAGGCCTTATGCTCAAGCGGCTGGACTCAGCCTACGAAACCGGCAGGCGGCGCGGCGACTGGTGGAAATGGAAGGTGGATCCGCTCAGCATTGATGCCGTGATGATCTATGCCCAGCGCGGCCATGGCCGCCGGGCCAATCTCTACACCGACTACACCTTCGCCGTGTGGCACGAGGGCCAGCTGGTGCCATTTGCCAAAGCCTACAGCGGCCTCACCGATGCAGAAATTGTGCAGGTGGATGCCTGGGTCAAACAGCATACCCTCGACCGCTTTGGGCCGGTGAGGGCTGTGGAGCCACAGCTGGTGTTTGAGATCGGGTTTGAGGGAATCAACCGCTCGCCGCGGCACAAATCGGGGGTGGCACTGCGGTTTCCGCGCATCTTGCGCTGGCGGCAGGACAAGCCCGCTGCCGAAGCCGACCAGTTGTCGGCACTGCTAAAGCTGGTGGAGTGAGCCACAACTCAGACGATTTTTGCCAAAACCCTACACGCGCCCGAACGATTCGCTCCGCAGAAGAAAAATGGTTGCTGGTTTGATCAGGAAAATGAAATGCCGGTGCCCCTGCACGGCGCTTTTTTGTACCCTGTTGCGCTAATTCCTGTTCATGACCGTCCGAGTTGTACTTGCTTTGCTCTGCTTTCTCCTTGCTGCATTTTCCGCTTTTTCCCAGACTCCCACAGGTTTTTCCTACCAGGGGGTGGCCCGCGCTCCCGGCGGCTCCCCGATGGCCAGCCAGGCCCTGAGCCTGGGCTTCGCTCTTCGCCTCGGCGATCCCGCCGGGCAGATCGTTTATCAGGAAACCCACGCCGCCGCCACCAATGACCATGGCCTCTTTCAGGCTGTGATCGGGCAGGGAACCCCGGTCATGGGATCCTGGAACCAGATCGACTGGGGGGCGGGCGAGTGGTTTCTCGAGGTGCTGATCAACGGACAGAGCATCAGCAGCCAGCGGCTGGAGGCGGTTCCTTTCGCCAAAATCGCAACGGAGATGCGCAGCCGCGACCTGCTCGATGTATCGCCCAGCCTGCCGCAGGTGGACCAGGTTCTCAAGTGGAACGGCAACGAATGGGCACCCGCCTCCGATCTCCAGGCCACGGGCTACACAGCAGGCGACGGCATCGCCATCGCGGGCAGCAGCATCGTCAATGCGGCCCCCGACAAGGTCGTGAGCCTGGCAGGAACGGGTGCCACCACGGTTTCCGGCAGCTATCCCAATTTCACCATTCACAGCACCGACCAGGTCAACGATCCCGACGCCGACCCCACCAACGAGATCCAGACCCTGGCGATCTCCGGCACCGATTTGTCGCTGTCAAATGGCGGGGGCTTTGTGAGCATTCCCCAGAAAACCTACACGGCTGGCAGCGGCATCTCGGTGGTGGGCACCGTGATCAACAACACCGGCGACACCAACCCCGCCGACGACCTGCTGATCGGGGCGGCAGCCACGGGTGATCTGATCGGGAGCTATCCCAACCCGCAGGTGGCCAAAATCCGGGGCTGGGCCGTGCTCAATGTGGTGCCTGCACAAAACCAGGTGCTCACCTTCAACGGCTTCCAGTGGGCGCCCGCCTTTCCGCCGCAAAGCCCCTGGGACGAAAACGGCAGCAATATCTCCTACACAAGCGGGCAGGTAGGCATCGGCCTCACCACCCCGCAGGACCTGCTCCATTTGCACAAAACGACCAATTCCTCTTCCGCCATTCGCTTCACCAACCTCAGTACAGCGGGCAGCAACTCCGACGGCTTCTGGCTGGGCTACGGCACGAACAATGCGGCTTATGTCTATAATTACGAAGCAACGCCGGTCATTTTTGGCAGCGGGAATGCCGAGCGGATGCGCCTCACCGACGGCGGCGACCTGGGTCTTGGAACAACCTCGCCGCTGGCCCGGCTCGATGTTCATCACGATGGCAGCACGAGCGATCCGCAGCTGAACCTCACCGAAACGAATACAACCGATTTTGCCCGCCTCCGCTTTGCCAACACCGCCACCTCCAATGCCTGGCTGCTGAGCGGAAAGCCTTCTGTGAGCGCCAATACAGCCCTGTTTACAATTGGGTATGGCTCCAACCCCGCTTTGATGACCCTGCGGGCTGACAACAAAATCGGACTCCTTACTGCCAACCCCAATGCAGACCTGCACCTGAAGCAAACGAGCACCTTCTGGACTTCCGGGGCCGGGCTTGTGTTTGAGGAAAACGGATCCTCAGTGGATACCTGGCAACTGCTGCACTCGGGCCTTCATTTTAGTTTTGTCGAAAACAACCTGCGCCGCGCCTACATCGAAGCTGCCACCGGCAACTGGGTGCAGCCCTCAGATGCACGCCTGAAAACGGACCTCACGCCCCTGGAGCCTGTGCTGGACAGGGTGATGGAGCTCCGGCCCCTGCGATACCGCTACCACGACCAGACCGAAGGCGACCTTACGCTTGGATTCCTGGCGCAGGAGGTCGTGGCCGTTTTCCCTGAACTCACCCATCAATCTGAAGATGGCTATCTGGGCCTTGCTTATCGGGATTTCGGCATTCTGGCGGTGAAGGCCATCCAGGAGCAGCAAGCTCAAATCGACGCCCAGCAACAGGAACTGCTCCTGCTCCGGGAGGAGTTGGAAGCCCTGCGCCGGGAACTGAGGGGCGACAAGTAAAGGCTGTGCAAAAAAAACGCAGGCCAGCCCGGTGAAGGCTGGCCTGCGGAATGCGGGAGCTGAGAACTATTTCTTGTAGCGGATCTCGTTGGTGAGCAGCGAAGGGTCGTCCATGAGATCAAGCAGCCTGACTTCCAGCACCACGGTGCTGCCGTCGTCGGCAAGGCTGGCGGCCGGGTTGCTGTATTTTTTAACAGGGCCCGGGAAGTGATAGCGGGTGGTGTAGGTGGCATCGCCCATGAGCATTTTCATCATTTCCATGTCGGGATCCTCCATCATCTGGTCGATTTCCGCGCTGGAGGTATCCTTCACATTCCTTGTGAGGCGGCCTTTTTTCATGACAAACAGCGGCGCACCAAGCCCCATGCCCTGGAGCCCTTGTTCCACCCCTTCGTTGGCTAGGTTGAGGGCTTCGAGCGAGGTGAAATTGAACTGAATGCGCAACACGCCCTTTTTGATTTCATGTGCCGCTCCACTGATGCCTTCCATCTGGTTGTAGGCGTCGGTCATTTGTGCCAGAGAGGCCCCCATTTCCTGAGATCCCAGCAGGGAATCCAGAAAAGCATCAGGATTGCTGCTCATCTGCTCGCGAACAGAATCCGGCGACATCATCATCAGCAGGTCAATCATCCCCGACATGTCCACCCTGTTGACATAGGTTCCGCTGCCGTCGGAGTTGAAGAAGATTTCCTCTTCAATGGTGAGGCAGGCAGGCAAAATCAGGAGGGAAAAACCAAGAAACAGGGCGAGTAAGCGAATGGGAAATTTCATGTCTGGTTGGGTGAAAAGTAGGGCCAAAGGATTGGGAAGTGGGACCAGGGGGTATCGTCCTGAAAAAGTTGACAAATGAAATGGTGTTCATTCTGGCTTTAGTTGACACTTCCAAAGAAAGCCTGAAAGAACATGACAAAGAACTTTCCGGTCCTGGCTCCCGGTTCTCGGTTCTCGCCTCCAAACCGGCCAGGGACTGGTTTTTGACTGATCTTCATTTCCACTGGCCGGAGACAAACACAGGTTTGCCATCGACCCAGGTTTGCAGGACTTCTGTGCGCAGGATCTCCTTTTCGTCGGCAGTGATGAGATCATTTGACAGCACCACAAAATCGGCAAATTTTCCTTCGCTCAAAGACCCGGTGTGGGTTTCGCGGAAAGAACCGTAGGCGGCATCTGCAGTGTAGGCGAAGAGGGCTTCCATGCGGGAAAGTTTCTGCTCGGGTTCAAATCCGGTCTCAGGCTCTCCGGCGAGGGTTTTTCGGGTAACGAGCGAATAGTAACAGGCCATGGGGTTGAGGGGTTCCACCGGCACATCGGTGCCGTTGATCACGGTGGCTCCCCGGTCGAGCAGGGCCTTCCACATGTAAGCTCCCTGGATGATGCGAAGCCTGCCAAGCCTGTCAATGGCCCAGGGCCTGTCGGAGGAAAGGTGCACGCCCTGCATGGAGGCGATCACGCCGAGCTTCCCGAAGCGGGGAATATCGTCGGGGTGGAGGTGCTGGGCATGTTCGATGCGAAAGCGGTGGTCTTTGGCTTTATCGGGAAATGCCTGAAAAAGCGCCTCATAGCGGTCAAGAACCTCCCGGTTGGCGCGGTCGCCGATGGCGTGGGTACACACCTGGAAGCCATGCTCCAGCCCGGCTTTGGCCACTGCTGCGATTTTGTCGATGGGCATCACGGGGTTGCCCATGTGCCCGGGCCTGTCGTTGTAGGGTTCAAGGAGCCAGGCTCCGCGGTTGCCCAGCGCGCCGTCGGAGTAGAGCTTGATGGCCCGCACGGTGAGGTGGTCGCCGAGGAGAGGCCCGCGGGCATACCATTGCTCCAGCAGGGCGGAGTCGCTGCCCTGCAGCATCACGGAGAGGCGGATGGCCATGTTCCCGGCCTGCTCTGAACGGAGAAAGCGGGTGATCTCAGCATTGTCGGCCCCTGCATCCTGAAAGGTGGTCACGCCTTCGCGCAGGCATTGGGCAATGGCTGCTTCGAGGGCGGCCTGTTCTTCGGCTTCGGAGGGCAGGGGCACTTTGCGTTCGATGAGGGATTGGGCTGTTTCGGAAAACAGGCCGGTGGGGCGCCCGTCGGGGAAGCGGTAGATTTCGCCGTCGTCACCAAAGGTGCTGACCGACTGAATATCAGCGATTTCCATGGCTTTGGCATTGGCCAGGAGAGAGTGGCCGCTGGCATGAACGAGCATCACGGGGTGGCCTGGGCTCACGTCGCTGATGCGGGTGTGGACCGGTTGCCCGGAAACGAGTTCGGGTTGGTCGCTCCATTTGTCCTGGTGCCAGCCTCTGCCAATGATCCAGCTACCTGCAGGGCGGCGGGCCGCGGTATCGGCCACCATCTGCACGATTTCCTCGAAACTGCGGGCCTTGCTCAGGTCGAGCATATAGGCCATTCTGCCCATGCCCATGAGGTGGCCGTGGCTCTCGACAAAGCCGGGAAAAACGGCATGGCCACGAAGGTCGAGGGTGTCGGTTTGGCTGGGATCGAGGAGGCTGGAAGCGTCGGCGAGGGAGCCTGCAAAGAGGATTCGCTGCCCTTCCAAAACCAGGGCTTCCACCTCGGGAAATCTTTCGTCGGCGGTATAAATCTTTCCATTAAACACCAACGTACGAGGGGGCGCAGACTGACAAGACCAGAGAAAAAGGCTGGCAAGTATCGAAACAAGGGGCAAATGGCGCATATTTTTTGATCAAGTTACAAAAAAGCCCCGATCGTTCGTTGTCAGATCGAATCCTTCTTTTGCACAGAACCTTCGATCAGGATTCAGTATGTTTGCCTGACCGCTTCCCATAATCCCAGCACCCATTCCCTATGGATTCATTGAGAGAGCTTACGACCAAGGAAAAAGCCCTGAAAATCAATCTGAACCCGCTGTATTATGGCTCCTTCGCGGAGATCGGGGCGGGGCAGGAAGTAGCTGACCACTTTTTCAAGGCAGGCGGAGCTTCCGGAACGATTGCCAAGACCATGTCTGCCTACGACATGCAGTTCAGCGACGCGATTTATGGCAAAACCCGCCGCTACGTGAGCCGGGAGCGCCTCAACACCATGCTGGACCACGAATACACGTTGCTGCATGAGCGGCTGAGAGAGCGCAAAGACCGCACCTGCTTTTTTGCTTTCGCCAACACCGTTGAAGCCCTCAATTTCAGGAAAACCAACCAGGGTCACGGCTGGATCGGGCTGCGCTTTCAGCTCACGCCCAATTCGGAGCCGAACATGGCCGAGATCCACGTGGTGTTGAAAGACACAGAAGCCCTCTGGCAGCAGGAAGCCATCGGCATCATCGGCGTGAACCTCGTTTATGCCTGCTTTCATTTCGCCCACGACATCGACCAACTCCTCAGCACCCTCATGGAAGGCCTGAGCAACGATCGCATTGCCGTGGACATGGCACGGCTTGAAGGGCCAAACTTTGAGTGGGTGGACAACCGCGTTCTCAGCCTTAAGCTGGTGAAAAATGGCATGACAGATGCCGCCATGTTTGGCCCCGATGGCAGGGTGGTCCACGCCTCGGAGGTACTGTATAAAAAGAATATCCTGGTGCTTCGCGGGCGCTTTCGTCCGCTTACTCACATCAACCTCGACATGCGGCGCCACGGCGAGAAGCAGTTCCTCGAAGAATCCGACGTTGACCCCAAAAACACCATCACCATCTCAGAACTCACCCTGAGGGCCCTCACCGCCGAGGGAAAAATTGACGAGCAAGACTACCTCGACCGGGTCGATATTCTCAATTCCCAGGGCCATTGGGTCATGGTGTCTAATTATACCGAGTATTACCGGCTTGTTTCCTATTTGCTTCCTTTTACAAGAGGCAAGAAAATCGGCATTGTGCTGGGTGTGTACAACATGGAGCTGATCTTCGACGAATCCTACTACACCGACCTGCGGGGTGGAATTTTGGAGTCGTTTGGCATTCTGTTCGGCTCCAACATCAAGCTGTATGTGTATCCGGCCCGGCGCGATTACACCGACGAAATTTACACCTGCGTCAATTTCCAGCTGGCACCCGAAATGCAGCATTTGTTTCGCTATTTGCATGCCTCCAACAAAATCGAAGACATTGCGGGAGTAGATCCCAAGCTGTTGCACATTACCTCCGATGAGGTGCTGGCGATGATCAGGGCAGGGCAGCCGGGCTGGGAGTCGATGGTGCCGGTAGAAGTGGAGGAGGCCGTCAAAAGCCGGGGATTGTTTGGCTACAAAATTCCGGTTAACGCCTGAGCACCAAGTGTTTATCAAATAAGTTTTGTTTATATGCCTTTGCTGTATCATTTGGTGGAACCGGGCTATTGGGAAAAGTTTCTCGACAGAGATTTTTATGTTCCTGCAGATTACGCGAAGGATGGCTTTATTCATTTGTCGCTTCGCGAGCAGATCGATGGCACCCTCGACCGGTTTTTTGCCGGTGCCGAAGAAGTGATGGTGCTGGAAATCAGCGAGAAACAGGTGAAAGCCAAGCTCCGCTACGAGCCGGGCGGCCCCGAAGGCGAATTGTTTCCGCACTACTACGGCAAGCTGCCCATTGAAGCCATTGCCGATACCCGGATGCTGCTCCGCAACAAGGCAGGTGTGTGGGAATGGGTGTAGAATCTGTTGGGCGAAGGAGGGACTGAGGCAGATGGCCGGAAAAATTGCCAGGCCCCAAGTCCTCACTCTCAGGCACTTTCTTTTTGAAAATAGGTCCTGATTTTTCGCCTCATTTTCCAGTGATTCAACACGCCCGCGCCCATCACAATTGCTCCTGCAGCAATGGCGATTCCTCCAACCCAGTGCAGTTCCCGCAGCACTTCGAGGTTCCAGACGGCTACAGCCGTCATCACCAGGTAGAGGCCCGTACGGAGATAAGCCAGCAGGGTGCGGTCGTTTGCCAGGCGGGTGCGGTCAATGGCAAGGTGATCCCGGAGAATCATGTCGTTTTCTCCTTCCATGATAGAATTGGTTGACGGGAAAGCTACAGATTTGGACAAAACGATCCATCAGGGGGCTAATCTGTGGATTTGCCATTGGCCAGCTTCGAATTGATACACAATGCGGTCGTGCAGGCGGCTGGGCCTTCCCTGCCAGAATTCCACCCAATCTGGCTGCACGCGAAACCCGCCCCAGTGTGGCGGCCGGGGGACTTCGTCCTGCCCTTCAAACTCTTTGACCACCTCTGCGACCCTGGCTTCCAGCACTTCTCTGCCTTCGATCACGCGGCTCTGCGGCGAAGCCCAGGCCCCCAGGCGGCTGCCGCGGTCGCGGCTGGCGTAGTATTCGTCGGATTCGGTGGCTGAAACCCGCTCTACTTTCCCCTCAATGCGCACCTGCCGCTGCAATTCAGGCCAGAAAAACGTGAGCGCTGCCATCGGCTCCTGTTCCATTTCAAGGCTCTTCCGGCTCTCGTAATTCGTGTAAAACACAAAGCCCCGTTCATCAAAGCCCTTCAGCAGGACGATCCGCACAGAAGGCCGCCCCCCGCTCACTGTCCCCAGGCTCATGGCGTTCACCTCCTCCACCTCGCTGTCAACAGCCTCCTGAAACCAGCGCTCAAATTCATCGATGGGGTGGGCAGCCACCAAGGTCTCGTCCAGGGCTCCTTTGGTGTAGTCCACCCGGATATTGGCAACGTCTTTTCTCAATGACATAGCGATCTTCTTTTGTTGTGGGCAGGCAAATAACGCCCTTTGCCGCCATTAACCACTGCAGAAGCTCCAAGGTTGGGAGAAGTTTTGTCATCGTTTTCCGCACTTTGTACAAAGCGCCGGGATTGCCGAACTTTCTGCCCAACCAACGCTCATGGACGAATCTTTTTTGACAATCTATGTGACCTGTGCCCACCGAGAAGAAGCCCTGTCCCTCGGCAGGAAGGCGGTCGAATCCCGTCTGGCAGCCTGTGCCAATGTGTTGCCCGGCATGACCTCCCTGTACTGGTGGGAAGGCAGCGTTCAGACCAGTGAGGAGGCCGTGCTGCTGCTCAAAAGCAAAGCTTCGCTGCTGGATGCCCTCACGGCCTCTCTGAAGCAGTGGCATAGTTATGAATTGCCCTGCATCGTGGCCTGGCCCATTGCGGGCGGAAACGAGGCTTATTTACAATGGATTAACTCCGAAACTACCTGGCGCAATGAATCATGACATCAGCATCCGAATGGCCCAGCCTGCAGACATGGAAAGCGTTCACGCTCTGGTGAGGGAGCTGGCCGAATTTGAAAAGGCACCGGAAGCAGTCTGGACCGATGCCGAGCAGTTTCGGCAGGACAGCGTGGCGGCCTCGCCCTGGTTTGATTGCCTCGTGGCCGAGCACCCCGAGGAAGGCATCGTGGGCATTGCCCTTTGCTACCGGGCCTATTCCACGTGGAAGGGGAAAATGATTTACCTCGACGACCTGGTGGTGAAGGAAGCATTCCGGCGGCAGGGAATCGGAAAACGTCTGCTGGAAGCGGTGATCGAATATGCCCGGCAAACGGGAGCAAAGCTGGTCAAATGGCAGGTGCTCCACTGGAACGAGCCCGCTATCGACATGTACCGGCAAATGGGAGCCGAATTTGATAAGGAGTGGATTGATTGTAAGATGTTGGTGTGAAACCGCTTCGCTGCCAGATCCGAGGCTGGAATTGAAGACGACCCCATGGCAAAACCCGGAATGCAATCCCCTCCACCCGAAAGCCTTGTGTTACAGCCCACATTCCATCAATAAACCAATCCATGAACCCTCCCACTCTGTCATCACTGTCAACTCTGTCATCACTGTCACTGGTTGCTGGATTTCGAGTTCACTGGCTGGAAGCAGGGTCAGGCGATCCGATCCTCTTTCTTCACAATGGTGGTGGCTTTGCCGAAGTCTGGGAGCAGCAATTGGTACATTTTTCCGCCTCTTACCGCGTCATTGCGCCCGACTGGCTGGGTTTTGGCCAATCTGACGATCCCGGGCAGCCTCTTTCGCTCGACCTCTTCACCCGCCAACTGGCTGCCCTCGTTGATTCCCTGAACCTGCCTGCCGTTCACATTGTCGGCAACTGCATCGGAGCTTCTGTGGCATTGAATTTTTACCAGCAATTTCCCGGGAAAGTCCGCAAAATGGTGCTTTTTCACCCCTGTCCGGGCCGCAGGATCGTCCGGAATCCCGCCCTGGCCTGGCTGCTCTTCGGCCCCGGACAGCGCGCTCCCTGGCGTGGCTGGCTGGAAAAGGCAATCCGCGCCTCGCTGCGCCTGCCATGGGTGAAAGCCCGCTTTCCGCGCATGTTGTTTGGCAGCCATTTTCCTGCTTTCGCTCCTCTCGTGGAAGCCTATCGGGCAAAATACCGGGAGGAAAAGCAAACGAAATCCCGACTGAGCCTTCTCTTCTGTGTCGATACATTTACGCTAACCCGATTTTTGACCAAAATACCACCCGCCAACGACCTCCTTGTCATCTGGGGCGATGCCAATGCTGTCGTACCCTGGGAGCGCGAGGCGGCCCATCACCTGGGTTTGCTGGGAATGCCTCCATGTGAAAAAATCGAAGGAGGAGGCCATCTTTGCATGTTTGAGTTTCCCGACAGGATCAATTCCCTGATCGAACAACACCTCTCAGCCTCTTCCCGATGAGCAATTTCACCCGCATTCTTGTGACAGGTGCCACCGGCTTTCTTGGTGGCCGACTGGTGGAGCGTCTTTGCCGCCTCGAAGGCCTCGAGGTGATTGCCACGGGCCGCAGCCTCGACCGCAAAGCAGAATTCGATGCCATTGGCGCGACCTTTTTGCCCGGCGATCTTGGTGATCCGGCCTTTGTACATTGCCTTCTCGAAGCCCTCACGGAAGAAGGAGAAGCAGCCAGCACCAGTGCAGTGGTTCATTGTGCGGCATTGTCTTCACCCTGGGGGAGGTATGCAGCTTTTGAGCGGGCCAACCTCCACAGCAGCCTGCATGTGCTTCAGGCCAGCCAGCAATGGGGAGTCAGGCGGCTTGTCAACATTGGCACGCCGAGCATATATGCCAATTTCACCGACCGGCACCTCGTGAAAGAGAGCGACCCGCTGCCCCGGCGCATGGTCAACCATTATGCTGCTACCAAACTCCTCGCAGAGCAGGCCATCCTCGAAGCCCATGGCGACGGCATCGAAACCCTCTCCCTCCGGCCAAGGGCCCTGATCGGGCGGGGGGACACCGTCATTTTTCCGAGAATTTTACGGGCTTATGAAGAGGGAAGGCTGCGAATCATTGGCAAAGGCGAGAATGTGTCAGATGTAACCTGTGTTTCGAATGCCGTGGATGCCATCCTGCTGGCGCTGCACCCCGACCTGAAAGCCATAGGCCGTGCCTACAACATCACCAACGGCGAGCCAATGCCGCTTTGGAAGCTGTTTGGGTATTTGTTTGAAGGTCTCGGCCTGCCCCTTTCTCCCAAAAAGATTCCCTACCCCCTCGTGGACCGCATCGCAGCCCTCATGGAATGGTCGGCACGCACCTTTCAGCCCGATCGTGAGCCCACCCTCACCCGCTACAGCATCTCCACGCTGGCACACAGCATGAGCCTGGATATCAGTCAGGCCCGGGATTTGTTGGGGTACCACCCAGCCCAGACCAGTTTTCAGGGCATCGACGAATTCATTCGCTCCTACCAGCCTGCCAAATGAAAGTTACCCTCCTTTCCGCCGGCCATTGCCTCTCGAAAGAACACCACGTATTTCGCGACGGGCAACGGCGAATGATGCGTTTTCCGGCCACGTTTGTGCTGCTGGAGCACCCCACCCATGGCAACATGCTGCTCGACACAGGCTATGGGTTTTCGTTTTTTCGGGAAACGAGCCGCTGGCCCTACAAACTGTACAGGCGCATCACCCCGACTTTTTTAGCAAAAGAAGAACTGGCGGTAAATCAATTGAAGGCGTTGGGGGTGAAGGCGGAGGAGATCCGGTTTGTCCTGATTTCTCATTTTCATGCAGACCACCTCGGCGGGTTGGGAGATTTCCCCAACGCCACCTTTGTGGCCTCAGAGGAAGCACTGGCCTGGATCCGAGGGTTGAAGGGATTGAATGCACTGGCCAAAGGCTTTTTGCCGGGTATGATGCCCGCCGAATTTGGCGGCCGGGCAATCTCGATCGAAGAAATTGGCACAGATAAGCTTCATCCCTGCCCCGGCTTTGAGCGGGGCTGGGATTTGTGGAACGACGGGTCCATGCTGCTGCTTCCGCTTCCCGGTCATGCTCCCGGGCAAATGGGCCTGCGGGTAGTTGACGAAACAGGCCAGGCCTGGTTTTTTGTGGTGGATGCTGCCTGGCACAAAAGAACCATTGAGGAGCGGGTGCTCCCAGGAACGGCTGCCCGCTTCATCATTCACGATTGGAAAGCCTACGCCGAAAGTATCGACCGCATCCGGACAGCCGCTTCTGCAGAGCCAACCCTGAGGATTGTTCCCTGCCACTGCGAAGAAACCTTCCTGAAGTGGGGGAAAGGGGTTTACCGCCCTGCTCAGATGACAATGTGAGATAGGCTGAACCCTGCTTTCCCCCAAAATCTTTTGTTACATTCGCTCAACTGCCCCGTCTTTCCATTGAATCACCGACACAAACAGCAATAGATTATGGGACTTCTCGATTTTCTCAAAGGCCAGTTCATCGATGTGATCGAGTGGGTGGACCCCTCCCGCGATGTGCTGATGTGGAAATTTCCTGATCAGGACAAGGAAGTAAAAATGGGCGCACAGCTCACGGTTCGGGAATCGCAGGTGGCCTTGCTCATCAATGAGGGCAAAATGGCCGATTTGTTTGAGCCGGGTCGCTATGAGCTCACGACCCGCAACATGCCGATCATGACCACGATCAACTCGTGGAAATACGGCTTTGAGTCGCCGTTCAAGGTGGATGTGTATTTTTTCAACACCCGGCAGTTTACCGACAACAAATGGGGCACGCCCAGCCCGGTCACGATTCCCGACAGCCAGTTTGGGCAGGTAGAGTTCCGGGCTTTTGGCAGCTACAATTTCCGGGTTTTGGATGTGCAGAAGTTCTTCAGAGAATTTGCCGGCACCGACCCTGCCATTACGCTGGACGAAGTTGAAGGCATGCTGAAAGGCAAATTGGTGGATCGTTTCACGGAAATTGTGGCGGAGATGGCCGACCAGCAGTTTTCTTTTGTAAAAATGCAGGCCAACAAAACGGAATTTGTGCAGGGCTTGATGCCGGGTATTGCGGCTTATTTTGCCGATTTCGGCATTGAAATCACCGATTTTTCAATCCAAAGCATTACCCTGCCACCGGAGCTTCAGGAATATTTGCGAAAGAACACCCAGATGAATATGGTGGGTGATCTGGATCGCTTCATGAAGTTTCAGGCTGGGGTGTCTCTTGAAAAATCTGCATCCAACCCAGGTGGGGGCAATGCAGGGATGGACATGGGTGCAGGCCTGGCGATGGGAAAAATGATGGCAGATATGATGAAATCCAGCCCTGAACCCGCTGCGGCTCCCGCTGAATCCAAGGAAGAGCTCATGAAACTGCTCAAAGACCTTGGTGAATTGAAAAATGCCGGCATCCTCAGCGAGGCTGAATTTGAACAAAAGAAAAAAGAGATCCTGGCCCGCCTGTAAGGTCTGGTCTCCGATCCCTCCCAAGAGAAGGCGTCCTGGCACTTGTCAGGGCGCCTTTGTTACCAAAAGATGTCTGGTCCATAAAAAAAACCAACCTTTTGGGCCTGTTGCAGGATTTTCGTTTTTTCGAAAAAATGGGCCACGATTTCAATTTTCGTTTCGCAATCGATTACGTTTTGAATTATTTTCAAGTTTTGCCCACTTCCCCGCTCCCGCCCGCTGTCTTCTCAAAAAAAAGATCACGCAAAGGTTCGCGAAGTGTTAGGAATATTGTGAAATCTTTTTCAAATTAGATCCAGCGAAATGCAAAGCACGCTATCGGCGGACCGATAAAGGACCTTGCAAAGAATGCCCTCGAGATCGTCGGCGCTGTGAATAAGCCCAATTTTCTCTTTGCTGTGCTCGACGGCTCTACTACTACTCACTCCTGAACTAGAGGCTGTCCCTACGGGGCAGCCTCGTTTGTTTTTGTTAGCTTGGGCCATGCCTCCTCGCATCCTTTTGGCTCCCCTCGACTGGGGCCTCGGTCACACCACCCGCATCATCCCCGTCGGGAAAGCGCTCCTCGATATGGGCGCCCGGCTTTGCCTGGCAGGGAACCCCGTTCAACTGGCCATCCTCAGCGAAGCCTTTCCCGAGGCACCTGCTCTGCCTTTGCCCGGTTACAACGTCACCTACGGCTCCCGGCTCCCGGCTAGTTGGCACGTTGCCGCCCAGCTTCCCCGACTGATGAAGGTCATCCGGCACGAACATCTCTGGCTGCATGAGCTCGTCCAAACCCGACAAATTGATGCCGTGGTCTCGGATAATCGCTACGGACTCTGGAATTCCCGCATTCCCTCGGCAATGGTGTGCCACCAACTGGCCCCGCCACTGGGCGGCAGGCTGGGGCAGGCCCTGCTCTGGCGGCTTCACCGGCAGTTTTTGAACCGCTTTGACGAAGTTTGGATCCCCGACCTCCCAGGGAGGGAAAGCCTGGCGGGATCGATGGTGCCCGAAAGTCTTCCGCCCGACTACCATCTGATTGGGCCGCTTTCCCGGCTTGCCCATGCCAGCCCCGCTCTGACGCCAGCCCTGGCCGATTTGCCTTTGCCCGAAATCCTGGTGCTGCTCTCCGGCCCCGAGCCACAGCGAAGCCTTCTGGAAGCCTGGCTGCTGCCCCAATTGCAGGAACAAAACAGCGATGTTTGGCTGGTACAAGGGCTTCCCGGCCTGGGCAGAAAGGTGGAGGCTCGTGATAACATCACCACTATCAGTTACCTGAATGCGGAGGAACTCGCTGCTGCCCTGCCACTGGCAAGGGTTGTGGTCGCCCGCTCCGGCTACAGCAGTCTGATGGATTTTCAGTTTCTGGGCATTCGTCACCCAATTCTGATGCCCACACCAGGCCAGCCTGAACAGGAATACCTGGCCCGGCGCCTTGCCGCAGAGGGGAGGGCGATACTCCTGGGGCAGTCGCCAGGCGCGCTGAGAAGGGCCGTTGAGGCCGTTGCGAATGTGCGCGGATTTGAGAAAACAGAAGGCGGACAGGTTCACCTCGCCAAAACGGTAGGGAAATTTTTGGGGAAGTTGTCCTCAACGTGAGGCGATTATATCCAGTCGAATCAATTCCCTGGTGGAACACTGATTTTAGGACGAAGATTCATTATATTTGATGATGAACGAAGGATGGTCCTTTCCACCCATATTGTTCTTTTCGGCTTTGCTCCCATTTTTCCCATGCCTAACCTTTTCCAACATGACGAAACGTTTTCTCCTTAGCTTCTGCTTGCTGGCGCTGGCTACGATTGGCTTTGCCCAGGCAGATAAGGGTTATTACCTGATCGAACATGCGAATGCAGGTGCCAACCCAGGTAATCTGAACTTTGACCAGGAAGCGCCATTCGGAGGCGGTCTTCCTGCAGGCTGGTCCCTGATTCATCCGGGCAGTGCCGCCTCTTCCCAGTGGTCGCCTATTCAAAACACGCCATTTCCCTTTTACTTCAACGGTGAGCCTGCATTCCAGTACAAGGTGTCAACCTCTGGTGTTCTCACCTTCAGCACGGCTGTTACGAACGTGCCTCCCTCTTCCAACAAGGCTATGCCTTCACTGGAAATCCCTAACAACTCTGTGTTTGTGTGGGGCCTTAAAGGCAGCGGCGCAGATAACCGCATTGTGACGAAGGTATTTGGCACACAAGGAAGCCGCCAGCTCTGGATTTCCTTCAATGCCTACAACTACAACGGTGGCAACTCGATTTGTAAAATGTACTGGTCTATCGTGCTGGAAGAAGGCACCAACAACATTTACATTGTTGATCAGCGCAAAACCTTTGTTTGTTTGCCTAAACTCACGGTGGGCGTTCTGATTTCTCAAAATGAGTTTCTGGAAGTGGCAGGGGCCCCCGCCACGGTGAGCAAAGCTGGTGACGATGCCAGTGCTTCTGATAACAGCTACTATGAGTTGATTCCTGGCGAGCAACCCCGCCGCGACATCGAAACCAAGAGCATTGAGGTGGCTGAGCTGATCCAGTACAAAGATGCCCCTGTGATCATTAAGGGCAATTTCGGCTCCATTGGAACAGAGACCCTCAAGTCGTTCGATTTCAACTACCAGATCAACGGCGGAGCCATTGAATCAGAGCACTACAGCGGCCCGGTGAACCTCACCGGCCTGGAGCATGGCAAGCCATGGATGCCAACGGTTGAAGGAACTTACACGCTGAAAGTGTGGCTTGGCCTGCCAAACGGCAAAGCCGACCAGCGCCCCGCGAATGACACGCTCACCAAAACCATCACCGTGCTGGAGCGCACTCCCATCCGCAAAGTGCTCGTGGAAGAAGCTACCCAACACAACTGCGGGCCGTGTGCCCTCGTGAACCCCGCCTTTGATGCGATGCTGCAAGCCAATTTCGCTGATGTGGCCCCCGTGAAATATGCCTCCCACTGGCCGGGTGCCAACAACGACTGGCGCCGCATGTTCAACGAACCACACCACGGCGCCATGGTAAGCTACTACAATGTGAATGGAGTACCCACTGGCTTCGTTGACGCAGCCTGGTTCGAAGGCAACCCCGGATCCATCAACCAGGGCACCATCGACCAGCGTAAAGGAAAGTCGGGCCTCTTCGATTTGTCCTTTACCGAAGCAGTGAATGGCAGCAACATCAACATTGCAGTGGATGTGGAAAACCTCACCAACATGCCTGGCAAAAACCTCATGATGCGGGTGGCAGTTGTGCAGGACGATCGCTTTTTCACCAGCGCGCCAGGAACCAATGGCGAGACTGAATTCTTCGACATCATGCGCTACATGGTGCCCGACCCGAATGGAACCATTCTCGAAACCACTGCTGGTTCTACCAAAAACGTTTCCTTCACCTATGCCATCCACCCGACTTTCCGCAGCAGCGTAATCCGGATTGTGGCCTGGGTAATGGATGCCGATACCCGCGAGGTGTACATGACCGACAAATCAACCGGTATTTACCTTTGCCCCAACGGCGGCAGCATGACAGGTAACATCACCAAAACCGATGCTTCCTGCCTCGGCAATGACGCCAGCGTGGCTGTGTTTCCCTCCGGCGGATCCGGCAACTTCACCTACGCCTGGAGCAATGGTGCCACTACCCCGACATTGAACAATGTTGGCCCCGGTGCATACACCGTTACTGTGAGCGACGGCGGCGATTGCAGCATGAAGTTCTATGCTTCTGTGGCCCAGGCTTCTCCTGCCAAAGTTCGCCTCGATGCCACCCAGGAAACCTGCATTGGTGCCGGCAATGGCAAAATCGACCTCTACCTCTCTGGCGGCACTGCTCCCTACACCTTTACCTGGAACAACGGGATGACCACCCAGAACGTGAGCGGACTTGCCCCAGGCAACTACTCCGTTTCCATCACCGACGCCAATGGCTGTATCACCCCGCAGGTGGGCGTGAACGTGAAAGCCGCCACTGCCGGTGTGCTGGGAGCTTCTAGCTCTACTCCGGACAATGGTACGAATAACGGATCCGTTGAAATCGCCGCTTCCGGTGGTACTCACCCCTACACTTTCTCCTGGAGCAACGGCATGACTGGCGAATCGCTCGAAGGCCTTGCCGCAGGCGATTACATCGTGACAGCCACCGACTACTATGGCTGTTCCATGGGTAGCAAAACCGTTACCGTAGATTCCAACACCGGCATCGAAGACCAACTCGCTGCTGCAGGAATCCAGACCCTGGAAATCTTCCCCAACCCCACCGATGGCGTCTTTATCGTTCGCGTGGAACTGGCGAAAATGGACGACCTCACCCTTCGGGTATTTGACATCAACAGCCGCGAGATTTACAGCGAGGCCACCAGCGCCATTCGCTACGAGCAAACGGTTGACCTGAGCAAACTGCCTGCCGGGGTGTACACCCTCCAGCTTCAGACCTCCACTGGTGCTGCCCTTCAGCGCATCGTGCGTCGCTAAGCTCGATAAGCCGCTGCTTCACCGCCCGGCTGAAACGAAAAACCGGATGTCCTGTGTGGCATCCGGTTTTTTTATGGTTTCTGAAGCCGAAGTGTTAATCGGCTAATTGGCAGAGGGTAGGGTAGCGAGCGTGGCACGTTGCTGAGCCAGGGAGCGCAGCAGCCGCATGGATTTGGTTTTGGACGAAGGACTGGAGAAACTATCCGGGAGGAGGGTAAGCTCGTGGTTCGACATGCTGCGGACGAACTGGCGAAAACGGAGGCGGTCTTCGGGCCGGGCTTCCATGGGGTTGGGCCTGCCAGTGCTTTCGATGGCGGCTGCCAGCTGAACGAAATTGCCCTCATAGAAGGGAAAATGCCAGTAGGAAAGATCGAAATCTAATTGCTGAACAAGCGCTTCGAGTTCATGGCGGAGAAGGCTCACAGCAGAAGCATGAGATTGTTCGTTCCCTCCGGCCTGGAAAGAAACAGCGGCTTGCCGGGCCTGAGAGGATTTGAGCAAAAGGTAACATTGCTCGATGCGACGAAGGAGGGGAAGGGAACGTTGGAAATCGGACCAGTTATGCATGATTGGGCGGGTATCGGTGTAAGATGTTGCAAGGTACTGTCCTGAATCTTGCCCGGAGCCAGTGCGGTTGTGAGTGGGTGAAATGAGGAGGTTGATGGGATAATCAGGAGAATGATTGGCCAAAAGCGAAGAACAATGGCCATTCTACAACGGGTTAGGGGAGAAAAAGGGGGTGCGGCAGGAGAGCAACCTGAGAGCAACAGGCAGCTTAGCATTTTGCAAAAATGAAAGGCCTTCATTGCTGAAAAACTTTCTTCCGGAATATTTGTCCCGGTCAGAATACTTTTCAAGGTTGCCTTGACTTCTTCAACCCTGTCAGTAATTTAGCCACCGATCCAAGAAAACCAGATCAGAATGAAATCAAATTGCACCTGGGGGCATCCCTACGAATATGGAAAAGGCTACGAGAAGCGCGTTGCCTATTTCAGCATGGAGTTTGGTATTGACCACGCCCTGAAAGTGTATTCAGGCGGCCTTGGCTACCTGGCAGGCTCCCACATGCGCAGCGCATACGAGCTGCAGCAAAACATGATCGGCATCGGCATGTTGTGGAAATTTGGTTATTACGACCAGGTTCGCGATGCCAACAGCCACATGCGGCCCCTCTTCCGGGAGCGCTATTATGCCTTTCTGGAACCCACGGACCTCATTTTCCCCGTCGAAGTCAACGGGCACACTGTCAAGGTCCAGGCCTATTACCTCGCGCCTGAGGTGTTTGGCACCGTGCCGATGTACTTCCTCACCACCGACATTGAGGAACTGAACGACTACCTTTCCTGCACCATCACCCACCGGTTGTATGAAAGCAACGAAGCTGGCAGGATCGCCCAAAGCATCATCCTGGGGGTCGGCGGCGCCAAAGTAGTCGAAGCCCTTGGCGGTGCCGATGTCTATCACATGAACGAAGCCCACGCCCTGCCGCTGGCATTTTACCTCTATGAGCAGGAAAACAGCGCAGAGAAGGTGAAGGAAAAAGTGGTTTTCACCACCCACACCCCCGAAAAAGCCGGAAACGAAGAGCACAACATTCACCTGCTCTCCAGAATGGGCTTCTTTGGCAAGGTAGAGGTGGAAACCGTGCGGGAAATCACCAACACTGAGGGCGATACCTTTGGCTATACTCCCGCCTCGCTTGTGCTCTCCAAAGCCGCCAACGGCGTTTCTCAACTCCACGCTGAGGTTTCCAACGACATGTGGAGCTGGGTGAAAGGCGCACCCCACATCATCGGGATCACCAATGCCCAGAACCAGGCCTTCTGGCAGGACAAAGAGCTGAAAGCTGCTCTTGACACCGACAACGACGAGGCCTTCCGCGCCAGAAAGCGGGAAATGAAAGAGCATCTTTTTGAAATCGTCGCCGACCAGACCGGGAAAATCTTCGACCCCGAAGTGCTGACAATCGTGTGGGCCCGCCGCTTCGCCGGGTACAAGCGCGCTGATCTCATTTTCCGGAACCTGCCCCGCTTCTACGAACTCCTCAACCGCGGTAAGTATCCCCTCCAGATCATCTGGGCAGGAAAACCCTACCCCGAAGACCAGGGTGCCATCGATACCTTTAACCGGATCTACGAACTCACCCGCCTCGCCCATACCGCCACCATCCTCACCGGTTATGAGATGAACCTCTCCAAGGCCCTCAAGCAAGGTTCGGACGTGTGGCTCAACAACCCGCGCAGGCCAAGAGAGGCTTCCGGTACCTCCGGCATGACAGCCGCCATGAATGGTTCGGTGAATTTCTCCGTCAACGATGGATGGATCCCCGAATGGGCCATTCACGGGCATAACTCTTTCGTGATTCCTGAGGCTGACATGACCCAGCCCAATGAGATTCAGGATGATCACGACTACCATCACCTCATGCGCATCCTCACAAGTGAGGTCATCCCAATGTACTATGAGCGCCCCGCCGACTGGATGAAGGTCACCAAAAACTCCATGCGGGAGATCACCCCGATGTTTGACTCCGGGCGCCAGGCTGATGAGTACTACAAAAAGCTGTTCTAAGGCAAAGCCAACGCTTCGCTTTCACACCTGATCCCAACTCCACAAAAAACGCCTCAAGAGGTGGGTTTTGTGGAGTTGGTCTTGAAAAATAGGTCCTTTCCTCAAAATCCTGATTTATTCAATAACGATGCAAGGCCACTACGGAATTAATGAAAATCTAGGTTTAACTTAGAGTAGCGCTTCGGTGTAGTTTTTTAATTCAATGAGAAAAAAGACTCAGTCTGAAATTACTGAACTCATCTCAGCCGGGAAAACTCGGCAGGCTATTGAACACCTGAAACGAAAGCAAGTAGGACTTTCAAAGGAGTCATTGGAAACGTTGGCCCAGTTATCCAATAGAATAAAAGTCTCAGACCAAGAGTTTGGGTTGGGAAGGATAAATATTTCAGAGAAAAATGTGATTTATAGTCAGGTTAATCATGTTCTGCTCAATATGGTTTCTGAAGAAGATTTTCATAGTGTTAGGTGGCCTAGAGTTAATTTGATATTGCTATTTGTGGTTTTTGTTTTTGTCCTGGGATGGTATCTGGTATTAACAATATCAGAAAATGGAAAATATTGTTTAGATGGGAAAATAACGATTGTTGTTCGTGATGAGTCAAATAAATCAAATGCTCGGTCTGTTGAGATTGATAGTTGCTCGCAGTTATCATCACTGAAAATGAAGGTGTATCATATTTTTGAAATTGGTGTTAGAGAGTATATGCGAGAAGATAGTTTGATAAAAGGTAATCTCCAGATTGATGTTTTAAGATTAAAAGCTAAGGCATTGTTTGTGGTTGATAAGAAACCTCTTTATGATGGTAGTGTGCTAGTTTCAGAACTGGGCCTGAAAGAATTTGACACTTTAGGATTTGATATCTTTCTTGTCCAAGAAGACTTGACATTTGATTGATTCAGTTATGAAAAAATACCATCTCATTTTTTTATTTATTTTTTTACTATTCGGCTGTGGCCCTTTGGCTAACAGTGTAACTCACACTTCATTTTCCTCCTCCCCCCGCGGCTTTTCCCTCACCGAAACCGAAGGCGGCTGGGACCTCGATGTCATCCGGTTTTACCTTCCTTCGCCTGATACCCTGCACTTTGCCTTTCGCCGCCAACCCGGGCCGGGAGACATCCGCTGGCCCGCCACCAGGATCGTGTGCCTTTCTGCCACCCAACTCGGCATGGTGGCCATGACCGGCAAATGGGAAGCACTGGTGGGAGTGGAAAACCGCGCCTTCGTCTATGACAGCATCCTGCTGGCCCGCCTAGACGCTGGTCTCGTGGCCGAGGTGGGTGCCAGCGGGCAACTGGACCTTGAGCGCCTGCTGGCCCTCCAGCCGGATCTGGTCTTTTCCAGTGGCTTTGCCGGAGATCCCGGCCTGCAAAGGCTGGAGGAACTGGGCATTCCCGTCATTCCGGTGGCTGAATGGCAGGAGTCGCACCCGCTGGCCAGGGCTGCCTGGGCCCGGGTCATTGGCATGGCCATGGGAGAGGAGAAGGAAATTTCTGAGGTGCTGCAGGCGGGGCAGCAGCGCTATGACTCCCTGCGTAAGCTGGTTCAAAAGGTGGAGGTTCGCCCCGTTGTCATCACGGGTTCTCCCTATCAGGGGGTATGGTCGGTGCCTGCCGGGGAAAGCTTCCTCGCCTCCCTTCTCCGCGATGCCGGGGCCGTCAGCCCCTGGGAAAACAGTCCCGGCACCGGCAGTCTCAACCTCGACCCTGAGGTTGTGTTTGCCGAAGGCCTCCTCGCGGATGTCTGGCTCAATCCAGGCACCGCCAAAACCTGGAACGAGCTGGAGCAGGCCTTGTCGCGCTACTCCGTTTTTCCTGCCGTTCAAACACGGCAAGTCTTCAATGCTTATCGGCTTTCCCGGCCCGGCGGCGCAAACGCTTACTGGGAGGAGGCTCCTGCCCATCCCGACTGGCTGCTCGAGGACCTGATCAGGATCTTTCACCCCGACCTGTTGCCCGCCGGGGAACTTCGCTACTATCAAGCCCTTCAGCCATGAACAGGCAATTGTGGATATGGCCACTGCTGCTGGTTTTGCTGGGGCTGCTGTTTGTGGCCTCCCTTGCGCTGGGCTCTGTGGAGGTCGGCTGGGAAAGCTGGCAGGCCTTGTTCGCCGGGGAGCGAAGCAGTCGCGACAGCCTGATTTTACTCGAGATCCGGCTGCCGCGGGCGGTGAGCGCCATGGCCGCAGGCGCAGGACTGGGCATCGCGGGGCTGCTCATGCAAACCCTGTTTCGGAACCCGCTTGCCGGACCCGGGATCCTGGGAATCACCTCCGGGGCCGGGCTTGGCGTGGCCGCCGTGATGCTGAGCGGGGCTGGTTCAGCCACCCTGGCTGCCCTGCGAAGTGTTCAAATTGGCGAGGTATGGACCATTCTCCTGGCAGCGGCGCTGGGTGCAGGCCTTGTCATGGGCATTGTGCTGTTGTTGTCATGGCGAATCAAAGACCCTGTGGTGCTGCTGGTGGTGGGGGTGATGGTTGGGCAAATGACGATGGCTGTTGTGTCGGTGTGGCAATACCTGAGCCAGCCGGAGGAGATCCGGGAGTATTTGTTGTGGAGTTTTGGGAGCTTTTCAGGCGTAACGCCCGGCCAGAGCCTGATTTTGCTGGGGATCGTGGTAGTGACGGGTGGACTGGCCATGCTGGGCACCAAAACCTGGAACCTGTTGCTGCTCGGAGAGTCGTATGCGCAGAGTCTGGGCTTGTCGGTGAACAGAGCGCGGGTGCTCCTCATCGCGACCACCAGCGTGCTCACCGGGGCTGTCACGGCCCTGTGCGGCCCGATCGGGTTTATCGGGGTTGCTGTGCCACACCTCGCCCGCGGACTTACTGGCCGGGCTTCCCATGGCACCCTGTTGCCAGCCACAGCACTCGCAGGTGCCGCTCTCATGCTGCTTTGTGACTTGATTGCGAGGTTGCCCGGTGCATCCGGCAGCATTCCCCTCAATGCCGTCACGATCCTGATTGGTGCCCCCGTAGTGGTGGCCGTGTTGCTCAACCGAAGCCGTTACCGGGGAATGTGGTGATTTCGCTTCTATTTGCCAGTATTTCCCAGCAGTGAATAGCTCCGTTGATCCAGCTTTTCCAGCACACTTCTTGTGGCGGCTGCCGTGCCCAGCACCGGAGCAAGAAACCAGCCCAGCACAGGGATCAGCATCAGCAGCAACCAGCCCGCTCCATTGCCCAGCACCATGCCCCTGTTGTTTCGAACGAATTCCACCGACTGCTGCACCGAAAAGCGTTTGCGCTCCAGGGTGTAATCCACGTTGCCAAACCCGGCATAATAAGCCTGGATCACGAGGGTGATGGCAGCAGCAATGGCGTTGCCCGGGCCGGGTATCACAAAGCCGAGAATCAGAACAAGCAGGGTGAAACCAATCTCCCGAAAAATGTTTCGAATTGCAATTCGCAAACCGCGAACAATGTCTGTAATTAGCTGACCAGCAGAAAATTCTGCTGCCGGACGGCCCGTCATGGCCTCTTCCAGTTTTTCCGACAACATGCCCATAAACGGCGAGGCCACCACCATGAGCAGGTACCGGAACATGACCAATCCGCCCAGCACCATTAGCCCTCCTGAGAGCCAGGCCAGCACGGTTGTGATGGTTTCCTTTGCCCACTCCCAGGGGTAGATGCCCATGATCCAGAGAGAGATGTCACCGGCATAGCCCACGAGCCAGCTAATGAGCCCGGCTGCCAGGGCCAGGGAAATAAAACCGGGCAACAGGGCATACGCCCAGAGCCGGTGCTTGCTCATCGCCTGAAAGGCTTCCACATACAAACTCAGGGAATGAAACAGGTTGGCTAACATGGCAATCCGGCATTAGGTCGAACGACGAGGCTCCATGAACGCATGAAAACCCGGATCAGGAGGCGCTGAGAAAGCGGAAGAGACCATCCACGCTCACAGCGCGTTGGAACTCAGCATTCACCAGGTAGATGTTCCACGGATCAAAAACCCTGGCGGCAGCACTTTGCACCAATTGGAGGCGGTCTTCGTCGCTTTCGAATTCCCGCATCACTTTTTTTAACTCCATGACGCTGAAGCAGTTATTTTCAAACAGTTGAACCGCCAGCCTCAGCCGAAGATCTTCGCGTGGCTGCCCTCGCAGCGTTGCCAGGTGCTGTTCCACCTCCGACTCCACCACCCGGTAGGTGCAGCCCACTTGCCGCACTGAAACAAAGCCGGGAGCCAGCCCCGGACGGCTTCGCTGCAGCAGGGCCATCACTTCTTCACGTTCCTTGCGGGGCAGCCGCTCGGTAACGAGGAAATAATTAGCCGGGTCATACACCCAGGCAACCGCTTCCAGGGCCAGGGCTTTGCGGTTGGCAGCAAGCTGCAGGAAGTCCATGAGGGGCCGAACCTGTTCGGATAGGAGGTTATTCCGCTGAATAAGCTCGATGGCAACCTGAAGGCGCGACTGGTCGCTGTCGAGGGTCTGAAGCAATTCCGTGGTTCGGGCCAGCTCTGAGCTGGAAAACAATTGCCGCTGACCTTCCACATCGGCGCGCTGGTCATCGAGTCGCTCGCGCAGGAAGGTGGCCATGCTTTCCCGGAAGGAAGCCCCATCCATGTAGGGGAGGAGCCGCGAAAAATTGCCGGGATCGGCGCAGTAGTAGAAGCAGAGCCGCATCATGTCATATTCATAGGCGGGCTGCTCCATTTTTTCCATCATCCTGAGCACGTAGGGCGTGGCCAAGCACAGTGCGTGAACCTCAACACGGATTTTTTCAAAGCGAAGGCGGTCATTGGGCAGTGCGGAGAATTCGGCGAAGAAAGCCTCAAAGTCCAGCTCACTGAGGGGCGTACTGCAGTAGGAAATCCCCAGATAGCCCTGGAGGGCGCGGGCGGGGTCGAGGAGGGTTTCGGGCTGGGCCTGGGCAGCAGCGGTTGCCAGCAGGCAGGAGAGTAGAAGGGCGTGTTTCATACCGGCAAGATACGAAAGAGAACGGAGGGCGGGTCATCAGGCCCGGAGTGCGAAAGTGGAGAGGCCTTCGAAAGCGGGCATGGCGGCTTCGAGCACAGGCTGCAGATCCGGCGGGAGGGAATGCTCCCGGGGTTCGTAGGGGGCAAAGCCGGTGGACTGATGCACATTGGCATACCAGTGGCGGGCCCAGATGCCGTCTTCGGGCCTTGGCCCTGCCGGCCATTGGAGCATCGCCGGGTCGAATTCCATGCCGATTTGCTGGCAGGCCTGCCGCAGGATGGCTTCGGGGTCGCGGAGGAGTTCGTTGCCAGCGATCACGAGGGGCGACTGGCCCAGTTGCCGGAGCTCCTGGAAGATCTCCCATTGGTGGGCAATGCCGATGTCGCGGAGGCTTGGTTGAGAAATGACTTTGGAGAAGGAGATCAGGACTTCGGCAGGATGGCGAATGAGGAACACATTGGTGCAGCCTGACAGCCATTCGGTGGGGAGGTCCAGGAGATGGTGGCCCATTTGCTTGCAAAACAGCCATGGTCGGTCGCGGTGGCCATGGAGCATCTTGTCGATGACTCGGTGGGCGTCGGCGTCGTGGTGGGCGAGGATGTCTTCGCGGCCGGGGTGGTCGAGGCCCGTGCGGAGGAGATAGGCAGCATAGAGCGGCTCATCCCAGACGCGGGTGTCGTTTCGCTGCGCGAAGCTGTACATCAGCGCGGTGGAGACATTCCGCGGCCCGGACCAAAGCTGGATGGATGGGAGCATGAGGTGATTTTCTCGGAATCGATGGTGCATCTGAGATGAAGTTACCTGCTGAACCACAGATTTTCACAGATTTTTCCTGGGTTTCATCTGTGTTCAATCTGAGTAATCTGTGGTGAACTCCCCCCTACACCAACCCCAGCCCTTCAAAGCGCTGGCCCAGCACGGCCACATCATCCACGGCCAGCCAGTCGCGCAGCAGGGTGGCATACACCCGCCGGAAATCGAGCTGCCAGGCCAGGTCGCCATCGTCAAGCTTGTCGAGGTCGGGGCTGGGATTCAGGATCCCCGGCTTGCGAAGGTTGGCGCCCATCAGCCACAGGTTGTTGGCTTTGCCGTGGTCGGTGCCGCCGCCGGCATTGTCCTCTGCCCTGCGCCCAAACTCCGAAAAAGTCATGACAAGGGTCTGTTCCCACTGCCCGGCTTTCTCCATGGCCTCCCGGAAAGCCGCCACCGCCTCGGCATACTGCTGCAACAGCCGCTGGTGTGCCGGACCCTGCCGCACATGGGTGTCGAAGCCCGTCATCGAAACGTAGTACACACTCGTTTCCGCCCCGGCCTGAATCAATTGGGTCACCAGGGCCAGTTGCCGCCCCAGATCGCTCACCGGAAAGCCCAGCGGCGCAGGCACCCGCTTCACCTGTTCCAGCAGGTAGCTGGCGGATTGCATGGTGCCGGTGAGGGTTTTGTATAAAAAGCCCAGATCGCCGCCGGGGTCGGCAGGCTGGTGATTGGCACTGGCCACAAAAAACGGATCCTGCGCGCTGCGCGCCAGCACCTCGGGTTTGCCCATGGCAATGCCGGTCCGCTGCTCGCCCTTCATCGCCAGCGACAGGCTGTCGTCTGTTTCGATGGCCTGGTGCGGAGCCTGGCAGCCGGCGCAGGCATGGTCGAGGTAACGCCCGATCCAGCCGCTGTCGAGGTAGGTATCGCCGTCGGATCCGCTGTGCCAGATGTCCATCGAGCGAAAATGAGACCGGTTGGGGTTGGGATAGCCAACGGCATTGAGGATGCTCATGTGGCCGTCTTTGAACATCGCCTCGAGGGGCTGCAGGGCCGGGTGGAGCCCCTGCACATCCGAGAGGGGAATCACATCCCGCTCGGGGAGGGCGATGCGCGAGCGCAGCCGGTAGTAGCGGTCGTCGCCGAAAGGCACGATGGTGTTCAGGCCATCGTTGCCGCCGGAAAGCTGGATCACCACGAGCCGTTTTCCTTCAAACACCGGACGATGCTGCGGGAGCCCCATCAAAAAGCGGGGGGTGAACATGGCGGCGGAGGCCAGGGAGCTGAGTTTGAGAAAATCGCGTCTGCTGGTCATGGCGATGGAGGTTCTGATTGTGAAGGCGGCGGGAAGCGTGGTCAGAGGAGCTGGTATTCGGGCGAACAAACCAGGGAAATGGCAGCTTTTTGGCCGGCCTGGGTCGGGATCATGGGCCCCCGGAGCTGATCGGCAAGGTCTTTCCAGTCGGATCTTGGTGGAACGGCGAGCAGAAATTCGGGCAATTCGCTCACTTTCACCCCTTTGGCGAGTCGGTCCCAGTCCACAGTGGCCTGAAGGGATCGGAAGTCGCGGTCGAGCCGGAAAGGTTCTTCATTGCCTGCAAATTCCTGCTTCACGGCGAAGTCGAATTCCTCGCGGGCGAGCAGGAGGCGGGGCAGCTGCATCCTGAGCAGCAGGCTGCTGCCGTCGATCCAGGCGCGGCCTTCGGGCCAGCCAGCCACATTGGGCGGCTGAAACAGGGTTTGCCCCAACGCCTTCTGCACAAAAATAATCCCGCGTTCGTCCTGAAACTCCAGCCCAAACGCCCTGATCAGGCCCACCAGGTACTCCACGGGCGATTTGATCCTCGCTCCCAGGTTGCGGGCTTCATAAAAGTGGTCGCTCAGCAACATCTCCAGCAGCAGCCGGGGCAGGTCATAGTCCGATTCGTAGAAAAGGCGGCTCCAGGTGTCCACCACTTCGGGATCGGGCTGAGGATGAACGAGATAGCGGTAGAGCTTTTCAGTGAGAAAACGGGCAGTTTGCCGCTCTTCCAGCACGATGTTAAGGATGTCTTCGCCGGTAAAATGGCCGCTTTTGCCGAGAAATGTTTTGCTGCCGGTGTCGTGCCAGGCGCGCCGGAATACAAATTCTCCGCCAAGGGTAAAGCCCCAGCCGGTGAAGGCGCGGGCTGCTTCGTGGATGTCGTTTTCGGTGTAATGGCCGCGGCCCAGGGTAAAGAGCTCCAGCAGCTCGCGGGCGAAGTTTTCGTTGGGCTGTTCTTTGCGGTTCTGCTGGTTGTTGAGAAACGACAGCATGCCCGGGTCTTTGGAAATGGCGAACAGCAAATCCCGGAAGGAGCCAAGGGCGTGTTGCCGCAGGGTTTGGTGCTGGGTTTCGGTGAAGAGAATGGTGGGGAAGCGGCAGGCAAAATGGTCGTGCCAGAAGAGGGTCATTTTTTCGCAGAGCATTCCTTCTCCGGAAGCCATGCGGTCCACCCAGGCGGCATTGAGCTGAAACAACATGCGGACATGCTCCTTCCGGCGCTCCTGGCGCTCGTCTTCGGTCATGTTGGCCCGCTCGCCACGCTCGGGAGTCTCTGCGCCGGAGGCCTGAAGGGGCCGCGCCCCGCGCGAATCTTCGAGTAGCCAGGCGACCCATTCGTTGGTGTCGCGCTTGCCGCGCTGCTGCCAAAGGGCGGGGCTGGGGCCAAAACCCGCCCGGTTCATCAGGTGTCGGAATGCAGTGGTATCCATGTGTCGGAAGTCTTGTTGCTTTGACTGCTGGCCGGGTCGCGGGTTTAATGGGAGGTCTCGAACGGGAACGACGCAACAACCTCCAGACGTCTGCCAGCCGGGAAGTGTGGACGCAGGTTCCAAACATTTTCACTGAAAGCGACCCCGGCAGAAAAAGCGCGGATGTTTCCCCCATTCTTCCCACATTCGTTTGCCCGAAACACTTTGCCCACCTTCCCATTTTACCAAACCATGATTCCCATTTCCTTCCCTTCCTTCGGAGCTAAAGAACAAGAGGCTCTACTGTATTGCCTGGAAAGTAGCTGGGTTTCCACGGCGGCCCCGCAGGTTCAGGAGTTTGAGGAGGCCATTGCAGAGATGACTGGTGCGGCAGAGGTGGTGGCGCTTTCAAGTGGCACTGCAGCCTTGCACCTTGCCATGCTGGAAGCTGGCATCGGGCCCGGCGACGAGGTGCTGGTCCCCGACCTCACGTTCATTGCCTCGGCGAATGCGGTTTCCTACACCGGGGCTCGGCCTGTGCTGGTAGATGTGGAAGTACAATCGTGGATGATGGATATCGGGCTGGCGGGGAGGTATTTGCGAAATGAAGGCCACAGGGTGAAGGCCATTCTTCTGGTTCATTTGCTGGGATATGCGGCAGATGTGCAGGCCTGGCAGGCCCTGGCCGAAGCTCACGGACTGCTCCTGCTCGAAGATGCTGCGGGCGCCATCGGCACCCTGGTGGAAAGCCAGCATGCAGGCACATTTGGCGACGCTGGCATCCTGAGTTTCAATGGCAACAAGCTGGTGACCACAGGCGGGGGCGGAGCGGTGCTTTGCCGGGATGCGCGCCAGGCTACGCGAATTCGTCATTTGGCGCACCAGGCCAAAATCCAGGGAGCTGCCTACGACCACAGCGCCATCGGCTATAATTACGGCATGACAGGCCTCAGCGCCGCCCTCGGTCTGGCCCAACTGGCCAGGCTGCCCGAATTTCTGCACAAGCAGGCACAGCTTTTCGACTTTTATCAGCAACATTTCCCCGAAGCCCGGTTCCCCGTGGCGCTGCCTCATTCTTCGCCCAACCATTGGCTCGTCACGGCCAGGCTCCAGAACCGCGACTATTGGCAGGAACGCCTCACAGAGGCCGGGATCCAGACAAGGCCCATCTGGACACCCCTGCACCTGCAGGCGCCTTACCAGGAGCATCTGTTCCTGAGCAAACATAACCATAGCGGGGAAATCTGGCAGGAAGCCCTTTCCTTTCCCTCCGGCACCGGGCTTGCCAAAGCCCAGCAAGACGCCATCAGCGAGGTCATTCTGAATGCTCGATAGGCAAATGTGACATTTCAGCTCTTTCTGTCGGGCCAGCCCTCCGAAAAAGGGGTAGTTTCGTCTGCCCGAATTTCTTATCCCAAAAACAATCGCCGATTCATGTTTTCTCTCCTCACCGATACCTGGACCCAAGCCCTGATTGACACAGCGGAGGCCGCCGGAAAGGCCATTCTGGAAATTTATGCCGATGCCTCCCGGTTTCAGCAGGTGGACATGAAGGCGAACGATTCACCACTCACCCTGGCCGACAAGGCTGCGCACGAGGTCATCGTGGAGCGGCTGACGCAGCTCACCCCGGAGATTCCGGTGTTGTCGGAGGAAGGTCGCGACATCCCCTACAGCGAGCGGGGCAACTGGGAGCAGTTCTGGCTGGTGGATCCGCTGGACGGAACCAAAGAGTTTATCAAGCGAAACGGAGAGTTCACGGTAAACATCGCGCTGGTATCAGGGCAGGAAGTGGTGATGGGCTGCGTGCATGTGCCGGTGACTGGCAAAACCTATCTGGCCACCAAAGGCGGCGGAGCTTTTGTTCAGGAAGCGGGCCAGGCCATGCGCCAGATCCGGGTGAACAGCTTCCGGATGAGCGACCCCGGCCTGCGGGTGGTGGCTTCGCGGTCACACAACAGCCCTGAGGTGGAGGCTTATCTCGCTGAACTCACCGATCCGCAGACTGTTTCGATGGGATCTTCCCTCAAACTGCTGATGGTGGCCGAAGGCACAGCCGACCTCTACCCGCGCCTTGGCCCGACCATGGAATGGGACACTGCCGCCGCGCAAATTGTAGTGGAAGAAGCCGGGGGCGAGGTGCTCGAGGCCGAAACGCTTCAGCCGGTGCGGTACAACAAAGAGAATTTGCTCAATCCGCATTTCCTTGTTTTCGGCCAGCGACTGTAACCCGGAAGCCAGGCATTAGCTTGTAATTCTGTCAGATTTACTCTTCCGCTTTGGGCTGTTCGGGCTCAGGTGCCTGCTCACCGATTTCGCTAAGTTCCCCTTCAAACTGCGTTTGGACGGGCTGGGCGTCGTAGCCTTGTTCGCGCAACCAGCGGGCGAATAAGTCGGAGTAGCCGTGGGTAACATACACCCGTTCGGCCCCCGTTTCCCTGATCGCCTGCTGAAGGCCGGGCCAGTCGGCATGATCGGAGAGCACAAACCCGCGATCTGCTGCCCGCCTGCGCCTGGCCCCGCGAATGGACATCCAGCCGGAGGCAATTCCGGTGACGTAGGGCTGAAACCGTTTCGCCCAGCTGCTGTCGATGGCGCCGGGCGGTGCAATGACGATGGAGCGGCGAATTTCCTCTTTGCGGGCCTTGAAGTCGAGAATGCTGCGCACAGGCAGGCTGGCAGCCAGCGGAATGCCTTGTTTGCGAAGCACTTCGTTGGTGTTTTCGACCGCGCCGTGGGTGAAAATGCTGCCGATGGAAGGGTCGAGGTGCTGGATAATGCGCTGGGCTTTGCCGAGAGCGTAGCCCGCCAGCATGGTGGTAATACCCTGGTCGGCATTGCTTCGCCACCAGGCGTTGATTTCCTCAAACACAACGGCCTGGGGCTGCCAGTGATACACCGGCAGGCCAAAGGTGGATTCTGTGATAAAGGTGTGGCAACGAACCGGCTCGAAGGGCGTGCTGAGTCCGTCATCTTCGATTTTGTAGTCGCCTGACACGACCCAGATTTCCCCCTGGTATTCGAGGCGGATCTGTGCGGACCCGATGATGTGGCCTGCGGGGTGGAAGGAAATGTTCACCCCATTCACCCGAAATACCTCGCCATATTCCACTGCCTTGACGCGAATGTCTTCGCCGAGGCGCAGCCGCATCACCGGAACAGCGTCTTTGTGAGCCACATAGCCCCCCATTCCCCAGCGGGCATGGTCGGAGTGAGCATGGGTGATGAGGGCCCTCGGAACCCGTTTCCAGGGGTCGATATATACATCTGCCTGGGGGCAGTAGAGGCCATTTTCGGTGAATTCGATCATGGGATGGGGAGAGAGCTTCGGGGTAGATATCCGACAAGGTAAGCCAATTAGGCTGAAAAAAAGCTGGGAAATACCCTCGGTGCAGCTGGGCAGGAGAAGAAAAAGAGCTGGCAAAAAAAGAGAGAAGTTGGAGAAAAAGAATTTGATCAAACACGCAGAATGCACGAAAAAATGTGCTCCTTCCCGAATCTTTCAAAGCCGCCAATTCTGGTATCAGATTTGACCTTCACGCTCAAACCCGGAGAAAAACAGCTCCACTGGAAAAAACAACGGGTAACCACCCCGTCGGGAGTTGATAAGTCCGGGGATTCATCCCTATTTTTGGCTTTCCCCCGCCTCAAGCATCGATTGGACCCAAGAACACATGACCCAACCAACTTCGTCTGAGCTATCGGCCCGCGTGGAGCGGGAGACTGCATTTCTGGATCCCCTGCTTCGCGAGCTTCACAAGGCGGTGATCGGGCAGCAATACATGGTAGAACGCCTCCTGATGGGGCTGCTTTCGGGCGGGCACATCCTGCTGGAAGGAGTGCCTGGCCTGGCCAAAACCCTGGCCATCAAGAGCTTGTCCAAAACTGTTTCTGCCGACTTCAGCCGCATTCAATTTACCCCCGACCTGCTGCCCGCCGACGTGGTTGGAACCCAGATCTACAACCAGCAGACGCTCCAGTTCCTCGTAAAAAAGGGGCCCATTTTTGCCAATTTCGTTCTGGCAGATGAGATTAACCGTTCCCCGGCCAAAGTGCAGAGTGCCCTGCTAGAAGCCATGGCCGAGCACCAGGTCACGATCGGGGAGCAAAGTTTCCGGCTGGAAGAACCTTTCCTAGTGATGGCGACCCAAAACCCGCTGGAGCAGGAAGGGACCTATCCGCTTCCGGAGGCCCAGCTCGACCGCTTCATGCTCAAATGCGTGATTACTTACCCCACGATGGAGGAGGAAAACCTCATTCTCCGGCAGCAGGTGTCGGGAGAAAAGGTTGACATCCAGCCTGTGGTGAGCCTCACGCAGATCAGGGCCGCCCAGCAGGCGGTCCGCAGCATTTACCTCGACGAAAAAATCGAGCAATACATCCTCCGCATCGTGTTTGCCACCCGCGACCCCGCTGCCCACGGCCTTCCGCAGCTCGCCCCGCTGATCAGCTATGGCGGCTCGCCGAGGGCTACGATCAACCTCGCACTCGCGGCTAAAGCTTTTGCCTTTCTGCAAAAAAGGGCTTTCGTCATTCCGGAGGATGTGCGCGCCGTGGTCCAGGATGTGCTTCGCCACCGCATCGGCCTTACCTACGAGGCAGAGGCAGAAAACATGACCCCGGAACTCATCATCGCTCAGCTGATGCAGGTGATTGCGATCCCCTGATAAATGGTTGAATGCTCATTGTCTAAAAACTTTCCCCCGGTTTCGCGTTCTTTGCCCGCCATTGATCCCAATTCCAGATTCATGACCGAACAAGAAGCCAGCCGCACGCGGATATTTGTTATTGAAGACGACGAGTTTTACAGAGAACTGGTCGGGTTTACCTTGGAAGACAACCCTGATTACGAGGTGTTTAAATTTGGGACGGCCAAAGCTGCCCTGAATGCGCTGCAAACCAAGCACCCTTTTGCCGTAACGCTCGACTACCGCCTGCCCGACATGAACGGCGAGGAGGTGCTCAAGCTCATTAAAGCATTTGACCCTGAAATCGAGGTCGTGATTGTGTCTGAGCAGGACGACATCAGCACGGCCGTGGACCTCGTCCGGATGGGTGCCTACGATTATATTGCCAAGACCAACGACATCCGCGACCGGCTGCTCACCACGATTCAGAACATTCGCCGGAACGTTTCCCTCAAGTCCCGCATCATCACCCTTCAGCAGGAAGTTGAGAAGAAATACGATTTCGAAAAAAGCATCATCGGCCAGAGTCCGGCCATCAAAAAGGTATTTACCTACATCGAAAAAGCCACCACGACCAACATCACGGTGATGGTAACGGGCGAAACCGGCACGGGCAAAGAACTCGTGGCCAAGGCCATTCACTTCAATTCCAAGCGCGCATCGAAGCCGTTTATTCCGGTCAACATGGCGGCGATTCCCAGCGAACTGATTGAATCAGAGCTGTTTGGTCACGAAAAGGGCGCTTTTACCGGAGCCAATCAACGGCGGCTGGGCAAATTTGAAGAAGCCGATGGCGGCACCCTCTTCCTCGATGAAATCGGGGAGATGGACGTTACCTTTCAGGCCAAGCTGCTACGGGCCCTGCAGGAAAAAGAGATTGTGCGAATCGGGGCCAACCGTCCGCTCAAGGTGGATTGCCGCATCATTGTGGCGACCAACCGGAACCTTCTCGACGAGGTGAAAAAGGGCAATTTTCGCGAAGACCTCTACTACCGGCTTTTTGGGTTGCCGATCGAATTGCCCCCCCTGCGGGAGCGCGGCAAAGATGTGCTGATATTGGCGAGGTTTTTCCTGGATGAGTTTTCCAAGGAAAATGGCATGCCTCCGTTTACCCTCAGCGCCAGTGCGCAGCAGAAATTGCTGGCATACCCCTATCCGGGCAACATTCGCGAGCTGAAAGCCATCGTGGAACTGGCTGCTGTGCTGGCCACCAGCCAGGAAATCAGGGAGGAAGACCTGTCTTTTTCTTCGCCCGATGTGCTGCCCGATGTGCTGGGAGAGGAAATGACCCTGAAAGAATACACCAACCGCATCATCGACATTTACCTCGATAAATACGACCAGAACATCAAACTCGTGGCTGAGAAGCTCGATATTGGCGTTTCGACAATTTACCGGATGCTAAAGGAGAGAAAGGAAGGGACTTGATTGAGGTGGCTGGTAAAGCCCGTCAGAAAGATTGTAATTTGCCAGCCGATGAAAGACCGAATGCGCATCTGCCAGTTTTCGAGCTTTGAATGGATCGACCTGGCGCGGCCCGGGCAGGCTGAGCTTGACGAACTTTCGGGCCGGTATGGCCTGGATCCCATTCTCCTGGCTGATAGCCTCCAGCACGGGCATTTGCCGAAAATTGAAACCAAAAAAGACTATACCTTTTTGATTCTCAGGGCTTATTCAGCCAAAAACGACCGCATCACCACCATCGGGGAGCTGTCGAACAAAATCGCCTTTTTCATCCACGAAAAACGACTCATAACTGTCCACCGGGCCAAGTTTCCCTTCCTTCAGCAGGAATTCGATTTGTGCGGAACGCCCATGGAGCTTGTGCTTCGCATCGCCAGCGATATGATCCGCAGTTTTGAGGATCCTGTGATGGTCCAATCAGGCAAAATGGACCAACTCGAGCAGGTCATTTTCCTGAAAACAAGTAAAAGTATTTCTCTGGAGGATTTGTATTACCAAAAGGCGAAGGCCCGTATTTCCAAAAAGCTGCTTCTGCTCACCCAAACTGCCCTGAACCAGCTCAATGTGCCCGAATCGCTCCAAACCCGGCAACAGGATCTGAGAGATACCCTTACCAGCCTGCTCCTCACTGTGGATGAAGTAACCGAAGATGCCAACAGCCTCATGGGTGCTTATCTGTCGCTGGCCGCCCAGAAAAACAACGACGTGATGAAGCTCCTCACCGTGTTTTCGGCCTTCTTCCTGCCCCTTACGTTCATCGTGGGGGTCTATGGAATGAATTTCGAGCACATGCCGGAGCTCAGCTGGCCCTATGGCTACGCCGTTACCTGGGCCGCTATGCTGGGCATCAGCTTTGGTATTGGCCTTTGGTTTAAGCGTAAGGGGATTATGTGAGGGTTGGGGGTATGGGAGTTTTGGGGTTGATAGGAGTTCTCCGTTTCCTGAACACACCCCTAAATCCCCTCTCAAGAGGGGACTTAGAGAGTTCAGGTGGCACCAACTGTCACTTTCCCCTCCGTGGAGGGGCCAGGGGTGGGCTCTTATGCCATGGCTTCGCCTCCAGTCCCGGTTCTCGGCTCCCGGCTCCCGGTTCCCTGCCCCCAAGCGCAGCGGTCTCCACTCTCAACCATTCTCTCCTATGTTTCGACTTTTTTCCAAGATCTCAGCGAAAAGTGACCGTGACGGCGGTGAGCTGAGCTTTCGCGACAGCCTCAAGGCATTGCGCCATTTGCCGCCTTTCCTCCGCATGATCTGGAAAACAAGTCCGTCCATGGCCGCAGCAAACCTCTTTCTGAGGCTTTTGCAGGCCCTTGTGCCAGTGTCCTCGCTGTATGTGGGCAAGCTCATCATCGACGAGGTGCTGAGGCTGGTGCAAGGCAGCGGCCCCGACAACGACTTCATCTGGTGGCTCGTGGGCATAGAGCTGGGGCTTGCCCTGCTGTCTGCGATCCTGAGCCGGGGCGTGGCCCTGCTCGATGCCCTGCTGGGTGATTTGCTGTCCAACAGCAGCTCCGTTCAGCTCATTGAACACGCAGCCCGCCTGGACCTCGCCCAGTTTGAGGATTCCAAATTCTACGACAAACTCGAACGGGCGCGGCAGCAAACCACGGCCCGAACCTACCTCATGTCGCAGATTCTGTCTGAAGTGCAGGACGCCATCACGGTGGCTTTCCTCGGCGCCGGCCTGGTGCTTTTTAACCCCTGGTTGATTGTCCTGCTCGTGGTGGCTGTGATTCCGGCTTTCCTCAGCGAACTGCATTTTAACCAGCGAAGCTATTCCATTTCCCGCAACTGGACCCCCGAACGACGCGAACTCGACTACCTGCGCTATGTGGGTGCCAGCGACCTGATGGCCAAGGAAGTGAAGATTTTTGGCCTGGCCGACTACCTCAAAAACCGCTACCGCGACCTGGCACACCGCTATTATGAGGTGAACAAAAGCCTGGCGATGAAGCGCGCATTCTGGGGTTTTTTGTTTACCAGTCTGGGTACCCTGGGCTATTACGGAGCCTATGTAGTGATCGTGATGCAGACGGTTTCGGGCAGCATCAGCCTGGGGGATCTCACCTTTTTGTCGGGCTCCTTTGCCCGGATGCGCGGCCTGCTCCAGTCGATGCTGTCGCAGCTCAGCTCCATTGCCCAAAGTGCGCTCTATCTGCAGGATTTCTTTGATTTTCTGGCCCTTCGCCCGCAAATTTCCTCCCCAGCCGGTGCCAAACCTTTTCCAAGGCCAGTTGCGGAAGGCTTTCACTTTGAAAACGTAGGGTTTCGCTATCCGGGCACGGATAAGTTCGCCATCCGCAACCTGACATTCGAGCTGAGGGTAGGGGAGAAGCTGGCCCTGGTAGGAGAAAACGGGGCGGGAAAAACGACCCTGGTCAAGCTGCTGGCCCGGCTCTATGACCCCGAGGAAGGGCGCATCCTGCTCGACGGCGTGGACCTCAGGGAGTACAACCTTGACGAATTGCGCGAAAACATTGGAATTATTTTCCAGGATTTTATCCGGTTCCACTTCAAGGCCAAAGAGAACATTGCTGTGGGCCGCATCAACGACCTGGGCAACCAGGATCGGGTAGTGGAGGCGGCACAGCGGAGCCTTGCCGAAGCTGTGGTGGAGAGTTTGCCGGGGAAATATGACCAAATGCTGGGCAAACGATTTGATGATGGGGTGGAACTGAGCGGCGGGCAGTGGCAGAAAGTGGCCCTGGCCCGTGCCTACATGCGCGATGCACAGCTCCTGATCCTCGATGAGCCCACTTCCGCCCTTGATGCCCGGGCAGAATATGAGGTGTTTCTGCGTTTTGCCGACCTCACCAGGGGGAAAATGGCCGTGCTCATCTCCCATCGTTTTTCAACTGTTCGCATGGCCGACCGCATCCTGGTACTTGAAAAAGGAGGCCTCATCGAACAGGGCTCCCACGCCGAGCTGATGGCGATGAATGGAACCTATGCCGAGCTGTTCCGGTTGCAGGCGCAGGGCTATGTGTAGTCAGCTGATTAGCAAATCCAGCAACCCAAACAACCCCGCCCCGCCGATAAAGAGCCAGGACATCCAGTCTTTGAATTCATTATTGGGGTGGCGCAAAAACAGCAGGTGGAGCCCGAGGTGAATGAGCATGAAATAATCAAATCCGGTTCTGAAAGCCGGGCGGCCACCTGCTACTTCGAGCATCACCCAATAGTACAGGGGGATGTGAGCCAGCATGAACAGGATGCTTCCAATCCGTTCAGGCAGGAGGGAAAGCCCGGGAAAAATTCGCCATTCGCGGCAGCGAACAGCATCCATTTCGTGGAGCAGGAGGAAGGCAAGGCCGGGGAGGAAAAAGTTGATCATGGTGAAGGTGGTTGGAAGGGATCAGGTGCTCCTGGTGGGAATAGCATGGACGGCACACGGTTATCGCACCAGAAGCTGTGTGCCAGGCTTGATTGGAGGGAGGCATTTCGGGAGCAAGTATAAGGAAACCCCGGTTTTGTGCTGTTGCGGGAGAAAATTTGCCGATTTGGGCAGCGAAGATCCTTCTCTCATGAACCCACGATTGCCGCTTCTCCCGGCCCATAAATCAAATCCTCTTGGTGAAAGGTGGCAGATGTGCTAAATTGCCTCCCGATTGGGCTTCGCAATCCCCGCAGTTCCCTGATTATCAGACTCCTCCGCTTTATGAACCTCCAAACTCTCGGTTCCGATTCGATGGCAGTAGCTCCTCTGCTGCTTTTGCTGGGCCTTGGCCTGGTCATCATGCTGCTTGATGCCTTCAAATGGCGAACCAGCATCCCCTGGATCGCAGGAGCAGGGATGTTTGCAGCAGGGGCCTGGGCCTGGATCAGCGGACCCGCTGCCAGCCAGCTCGCCTTTAGTGGCATGATTGAAACCGGGGGCATTGCTCCGCTCGTTACGCTTTTCCTTTGCCTGTCGGGGGTTTTTACCATGTTGTTCCTGCCCTCCTACCTCCGCCGCCACGATAAAGTGGTCTATGATGTGTATGCCCTGCTCGTTTTCGCTGTACTCGGCATGATCCTCATGGCCAATGCCAACCACCTTCTCATGACCTTCATCGGCCTGGAAACCATGTCCATGGCCCTGTATATTTTCGCAGCACTTTTCAAAACTGACCTCGGTTCCAATGAGGCAGGCCTGAAATATTTCCTCCTCGGCTCCTTTGCCTCAGCATTCCTGTTGCTGGGGATCGCCCTCATTTATGGCATCTCCGGCGAAGCAGTCGGAACTGAAGTTGTTCGCCCGGGCACGCTTGACCTTTCCGAACTGGCCCAGCGAATGGACCTCCTTCAGAAAGATCTGCCGCTCTTCTACGTCGCTGTCGGGTTGCTGCTCGTGGGCTTCCTCTTTAAGGTGGCTGCCTTCCCTTTCCATTCGTGGACGCCAGACGTGTACCAGGGAACGCCAACCCCACTTGCTGGCTTCATGGCCACTGGCAGCAAAATGGCTGCCTTCGTTGCCCTCGGCACCATGGTCTCCAAATTGAACCTTGTTGACCCTGCCGCCGACAACCGCATCGCGACCGTTATGGCCGTTGCTGCTTTGCTTACCATGGTCTATGGCAACATCGTGGCGGCCCGCCAAACCAACCTCAAGCGAATGCTGGCCTACTCCAGCATCGCGCACTCTGGCTATGTGCTCCTTGGCCTCTGCGCTCCGGTCATGGGCTTTCAGTCTATCCTCTTCTACATGTTCATCTACACCCTGATGAATGTCGGTGCCTTTGGTTTGCTCGGCATGGCCGAGACCCGCGTGGAAGACAACGAACTCGAAAGCTGGAAAGGCTTTGGCAAACAGTCACCTATGCTGGCTGGTGCCATGGCTGTGTTTTTGTTTTCCCTTGCTGGCATTCCCCCTCTTGCTGGCTTCATGAGCAAATACCATGTGTTCCTTTCGGCTATCCGCGAGGACCTCGTGCTTCTCGCCACGATCGGGATCCTGACCTCAGTAGTCGGAGCATTTTACTACCTGCGGGTTATTTTTTATATGTTCTTCCAGCCATCGCAGGTGGACAGCCCGCTACGTGCCGATCGCAGCCTTGCTCCCACCACGGGTATTCTCATGCTGGTGATCCTGATTGTGCTGCTGGGCGTTTTTCCCGGTCTGATTCTGGATCCTATTCAGCAGGCTTTTGCCGGTACACAAGTGCTGCCAATGGCTGCGCAGCCCTGATGCTCCTGCCCGCTAATTCGGGGGGATGTTACAATTTCAAGACATTTGCTAAGAGGAACAGGGCTGCCTAGAGTATGTTCGCAGAGTGGAGGTCCAACAACCGCCCCTGCCTGCATGAGATACACAGTCACTGACTTCTGGACAAAAATCTCCCAGCTCGGCCTGCGCCAGGAAATGGGAACAGAGGAGGTGCGGGTTCAAACCACGCTTAACCGCGTGGCATTTCTGGCAGGCTGCTTTGTTTTTCCCTTTGCACATCCGGCCATTAACCCTACTCTCGCCACATTTGGGTGGATAGAATTTGTGAGCGGATGTGGGTTTTGGAGTGTTTTGCTGTTTAATTCAATAGTCGGTTTTCGGGCTGGTGCATGTGCCCTGGTTCTCACGGCCTTGTTTAAAATTGTGCTATCGGCCTCATACCGGGGCGTGGAAGCCGGTGAGCAATTGTTTTTCATCCCCCTGCTGGTGGGGTTAATGTTGCTCTACTTTGGCAAGCGTTTTCCCGAAAAATGGCCGCTGACCATTCTCACCATTGGAGCCTATTTTTTCCTGGAAAAAACCCGATACAGCCTGTTGCCTGCCCCGCCCGAGATGACGGCCCGGGCGGTACGGGAGGTAAGCATGGTCAATTTTGTAGTGTCGGCGGCCATTGTGTTTTTCATCGCCTTTTACTATTCCAAGCTGGCAAGAAAGCAGCAAAAGGACATTGAATTGGCCAACGACAAACAAGTGGCCCTCAACCAGCGCCTTGAGCAGCACCTCATGGCCCTGGCTAGTTCCAACCAGCGCATGGCTGAGCAGGAAAAAGACCTTATCCTGGCCAAAGAGCAGGCAGAACTCGCTTCCCGCGCCAAATCGGAGTTTCTCTCGGTGATGAGCCACGAGCTTCGCACCCCCCTCCACGCCATCATTGGCATGTCGGGGATGCTCCAGGAAAGTGAGCTGGCTGACGAACAGCGCGAGGCAGTCGCTACCATCCAGCATTCCGGAGAAAACCTGTTTGTGATCGTGGATAATATTCTCCACTGGACCCAGTTGGATGAAGGCCAGCTTGAGCTGTTTCCCGAATGGGTAACCCCGCAGGGCCCCCTTCAGGATGCCATCAGGCAACTCGGGAAAGCTGCCGCCGACAAGCACCTAACCCTTCAGTTGCACCTGCCGGATATGTCCCCATCCCTCATTCGGGTGGACGGAAAGCGCCTGCGGCAGGTTCTGCTGAATTTGCTCGACAATGCCATCAAATTCACAACCGAAGGAAGCGTTCGGGCTTCCATGACCTGCCAGCACCTCGATGGGCAGTTGTGTGAGGTCGAATTCAGGATCGAAGACACCGGGCCAGGCATCGACCCCGCCCTGCACGAGGCTATTTTTGAGCCATTTTTCCAGACAGATATCTCCCGGACCCGCACCCACGGCGGTACGGGACTTGGGCTCGCCGTTTGCCAGCAGTTGGTCTCCCTCATGGGTGGAAGCCTGCGCCTGGAAAGTGAACCAGGGAAAGGGAGCATTTTCATTGTTACGCTGCAGGTAAAGTCCACGGAATCAGTTCGCTACAAACCAGCACAGCTCCCAGCGCCCAGCGAAAAACCAACAATGACCATTCTTATCGTAGAAGACCACCCTGTGAACCAAAAAGTGGCCAAAACCATGCTGAAAAATATCGGCTATGGCTTTGCCATTGCCAACCATGGGGTAGAGGCACTGGAATACCTTCAAAAAGAGTATTTTCCGCTGGTGCTGATGGACCTGCAGATGCCGGTGATGGATGGGCTGGAGACCACCCGGCAAATCAGAAAGCAGCTTCCGCAAGATAAACAGCCGATCATCATTGCGATGACGGCCAACACCACCGAAGAAGACCGCCGCGCGACGCAGGAAGCAGGAATGGATGATTTTCTGGCTAAGCCCGTTCAAAAAGCCCGCCTCCAGTCAATGCTGGAAAAATGGCTGCCAGAACAAAAACTGCCAGGCTAAGCTTCGGCAGAAAGAAGGGCGCTGGAGTGAACGAGATGAATTCCGGCGGATTCCATTTCGATGAAAGCATCGCGCGTGTCCATCGGAGCAAGGTTTACGCCCCTGGTGGCGTCGTCAATCACAACAGTTTTGAAGCCAGCTGCCCGGGCATCGAGGGCGGTAAATTTCACGCAATAATCAGCGGCTAGCCCCACCACATACACCTCCGACACCTGCTGATCCCGGAGATAATCTTCCAGGCCGGTAGCTTTGCGGTGGCCGTTGTCGAAGAAGCCGGAGTAGGAGTCAATGCCGGGATCTGTGCCTTTTTGGAAAATTTTCCGGACGCGGGTGAGATCAAGCTGGGGGGAGAAAGCGGCACCGGGGCTATTTTGCACGCAGTGAACCGGCCATAGCACCTGTGTGAGGCCGTGCAGGTCGATCAGGTCGCCAGGAGATTTTCCGGGGTATTGCTCGGCAAAGCTGCCGTGATTGGCGGGGTGCCAGTCCTGGGTCGCTACCACGAGGTCGAAATGTGGCTGGAGCAGGTTCACAACCGGGATGATTTGGTCGCCACGGGGAACTTCCAGGGCGCCTCCCGGCAGAAAATCGAGCTGGATATCAACGAGGATCAATGCACGCATGCAAAAAAGGTCAGGGAGAAAGCAAACCTGAGCAAGCCAGGCTTTTTGTTTGGCGCTCAACTTACGACCATCGGTTGGAAATGTTGAATCCTTCTGTGGTGGCAATTGCGCAGGAGGATGGCCAACTGGCTGATTGCCTGATCATTAGACCAACCGGTCGCATGAAGGTTCCGGAAAGATTTTTTGGGATCGCTGTAAGTTCGGCAAATGAATCCCGACACAGACAGGGTGGTGGAGCAAAGCAGGCTGGCAAGGCTGGATTCTTTGTTTACCTTTGCTCCTCTTGTCATCATTCAACCAACGATTGCATGGATTTCGGCGCGATCTTCTGGATCACCCTGATTGTTTTGGCCCTGGCGGGTCTGAAAGTGGGTCACTGGAAATTATTTGAAAAAGCCGGACAACCGGGCTGGGCTTCCCTGGTACCAGTATACAACTGGGTGATCTGGCTCAAAATCATCGGAAAGCCGCTTTACTGGGCGGCGCTGCTGCTTATTCCGGTGGTAGGTGTGCTCGTGTGGGTGGCCATGACCATCGATCTGGTGCGGGCATTTGGCAAATATAAACTGAAAGAACACACTGCTTCGCTGCTGTTGTTTCCATATTATCTTCCCCGCATTGGCTTTGATCCCAAAACGGTGTACCTCGGCCCGCCCGATACCCACAAAAATGTGCCAGCCAAAGGCCAGGCCCGCGAATGGGGCGATGCCATTTTGTTTGCCGGAGTTTCTGCCCTCATCATTCGCACCTTCTTCATTGAGGCCTTCATGATTCCCACCTCCTCCATGGAGCGCACCCTGATGGCCGGGGATTTTCTTTTCGTCAGCAAGTTTCATTATGGTGCCCGCATGCCTATGGTGCCGCTTTCGGTGCCGTTTATTCATAATAAAGTCAAACTTGGCAGCTTTTCCATGCCCTCCTACCTCGGCGTAGTCAAGCTTCCTTACTGGCGCCTGCCGGGATTCAGGGAGGTGAAGCGAAATGACATCGTCGTTTTCAACTATCCTGCCCATGATATCGACGACCTCAACGATGGCGCCGGCCTCGTGGAAGCCACTTCGATGAAGGAAAATTACATCAAGCGCTGTGTGGCTGTGCCAGGAGATACCCTGCAAATTATTGACCAGCAGGTATTTATCAATGGCCAGCCGGGCTACAACCCGCCCAACATGCAGTATGAGTACACCGTGCTCACCAACGGCTCCAATTTCTCCAGCCAGCGACTTAATCAATTGGGATTCAGGGAGTTCATCATGCCTACCTTCCAAAATCCCAATCCCAACCTCAACCCGAACTATTACCCCATTCAGCGCGGAGGCTTCACCTTTTTTATGCCTGACTCCATTGCCTGGATTATCAAGAGCTTTGATAATGTGAAAAAAGTGGATACCACCTTCCGGCGCGGTGGCGACTGGGAGCGCACCTGCTACCCCAACGAGGCCCTGGGCAATACCGACGGCAGCGTACACCGCTGGAACATCGACAACTATGGCCCGCTCGTTTTGCCCAAAGCAGGCATGACCATTTCCCTCGACGCCAAAAATGTGGTGCTCTACCGCCGATGCATCGAAGTGTATGAAGGCCACAAGTTGGAAATCAAGCCCGATGGCGTGCTGATTGATGGGCAGCCTGCTACTGAGTACACCTTCGCCACAGACTATTACTGGATGATGGGCGATAATCGCCACAACTCCGAAGACAGCCGCATCTGGGGCTTTGTGCCCGAAACGCATATTGTCGGAAGGCCTCTCTTTGTGTTTTTCTCCCACGAAAAAGATTTCGGACCCCGCTGGAACCGCATCGGGACGAAATACACGCGTTGAGACCCTTTGAGACCCTTTGAGACCGCTTTGCTGCGAGAATTTTGGAAACGAGAGCCGAGAACCGAGAGGCGAGACTGGAGGCGAAGCCTTTCTTTCTCCCTCCCCTTTTTTGAAGGGGAAGGCCGGGGAGGGGATGTTTTCAAACGCGATGCGAAAGGCGAGACTGGAATCTAAGATTCTCTCCAGTCTCGCCTTTCATCATTCAACCTCAAACAGGTTTGCATTAGTAGAGACGCGATTCATCGCGTCTCCGGACCGGTGTAGCCATTCTTTCTCCCTGTCCTTTTTTGAAGGGCTGGGCCGGAGAGGGGATGTTTCAGACGCGCTGCGAGACTGGAATCAAAGATACTTTTCAGTCTCGCCTTTCATCATTCAACCTCAAACAGGTTTGCATTAGTAGAGACGCGATTCATCGCGTCTCCCGACCGGCGTAGCCATTCTTTCTCCCTATCCTTTTTTGAAGGGGAGGGCCGGGGAGGGGATGTTTCGGGGTCGAATCCTAATCTAGGTTGACAGTTGAACTTAGGAAGAACAGGATCATTCCTGAATTCTGTTCACCGCTCCTCTCACCCCTGTTTCGCCTGGTAGTACCGGATCACGTCATCCAGAATATCATCCAGGCTGTATTGCATCTCAAAACCGATGGTGCTTTCCAGCTTACTGATGTCGGCGGTGCGGCGGTTCATGTCTTCGTAGCCGGGACCATAGACGTCGGCATAGTTTCGGTGAATGACCTCCGATTTGCTTCCCGTCCGCTCCACCACCCTGGCCGCCAGGTCGTTCATCGTGATCTCAATGGGGTTGCCCACATTAAATTCCTGCCCCACTCCCTTCCCGGTGAGCATCAGGGTAGTAACAGCCCTCACTGCGTCCAGGACGTGCATGAAGCTGCGCTTCTGTTCGCCTGTTCCGAAGATTTCAATGGGCTCCCCGGCAAGTGCCTTGGAAACGAAATTGGGAATCACCATGCCATATTCGAACAACTGACGCGGGCCTACGGTGTTGAAAAAACGGGCGATGACGACTTCTGTGCCGTATTCTTTGAAATAGGCAAAGGACAAAAACTCGTCCATGGCCTTGGTGTTGGCATAGGCCCAGCGGTGGTTGCGGGTTGAGCCTTCCACGCGGTAGTCGTCTTCTTTGAGCTTTCCCTTGCCCGTTTTGTCGAGCATGTCGAGGCTACGGCCATAAATTTCAGAAGTGGAAGCCACCAGCACCCGCTTCTGAAAGCGGTGAACAAGGGCCAGAACTGTATCGATTCCCCGAACGTTGTCGAGGATTGTCCGAACGGGATGGTCCATCACGTATTTCACGCCAACCGGCGCAGCCAGGTGATAGCAATGGTCGCACCAGTCCACAAGTGGTTCCAGGGCTTGGGCGTCGGTCACGTCTCCATGAACAAACTCAAACTGAGGGTTCCCATCGAGGTGGGCAAGGTTATCGAGGCGGCCCGTAATCAGGTTGTCGTAGGCCTTTACCTGATGGCCTTTTTCCAGGAGGGAATCGGCGAGGTGGGAGCCAATGAAGCCGGCACCGCCAGTGATCAAAATATTCATGGGAGGGGATGGAAGGTTGAGTTGGAGAATGTCAAGGGAGAAATGGTTCCCGCGGCCAAATATACCAAAGCCATTTGGCTGGGCCAGCACGCAGCAGGTCTTTTTCGCAGCGATTCCACATCGGATCTTACGCCTCCCTTTTGCCTCTCTTCCCTCCTTTACCCCATTCTCAATCAGTAAAAAAAACCTCCCCCCGGCCTTCGCCAGGAAGAGGTTTTTCATCCACCAAAATTTGCTATTTCTCCCACCAGCCTTTGCTGTTGATGTCATCGCCGCCCATGCGGGCTGATGCGGCCTGGTAGTTGGCGGCGTTGGTGGCCTGCTCGGACTCTGGGTAAAAGTAACGCACCGGGTAACGACCGTCGTTGAGGTTGTCGGGGCCGGGCTGCAGGGCCGGAATGCCCGTTCTCCGAACCTCAAACCAGGCCTCGTGCCCGCAATTGATCAGGGACAGCCACTTCTGGGTCAAAATCCTGTCGAGGTCGTTCGTTCCATCCAATGCCACCGCCGGACGGGTCAGGTAATCAGCGGGGAGGGCCGCGCCCCAGTAAGCGAAGCTTGCAGCAATCCCGGCTTCGTAGTAGGTGCGGGCATCTCCCGTGATGTACCCCCGGGCTGCTGCTTCTGCAAGGGCAAACTGCAGCTCGGCATATTGCATGAACTGGGCGTCCACACCGTCGGGGATATCGCGGAAAATGAAGCCAAACAGCGAGATGTCGTTCAGGTCAATGCCCTTGGCAGCAATGGTCTCGCGGTTCTGGCCGTTGAGCAGACCCTTGTACTGAGGGTTTCCATCGGTCACGCTTTTCTGGGTGGGTTTGTACAGCACCGCCACGCGGGGATCATCCCACAGCTCGAGAACAGAGTCAACGGTGCGGGTCATCCGGTGCTCCTGGTACAGACCGAGGGCAGCCTGCGACATGGGCCACTGGGTGGGGGCCGCTGCGAGGTATGGCACCACGGCGTTGTCCTGGTTGCCGCGCATCAGTTCGCCGGAACTGGCCAGCGCCTGCAGGCCGGAGAAATCTGTCAGCCGCTTCGACATCCGCATCAGATACCTCACCCGAAGGCTGTTGGCAAAGCGCTTCCATTTGTCGAGGTCGTTGGCAAACATGATATCGCCCTGGATGCGGCTGGAGGTACTGCCGAGGGTTTGGGCCGCTCTTTCCAGCACTGCCAGCAGGCCTGTTTCGGGGTCGGTGTAGATGTCTTCCTGGCTGTCGTAGGCAGGGGTAAAATTGCCGCCCCGGGCCTGAAGGGCCTGGGTGTAGGGCACATCGCCCCAGAGGTCGGTGAGCTGGGAAAACAGGTGGCAGCGGAGCACGTCGCCCACGGCGGCATAGGCTTCATTGGAGCCTTCGGCGGCTTTCATCGACTCAATGTCGTTGAGCAGGCGATACAAATCACCCCAGTAGGTGCTGTTGCTGCCCATTTCGTAGCGGTCGATCCGCTCAAATTCTACGCTGGCAGCAAACTGCGCCAGGTAGTTGGACAGGCGGTGCCCCTGCTCAAAGGTGTTTTGATCAGCCGCCTCGAAGAGGATATTCGCCAGCAAAAACTGCGGCCCGATCTGCTCCGGGGCATTGGGGTTTTGGTTGATCTGCTCAAAAGGGCCCGTGCAGCTCCATCCGAGAAGCGCCAGGAAGAGGAAAATGGTATGTTTCATAGAGAGGTCAGATGTCAGATGTCAGAAGTCGGAAGTCGGAAGAGGGAGCCGGGAGACGAGAAGCGAGAACCGTGACCGGAGGCGAAGCCTGGGCTTTCCGGCCCCTGCCAGGGCTCCCCTCCTTCGGGCTGGCCTTGTGCGTGGCCAAGGAGGGGCGGGGGGAGTTCAGAACCGAGCCCCCGACAAGCTGGTACAGGCCAAAAGCTTCGCCGCTCTTCTCTGTCATCACCGTCATCACTGTCACCATTGTCAACACTAAAACTGCGTTTTCAGGCTCACGCCGTAGCTTCTGGTGGAAGGATAGGACATGTCATCGACGCCATAGACGATGTTTCGGCCCTGCAAATCGTTGAGCTCGGGGTCGAAATGGGGGTTTTCAGTGAAAAGCAGCAGGTTGCTGCCCACGAGTCCGATTTGCACCACATCAAAGCCAATGGCCTGACAGGCTCTGTCTGGCAGGGTGTAGTAAAGGCTGAGCTGGCGCAGCTTCACATAGGAAGCATCGTAAGTGGCGCTGGCTTCATTGCCCCGGTCAAAAAAGTTGTTGTAGAACTGGCTGGCAGGCACCGCGGTGGTGTTGGGAACATACACAGGCTCTGTGGCCGTGCCGATGTTCATTACTCCCTCGCCAACCACGCCGGTTTCACGGCCTGCCAGGCTTTCCTCCAGCACGCCCGAGGTCATCCCCAGTGCTTTGATCCGCGATACCACGGTTCCGCCCTGGCGCCAGTCCAGCAAGGCGCTTAGCACAAACCCGCCAAAACGGAATTCATTCGCCAGACCCATCGAAAAATCAGGGTTGTAGTTGCCCAGCAGGCGCAGCGTGCCATCCTGAACCGGCAGGCCATTTGCCCCATACAAAATCTGTCCGTCCACTTCCACAAAGCCGGTTCCATACATGTCGCCCACTCTGCCGTTTTCCTGGGCGATGTAAAACACGGCATTGGAACCACCGCTTCCCAAAAACACGGTTGCCGTGCCGGTCACATACTGGTCCACGCCTTCCGGCAATTCGGTCACGATGCTGCGGTAGGTGGAAAAATTAGCCGAAAGGGTCCAGCCAAACCGCTTCTTGTCGATGATTCTGCCGCTGGCCTGGGCCTCAAAACCGCGTATGCGCACCTCTCCGCCGTTTTCGATCACATTCGCGAAGCCTGCTGTCTGCGAAACCGGCCTCCCGATGATCTGGTTGATGCTGGTGTTCTGGTAGGCAGAAACCTCAAGCTGCACGCGGCTGCGGAACAACCAGAGCGAAGCTCCCAGCTCGAGGGCATCGAGGCGCTCGGGCTTGAGGTTGGCATTTTTCAGCACGGTTTCGTTGGTGACGCGGAAAAAGCTGCCGTAGTTCTGGTTAAACTGAAACACGTTCGTAAGCTGATAAGGGTCGGTGTCGTTGCCCACGCTGGCGGCGTTAAAGCGCAGTTTCAGGTAGGAAACGGCCTGTGGCAATTCAATCAAATTGCTCAGAACGGCGCTGACTCCGGCAGAGTAGTAGGCAAAGGAGTTGTTGTCCAGCGGCAGGGTGCTGCTCCAGTCGTTGCGCAGGCTCAGGTCGAAGTACAGCGCCGAAGCATATCCAAGGCTTCCGAAGGCATACACGCTGTTGATGCGCTTGGTGAATACCTGGCTGCTGCCACGGAGCGGGGCCCGGCTGTTGGCCAGGGAGTAGAGGTTGGGAACGGCGAGCTGGGGAGCCTCTGTTCCGGCGTAGTTGATTTCCTGGTCAAAGCGGTTGGCACCAGCCGAAGCAGAATAGCTCCAGTCGCCGCGCTCGTCTTCGAAGGTCAGCAAAACGTCGGTGTTCAGCTCCGAAAAGTTCACTTTGTCTTCCCGGTACCCGCCAAAAGGCCGGCGGTTGGTGCTGAAGGCCCTGCGGAATGCCCTGGAGTCGGCATATACATCGGCCCCGCTCCGCACCCGAAGGCGAAGCTGGTCGGTAATCTGGTAGCTCAGGGCGAGGTTGCCCAGCCCGCGGTTTTTGACAAAGCTGTTGGTATTTTCAAACAGCGTCAGGTAGGGGTTGGTGAGCCAGAGGTAATTGAAGTCGAAGTGCTGAATGCCCTCCTGGCCAGCCTGCCAGTAGTCGCGCAGGGCGGCAATATCGGTCTGGCGACCCGTCCAGTTAAAGCCATACATCGCATTTTCATAGCCGTAGCCAAGGTTGGGGCGGTTGTTGCTGCGGGACTGGATGAAATTGAAAAATCCGTCCACCCGCACTTTGCGGCTGAGCTGCTGGTCGAGCCCGATGGAAATGCCGTCGCGGCCCAGGTCGGTGTTGGGCAAAATGCCTTTGTTGCGCAGGTTGCTGTAGGCCAGGCGAATGCCCCCTGTCTGGCTGCCCTGGCTGATGGCCACATTGTGCTGGGTGGTAACGCCGGTTTCGAAGAAGTTCCGCACGTTGTCGGGCCGGGAAATCCAGGGGGTGGGGGTGATGTCTGTAAAACTGCCGTCGGGGCGGGTTCTGGCCAGCACATCGCCGCCGCGCACCGGGTTGCCGTTCAGGTCGGTGGAGGGACTGTCAAATTGTTTTACAAGCAGGCCTTCGTCGAGCTTTGGGCCATAGCTGCTGATGCCACCATCATTCACCCCGGCCCCGATGCCGTTTTGAAAGGAATAATTCCCATTCGACCCTCCGCCATATTCATCCTGATAATCAGGCAGGGTAAGAAGGCTTTCGAAGGTCAGCAGGCTTTGGGTGCTCACCCGGAAGCCGGGCTGTTGGGTACCGCGTTTTGTCGTGATGAGAACAACGCCATTAGCTGCCCGGGCACCATACAATGCCGCCGAGCCGGGGCCTTTCAAGATCGTGATAGACTCAATGTCGCCAGGGTTGAGGTCAGCCGCGCCATTGCCAAAATCGACTTCCTGGATATTCGCTCCGTCGTTAAACAAATCGCTCGCAATCAACTCATTGCTGATGGGAACTCCGTCCACAACAAATAAGGGTTCGTTGTTGCCGCTGAGAGAGTTTTCGCCGCGAATGATGATCCGGGAGGAGGAACCCACGCCCGAAGAACCGTTGGTGACCTGCACGCCCGCGACCTGCCCTGCAATGCTGTTCACGAGGTTTGTCATCGGAACGTCGCTGAGCTGGCGTTCATCCAGGCGGCTCACAGCGGAGGTCAGGGATTGCTGGTCGCGGCGTATGCCGAGGGCCGTGATGAGGAGGCCTTCGATCTCATTTTCAGCGGGCACCATCGACAGGGTTGTCGGGAGCTGGCCATTCACCGGACTCACTTCCAGGGGTACATAGCCATAGAAACTGATCCTGAAGGTTGGCTGGGCTGAGCGGCTTTCGAGAAAAAACCGGCCCTCATTGTCGGTGTGGATGGCCCCCCAGGTGCCGGTTTCCATCACGGTGGCCCCGGCCAGGGGCTGTTGGTTTTCGTCGAACACCTGGGCGCTATACTGGATTTGCGCCATGGCAGAAAGGCTCCCCAGGAAGAGGAGGAGGATAGGGATGATTGGCTTCATGTAGGAAAAGAAGTTGGGTCGTGGAGTCTGATAAATGAATTGAGAGTCGTGACGCCAGTTCCCCAAGCAGTCACGGCTACACGTTGCCGCATTCAGAATTTACCCTGTCCTGCCAGAATTGGCACGACCGGGAATTCGAAGGCGGCAAGTTGAGTACAGGTTACGACCAGGCTGGCGGTGCCCTGAGAGGGGGTGGAAAAGTTGCGCCATCTACGAGGCGCAGTGGCTCCCGGATGATCGGGAAACAAGATTTTGCCCTGAGAATTCGGGCAGCGAGGCGGGCAAGCCAATGGCGCGGCTGCCGAAGGAGAAAAGCCCGCAAGCCCAGGCTGTCGTCGAGGTCGCCAAGCGGGGCGAGCCAGGTCACCGGGTATGTGCTGCTTTGGGCCCATTCGCCAAAGGCTTTGGCCAGCAAGCTGCTGGTCCAGGGCAGGGAACAGAATTGGTGAAAGTCGAAATGGTCACGATGCGCTCCTACAAGGTACAAGCCGCCGTCGTGGGCTGGTCCCAGCACCCAGGCCCCTTGTTCCAGGTGCTCCACGGCTTGCCGAAGGGTCGTTTCGGTCAGTTCGGGGCTGTCGCTTCCGATGGAAAGAATTTGGGTGTAGCCCTGGTCAAACAGCGCCTGAAATGCATTGGCATATCGCTCGCCAAAGCTGCGGCCCTGCTGTTTTCGCTCGTCGATCCAAACCCAATCGATGCCACAAGAAGCCGCCAGCTGGGCCGAATGCCGGATGAGTTGATCGAAAAAGGCTACCCGTTCCTGATAGGGCCTTCCTGGCAACAAGTCCTTGTTTCTCGCCTCGCGCCGTGCGCTGAGGGAGAACAACATCAGGACTGTTTGGGGCGAGGCTACCGGTCTCATGAGTGTTCAGGGCAAGGTGAGCATATTCTTCGAAAGCTCGCCAGCTTTCCTTCGATTTTTTGTCTGCAGTGCGACACCGGTAAGGGGGCATCCTCTTTACCTTCCGGCCTCAAAGGGGAGAAAGAAAAATTCTTCAAAAATTATATCTTCACGATCCCTTAACCTATCCTTCACCCTTACAACAACGGTATTGACATGGACAATTTGATTCGAACCGCGCTTCTGTTGCTGGTGACACTGGTTATTTTTCCGCTGATCGTCCTGCAGTATGACCCTTCAATGACTACCCTGCAATGGGAATTGTTTCGGGAATCTGGCTTACTGATGCTGGGCTTTGCAGCGCTAAGTTTTGTGGTGAGCGAGTTATCGAAAAATTATTCACAAACCGACAAACTCTGGGGCCTTACCCCCATTGTTTATACCTGGCACATGGCCTGGAGAGGCGGCTTCGACGACCGGATGCTGCTCATGGCGGCACTGGTCACGCTATGGGGCATTCGCCTGAGCTACAATTTCAACCGCCGGGGTGGGTTTTCCTGGAAGTTCTGGACAGGAGAAGAGGACTACCGCTGGGCGGTGCTGCGGGCCCTGCCTGTGTTCAATGGAAAACCTTTCCGCTGGTCGCTGTTCAATTTGTTGTTCATTTCCTTTTACCAGCACGCCCTGATCTGGTTGTTTTGCCTGCCTGCTCTGGTGGTGTTTGGCCATGTGGGGAATGGCCTTGGCCTGGTCGACTGGCTGGCAGCAGCAGCTTTCCTCTCCCTTCTTGTGCTGGAGACCATTGCCGACCAGCAGCAGTTTGATTTTCAGGCGGAGAAATATCGCAGGCGTCAGGCAAAAGAACCGCTTGATGGCGACTATCTGCGCGGTTTCCGCACCACAGGTCTCTGGGGCCTTGCCCGCCACCCGAATTATGCCTGCGAACAGGGCATGTGGCTGGTGTTCTACCTGTTTTCGGTGGCAGCCACCGGGCAGCTCGTCAACTGGAGCCTCATGGGAGCTTTGCTGCTCGTGTTGTTGTTTAAAGGTTCCAGCGATTTCAGCGAGGCGATTTCCCTGAAAAAATACCCCAGCTATGCTGAGTACCAGCAATCGGTAGCCCGCTTTGTGCCCGGCAGCCACCTGCTGTGGAAGTGGCTGCCAAAGCGGAGCTGACAACCCGGCGGCGGAACGTTTACATCGTCAGTTAACCATCATTTAACTACCAATAACCAATCATTAGCCCACCTGACTGCCTGGATGAAGTAGGTTTGTGTGAAGATAGAGGCCTCTCTGTTTTTTCACCCTGAACCGATCACCCATGTCGTCAAATTTTCCAATCACCCTGGTAAAAACCAGCGTGCTGGCATTGTTGTTCCTGCTGCAATGCCCGAGCCTCCCGGCCCAGGGCCTGGTCGATGGCTTCATGAAAGGGCGCGGCCAGACTGATGCCGTGCTGTCGTATTCTTTTGAGTCGTACAGCCAGTATTATTCCGGCACCACGGCTGTTGAAAACCCCGGGCTCGGCACCATCCGGACGCAGAGCGCGAGCCTTTTTGTGGCAGCCGGAATCAGTTCCTGGCTGGATGTGATCCTGAATGTGCCGCAAGTCTGGACAGCTCCCAGCCAGGGGTTCTGGCCCTCGCAGTCAGGGTTGCAGGATTTTTCCGGTGCCTTGCGGCTGCTGGCCTTTGAGCGGAGCTTTGGCGAGGTCGGGCTGCTCCGGCTGATGCTGGCAGGCGGGATCCGGCTGCCGCTTACAGCTTATGTGCCGGATGCTCCTGTGGCCATCGGCCACCAGTCTACCCAGCTCGACAGCAGAGCCATTTTGCATTACCAGCACAAGAGCGGGGTGTTTGCCATGGCCCAGGGAGGCTACCTTCGCCAGGGAAATGTGGTGATTGACCGGGGTTATGAAGTGCTCGTGCCTGATGCATATGAGGGCTTGTTCAGGTTGGGATATGCCGGGGCCAAGATATATGGCCATGCCTGGCTAAACATCCGGGAAGCACGCTCCGGCACAGATTTGGGCCCGGGTGTACCTTTTCCGACCAACAAGATCGATTTTGTGCGGGCTGGCATTGACGTTGCTGCTCCCATTCCCGGAATGGAGCGCTTTAGCGGCGTGGTCGGTACAGGCTTCACCCTCCAGGGCCGAAATGTGGGCCATGCCACCCGCTTCAGCGCAGGGTTGATCTATCACCTTCCCGGCTGGAAAGGCTTGTAGGTTTATCTTTTCTTTCCCATCACCCAAATCATTTTTTCGACCTCATGAAACCTTCCTATATTTTATTTCTTTTCCTCGCCCTCTTCACCGCTTGCGCAGAACAACCTGTGGAAGTGGAGGAGTTTCCGGTAAGCATGCCAGCCAGCCTGGATCCCAATGGCGGCACCTGGCGCACCGTGATGGGCATTGCCCCGGCTGATGTGCTTCTGCCAGCCCCCGACAGCGTGGGAAGCGCCCGGCTCAATGCCCAATTGCTGGAAACGGAGCGAATGACCCTTTCCCGAACAGCCGCACAGGAAGAAGAAGCGACTTGGTGGGCCTCCGGCGCGGTGCTTCGCTGGAACCAGATTGCCCGGGACCTGGTGGTGAAGTACAACCGGCCTCTTCCTCATGGAGTCGCACCCAACCCAGTGAGGCCTGTGGCAAGCCCGCCCTTCGCGGCCAGGGCATACGCCATGCTCAGCGTGGCCCAGTACGATGCGCTCGTGCTCACCTGGCACCACAAATTTGAGGTGAACCGCCCCGCTGCCAGTGAACTGGACGCCGACATTGATGCCTTGTTTCCTGGCTCGGGCCTGCCAGCATATCCCTCCGAAGACGCTGCCATTGCCCTCGCTTCGCTGGAAGTGCTAAAGGCTTTGTTTCCGCTGGAGGAGGCTTATTTGCAGGGCCTGGCCCAAAACCACCAGCTTTCCCGGCTTTGGGCGGGTGCCAACGTGCGCAATGATCTGGAAGCTGGTGCTACCATTGGAAAGGCGGCCGCCGGCAGGGTATTGGCCAGGGCTTCACAGGACCGAATGACCATTGCCTCCGATCCTACAGATACCTGGCTTGGAATCATTGTTCCTTACACCCCATGGGAAAGCCTTGACGCGGTTCCGGGCAAGCCGGTTTTGCCCAGGTTTGGAGAGGTGAAGCCGTGGTTTGATAGCCTAGAAACATTTGCTACACTCCCGCCACCTCCTCCTGCGATTGGATCTTTGGCATTCGAGGAAGATATTGCCTTGGTGACTAAATTCACTGCCGAAGGTAATAGGGAATACTGGCGCATTGCAGACTTTTGGGCAGATGGTTCTGGGACCTATGCCCCACCGGGACATTGGAACTCAATTGCTGAGAAGTACATACGGTCTGAAAATCTCAATGAGCTTCGAGCGGCAAGGGTACTTTCGCTCATGAATCGGGCTGTGATGGATGCCGGGGTGGTGTGCTGGTACGCCAAATACAAGTATTTCCTCCCGCGGCCTTCCCAGGTGGATCCCAGAATCAAAACGGCCACTGGCATTCCCAATTTTCCAGCTTATACATCTGGCCATGCCACTTTCTCCATGGCAGCTGCGACTACACTGGCTCATCTCTTTCCCGATCGCAGAGATGAAGTGATTGCGATGGCTGAGGAAGCAGGGCGGTCAAGGGTGGTGAGCGGTATTCACTACCAATTTGATAACATCTATGGCCAGGCCACTGGTAAAGGTGTTGCAGACCTGGCAGTGAAGTGGGCGCTGACGGACGGGGCGGAGTAGGGTGGATGTTGAGAAGCCGCCTGCGGCAACACATGAAAGCCGACCCCGGCGGGGTTGAAGCTCTGTAGCTCGCCGGAGTGTTACATAATTTTCCCCTTGCGAACGCTCAGCGTTCGCAAGGGATTATTCTTATGTGGTGTCTTTCAGCTACAAAGCTGGGACCTCGCTGAGGTCCGTTTTCACCCTGCGAAGCCTGGGGGGTAGGTCCATCTTCCCGTTCCGGCTCTCGGCTCCGTTTGCGAGCGAGGGGTTGGAAACCGCCTCGCTCGCAATAGGCGACGCCAGGCGGGGTTCACGCAGACGGGCAGGCCGGGTTAAAACCCTTCAATTTGAGCGTGTTCCTGTCCCGGCTCTCGGCTCCCGGTTCTCGCCTTCCCCCTCTCCAGCCATACATCTCAAAAATCGATTGTGTTCAGAAATGGAAATGTGATACCTATGCTCAGGAGCAGTTCTCTATTCTCGATAAATAGACGCAAAAAAGGCTATATGATGAAAAAAATAGCGAAACAAAACAGAGAGTTGTTGATTGTAGATGGTATCATTCTTTTATTTTCACGACAATGAAAAATTCTTTCTTTCTTTCTTCTTCTGTTGATGACCGGCTGTGACAACGCGCCTGAGCCGGTTGAGCCGAAGCCTGCCGATACTGGTTTTGTGCTGCCGCAGGATGTTGTCTTTCCCGACATTGCCATCGACCCGCCCACAGACAGCCTGCCCATGAGCGGCAAGGAGGTGTTTGACTACGTGAAAAACCTTCTGAACCGGGGCTTTGACTTTGAGTGGGGCCTTGTGGACGATTATGTGCTCTGGAGTGCCACCGTGGCGGGCGACAGCACCATGGTACTCGGCTACAAGCCCGAGGGAGTCACCGAAATCGACTATGCCACCCTCGACCTGAAGAGCTACGAATGGCAGTATGCCCGCGCCTATACCATTGAGTTTCTGATGCGCGAGCTCAGGCGGCTGCACCCCGACAGCGTTTTTGTGGAAGAGAACGTCATCTGGAAGGAACAGAAACTGTTGCCCGTGATGTATCTCAAACTCGCCGACTATGAAGCCATTGCCCGCCTGCGCAAACTGCCCACGGTGCGCTACCTTGAGCCGCATGGGTATAATTTGGAGGAGTATGAGTGATGACCAAGCGGATTTGGTCTGGCGGGTGCATGTGGGCACCATGGGATGGGCGTTTTAGGAGAGATGACAGTGATGGCAGAGGGGGCAGAGATGGCAGAGGGGAGGCGTTGTTTCGGGTTGGGGCATACCTGGATTTCGGCTCAAACTCACTGTACAAGGCAGTGGCGGCCAGTCAACAACGACCATTGAACAGGTCATTTTCGACCCACAAAACTGAGAACTGAATCCCTTTCTCTCTGCTCAGAACTCTTCACTTATTTGACGATGAAAAGGCACCTATTCTTCCTCTTGTTTGCTTTTTTGACCTTCAGGTCTCTGGCACAGGCTCCTCCGCCCCCTGAGGGCAGCGCCACTGCCAAAAACAGCATCACAATTGGCTGGTCGGGGTGGATTTATGCAGATGGTCAAATATCGCAGCTGCTCCTGGGTATTTATTCTCCTCTGAGCTATGATCGAAAGGTTTGGACAAACAGGACAAACGCCTTTTCAGTACGTGCCAGAGGAGGGGTTGGGATACTTTTTCAAGGAGTGATCGGAACGGAAGTCGTTGCTACCGGGCTATTAGGAAAAAGAAATCACCAACTCCTGCTAGACATGGGACTTTTTATTTCAGTTTGGGAGTTGGGATATGGTCTTTCGCCCGGTATTCCATACCCCCTTGTCAATCTCGGCTACCGCTACCAGCGCCCTCAGGGCGGCTTTGTCTGGCGGGCGCATGTGGGCACCACGGGCCTGGGTCTGGGTGCCGGATGGGCGTTTTAGGAGAGATGACAGTGATGGAAGTGGGGACAGAGATGACATAGGGGAGGCGGAGGTTAGATTTTGAGACATGAGATGTTGGGAGGCGAGACTGGAGAAATCAATTGATTCCTGTCCCGCCTCCCGCTTCTCACCGTCTCGCAGCGGGGCAATCGTTCAGGCCGTCGCCGAAGGAAGGCGCTGTGTTGTCATGGTTCGGCGACGGGCCTGGAGGCCCTGCTCACCATGACAGTGGGAGGCGTCGCCTGCTGCGCGTCATCCTGAGCAGGTCTGGAGGCTGTCGCCAAAGGAGGACGCTGTTGTCATGGTTCGGCGACGGCTGAAGCAGCCTGCTCACCATGACAGCGGAAGGCGTCGCCAAAGGAGGATGCTGTGGTCATGGGTCTGCTGCAACAGCCCTGATTGGCACTGAGATTCAGGATAAAGCGGCTTTTCCTCCCAGCCCCAGCGGGGGGCGTTATGTTAATAGCATAAGGCGGAAATTTTCTTTTTCACCCTTCAGCGGCCTCAAGGCCGCTGAAGGGTCCATCAAAAAGGACAAGCCCGTCGCTATTGACATGACGCACCTCAGGTGCTAAAACCGGCATATCCTCCAGCCCCGGTTCCCGGTTCCTGACTCCAACACCCTGAAAACCCTTGTCAGGGTCGAAGCCAAACCCTGATAAGGGTGGGAAAACCGGCTTAGCCTCTGGTCCCGGCTCTCGCCTCCAAACTCCCGCTTCTCAATCCCCGACAAGGGTTATTCCAGATTAGGCTCTTCGCTGGCGACAAAGCGAAGGGTGACGGTAATTTCGAGATCCTGGGGCAGGGGAATTTCTCCCTCTTCAACAGGTGGTGCAGGTGGTGCCGGATGGAAGGTCCAGTCGGTGATGGCCTCGTAGGTGAGAATGCCCAGCCGTGGCGGGATTTCTTCTTCGCCTGCCTCTCCAAAATAGCGATACACGCCACGCACTGTGCCGTCGGGCCGGAGGCCTACCACTGCGTTCACAATGCCGCTCACCGGGCCCGGAAGGCCGGGTTTGTAAATATGCGCTGGCTTGCGGTCGCCTAGGCCTTTCACGATGCAGGATCCATCCGAAGCATAGAGGACCCCGCTTCCGGGTTTGTTGTATTGAATGACCACCTGAACGGGCATGTCTTCCTGCGGAAAATTTGCTGGCAGCGCTTCAAACTCCCATTGTTCCACAGCTTTTACTGCAGCATTGACCATGTCGCGGGAGGTGCCGGGCAACAGAGGAGGGGCGAGGCGAACGTCTTTGACGGTGCCCTTCGGCACAATCGTAAACCGCAGCGGAACCAGCCCTGTGGCTTGCCCCACATACATGGGTTGAGGCAGGTTCAGCGGGCTTCTCCTGATAAAGCCTTCTCCATTCGCACCGGTAAACGAATAGAGGGTTTCTGGGTCGAGAATGTTCAGTTCTTCCGGCGACTCTGAACGAGTTTGGGCCAGAGAACCAGAAGCAGACCACAGGCAAAGGACGAGGATCAACAACTGTGGCAGTCGCATAGTAGCTAGGGGTAACTTGCACGATGGGGGCAACATGCAGAGAAACCTTACCTCTTTCCAAGGCTTTTCGCTTCAACCGCAAGAATGGGCGATGAAACGGAAAAAACCTATGTGTCAAATAGTTAGGGAGGGAAAAGGGAAAGGGTGGCAACGGTATCCTGCACGAAGCGCTTCGTTTTCCAGGCAAATCCAAGTCCCGGTTGTGGTCATTTTCACAAAAAGCCTGTGACTGATCCCGCAATCAGGCCGCCGATGGCATTGGAAGCGAAGTTTACCGAGTCATTCGTCATGAGCCCCCACCGCTGAAAAGTTGCTCCCAGCCAGGAGTCGGTGAGGTTGGCCAGGGTGGCTGCTGCCACCACTACTCCGGCGGCAGCCAGGCCGTGTGCCCACCCCGCTGCCAGCGCCAGAACCGCTGCCCCGGCCAATCCGGCCAGGGTGCCTTCCACCGACACCACGCCATCGAGGCCGCGGCGGGCAGGCTGCCCGGGTGCCAGCGAGACAAAGCGTCGGCCATAGAGGGTGCCCATTTCGGAGGAAAGGGTATCGGAGGTGGCACTGGCCAGCGAGGCCAGAAGGGCAACTTCCCACAGCACAGTATCTCCCGGAAGCACAAAGGCTGCAAGTCCGCACACTGCCGCCGGGCCTGCATTGCAAAAGGCGTGGCGGGCACTGCGTTTTCCCCCGCTTTCCTGCGCCAGCCCGAGGGCTTCCTTCCTGTTTCGACCCCATTTGGAAGCTGCCGTTCCCAGCACAAACAGCAGCAGCAGGCAAAGCAGGCCAGTCCAGCCAGCGCCCAGAAAAATGAGCAGGGCAAGGAGCCCGCCGGTGAGGGTACCGGCAAGGTCTATCCCTTTCGACCACCACGCCAGCCCCATGAACACCCCGATGGCGGCGGCAGCCATGGGCAGGTCTGCTGGCCATGGAAGCTGCTGCACAGGCTCGGCATGAACGAAAAGCCAGGCGGCGAAGCCGGCCACGAGGGGCACCCAGAGATTATCGTCGAGGGTGCCGGGGAGGGTTTCGGCCCAGGCTGCGATTGCCATCACGAGGGCCAGCATGCCCAGGCCGTGGGCCCAACCCGTCGAAAAGGCGGGATCCGGCAGGGCCAGCAGGAGGAGCCAGGTGCCAAGCGTTCCTCCCAGCCAGCCAGAGATCATGCCCTGCCAGCTTTTCTGGCGGTTCCAGGGAAGCTTGTGCCTGCCCCAGCGGCGACCGGAGAGTTGGGCGGCTGAATCGCCAAAGGCCATGGCCCCCCAGCCAATGGCCATGAAATGTTGTTCGCTGAAAAAAACGAGGCTGAGAATCAGGACACTGAGCGGGTAGGAAAGGAGGCCGGGATCCGGCTGAAGGGAGCCGGTGGGCGATTTTTCCAGGCGACGGCGGCTGATGCGGGGCAGGAGAAAGAGGTTGAACAGCAGCGCGATGACGGCCCCGAGGCAAACAGCCCAGGCAGGCCAGCGCCCGATTGTGAGGGCAAAAGCCACCATGCTGATATGGACAGCAGTGCGCAGGACGAGGTTCATGGCCAAAGGTAGCGAAGATTGCGGAAGATTGGGCCTTGCGGGCAGCAGGGGCGGGAACTACGGCGAGGCTGACTTCGTAGTGAGGCCACCAATCTTTACAAGAGATGAAACAAGCCTACACCCCGATTGCCTGCGAACTCTATGACCAACTGGAACTGGCTGCCATGCGTGGCCGGGAAGTATGTTTTGAGCTAATGGCGGAAGGCGGCAGCAGGACCCTCACCGGGGTGATCGCCGACATTTGGGCCAAAGACGGCGTGGAATACCTTCGGCTTCGCAGCGGAGAGAGCTTCCGGCTGGATGAGATGCTGGCTGTGGATGGAGAAGGGGTTGGAGCGTGTGGGGTAGGGCATTAACCGATTGTTTTCCAAGCTGTGACTATCTGGCTCTTCTTTTTAGAGAAGAAGCGGAAGAGTTATTCACTCAGGATAATTCTCTCAATTTCCTGAATCAAGTCCTTTGTTTTTGGAATAAGGGGCAAGATGTCGACGTCTTGCAAGCTGATAAAATCTTCATAATCAGCTTCCTGTCTCATAGTGAATAGTCTGTTAAACAATATCCCGTCCTCATGATGAATTTTTCCTGTTTTGACGAGCTCAAGGTTAAATGCTGATTTAAGTCCAGAATGAGTCGCGGGATTCAATCCACAGAAGGCTAAATAAGCAGAAACAATATAAAAGCAGGCATAGTATATTCGATTAGCCGCCGCATTCCATCGCTCTTCGCTAATAAGAAGCTCTACATCGTCGAATGCTTCTTTAGCCCGATCAATTCGGTAACGAACAAGATCCTCCTTTGAGAATTTCATGCCTGCTTTCCCTCTTTTTGAATGGCCTGGTACAGGGGGGTAACAGATCGTTGTTCCCATTCTGTTCTTGAGTGAATCAGGGGGCTAATCACAGCGTCGCACGACAACTCCAGGTCGTAGAGGCTGTCCAGAATCCGGAACTTCAGTTCGGGAGTCAGGGGCTTTTGAATCAAAACCAAAAAATCCCAGTCGGAGTCGTTGCGGAAGTCGCCCCGTGCCCGGGACCCGAACAAAATGACCTCAGCATGAGGATCAATTTTCCTGACTTCATGTTTGACCAGGGCTTCTATCTTCATCGATCCAGGGATTTTTTATCGTTTGTCATCACCAAAACTGCAACTCAGGATCCACCTTGTCAAGGGCAAACCCTCTTGAAATTTTGGCTTCTTTACCCAGGTAAGTTGGTTAAATATAATGAAAAGATGGCCAGGAAAACCTGACCTTCACCGTCAACAACGACATATCTCTGCCGGAGTCGCCAACGCCTCCTCTTGCTCCTTCCCTATTCTCTCCTTAGCTTTCCGGCTCATCTGATTCTTTCCTTTTTTGTCATGAGCCAACTCGATCCGCTTCGCTACCCCATCGGGCCGGGGCACCACCCCAAGGAACTCAGCCGCAACCAGCGGCACGAACATATCAAAACCCTCGCCGAGCTCCCTGGCCTCCTTTCCTCTGTGGTGGAGCCGCTTCTCGACGACCAGCTCGACACCCCTTACCGGCCCGACGGCTGGACCGTGCGACAGGTCGTTCACCACATGGCCGACAGCCATGCCAATGCTTATGTCCGCATTCGCCTGGCCCTCACCGAAAAGCACCCCACCATCAAGCCCTACCAGGAACATCTCTGGGCCGAACTCCCCGATGCCAGCTCCCTGCCTGTGAGTGTTTCGCTCAACCTGCTCAATGGCCTGCACCGCCGCCTTGTGGCCCTGCTCCGCTCCCTGAGCGATGATCAGTTTGACCGAACCCTCGACCACCCCGAGAACGGCACCATGACAATCGACCAGATGATCTCGATGTATGCCTGGCACAGCCTCCACCACGTGGCCCATATCACCAGCCTGATTGACAGAAAGGGTTGGTAATCAGGAAAATGGCAAAGATTCACTTCAAAAAGATCCCTTACGACATCGACCAGGGGCTGCGTGGCTACCTCGAGGAATATGGCCGGGAAATGCCCCTCCCGATCATGTACACAGACCTGCTCCGCTATTCCGAGGGGATTTCCCTGTACGACAAATTCGGGCAGGATACCCTATGGATTTCCCTCCTCTATGCCCAGGACGACCTGGCGCATATCAACGAGGCGCTCAAAAAAATCTATGCCATCCTACGTGCCAACGGCGACATGTCGGTGATGCAGCACCTCTACGTAGACCGCATCGACCTCTGCCTCTATGGCAATTCCAGGCCCTTTCGCGTCCGGATTGTCAACAAGATCAACGACAACTTCGACTATTTCTACATCAAACACGCCGACGCCTCCCGGATCTACGGCCTGGAGCTGGAGCACCTGTTGTCGCCCAATCGCATCGCCTATGTTGTGGACCGGGACACCCTCATCGAGGAGCATATCGCCGGCATTCCGGGGGCTGAATTTTTCGACAACTACCTGAAAGCGGGGCGGGTGGAAAATGAAATCCGTCTGGCCAAGGAGTTTGTCAAATTCAACGAAAGGTGCTTTGTGCGGCTCCTCGGCGACATGCACAGCAGCAACTATGTGATCGAGATCATGCCGGATTTTGAAGACATCCACTACCGGATCCGGGCGATCGATTTCGACCAGCAAAGCTACGAGCCCAGGAAAAGCATTTACCTGCCGCAATACTTCAAGCAAAACCGGCCCATCATTGATGTGGGCCTCCGGCACATGACGCCCACCACCGTGCGGCAGTACCAGCGGGAAGAGCGGGCCATGATCGCCAGCAGGATCCGCTATCAGGGTTCTCAGGTGCGGGCCATCCTCGATTGTATGGCATCTGTTCAGCTCAGCCGCCCGGAGTCGGTGCCGATCCTGCGCGAGGAGCTCGCCGAGCACTATGGCGACAGCCGCTTCCTGGCCGCCGATACTATGGGCGAACTGGTGAAAGCGAGCCTGGAGTTGCTGGTGGAGAAGAGCTGAGGAAAAAAGACAGGCAATGCAGGTTGTATGGTGCTGTAAATACACCGGGAGCGGCTCCGCCCTTCAGCTCTCATCACAAAAAAGCACTCACCTGGATCTGGTCGATTGCCAGAAAATCAGGACTTAAATGATCGAAGTCACGGTCGGTAGTCATGAGGGTGGCACCAGGAACGATGGCTGAGGCGGCAATCCACAGGTCGTTTTTACCCATGTTTCGGGCCGAAACTCCGCTTGGCAGAGGCTGTGTGGTTAATTTTCCCTGGCTGTAAGCGTCAATGTTCCCATATTGTTCAATCAGGGCTTGTCCTGCCATTGGCACGATCTGCATGCTGCTCAGGATCTGCGCCAGTTCGTTCATTCGGCGGGCACCCCATTGGTTTTGTTTCGCAAGGGAATCCAGCTCTCCTAAAGAGGCATAGCTGTAGCCCAAAAACACCTTAGGCTGCGATCGATAAGTCTCTTCGAAATACTCCCCAAAGGAAGCCCGCTTGATCAGAAGTAGAATGATATTGGTATCGAGCAGATAGCGGTTGGACATGGCGGCATGCGGTCAGGGGGTGAGCATGCCAAGGAGCTGTTCCAGATCTTCGTGTTTGTCTTCCCACGCACCATAACAGGCAGGAGGAGGCGTTGCCGGGCTTGTGCCCGGAACCAGCTTTGTACCCAGATGTTCGGCGTATGTCACAGGCGCAGGTTCCTGAACCAGGTTGAGGGTATTCAACCAGTGATCCTCCGGCCCGGGATCGCTGTATTCCCGCTGATAGGGCAGGCCCAACCGCTGGAGCAGCAAGCGCACCAGATGAAAATCCTGCTGGGAGGGAAACTCAATGGAGATTCTGACGGACATACGCGCAGGAAGGATTAAGGTGAAAAGGGCATACGTTAAGGGGAAACGCAGGTTTGCACCGGCCTGGCTTGCCTTAAGGCTCACCATCACGAAGGTATCGATTCTCATCGGAAAAACATCACTCCCCTCTATTTTCGAACCTTCAAGTCGCACAGATCCAGCCTGTCTTCGCTTACGAAGGCAGGTAATGTTAAGCACCACCACGATGGGCGAACTGGTGAAAGCGAGTTTGGAGTTGCTGGTGGAGAAGAGTTGAGAATCAATCTTCCGGCTGTCTCCCAGCTTCCCATTCGTTTGGATCCCGGCTGGTATGCAGGACTGCGGCAATCACGACAGTTTTGGTCGATTCATCAATGAAGTAATGGATCAAAAAAGGAAAGGATTCCAGCAGCGTCGTCCGGACAATGCCATAACGAATGGCAGAGCCTTTGAGGAACGCCCGGATGAAATGGATTTTGGCGCGTACTTCTGAAGAAAATTGCCTCCCAAGGCCTTTTCGCCTGGTTTCATACCATCTTGCTGCTGAGAAAATATCGGCTTTTGCTTCCGGATGAAGAATAGAACGGTGCATCAGAGCAGCGCATCTAGTTCGTCAAGAGCCTGATCAGCCTCCACCCCTGTGTCCGGATTTGCCTGGTAATGAGCCATTCTATCCTGAACAACCATTTTGTGCCAGTCAGGCACCAGTTCCAGTTCATGGTCCGGAGACATGCCCCTGAGCTTTTCCTTCAGCGCATTCCAATCCTCGATCGGAATGAAAACCCCGGTCGTTTTTCCCAGATGATCAGAGATATACTGGACTGCCATAAAAAACTCCTCTTGTTGTAATCAAAGCCAAATACCGGAAGTCTCAGAGATGAATGGTCTGTTGAAACCAAAACTCTTTGTGGGAAAGGGAATAGATTCAGGACAGAAGTTAGCATCATTCAAGCCCCCTTCCCCAAGATTTCCTCTCAGGTAAATGTACCAATTCCCAAGGTAATTTTTCGCAGTTCAATCCAAAAATGCCACATCTCCCTCACTCCACCCCCACCTTCCTCACGCCTGTTCTTCCAAACAGCATCGGGAAGTAGCTCTCGCTGATGCGGGCCGGGTTGAGGGTATAGCTGCCGGGAAAACGGGCCTGCACCTCCACTTCAAAGCGGTGGGTACCCGCCGGAAGCCGTTCGCAGAAAATCACCACGCGGTCGCGACGCTGCTCCCGGTGAACTTCATACCCGCTCCAGCCGCGGTAGCGGGGTGTCTCCACATAAGAGCAGCCGCCGGGAACAGGCACCTCGATTTGCACATACTCTGCCGACTTCCCTGCCTTTACTTCCACCCACATTTTCGCTGTTTGCCCCGCCTGCAAGGTTCCGGGCAAGGCTTTCCCTGTCTGGTCCTGCCAGCCGGTTGTCACGGCAAACAGGCTGTCGCTGGCAACGGGCTGCCGTTCGAAATAGGTCTGGTACATGCCTCCATACACCGGCAGAGCGCCGGTTTTGGTGATGGTAGCCACCTCCCGCGCCGGGATCCGGGCTTCAAAGGGGTATTGATCCACCCGGCGGCTCGCTCCGCCGCCACTGATTGTTACCACAGGGGCCTCCGGCAAGGTACCGGCAACCAGCAAATCAGGTAAAATGGTTTCGAGAATCCGGCTGGAAGCATAGGGGTTCACCCAGCAGCCGTAATCCTGCCGCTGGGCCAGCAGCCAGCCCTGGATCCGCTCCAGCTTGTCGGTTTGGCCGCCGGCATCCCGCAAAATCCGGTAGGCCAACAGCGTGGCTTCGAGGTCGCTGTAGAGGAGGGAATAGCGCGAGCCCGGCCAGTAAAGCTGCTGTTGCACCGATTCCAGCTGGTATTTCCACAGGCTGTCGAGGGAGTAGGGGACAGACTGCAGCTGCCGCAGGCGAATGAGCCGGAAGCGGTCGGCCAGGTACAGGGTCGTGTCGGCTTCCTGGGCTGCTATGAATTCGCCAAAGCGGATATCGCTGCCCAGCCGGTGGAGCAAAAAGAGCAAATCCACCTTCTGGTACTGGTCGGGCCGGGTGAGGTAATTTTGCAGGGTGATGACGAGGGCAGGCTTGTCGAGCTTCACTTCGTAACCAGCCTCTTCAGCGTCGAGCAGGGCTTCGATGACGTGGACCGAGACCCAGGCCAGGGTCGGGCTTTCCTCCCACCAACCCCAGAGATTGTCTTCGTTGCGGGCTTTTTGCAGGCGGCGAATGAGCTGATTCACCTGAAACTCGCGGGTAAATGGTTTTCCCAGCAAGCCATTGATCCGTTTCTCCATGAGCAGGGCCTTGAGTTTGGAGGCCGTCTGGTCGTTGCAGAAGTAGGGATAATGGTGAATGAAGTCTATTTCGGTGAGGAGTTCTTCGAGCAAATTAGCCTGAAGGCGGATGGTCACGGAGTCGTCGTTGGCAAAGGAAGCCGTAACGGTGGTATCGCCTGTGAGCATCCAGAAATAGCCGGTGCTGGTGCTGTCGCCGATGGGGTAGAGGGGAATGCGGCGGGTTTCGCCATCGAAAAAGCCGGAGGCAAGTTCATCCAGCCGGAAGGTGACGGCCAGCGAGTCGGCCCCGGAGGGGGCCACCAGTTGCAGGGAGTCGAGGGCTGCGGGTCCTATCCGCAGCGACTGAGGGTCAGCCGGTTCTGTTCCGGCAGAGAAGCGAAGCTGAATGCTGAGGCTGTCGCTTGTGCTGTTCTGCACCTTGCCGAAGGCAAGGCTGCTGTCGCCTTCGACCAAAAACCTCGGCACCGAAAGGCGTGCCATGAGGGGCAGGTAGGCCCGGCTGAATGCCAGCACCTGGCTGCCCCGCCGCGTGGCGAAGTCGTAGGCCAGGACCTGGTGCTGCCAGCGGGTGATGTCGTCGGGGAAGGTAACGGCGAAGGTCGCCTTGCCACTGGCATCGGTGCGAAGCGACGGCTGCCAGTAGGCATAGTCCCTGAATTTCGTTCGCAGCGCCGAAGGAACCCCCGCCAAAGACGGCTCCTCCTCCAGTGTGCCGGGCTTGTCGGAAAGGGAGGGCGTCCTGTCATAGTTATTCCCTAGTTGCACTCCGGTCCCGGAAACCAGATATCCTTCACCCAGTGCAATCGTCTCATTTTCCGTCAGGTCACCAGAATATTGACCAGACTCCGCTCGGTCGAAGGCTGGAGCAGCCCGGTTCAATACCTTTTTCGAGCTAATTCCCCTGATCTGGAGGCTGCGGGAATACCCCGTCACCACCACCTCGTCCATCTGCATCGTTTCCTGTTCCAGGAAAATCGCGGGCAGCGGCTCGCCGGGGTTCACTGAAATCAGCTTGCTGCGATACCCTATATACCTGATTTCCAGCTCGGAAGGAACCGCCACATTCAGCTCAAACCTGCCCAGTTCGTCAGTATAGGCGCCGACGCTGCTTCCCCGTACAACGATCGTGACACCCGCCAGCGGCTCACCACTTTCCTGATCATAGACAGTGCCTGCACTGACTGGGGAGAGTTTGGGAAACAACTTCCCGGCGTTTTCTTCGCCAATCCAGATTGTCAGAAATGCCCGGACAGGGTTGATCACCGCCGGATCGGAAAATGCTGCCACTGCCCGTGCCCAGGTGGCCAGGTCGGTAGCCTGCCAGTCGAGGGAGTCGAGCAACACCTGCCAGGATCCTGCACGGTCCAGCACAAGCTGTGGCACCACAGCATGGCGGCCATCGGCCAGCCAGAGGTGCAGGTCGTGACTGCCCGCCGGGAGCTGCATCAGGTGTGTCACAGACCCGGGAAATATCAGCACCTGCCCCGAGTCGGCCTGCGGAACGAGGGCAGAAGCTGCCAGCACCAGCGGACTCTCCGTTGCTTTCCGGAGTGAAATCTCCAAATGGGTCACGGCATTACGGCGCATCCGGGCGTAGTGGATCCGGTTGAGCATTTTCTGCATGTGCTCATAGCGCCATGCCGCCAGGTACCGGGCTTCGGTCTGCACACTGTCCTGCAACTTCCTGAATTCAAAAGTGTAGTTGCTCCTCGGATCCAGCAGGCGCGCCAGTTCTTTTGTTTCTATCTCCCAACTCCTCATTTTCCACAGGCCCGGTCCGAAAGTGTATTGATAGCCGGGTTCAAATGGCTGGGTGAGGCTATAATGCCCGGGCACCACATAGCTCAGGTTGTCGTGGCGAAAGGGGCCATATAGTTCGATTGGCGCATGCCTGCTGTACACAGGTCTTAAATCTGTTGGCACCACGGTATTCCCCTGCCGGAAATAGGCGTCTGCGACATTTCCTCCCGCGAGCTTCAGCACAGAAGGCCGGATGCGCGCCAGATCGTCCTTGCTGAAGTTGCCCGCCTGCTCCACAGTCGTGTTTCGCCCGGGCCGGTCCAGATCCACCATCACCACGGTTTTCATGCCCTTTTCCACCAGCACGGAGTCGAGCTTCAGCAGATGTTTCTCTGTGCGCAACTGCAGCCTGTGGTAGCCCTCGCCCGCCGGAAAGCTGTAGGGCCGGCCATGATGCAGGCCGTTCACAAAGACAGGGAAGCCATCCATGCCCGCATAGCTCAGCGGCATGATTTTTCCATGGCTCACAACAAACATGGCGATCTGGGTTTCCCCTTCCGCCGAAGGAACCTGAAACCGGGCACGCCCTTCTTTGGGATACAGCATCTGATACGCCATCAGCGAATCCAGCCCAAAACGCCGGGTCCAGAGCGGAAAATTCAGGGTGTCTGACCCTGTCTGTTCGGACAACCCTTTCACCTCGTATTCGTGCCTGGCAGGCTTGTCTTTTACAGGTACCCACTGAAACGGAACCATCGGCCGCGGAATGTTGGGAAAGGCTGTCGTCATGGCAAAGGCTGTGATGTCGGCATCCGGCACGGGCTGTCCATCGGCACGGCGAAGGGCCAGTTCAACCTCCACCCGCTCGCCGGGAAACACCCGCGCAGGCAGGCTGGTGCTGAGGGAAAGCTCCTCCGGGTCCCAGTTCAGCGGAATGCGGTTTTCCTGCATCTCCCCGCCCCAGAGGTAGGACAAGTGCAGGACATACTGGCTTCCGGGGTCGGCAGGCCGGGCAAGGTTCAGCATGGTTCCGTGCCCGCGCAGCATGACCTCTTTTTCGCGCAGCAGCTCCCAGCGAAGGGGAAGTTCCAGCGGATTGCTCACCGCCACAAAGAGGGAATCTGCGATTCTCCGGGGCTCCCAGGAAACGCCGCTTCCCCGGATCTGCCGGTCAGAAGGAAGGGTCTGAACGGCACCCAGTGGTGGGTAAATGGTCCATCCTCCGCTGTTCATTTCAAGACGCTCCTCCTGTCCCTGCCATTTCAGGATGTACATGCCCACATCTGTGCGCAGGGGAAGCCGGGCAGGCATGGTGAGTGGCTGGTCCAGGAGAAGGCCAAAATGGCCGAATCCAAGCAGCCGGGCAGGTTCTTTCGTATCCGGGCAGTCTTTGGTGTAGGCAAACAGGCTGTCGCCCTGCTGCTCCAGCTTCAGGCGGCAGGGGTTGTTGTGAAAGCTCAGTATCACATTCTCTGACTTCGATTCGCCGTCCACCGTGAGGAAGGTGGCATAGAGGATCATGGTGAGGTCCACTGGCGGAAGCAGGGAGTCTGGCAGCAAAATCCTGGTAGCTCCGATCGGATCCAGCACCAGCTCTTTCTCCCACAAGGTGTCGGGAACAAATACAAGCGGGTTGGTCTGTGGCTTGTTTGGAAGACCCTGTTCCAGCAAAAACAGCTCCACCCTGCCGCCGGGAATATTCAGGTTGTTCTGGTCGGTAAGGTGGGCGGTTACATAAAACGGCGTGCCCCGGTACATGTCAGCTTCTTCCGTTGCCAGGCTCGCCTGAACGTCTTTCAGCTCATAATCGGACAGGAGGAAGGAGGTTGTGAAATAGGGTTTGCCCTTTTTTTTCCACAGCAACAAAGTCACTTCCCTGTCCAGCTGAAATCTGAGGCTGTCATCCAGCACAAATTCAAAGGCATAAGCCCCGGGCCGGTAGGGTTTCAGGGTGTCGAGGGGGCGAACGTCGTTGTAAAATTGCCCGGCATTCAGGTAAATAGGCCTGTCCACGGGCTTGCCATTAGGCTTAAGCACCAGGGCCTTGAGCCGCACGGTGTCGCCGGGGCGGTACATGGGCTGGCTCGTGGCTACATAGCCCTGGGTTCTGGCGGCTAATGGTTGAACCTGAAAGGGCTTCTGGAGGGCGTACAGCAAGCGTCGCCAGCCCCGTATCCTATATCTTAACCCGCTGGTTGCCTTCTCCTTATTCAGGTCTTTCAGGTCGAAAAAATCGCTCTGCCCCTGCCAGCGAATGATCAGGAGCCCTTTTTTAATTGGTTTGGTCAGGCGGTAGGTCCCGGTTTGGGAGTCAAATGCAATTTTTTTCCCCTCCACAGTCACATCGGCATCCCTCACCTCCTGTCCAAGAGAGTCCAGCACCACCAGGGCCAGATCCCGCTGGCTCCCAACCCGAAACGCCTGCAGCCGGTGGCTTGTCAACAGGTTCCGTATTTCCATGTTTCCCGCCGCCCAAATTTCCAGATAGTATCCCCCCGGCAGGGAATCCGGGTGAAAGGAGGCGGGCGATTCCACCGAATCTGTTGGTGCCGCCAGTTCCTCCAGCGGAATATCGTGCAGGCCCTTGTCCAGCAGCCTCACCACCTGCGCGTCGGTGAGGGGAATGAGGTAATGAAACTTGCTGAGGGCTTCCGCCGGGAAGCGGGTCTGTGAAAAGGCCAGGCATGGCCACAGCGACAGGATCAGGAGGAGGCGGCGAAGGTTCATGTGGAAAGGAATGAAGACAGTGGAAGGAGACATGCCGCATCTGAAACCTCAGATACAGCATTCTCCTTCCTTCTCAATGGCAAAGAAACGTGTTTTATCTCATGGCTGACAAGGCAGGCAAAGGCTGGTCAACAAATCTGTCAACGGGAAACGACCACCTCCGGCACCTGCACCCAATGGCGGTTTTCGGCGGTGTAGTAGAGGTAAGCCCGCGAGGCCTGGGCCTGGAACGTGCCCGGCACTTCGGCCTTGAGGTCAAAGGCGAGGGTGCGTTTTTCGCCGGGGGCCATTTGCCGGTAGTACAGCACGAGGTCCTGTCCGTTGATTTCGTAAAAGTCAACCTCCTTGCGGTCGAGCATTTCCTTGAGCTGCCAGGGCTGTGCCGACAATCCGCCGGGAATGCCCACAATGGCCATTGTCATGGGCTGGCCTTCGCTGGTTTTGTTGCGCAGCTCCACGTTCATCCGGAGGGTTTCGCCCATTTTCACCTGGGTGGCGGCAAAAGTGGTTTTCAAAGCCACCGGGCAGGCGTCGGCAGAAGGGGGCAGGTTGGTGGCATAAGTCAGCGACAGGGTGTAGGGCAAAGGTTTTTCACCTCCCTGAAACCGCACGCGGAGCGGGTATTGTTGCAGGGCAAGCTGGGTTTCGAGCCCCTGGAGCACAATGGCGTCGCGGTCGGTGGCGAGGAACGATTGCTTTCCGATGAGTTTGTTTCCGGCAAATACCTCCACCGTGCCATCGAAGCCCGCCATTTTTGCGTGGCGGTTGAAGTCGATGAGGGCCCGCAGGGCCAGCACTGTGCTGTGGGTATTGCCAAAGGCACCATAGGCCGAGCGCTGGCTGCGCAGCCAGTTGGCAGCTTTTTCGACAACCTTCCGGTCATAATCCCGGATTTTGAGCATGGCCATGAGGGCCAGGGAGCTGGATTCGATCAGCAGCGACTCGCCGCCGGAGCCGGGTGCCGACCGCTTCACAAGGCCTTCCCCCCACACGCCTGCTTCTTCCTGCTTCGCAGTTAGCAGGCTCAGCAGTTCGCGGCCCCGCTGGGCATCGCCGAGGTTCAGCAGCAGGTTGGCAGCCAGGCCAAGCTGGTAGGCGTCTTTGGAGGCTTTGGCTGTTTCGTAGGCGAAACCGGCTTCTTTGCTCAGGTCGCGGTGACCGGCCTCGGAGAGGGCGTAGGCAATGTAGAGGCTGTTTGTTGCCTGATCGGAGAGGCCGAACTCATGCAGGGCCCGCGGGTTGCGCTCAAATCCTCCTTTGCCGTCGCGGCGGGCCAGCAGCCAGGCTTTGGTGCGGTCCAGCATTTCCTGGCTCACGCCGTCATAGACCTTTGCCATGTCCACAAATTCCATCAGGCCGTAGGCCGTGAGGCCCTCATGACCGGGGTCGCCGCCAAACCACTCGAAGCCTCCGCTGGGCGATTCATAGCCTGTGAGGCGGCTGTAGCCGCTTTTGATCAGGTCCAGCGCCCGCTTGCTGATCTCGGGACGGTCCTGTTCAGTTTCCCGTAAATAGGTAAGCACCAGCACGTTGGGATAGGTGGTGGAGGAGGTTTGCTCAAAACAACCATAGGGTTCGCGGAGCATTCCTTCCAGACCTTCCATGATTTCGCCGGAAACAGAAGGGAAGGCAGTGAAACCCAGCTTCACAGATCCCGGCACGGCATGGCGGAGGTCCACGTCGAAGGTGGCTTCATTTTTCTCGCTTGTAAATGCCGCGCTGGCAGGGAAGCCCCGGGCCTCATTCCGCACCGGAATCACCATGGCATCGGCAAATCCATAGGCCCGCACATCCACTTCCAGGCTGTCGAGCACCAGGAGGGTGTCCACCACGCAGGGAATCAGGATAGTTCTGGCCTCTTTGGGCTTGAGGTTCAGGGCTTCGGGCAGGGTTTCAAGAGGCCTGAGGTTGCGCGGGTAGCGAATGCTGAGGGCAGATTCGATTGTTTCGCCGGTGTTGTTGATCACAGTGAGGGGCACCATGACTTTGTCGTGGGCGGTGAGAACAGCCGGCAGGCGGAGGTCAATTTCTACGGGGAGCTGAGAGAAGAACTTGTGTTCTCCCCGGCCCACCACGCCGCCCATGCCAATGCCTTCGACTGTGATGTGGAAGGAGGTGAGGGCGTCGGAGGTGTAGAAGGAAATGCTGGCTTCGCCGCGGCGGTCGGTTTCGATGGCACCTGCCCAGTGAATGGTGTTGCGGAAGTCGGTGCGGCGCTTTGGCATGGTGCGCTGCACATAGTTGGGAGCAGCGAATTCCTTCACCCTGGTGAGGGCCACCTGGTTGGGCGTGCCGCCGAGGAAGATCATGCCTCTGTGGGCAAGCTGGTCGGGCCGGAACTCCATCGGAATGTTGACCCAGTAGGCTCCGGCGGCCTGGCCGTCGGTTTGGAAGCGCAGGCCCCGGGCGGCATCCATGACCGCCAGGTCGAGGTCGGGGTGCACCGATTTGACAAGCTGCACCTGGTTGACTTTGCCATTAGCATCCACCAGCACCCGGGTCACCACGGTGCCACCGGCATTGGCAGCCAGCGTGGAAGCAGGGATTTCTACCCGGCCTTTGACCTCGCCGAGGTTGAGGGCCACGGGCTCGCGGCCTGCATTGAATGCCCATTCTTCTGCCATGGCCTTGCCCATCGGCATGTCGTCGTCCATGGCTTCGCCTGCCTGGATGTCTTCAACTTCCATGTCGGCCGGACCGCCGGGTGCGGGAACTGCGTCAAACACAACAAAGTCATCATTTGCCGGCTCATCTTCCGGCATGGGGGCCGCCATGGGCATGGCCATCATCCTCCTTTCGTCCCTCACCATTCTATCGCCACGGAGACGAACGTCCCCTTCCTTCACCGCCATTTCTTGCAGGAACAGCATTTGCTCTCCCAACTGGAAATGGTATTCTCCCTGTGCGTTGCGGCCATCTGCCAGCAACAGATCATGGCTTTCGTAGCCAACCATGGAGGCGCGTAAGATCTGGTTGCTGCCTTTGATCGACACTCCCCGGATCTCGAAACGCCCGTTTTCGTTGGTCAGCGCGCCCGTGCGGGTGCCAGCGATCGTCACATTAGCTCCGAAAATCGGCTGGCCTTCTGTATCCGTCACTTTTCCCCTCACCACCCCGATCTGGATGTTCACATCGTCGCGGTATTCGCTCACCCGGTAGGTGTATTTTTGCGACTCGCCGGGAACCGTTACGATGAGGTCCACTGGTTCGTAGAGGTCGATGTGGCGGAATTCAAAGTGACCACCCGGACCTGTGCGGACCACCATGTTTTGCGGAGCTTCGACCGTGGCTCCGGCGATGGGTTCGCCGTTTTCGTCATCCAGGCGGCCCATGATCCGGGTTTGTTCCGGGCCATGCGCCATTGGGGGAAGGCCCACCTGTTCTGACAAAGCCCGCCAGGTGAAGCGCCGCCAGCCGGAGGTCATGAGCAGATAGTCCAGGGCCAGGGGGGCTTTCTGTTCGGCGGGGTCAAAATAAAATCTCGGGTCTTCCACCTCTTCGGCAAGGTCTGATTCGACGAGCAGCCAGGACAGGATGGTGCTGCTCCGGTCGTCGGCAAAAGAGCGGAGGCGATCATCGACCACGGCCATCGATACCTGTGCCGGGAGCGGAAGGCCGCGGTCGTCTGTGGTGCGGATGTTGACCGTTACCTTCTCCCTGGGGAGGTATTTGTCTTTGTCGGTGCTGATTTCCACCTTCATCTGTCGCTGGCGGTGAACAAAGCTGAGGCGCTCTGCCCGCGGAATGGAGCGAGCGTCGAACAGCGTCCACTGAGCCACGCCCATCGGAAGGTTTTCAATGGGGATTTCCACCTCCTGGCTGCCGCCGGTGAGGGCAATGTCTTGAACCTGGTAGGCGGTTCCCCGGACGGTGGCCACGAGGGTGGCGGTTTCGGTTTCGGTAGAGGAAATGCGGAATTTGGCCACCTTTTCATTCACTGCGAGCACCTGAAGGGCATAGCCTCTTGGCAGGGCGCGGGGCAGGTCGTAGATGGGATCTGTTACGAAGGGTTCGCTGAGGGCAGCGCGGTATTTTTCTCCGGCTTTGGGGGTAAATTCGCAGGCACCCATGCCTTTGTGGAAAGAGGAAAAACGGGCCACCACCTCGTCGTCGCTGTCGAGAATCACGCCAGCCACATCGGCGGCTTCGCCATAAGCATTGAGGGCGCGGAAGGCCACTTTGCCGGGAAGTCCCGCCACGAGGTCACCGCCTTCGGGGTAAAAGGTCAGGTCAACCTGCTTCAGCACCACGGGAACCGACCGGGAAATGGATTCCAGGATTCCCTGATGGTTCATCATCACGAGGAGGAGGGCATCGGGGCTGTCGAGGTCGGAGGGAAGGGGAACCGAAATCCTCACTTTGCCTTCGGCGTCGGTTTTGGCGCGGCCATCTTTGACCGAAACCCCTTTTACTTTCAGCTGAAACAACACCTCACGATCGGCAATGGGCAGGTTGGTGAGAGATTCAAAGGTGATATCTGCTTCAGCGACAGCGCCGGGGCCATAGGCTTCGCGCACGAAGTCGAGTTTCATTTTGATGCGGGGCGTTACGACAGCCTGCACCTGCACTTCCTTGTCAAAAAAGGCAGGGTTTTCATCGTTTTTCATCCAGCGGGTGTAGGCCCTGATGCGGTACATGCCACCCGGCGCGCTGCCATCGAGGGCAAACTGGCCCTGGGCCACGCCTTTTTTCACGACGAGGCTGGCCTGCTGTGCCACCGAGCCTTTGGGGTCGATCAGCTCCACATGGAGTACATCGCTCATGGCCGAGGCCGACAAGCTGGCCCCCTCCCTCACGTAGGCGGTGAACCAGAGTGTTTCGCCCGGCTGGTACATGGGCCTGTCGAGATGGAGGTAAACTTTGTCTTCCGGACGTTCTTGTTGCCTGTGTGTCAGGCGGTCGAGCAGTGCTTTCAAGTCTGTAGGGATTTGTGGGCTAACAGGAATAAGACCTGCGATGACGATAAACAGCGCAATGGCTGTCACGGCCTGCACAGGAATGCGGGCGAGCTTGCTGGTTCGCTTCATGGGAAGTTCGTTATTGGATGAACGAAGAGCAAATGCGGTTGGTCACAGGGCGTGGCGACAAATGCTCCCGGGAATGAGGTGGTTGAATCCCGCTGGCCTGGCGGTTTTCACATGAGAGAGGAGGCTTTGTCAGATTCCACATCTTCGCCAAAAAAATTCTCACCTTTGGGGCATGCCTGGATTGTACCTCCACATTCCCTATTGCCGGAAGGCCTGCACGTATTGTGATTTTCACTTTTCGACCCAGCTTCACAGCCAGGCCGAGATGGTGGCTGCGCTTGTTCGCGAGATGACGAACCGGAAGAACTTTCTGCCGGAGCAGCCGCTCGCGAGCGTGTACTTCGGCGGAGGCACCCCCAGCGTGTTGTCTGCGAATGATATTTCGGCTCTGCTAGCCGCTGCCGCCTCGCTGTGGGGCATGGAGCCCGCTGCTGAGATGACCCTGGAAGCCAACCCCGACGACCTGACGCCTGCCTACCTTTCCGCGATCCGCGAGGCAGGCATCAACCGCCTCAGCATCGGGGTGCAGTCGTTTCGGGAGGAAGACCTGCTGGCCATGAACCGCAGCCACAGTGCCGCCCAGGCCGTCAGCAGCCTGCGGGCAGCCCGCGAGGCAGGCTTTGAGCAGCTGTCACTAGACCTCATTTTTGGCCTGCCTCAACTCGACCTGGCAGCCTGGGCAGCCAACCTGGACCAGGCCCTGGACCTGCGACCCAGCCATTTGTCCGTTTACTCCCTCACAGTAGAGGCCAAAACCGCGCTGGCCCATCAGGTAAAAACAAGAAAAGTTTATCTTCCCAGCGACGAGGTGTTTGAAAGCCAGTTTCTGCTGGCCCATGAGCGCCTCACGGCAGCTGGCTATGAGCATTATGAGCTGTCCAACTACGCCCTGCCGGGAGCCCGGGCACGGCACAACAGCGCCTATTGGGCCGGCGAGCCCTACCTGGGCACGGGGCCTTCCGCCCACAGTTTCGACGGGCAGCGAAGAACCTGGAACTCAGCCAACAATCACCGCTACCTTCAGGCAATCGGCACACAGGGTCACGCTGTGGAAGGCGAAGAATGGCTGAGTCCGCTGGACAAATACCACGAATACATCATGCTGGGCCTTCGCACTGACCGCGGAATCCGGGTGGGGGAGATCGAAACGAGGTGGGTGCCCGGCTGGCGGCAGATCTTCCGGAGGGAGCTCTCCTTTTGGCTGGGGCAAGGCCATTTGCTGGAGGAAAACGATGTGCTTCGCCTGGCCCCTGGCGGCTGGTTTTTGTCGGACCGCATCAGCGGTGATTTTTTTCTCGACGAACTCCCTGGCTGAACTCCGGGCTGCCTCCTCAGAGTTTTGTATCTTTGGGGAGCCTTTCCAACGAATCATTCCTATGAACCTTAGCCCCGGCGATTTGCGGACCCTTTTTGGCCGGACCCTTTTCCTGCTCGACGATGCCCCTGTTTCGGAGGCAGCAAAGCCGGAAGAGTCAGCTGAAGCAGTTGTGGCAGAGCCGGTAACGGTTCCGAAGCCGCTGCCCATCCCGCAGCCTTTTTTGCGGGGCGGGAAACCAGTTGTGTGGAAGCTGAAGCCAGCTTCGCGGCTGGCCCTGCTGCTGCGCGACAGCGAGTTCAAAAACAAAGAACTCACCGCCCTGCTGAAGCAGTGCATGGTGCAGTCGGGCATCCCACTGGAAGTGGTGGGATTTGGGGTGTTTGAGGATGGTTGCCAGCACTTTGACCTGGAAGACATGCCGACACCGCTGGGGATTTTGTTTCAGGCTTTTCCAGCCGGTCATGCCAGCCCGCAGGAATGGGAGGGCCATGTGGTATTTGAGGCGCAGCCACTGGCATCCCTCACCCAGGAGGCGGCGCGGCAGCAGGTGATATTTACCCTGAAGCAGTGCAAATCCCTTGTGTAAGGAAGGGAGCTGGCCGGGCCCTTCCGTTGATTTATTACCTCGAGACCCACTTCCAGGCCCATGAGGTGAACAAGGCCATGGAACTCATCCAGGGGATGTTCAAAACCATTCCCTACCATCTTCACGAGAGCTTTCCTGAGAAATTTTTCCACGCTGCCATTCACCTGATGTTCACTTACATAGACGTGACTGTGCAGAGCGAGGTAGCTACCAGCGACGGGCGGATTGATGCGGTTGTTGAAACCCGGGAGCGGGTGTACCTGTTCGAGTTCAAGCTCGACCAGAGCCCGGAGGCAGCCCTGGCCCAGATCCGCGAAAAGCGCTATTTCCAGGCCTTCTGGACCAAAGGGAAGCCGGTTTTTGGCATTGGGATAGAGATTTCGAGCAAAACCAAAACCCTGGCACGCTGGGAAATGGAGCAAGTGGGGCAATAGTTTTACAGAATAGTTGGGGCCTTTCAACCATCCGATCCCTGCCATTTCAGGCGATTCTTCATCGGCCACCCTCTGCCTGATGCTAGGTATTCGCTCAGATTTTCTGTAGCTTCCATTAGCTAACCTCATTCTCCACCCTTCTCAACTTCCTTTGCTATGTCATTTCTCTGGTTTCTTCTAGTCGGAGCGGCGGCTGGTGCCATCGCCAAAATGCTTACCCCCCAACAGGAAAGGGGCGGCTGGGTGTCTTCCCTCATCGTCGGGATCATTGGCGCAGTCGTGGGTGGCTGGATCGCCGGGATGATTCCCGGTGTTCGTTCCCTGGCCAGTATTCCGCTGCTCGGCGAACTCCTCACAGCCACTGGCGGGGCTTTTCTTGTTCTGTGGGTGTACCATAAATTTCTTGCCGACAAGCTCAACCTGCGGTTGTAACCTGAACAGACCATTGCAGAGGGGTTAAACAGTTGTTGATCTCAAACAGACTGACAAGACTTTAGCGCCATTGCCATTAGCTCATCACCCGGGAATCGATGCACCGGAGAGGACACGGACTTTGTGAGAGAACAAGGAATCCAGAAGCTTCCATTTACAATGAATTTGCCCTCGTATCCTACCAGTTGTTTTTTTCAAGTGGTTTTTTCGGCAAATTTAGGCCACCTATCTCTTCCATATGAAGGCGAACCAGACTTTGGCTAGTTTCGTCGGATGCCTTCTCGCTCTGAATTCCCTTGTTGCCCTGAACCTTGCTGTTCCGGGTGCACGCCATATGACCACCCAACAGGGACTTCCAGGTTCTGTTGTATATCGCGTTGCCCAGGGTCGCCAGGGCTTTATTTGGATTGGAACAGAAAGCGGCCTTGCGCGCTACGACGGCAGTACCTTCCGGCACTTCACTGTGCAGGATGGCCTTCCAGCCACGGATGTGCTGGATGTGTATGTGGACCGCCGAAATATCCTCTGGATCATGACTTTGGGCCAGCTTTGCTACATGACCCAGGCGCGGGATATCATCCGGCAGGTGCCAGCACCCGATGGTGCTGACGCGCTAAGCGTGATGGAAGATAAGGCCGGGGATATTTGGGTGACTACCAAAACCCAACTGCTCCTGTTGCCACAAGGAAATGCTCAACAACTCAAAGCCTACCCTTTACCAGAAGAGCTACAAAACCCTTTGTCAGTCTGTCAGGACGAACATGACTCGCTTGTGCTGGTTGCCTGGCCAGATGTGGTAGCTCGTTTTCATCCCTCCAACCCTTCTGCCATTTCCACTCGCCATCTTCCGGCTATCCGGTTCATGCATCCTTATTCTTGTGTGCTTGACCATCGATTTGGCATTGTTGTCAACAGCCTCGATGGACCCCGCCGGATAGATAAACCGGAAGAAGTGATGATCCCTGAATTAGCTTCGCAGCCGGTTCACATGATCAAGGTAACCGGCAAAGGAATATGGTGGTTTTCAATCCCTTCTGGTGGAATCCAGGGTTTTCGTTATACAGGCGGGCGTTTCGAAAAGGTGGCTCATCTGTTGCCAAAGGAAACGGTAACCTCTTTGTATGAAGACCAGCAGGGAAACCTGTGGCTTTCGACTGCGACAAACGGATTGTTTTTCTTTCCATATACCGCCAGCTTTCTCCGGTACACCTCCATCATGGGAGTTGGTGAAGAGGACCCGGCGATTTATTCGATGAAGCCAGGCAGTGACTCCACATTGTGGTTAGGCGGAATGAACCGGACTGTTGGGCGGTCGCCCGATGGCCGTTTTTTCCCTGTCGAAGCTGTTCAAAATGACCGGGGGTTCAACCGCACGCTGGAAATCCTCGAGCCTGCTCCCGGCCAAATTTGGCTCCTGACAGACATGGGCCTTGGCCTGTACCGGAATGGAAGGCCGGAACCCTTGAGTTCGCGTTTTTCGGCAAAATGTGGCATTCCCGACGGCCAGGGAGGCGCATGGATCGGCACCGGCACCGGGCTTGTTCATATACCCGCTTCTCAGGTTTATTTACCCAGGAAAGACCGGGAAAGGCTGGCCGGCACCCTGTATTTACCCCACAAACGAATTTATGCCCTGGCCGCAGACAGTACCCGGCAAGTGCTTTGGCTGGGAACTTCACGTGGCCTGGAAAGGATTGGTTTTCAGGACCTTTACGCCCAGGACAAACCGACCCAGGTTGTGTATCGCGGGGGGTCAGTGTCGGATCTGTGGCTTGACCATGAAAGCAACCTCTGGATGGCCACAAAGGGCGATGGGTTGTACTGTGTTCGTGAAGGCCAGTCGCTGCAACGAATCGGAACAGAAACTGGTCTGGCCAGCCTGACCTGCAACAAGCTTTACCTGAAAGGGCCGCACATGTTCATCGGCACCAACAAAGGCCTGTCTGTCTTCTACCTAAGCACCCCCAAAGGTCCTCAGCACCTGCGCAATATCTCCACCTTCGACGGCCTCCTGGCCAATGATGTATTTGACGTATTTGCAACCGACAAACTGGTGATACTGGCCACTTCTCAGGGGCTCGTGAGCTTTCCCACTGATTTGGTGTATGAACAAAGCCCCCCGCCCAAGCTCTACATTCAGGATGTGCTGGTCGGGGGCCAAAGCGTGATGCTGTTGCATCAGGAGGATCCGATTGAGCTTTCAGCCAACGACCAAAACCTGACGGTCGAGTTTGTAGCCATTGATTTTTTAGGCGAAGACAACATTGAGTACAGGTTCCAGCTCAAGGGCTTTGACGATGATTGGATCTACACCCGTGTGCCCCAGGCGCGCTACACCCACCTGCCGTCGGGGGAATATGAGTTTCTGGTGCAAAGTAAAAAGAGCAACATGACCTGGACAGGCCCGCCTAAGCGCATTGACTTTGTCGTGCGCCCTCCATTCTGGCGCAGCTGGTGGTTCATCAGCCTGATGGTCGTGGCGTTGTTGGGAATGCTGTTCTCGGCTCAATATCTGTATTTTCGCAATCGGGAGCGCAAGTGGCTGCGCCAGGTTGTGGACCAGCAAACCCGGCAGCTCCGCGCTCAAAACAAGGAGCTAACCCGGTCCAATGAAGAGCTCCGCCAATTTGCCTATGTCGTTTCCCACGACCTGAAAAGCCCGCTCCGCACGATTGTATCTTTTATTCAACTGATTCAGCGCAAAAGCAAGGCAGAAAAAGACCCGACCATCGAGGAATACATGGACCATGTGGTGCAGGGTGCCAAACAAATGAATGCCCTCATCAGCGACCTGCTCACCTACGCACAGATCGGCGGCAACCAAAGCATTAAACAACCTGTCCTGATGAAAGAAGTATTTGACGAAATACTCCAGTCTCTCTCAGGACCCATTCTCACCTCCCAGGCCAGGATTGAGATCGGACCCTTGCCACAGGTCAAAGCTGTGCGCTATCAAATCGTGCTTCTGTTCCAAAATTTAATCGAAAATGCCCTGAAATTTTCCGGCGAACGAAGCCCACACATCCAGGTGAACAGTACCTCCGCAGAAAGCTTTTGGGTCATTTCGGTGAAAGACCACGGCATTGGCATTGAGCCGCAGTACAGGGAAGGTATTTTTCAAATTTTCAGACGGCTTCACCCTAAGCAAATCGAAGGAACCGGTATCGGGCTGTCGATTTGTAAAAAAATTGTAGATCTTCACGAAGGTCGCATCGAAGTTCAGTCACAATTGGGCGAGGGCACCACTTTCCAGGTATGGTTGCCAAAAGGCGAATAAGCTGCATGAAGGAAGAAACGCGCGATTTTTACGAAGCGGTGTATGAACTGGTCAAATTGGTGCCACCGGGCCGGGTCACCACCTACGGGGCCATTGCCAAAGCCCTTGGGAGTGGCAGCAGTTCCCGCCTCGTGGGCTATGCCATGAATGCCTGCTTCAACCGCCGCGATGTGCCCGCCCACAGGGTTGTGAACCGCAACGGCCTCCTCACCGGAAGGCACCACTTCCCCGAAGAACTCCCCATGCAAGCTCAGCTTGAAGCAGAAGGCGTCGTAGTGACCGATCACCAGGTTCAGAAGTTTGATGAGCTGTTCTGGGATCCGGGAAGTCAGTTAGGTTTGTAAAATAATTCTGTTTGCCGAACAGTCCATTCGGGATACTTTTAAGCGTTTCATCTGATTCGCCTATGCCCCGTCTGACCACCAACAGCTGCCTGCCCGTTCTGCTCTTGCTCGGCACCGTGATCCTGAGTTCCTGTTCGCCAAAACTCAGGCCCAACCAATATACCTACCTGCTTCCCGAGGCCCGGCCCGGCGTGCGGGTTGCCACAGGCTCCGCCCCCAGGGTATCCGATGAGCGCCCGGCCCCCGCCAGCAGGCCTGCCGTTACCGGCCAGCTCAGCGCGCTGCAGCCGCTCTCTTCCCAAACCCAGGTGGTTGTGACCACTGCCAGGAGCTATCTCGGCGCGCCCTACCGCTTCGGCGGGCTGAGCCAACAGGGGATCGACTGCTCGGGGCTCGTGTACTTGTCCTACCAGTCCATCAACAAGCAGCTGCCGAGAAACAGCCAGGCGCTTGCCCAGACAGGCAGGCCGGTGCAAAGGTCTCAGCTCCAGCCGGGCGATCTGGTTTTTTTTGACGCGAAGCGCGGGCAAACCATTAATCATGTGGGGTTGGTGGTGGAGCGCAGCGGCGAGGAAATTGCATTTATTCACGCCACGACCTCCGCCGGAGTGAGGATCGACCGGCTGAGCGACCCCTACTGGGAAACCCGTTTTTTGGGCGGCGTAGCGCCCTGAGCTATTTCAGGCCGCTGCCCAGCCACATTCCGATGCCGATGTTCAGGTCAAGGGCGTTGGTAAAATTCGAAGCTCCCTGCGTGAGCGGGCTGATGGCGATGTCAATCAACCCCTGTTGGTAGCGGGCCCCGAGGCTCACGGCAAAGTCGTCGAGGAAGGTAGCCTGGACACCGGAACCGACAACGAATCCGGCGTCATAACGCTTGAAGGTATCTAAGATGTCACTGGTTTCGATCCTGGTGTTTCCTGAAGCAGTGGCCACCATATTGCCCTGGGCAAGGAAGGCCCCGAACCCACCGCCTTCGGCATACCACCTGATGCGGTCACCGACCTCGACACGAAGCATGTAGGGAACGATCACGTAATCGAGATCTGTTTGCACCTCTGCGAGCGGATAGAACTGACCATTCGCAGCAACGTTTTCGGCGATTCTGCTGCTTCCTTTCCTGGCAACGAAAATACCGGTGTGGGTGTAAATCGGGCCATTGAATGGACGGGTAAAGCCCAGTCCGAAATGCGGGCGGGTGTCACTGCCCTCCATGCCGGGGGCCATTTCGCCACTGAGCCACATGAGGCCGGGCCCGAGCTCCAGATAGACCCTGGTGCTCTCATGGGTGCGGCGTTTGTTTTGGGCAAATGAAGGAGAAGCAAGCAGAAGAAAGGCCAGAAAAAAAAGGATCGGCTTCATGGAAAAAGTGGTTGATAGGGCGTCTGATCAAATATCAGGCAACTTAAGCCATTTCCGAACCAGCCATTTATGCAAAAAAAAACCTCCCGAAAAACTTCGGGAGGCGGATCGTAACACCAAAACTCAACAAACTCGAATGTTGATGTAAAACTTGCTTGCCCCATAAGAACGCCTGCAATTGCGGCTTTGGTATGCAAGAGATCAAGAAAAATTGCAGGGTTTCCCCAAAGAGTGCCGGACAAGAAAAAGGCAGGAAAGGCTGTTTTTAACATGAAAAAAAACCTATATTGAATTTCCTCGCCCCGAGTGAAGTTGAACTGAAACCCAAGTGAACAGATGGAAGCACTCCGCGAAGATTGGTTTATTCATGGCACCCTTGATTTTGAGTACAAAAAGTATGTGCTGCTTGCCTATTTGCAGCACGTGAGCCAGGAGTTTGCGGCATACCGGCTCTATCCGCCGCTGGCCGATCTGATTGCCCACCGCCAAACCCTGATTGATTTTCAGGAACGCCGGCAAAAGCTGGAAGAACAATTCCCCAAATCCCTCAACAGAGACGCCTTCCGGCGACTGCACCTTTCCTACAACAGCGAGGTGAACGAGCACGACAGCCTCCAGGAACTCGACTCCATTGTGGCCTATGCCCTGCCCAGGATTCAATCCAACCTCGACCAGGGCATTGACCGGTATAGTGAAATTGAGCACACAGTATTTATTGAGCCTGTTGGCATTCGCCCGATCTACAACCGGGAAGGCTATTTGCTGCTGCGCCAGGAGCCTGATCCTCAGGTTCGTATCTACGAATACAAGCTCATTTACCGGGAGCATCCCGGCGGCAATCTCCATGGCATTCACGTTGGCTACCTCGATGCCCAAACCCTGAGCCTGGCCCATACCTACGAGCAGATAAAGCTGCAGCTCAGCCGCCAGCGCCAGCATTTGCCCAACCCTGCCACCTTCCTCGTGAGGGCTTCTATCCGGTTTCCTCAGGAAGAAGCCATCCTGCCCGTTGTCAAGAGGAAAATGCTGTCGCTCCTCAACGAATAATGCGCTTTTTTGTAACTTTCGGGCATGATACCCAGGAGTGATCTTCGCGAAATCGTGGAAGCCCATCTGGCTTCCCTGCCATTTGAGCAGCAAGCCCCGTCTAATCTGTACCGGCCCATTCATTACCTGCTCAGCCTCAAGGGCAAGCGCATTCGCCCTGTGCTGACGCTCTTGGCTTATGAGGCCGTTTCCCGTCGCGAACCCGTCGAAGCCCTCCAGCTTGGCTGCGCCCTGGAGCTGTTTCACAATTTCACCCTCATGCACGACGACATCATGGACCGTGCGCCCATGCGTCGTGGCCAGCCAACTGTGCACAAAGTGTGGAATGAAGACATTGCCATTCTTTCAGGAGATGCCCTCTTTGCCTTTGCGATGGGCCTGGTGGTGAAGGAGTTTCCGGCACGGGCTGCCGTTCTGGCCACCGAGTTTACCCGCGTGGCCCTGGAAGTGTGCGAAGGGCAAATGGAAGACATGGACCTCGCCCAGCAGCCTGAGGCCAGCATCCCGGCCTATGTGGAGATGATTCGCAAAAAAACGGCGGTATTGCTCGGCGGCTGCATGACCCTTGGTGCCATGGCAGCAGGGGCAGACGCCCAGCTTGTGGAGGAATTCCGGCTCTTTGGGGAGAACCTTGGCATCGGTTTTCAGCTTCAGGATGACCTGATGGATGCTTTTCCGCCGGAAGGATTTGGCAAACAAGTCGGCGGCGACATCATCGAGGGCAAAAAAACCTATTTGCTGCTCAAGGCCCGCGAGCTGGCAGACACCGCAACCCTCACAGAACTGGACCGCCTCCTCACGCCGGGCACCCCTGACGAGGATCGCGTGGATGGCGTGTTGGCTATTTTCCACTCTTTGAACATTCGGCAGCACACCGAAACCATCATCCAGGAGTATTACCAGGAGGCCGGCAGGCTGGCCAACAGCCTGGAAACGGCCTGCGATTTCGGAAAAATCCGCACTTATCTGGAAGAGTTGGTGGTGCGGAAAATTTAGGCCTTCAATTTCCCCATTGGGTATTTGCACCCCATGCTGAACAGACAAAACGAAGAGAAGTACCTGGGTAGAAACTGAAAAATATTGCGTTTACAAGCAGTAAATCCAGGCAAAAAAGGGTGCAGGCTGCCCCGGTGGAGAACAGCCTGCAAATTTCTTTTTGTTGGTGACTGAAAAGGCCGAAGCCTGATCGGGATGGAAGTGGGGCAATGCCTGGCAGAGTTGTGCTGGCTCCGACACCCCAAACCATCCGGAATGGTTTAGTGCACGATGGCGGCCTGGAACTCAGAAGGACTTTTGCCAGTCCACTTCTTAAAGGTGCGGGAAAACACGCTGATCTCAGAGAAACCGAGGAGATGGGCAATCTCCCCTTTGCTCACTTTGCGCTCCTGGAGGTAGGCAATAGCGAGGTCTTTGCGGATGTGGTTGAGCAGCTTCTGGTAGCTGGTACCTTCGGCCTTCAATTTCATCTGCAAACTGCGAACGCTCATCGAAAAGTGATCAGCCACATACTCGATGCCGGGGCAGTCGCCACGGAGCTGATCGACCAGAATCCGGTTGACCTTCGCGGAGAAGGAACCATTCTCTGGTTGTTCGTTGAGGAATGCGAGAGCGTGTTTGTCAAAGAGCTGGAGGAGACGGGGGTTGTTAGTACGTAAACGCGTCTTCATTTAATCTTTTTCGTTGCGGATGAACGTCTGCCATGGCGAATGGCAGCCTACCCAATGGCACATGTAAATTTTTTCGGCTCTGGCCTTGTGCCAGCACCGGTGATTGGGCAACAATCCGAATGAACAACCAAGTCTAAGGACAATCAACCGGGTTGTTCGCTGATAACAAAAGCAGGCAGGTGGATAGAAAGGTGCCCCGGGGGGCGACTGGCTCAAGTGGCGCGCCGTTGTCAGTCTTCGTGATTGGTTCAAATACTGTTCCAATCCATGGAAATCTTTTGGAACAAAGGGAAAAGTTTTTGCAGAACCTTACCCTGATCGAATGCGAAAGGAAGACCAGGGCAAATGAATTTTTTCTAATTTATTGTTAATCAACGAATTGAATAGAAAATAGTTCTTGAATTGCCGTTTTGTGCCTGGGGTAAAATTTTTTGGCACCCACCCTGTGAAATGGAAGAAAGATCAAATCATTGGATTATTCGCGCAAAAACATATCCCGCATCCTGTCGGTGATTGGCACCGCCACGCCCTTCTCCAGGTCTTTGACCACAAAAGTGACGTCGCCATCCAGTACCACCAGCTGGTCGTTGCGCCGCACCACGCTGTGAGACAAGGTAATGCTCTTCGTGCCGATCCGCGAAATAGCCGTGGAGATGTCGAGCACATCACCTAAGCGCGCGCCGTCGCGATAGTTCACGTTCACATTCACCAGCACAAAGGCCAGGCCCAGATCTATGAACATCCCCGATTCAAAGAAGCCCTCGAAATGGTTCCACCGGGCTTCCTCCAGAAATTCCATGAACTTGGCGTTGCCCACCTGTCCATATAAATCCAACATCCAGCCCCTCACGGTAATTTCGGTGTTGCTACTTCGCTGTGTCTCTTCCATAATCGGGGGCTTGAACTAATTTGACCGGATTTTATGCCTGGCTTCTCCGCAATATACGCGAATTTTCCCCTGCTTTTCGCCGCCAGCCTCCCTTCTTCACTTCCAACTGTCTCCTCATGCGTTACCTGCTCCCGCTTTTCCTGGCTTTTCTGATGCCCGCCGCGCTCCAGTCTCAACAGAACATCTTGCTCACTCCTTTCGAGCGTTCCAACGGAAACGCCTCGGCCACCTTTGCCGAGGTCATAACCTGGTATCAGCAGCTCGACAGCCTGAGTCCTCTTTTGCACCTGCAAGGGGTAGGCCGCTCCGACGCAGGGCCCCCCATTCCTTTTGTGCGAATTGACCGCTTTCCCGACCGGCCCCGGCATGAAGACAAGCGGGTGTTTGTGCTCATCAACAATGGCATTCATCCGGGCGAACCTTGTGGCATCGACGCATCCATGATGATTGCCCGCGAGCTCGTGACTGATTCTGCCTGGCTGCCGCTGCTGGATAAAGTCGTGATCGGGATCATTCCTGTGTACAACATCGGCGGTGCCCTCAATCGCAGCTGCTGCACCCGCGCCAGCCAGATCGGGCCCGAAGAGCAGGGCTTCCGCGGAAATGCCACCCACCTCGACCTTAACCGGGATTTTATGAAAATGGACGCCCACAATACCTGGGCCTTCGCCGAGATCTTTCACAGCTTTCTGCCCGATCTTTTCCTGGACACCCACACCACCAATGGCGCTGATTATCAGGCGCCCATGACCTACATCGCCACCCAGCCCGACAAACTTGAGCCGGAAGCAGCGGAATGCCTGCGCAACCTCGTGCTGCCGGAACTGTTGCGCCGGAGCGAAGAAAACAACCTCATGCTGTTGCCCTACATCAACATTTTCGACGGCCCGCCTGAAAACGGAATGGCAGCATTCCTCGACCTGCCCCGCTATGCTAGCGGCTACACCAGCCTGTTTCAAACCATTGGCTTCATTTCTGAGGCCCACATGCTCAAGCCTTTCGACGTGCGGGTGGAGGCTACTTACCAGTTCATCCAAGTGCTGCTGGAGCTGGCAGCAGAGTATCGGGAAGCCATCTCTTTGGCGGTGGCCACTGCCCGAAGCGACGCCGCCCAGTCCGATTCCATGGCCATTTCCTGGACCCTCGACGACACCCGGCGCGACTCTGTGATGTTTCATGGCTATTTTTCCAGCCTGCAACCAGGGGCCCTCACCGGTGCCCCTCGCCTGAGCTACGACCGCAGTCAGCCGTTTAGCCGCTTCATTCCCTATTTTCCGCATTACCTGCCCAGCCACACCGTGGAAGTGCCGGATGCTTATCTGGTGCCCCAGGCATGGACAGAAATCGTGGATCGGCTGAAAGCCAACAAGGTGGACATGGAAAGGCTGGAGCGCGACACGCTGCTCACAGTGGAAGTGTATCGCCTGAAAGTCGGAGCGCCGGGCAGAATGCCATATGAGGGGCATTATTACCACCGGGAGCTGGAGACCACCACGCATATGGAGCAGGTGCAGTTTCGCGCCGGAGACTATGTGGTCATGACCGGCCAGTGGAGAACCCCTTTTGTGGTTCACGCCCTGGAACCCATGGCGGCTGATTCATGGTTTCGCTGGAACTTTTTCGACCGGGTGCTGATGCAGAAGGAATACTTTTCAGACTATTTGTTTGAGGCAACAGCTGTGGGCATTTTGGCGAATGACCCGGAACTAAAGGCAGATTTTGAGCTGAAAAAGCTGGAAGATCCTGCCTTCGCCGCTGACTCCGACTCCCAGCTGGAATTTGTGTATAAGCGGTCGGCTTATTACGAAGAAGAGCATCTGCGCTATCCGGTGGCACGGTGGAACTGGTAGCGATGGTTAAGCCAGCAAAATCAGCAGCACGGGCAGGAGAAAATAGACTACCACGAGATAAACCACCGGCACGAAGCGGTAGTCGCGGGAGAGTTTGCCGAGCCTTGTGGCCAGCCAGATAGGCACTTTTCTGATCCAGGGAATCGGATAGAGCAAAACCGCCCCGATGACATTGAAAAAAAGGTGAACGAAGGCAATGGCCAGGGCATAAACGCTGGTTGAGCCCAGGATGAAGGCTGCCAGGAGGGCAGTAACTGTGGTGCCGATATTGGCTCCCACCAAAAAAGCCATGACCCTGGGCAGGGCAATGTGGGTGCTGGCCGTGACCGGTACCAGCAGGGAGGTTGTTACGGAACTGGATTGCAGGATCGAGGTGCTCACCAGCCCGGTGAAAAAAGCCTGCCTTGGATGGCCAAACAAATACTGGCTCATGCCTTTGTTTACCTTGCTATCGACTATGCTTTTAAAACTGATGATCAGAATGCGCAGGGCCAGGAACAGGCAGAATACCCCCAAAAATATAACGAGATAGGGATTTCCTGCCGGGAAGCCTTCGGAGGAGGTGAGGGTTACGATCCACTGGGCCAGAGGCCTCGTCGTGACGTCGAGCAGGCCCCTCGTGGAGGAAACCACGCCGGGGGTGGAATACAATAGTTGGGCGAGCCCTTCGGCGGCATTGGAGAGTGCGTGGGTGGCGATTTCGACGGGAAACAGGACCAGGACGGCAAAAATGTTGAACAGGCTGTGCAAAGCTGCAGTAGTAATGCCACGGCCAAATTCCTTTCGCTGCCGGATCAGGCCCAGGGCAACCAGCATGCAGGTGATGGAGGTTCCGATGTTGGCGCCCATCACCAGGGGGATTGCCGCTTGCATCGGCATCGTGCCGCTTGCCACAAGGCCCACCACCATGGTGGTCACAGAGGAAGAGCTCTGGACGATGGCTGTGATGAGAATGCCCAAAAACAAGGAGAGAAACGGGTCGTTGGTGAGCAAAATGAGGGAATCAAGGCTTTGTTTGCCAAAAAGCTTCATGCCCATGCTCATCCATTCGAGCGCCAGGAGAAACAACACAAGGCTGGCAACCAGTCGGATCCACCACCAAAGCCGACCAAACGGCCAGCCTGCCTCAGGCTCTTTGGGAGGCAAATCCTCCTCTCCTACCGTGTAGGAATGTCGCTTGCTCTCTGCCATCGTTTTTCTCTACCCCTTAATCAGCAAGAACTGAAATTGGGCGTTTGTTTTTTCGGCCTGCAAATTATTGCAACCATTGTTACTGAACCGTTAAATCACGGCTTGGCAAGAGAATCTTTTCTGTTGAATTTCAAGGAGATGCAGCTGTTTCAACTAACATCCGTGTCGGAAATCCCTCATATAACCAGCTGACGGTCACAAATTTGACACACGGAACCGCCGGATAATCCAGCTTCTCCCGCCTGATTCGGGCGAAATAACGGAGGAAAATACCCCGAAACTGTCCTCTGACAAAGCCCAGGCCTGAATTCCCTGATCGATTCCAAGGCTGCTGAGCGTGGGGAGCTTGTTGGCCCAGAGTTCATTGCCGTCGCGATCAACAGCGAGCAGTTCTGTCTGCACCTTCGGGAGCGGGTTTGTGGTCTCAATATCATGAAGGAGTAAGATTTCGCCTTTTTTGCCAAAGGAAAGGGCATTAGGCAAATCTCGTGGGCCAATGTCGTTCACCAGGCGGTTTAGCTCCTGGCCTTCGGGCGAAAGGCTCAGCAACACCACGTCTGAATTGGCTCCCTGGTTAATGTCCTGCCTGCCCAGCATCAGCAAATTTCCATCTTCGGTGAGCTTTGCATCCACAAAATGGGTCCATTGGTAAAACTGAAACATGGTGTCCACATATTTCCATTGCAGGGCCTGCAGCCCGGGATCGAAGGCCAGGATCGATTCGCCATAGACCATCACATTCCCGTTTGGCAAAGCCATCACCCCGTCAAAGGAGGGGAAGTCATGAAGGTTATAAGGCAGCAGGTGCAGCCTGTTGAGCTCATTGCCCAGGGCATCCCAATGCACGAGAATCGGATAAAATGCGCTGTCAATCAACCCGTAAATGTCTCCGCCGGGATGAAAGGAGGTTTGAACGACGGCCTGGCGGGGAGTGTCATCAATTTTGTTCCAGATCAGCTGACCCGACGGGTTGACGAGCCGAAGCCACATCCGGTTAATCCCGCCAAGGGTGGGATAGTTGACCTGGGCTCCTGCCAGGAGGAAATTGCCATCGGCAGCAGGCTGGCAGTCGTTGATCCGGAAATAGTCTGCCTGCGTAATCAGCGTTTTGCTGATCAGGTTTCCGTCGCGATCCAGAAGGGCCATGACAACCTGCCTTCGCTGCAGAGCGGCATCGGAATTGGGATCTACTCCTTCCGGCAATTGGTCGTAAAACACGGCATAGCCGTTTTCATTTGGCAGCACCCGCTCGGATCGAATATTGGAAAAGTCGTGAGCCGGGGCTAATATCAGGTCGTTTTCAGGACTGAAAACAGGCCCTGCCGGCAATGGTAGCGGCTCTTCTTTGCATCCGGCTCCGAGGAGGAAACACAGAAACAAAACAGGGAACAGGAGGGAAGTCTTCATGACGGGAAGTTTAGAGCTGATAGGATCAATTTGCCAAAATTGGCTTCCCCATCAAACTCCCCGGGAAGATTTCCCTCCTGTTTCTTGTCATCAGGGCACCACCCGGATCACGCCACGCATCACAGTGTAGTGGCCAGGATAGGTGCAAACATACTGGTAAACCCCCGGTTGCTCAGGAGCTGCGAAATAAATGGTCTCAGAGGCACCTGGCTGTATCAGGTTGGTGTGATACAGAATTTTGCTGCTCACAGGCACATACTGCAGGGCCATTCCCTGAACTCCAAGCGCAATCGCAGCTTCTCCCACAGCATCTGCGGAGTTGGGCATCACAATGAGGCAGTTGTGTGGCATGTCATCCTGATTGCTGAAGGTCCAGCGAATTTTGCTCCCTGCCTTCACCGTCATGTCTTTCACACTGTAATTCAACCCTGGCTCGGTTCCCAGCCGGATATTGAGGTCGGATCTCCCGCCCCAGCTCGCAGGCATGGTAGTTTGGCGTCGGGCTAAATTTTCGCCCACAGCTGTGGCAGGGGTAGGAGCTGGCTTTGCCAAAGCCTGGTCGGCATTGCTGGCAGCCTGATGCTCCGCATGGGCATGGCTGGCAGCAGCCGCGCCCGCCGGAATAGAAAGCTTCGCTCCCTCCGGAATTTCATTCAGGGTGTAGTAGCCGGTGCCATGCAGCAATGGTGCCTCGTCCTGGTAGGATTTTACCCCGCTCACGGTGATTTCGTGAACATACTTTTTCCGGAGGTTGTCCACCACCAGCCGTGCCCTGAGGCCATCGGCAGAAACCTGCACATACTTCACAGGGCAGGCAGCCAGGTTCACAGCCGGGGAGCCATAAGCGGGGTGGTATTTGTACAAAAAGCTCGAAATCTGATAGGCGGCCGGATTGGCTGCGCTGCGCTTGTCCACAGGCTGGGTGAATTCAATCTCGAAGCCGTCTGGCGTAGCGCGAATGGCCTTCATCTCAAAAGGCGTTTTGCCAGTCCACACCAGCCGCTGAAGGCCTTCGTCGCGGGGGCCTGAGCTACCCCAGCCACGGTTGGTTTCTCCCACATACAGCGAGCCGTCCTGGCCCCAGGTCATGCGTAAAATGCCCGACTGGAACCCTTCCCGGAAGGCAAATGCAGCGCCCTGATAGGTCCCGTTCACTTTCTCCAGCGACAGTCTCATGATTTTGCTCTGTCCCTGGTCGCCGATCAGCACCTGGCCGCCAAACGGCCCGAAGGCACCCTCATTCGGAATTTGCAGAATCTGGGAATTGGAAATGCCCAGGACACCATGTGGAAGCCACACCGCCGGGGTTTTCACGCCTTCGACTTCTTCGGCCACCTCATACAGGAGCTGGGGAACCTCATTGTCGATGTTTTCGGGTTTAACTGGCAGTTGGCCGGGGGCCGCCATGCGGGGATCCACCCGGGTGTAGATGTCTTCGGTTCTGATTTTGACAGGAGACTCCGGGTGATCGGCCCAGCGAAGACCTGCCGGGTGGCCCACGAAATCGCCTTTTTCCACATGCACCAGCCCGCCCGAACCGATCCAGTCGCCCTGGTTGTCGGCATAAAACAGGTCGCCATCAATCACGGCAAGGCCGCAGGGGGAGCGCATTCCAGTGGCCCAGGGGGTCATTTGGCCGTCGGCGGTAACGCGCAAAATCCAGCCGCGCCAGGGCACTTTGCTCTCGCCACGCCACCATTCGATATTTCCAAAAGCCACGTTGCCCGACACGAACATTCCGCCGTCGGGTGCCAATGCAGGTCCGTAGCTGTATTCGTGGTAATGGCCGGAAACGGGCCAGGCATAAACCGATTCATAGACGTCGGCTTCGCCGTCGCCGTTTTTGTCCCACAAGCGGGTCAGTTCTCCGCGCTGCGTTACCCACAGGGTGCCGTCGTGGAAGCTCATGCCCAATGCCTCGTGGAGGCCGCTGGCAAACAGCCGGAAATGCGGGTTGCTGCCACCGTCCATTCCAGGGTTTTCGACGATCCAAACATCGCCGCGGCGTGTACAAACAGCCACGCTGCCGTCGGGCAGGGTGGCCATACCCCCCGCTTCAATCAGGATCCCCTCCGGAACAGGGAGGGTCACCATGGTGTAATAATCGGATTCTTTCGCTGTTTGACCGGAAAGCAGGCCAAAACTCAGCAAAAGCAACACTGAGAAATATATGCGAGTCAACATGTGAGTGTCTTTGTTGAAAAATGAATACGAACAGAACCTTTGCCTACCACTGCAGGCTGTACTGGAGTTGCTGGCTCACGTTGCTCAGGTCCACGACCAGAAAGCTGCGGCCCGCCCGCTGCACCACGGATGCGCTGGCAGCAACTGGCAGGTGCAGGTAAAAGCGCTGGTCAACCAGATAGGTCATTCCGCTGCTTGTTTTGCCAACCTGCTGGATATCAACTCCTTCTGCGAGTTTGAGCAACGCGCCTGCCGGAGCTTTGCCATTCAGTTCCACTGTCCGCTGAAGCCCTGTTCTGGTGCTGAGCGCCTGCCAGTGGTCTGCCACCTGGGCGTCGCCCAGTTTATACAGGAAAACGGGTTCCTTGCTGGCATTGAGGCGGTATCCTTCAAAATGATAGCCGAGATCTGCGGGCACTTCTTCGGGCCAGGCCATCTGGTTGCCTGCTGAATAGGCCACGCCAGCCTTGTCGCCAAAGACTTCAACCGCTCCGCGCGGGCGCGAAGAACCATCGCCGCGGTCGTGCCACATGGGCGTGGCATCCAGGAAATCGCCTCTCCAGCCCTGCACCAAAGTGGCGCGGTCGGGATCGTAGGTGTAGTGCAGGCCGCTAGGGCTGCCAACTGAAACAGCATGAACCACCCTGCGGCTGTAGTCTGCTTCGCTGTAGTCAATGAAACAGCGCATCAGCGTGGTCTGGTCGGTCACATCCACAAATATGGGGTTTACAGGGCTGCTCAGGGGCATGGAACTGCGCAGGTGGAGCGGCTGGCTCCTCATTCCGGGGCCCGACACAGACAGCGCAATGCCGTTGTTGTACCAGCTGTCCCGCTTGTGGTAGATCAGCTGAAAGGGTATTTCTCCGGCTATTCCCTCAAAACTTCCCTGCTGTTCCCACCAGCCGTAGGGGATCACCTCTTTTCCGTCCACAAACAGCTGACCATTGCCCAGGGTGTTGAGATCAACTTCGTAACGACCATCGCGGGGCAGCACGAGCTTCCCGGTGATGTTGGTGATGAATTTGTCATTCTCCTGAATCACCTCGGAGGTGAGGGCTTCCATGGTGCCGCTTGCCACGGGTTGGAGGGTGGAAAGGGCAGGAAGCTGGTCGTAGGCTCCGGTAAATACCTGGTATTGAAGGTCTTTGGTTTCAATGGTGGCGAGGTCGTAGGTGCGGATGCGCACATTGCGGAAGGCCACAGGACCGTGGTCGCCCTGGATTCGCAGCGGCCCCATGGGGATATCGTGTGGTTTGTCGGAGCCTCTGGTAGGTCCGCTGAGGGTTACCTGCTCGTGAATGGGGTGACCGTTGAGGGTAACGAGGAGGATCTTGGCAGGAGAAATGCGCGCTCCGCTGGCCGAAAAGCGGGGCGCCTGGAAGGAGATGGTGAGCTTTTGCCACAAACCGGGAGCCTTTGTGACTTGCGCTCTTGGCGCCTGACCTTCGAAGCCCTGGTTTCCCTGGCCGCGGGCTTCGTCCCAACGCTGGTAAATGCCGCCGCAGTCGCCATAGGTAACTGTCGTTTTTCCGTGGCTGTCGAGCAACTGAATCTCATACTGGCCCTGCAGGTAAATGCCGGAGTTGGAGTTTCTGGCCATCATGAACTCCAGCTCGAGGTCCACGTCGCCATGCTCGAAAGCGGAGTAAAGATCTTCCTGGGCCTGGCTGCCGGGCAGGTTCACCAGCACGCCCTTTCCGGGCTGGGTGAGCAACTCGTTGTCGGTGTCGAGGCTGGCGCTGGCGCTGCCCACAATTTGCCAGTTGCTGCCGGGGGTGCGGAAGGCTGACAGGTCTTCCAGAGGAAGCTTCCCGTCGCTGGATTGTGCCATGGCCGCAGGCAGGAGCAACATTCCTGCAACGGCAAAGGAGAGGAGAGAGCGAATCATGTAGGGTTGATGTTGGAAATCAGGTAGCTAAAAATGGGATCGGATGGCGCAGTGGCCATGCGTTGTTGTTCAGACACCAAGTTAGAACATTTTCCACTCCCACCTTCCTGCTACATCCCCAGGATCATGACGAGGAGCAAATAGACCCACAGCACGCCGAGGAAATGCCAGAAGGCCGTTCCGGCTTCGAGCAGGGTAGGGGAGGCGCTTTTCCAGCGGGCGGCCATCCAGCCGAGCCATGCCAGCCCGGCAACGAGATGCGCCGCATGCAAGCCAGTGAGAACGAAGAGAAACTGCATTTTTTGGGAGCTGCCCGACAGCATATACCCTTCCTCAATCAGCATCCGGTAGCCGATCATCTGGCCTGCCAAAAAAAACACCCCACTGACGATGGTGGCTATGATCCAGGCTTCTCCCTTTTCCCCCCGGCTCCGCAGGTGCCAGGCCCGGTGCAGCGTGGCCGAGCTGATCACCAGCAGCCCGCTGTTGAGGAAAAAGAGCCAGGGAACCTCATAACGACCCTGGGAAGGAGCCGCAAAAAAGCCAAGGCTGAGTGCCCCAAAAAGCAGAGCCAGGCTCACCATGAGCAGGATCAGGCCCATCTTGCTGCTGAGATTTCGACTTTGTTCAAGGCTGTTGGACATGAATGTCAGCGTAAATTGGTTGGTTGAACAGGTAAGAATCAGGATGAAAATTTTTCAATGAATGTTTCTGTAAATGAAGTTGAATAGGGTTATTTCATGGAATTCTTTGAAAATAATGGGTACGAACTCATCATTTTCTCATCTTCTCTCCAGAAAGCGTGTTTCCCTGCAACAAGGTTTGTATATTGAAAGGAAATCGTCATTCCCCATGTTCGAACATTTCCGTTTTCCATATTGGGCGTTGTGGGTCTTAGTTTTGGGAGCCTTCTCCTGCGATGATCAGCCTCCTCCGCAATTGGCCAAGACCTCAACAGCCGAAGAGGCTGCCTTGTTTCGGCTTGTGCCCCCCGAAGAAAGCGGAGTCCATTTTGAAAACGCACTGCCGGAAAATGACCAGCTCAATATTCTGGCTTATGAGTACTTCTACAATGGCGGCGGGGTGGCCATCGGCGACCTGAATGGCGACAGCCTGCCCGACCTCGTGTTTACCGCCAACCTGGTGGCCAACCGCCTTTATTTCAACACCGGCAATTTTACCTTCAAAGAAGCCTCCGTCGAATCAGGGTTTGTGAGCAGAGATGGCTGGAAAACCGGCGTTACCCTCGCAGATGTCAATGCCGATGGCTGGCTCGATATTTATGTGTGCCGCTCAGGTAAACTCGGCGAATCCGAGCGCAGAAATGAACTCTTCCTCAACCTCGGGCAGGGCCGCTTTCGCGAAGCCGCCGCAGAATTTGGCCTCGACGACCCCGGTTATTCCACCCACGCCACCTTCTTCGATTACGACCGCGACGGCGATCTCGACTGCTTCGTCCTCAACCATGCCCTCAAGCCCAGCTTTAACCTGTCCGTTTCGCAGGTCAAAACACAGCGCGATCCCTTTTTCGGCGACCACCTCTATCGCAACGATAACGGCAAATTTGTCGATGTAAGCGCCGGGGCTGGCATCATCGGCAATCCCATCGGGTTCGGGCTCAGCGTAACCGTCGAAGACTTCGACCGCGACGGCTGGCCCGATTTGTTTGTGGCGAATGACTACACCGAGGAGGATTATTTCTACCACAACCAGCGAAATGGCAGTTTCCGCGAAATCCTGGACCCCGCTTTTGCCCATACCTCCCATTTTTCCATGGGGTCGGATGCCGGAGACATCAACGGTGATGGCTGGCCCGATCTCATGGTGCTTGACATGCTGCCCGAAGACAACCTGGGCCAAAAAATCCTCAAAGGCCCCGATAACTATGACCGCTACCAGACACAGGTCAGGTTTGGCTTCCACCACCAGCTGATGCGCAACACCCTCCAGCTCAACCTCGGCAGGGGATTGAACCAGGGAGTTGCTTTTTCTGAATCGGGCCAGCTCACGGGGGTATCAAACACCGACTGGAGCTGGTCGCCCCTGCTGGCTGATTTCGACAACGACGGCGACCTCGACCTGCACGTTACCAACGGCTATGTTCGGGCAAGCACCCACCTCGATTTTGTGAAATACGACTATCCAGCCGCCATTCAAGTTGCCCAACAGGCAGGAAAGCCGCTTTCTGAAGGGGAAATCTCCAAGCGAATCCCCAGCATCCGTAAGCCCAATGTGATCTTCCGCAACAACGGCCCCGACAAACCCATGCAACGAATGACGACTGCCTGGGGCCTCGACCGGCCTTCCTTCTCCAACGGCGCTGCTTTTGGCGACCTCGATGGCGACGGCGACCTGGATTTGGTTGTCAACAATTTAAAAGAGAAAGCCTTCATTTACGAAAATACCACATCGGGTTCTTCGATCACCCTTTCCCTCCAGGGTCCGTCCGGAAATCCCTTTGCATTTGGGACAGTGGTAAATGCAGTGGTCAATGGGCAGCCTCAGCGGCGAATGCTGATGTCGGCCCGCGGTTTTCAGAGCAGTGTGGAACCCATCATCCACCTGGGCCTTGGCCAGGCCGCCCAGGCCGATCGGATCGAGATCATCTGGCCCAACGGGCAGGTTCAACAGCTCGGCCCCCTGGCCGCTGGCCGCCACCGCATTACCTGGAAACCCGGACTTCCTGCCTATCTGCCTCCAAAACTCAGGCCCGAAATTCTGAATTCAGGAGGATTCCTTCACCAGGACGATGACCTCGTTGAGTTTAAAGCCCAGCCCCTGCTGCCCTATCAGCTCGGCAACATGGGCCCCTGCCTGGCTGCCCGCGAAACGGGCCCCGGCACGGGCGAAGTGTTTGTTGGTGGTGGCCCCGGTCAGCACAGCCAGCGCTTCACATACCGGGTTCAAAGCGGCAGGGTGCAATGGTCGAGCCAGGCATTGCCGGATCATCCTGAAGCCGAAATTACGGACATCGCCCTCTTCGATGCTGATGGTGATGGTGATGAAGACCTCATCCTTGTTGCGGGGGGCAATGACCCCAGCCGCCCCAGGGAAGCTTATCAATGCCAGCTTTTGCTGCGCGATGGCGAGCAGTTTCGCCAGGGGAATCTCCCGGCGGTGAGCATGAGTGCAGGGTGTGTGGCGGCGGGCGATGCCGACGGTGACGGCGACCTGGATTTGTTTATCGGCGCCAGGGTAAAAGTTGGCGAATACCCCCTTAGCCCGACAAGTGTTCTGCTGCTCAATGACGGTCGCGGAAATTTTCAGCCAGGCACCCTGCCCGCGCAGGGAATGCTGGGAATGATAACGGACGCCCGCTGGGCGGATCTCAACGGCGACCAGCGGCAGGAGTTGGTGCTGTCAGGCGAATGGACCGGTATTCGGGTGATGGCCTGGGAAAACGGAGCGTTGGTGGAAAAGAGCGAAGCCTACGGGCTGGCGGGTTCCACCGGGTTGTGGACGCGGGTCGAGATTGCCGACCTGGACGGCGACGGCGATCCGGACCTTCTGACTGGCAATGTGGGCCTGAACAGCCAGCTTCAGGCCAGTGGCAACCAACCGCTTCGGCTATATGCCGGTGATTTTGACCAGAATGGCACCATCGACCCGGTGATGTCCTATTATCTGGCCGGGCAGGAAGTGCCAGTGGCATCGCGGGATGAACTCCTGGGGCAGCTACGTTATTTACAGAAACAATTTCCGCGATATGAGCAGTATGCCCGTGCCACGATGGACCAGGTGCTGAGCCCGACACAGCGATCGACCGGCGTGTTACAAGCGGGTAATCTGGCTTCGGGCTGGTGGAAGCAGGAAGGCGGAAAATTTACCTTTCAGCCATGGCCGTTGATGGCACAGGCCTCGCCGGTGTTTGGGCAGGAAGTGGCAGACTGGAATGGCGACGGATATCTGGATGTGTTGCTGGCCGGGAATTTTTATCCTGTCCGACCCGAGACAGGCCGGTTTGATGCTTCGGCGGGTGTGTTGTTGCTGGGCGATGGGAAGGGAGGCTTTCGGGCAACCATGGCCGGGCAAGCCAATGGCTGCTGGCTCACGGGCGATATCCGGGATCTGGTGAGCCTTGATCTGGATGAAACAGGCCGTTTGTTGGTGGCAGGTCGCAACCAGGATTCATGGTTGTGGGGAATCTGGCCTCTGGCGGCACGGTAAGAATCGTGGCTCTCCTGCGCTGCTGGTGCAGGGCGGGCGGGGCATTTTTCAGCACTGGTTCGGAAAAAAGGCCGGAAAATGTTGGGCTCAGGCGATTAATGTCGGGAGATGATGGGAGAAAGGGCTTAATTTATTTCCTGTATTCGGAATTTAATTTTTGTGTAGTATGTAAGCGTCTTGTTTGTTTTGGCTTCTGAATAATCTTTGGGCGGTTTAGTATTGTATCGTAAACAACGCATACGAAATGCAAGTCAGAACAGACCAACTGCCTTTCCTCTTGACTCTCTTGGAAGATTCCAGCCCGGTGGTTCGGGATCAGGTGAAACGTGCTTTGGCGGGCTTTGGCCCTTTTCTCCGGCCTGCCACTCTTGGTTGGGTGCAGGCTCAGGGAGAGGAAGTGAAGGAAGTGTGGGAGCATATTTGCTGCAAGGCAGAGGAGCAGGCTTTGGAACAAAGCTGGCTTTCGTGGATGCTGCTTGACAGCCCGGCCAGTCAGCTGGAGGCTGGAATGATGGCCCTGGAATTTGGCGGGAGTATCTCCAAGGTGTTCATCCGCGAAGCCCTTGACGACCTTGCCGATGACTTTCTGCGTTTGTTTCCCAATGGTCAGACCCACGACCTGATGGATTTCCTGTTCCGGGTCAAAGGCTTTGAGCACACTCTGCGGGAGGAGACTTATCTGCACCACAGGTTGGGGTATGTGCTGCGGTATGGCAGTGGCAGCCAACTGGGGCTGGCGATTATGGCCGTGGTGGTGGGTAGTCTGGTGGATTTGCCATTGTCGCTGGTGAAGTTGCAGGGCAACTGGCTGGTGCTGGAGCAGTCGGGACAGGAAAAAATTCTTTATAATCCTGAGCACCGGGGAGCGCGGCTTCTTCGCAGCGAGCAAATGTGTGTGGAGGAAGCCTACCGTCGCGGGCTACTGAGTCCGGAAAACCTGGAAGCAACCCCCGAGGAGATCATGCTGGAGGTGCTGGAGGCCCATTTGGAAGGCTACAAGCGCAGCGGACTTCGGCAGCGCGAAGAAGAAATGATGGAAAAGCGCCAGGACCTCGCCCGCGAGATTGACCGCAGGCACCTGGCTGGCTATCTCTCCGAGTAGCCTGCTTTCCTTCTGTTAACAATGTATGGTTTTGGTATTGTGGTTCATAGGGGAGCCCGCGGCTGAAAAGTCGTGGGCTTTTTCCATGATGACAGAGATGACAGAGATGGATTGGGAAAGCCTTCGTTGTGGGGAAGTGAGGAAGTAATAGGTTCATCAACGGGGAAGATTAACCCCCGGGGTCTTATGTTCAGCTTTGCAGGCTGAAGCTGTGAGCCAAAAAGGCTTTGATCACGATTTGATCTCGAACTTCCTTCTCGCAATCAGGGTGTTATGGTCATTGTAGAGTCTCACCTCATACTTGCCGGGGGCATCAAATGCGTGCTGGGTAAAGATCCGGTAGCTGTCGTAGCCCTCCACTTTGTGCGCTCTTACCTTGAGTTGTTCCTCATTTTCGTTATACCAGACGAAACGAACTGTCTCCGAACTGGGGGCTGAGGTTTTTGCCCAGGCCCAAATGCTGCGTTGTGAAAACAAGCTGTCAACTCCAACCGGCATCCTGTCGGATACGCCTCTGGCTACGACGAAATCAGCCTCCGTTTTGATGTTGGCATATTGGCTTTGGACAGATTGAAGGGTATCGAGGTATTTTTTTACCTCAGCTTTGTCGCTGATGGTCTTCAGTTCGGCCATGCCGGCTGTTATCAGCGCTACTTTCTGGTTCAGGGTGAGGGTGTCGTTGTTGCTGATTGTAATCAGGGCTTTTAGCATCGCCGACCCGCTTTCTGTCTCCAGCAGGGTGGTGATTCGTTCGTTTGCCAAGGCACCAAACCGATGAATGGTGCTTTTCTTCAGGTATTCTTCGTAGGCCTGGCGCGTGTTGGTGGATTCGGCGAGTGTCCAAAGCGCAATCTCCTCCTGAGAGATCAGGGTGTCGATGCGAGCCTGAGCAGAGTCGGCATAAGCCCCATTTTCATTTGCCAGCACATACATTTCATAGCTGGCCAGGGTGTTACTTTTCTTGGCTGCCCCCCACAGTTGCTTATCTGCGGCCAGGCTTGCCTCTTCCTCATTCACCTGCGGCAGCTCTGAAGGGGGGAGGCTCGGGTTGTTCCTGAGATTGACAGCCCAGACGGCAATCAGCCCGATTCCGACGACAGCTGCAATGATCCCTGCGATCGCGCCAGTTCTGAGCCCGCCTTTTCTGGGTGGCTGATAGCTCGGAGGAGCGGTATGATGTGCAGGGGAGAAAGGGACGGCTGGCGAAGCAATCGGAGGCATTTCCGGCTTTATACTGGTTGGGGACTCCTCCCTGACGACCTCCACAATTTCTGTATTCAGAAATTCGCTGAAGGAGGGATATTCATACAGTCCTTTTATTACCTGAATCAGGCTGGAGAACAACCTGGCACGCGCCACTTCAATTTCGTTGGAAGAAAGCTGGATGGTTTGCTCCTTGTTCTGAAGCTCTTTCATCCTGGCTGAGAGCATGATCAGGTTGGTTTCAAGCTCATCAATTTCTCTTGCCTTCTCAGGGTTTTTCTTTTTGAACAATCTGAAGGCTTCGAAGATTTCTACCAGCGCGCGGTCGGGCTTGTTGTTCGCGAGCAGTTGGTTAAGCTGGTCGGTAAATGAAATAGCCATGTTTGTCAGGGGGTATTTTACAGGTTGCCGAAATATAATCGAAATTCGCGATTAATAACAGGGTAAGGGAAAGAGCGTTCCCCTGCAACTCCGCCCGGAATCCCAACGGCCATGATCTCATCTTCCTTCTAACGGGCCTCAGCTTTCCTCCCGCTCTTTCTTCTTCAGCCGCCACATCACCCCCAACAAAAAGCCCCGCACGGTTTCCATGCGGGGCCACGAGAGGCAAATACGAACATTTTGAGGCTTTGGAAAAAAGATCAGGGACCAGCACACACCGTGCGCCGATCCCTTGATTCCCCCATTGATCCTAATCGGTAACCACTACGAGATACTTAGACACTTCCCAAAAACGCTTGGGGTCGGTGATCTCGAGGCTGGTGATGGTATTGTCAGTTTCATTGAGCACATAGGTGTCGCTGGGGTGGTAGGTTACCACACGCACTTTCTTGTGCTCGAAGTTGATCTGTTCTATTTCGGTGATGTCCACCTGGGTGAAAACATCCTGGTTGAAGTCTGGTCTCAGCACTTTGCTGCCTCCGATTCCCACGAAGCCACCTTCTTTGGTGATCACATTCTGCTCTTTCAGATCTTTGGCTGTGCCCACCACATAAAACCCGGTATTCATGGATTTGGTTTGGATTTCAATCAGGCCTTGCTGCTCCATCAGGGCGCTGTCCTGGGCTGTCATCCGCACACGCTGTCCACTGGTAAGCTGCACAAGTTGCTCACGGGAGTAGACCATGGTGTCGAGGCGACGGTTCAGAGATTCGGCGGTGAAGTTCATCTCTTCGAGATTTACCTTCAGAGTAGCAATCTCCTGATCGCGTTCTACAAGCTGCGATTCGAGGCGGCTGATGAGCTTGCGAAGCTGGGTCTGATCTCCTTCGGTGCGGGCAAGACGGCTGTTGAGGTCGTCGATGATCTGGCGGTTTTGGGAGAGGAGGTCGTTGATCAGCGAAATGTCGTTGAGAACTTTTTCGCGGGACATTTCTTCAGATTCGCCGCTAAAAGTCTGTTGGCTGATGATGTTTTCTCTCGCCTTGATGGCTTCGAGGTTTTCATCGAAAGTGGTGAAGGCGCTCATATAGCCTCCGAGAACGGAGTCTTGAGAAGCCTTCGATTGAAGAAGAGCCTGATTGGCTTTTTCGAGTCGGTCGATTTCATCGCCATTACAGGCGCTTACTACGACTACGAGGAAGAGGAGTGTGAAAAATTGCAGAGGTTTCATTGGGCGGAGTTGGTTAACGTGTCGGTGCTGCTGTTATGCCTGTACTAAGGCAAAAGCTGTTCCCGCACTCCGTGCCAATTTCAACCCTCTGTTAATCAGTCGATTAGATTTTGTGCCAACTTGGTATTTTCTCCCAAAATGAGAAATGGTTATTCTAATTGGGAAACACCTGGCGCAATTTCTCCCTGCTCCGCCCTATTGGTGTTGCTCGCGAAGCAGGTCGTTCACGGTTTTCACCGGGTTAAAGGTCTCAATGGGCACCTCCACGAAGATGGTGATCCAGTCAGACATGGCTCCATTCCACAGGCCGGGCAGTTCCTGGGCCTTGAGGTCGCGCCCGTCTTTCGATTTGCCGGAAATAAACCCTGTCATAGGGTCGCGGAACCGGGGCAGGTCAAATTTTTCTCCCTGGGTGTTTTTCGGCCAAATGACCAGATCCACGGGGTTGAAATGGGTGGCAGATTGGAGCATGGTTACCTGGTTGGGGTCTTCCATGTCAATTTGGGCTGATTCTGCAATCTGCAGGGCCACGGATCCATCCGCAGAAGCCGCCCAAACCGGCCCACCACCTGGCTCTCCTTCATTTTTGACCATGCCACACACCCTGATTGGCCGGTCCAGCTTTTTGCGGAGGTAGGCTACCCGGTCGGTTTCGCTCCAGTCGTAGTATTCATCCGGAGGCAGCACGCCCAGCTCCGTCTGGAGAAAGCTGTCCACTTCATCAATCAAATCTTCATCTGCCACCTCGCTTTTCAGCTCTTCGAGGTATTCGGCCACCTGGGCCTGGTAGTCGAGCAGCAGGGCACCGAGCGCTTTTTTGTAGAGGTAGGTTGGCTGCTTCAGGCGGTCTGGCACCACGTTGTCGATGTTTTTGATAAAAATCACATCGGCGTCGAGGTCGTTGAGATTTTCGATCAGGGCGCCATGGCCTGCCGGGCGGAAGAGCAGGGTGCCGTCGGCTTCGCGAAACGGCTCATTGTCCATGTCCACGGCGATGGTATCGGTGGCAGGTTTTTGCTCCGAAAAGCTGATGTCGAAGGTGATGCCGTAGGTGGCTTCGTATTGTGGCTTCACTTCCTGCACCAGGGCCTCAAAGCGGCTGCGGTGTTCAGGAGAAATGGTAAAGTGAAGGTGCGCCGGAACCTGGTCCATGCTCGTGTAATGGGCAGCCTCCACGAGGTGCTCTTCCATGGGCGTTCTCACACCGCTGGCATAACGGTGAAATTTGAGCAGGCCCTTGGGCAGTTCGCCGTAGCCGAGGCCTTCGCTGCTCAGCAACACATCCAGCACCATGGCATAGTTGCCAGCTGCAAGGGTGGCTGCCAGTCCGGGAGCGGGAAACACAGCTTCAAGGTCGTTGAAAAAAGCAAACATCTCAATCTGCTCAATTACCTGGCGCACATGGCGATCTGCCTGCAAGCCTGCCTTTTGCTCTTCAGCCGATTTGCCGGAGAAGCTGCCAACAAATGAAAACAAGCTTTTAAACATGCGGCTGGCAGCACCGGATGCTGGCACAAACTTCATCACCTTCATCTGCGGGATGTCGGATTCAAACAAAGCCGCCAATTCCTCCACCTGCTCCTGGCTCAGCCTGAGGATGCCATCGCCTACGGTGGCAGCTTTTTTTACCTTCAAAAAGGGAAATCCTGTACGGAAATGCTCGATTTGAAGCGTTACGTCTTCGATCTTGCTGCCGCGTTCATGGATAAAAGCGAGGTCCTGAGAGGAAAATGAGCTGGCCATGGGTTGCAAAAAATAGGGGGTGTAAAGGAGGGCGATGAGGTTGGTCAAAGATAGGGAAAGGGAATCATCTCCGCACCTGCCTGGGTGGCAGAATGAGCCATTCGCCCGAAAAAACGGAGCATCTTTCTGGCCGGAGTTCAGCAAAGAACAGCAAAAGGAAATATCAGAAGGCTGGTGCGGGGTTAGTGGCCCTGCCGGGTTTCATCAAAAGGGTCAGGAAAGCTGCCAGAGCGGGTTCTTCCGTGTCGCGTGTGTACACGATGGCCCGGCTCCCTGCGCTGGTGCTGCCGGGTTTTTCGCCTGCCACCTGCAGCCTCGAAAAGGGAAAAGGCTGGTCTGCCCACCTGGTTTCTTCGCCCCGGGCCATGGCTTCCCGGCTGGATGCCTCAACAAGTTTGTCAATCTCCAGCCAGAGGGTCATAGGGCCCTCCCGGGTCCATTTGGCCATGTCTGCCGGCAAATCGCCCCACTGCTTCCCGGCCCAGGCTGCAGCCACCGGGCGGTCGTTACTCACCAGCAGGCGGTCCTCCTCCAGCCGCAAAAAGGAGCTGCTGTCGCTTTCCACATAATAATCGCCTTGCCACAGCAGCCGCCCTGCCTGTTGTGCTTCACTGAGCATTTGGGCCACAACCTGCCGGTCTCTCACCCCCGCGCTCATGGTGAGGGAGAGTTCCTCCACCAGGGTGCCATCCAGCAGCTCGCGCCGGGGCCGCTGGATCACCACGGCCACTTCGCCATCAAGGCCACGTGCCAGCAGGTCGCGCCCCGAAAGCCCTGTCGGCTCTGTTTTTTCATCGAGCTTGTCCTCAATCCGTAGGTCTTCCAGAAAGCTCAGCCAGGCCTGCGGGTTGATTGCCAGGGTAAAACAGCCCAGCGGGTTGCCCGCCACCACATAGTCCAGAAGGCCGGCATCTGCCTGACTGTCAGCCAGGTCGGCGATCACTCCCTTCTCTCCCCGGTAAAAAAAGCGGGTTTCGGTCTCGGCCTTCCCTTTGAAAAAGTCGATGCCAGTGAATACCTGCAAACCCTCGAGTCCCGCTTTTTTCCAGCCCGGCATCCCAAAGGCAATCAGGCTGCCCACGCTCCTGGTGTCGATGAGGAATGCCGCGTCGTGGCGGGAGTTGGCCATGGCCTCGAAAGCCGGGCCTGCTTCTTCGATCGGGTCTTTGGCTCCTTCGCGAAATTGTTCGATGGCTTCTTCTGTGAGCCGTTCTCTGCTGAGGGTGAGGCCGGTGGTTTGGGTGATGAAGGCTTTGTCGTTGTTCCAGATCACCAGAGCATTCTCAACGAGGGAAACGACCCTGAGCTCCTCCTGCGAGGATGGGTAAAATGCCCAGCCCCGCCTTTGGGCGAAGGTACCAAGGGCTTGTTCAAATTTATTGGCGTCGGTAAGCGGAAGGATAATGGCCGAGGTGATGGAGAGCAGTCCGCCGGAGGTGACATAGCCGTAGGCCTTGCCGGAAAGGTCGAGGCCAGCCTGAGACAACAGGGCCAGGTCCGGGTTTTTTTCTGCTCGCTCCGACCAGGCCATCAGGTCCCGCAGGCTCAGGTCGCCGGTGAGGGTGCGGTTGATGTCCAGGGAAAAAATCGCGATGGCAGAGCCGGGCACCATGGAGAGCGATTCGTTTTTGGCAGACTGGCAACTGACCCCCAGGATTGCGAGGAGCAGGAGCGGGAGGAGGTGTTTCATTGGCAAAGGCGGTTCAGCAGAATGGTGGATGTGCTTTGGATAAATGAAATGGCCCGGTGAAGAGCAGAGGGAAGGTAAGGACTCGATCGGAAAGAGCGGGGCTGAATCAGAAATAAATATGCAAAATAGAGGCTTTGCCTGTTGGAAAAGCTGGACAAAGCCTTGTCCTTTCGCCCTGCATCGCCGATCATTGTATGAAAACTAACCGATCCAAACTCCTATGGCAGCGAAGTTTCGTGCCTTGCGGGTGGAGGCTGTGGCAGGCGGCTACGAGCGAGCCATTGTGGAGCGCTCAACAGACGACCTGCCATCCGGCGATCTGCTGATCCGGGTGCATTACAGCTCCCTGAACTACAAAGATGCCCTTTCTGCTACCGGCCACCGGGGCATTACGCGGCAGTATCCCCACACCCCCGGCATTGATGCAGCGGGCGTGGTGGTGGAGAGTGCAAGTTTGGCCTTCGGGGCAGGGGAGGAGGTGCTTGTCACGGGCTTTGATTTGGGCATGAATACCGACGGCGGTTATGGCGGTTACATTCGCGTGCCCGCCGAATGGGCCGTGCCGCTGCCAGCGGGAATGAGCCTGGAGGAAAGCATGGTGCTGGGCACGGCGGGGTTCACCGCCGGGCTGGCCTTGCTGAAGCTCGAAACCAACGGCCTGCACCCCGGTGCCGGACCTGTGGTGGTAACGGGGGCCAGTGGCGGGGTGGGCAGCCTGGCAGTGAGCATCCTGGCAGCCCGCGGCTATGAAGTGTGGGCGGGTTCGGGAAAGCCCGAAGCCAGAGCTATGTTGCTGGAACTGGGTGCCCGGGAGGTCATTCCGCGCGAAGAACTCAACGACCAGTCGGGAAGGCCTTTGCTCAAAAGCCGCTGGGCCGGAGCCATTGACACCGTGGGAGGCAACACCCTGGCCACCCTGCTCAAATCTGTTCGGCGGGAAGGCAGCGTTGCTGTGTGCGGGCTGGTTTCCTCGCATGAACTATCCACGACTGTTTATCCGTTTCTGCTGAATGGGGCTAATTTGCTCGGGGTTGATTCGGCCACCTGCCCAAAAGCCTGGCGCAACCGGGTGTGGGAATTGCTGGCAGGCCCCTGGCAGTGCGGGCCGGTGCACTCGGCCTCCATTTCCCTCGACGAACTGGACCCTTATTTTTCCCTCATCCTCGCAGGCCGCACCCAGGGCCGGATCGTGATTCGCCATGATTAACTTCTCCCCTTTGCCGAAACTTGGCCGCTCCGGATCGCTGCTCCTTTCAGCCATGTTGCTGATGGCCGGTCTGTCTGGCTGTTTGACTATTCGCGAAACTTATTCTTTCAAAAAAAATGGTGCTGGCAGCATGCGCTTTGAAGTGCAGCGCCATGCCATGGATGGGGCCTTTGAGGAGGTGCAAAAGGAATTGATTCCCCAAAACTGGTCGTTCGATTCCCTGGCCGGGGTATTGGGCAGGCTGCCGGGCATTGAAAAAGTGCAGGTTATCGACGAACCCAAAACCCGCAGCATTGGCCTTGCCTTTCAGTTTGAGAGCGTCAAGGCCTTGAACCAGGCCCTGAGCCGCCTGCTGCTGGCCGACACCACTGCGGAATTTGCTTATTTCCAGGTGGAAAACGGTGTTTGGACGCGGCGCCACCAGGCAGATCAGATCAAGATGTCGGAAGCGTTTTTGGCCAGGCTCAAATCTGAGCAGCAAGCTGCCGCCATGTTTCAGGCGTTGCAATATGAGGTAAGCATGACCTTTCCCAGGCCGGTGGCCGTGGCCTACACAGGCAGCGAAGGCAGCATCGCAGGAAAGAAGAGCAACACCCTGCGCCTGAACTCCAGCCTTTATCAGGTTGCTACCCAGGCTTCGAGGCTCGAGGCAACTGTACTGTTAGATTAACTGAACGGGCTCCATTGCCTGATAATGAGCAAGTTTTATTCAGGAAATTTGCTTTTTTTGTAAAACATTTCGTTTTTCAACGCGGCACGACCTTTGAGGGAAATTCCCGCTATCCGACCTGATTACCGCCCTTTTTCAGACAAACACCTTAATCTATGATCCGTCTTTCCCTTCGCTTCCTTGCTGTTCTGATGCTTACTGGATTCGTTCCCGCGATTGGGCAATCCATTTCTGAAATTGAATACCTCGCCAATGAGGCAGATCCCCGCCTGACCCACAAGGTGGTGCCCGGCGAATCGCTTTACGGCATTGCCCGCCAATACGGCCTCACAGTGGAAGAACTTCGCGAGATGAACGGCAAACCCGACGACATGATTCACCCGGGAGAACGGCTGCTTGTGAAAAAATCTCCGGGCAGCGAATCTGCCAGCATGCGCCTCGCGCCCGGTGCCGATCAACCCCGTGGCTTCTCCGGGGCCAGCCCATCCACAGGATTTACCCAGGTAGAGCACCGCGAATACTACCTCGTTCGGGAAGGCGACCGCATCGAAGATGTTGCTTCTCTGCACCAGGTGCATGTGGATCAGCTTCGCGACTGGAACGGAGTTGGAGACGTGTATCCCGGCCAGACCCTGATCGTGGGAAAATGGTATGAAACCGTGGACCTCAGCCAGCTTCGCGGGCAGGAGGCTTCGGCCAGCCTGCGCCAGGCGCGCTCACAGCCAGAAAGCCCGGAAGCAGGACTTTCCCTTCAGGGCCTCGCCCCGGTAGGGCATATGTCGGTGTTGGGAGGCAACAGCCCGTGGCCCATGCGCCAGGCAGGGACAGAAAGCCTGGGCACTGATCCTGCCGCATCCAACGATGCCTGGGTTGGAGGGTACTCAAATCCTGCTGCATATCGCCAACCTGCTCCTGCCGCCGAACCTGTCCAGACACAATCGGGCTGGCTCATGGAGCGCCCCACTTACCAGGACTATCGTGCCAGCAACGCAAGGGGCATGGAAGGATCTTCGGCTTATCAGCGCACGCGTGGCGCCAGTCCCGAAGCAGTGTTTGACGAGATGGAAGTGAGCGGCCCCTACGAAGTATACGAAGAACGCTACCGCGCACCAGCCACCCGTTTTTATGCCCTACACAAAGAATTGCCCGTTGGCAGCAAAATTCAGGTGTTCATTCCCTACAACTCCGGCTTTGTGGAAGTGGAAGTCATTGGCCGCCTGCCGGAAAACAGCCGGGCCATCATCGCTTTGTCACCTGCCACCGCTAAAATTTTGCAGGGTGCCGGTGAGCGCGACCAGCGGGTAACTGTGAAGTTTTGAGAAAGAAGTCAGAGGTCAGAAGTCAGAAGTCAGAGGTCAGAGGTCAGAGGTCAGACAAGACCGGCTTCGCCTCTTGTCTCGCTTCTCTCAGCGCAGCGATCTGACTTTTCGATTATGAAACCCTTGTCAGGGTTTGGCTTCGACCCTGACAAGGGTTATTCCCGTCTCGCTCCGGTCTGACTTCTCGCTTCTCACCCGGCTTCGCCTCCAGTCTCGATTCTCTCAGCGCAGCGATCTGACTTCTCGCTTCTGTCCATGATCATTCTCGTTGACAATCCCATCAGCAAAGCCTGGCAGGCCTACGACAAGGCCAGCAAGGAGCGCGTGTACCAATTCGGCGGGGTGGTGATCCTGTTGTCGGTGTTTCTGTTGCTGTTCATGGTGTCCAGAAACCCCCGGGTCGGCATTTACAATGGGGTGGACATGTGGTTCTGGTTGCTGGAGCAGCTGCCATTTGGCGGAATTTTGATGCTCTCGCTTGGGATTGTGCTGGTGCTGGGAGATACAGCGTACAAGGATTTGAAGGGTGTCAAAACCATCAAAGAATGGCGGGAAGACGAAGAGAAAAAAAAGAAGGACAGCAAATTTCAGCCGAAAGAGAAGAAGCCTTTTCAGGTCAACCCCTACTACGCTGGAGGAATGGTGCTGGAGGGAATCGTGTGGGGCAGCCTGATCTTTGCGCTGCTGCCGGATGTGTTGTTGCTGCTTTTCAAGGTCTTCGGCGACAACGCCATCATTCCCAAGCCTTTCGATGCGCTATCGAGCGTGTGGGCCTATCACACCAATGTGATTCAGGACATCGCCCTGGCTTTCGGGGCGGGGGTATATGAGGAGCTGATTTTCAGGTCCTTGTTTTACATGCTGCTGATTCATCTCGGCAAAAACTACGGCAAGAAGTATAAAACCCTCAAGCCGCTGGAAGTCAAGGCCGAAGGGGTAAAACCATTTCCATTTATTCAAATTCCGAAGCACGACGCCAAGAACAACCTGTACCTGCGCTTGCTGGTGATCGGGGCCCTGGCCTACACAATTTCGCACGTTGTGCTGCCCTTCGGCGATCACCTCACCACTTATGGATTTGTGTATCGGATGTTTTTCGGGGGAATCATGTACACTATATTTGTAAAGCGGGGTCCGGCTATGGCCATGTGGACCCACACCGTTTATGATTTGCTTTACTTTGGCCTCCGTTGGTGGATGTAGCAGGCACTTCGGTCCTGCATGCTGGCACCAAGGCCCATTTGCCCGCTAAGTCCCCGAATATGATCTACAACAACATCATCGAGACCATCGGCAACACCCCGCTGGTTAGGCTCAACCATGTAGCTTCTCACGTTAAAGGCACCGTGGTTGCGAAGGTGGAATACTTCAACCCTGGCCAAAGCATCAAAGACCGCATTGCCCTCAAAATGATTGAGGACTCCGAGCGCAGCGGTCGCCTCCGGCCCGGTGGAACGATCATCGAGGGAACCTCCGGCAACACAGGCATGGGCCTCGCCCTCGCCGCAGCCGTGAAGGGCTATCGCTGCATTTTTACCATGGCCGACAAGCAATCGCAGGAGAAAATCGACATTCTCCGCGCCGTAGGTGCTGAAGTTGTCGTTTGCCCCACCAACGTAGAGCCCGAAGATCCCCGCTCCTACTACCAGGTGGCCCGCCGCCTGGCAAGGGAAATTCCCAACTCGGTGTACATGAACCAGTATGACAACCCCAGCAACACCCAGGCGCATATAGCTGTCACGGGGCCGGAGCTCTGGGCGCAAACTGAAGGGAAAATCACCCACTTTGCCGCTGGCATGGGCACCTGCGGCACCATTTGCGGCGTCTCTGCTTACCTCAAAGAGCAGAATCCCAACATTGTTACCATCGGGTTGGATACCTATGGCTCCATTTTCAAAAAGCTGAAGGAAACCGGCGAAATCGACACCAACGAAATTTACCCCTACCTCACCGAAGGCATCGGGGAAGATATTCTCCCGGAAAACTGCAACATGTCTGTCGTTGACCATATTATCAAGGTCTCCGACAAAGATGCTGCCCTCATGGCCCGCAAGCTCTCCCGCCTCGAAGGGCTTTTCGTGGGCTGGTCGTGTGGCACTGCAGTTCACGGCGCCCTCGAATATGCTCGCGAGCACCTTCGCAAAGACGATCTGATGGTCATTATCCTGCCTGACCACGGCACCCGCTACCTGGGAAAGGTGTATAACGACGGCTGGATGAAAAACCACGACTTCCTCGACGAAGGTTCCTCCCTCACTGCCGGGCAGATTCTGGCAAAAAAATCGAGCGGACCCCTTCTCACCCTCCTCGCCTCCCAAACCTTGCTGGAGGCCGTGGGACTGATGCGGCAGCACCAGGTGTCGCAGATCCCTGTGAAGGACAACGGAGAAATCGTTGGCAGCCTCCAGGAATCCCGCGTGCTGGGGGCTCTGCTGGACGACCCGGCCCTGAAGGCGGCTCCCGTATCACAGCTCCTCAGCGATCCGTTGCCCTATGTGCTCGAATCCACCCGCCTGGAGGTCATTACCAAAATGATCAACAAAGAAAACCCCGCTGTGCTCGTTAAGCTTGCAAACGGGGATCTTGATATCATCAGCAACTACGACCTCATACAGTCGCTGGCGCTGTAAATCAGGCGATTAGCTGTTGACCTATTCGCCAACACCTTCCCGCAAAAAGGTTTCCCGGATTTCGTCGAGGATCGAAGGGTCGTCGATTGTGGAAGGCATGGCAAATGGTTGCTTGTCGGCAATGGCCCGCATGATTTTGCGAAGAATTTTTCCTGACCGGGTTTTGGGTAAACGCTCCACGACCAGGGCCCGCCGGAAAGAAGCCACTGCCCCAACATTGTCGCGCACATTTCTCACAAGCTCCACCTCCAGTTCATGGGGCGAAAGGGTGTGACCTTCTTTCAGGATGACGAGGCCCACAGGCACCTGGCCTTTGAGGGTATCGGCAATGCCGATCACGGCGCATTCTGCCACAGCGGGGTGTGCAGCCAGCACTTCTTCCATTTCGGCGGTGGAAAGCCGGTGCCCGGCCACGTTGATCACGTCGTCTATCCGGCCAGTGAGGTAAAAATAGCCGTCATCATCCTTAAAACCGCCATCTCCGGCAAGGTAGTAGCCCGGAAACCGTTCCAGGTATCCCGCCCGGAAGCGGTCGTCATTGCCCCACAACGTTGGCAGACAGGAAGGCGGAAGCGGCAGGCGGATCACCACCGCTCCTTCTTCATTGGCTTCGCACTCAGAGCCATCTGGCGCGAGGATGCGCACATCGAAGCCGGGAACCGGGAAGCTGACCGAGCCTGGCTTCGTGGGCACCAGTCCGTAGCCAGCCAGGTTGGCGATCATGGGCCAGCCGGATTCCGTTTGCCACCAGTGGTCCACCACCGGCACTTTGAGCAGGTCGGAGGCCCACTCATAGGTGGCCACATCGCAGCGCTCGCCTGCCAGAAAAAGGTAACGGAGCGAAGACAGGTCGCGGCGGGAAAGGTGCTGGCCTCCAGCGTCTTCCTTTTTTATTGCCCGAATAGCTGTGGGAGCGGTAAACAGCACATTGACCTTGTATTCTTCGATGATGCGCCAGAAGGTGCCGGGGTCGGGTGTTTTCACGGGTTTGCCTTCAAAAAGCAGGGTGGTGCAGCCCGTGAGCAGCGGTGCATAGACAATGTAGCTGTGCCCCACGACCCAGCCCACATCTGAGGCTGCCCAGAATACATCGCCTGGTTGGGTGTCGTAAATGACTTCCATGGAGTAGCGCAGGGCCACAGCATGGCCGCCGTGGTCGCGGATGATGCCTTTGGGCTTGCCAGTGGTGCCGGAGGTATAGAGAATGTAGAGCGGGTCGGTGGCCAGCACGGGCACGCAGGCGGCGGGCTCGCTGTTGGCAAGATCGTTCCAGTCGAGCCAGGAGGCGGGTTGGCTGGCAAACGGGATTTCGGGCCGGGCGAGCATCACGACGTGGTCGGGGTGGTGATGTGCCTCGGCAAGGGCTTTGGCCACGATGGGGCCATATTCGATTTTTTTGGTGATTTCGATGCCGCCGGAGGCGGTGAGCAGGGCTTTGGGCTGTGCATCGTCGATGCGAATGGCCAGCTCGTGGGCGGCAAAACCCCCAAACACAACCGAATGGATGAGGCCCAGGCGGGCGCAGGCGAGCATGGCGATGGCGGATTCCGGCACCATGGGCATGTAGATGACAACGCGGTCGCCTTTTTGGAGGCCGAGGCTGGCGAGGCCACCAGCAAAGCGGGCCACGGCATCCAGCAGTTGGGCATAGGTGAAAGAAGCTTTCCGGCCTGTGACAGGCGAATCGTAGATCAGGGCTGGCTGATCGGCCCGGCCATTGGCCACGTGCACATCAAGGGCCAGGTGGCAGGTGTTGAGCTGTCCGTCTGGAAACCAGCGATGGAAGCCTTTTTCATCCAGGGCGAGGCCCCGGGTTGGGAATTGAAACCAATCGAGTCGGCGGGCCTGGGCAAGCCAGAACTGTTCGGGTTGGTCAAGGCTCGCCTGGTAGTCGTGGTGGTAGGAGTTCATTTCGCGAGAAGAGTTGAACGTTGCTGGGGAGTAGGGGGGAGAAAAGAATTATATTACATCGATAAATATAGATGTTTAATTTGATTGAATTCCGGGTGCTGATAAAAATCAGTGCGGTTGGGGAAAGAAATCACCAGAGAGGATATTGGGAACTAAAAATTTGAAAATCAACCAATTGAATATACGACTTATTCTTGCTCTGCTAGTTTTTTCGGGTCAGACCGGAGATGATAACGGAGACAGGAGAAAAAAATGTTTGGAATTTTCTATAAAAAATATAGATATTTAGATAATTAATCATCCTTCGCAGTTAACCACTACTACCCAATGCGATCTATTCATCACCTTCTGCTGACTTTCGCTGCCCTGCTGATGGCAGGAAGCCTGGCATTTGGGCAAGCCTCCGAAAATTATGGTGGCGGCCTCAAGCTCAAGCTCAACGAAGACGGCTCGCAGTATGTCCGCTTCATCACCTGGCACCAGATGTGGGCTACCTTTAGCCAGAATGCCAATGACGAAGTGCAAACCGATTTTCTGCTGCGGCGCTCCCGCTTTCTGATGTTTTCCCAGATCAGTAAGCGCTTTCTGATTCTCACCCACTTTGGACTCAACAGCCTTGGTCCCGGCCAGATGGGCACTGCAGGCCCGGTGCCAGCAGCCAACGGAAATGGCTCCTTCTTTATGCACGATGCCTGGGTGGAGTACACCGTGGTGCCCGGTAAACTGAATCTTGGCGGCGGGCTGCATTACTTCAATGGCATTTCCCGGATGAACAGCCAGAGCACGCTCAATTTTCTTACCCTCGACAACGCGCTTCACAACTGGGCCAACCTGGGCACCAGTGATCAGTTTGCCCGCCACCTGGGTTTCTATGCCAAGGGCAAGCTCGGCAAGCTCGATTATCGCCTTGCTGTGAATGAGGCTATTCGCAACCCGCTGCTGGGTGGCACCCTGGCCAGCATCGACCGCACCTCCGACACAACGGGTTTTGTGGCCAACAAAGCGGTATATCGCAACCCCGGGCGCAGCGGCGGCGGGAAAATTTTCGCCGGCTACGTTAGCTATGAGCTGCTCGACAAAGAAAGCAACCTGCTGCCCTTCATGGTGGGAACCTACCTGGGCAAGAAAAAAGTGTTCAACATCGGAGCCGGGTTTTTCTACCACACCGACGGCGCTTTTTACTACAGCGACACCAACGGAACCGGAGAGCTTGTTAGCCCGCTTTCTTTTGCCGCAGATGCCTTCCTCGACATGCCCGTGGGCGATGGGGGTGGAGCTTTAACTGCTTACGCTTCATTTACCCGGCATAGCTGGGGCCCCAACCTCACCGGCGGCCTGGATGGCGTGGGTACCGGAAATATCCTGTATGGCCACGCCGGATACCTGATTCCGGGAACGAAAATCCAGCCCTACGTGCAATTTACCCAGCGCGACCTTGAGGCCTACGATGGCTTTGTGGCACCCAATTCCAACCGGATCGGCATCGGCGCGAATTATTACCTCGAAGGCAATAACGCCAAGATCACAGCCGAGATCCAGCGCAGCCAAAACCAGGGAGAGGCAGCCAGGCCAGAGGCCTCCAGCTTCTTCCGCATCCAGGCAATGATTTACCTCTAGGCCCCCTCAGAAGAGAAACGGATGATTTTTCTCAGCTAGACATATCTAATTATGTAACTATCTTGAAAATTCAGTAAGTTTCTTCACACTTTCCACCATTTCCCACAAAACAAGGTTACTCACATGAAAAAGGATCTCAGCAAATACTGGAAGCGGAACCTGACCTACCTGGTTTCTCTGCTGGCAGTATGGTTTTTGGTGTCGTATGGCGCTGGCATTATGTTCAAAGACGCGCTTGGCAACCTCGGTTTTTGGTTTGCACAGCAAGGCTCCATCTATGTGTTCGTCGTCCTGATTTTCGTCTACGTGTGGTTGATGAACCGCCTGGACCGGGAGTATGATGTTCACGAAGAATAGTCCAATCAGCTTTTTTACTACTCGCACACTTTCAAATTCGATCGATCATGGATCTTCAAATATGGACATTTCTCCTGGTGGGGCTCACGTTTGCGCTCTACATCGGGATTGCGATCTGGACCCGGGCCGGGTCCACCAAAGAATTCTACGTGGCAGGCGGCGGTGTTTCGCCCCTGATGAACGGGATGGCCACCGCAGCCGACTGGATGTCTGCCGCGTCTTTCATCTCAATGGCTGGTCTGATTTCCTTCATGGGCTATGACGGGGCCGTTTATCTGATGGGCTGGACAGGCGGCTATGTGCTGCTTGCGTTGCTGCTGGCACCTTACCTGCGAAAATTTGGCCAATTTACGGTGCCTGATTTCATTGGTGCCCGCTACGCTGGTAAAAACCCTGACGCTGCGATCAACTGGGCGCGTCTGGTGGCCATCATCTGTGCGATCTTCGTGTCGTTTACCTATGTGGTGGGGCAAATGAAAGGAGTAGGAGTGGCTTTCTCCCGCTTTTTGGAGGTAGATTTTGAAGTTGGTGTCGCCATTGGGGTGGCCATTGTATTTTTCTACGCTGTGTTGGGGGGAATGAAGGGCATTACCTACACCCAGGTGGCCCAGTATTGCGTGCTGATTTTCGCTTACATGGTTCCTGCGATCTTTATTTCCCTGGCGATCACGGGCAACCCTGTTCCTCAACTTGGGTTTGTTGGCGAATTCAAGGGCGAAGGCATTTCTTTGCTCAACAAGCTGAACCAGCTCAACACCGAACTTGGCTTTGCAGAGTACACCGCAGGCACGAAGTCGAAAATTGATGTGTTTTTCATCACCGCCGCCCTCATGCTGGGAACAGCCGGCCTGCCCCACGTGATTGTGCGATTTTTCACCGTGCCCAAAGTTTCTGACGCGAGAAAATCTGCCGGATACGCCCTGATTTTCATTGCCTTGCTCTACACGACGGCACCTGCTGTGGCAGCTTTTGCCCGGGCCAACATGATCGACACGGTGATGGGCAAAGACCTCAAAGGCGTGGAATCGGCCACGGCTCCGGCGTGGATCGGCAACTGGCAAGGAGCCGGCCTGATCCAATATGAAGACAAAAACGGCGATGGCCGCATCCAGTACTACAACGACAAAAGCCCCGCAGGGCAGGAACTGGCTGCAGCCAACGGCTGGCAGGGAAATGAATTTGTGCCCGACCAGGACATCATGGTGCTGGCCAACCCCGAGATTGCCAACCTCCCCAACTGGGTGATCGCCCTGGTGGTGGCAGGTGGACTGGCCGCAGCGCTTTCCACTGCAGCTGGTCTGCTGCTGGTGATCTCAACTTCGATCAGCCACGACTTGCTGAAAAAGACCTTTATGCCCAACATCAGCGACAAAAAAGAGCTGATGTATGCCCGGATTGCCGCCGGCGTGGCTGTCATTACAGCTGGGGTTGCGGGCATGGACCCTCCCGGCTTCGTAGCCCAGGTGGTGGCGTTTGCCTTCGGGTTGGCCGCTTCTTCCTTCTTCCCAGCGATTCTGCTCGGGATTTTCGATAAGCGTACCAATCGCCAGGGAGCCATTGCAGGCATGGCAGTGGGGATTGTTTTCACTGCCTGGTACATCATTTACTTCAAAATTGCCAACCCCGAGCTGAATGTTGCCGACAACTGGTGGTTTGGCATTTCGCCTGAAGGGATTGGAACGCTGGGAATGCTGTTCAACCTGGTGGTAACGCTTGTCATTTCCCGTCTCACACCCGCTCCCTCTGCTGAAATTCAGCAAATTGTGGAAGATATCCGCGTGCCACGCGGTGCCAAAGAGGCTCAGAGCGCTCACTAATGGCATATAGCCCGAAGGCTTGGCTTGAATCAGGCGGGCCTTCGGGTTTTTTCAGAAATGGCAGAGATGACAGAAGCGGGCTGTAAGTTTAGGACAAGCTGTATTAAGTTCTGGCTCTCGCTTCCTGCCTGGTTTCTGTCAGGGCTCACCTCCGGTCTCGGCTCTCGGTTCCCGGTTCTTGCCTCCCCAAATCCCTTCCTAATGAAACTCAACAAAACCCTCTCCAGAATCTTCATCGTGCTATACCTGCTCGGGACACTGGCCCTTCGTGTGGCGTACGAGTCGGAGCTGGGTGCTTACTTCTGGGTGTCGTTTGTAACAGGATTCCTGGCCCTGCTTTTTCTGTGGGCGCTGATGAAATCCGGCATTTTGAATCCCGGCTGGTTTTCTTTTGAAGCAAAGGCAAAGGAAAACTGAAGCGGGGGGGCATTTTCTCAAATGAAAAATTCTTGATACCTTGAAAGCTCAGACAGATGCCCCTCTTCGTATGCGCCAGCGCCGGTCTGCCAAGTTGCTTGGCACCTTTTTCCTCTTTGGACTGCTGTTCAACTACCCGATGATGCACATTTGGGGAGCGGGGGGCACAGTGTTTGGCATTCCCAGGGTGGTCTTTTTTCTGTTCTTCCTCTGGCTGGCGATGATTGTATTCCTGATGTTGATTGTAGAACAAAAGGCAAGGCCCGGCTCGCGCACAGATCCCAACCCATGAGCAGTTGGATTGTCATCCTCGCCTCTCTGGCTTACCTCAGCCTGCTGTTTGGAATCGCGTATTTCAGCGACAAAATGGCTGGCCGCGGGCGCAGTGTGATCAACAACCCGGTGGTGTATGCCCTTTCCCTCGCTGTGTATTGCACCGCATGGACCTATTACGGCTCCGTGGGCCGCGCCACCCAAACCGGCCTGGAGTTCATCACCATCTACCTTGGTCCCACGCTCATGGCACCGCTGTGGTTTGTGGTGCTCAAAAAAATGATCGTCATCGCCAAGTCGCAGCGCATCAATTCTATCGCTGATTTTGTCTCGGCCCGCTACGGCAAAAGTGCTTTCCTCGGCAGCCTCGTAGCCGTTATCGCCATTGCAGGCACGATTCCCTACATTTCTCTGCAACTCAAAGCCGTGTCCTTCAGCTTCGACATCCTCACCCGGCAGCAAATTCAGGAGCACGGCACTTTTCTTTCCGGCATTCATTTTTACCAGGACACAGCCTTCTACATCGCTATCATCCTGGCTGCTTTTACCATCCTTTTTGGCACCCGCCACCTCGACGTGGCCGAAAAGCACGAAGGCCTCGTTTCGGCCATTGCCTTCGAATCCATCGTGAAGCTGGTCGCTTTTTTGTCGGTGGGGCTGTTTGTTTGCTTCGGAGTGTTTGATAATCCTGTCAGCCTCTTTCGGCAGGCCGCTGCTCAGCCCGTGCTGCAACAACTGTTTGTGGTAGATCCCGATCAGGCAGGCCAGGGCTGGAGCTGGGCCTGGCTTACCTTCATTTCCATGTCGGCAATCATGTTTCTTCCCCGCCAGTTTCACGTGGCCGTTGTCGAAAACAAGCATGTGAACCACGTGAACAAGGCCATTTGGCTCTTCCCCCTATACCTGTTTCTGATCAACCTCTTCGTGATGCCCATTGCCCTGGGTGGAATGATGGCATTCGAAGGCCAGAACGTGGATCCCGATACCTTTGTGCTGAGCCTGCCACTCAGCCAGGGGAATGAGTTGCTGGCACTTTTTGTGTTTATCGGTGGGCTGTCGGCCTCAACGAGCATGGTCATTGTGGCCACCAACGCCCTCAGCATCATGGCGAGCAACAACCTCCTGCTGCCACTGTTGCTGAGAAGTTCAGCGCTGACAGGCGGCACTGCCCGCGACATGTCTGGAGGCCTGCGTTCGCTGCGGCGGTTGATCATCGTCGTGATTTTGCTCCTTGCTTACGTCTATTTCATTTCCATCGGGCAGAGCAATTCACTCGTGTCGATCGGGCTGATTTCCTTCGTGGCCGCCGCCCAATTCGTGCCAGCCATGATCGGGGGCTTGTTTTGGAAAGATGGCAATGCCTTTGGGGCGGGCCTTGGCCTCACCCTTGGCTTTCTCATTTGGGCCTACACCCTGCCGCTGGCCTCCCTGGCCGAAGCCCAACTGTTTGGCGATCGCTTTCTGAAGGAAGGCCTTTTTGGCATCAGCGCACTCAGGCCATTCGAATTGTTTGGAATGAAAGGAACGGACCATGTGTCTCACTCCGCTTTTTGGAGCCTGCTGTTCAATGCCGCAGGCTACGTCATCGGGTCTGTGTTTACAAGGCCAAGTGCCATTAGCCATACGCAGGCCAATTTGTTTGTGAACATTTACAAATACACCGGCGGACAGACAGAATCGGCTTTTCTGCGGGGCAAAGCTCAGTTTCAGGACATTCGCCTGCTGCTCAACCGCTTTTTAGGCTACGAGCTCTCCAACCAAACCCTGCAATCCTATGCCCGGCGGCAGCAAATTCAATTGGAAAAGCTCATTGAAGCCAGTCCCGACCTCGTGCTGTATGCAGAAAAATTGCTCTCAGGTGTGATCGGAGCCGCTTCGGCGCGCTTGCTGATCGGGTCGGTGGTGAAGGAAGAGCCCCTGAATCTGTATGAGGTGATGAACATCCTCGACGAAACCCAGCAACTTGTGCGCTACAGCCAGGAACTGGAGCGAAAATCGGAAGAACTGGAGAAGGCTACCCGTGAGCTGAAGGAGGCCAATGCCCGCCTTCGCGAAATGGATGCCATCAAAGACGAATTCGTGACCACCGTTACCCACGAACTGCGAACGCCCATTACCTCCATTCGCTCCTTTTCCAATATTCTCTACGACAACCCCGACCTGCCGCAGGAGAAGCGCCATGAGTTTCTGAGCATTGTGATTCAGGAGAGCCAGCGCATTTCCCGCCTGATTAACCAGGTGCTGGACCTCGAAAAAATGGACTCGGGCCACGCAGAGTGGAACCTCTCCCTCGTGGATCTGCGGCTTGTGGTGAGAGAATCGGTGAAGCGGTTGCAGGCACTTGTAGAGCAGCACAACATTGAGCTGATCTGCAGCCTTCCGGAGTCTTTGCCCTCCATTCAAGGCGACAAAGACAGGCTCATTCAGGTGGTCATCAACCTGTTGTCGAATGCCTTTAAATTTTGCGACCCGGAGGATGGAAAGGTGTGGGTCGAATTGAAGCAGGTAAAGGAGGAGTTAATCCTTGCGGTAAAAGACAACGGGGACGGCATTGCTCCGGAATTTCAGCCTTACATTTTCGACAAATTTACCCAGTTCACCGACCATAAAACCGGCAGAAAGCAGGGAAGCGGGCTCGGCCTTAGCATTACCTGGCGAATTCTTCGTTACCACAAGGGCCTCATTGAGGTGGACAGCCAGCCAGGGCAGGGAGCTCAATTTACAGTGCGGCTCCCCCTTTCGGGAATTGGGCCGCCCCTTCCGGATCAGCCTGCGTTACAGCCAGCACCGACTGGCTAGCCCTTCTTTTATCCCGGTTTGCCTGACTACTTTTCCCTAAACATCCCCGACTACTACCCCCAATGAAAGACCATTCCACCAGCGAGACAAGGATTTTGATTGTTGACGATGAGCCACATATCGTCACGGCAATCGAGTTTCTGATGCAACAGCAAGGTTACGAAACGAGGCATGCCTACAACGGCCAGGAGGCCCTGGCCATTCTGCCCGGTTTTCGCCCACAACTCCTCATCCTTGACGTGATGATGCCGGTGATGAACGGCTTTGAGGTGGCCACCGCCATTCGCTCTGACACCCGTTGGGCCGAAACTCAGATTTTGTTTCTCACCGCCAAAGGTACCGACAAAGATAAACGCCAGGGCTACGGTTCGGGCGCAGATTTGTACATAGCCAAGCCATTCGACAACCATGACCTGGTGGCTGCTGTTCAGGAAATGCTGGAATTGGGTAGCTGAACCATTGACACCCGCTTCAGCCCAGGGCGATGCGATTGAGCAAGGCGGCGGTTTCCTGCGGAAATTCGAGAGGAAACATGTGGTTCCCAGGCAGTTGATGCCACTGCCAGGAGGCAAATTTCTTTTTGAGCTCTGGCACATGACCCGGCGGCAACACGCTATGGCCCTCTGGAATAACATAATGGGCCGGAACAGTCATTCGCGTGGTGCCAATGCGGGTGGTCATGGCGGCAAAAATGGCTGCTTCCTGCAGTTTCGGAACCCGGAGAACTACTCCATCCGGGCTGTTGACGAGGCCGTGTTCCACATAGGCATCCAGGGCCTGCGGAGTAAACTGCTTGAAAAATGTTTTTCCTGCAAAATATTTTCTCGCTTCTTCCCTGCTGGCAAAATGCTCCTTGCGGCGCAATGCCTTGATCGCCGGGGGCACCACCCTGTCGGCCAGGCCAGCCAGCTGAAACGGCACCACCAGCCAGCGGCGGGTCCAGCTAAACAAAGGCGGATCGAGCATCACCACCCCCGAAAACAGATCAGGCCTTTTCCTGGTAGCCAAAAAAATGGCTACGCCTCCCAGAGAATGTCCTACCCCCAGCACGGGTTGGCTGTGCCTGGCTTCAATGGCTTCGATGGCCTCATCGGCAAAAACCTGCCAGTTTTTGGGCCGGGCAAGGGCGTCGCCCATCACCGGAATAAAGTCCACCTGAAGCGCCGGGTCGAGCAAGTGGAACATCGGTTCGTAGCAGCGGGCAGGAAAGCCGTTAGCATGAGCAAAAAACAGGGTCCGGGCTGGCGGAGTTTTCATCTGGCGGGCAGTAAGGAAGGCTTAACAGATTGTTCGATGCAATGTTAGCCTTATTTTTCAATACCAACCTGTATGGGCTGGTCCCAGGAAACGACCTTCCCCTGCGCATCAATGCCTTCCATTCGCAGCACAAAGTCGCCCTCCACATCGCTGAGCAGAACCCTGAGAGCAGGGGCCGGTTGGCCGGGTTGCCAGATCACGGTGCCGAGGGCCTGGTTTCCCTGCAGCACCGGGGTGCGGAGCGGCGGGAGAGTTTGCCCGACGGGAGCCTGCGAAAACAGCGGCAGGGCAACCCGCAGGTCTCCTGTGCCGAGCCTGCTGTGACTGAAATCGCCCGACCTGGTAATCAGGTGAAACACCCCGCCGTAGGAGGTGCCGTTGAGGTACCAGCGCTGGTTCATGATTTCCACGCGCTCCACAAGGCGGTGGTCCATCGTCAGGATGTCGGCACTGGCGAAAACTGGCACGCCGTCGATCAGCATCAGGGGCCGATCCGAAAACACGCCATCGCCTTCGGCGAGGTAGATGTCCTGTTCGCCTTCCCGGTTCCGCAAATAAGCCTGGGAAAGGTATTCGCGAAAGGTCTCCCGGGTAGGCATGGGGGTGTAATCGGCAAACCGGTAGCTGGCGAATGTCTGGCCATAACAGGGCACCAGGCCAGTACTTGTTGCTTCCTTCAGTGGCTGCTGATCATATCTGGTGGCCACTTGCTGGTTTCCGTAGCGGGCCTCCAAAGCGGCTTTTTCAGTTGAAGTGATGCTGAACGATGGCCAGGATGCGGGTGCCTCAAAAGCTGCATAGGCTGGTATTAATTCAATGCGGTTACCCGCTTCCTGGGCGGCCGCCGACCGGATGATCACCTCCTTTGGCTGGCCAATCTCTGGCTCTACAACAAACAGAAACTTTCCTTCCTTGTCGCTCACCGCTCTGTGCACGAAGGCTACCGGACTTGGAACTGCGAGAAACAATTCCTCCCCAACTAATGCAGCGCCGCCCATGCCGGTGAGTTTTCCCTCCACAATGTGGCCGTGTGTCTCCGGGGCAAATGCGGGTGCAACTCCCGCTCCCAACCATGGGGGGAGTACCTGATCCACGCCTTTCGACTGAAACACCAGCCATGCGTGGAGGGCCTGGGGGGAGAATGGCAAATGTAAACCAGCTGGCTGCAGCAGGTCGGCCTGCCAGTCGAGCAGGGAAGCCAGTGTGCCTTGGGGGGAATTTGCGTCCACGATGCGGGCAGTCAGCCGAAGGGGGAAGGCGCTGTTACCTGGCAACGTCAAGGCCATGCTCAGGGTGTCCCGGAAGGAAGCGCTGACAGGCGAATTGCTTGCTGGCGAAAGGGCAGGGGAGGGGACAAGCACACTTCGGTGTGCCAGCAGACGGGCATCTCGGGCCTCGAGAAGAAGAAGCTCATTTAATCCGGGACGCAGGGCGCTGGCCGGGACCTGGGTACTCCCTGGCTGGACAGCGCTTAGCCAGCGCAGGCCTCCCCGGTGCATCACCACGAGCCACGCTGGCTCTGGCGCAGCACCCCTTGAACGCTCCAGTGTAACGCGCAAAGGCGCGCCTGACTGGGCCAGTTCGGCCCGAAGCCCCCAGCCAGTGCCTTGCTCAGGCTTTAATGGCTGGGCAAGTATCAGAGAGTCTTGCTGTATAAGCCGGAGCTCATAGGCCTGCCCGGGATTGACAATTGCCTCCATCATTCCCAGGCCTTCTTCGCCCAGCTCTACAGCCTGAAGGCGGCTGGAGTCCTGCCATAATTCTGCTGTCAGCGGCAAAGAAGCTCCTTTTGCCTGCAGTGCGAAGCGGGTCGGTGTGCCGCCGAGCCAGTTTCCACCTTCGGGAAACGTTGCGAGTTGCAGCGATAAGTTGGCTGGCTTGTCGAGGTTGCCAGGCTGGGCCACCCGAATCCAGGCATGGAAAAAGGAAGACGAAGTCTGGTTTCTCATCCATCGGGTGTGGCCGCGCAGCAGGTAAACGCCCGTGGGCAGATCGGCAGGAAGCTGCAGGCTTGCCTGGGCCATGCCTTCGGCAAGGGGGCATTTTAACCGGCCTGCCGCCTGGCCTTGCTGGTCAAACAGCTCCACATAGGCCACAATGCTGAGGCGGCTGGCCTGGTGAAACCGGCCATCGACCACATGCAGATCCAGCAACATGGTTTCGCCGGCCAGGTACAACTGGCGGTCGGGAACCAGGGCCAGCACCTCGCGGTACTGCTGCTGCTCCCACACCGACCAGCGGCTTCGGAGGCTGGCCTCGCTCAGGGGAGCTTGCGCCGAAAGCAGGCAAGGAACCAGAAAAAGCCAGCCAAAACCAGCCAGGGTGCGAAGGGCAGGGATCATATTGGAGGAAATTACCACGGCCAGAAGGATGGTTTCTCGGGGCTCCCCGTGAGGCGGCAGTCGCCGCAGGTGGAGGTTACCACCTGGAAGCCCACGATGAAGCCCATTTGGTTGAGAACGTAGTCGTAAAATGAATAGCCTCCCTGACTGAGGCGGTTGGAAAGGGTCCGGTAGTTGAGGGGCAGGGAGTCGGGCATGCAACTTTTGTAGGGCTGAAAGAGGGTTCCTACTTCATCAGGCACATCATTCGGGTGAACGAACAAGCGGATGGTTTGCCGGGAAGAGGCCCCGATATATCCAAGCACGATTTCTTCCGGGTCGTTGAGGTTGTGGATATTTCCCCGGCTTTCGGACGGCACAGGGTCGAAGATGGAGCCCGTGGTTTCGGTGTTTTGCCGAAGGGTTTGGTAGAAGGCATATTCATCCTCACTCAATACATCCTGTTTTACCAATGCGCTGTATCCATAGCCGAGCTTTCCACTGCGGGCATCCACAAACAGAATCCGGGCCTGCTCAATGCGGTCCTGAACGAGTTGTCGGGTGCTGCCCAGCAGGATTTCACTGGATTTGCCAAAACGATAGCACACCTCTGTGTTGGTTCCAGGGGGGAAAGTGGTGAACTCGGCAGTGGGCTCAAAAGTCCAGGTGCCAGATATCGGATAGGGCACGCGAAACTCCCAGGTTTCGTCCACCGACCAGCGATAAAAGCGGGAATTCCCTTCTGGGTCTTCGGTGGTGAGCCTGAATTCAAGGCCGCGTCTGAGCATGCCGGGCTCGTCGCCTTCCTCCTCAGCGGGTTGCCAGCTCACCGATTCGATGACCGGAGAAGACTTCATCAGCTCATAGCCGGAGGCGTAGGTGGAGCCGCTGGCTAACCGAATGTAGAGGCGGTATTCCTCGCCCCGCACAGGAACAAATGCCGAGGGGTCGCTTCGATACAGTCCTTCCTCGGTTTCTGCCAGCACATGCCGCTGCCCGGTCCGCGTTTCAATCGCCAGTTCTGCACCAGTTACTTTTTCGGCCAGGGTAGCGTCAAAGGGGAAAGTTCTGTTCAGGGTAAAACTACTTCCCGAGGTGTCGTCCGTGATTCGGCCCTCCACCACCAGAAAGTCTGCAGCGCCTTCAATCTCGGGGGTATAAGGTTCTGTGCAACCGCTTGCGATCAACATCACAAAGGCAAGCCAGTTTAGCAGGGAGAGAATATATTTTGGTTGCCGCATCACAGTCGGAAATTGTAGGTAATGGTGAGAATTGGTTTGCTGAAAATGGACAGCTGGTACCCATTTACCCGGCTCATGGAGGAGACGAAATAGATCGAATAGACATTGTTTCGCCCCAGGAGGTTATACACCGAGAGTGACCAGGAGGAGTGCGCCAGCTTTTTGAGCCGGTGAGATCCTTCCAGGTTCAAAGCTGCATCCACCCGGAAATAGTCGGGCACACGGTAGGCGTTTCGGTCGGAGTAGAACACCCGGGCGCTTCCGGCATAATTGTACTGCGCCACAGGCAGGGTAATGGGCCGCCCTGTGCTGTAGGTCACATTCCCCGAAAAACTCACCCGGCGACTCACCTTGTAGTTAATCACCGTGGTGAAATCGTGGGGCTTGTCGTAGTTGGCGGGGAAATACGCACCGTTGTTCACGCGGTCTTCCGGAAATTCCCCATTCACCCGGATGAAGGTCCGCGAATAGGTGTACCCAATCCAGCCATTGAGCCGCCCTGATGGTTTTTTGATCAGCAGCTCCACCCCATAGGCCCGCCCGATGCCGCTGAGCAGCTCGGTTTCGACATGCTCGTTCAGCAACAGATCAGCTCCTCCTTTGTAGTCGATGATGTTTTGAATGGGCTTGTAGTACAATTCCACCGAGGCCTCGACAGTGTTTCTGCGAAGGTTCCGGAAATAGCCCACCGCGTACTGGTCGCCGATTTGCGGGCCTATGTAGGGATCGCTCAGTTTCCAGATATCGGTAGGGGCAATGGAAACGGTGTTGGATACGCGGTGGATGTATTGCCGCATCCGGTTGTAGCTGGCCTTGATGGAGCTGTTTTCGTCGAGGTTGAGCCGCATCGAAAAGCGAAGCTCGGGCCCCTGGTAGGTTTTGAGTATATCGCCGTTGGCGTAGCTGAGGGTATCGGTCACGTTGTCGAGCTCTCTCGGCGCGTTGGGTGCATACTGCAGCAGGGTTCTGGAGCCCAGGGCTGCAAACCACGAGTACCGCAGGCCGCCATAGAGGCTCAGCCTGTCGTTTACCCGCCATTCGTCGCTGAGGTAAATGCCCGATTCCAATGCCAGCTCCCGCTGCACATCAATGTCGGAAATGAGGGATTCCTGGCGAATGGGGCGCATGGTGCCTGGCCGCAGGTCGTAGCGAATGGCGTTCACCCCAGCCCGGAGGTAGTGGTCGGAAAAACGCAGCCAGGTAAGCTCGGCCTTGCCTTCCACATGGTCAAGCTGGTACGATAATTCAAAGGCATTCTCAGGCTGGCCCTCGCTCTGCACCTGATAGCCGTAGTGGCTGTAAATTCCGGTCACGACGCCATACAACTGCCTGGAGAAAAAATGCTTCCAGCTGAGGCTGTTGCTTCGGTTTTGGTAGGAAAATGCGGTGTCTCCGTTAAAGGCAAAGCGATCCTGGCTGATGTAGGCGCTAAGGTCGATCCGGTTGTTGGCATTGGGCTCCAGGGTGGCACGCAGGGTGAGGTCGCCAAAATAGGCCTGGCTGTTTCGCACCTCGGCATCCGGCACGCGGCTCAGCAGCCAGTTGGAATAAGTAGTGCGCCCGCCCAGCACAAAGCTGCCTTTCTGGCCCGCCAGCGGGCCTTCAACGCTCAGGCGACCCGCTATCGGACTGATCCCTCCCCGAAGCTCCATTCGCTTGCGGTTCCCCTCTTTGATCCCCACTTCCATGATTGAGGAGATTCGCCCGCCATACTGGGCCGGAATGCCGCTTTTGTAGAGCTTGAAATCGCTCACCATGTCGGGGTGAAAAGCAGAGAAAAAGCCAAACAGGTGGTTGGGGTTGAACACCGGGGCGTCCTGCAGCAAAACCAGGTTTTGATCCACGGCTCCTCCGCGCACATTGAAACCGGCAGCGCCTTCGCCCACCGACTGCACCCCCGGCAGCATCAGCGCCGAACGGATCACATCCACCTCTCCGAGCAAACTGGGCATTTGCCTGATCGCGGCAATGGTGATTTGATCGACGCCCATTTGTACATCGTCCACGTTCTGCCGCCGCTGGGCTTCGATCACAACTTCTTCGAGTTCTTTTACTTCTTCCTCCAGCTCAATGTCGAGGGTGGCATCGCCAAGGAGGCGCACCGGCTGTATGACTTCTGCCATGCCGTAGCTGCGAATGGTGAGCTCGCGCAGGCCGGTGGGCAGGCTGAGGGCAAAATAGCCCTGGTCATCAGTATAGGTGCCCTGCCCCAGGGCCTGCACCATCACCGTGGCGCCCGCAATCGGGGTGCCGGTGGCCCGGTCAAGCACTTTTCCCGAGATCACCCCGCGGGAAGCACCCAGGTCTTTGCCCAGTTGCTGCTCTTCTCTCCGGTCCGGTCCGGCACGGGTAATTGGCTCTGCATGAGCCAGAACCTCCCATTCTTCGTCGCTGATTTCGCGGTTGAGTGAAGGGGCTGCCACTGGGAAGCGCAGGTTGATAGGCCCGCCATTCCACAAAAACACCTGCCCCGATTCGCTGATCCAATAGGAGGCGGATTGGCCGGTTAAGCTGCGGGAAAGCACCTGGTCCAGGTTCAGGTTGCTGGTGGGCACAGAAATGCGGAGGCTGTCCCATCCGGCTGGATAGTAAAATCGCAGGGCCTGCCCGTCTTCAAGTCGTTCCACAAATTCAGACAACCGAAGGCCGTCAAGGCTGGTGGGCAGGGTTTGTGCCAAGGTGGCCAATTGACCAGCCCACCCAATGAAGAGCATGAGGAAAAGTCTCCGGTTCATGGCTGGGGGTTGGGGGTTTGTTGGGAGAGGTAGGCGAACAGCGGTGCAAGTTCAGGGATATCAGCTTTTCGCACGCGCAGGTTCTGCTCGCGGAGGAAGGTTTTGGCAAGGCGGGCCTGGTCTTTTCCCAGGGCCCTGAGCAGGCTGCTTTTTCCCGAAAAGCGGGAATAGGAGCCTTGGGCATACACATAGCGGCTGCTCTGGTCGTCGTAGAACCACTTGGGCCGGCTGGAGCTGCTGTTGAGTTCGAGGAGTTTTTTGTGTTTGGCCAGGAGGGCTAATTCCGGAGAAAAGAACCCAACCTCGTGGTAGCCCTGGCGAAGTGCCGGGGGGCAGTCGGGGTTGGGGAGTGCTTCGGGCAGGGCAAATAAGCGCCCCTGGAGGGAGAATGCCGGCACCAGCTCAGGCATCATCATGATGGTCACAGCCATGGTATCGGGAAACAGCATCAGGACCCTGTCGAGGACGAGGTCGTATCGGAGCTGGCCAAAAGGGATGTCCTGACCTCGCCAGCGAATGCTGCCTGCCACAAAGGATTCAATCAGCCAGGGGGTACCTGTGACCTGCGGGCTGGGCTGTGTGTAGTGAATACCGTTAAATGCGGGGAGCGCCCTCAGCGGAAGCTGCTGCTGCTGTGCCCAGCTCAGTTGCAGGGAGGCAAGCTGGGCAGAGTCGGTTTGAGCATAGGTCAAGGAGGCAAAGAACAGGAGGAGCAATCCCCACTGTCGAAGCAATAGCACCATGGATAGCGTTTCTCTGAATGGGACAATGACCCTTTGCTTTACAAAGAATTGGGTCGAAATCATGACTTCTCGCCCGAAGCTAGGGAGGAATCAGCAGGAAACCATCTTTCTCCGTCGTGGCTTTTGGCTATGTCAGGCGGGAATTGTGAACTGAATCTCAAGTCCGCTTTCTGCAGGCCTCGATAAGCTGATGTTGCCGTGGTGTTTTTCTACCAGCAGTTTAGCCAGAGACAAGCCCAGACCGGCAGACTGGCTTTCGGTTTTGTTTTGCAAGGAAACAAAGGGATCAAATACTGTTTCCCGGTATTGCTCAGGGATCCCTGGCCCGTTATCAGATACTTGCACGAGGATCGCTCCGGGCTGGACAGAAAAGCGAAGGTGGACTTCCGGGTGGGGGCCATTGTTGTATTTGAATCCGTTTCCGACCAATTCTGTGAGAATATAGTCGAGCTCTTTGGCAGGAAAGGAAAAGGGTGGCAGGCTTTCTGGCAACTCCCAGCTCAGGGCTTCCGGGGCGGGAATGCCGGGCAAATGCCGGAGCTTTTCCAGCAGCATGCGCAGGTCTGCTGCCGACCACTGCTGGGCGGGTTCTGTGTTGAGCAAGCTGTTTACATAGGTTTGAATGCCTTTCGACAGCAGATGAAGGGTGGCAGCGCTGGTTTCGATGAAACCCAGCGACCGAAGGTTCTCTTCGGAGCTTCCCTGGGCAAGTTTGCGTTTGAGCAGGGTGCCTGTAGTTCCGATCACGCGAATCGGTTCCAGCAAATCGTGGGAGGCGAGGTAGGCAAAGCGTTTGAGGGCCTGGTTATTCCGGTCGAGGCTCGAATTGAGCCGAAGCAATTTGTCGTTTTGCCGCCGGGTGCTACGGAGCCAATAGCCCACAGAAATGGTCAGAAGAACCAGGAAGCCCAGCCCTGCAGCCAGCCACAAAATGCGCAGGTCATTGGCATAAGCAAGTGCCTGAAGCTCCTGATGGTGCTGGTTTTCACTCTCCAGGATTCGCTCCAGGGTAGAGGCGATGTTTTTTTCTTCAGTCTGGGCTGCTAAGAGCGCTTCTGCGGCTGTTCTGTGCAGGTAGGCTTGCTGAAAATCTCCTCTTGCTTCAAATATATTGGCCATGAGCCGCTGAACAAGGATCTTGGTATATTGGTCGGTGTCGTAGGCCAGCACCAGTTGGCCAAAATGAAGGGCAGAATCGAGTTCCTTCTTCTGAAAATAAGCATCTGCCACGATGTAATGGCAATCGGCCTGTTCTTTGAGTTCGGCCAGTTGCCTGGACAGGAGCGCTCCTTGTTTGCCGTAGTAAATGGCCGAATCTGGTTGCCGTTGATAGAGCAGCGCCTGAGCAAGGAGGAAATATCCATACCCGATATTATTGAGCAGCCTGGTGGAATCTGAAATGGACAGAATTTTCCGCGCAAGGCGCTCCTCCAGCTGGTAATTCTGCTGATTGAATGCTGCATCACACTGGATGAAGAGGGCAAAAATAATCGGGTAGGGATCTTGTGCTTCCCAGCCATATTGCTCGTTTTTGCGCGCTAATTCCACTGCTTTTTCCTCGTCGCCAATCTGGATCCAAAGCAGACCTATGTTGTGCCGAATATCAGCCTGCAAAGTTCCGTCGCCTGCCTCAGTCGCGAGGTCAAGTGCCTTTTCCAGCGATTCGCTGGCCTCAAAATACATGTTTTTATCCAGGTAGGCTATGCTCAGGCCCAACAAGGCAGATGCCTCTTTTTTGGGGTCATTCAACTGCCGGGCCGTTTGAACCGCAGTGTGGGTAAGCTGGATAAAATCGCTTTTGTCATAGCCGTAGTAGGGGGCCAAAAACAGCATTTCGCCCAGGAGATGCTTGTCTTCCAGGTTGTTCGTTTTGTGCCAAAGGGGAGAAAAATAATGTCTGATACTGTCTGCCGCCGTTTTAGAAACCAGGTAATAGGCAAACGTGGAGTAACAAACCGCCTTGAGGTCCATGTTCTTGGTTTGCCTGGCAAAATGGAACAAGGGCCTGGCAGCCATTCTGGCAGAATCGGCGGGGTCTTCCCGCCAGAAGTGAGCCTCCGCAATGCCAACCCCTGCATTTACCCAGCCAGCGGTGTCTCCCTGCAGGGCGGCTTGTCCAAAAACCATCCACAGACTGTCGAGCCGACTGTCTGTGGCGTAGATCGTCCAGGGCTTGGTGAAGGTCAATAGAAAGAGCACCAAGACCCTACGCATGGTTGATTGGCGTGTTTGCTGTATCACAGGGAGGTTGAACAATCGTTGCAGAAAAATAACAGTCTTTTTCAAAAGGGATAGATTTATTTTCTGGCAAAAACTGTTTTTAGAGTAAAATAAATTGGTGTGCCAATATTCTCCTCACTTTTCAGCCAGATCCGGTCTCCTTAGTTCTTTCCCGCCACAACTCGCAAGCTTTGCTTGTGCCAAACTCCCTGCAAATGCCTATCTTTTGGCTTCGATTGGCCTCTGCCTCCGAATCTCCAACCCTATGCGCCATTTTATTCGCTCACACCGCTTTCTCTTCACCCTCGGCTTTGCAGCCTTGCTCCTTCTCGGCTTTCGCGGTGCCGACAAATACTTCGAGATCTCCCGCAACATGGACATCTTCGGGAAGGTCTTCACGGAGGTCAATACCGTGTATGTGGACGAAACAAACCCAACTGAGATGATGCAAACGGGTATTTTCGCCATGCTTGAGGGGCTGGATCCCTACACCAACTTTTTCCCCGAAAGCATGATCGAGCAAAGCATGGTGCTCAATTCCGGCCAGCTCAGCGGCATTGGGGCGGAACTTGGCCAGCGCGGTGCCGATATTCTGATCCTGGAACTTTTTCAGGATGGCGTAGCCGATAAGGCAGGCCTGCGGGTGGGAGACCGCATTCTGCGCATCGACGACGAGGCAATCGGCAAGGATGGCCGCAGCCTGGACGAGGCCCAAAACCTCATTCAGGGCGAGCCGGGCAGCCAGGTAAAACTGGAAGTGCTGCGCCCCGGCCAGGGCAATCCCATGAAACTCACTCTCACCCGTGGCGGCAGCGCTGCTCAGCCCGAAAACGTGCCTTTCTCCGGCATGATCAACGACTCCATTGGATACATTTTGCTCAACAATTTCATGGGCAGCGCCGGTAACGAAGTCGCTTCAGCGCTTAAGCAGCTCAAAGAAAGCCATCCCGACCTGGCCGGAGTAATCCTCGACCTGCGTGGCAACCCCGGCGGGCGCCTCGATGAAGCCGTTAATGTTTGCAACGTTTTCGTGCCGCAGGGAACCCTTATCTCTGAAATGAAGGGCCGAACCCCCGCCTCCAACCAGCGGTTTTCGACGCTGCGCCCAGCCCTCGACACCGACATTCCGCTGGTGGTCCTGATCGATGAAAACAGCGCCAGTGCCTCCGAAATCGTGTCGGGTGCTATCCAGGACCTCGACAGGGGCGTGGTGCTGGGTCGGCGTAGCTATGGGAAAGGCCTTGTGCAGAATGTGAGACCGCTGGTTTATAACACTCAGATGAAAGTGACCATCGCCCGCTACTACATTCCCTCAGGCCGCTGCATTCAATCCATCGATTATGCTCACCGCAACCCCGACGGCAGCCCGGGCAAAGTGCCCGATTCCGCCATTCACACCTTCGAAACAAGGGCCGGGCGGCTCGTGTACGACGGCGGCGGCATCGCGCCAGATGTGGAAGTGGCCCAGTCGGAAGCTCCCACTGCCTTGCTCGCCCTACTGGAAGAGGGCGTGATCTTCGATTTTGTGACCGATTTTATGCTGAAAAACGACAGCATCACCAGCCCGCGGGAGTTTCGTGTGGAGGAAAGTACCTACGCAGAGTTTGTGGCATTTGTCAAAGCGCGCGGCTTTCAATTTTCCACCCGCTCCGAGGCAGATCTGTCGGCTTTTGCGCAGGCTTTGCCGCAGGATGGACTGGAATCCACCCTCAGCGAAGAGGTGACCCAGCTGCGCCGCGAATTGGAGCAGCTCAAGCAGCGAGACCTGGAGCGCCACCGGGAAGCGATTTCTGAGGCGTTGCGCCAGGCCATTGTGTCGCGGTATTACTTTAAGCAGGGGCTGCTCGAGTCGGGCTTTTCCTTTGATGCCGATATCCGGGAGGCAGTTCAGGTAATGCACGACCAAAGCCGGTACCGCCGCTTGCTGAGCCGTTAAATCTGGCTACTCACAGGAGCGGGTCATGAGGAAGGTGAAATCAGTGGCTGCTTCCGGCACGTCGATATGACCGAGGTAACGGCTTCCATCCACTTCGATGATGCGGCGCACCCGCAGCATGATGCGCACCGCTTTACCGCCATCAGGAATGAGATGTGATGGAACAAAGGTGGCCAGCGGCAAAGACAGTTCGGCGGGGTTTCCGGGCTGGCCGATCGGGACCTGGCCCAGGAGTGTTGGCTCGCCCAGGGAAACTTGCCCCCAGATTTCACAGCCCAGCACCACGAACTGCCCATCAACACCAGTGCCAGGCTCATAGCGCAGCATCAGGGTATCCTTGTTGCTCAGGCAAAAGGCTTCATGGCTCAGGCGTTCTTCATCTACCACGAACCCTTCAAACAGCAACGCCAAGTCGCCAGACCAAGCCTGTGAAGGACCGCTTTGAGCGGGAAGAAACATTACAGAGCAAAGAAAAAGAAGAAGCAGGGAGATGTTTTTCATAAGGGAAAGTTAGGGGTTGGCAGGGGCATTTGCCAAAGAAAATCGGACGCCGGAAGTGCAAACGAAAGGAAAACGACGAAAGCGTAGGCGAATTGTCAGGTGAAACCGACTCCTGGCATTTCAGCGCAGAAATCGTCAAGATCAGGTGAAAGGGCAAGTGAAGGAAATCGAAGAAACTTCGCATCTTGCGATCGCAGTAGCGTTGGTCCCTTGCCTGTAACAGCTCCTGTTGACCATCAGTGTTTTCCCCCATGAGCAACCTGTCTGCGATCGGGTTTCCGGTCCAAACTGAAGAAGAATTTGCCACCCTGTTGGAAGAAGCCTGCGACAAAGGTGAACGCCTGAAGACTGAGGGTGGCTTTTACATTTGTTACTCCGACCGGTCGGGGGCGGAATTGTGGTTGCAATTTGACGATGAAGAGGAACTCATTGGCATGAATCCCCATTTCAAAGGGCAAAGCCGGGTTTCTGTAGGGCTGATTCACCCGGTGCCCCGCCCCCAAAGCCCGCTCGACGGTGCCTGGTTTGGCTGGGCAAACCCCAAAGACCTGAGCGACCCGGAAAGCGGAGATTTCCCTTTTGTGTTTGATGCGCCGGATTTCCGCCTGCAGGAAGCAGATGCACAGCGGCGAACAGCCTTGTTTCAAATCACGGCATTTCCGCAGGAAGTGACTTATTTTCCAAATGAAACTGCCTTTTCCCAGGCCCAGGAAGGGGAAAAAGTGCCTTTCTCTGCCCAGTCCTTTATTCCCGTGGGCCTTTTCAGCAAAAATCGCGATCACGATCCTGATGCCCAGGTGCTGATGACAGGCATTGTTCGCCGTGCCGAAAAGCGAAAAAACCAGATTTCCGGAGTTTGGTTCATTTGGATTGAATTGGAATCTTTTGGCGTCACGATCGACCTTGTGGTCGATCCTGCCGACCTTGTGGTGTCGCCCAGCGCAGGAGGCGTGATCCAGTGCCAGGCATGGCTTAGCGGCCAGATGGTGGGACGATGAAAGAAACGTGGTAATTTCACTACGTTTTTGTACCTTCCTGTCTCATTAACCCCTCTTCCCATGTCAGTAAATCTTAAACCTCCCGTTTGGTTCTGGATCGTTGGTGGCCTCCTGCTAATTTGGAACCTGATGGGCGTCGCTGCCTACCTTGCCGAAGTCTCCAAAACCGCCGAAGACCTCGCTGCCATGAAGCCCGAAGAGGCTGCCCTTTATGCCAATATGCCCGCATGGGCAACCGCAGCCTTTGCCATCGCCGTTTGGGCCGGGCTCGCTGGCATCATAGCGCTTCTGCTCAGAAAAAATTGGGCCTGGCTGCTCTTTGCCTTGTCGATTCTCGGGCTCCTGGTGCAAAACTATCAACAATTTGTGCTGGTCGATGTCAGGGCCGTTTATGGGGCCAGTGCCATTTACTTTCCTCTGGTCATTTTTGCCATCGAAGTAGCTTCTTTGTGGTTAGCCAGTTGGTCCACCCGCCAGGCCTGGTGGCCCGCAAGGTGAATCATTTTTTAAAATGAACCTGACAGTCAGTGAATTAAGGAAGGATCAAGTCCCGCTCATTGCCGATTACTGGGCCAATTCCAGCCCGGAGCACCTGCTCGGCATGGGGGCTGATCCCGCCAAAATTCCTCCCAGAGACCTGTTTGAAGCCGTGCTCCTGCAACAGGTCGTGCTTCCCTACGAGGAAAAACAGGCCCTCGCCCTGCTCTGGCATCTCGACGGCCAGCCCGTCGGGCATTGCAACGTGAACGGCATTGAATTTGGCCGCCAAGCCTTTTTTCACCTCCACATGTGGCATCCCGCAAAGCGGCAGAAAGGCATCGGCACGGCGGCCGTTAAAATGGCCCTCCCCGTTTTTTTTGATCGCCTCCAGCTCAAACGCCTCTTCTGTGAGCCCTTTGCCCTGAATCCTTCCCCCAACAAAACGCTGGCGAAGGTCGGGTTCCGCTTCACAGGCAGCCGGGTGTGCGTGCCTGGCTCGATCAGTTTCGAGCAGGAAGTGAACCGCTGGGAAATTACCCTGGAAGATCTGCGGGCAGTCTAAGACTGTTCGCTCTTGCCCTTTGATCAAAATGCCAGGAGCTCCCGCACTCTTGCTGCCAGTCGTTCTTTGGGCAGAAAATGTTTTTCCAGTTCGGTGTGAAAGGGAATGGGCGTATCCAGCGAAGCCACCCGGCAAACGGGGGCATCGAGGAAGGTGAAGGCATGTTCTGCGACTTCGGCGGCGATTTCCGCTGCGAAGCTGCCCGTGTAGGTGGCTTCGCTCAGCACGAGGCAGCGCCCTGTTTTTTGCACAGAAGCCAGCACGGTTTCGCGGTCCCAGGGCACGAGGCTGCGCAGGTCGATCACTTCAATTTCTCCAGGCGATTCCCTGGCCAGTTCAAGCGCCCAATGCACGCCCATGCCGTAGGTAACGAGGCTCATGCTGTCGCCTTCGGCTGCAATGGCCGCCTTCCCGATCGGGAGGTGGTAGTAGGCTTCCGGCACCGGGCCGCTGACGGAGCGGTACAACAGCTTGTGTTCAAAATACAGCACCGGGTTGGGATCTTCGAAGGCTGCCGTCAGGAGGCCTTTGGCGTCGATGGGGAATGCCGGATAAACGACCTTGAGGCCCGGCACATGGGTGAACCAGGCTTCTGTGCTTTGAGAATGGAAGGGGCCGGCACCCATTCCTGCTCCGGTTGGCATCCTCACAACCACATCCGGGGCATGGCCCCAGCGGTAATGAGTTTTGGCGAGGTTGTTCACGATCTGGTTGAAGCCGCAGGAGACGAAGTCGGCAAACTGCATTTCCACCATTGCCTTTTTGCCTGCCAGCGAAAGGCCGAGCCCTGCTCCTACAATTGCCGCTTCGCAAATAGGGGTATTTCTTACTCTGGCCTTGCCAAATTGCTCCACAAAGCCTTCGGTGACTTTGAAAGCGCCGCCATACTCCGCAATGTCCTGGCCCATGAGCACCAATTGGGGAAAGCGTTCCATGGCTTGCCTCATGCCTTCAGAAATGGCATCGACGAAGCGCAGGTCGCGCTGGCCCGGCTCCGGAACCGGCATGGGTGCAGTGGTGACGGGGGCATAGACCGAGCCCAGTTCGTAGGCAACCTTCGGCTGAATGACAGGGGCGGCATAGGCCGCTTCCACCGTCTGGTTAATGTCGAGCTTTTGCTCCGTTCTGATGAGTTCAATTTGCCCTTCTGTGAGCACTTTTTCGGCCACCAGCCAGGTTTCGAAGCGGCGGACAGGGTCTTTGTCGCGCCAAAGGTCGAAGAGTTCCTGCGGAACATACTTCGTGCCCGAGGCTTCCTCGTGGCCCCGCATCCGGAAGGTAACGCATTCGAGGATGACCGGAGTCCGGTCCTGGCGCATCCTGCTGATGAGCGCCTGGGTGACGTGATACACTTCGAGCAGGTTGTTGCCGTCGATTGTGTAGCCGGGAATGCCATAGCCATGGGCTTTGTCGGAGAGCTTTTCGGCGCGGTACTGCTCGGAGGTGGGGGTGGAAAGGCCGTAGCCGTTTTGTTCGATCACAAACAACACGGGGAGGTTCCAGACTGCTGCCACGTTGATGGCCTCATGGAATTCCCCTTCGCTGGTACCGCCGTCGCCGGAGAAGGCCACTGCCACGGTGTCGAGCCCGTCGAGGTTACTGGCCAGGGCGAGGCCGTCGGCGACGGGGAGCATGGCCCCGAGGTGGGAGATCATCCCGATGACGCGATCTTCGGGGCTGCCAAAATGGAAGGAACGCTCCCGGCCCTGGGAGTAGCCGCCGGGTTTGCCGAGCCATTGCTGCATGAGCCGCTCCAGGGGCATGTTGCGGGTGGTGAACACCCCCAGGTTGCGGTGCAGCGGCAGGAGGTAGTCCTGCGGTTGCAGGGCTGCCGTGATCCCGACGGAGATGGCCTCCTGCCCGATGCCGGAGAACCATTTGGACAGCCTCCCCTGGCGCAGGAGAATGAGCATTTTTTCCTCTATCAACCTGGGATAGAGGAGTTTGCGGTACAGATCGACCAGTTGTTCGTCAGTCAGGCCGCGGCGCTCAAACGAAGCGTGGGCAGCAGAAGCAGGTACGTTCATTCAGGTGGAATTATCAGCCTCCAACAGCCCCGAAAGTTAGTGAAATGAAAGGATGAGATTTTCTTTTTTTTGTTCAGCCGCTGGATTGAGAAGCGAGAAGCCAGACCGCTGCGCTGCGAGAAGCGAGACAAGAGGCGAAGCCGTGAGAAGCGAGAAGATTGGAAGCGAGAACCGAGAGCCGAGAGCCGGGACCGGAGGCGAAGCCGCTCCCAGCACCGGAGGTGCGGCATGTTACTAGCCGTCGGCAGGCCCATTTTTGTGGATTCACCCGGCGGCCTTGAGGCCGCCGGGTGGGGAAAAAAACTTGCTGGTTTGCATGCTATTAACATAGCGCCCCTGCCGGGGCTGTGCGGCGACGCCCCATGGTGAGCAGGGCCACATGGCCCGTCCGCCTTTGTCATGGTGAGCAGGCTGCTTCAGCCGTCGCTTGTCATGGTGAGCAGGCTGCTTCAGCCGTCGCCGAACCATGACGCCAGCCGAACCATGACAACCCGGCGCCCTCCTTCGGCGACGGCCTAAAGGCCTGCTCAGGATGGCGCGATACTGCCCCAGGGCCTGCTCCAGTCTGACTTCCGACCTCTGACTTCCGACCTCCGACTTCTCGCTTCTCGAATTGCCCGTCGCCGAACCATGACCAACAGCCTGTCACCCGACCAGAAGCGCCATGCATGCAGAAGGATCAGGGTGGATGGCAGATTCGGGAAGCAGAATGAGCCATAATTCTCAGAAGGTTTCCTAAATTCATCATCCGATCCAATTACCCTAGCAAATCCACGCATGAAGCAACGTTTCCTCGCATTCACCCTCGCGATCCTGGCAGCGGCACCAGCCCTTGCGCAGCGACCCGCCTATCGCACCGACCAAAACCCCTTCAGGCAGCTCGGCGAAGAGCTTCCCACCCCCAACAGCTACCGCAACGCTGCCGGAGCCCCCGGGCACGAATATTGGCAAAACCGCGCCGACTATGCCATGGACATCGTTCTGGACGACGCGAAACAGACCATCTCCGGCCAGGAAACCATTACCTACCACAACGACTCTCCCGACCCTCTGGCATACCTCTGGCTCCAGCTCGACCAGAATATGCGCGAGCCAGGCTCCGACCGGGACCTCACCCAAACCGGAAATTTTGATGAAATGGGCTGGCCGGGTGTGATGGCCATGAACCGGACATTCGAAGGCGGCTTCCACATCGAATGGGTCAAAGACGCCGCAGGCACAGCCCTGCCCTTTACCATCAACAAAACGATGATGCGGGTGGATCTCGCCACCCCGCTGGCCCCCGGCAAATCGGTCTCTTTTCAGGTAAAATGGTGGTATAACATCAACGACCGCCTCAAATTTGGCGGCAGATCAGGAATGGAGTATTTCCCCCAGGATGACAACTACCTTTACTCAATTGCTCAGTTTTTTCCCAGGATGTGCGTTTATAACGACGTCTATGGCTGGCAGCACAAGCAGTTTCTGGGCCGCGGGGAGTTCACCCTGCCATTTGGCAATTATAAAGTGCGCATCACCGCTCCGGCAGACCACGTAGTAGGGGCCACCGGCGTTTTGCAAAATGCCAAAGATGTTCTCAGTGCCGAGGAGCGCCGCCGGGTGCAGGAAGCCATGAACAACACCACCGACCCAGTGATGATCGTGACGCCCGAAGAGGCCCTCGCCCGTGAATCAAAGCGCGCCGAAACCACCAAAACCTGGGAGTTTCACGCAGAAAATGTCCGCGATTTTGCCTTCTGCTCCTCCCGGAAATTCATCTGGGATGCCATGGCCGTGAAATTTGGCAGCCGCACCGTGCTGGCCATGTCATACTACCCCAAGGAAGGCAACCCGCTCTGGGAGCAATACTCCACCCGCGTGGTAGCACACACCCTCAAGGTCTATTCCCACTACACCTTCGACTACCCCTACCCTGTTGCGATTTCCGTTCACACCGACCGCATCGGGATGGAATACCCGATGATCTGCTTCAATGGCGGCCGCCCCGAGCCGGATGGCACCTACTCCGAGCGCACCAAAACAGGCATGATCTCCGTCATCATTCACGAAGTTGGCCACAACTATTTTCCCATGATTGTCAACTCCGACGAGCGGCAGTGGAGCTGGATGGACGAAGGCCTGAACAGCTTTTTGCAATACCTGGCAGAACAGGAATGGGACCGCAACTACCCTTCCCGGCGGGGCCCGGCACCCAATATTGTGGATTACATGAAAGGCGACAAATCTACCATCGAGCCGATCATGACCAACTCCGAGTCGATCATTCAATTCGGCAACAACGCCTACGGAAAGCCTGCCACAGCGCTCAACATTTTGCGCGAAACCATTTTGGGCAGAGACCTGTTCGATTTTGCCTTCAAGCAGTATTCCCAGCGCTGGATGTTCAGACAGCCCAGTCCGGCAGATTTTTTCAGGACCATGGAAGACGCCTCCGGCACCGACCTGGATTGGTTCTGGCGGGGCTGGTTCTACACAACCGACCACGTGGACATTGCCATCACGGGCGTCCGCTGGTTTCAGCTTTCCTCCATGAACCCGGAAGTTGAAAAGCCGGTGGCGCAGCGCCAGCAGGAAGAGCAGCCCCGCTACATCAGCGACATCCGCAACCGCAGCGACATCCCGCAATCTGTGGTGGAGCAAGATTCCACCATGCGCGATTTCTACAACAACTACGACCCCTTTCATGTCTCCATCCTCGACAAAATGGAGTACCGGGCCTACCTGGAACGCCTCACCCCTGAGGAAAAGGCCATTCTGGATAAGGGAATGAATTACTATGAAATCAGCTTCCAGAGCCTGGGCGGACTGGTGATGCCTGTGATCCTGGAGTTCACCTATGCCGACGGCACCCGCGATGTTACCCGGATCCCGGCTGAAATCTGGCGAATGGGCGACACGGTGGTGTCCAAAATTTTCCTTACAGACAAGGAAGTTGTGAGCATTACGCTCGATCCTTATCTCGAAACGGCGGATGTGAACACCAACAACAACTACTGGCCGCCACGGGTGCAGCCCACGCGGTTCCAGCTCTACAAGCGCGGGGAACGCACCGAGCAAAACCCCATGCAACGGCAACAGGCCATTGACCGCCTGAACCAGGCTGGCGACGATTGACCCGAAGACGGACTTCAGCGAAATCCGCGCTTAGCAATTCGAAGAGCCCTGATAGCATTCACCCCGCCCGACCCTGAAGTCTGGCGGGGTGTTTCTTTTGATTGCACTCGCAAAACCAGCACGCTCTGGCCTGTTAAGGATCAGCGACGCACGGCCTTGGCCTCGCTCAGCAAGGCAGCATCCACATTCGATTCGGTGATCATTTCATAGTTGCCACCACCGAGTGTAGCCAGTTCGGTGAGCTGTGTGATCTTTTCCTGAGCCAGTTTACCAAAAGAAAACACAGAGAGCGTGACTGCATCCGTTCTCCCGGCTTCAGCAATGCGGTACAGATCCGGAACGTCGAAATAACCGTCGGTGGCCAGGATAATGCGGTTGTTGCCGCCGGGAATGTAGTGCTTGCGGGCCAGGCTGTAGGCTTTGCGGAGAGCGGATTTTCCTTCGGTGGCACCGCTCGTTTGCAGTCTGTCGATGGCACTGAGAATCGTTGATTGCTGAGCCGCTGAAACTGCCTCCACCACCACTTGCGCATCACCGGAATAGACGATCACGGTGATCTGGTCTTCGGGGCGCATGTGCGTCAGGAGCCTCGAAAAGGCATCTTTGAGCAATGGGAGTCTGTCTGGCTTCTTCATCGAAGCCGACACATCGAGCAGCATGATGAGGTTGTTTTCGGCAACCCCGTCAAAGGAATAGGGATCAACGGGGGCTGGCAGCACCACGGCCGGGGCACTGGGAATGGGGTTGGCCGGCACTGGTGTCACGGGTTGCGGACGGGCCTCAATTTGGGTCACCTGGGGTACCGTCTGCGCTGGGGGCTGCGGCGTGGCCGGGGTTTGGGTTGGCCGTGGAGCCGGATTGGCAGGCGGATCCTGCCGCACAATGGCCGGGGCCGAAGGCCGGTTCAGCAGAAAGTTGGCTGTGATGGTTTCGCTGAAGGTCTTTGTGTCGATTGTGACTCTGCGGGATTTTTGCTGATATCCCTCGGACACCACCAACTGATCATACACCCGGCTTGCGTTAGGCAGTTCAATTCGATATGCACCGCTGGGGCTGGTATCGACTTTTTTTACCAGGCGCTTGGTCCTGGCGTCAAGCAGCAGAATCTGTGCCTGCATCCCGCGCCAGCTTACACTGTCGCGAACCGTTCCCTGCAGAACGTGAGTCACTTCGGGGAGGTCGGGCCGGATGCGTTCATCAGCTTCGCGCAAATCGGCAAAAAAGATGTCGCCATCCCTCACAAAATATGCTTCCATGCCATCGCCGGTGAGAATGAATCCATAGTCGTCGGCGGGAGTGTTGAATGGCGCCCCGATGTTAATCACCTCTCCGAAAGTACCGTCAGGATTGAGGGTGGTCTTGAAAATGTCGAGCCCGCCAAATCCTTTGTAGCCGTTGGAGGCAAAATAAAGGGTTTTGCCATCCGGGGCAAGGAACACAGATCGTTCATCGCGCTCGGTGGAGATGGGCAATTTTTTGCAATAAGTCCAGCCGTATTCTCCCTTTTTTGAGATGTAAATGTCCATCGGGGTGTCGTACCCCGGCCCTGCAGCCACGACAAAGGTGCGTTCGTCGGGGGAAATGGTCATGCCATCGGTTGCTTGGACCACCGAGAAAAACTCCGTGATTCCGCCTCCCAGGCCCACGGGCCTCGACCAGGTGGTGCCGCGCAGCTCGGACACATAATAAGGCCCCCCTGTTTTGTCCCAGATATAATTCCACGACTGAAAATACACCCGCCTGCCATCGGAGGAAACAACAGGCTCATCCTCGCCCTGGCCAGTGTTTACGCCATAGGGCAATGGTTGCGGCCGCTGCCACACGCCATTGACCCGCTCTGAAAACCAGAGGTCTCCATCAAACACCGAATCTCCCCGGAAAGTCATGTAGCTATCGCTCCACTCCAATCCTCCGCGCAGGGTCATAAAATACAAAAACCGCCCGTCCGGGGTGATGGACAGGTTGGTTTCCCGGGCAGACGAGTTCAGGGCCCTCACAGCCGAAATGCGGATCCTGTCGGCGTGGTCGAGCAGGGTGGCGGCTCTCTGGGCCTGGAGGGCCCCCACGGGTAGCAAGATCAATAATGAGATCAGCAAGGGCCTGCCGATCTGGAAAAAAGTGGGCAACTTCATAGTCATGGCTCGGGAAATTCGGTTCCTCCTACGAAGGAGGGGAGGAAACTGGCAGGATTTCACAGCAAAAAAACGCAGGACAGGGATATTTCCCAATATTCGGCCTCCTTTCCTTCAAACGAGCCCCTGTAACGGTATATTTGACGCAAAATTGAAGGGGGTTGCAGGTCGATGCCAGGTAACAAGCCTGCACTGCTCCCGAGGTTTTCACAGCACAATGGTCAACTCCCAGTTATTTTTTTATGCTTCCATCCTCTCTTCACCGCATCGTCGGGGTTATCCCTGCCCGGTTCGCTGCCAGTCGTTTTCCGGGCAAGCCTCTCGCTCTGATTCACGGCAAAAGCATGATTCAGCGCGTGTATGAGCGTGCCATTCGCTGCCCTCAACTTGACTCTGTGCTGGTTGCCACCGACGATGCCCGCATTTTTGCTCATGTGGAGCAATTTGGCGGGCAGGCAGTGATGACCAGTCCCGACCACGAATCAGGCAGCTCCAGGATCGGAGAACTGGCCCGCCACATGGAGGCAGACTATTTTATTAACATACAGGGCGACGAGCCCATGATTGACCCGGGGCAAATCACCCAGGTGGCCGACCTGCTGCTGGGCGGGGCTCCGATTGCCACGCTGGTGTATCCATGCCCGGACGAAAGCCGATTCCACGACCCCAACGCCGTGAAGGTTGTGCTGGGCACGCGGCAGCAGGCCCTGTATTTTAGCCGGTCGGCCATCCCATACCTGCGCGATGGCGAGGGGCTGCCACCGCAGAGCTGGCTGCATGTCGGAATCTACGGATTCCGGCGCGAAACCCTGCTCGCACTCGTGGATTTGCCGGTGCACCCGCTGGAGGAAATGGAAAAATTGGAGCAACTTCGCTGGCTGGCAAATGGGCATGAAATCCGCTGCGGGCAAAGCCAGGGGCCGGGTCACAGTGTGGATCGCCCTGAAGATGTGCCCCCGATTGAAGCTTTGTTGAAGAAGTTGGAGGGATAAATTCGCGTTGGAGCCGCTTGTGCTTTGACAATTTGGCCCAAAAGAACCAATTTTACCCCCGCAGGACCAGGCTTGGGTCTTGTTTTCGGAGAAATCCGGGGTGGCAAGCGGAGAGACAAGAAAAAGAAAATCAGGCTAATAAACTGACAACCAATTTGTTAGCCTTTTCATTTTGCAGCTTTCCTTCCATTTGTCCGGCATGTCCTGGGCCATTTTTCCGCAACGACACATTCACAGAACCACGCACCACATTGGAAGCTGCTACCACCATCCAAACCATTCTGTTCTGGGCATTTACTGTTCTGGGACTTGCAGGCGCTGTCGGGTTGATTTTTAATCGCAACCCCGTCTATGCCGCCTTGTCGCTGGTGCTGAATTTTTTCAGTATCGCAGGCCTGTATCTTTCGCTGGGGGCAGAATTTCTGGCAGCCATCCAGATCCTGGTCTATGCCGGGGCCATCATGGTGTTGTTCCTCTTCGTGATCATGCTGCTCAACCTCCAGGAAGAGCACGGGGTGTTGAAATTCGACGCACGGCGGGGCCTGGCTTTTATTTTGGGGTTGGGGTTTGTGGCCGAAATGATGTTTGTGGCCAAAAGCTTCCAGGCTTTTCCTGCTGGTAGCAACTTTGTATATGGCAAGGTGGAGCCCATTGGCAGGGCTTTGATGACTGACTATCTGTTTCCTTTTGAAATGATCTCGGTGGTGCTGCTGGCCGCCCTGATCGGGGCCATTCTGGTGGCCCGCCGCCATACCCACCAGGAAGGTTAATCCAACTCCACATCTATGGATCTGCTGACACCAACTGTTTATTCCTACCTCACCGTGGCCCTGGTCATGTTTGCCCTCGGCACCATCGGGGTCATCACCCGCCGCAACGGCATCGTGGTGTTCATGTGCATCGAACTGATGCTCAACGCAGTAAACCTTGCCCTGATCACCTTTTCGAACATGTGGAACGATCCGGCCGGATCCATGCTCGTCTTCTTCGTGATGGTGGTTGCCGCCGCAGAAGCCGTGGTAGGTCTGGCCATCATCATCGCCCTGTTCCGAAATCAGCAGGACATCGACATCAATCAGGTCAATATTTTCAAATGGTAGCCTCTGCCAGGCCGCCACAATAAGCCCCACTCCATGCAGGCTCTCTTCCCTCTGGTCATTTTGTTGCCGCTTCTGGGTTCCGCGCTCGTCGGGCTGGGCGGCTTTGTGGCGCCGGGTTTCCGGCGGAACGAATCCCTCCTGGGTGGCCTGGCCACCCTCATGGTAGCCATTCCCTTTTTCATCATTCTCGCCGCCTTCCTCACTTTTGACGGACAGCCCCTCCAGTTTAGCCTCTTCTCCTGGATGCAGGCCGGCGACCTCGACATTCGCTTTTCCTACGAATTTGACCAGCTCTCCCTCGTCATGGGCATGATCGTGACCGGCGTGGGGGCCCTGATCCACCTCTACTCCATCGGCTACATGCATGGAGATCCGGGCTATTACAAGTTTTTTGCCTACCTCAACCTGTTCATCTTCGCGATGAACAACCTCATCCTCGGCGACAACTTCGCCGTGATGTTCCTCGGTTGGGAAGGCGTGGGGCTTTGCTCCTATTTGCTCATTGGGTTCTGGTACCAGGACATGCCCAAGGCCGAAGCCGCACAAAAAGCATTCATTGCCAACCGAATCGGCGACGTGGCCATGATCATCGCGATGATCATGGTGTTCAGGCTGGTGGGCAGCCTCGATTTCAGCGATCTGAACCAGGCCGTGGCCTCAATGCCCGGCGATCAGGTTTTTTGGATCAGCTTGCTGGTGTTCATTGCTGCCACGGGTAAATCTGCTCAGATTCCGCTCTTCGTGTGGCTCCCCGACGCCATGGCAGGCCCCACCCCGGTTTCTGCCCTGATCCACGCCGCTACCATGGTGACCTCCGGCATTTACCTCGTGGCCAGGCTCAACCCGCTGTTCAGCGCCTCCCCTGAGGTGATGGCCATCATCGTGGTGGTTGCTGCCCTCACGGCCATTGTGGCTGCCCTCATTGCCATGGCCCAGAACGACATCAAAAAGGTGCTCGCCTACTCCACTGTCTCTCAGCTCGGGTTCATGTTCATGGCCCTTGGGGCCGGTGCCTACACCGCCGCCATTTTCCATGTGATGACCCACGCCTTTTTCAAGGCCTGCCTCTTCCTTGGCTCAGGCTCGGTGATTCATGCCATGGAGCACATGCACAGTGTGAAAGATCCGCAGGACATCCGCACCATGGGCGGGCTGCGCAAATACATGCCGGCTACTTCCACCACCTTCTGGATTTCCACCCTCGCCATTTCCGGGATCATTCCGCTGGCAGGCTTTTTCTCGAAAGATGAGATCCTGGCCAGCCTGTTTTTGTTTGATACCGGATTTGACCTCTACAAAATCGTGTGGCTGGTAGCGAGCCTCACCGCGGTGCTCACCGCCGTTTACATGACCCGGCTTACGATGCTCACTTTCGAAGGAAAGCAGCGCTACCCCGAAGGCAAGCACCCGCATGAAAGTCCCGCCACCATGACCATCCCGCTCTGGATCCTGGCGGCACTTGCTGTGGTTGGCGGGTTCCTGGGCCTGCCCTACCTTATCGGGCACGGCGAATACCACCTCCTCAACCATTGGCTGGAGCCTGTAATTCGCAATAACCCGGCCATTGAGGCCAACGCCAGCACCGGCAAGGAGGTATTCCTGATCCTGTTTTCGACCCTTCTGGCGATCGGTGCAGTGTTGTTTACCCGCAACCTGTATCGCAAGCACGATCTGGAAGCTGATGTGAAAGTGAAAAAAGCCTTCGGCGGCCTTTTTGGTGCGATGCAGGGGAAATTCTACCTCGACGAGCTCTATCAGACAGTATTCATCGGGCCTTTCATGATGATTGGGAAAAAGGTGCTGAGCTGGTTTGACACCAACATTGTGGACGGAGCCGTGAATGGATCAGGAACCGTGGTTGGCAGCATTGGCGAGGTATTCCGCCGGCTTCAGGGTGGCCTGATCTCCAATTACCTGTTGCTCATTACCGGCGGCGTGCTGGTAATGCTGAGCTACCTGATTTTCGGCTGATTACTGCCTGGAATCTTTGCGGAAAGCTGCACGCCTTTCGCCCGAATAGTTCCGGCAGTCAACCAAACAGCGGATTTTTAAATCCAGGCAATTGATGTTGAAACTTTGGCTCTATTGCGCAGGTTAAAAGCTGAATGTCAAAAATTATGTCAGAAACCAGGACCAGTAAGCCAAAGGGGTGGGACTATGTGATCATCCTCACTGTATTTGCCGTGACCGGCACCACTGCGGCGTTTGCGCCAAGGTTTCTGATGCCTCTCACCGGACTGGAAAAGGGCTTTCTTTACTGGCTGGTGTATTTCGTGCTGATCACGCCAATATACCAGGTACTTCTGCTGATGTACGCTTTCCTGTTTGGCAAATTTTCCTATTTCTACGAGAAGGAAAAGGCCGTTTTTCGCTGGATAGGCAGAAAACTTGGCCTTGTGAAATAGTCTCAGTCCACCATCGTTGACTCCATTTTCATGAAAAGCATTGTTCAAACCCAGCAGGCTCCTGCGCCTATTGGCCCCTACAGCCAGGCAGTAAAAGCCGGCAATACACTGTACATCTCCGGGCAGATTGCCCTTGACCCGGCAACAGGCGAGCTGAACATGGCCAGCCTCGACGAAGAAACCCACCAGGTGATGCGCAACCTTCAGGCTCTGCTCGGTGCAGCCGGGCTCAATTTCTCGAACGTTGTGAAAACGTCGATTTTTCTCCGCACCATGGATGATTTTGCCAAGGTAAACGCCATCTATGGATCCTACTTCCTCAGTGAGTTCCCGGCGCGTGAAACTGTTGCAGTGGCTGGCTTGCCGAAAAATGTAAATGTGGAAATCTCCATGATCGCCTACGCCGAGTAGAAAGGAAATCAGCTGTTTTCCTTGCCCAACCCATGCCTTTCCAGGTAGCGAAAAAGCCAGCTGTATTCTACTTCCACGCCACATTCGCTGGCCAGCCATTGTTGCAACTCCTGCAACGTTGCATTGGGTTTGGCCTGCCAAAAAGCTTTGATCGCTCCCTGATGCGGCTGAAGTACAGATCCTTTGTCGGGAGAATAATGCTGTTCCAGCAGTGCGTCAAAGCTGCCTTCCAGAAATAAGCCCAGCCATTTGCTCACTGTCCGCTCGCTCGCACCCACGATCGGGCTGATTTCCTTGACCTTGTACCCAAAATGGCGAAGCGAGACAGCCAGCAGCCTGCGCGACAATTTCTTGTTGCGGGTCTGCGCCATTTTATCGGCGAGGAGATAGGTCTCTTCGAGGGAAAGACGAATCTTGTGGCTCATGCCGAAAAGTTACCCCGGATTCCGGCAGGGATCAACTCCTCGCGAAAAATCCGAAGCAGGCGATGATCGGGAACCACCCGCTCGGTGATCCACGAAAGCTCGCGCAGGAATCGGTTCCAATGCTCTTTGGGGCAGGCGATGTAGCCAAAATCCAGGACAGAAGGCTCTGCAAACAAATGCACCGGAGTGCCTGTGAGGTGCGAAAAAGCGTAGCCCAACTCCTCCATCACGAGCATGCCGGGCGCCCAGTCCCAGGGTTTCACATTCCGGTTGAGGGCCACCAGCACATCCACCTTGCCCATCACAAAGTCAATCACTTTCGAGCCGATGCCACCCGTGGGGATGATATTGTCGGGCCGCACCCCCATCATGGCATACATTTTCCGGAGGGTATCGGTCATGTAATGACGGTGGTTGGCGAATCGAAGAGAGCGCCATTCCCGCTTCTGCAGCGGCTGAACAGCCTGAACCTGGCCCTGGTCCTCCAGCCAAACGCCCTGCCCCCGCACGGCCCAGACATACCGGTTGGCCAGCGGGTCGTGGATCATCGCCACCAACAGGTTGCTGCCCAGGTGGAAAGCACACTGAAAGGTGAAGCCGCCGCGCCCCTGAACATAGCCGTGGGTGCCGTCTAATTCATCGACAATCAGCCCGATTTCCTGCTCCGGGCAATGGCCCTGGCAGGTTTCTTCGGTGATGAGGCCCCAGTGTGGCGCAAAAGCAGCAACGCGTTCCTGCACCATTTTGCTAATGGCCAGATCCACCTCTGTGACGATACTGCGGTCGGGTTTGCGAAAAATATCCAGCACCTTACCTCTGCGGGCCATCATGATGGAGCCAGCATCATGAGCCAAAGCCTTCAAAAACACGACGATGTCCGACAATTCCATCCGTTGACTGTTTGTGTTCAGACGTCCATGACCTCCAGATGTCATGCAGCAACTTAGCCACAAAAACGACCAACTTCGGAGTGTTTAGGACAGAACGGTTTTATTTCTTTCCCCAACGGAAAATGGCAGCGGAGAATGGTTGGGAGAAAGCTAAATCGATTTCGGAAAAACAAGAGGAGGAAAAAGAACCCCTGCGGAAACGATGCAGGGGTTCATACAAACAAAAACACAACCCAATAACCTAACTCTGAAAAATTGCTATCCGGCAGATCTGCCCAGGATGTTCTTAAGGAAGGGAAATCAGCGCAGTTCGGGTGCCTGCCTCTGTCTCCATCTGGAGGGCGTAGCGCCCTGATTGCCAGTCGTTAACCGGGATTTGCTGAATTCCTTCTTCCCAGGATTCGAGGGAGAAAACGAGCTTTCCGTCTTCGTTCCACACGTTCACCTTCACCACCGGCGATTCCAGCGGAAGCTGAATCAGGTGATCATTCAGGTGCGGGCTTAGCACAGCAAGTTGATCGACAGCGGGAAAGACCTCCACGGGCTGGCTAATATGCTGCACGCCATTTTGATCATACTCCCGGAGGCGGTAGACCTGAGGAATCCCGTCAACCCGGCGGTCGAGAAAGCGATAGACCTGAAGGCCCTGGTTCACCCCTGCTGCTTCCATCATGGTGATGATGGCAAACCGGCCATCGGGGAGGCGGCGCTCAATGGCGAAGCGCTCGGTGCCAAACTCCCGGGTGGTAATCCAGGTGAGTTCCACGCCCGTGGGCAGCGGCAAAGCATCGAATGCAGCCAGGTCGCTTCCAAAGGGAAGGGCCTCTTCTTCGCGCCAGAGGCCGCGGGAAGGACCATTCGATTCCCCCAGTGCCGCCAGCACCAGGGCGCGGTCGGGCAATTCCCAGGAAGGAACGGCAGCCAGAACCGCAGCAAGCGCAGAGTCGGATGCCTGCCCCTGAAGGAAAGCAGGGAAACAGGCAAACAGCAAAACAGCCAGGGAGAGAAAATGAGATCCAGGTCGCATGAGGCTACTCGATCAATTTGATTGCCCAAATCAGCGGGCAAATGCGGAGATTTCTTGCTGCGAAAAGAAGAAAATCCAACACGGGTAATATTCGGCCCTGATCTATCGCCGGGAAATCCACAGCGAAGGTCCCTTTTCTGCGCGGCTTTTGTATCCAATAGCTGCCCATCCCGTTGGGCATAAACAACTCCTCAGTTTAGCCAACCAACCGGAGGCAGGGTGATGGAACCATTATGTTTCCTATTTTTACTTCCCTCAACAAAACAGCTACACATGGCGAATGCAAAAATCCTTTGGGTGGATGATGAAGTGGACTTGCTCAAGGGCCACACGCTTTTTTTGCGGGAAAAGAATTTTGAGGTCGAAACAGTGAGCAATGGCGTGGATGCGCTGGAGTTGATTCGCCAGAAAAGCTACGATGTGGTTTTCCTCGACGAGCAAATGCCCGGGATGGACGGCCTCACGGTGCTGGCGGAGCTGCAGCAAATCCGACCCAACATTCCCGTGATCATGGTTACCAAATCGGAAGAGGAGCACATCATGGAAAGTGCCCTGGGGGCCAAAATTTCCGACTACCTCATCAAGCCGGTAAAGCCTACCCAAATTTTGCTCGCCCTCAAAAAGGTGCTAGAAAACAAGCGGCTGATCACAGCCAAGGTCAATTCCGACTATCAGCAGGATTTCCGCAACATCGCGATGCAGTTTTTCGAGGACAACGACTTCCGCGACTGGTCCGACATTTACCGGAAGCTCATTTTCTGGGACGGGAAAATGGAGGAAAATGAAGATAAAAGCATGGAGGAAGTGCTTTCTAACCAGTTGGCGGAGGCCAACAACAATTTCGGCCGGTTTGTGAGCCGCAATTACCTCGACTGGGTCAACACCGAAAAGCTCGACAAACGCCCTCTGCTCTCGCCAGATGTCCTTTCCCAGCGGGTGTTTCCACACCTGGGCCAGGGCTACGAAAGCGTGTTTTTCATCCTCGTTGACTGCCTGCGCTACGACCAGTGGAAGGCGTTTGAAACCGTTTTGTCGGATCTGTTCTACGTCAACAACGAAGAAGCCTATCTCGGAATCCTGCCTACGGCTACCCAGTATGCCCGAAATGCCATTTTTGCCGGCATGATGCCGCTTCAGATTTCGGATCGCTTTCCCAAATACTGGAAAAATGACGAAGAAGAAGGCGGGAAAAATATGTTTGAAGGCGAGCTGCTTGCCGAGCAAATCCAGCGCAGGCGCCTGAACATCAAGCACAGTTACCACAAAATCATTACCAACGAAGACGGGAAGGCCCTTGCCGACAACGTGCTGAACCTGATGAACAACGACCTGAATGTGATCGTGTTCAACTTCATCGACCTGATTTCCCACTCGCGCACGGAGATGAACCTCATCAAGGAACTGGCCCCCAACGAGGCTGCATTCCGGTCCATTTCTCGCTCGTGGCTGGAATTTTCGCCCCTGCTGCGCATGTTGAAGGTGCTGGCTCAGCGAAATGTAAAGATCGTGCTGACTACCGACCACGGCACCGTGCGGGTCAAGCGCCCGGTTCGCATCATTGGCGACCGCAACACCACCACCAACCTCCGCTACAAGCAGGGCAAAAACCTCAACTACGAGGAGTCGGCCAAATACCTTTTCACAATCCGCAAGCCCGAAGAGGCCCATTTGCCCCGAACCAATGTGTCTTCCACCTACGTGTTTACCATGGAAGACTACTTTTTCGCCTATCCCAACAACTACAACTACTACGTCAACTACTACCGCGACACCTTCCAGCACGGCGGCATCAGCCTGGAGGAAATGATCATTCCGCTGGTAGAACTGACTCCGAAGCAGCGTTGAGGCCATGAACGAATGGAAAGCGACGAGTCAGAGCCTGAGCGACCTGCCCGAAGTGGCGGAAAGCCTGCTGGCTTTTGCCGGAGACGTGCGGGCGATCGCTTTTTACGGCGATCTCGGGGCGGGTAAAACAACCCTCATCAAGGCGATTTGCCACGTGCTCGGTGTGCAGGAAGCCGTGACCAGCCCTACCTTTGGGTTGATTCATGAATACAAGGGCGCCGAAGCTCCCGTGATCCATGCCGACCTCTACCGCATTCGCAGAGAGGAAGAACTCGAAGTCCTTGGCTGGGACGAATACCTCGACGACCCGCAGGCCTGGCTGCTCATCGAATGGCCAGAACGCGCCGGAGACCAACTGCCCCTGCCGAGAGTGGAATTGGCCCTGGAACTGGTGGCAAATGGCCAAAGGCAGCTCATTGCGAAATACTTATCGAAGGAAGATTTTTCACATTGAGAAAAATCTGTTTGATTCGCAGGAAATCACGACATTCACACCAGAGCTGCTGATTGCACACAGCGGCCCCCTGGAAGGCTAAGAATTGGAAGGGTTATGGCATTATCCATCGACAAGGGGATCTTTTCGGGAATGGCACCCGGCGCGTGGGGAATCCCTCAGGAAATGCCTGTCATGATCCAAAAAAACAAATCGGTGTTGAAGATAGGCGTGCCTAAGGAAACCTATTTTCAGGAAAACCGCGTTGCCCTCACTCCTTCTACCGTGGAAGTGCTCGTTTCAAATGGGCATCAGGTGTATGTGGAGCACATGGCCGGAACCGGCGCCAGGTTCACAGACAAAGACTACAGCGACGCCGGGGCTGTGGTGTGTTACAAGGCAGAGGATGTGTTCAAGCAGGCTGATTTTCTGCTGAAAGTGTCTCCGCTCTCCGAGCACGAACTCGACCTGCTGCGCGACCATCAGGTCGTTTTTTCGGCTGTGAACCTTGGCAGCCTCAGTCCGGATTCGCTCAATCAACTCATTCGCAAGCACATCACAGCCATCGGCTTTGAATTTTTGCGAAGCGCGGATGGCACCCTGCCGCTGGTGCAAATGATGAGTGAAATTGCCGGGGTTTCTTCTATTCACATTGCATCCGAATTGCTCACAGGCAAAAACAACGGCCAGGGCATTCTTTTAGGCGGTATCACGGGCATTCCGCCGGCCGAAATCACCATTATCGGTGCAGGCACCGTGGGCTTCAACGCCGCTCAAACAGCCATGGGCATGGGCGCCAGGGTGCGCATCATCGATGAAGAAATCTATAAACTCCGGCGCATCGAAAAAGAGCTGGGGATCAATGTCTATACCTCCATTGCCCAGAAAAACTTCGTCCGCGAGGCCGTTATTTCTTCCGACGTTGTGATCGGGGCCGCCTTCCGCGAAGGAAGCCGCTCGCCAATGGTCGTGACCGAAGACATGGTCATGGACATGAAGCCCGGCTCTGTGATTGTGGATGTGGCGATTGACCAGGGGGGCTGCGTGGAAACCAGCCGCCCCACCACCCATCAGCATCCCACCTACATTGCCCACGACGTGATTCACTACTGCGTGCCCAACATTGCTTCCAGGGTGGCACGCACAGCTTCTGTGGCTGTTTCCAACATCCTGGGGCCGTTGCTGGTCAAAATCGGAGACAGCGGAGGCCTTGACCATTTGCTCCGCTACAACGAAGGCCTCAAGCACGGCATTTACGTCTATCGCCGCCACATCACCAAAAAAAACCTGGCTGTCATTCTCGGAATGAACATGAACTACCGGGACATTGAGCTGCTCATCGCGGCTATGTAGTTGGCTCACAATCAGGGCAACCCGAAACATTTGCCTGCATTGGAGCTTTTACAGGGAACAACAGATTAAGCACGAACGGCAAGGGAGTCCGTCTCAGCAATTAAGCCCGAAACAATGCCATCAAAGGCACTTGTTTCGTATCGCTTGTTTACCATTGCAATTACAGACCTATTCTCAATCCCTTTTCCCAAGGCCTATGAAACGGTTGTTCCTCCTTCTTTTCCTGGCTGCAGGGCTTTCTTCCCTGTCTGCCCAGACCTATCCCGAGGATTGGTTCGGAGAATCATTGGACGCGGCCTGGTTTGACGAAACTCAAACGCCAGCCTTCCCCGACGCCCCCGCAGTGGTGATCCAGGACGAATGCCGTGTTCATTTCGAATTGTTTGGAAGAACGCCCAGGGTTCGGTATGAATACCTCAGGCGAATCCGAATACAGGCGGATGGCGTGGCACCAGTGCTGAATGTTTCCCTCGTTACCAGCGGCGAGCGCGAGTCCATGGCCGACTGGAAAGCCACCACCTACAGCCTCAATGCCGAAGGCGATTTGCTGGCTTTTCCGGTTGACAAGCGGCTCGTTCACATTGACAAATTGCCGGGTGAACAGCGATATTCATTCCCGTTTCCCTTCGTGAGAAAAGGGGCAATTCTGGAGTTGCGCTATCAGGTGTATTCCGAAAACATCAAATCGCTCAAACCCTGGGTATTTCAGCAATCCTGGCCTGTGCTGCGAAGCCAGGTTACCACCTTTATCCCCTCCAGCTACCAATACCTGGAAATTGGCCGCGGCGATCTTCGGGACCTGATTCGCATGGGCGGAGAATTTCAACAGCGGGAAATGAAGCTGAGCATGACGGATAATGTGACGGCCACCAGGCTGGCCAATGGGGGTGCCTGGCAAAACAGCAGTCAGTTTTTTGGGTTGGCCATGACTTACCGTATGGTTAACCTGCCGGCCATCCAGCTTGGAGAAGCCTTTGCGCCCGATCAGGCGGGAGACTACCTCCCCTCCATCAGCTGGCAGCTCGAAGAAGACCTGTTTCGCCGCGCCAACAACGAGAACCTGTATACCAGCTGGACGCAGATGGACAAGGTGCTTGCCCGGCGGTTCAGACCGGGGAAACTTCCTCCCGGCGACCGGGAGGCCATGGCTGCGCTGGTTTCCCGAAAGAAAAAAGCCAATTCCTCCGCCACCCTGGAAGCTTTGTATCAGGAATTTCGTCGCTGGGAATGGAATGGCGAACACGAAGCTATTCCCAGTTCCCTCGGGCGCGCCTGGAAAGAACGCTCCGGCTCCTCAGCAGAGATTAACGCCTTGTTTTTGCTCGCGCTGCGGGAAGCTGAACTAACTGCCTCGCCTGTGCTGATTTCGCGAAAAGAACATGGCTTCGTGCAGGCGGTTTATCCGTTGATCACTCAATTTGACCATTTGCTGGTGGCCGTGGATCTGGGGGGGGATCCCATTTTGGTGGATGTAGTGGGAGGCATGGAAAAGCCCGGCTTGCTGCCCCGTTCCGACCTCAACGGAGAAGGATTCGTGGTGAATGGCAATGGGGGCGAATGGATTCCGTTGCAGTCGTATCAGAAAATTAACCAGGTCACCTACAGCAGGCTGGTGGTGCACCCCGAAGAAATGGCCCTGGTGGGTGAGGTAGCAGTCGTGAGCCAGGATTACAGCCTGGAAATCGAGGAGGGCCGCCTCGAAGCGGCAGGAAATGATCCGGAGTCTTACTTCTCAACCTATGTACTGGAGGAAAGCGAGGGCCTGAACTGGGAAGTAGGCAAGGTGGAGCGAAGGGAGCATTTGGGCGAAGAGCTGAGCATTTCCTGCGGCGTTCGGCTGGAGGAATACCTGGTCAGGGTGGGCGAATTGATTTTCATCAAGCCCATGCTGATGCGGTCTATGGCCCAGAACCCCTTTCAGGCTGAAGAACGATCTGCCCCGATCGACCTCACCTACCCCGTTTGGGAGGCTCACATGCTGGGGCTGGAGATTCCGGATGGCTATGAAATTGCGCAGTTGCCTGCCTCTATCCGGGTCATCATGCCGGGAAATGCCGGGCAGTTTATGTACAATGTCATGGACCTAGGTAACATTCTCCACATCACCAGCAGCATACAGATCAACCGAACCCGCTACAGCGCCGAAGAATACCAGGCCATACGGCAGTTTTTCGAGTATGTGGTGAACAAACACCAGGAAGACATTGTCATAAAAAAAGTCGCAGATTGATTTGCATGTTATCAGCAGAGGGGTTTATTTGGCAACAAATTCAACGAAAAATGACCTTCAAACAGAACAATTGGTGGTGGCATCCTTCGAATACCCTCTCGTAGGAGCAACACCTTTGTCTGAAATTCGGGACCGGGTCTGCACGCTACGACGATGCAGACCCGGTCTCTTTTTGTATCTGCCCATTAGCCCAAACGCCATGTACCGATTTCTCACCCAGCACCGCACGCGCCTCGCCGACACCGTGACCCCGGTGAGTGCCTACCTTCGGCTCCGGGACCATTACCCCACCAGCCTGTTGCTGGAAAGCAGCGATTACCACCGTGCAGAAAACTCCTTTTCCTACCTTTGCTGTGAGCCGCTGGCCACGGCCTCGCTTTCCGGCGGAATCCTCTCCCTCAGTTTCCCCGACAACACCAGCCGTGAAATTCCCCTCCAGGATACACGCCAGCTGCCGGGCCTGCTCCGCGACTTTTCCCGCTCCCTTTCCGGCGATGCGCTTCCCCTCAAATTCGCCTACCAGGGCCTCTTTGGCTACCAGGCCTACGATGTTGTGCGCCACTACGAAACAGTCGATATTTCCCCTTACCCCGACGAGGCAAGGTCAATTCCCGACCTGCTCTACCATTTCTTTCGCTTTGTACTCGTGTTCGACCATTTCCACAACCGCCTCTATCTCATCGAACACCGGATGGAACACCAGCCCCCGGGGCTGGAGCAGCTGGAGCAGATCCTCGACCGCCAAAGCGTGCCGCAGTTTCATTTTCACACCCAGGGCACCGAAACTTCCCCTCTCACAGATGAAGAATACCTCCAGATGGTGCGCCAGGGCATTGCCCACTGCCAGCGAGGGGATGTGTTCCAGATCGTACTTTCCCGGCAATTCCGGCAGGCGTTTACAGGAGACGAATTCAACGTCTACCGCGCCCTTCGCTCCATCAACCCTTCGCCCTACTTGTTTTACGGCGATTTTGGCAGCTTCAAGCTCATGGGCTCCTCGCCCGAGGCGCAGCTTGTGATCAAGGATGCCCAAGCGGTGATCCACCCCATTGCAGGCACCTTCCGGCGCACGGGCCACGATGAAGACGACCGCGAACTGGCCCGCCGCCTCTCTGCTGATCCGAAAGAAAATGCTGAGCACGTGATGCTCGTCGACCTGGCCCGCAATGACCTGAGCCGCCATGGCCACGACGTGAAGGTGGACACCTACAAAGAAGTCCAGTATTATTCTCACGTTATCCATCTGGTATCAAAGGTCTCGGCGAAAATCGGGCCTGAAGTATCTCCCCTGCAACTTGTTGCCGACACCTTCCCTGCAGGCACCCTCTCAGGAGCGCCCAAGCACATGGCCATGCGCCTCATCAATCGCATTGAGCCCCACAACCGGGGCTTTTATGGCGGCTGCATTGGGTTTCTCGGCCTCGATGGCAGCTTCAACCATGCCATCATAATCCGTTCGTTTTTGTCAAAAGGCAATGTGCTCTACTACCAGGCAGGGGCCGGAGTGGTGTCCAAGTCTGTGCCTGAAAACGAGCTGCAGGAAGTTCACAACAAGCTCGCTGCCCTCCGCCAGGCCCTTCAGGCAGCCGAAGAGCTGCAAAAATCCCTTTCCCGTCCACGTTTGACCTCCCCAACAGCCCGATAATCATGAAGATTCTCGTTCTCGACAACTACGATTCATTCACCTACAACCTCGTCCACATGGTGAGGGAGCTGGGCTATGGCGGCAGGCTGGAAGTGCACCGCAATGATCAGATCACCCTGGAGGAAGCAGGCAAATTTGACAAAATCATCCTGTCTCCCGGTCCGGGAATTCCCTCTGAAGCGGGCATCATGCCAGCCTTGCTACAGCAGTATGGTGGAGAAAAACACATTTTCGGCGTTTGCCTGGGCCACCAGGCCATTGCCGAGGCTTTCGGCGGTGAGCTTTACAACATGCCCGAGGTACTACATGGCGTGGAAACCGGCGTACAGGTCACAGCTCCCGAAGATCCCTTGTTTCGCGGGGTGCCCTCCACCTTTTCCATCGGACGCTACCATTCCTGGGCAGTGAAACCCGCCTCTCTGCCTGCACAGATCCAGGTGCTGGCTGTTGACCGCCATGGCGAAATCATGGCCCTGCGCCTGGCTGATGCCCCGGTGTTTGGCGTGCAGTTTCATCCGGAGTCCATCATCACAGACCACGGCATGAAAATGCTGAAAAACTTCCTGGAGCTGCCCGTTCACCGGGAGCAGGCCCCTGCCCAGATTGAAGACATCGACATGAAACAGGTGCTCAACCACTTGCTGGCCCATGGCACCCTCGACTATGCCGAGGCCAAGGCCGTGCTCTCCAAAATCGCAAGAGGCGAGGTCAACGCAGCTCAGGTATCGGCCTTCCTGACCGTTTACCTGATGCGCGACATCACGGTGGAGGAACTGGGTGGTTTTCGCGAGGCCATGCTGGAGCTTTGTATTCCGGTTCACCTCGATGAATATGACCCCATCGACCTTTGCGGCACCGGCGGCGATGGCAAGGATACGTTCAACATCTCCACCCTGGCGAGCTTTGTGGCGGCGGGTGCCGGGGTGAAAGTGGCCAAGCACGGCAATTATGGCATATCCTCGATCTCGGGCTCTTCGAATGTGATGGAGCAACTGGGGCTGCAATTTCACGCCAATGTGGGAGAATTGCGCCGCCAGATCGAGGAGGCTGGCATCTGCTTTTTACACGCTCCGCTGTTTCACCCGGCGATGAAGCATGTGGCTCCCATCCGGAAGGAGCTGGGAATCAAAACCTTTTTCAACATGCTGGGCCCGATGGTGAATCCTGCCTTCCCCCGCAACCAGATGGTGGGCGTGTTCTCGCTAGAGCTGGCCAGGCTGTATGGCTATTTGTACCAGCAAACAGACAAACAATTCACGATTGTTCACGCGCTGGACGGCTACGACGAGCTGTCGCTCACTGGTTCGGCGCGACTGATCGACCGCCGCGGCGAGCGACTGATTTCTCCATCTGAAATGGGCTTCCGGGCGGTGGCAGCCGCCGAGCTTCATGGCGGGGCCACCGTGAAAGAAGCTGTGGACATCTTTCTGGCGGTGCTGAATGGCAAAGGCAGCGAAGCACAGGTTTCGGTGGTACTGGCAAATGCCGGACTGGCGATCAAAACAGCACGGCCCGGGCTGAGCCTGGAAGAAGCAGTGGCACAAGCCCGCGAATCCCTCGACAGTGGTCGTGCCATGGCCTCGCTGCAGCGGCTGCTGTCCCTGCAGGAAGCCTCCCCCGTCTGATTCGTTCCTTTTACCCCATTTTTTGCCTGAACATGCAGATTTTACAAACCATCCTCGACCACAAACAGCAGGAAGTCGCGCAGCGAAAGGAGCTTTTCCCGGTCAAATTGCTGGAAAAAAGCCCTCACATGACCGCCCCGGTGGTGTCGCTGTGCAAATACCTCCACCGCCCCGACCTCCACGGCGTGATTGCTGAACTGAAGCGAAAATCCCCTTCTCAGGGCGACATTCACCCCTACCTCGACGTGGAGCGGGTGTCGATCGGCTACATGCAGGCCGGAGCCTCTGCCTTGTCGGTGCTAACTGACCAGCGCTTTTTCGGCGGCAAAAACGAGGACCTGACCCTGGCCCGGCAGTTGAATTATTGCCCGATTCTCCGCAAAGACTTTGTGATCGACGAATACCAGATCATCGAGGCGCGGTCGATCGGCGCGGATGTGGTGCTGCTGATTGCAGCCTGCCTGAGTCCGGAGCGCATCCGGCAACTGGCCGGCCTGGCCAAAAGCCTGGGCCTCGAGGTGCTGCTCGAAGTGCACAACGAAGCCGAGCTGGACGCCTGTCTCTGCGACGAAGTGGACCTCGTGGGCGTCAACAACCGCAACCTGGACACCTTCCAGGTGGACATCAACACCTCGCTGCGCCTGGCAGAACGCATTCCGGCGCGGTTTGTGAAAGTCGCCGAAAGCGGACTGAGCGACCCGCGCCAGGTGATCAGGCTGCGGGAGGCAGGGTTCCGCGGCTTTCTCATGGGGCAGCATTTCATGGAAAGCGCCCGGCCCGAAAAAGCATGCGCCAGGTTCATTGACCAGCTTCGCGAATTGTCTCACTCAACTGCCGGAGCATGATCCTCAAAGTGTGCGGCCTCCGCGACCCCGATAACATTGAGCAGGTGCTGAACCTGCGCCCCGACTGGATCGGCCTGATTTTTTACCCCAAATCTTCGCGGTTTGTGGGAGGGAAACTGCCTGCATTTGTGGCCCGGGAATGGACAGGCGTCAGAAAAGCCGGGGTTTTTGTGAACGAATCCACCAGCGAAATCCTGGCTACAGCGGAGCAATACGGCCTCGATGGCATCCAGCTTCACGGGCAGGAAAGCCCCGGCCAATGCGCGGAGCTCCGGGCAGCAGGCTTCACCGTCATCAAAGCCTTCTCGGTGGGCGAAGAAGGCCCGGGCCAGGACTGGCAACGCTACGAGGGCCAGGCAGATTTTTTCCTGTTCGACACCAAAGGCAGGCAGCCCGGCGGGAATGGCGTTTCATTTGACTGGAAACAACTGGCTGATTACCAGGGAACAACCCCTTACTTCCTCAGCGGCGGACTTGGGCCGGAACATGCCGGCAGCCTCAGCAGCCTGGCTCTGCCCGGACTGGCAGGATTCGACCTCAACAGCAAATTTGAAACCCGGCCCGGCCTGAAAGACCCCGAAAAACTCCGGGCTTTTTTCCAACACCTTCGACAACACCCTTTAACAAGCACCCAATGAACAGCAGCTACACCGTTGACCAGTATGGCTATTATGGCCAGTTTGGCGGCGCCTTTATTCCCGAGATGTTATATCCGAATGTGGAGGAGCTTCGGAGCCGCTACCTCGACATCATCGCGGAGCCTGATTTTCAGGAAGAATTCCAGCAACTGCTCCGCGATTTCGTGGGCAGGCCGACGCCTCTGTATTTCGCCAGCCGCCTGTCGGAGCAATACCAGACCCGCATCTACCTGAAGCGGGAAGACCTTTGCCACACGGGCGCCCACAAAGTGAACAACACCCTGGGGCAAATTTTGCTGGCGAAGCGTTTGGGCAAACGAAAAATCATTGCCGAAACCGGCGCGGGGCAGCATGGTGTGGCCACTGCCACGGTTTGCGCTCTGATGGGGATGGAGTGCATCGTGTATATGGGTTCGGTTGACATTGAGCGGCAGCAGCCGAATGTGCAGCGCATGAAAATGCTGGGGGCAGAAGTTCGCCCTGCTACCAGCGGCAGCCAGACCCTGAAAGATGCCACCAACGAGGCCATGCGCCACTGGATCAATCACCCCACCGACACCCACTACATCATTGGCTCGGTGGTGGGCCCCCACCCCTATCCTGATCTCGTGGGCCGTTTTCAGTCGGTGATCAGCGAGGAAATCAGGAAACAATTGCTGGAGCAAACGGGCCGCGAGCTGCCTGATGCCGTGCTGGCCTGCGTTGGCGGCGGCAGCAATGCCATGGGAGCCTTTTACCATTTCCTCGACGAGCCCGCGGTGCGGCTGATCGCGGCAGAAGCTGCTGGCCTGGGCATTCACAGCGGAAAAAGCGCCGCCACCACCGCGCTCGGCAAGCCGGGCGTGCTGCACGGCAGCCGCACCCTGCTGATGCAAACCCCGGATGGGCAGGTCGTGGAGCCCCACAGCATTTCGGCTGGCCTTGATTATCCCGGCATCGGGCCCGTTCACGCCCATTTGTTCGACTCCGGCAGGGGCGAATTCTTCTACATCACCGACGATGAAGCCATGCAGGCAGGCTTTCATTTGAGCAAAACGGAAGGCATCATTCCCGCCATCGAAACCGCACACGCCCTCGCAGTGCTGGAGAAGGTCCGGTTTGACAAAGATGATCTGATTGTGATCAATCTTTCCGGCCGCGGCGACAAAGACCTCAACACCTATCTCCGGTACCTGAACCAGGCGGTTTAACCGATCCAGACCTATGCGAAACAGAATTCACAGCTTGTTCAGCCAAAAAAAATCGGGCATCCTTTCGATGTTTTTCACGGCAGGGCACCCGGGATTGAACGACACCCGGCCCATCCTGCGCCAGCTTGCGATGGCGGGCGTGGACCTCGTTGAGATCGGGATGCCCTTCAGCGACCCGATCGCAGACGGGGACATCATTCAGCAGAGCAGCCAGCAGGCGCTTGACAATGGCATGACCCTGGACCTGCTGTTTGAGCAGTTGAAAGATATCCGGCAGGATATTCAGATTCCGCTGATCCTGATGGGCTACCTCAACCCGGTGCTGCAATTCGGGATGGAGCGCTTTGTGCAGAAGGCCGCCGAAACCGGCATCGACGGGGTGATTTTGCCAGATTTGCCGCTGAGAGAATATCAGCTTCATTATGCCGGGTTGTTTGACAAACACAACCTGTCCAACATCTTTCTCATCACCCCACAAACCCCGGAAGCCCGCATTTTCGCCCTCGACGATGCCAGCGATGCCTTCCTGTACCTCGTTTCCAGCGCCAGCACAACGGGGCAAACCGCCACGATGGACACCGGCTATTTCGAACGAATTGCCGCGATGGAGCTCCGCAACCCGCAGCTGATCGGTTTTGGAATCCGCGACAGGGCGAGTTTTGAACGGGCCTGCAGCTTTTCCAGCGGTGCCATCATCGGCTCGGCCTTTATCCAGGCCCTCGGCGACGGCAGCGAGCCGGAGCGCCGCATCGGGGATTTTGTCCGCTCCATTCGCCCCTGACAACCTCATTTTTTGCCACAGATGATTATTCAATTAGAACCTCAGCTTTCTCCGGCAACCCTCAACACCCTCACACAGACGATCCAGTCGCTGGGGTTTAAGAGCAACGAAGTGCGCACCCAGCTCGGGCATTACCTCGTGCTGATCGGCAAGCCGGCCGTGGATCTTCGCAGCATTGGCAGCCTGCCCGGGGTCAAAGATCTGCATGTGGTGACAGACAGCTACCAACTGGTGTCGCGCAAATGGAAGGTGCAGCCGACCGTGATTGATTTGGGGGACGGTGTGAAACTGGGCGATGGCGGTCTGGCGCTGATGGCGGGGCCCTGTTCGATTGAGAACGAGGCGCAGATCCGGTTGATTCTGGGCCACATGCAGGCGCAGGGCCTTCGGATCATGCGCGGCGGAGTATTCAAGCCGCGGTCATCGCCCTACAGCTTCCGGGGGCTGGGCATAGAGGGTCTGCGGCTCTGGCACGGGCTGGCAAAGGAAGCCGGGATCAAGATTATCAGCGAAGTGATGCATTCGGAGCAAATCGAGCCGATGGCCGAATTTGTGGACGTATTTCAGGTTGGGGCGCGGAACACGCAGAATTTCAACCTGCTGGACGCGCTCGGGCAGGTAGATAAACCTGTGATGCTGAAACGGGGGATTTCGGGCACGATTGAGGAGCTGCTGCACTCCGCAGAATACATTTTTTCAGGCGGGAATGAGAAAATCATGCTATGCGAGCGGGGAATCCGGTCCTATGAGACGGCCTACCGTAACACGATGGACATCAACGCCATCGCGATGCTGAAGGAGAAAACCCATTTGCCGGTGATTGCAGACCCATCTCACGGGATCGGCATCCGGGATTTTGTGGAGCCGGTGGCACTGGCCTCCGTGATGGCGGGCGCGGACGGTGTGATTTTCGAGGTGCACGAAGTGCCGGAGAAAGCCGCCTCCGACGGGCAGCAGACGCTGAACTTCGCCGAATCGGCGGAGCTGATCCGCAAGGCACGGGCCCTGGCTGCGCTGCGGGAGCGGGATTATGTGGGTTGAATGGATGCGGGAGCCGAGAGCCGAGAGCCGGGACCGGAGGCGAAGCCGGTTTGAGAGGCGAGAAGTCAGACCGCTTCGCTGCGTGAGGAGAGACTGGAATCAAAGAATTTCTTTTGTCCCGCTTCTCAAAATCCCGCCTCTCAACATCTAACCCTCCGCTTCCGAAACTCAGGCGTCGCAGGGTGAAAGCGGACCCTGGAAGGGTCCAAGCTCTGTAGCTATTCAAGTCAAATTTTACCCGACTCATCCCGGCGACCACATGGTCGCCGGGATGGACAAAAAATACCAAACCGCTGTGCTACAAAGGTTTGACCCTTCCAGGGTCAGCTGTCAAGTGTTGCCGCAGGCTGGTTTTGTCATGGTGAGCAGGCTGCTTCAGCCGTCGCCGAACCATGACATCAAGCGGGGAGTCAACCTACGGCCACGGCCCCAGGGCCTGCTCAGGATGACGCGAACCAGGCGACGTCTTCCCTCCTGTCATGGTGAGCAGGGCCAATTTGGCCCGTCGCCGAACCATGACATCAAGCGGGGAGTCATCCTTCGGCGACGGACCCAGGGCCTGCTCAGGATGACAGCGGGATGGTCTCAGGCCCACACGCCCGGTGGCTGAGTCCGTCGAAGCCCGGGATTAGCCCTGCCTCTTCACCATTTCGTGAATCCAGATGGGCGCAAAGGGGGAGGTACAGCCTTTGGAAACGGGGTAATCGCGGTAAATGCCGTGTTTTTCGCCGATGTCAATCGCGCGCTGGCGAAGCTCCGGAAAGTGGATGCCGATGTTGGCGAGTGTGGAGTTCATTGTCCATTGCACCTCGGGGGCGGCATGGGGCATTTCGGCTTCCAGCCTGTCGAGCAGAGCTGCAAAATCAAGTCCGGCGGGATCCCGGGCGACCTTGCCGCTGGTGAGGCTCCACCCGGCGCGGGCACACATGGTGTCGGAGCTTTGCATCCAGCGCTCCCGGAGCAGGTCGCGCTGCTTGTGATCTTTGATCAAATAGGCAGAGAGCCAGTCGGCCACCTGGGTGGCCTTCTCCGATTGAACGAGGGCCTCGAGCTCATCTGCAGAAAGCAGGGCAGGCTTCATGATCAGAATGGCAAGAAGGCGGGCCTCAAAGTTGCCGGTTTGCCACAGCTCCATCGCCAGCGGATGGTTGGTTTTGATTTGTTTGGCCAGGGTGCGCAGGTCACCGAGCTTAACGCCAAACTGGTTGCTGCCTGCGCCATAGCGGGCATTATGGGCGCGCACCTTTTCGTGGCCGAGGGGTTCAAGTTGGGCGAGGAGGTCCTGGACGGTCATGGGAGGCGTGATTGACAAAAAGGTAAATTACACATTTTCTCAATCCAATGCCCTGGACCAGCAATGTATCGGCAATGGGAAACACCACCAGAATTACATCTCCCTAACAAAAGGTTTACACAAAGGAAATATCCGGCAGAGAGATGCCACAAAAAAATCAGGTAGTTTACAAAAAAACCGTAACCATTCGCTATGAACATCCCCTACCAGGCTTTGGTGAGGCCAACGCGACCACAAGCCGACTTCAGCGCTGCCGCTTTGGTTGGTATCAACTCTCTTTGCCTGGGGTGGTCGGTAGCCGAACATGTGGACAGGAGCAACCTGCTGGGTTTCGGCATACGCCGGACAGACTATGAGACTGGCACCGGGGAGATGATCCGGTGTGAATGGCTGCACGGCAACAAGCGTTTTCAGTTCCAGCACAACATGGCGTTGGGGGCGAACGTCTCCTCCTACATCGCTCCCTTTCAGCGGTTTAACTGGAACGACTACACTTTGAGTCCGGATCGGAGTTACCGCTATGAGATTTATCCTTTCTTTGGAAACCCAGAAAAGCCTGAGCGCCGGGAACCACTGGAGCTACTGGTCAAGCCTTCTGCTGCCCGGGAAAACGGGGTGGGCGTGTTTACCAATCGTGGGGTGACTTCTGCCCACGCCTATTTGGAGAGGTTTGAGACCAACCCCAACCCCAAGGACAACCACATTGCGAGAATCTGGCTGTCGCGGGGGCTTAAAGAATCACTGATCGAATTCATTGCCCAGGCCCAGGCAGGTGATGCGATCCACGTGGCCATCTACGAATTCGAAGACCCCGACGTGGCAGCCGCCCTGGCCGCTGCCACCGGGAGAGGAGCAGAAGTGCATATTGTTTACCATGCCAAAGAAACCGGACACGAAAAGCAGAGGCAGGAGAATGAGCATTATCTCAGTGCGCACAACTTATTGAACCACGCCACCCCAAGAGACCAGATTCTGCAAATCAGCCACAACAAATTCGCCATTCTGCTCAAACAGGGAGAGCCCAAAGCGGTATGGACCGGCACCTGCAATTTCACTTTCAATGCCTTCTATCTTCAGACGAACATGGCGTTGGAAATAGAAAAACCATGGATTGCAGAGGCTTTTGAAGCGTATTTTCAAATTCTGAGGAGGAACGAACCTGTTGCGGGGCGGGACAGCGCGGTCAAGCAACAGGTTGAGCAGGTCATAGCTTCAGCAGAGGCTTTGTTGAATTCGCCGGAATGGAAGATCAGGTTTTCGCCAGTCTCTCATCTCCATTTGCTTGATCAGGCCAGCGAATTGATCGCCCAGGCACAGAGCAGTATATTTGTGAGCGCTCCGTTTGGCCTTGACCAGCAAGTAGTAAATTCACTGATTAACAATGACTTAGGCGTACTGGAGTATGGCCTGAGCAACAACACTGCTGAGAAAAAAATCTCAGAGCTAAAATTTCGAAACACCCGGTTTTTTGTCCCTTCCAAGCTGGAAACCTATATGGGTAAAAAATGGGACGCAAAAGCTTTCGGCAAGCATAAAATTCACTCCAAAACCCTTGTGGTTGATCCTTTTAGCAACAATCCCAAAATCATTGTTGGCACAGCAAATTTCAGTAGCGCATCCTGTGTGAAAAATGATGAAAACTTCTTTTTCATCGAAGGAGACCAACGCTTAGCCGCCATTATCACGACGGAGTTCATCAGAATGTGGGAGCACTACAAAAACAGGGCATTCATCAACATCATCATGGAGCGTCAAAAGGCCAACAACACGTTCCGGCACGACGACCTCAGCGGTATTACCCTGAAAGAAGATGGCAGTTGGTCACGAACAGCCTACGATCCAGAAAGCCTAAGTTACAAATTTCGGGAGCGCGAGGTATTTGCCGGAGAATAATCCCTTGCACTTTTTTGTTGAAGCAGCTTCATCAGGGAACGAGAAATTCCGCCAGCGGCTGAACAGCGAGCTTACCTGATCGGGGCTTCGGAGCCAGGCTAATTCCTTCTTCCCTGAGCAGATCCTCCTGGAGCGGCCCTTTGCCAGGGAGCTTATCGTTGGCAGTGCCGTCGTCGCGCACGACGCGCCACCAGGGCGCAATGGGCTCCTCGCCAAGCGCACGCTCTTCTTCGGCGGCTTCCGCTATGATGCGGAGGAAAATTCCGGTGGTGAGCGGACAAGTATAATCAGCGCCCTGATCTTCGGCCAGCTTTTGGCGCAAACTGCTCATGGTGAGGAGTTTACCTGCTGGAATCTGCTTCACCATCCGGTCGATGTCGCCGGGCGTGGAAATGAGCATCCTGCTGCCACCATACGCATCTTTCCATGCCTGAGGCGGTTCTTTGATCAAGGGAAGTTGTGGCAGATCCCGCTTCTCGCGGGCTGTGCGTTTCTTTGCCATAGCGATGGTGGACGAACGGATGAAACTGAAGGTAAAATATCATCCATGGATCGAATCTCCAAGCCTTTCGATCCTGGTTGGCGACCTTCCTTCACGCTCTATTTCCCGCCTTTTACAAGCACAAAAAATACAGGGTCGGTGAAGGCTCCCCGATCAATGATGAAGCTCCGGAACTCATGAATGGGATGCAGGTTGCTCAACTCACAATCGAGGGTTCCGATCAGGGAACCAGCCGGACGGTAGTAATTGGTGCAGGCGGTGCCGTCGTTTTTCGTCACTGTAAGGTCTCCGTTGATGGGAAAAAGCACATAGAGCAGGAGAAACTGATTCGGCTCCAACTCTGCTCCTGTTACTCTCCGGTAGTCGATCACCTCTGACATTTCCAGCACGGTACCGCCTTGTCTTACAATCCCCCGGGCAAATTCTTCGCCGAGCTGCCGCATGGTTTGCAGGTACTGCCCCCGGTTTTCGGCGGTTGGCTGCACCATTTGACTGCTGCCAGAATTGGTGGAAGGCTGGCTGGTGGCCACGGTGCTGCCTCCCTGCCGCTGGTTGAGAATCACCTGCTTGTAGTTCCCGTTTCCAATGCCACGAGGGTTTGTCGAAGGCAAATGCTGCCCTCCCAGCGCCATGCAGCGGTCATATTCCCTGATCGCATCATCCTGTCGCCTGCCGAGGAAATATTCTTCTCCCAGCCAGTAGTGGTAATCCGGCACATCCGGTGCCAGTGAAACTGCCTTCTCCAGGTCCTGCACCCGGGTGGCAAATTCCTTCACGGCCTTTCTGCGGATGGTGTAGCGGGCATAATACAGCCTCGCATCATTGGGATAGCTGGCAATGCCCCTGGCCAGGGTGGCCATTGCCTCCTCAAACTGATCTCCCTGAGCCAGTTCATTGGCCAGGCTGATTGTCAGCTCCGGGCTGAGTCCGCCCTGCTGGCCCAGGAGCCTCAGTGCCTCGGTTTTGTATTGAAAATGCGGGAGGTCGTTGGGCCCATACAAAGGCAGGGCGGCATCGTAATCGGCTATCGCGGCTTCGTAGCGGGCAAGGTTAAACTTGGCAAACCCCCTGTTATTGACATACCGGGGCTCTTTGGCATCCAGCCGGATCGCCTGATCAAAATCTGCCAGGGCCAGTTCCCATTGTTTTTGTTGCAGGCGAATGACGCCGCGAAGATTCCAGGCAAAAGGAACAGACGTTTGGGTGTTCAGGTACTGGGTGAGGTTCGCCTCGGCTTTCCCGTATTGTTGCAGATTGTAATAGGCATCGCCGAGGTCCAGGAGCATCCCCACGGAGGTTTGCCCCAGCTGGCTAGCCCGCTCCATGTGAACGACGGCGGGAGCATACTGCTGCCTGTTAGAGAGGAGGATTCCCTTTTTCATGTGAGCATAACCCAGATCCGGATTGAGGCGGAGGGCCTCATCATAATCCTGCAGGGCCAGGTCGTTTTGTCCGGCTCTTTCGCGGCAAATGCCCCTGTTGAGCCAGTTGTTGGGGTCCTGCGGATCTTTCTGGATGGCGCTATCCCAAATGGGAATGGCGGCACTTGACTGCCCGGTTCGCAGGAGGGAGTAGGCGTATCTTTCCACCATGTTGGCATCGGCGAGTTCTGGCTGGCGTGCCCATACTACCTGAAAATCAGCGGCGGCCTCTGCATATTTCTCGAGCCAGTAGTTGGCATTGCCCCGGTTGGCATTGGCTTTTGCCATGTCAGGAGCCAGGGCGAGGGCCTGGGTGGCGGCCGCAATGGCCTCTTCGTAGCGTTTGAGCGCCGTGAGGCAGAAGGATTTGCGGTTCCAGGCGTCTGCGAAATCAGGCTGCATGGCAATGGCCTCCTCTACAAGGCGAAGCGCTTCCTGGTATTGCTGTTGGGTGATGGCCGTGTAGGCCTGCCCGTATTTTTCCTGTGCGGTCTGGGCTGTGAGGGCAAAGCAAGACAGACAAAGCAGGCTGGTCAGAATCGCTTTCATAGGGGAAGGATGAGAAGATGTTCCGCTATGTTCGGCATTCCCGAAGGGTAGAACCATCAGGTAAAGATCGTAGAGGCATCATCCTGCCAGCTCATCCACCTCAAAAATCCCGAAAGCGTTGTTGTCAGGGTCTATGAAATAGCCCTGCCAGTAACGACCGGGAACGGCAAATTTTTTCATGATTTCCTTTCCGCCATTGGCCAAAACAGCCGCCGCCGCCTCGTCGTAGCTGTTCACCCACAGCGAGCACACAAAGGCGTTGGTACCATGGACAGGGGCTGGCGGTTCGCCTTGCCGGGTGAGCAAGGCTCCGGGCATGTGGCCGGTGTTGATCCGGTAAAACTCAAACACATAGCTGCCGTTTTTCTGAACGGACAGCCGCTCGTCGCGCTCGAAAGACCAGCCGAAAACAGCCCTGTAAAATGCCATCTCGCGCTCTGGCCGGGAGGTTTGAATTTCGAAAAAGCCGATGCTGTTCATCATGAGGGAGGGGAGGTTCGTCAAACAGGTGAGTAAAACTAATAATTTTACTTTAAAATGCAAATATTATGATCAATTTCCTCAAACTTTCTCCTTCACAGGCAGAAGAGCTCGAAGAATTGGTGCGCTTGCTGGCGGAAGTATTCGAAGAACCCTTTGCCGGACAGCGCCCCACAGGCTACTGGCATGACCTGCTGGCTGGGGAAAACCTTCTTGCCTGGGTAGCTCTGCACGATGGAATGGTGGTGGGAGGACTGACAGCCTTCCGCTTGCCCGATCTGAAATCAGGGCGGGACATGCTCTACCTCTACGACCTGGCCGTGCTTCCGGCGTTTCAGCGGCAGGGCATTGCCACGACGCTTGTTCAGCAGTTGATTGCCTGGGGAAAAGAAACAGGCTACCAGGAGGTGTTTGTTCAGGCGGATGTGGAAGACGACCACGCCCTGGCATTTTACCGGGCACTCGGCGGCATGGAAACGGAGGTCAAGCACTTTGGCTTTCCGCTGTAGTTCAAATAAAAAATATCTCCACATCAACAAAAGGGCCATCCCGGATTTCCCGGAACGGCCCCTGCATCTTGATTAGCTCAAAACTCCCTTACTCTTTGATGAGGCGTTCTGTCTGGCGGAAAGCTCCGTTCTGAATCTGGAGCATGTACACGCCCGCTGGAAGCGCATCGAGGGAAACAGTCTGGCGCCATGAGCCCGCTGTAACGGTTTCGGAGGTGCGGTACACCACAGATCCCATCAGGTTGAGCACGGTCATTTCCAGGCTTCCTGACTCCACGCTGGACAGCTCAATTGTCACTTCAGTGCTTGCCGGGTTGGGGAAAGCGCCGAGAATAGGGGCATTTGCCAGCAAGGCAGAAGAGCTGCCACCCACAACTGTGAACTGGATCGTGCTCGCCTGGCCTTGTTCGCCCTTCCCGGATTTTTGGCTAAATGGCGTTGCCGTCACAGTATAAACCCCGGGATGGAAAGTCACTGCCTTGTAGTTGCCGTTGTTGTCTCCGTTGAGCGAATAGGGCATTGTGTTTTCAGTCTGGAAGCTGGCCATGCCGTTGAAGCCGAATACAACGCTACCCACTGGCGAGGGATTTGTCATCGCCCGGATCGACAGTTGGTTGGTTCCCAGCACATTGAGGTCAATCACGTCTCCATCTTCAATCGGGCCGATATCCTGGTTGCTGTTCGCATTCACCAAAATAAACTCTGTGATCACATCGGGGGTGGAGATAACGGTGAAGGTGATCATGGCCGGGGTTCCCTGCTGGCCCTGGGCATTGTTCATCGAATATGGCGTGGCCCTGACGGTGTAGGTGCCCGGCACAAACTGGAAGGGGAAGTAATCTCCGTTTCCATTATCGCCATTGAAAGCATAGGGGCTTTCGTTTTCTGTTCGGTGATTCATATTGCCGTTGAACCCGAAGCGCACGCTTTCAACGTCAGTTCCCACCACTTCTGCCCGCAGGCTCAGATCATTGGTTCCCAATACTTTCAGGTCAATCACGTCGCCATCCTGAATCGGACCAAGGTCTGTGTCAGTATCAGAATTGACAAGGGTGAAGCCTGTAACGCAGTCATCATGTCTTTCAACCGTAACGTAGTTGGCTGACAGATCAAAACAATCATCGGTCAGGGTGCTGGTCAGGACATTATCACCCGCAGAAACCAAAATGTTGCCTGTATAGGATAAGCCAAACACCAGACAGGCCCCTACTCCCGCTCCTTCAAAATCAACCATGTTGCCGGGGGGCAAGCCAAGAATGTCTCCATTGGCGTCAGTCACCACGTAGCGGAACTGAGCATTGGAGGTTGTCATGTGGCTGAACATAATTTTATCCATTACTCCGTCGCCCGCACAGGTGTAAACGGTCGTTTCGCCGGAGGCGGTAGAAACGGTGCCGCCATTCGGAACATCGCGCACCACAGTCACAAAGTTGCTGCTCAGGTCAAAACAATCGTCGCTGAGCTGGCTGGTGAGCGCGTTGTCGCCCATGCCGACGAGCAGATTTCCGGTGAAGGAAAGGCCCCACACAAGGCAGTTGCCGGGTCCGGCTCCTTCAAAATCAACCATGTTGCCGGGAGGAAGGCCCAGGATGATGCCGTTGGCGTCAGTCACCACATAGCGGAAAGGCGCAGAAGAAGGGCTCACGTGGGCAAACATCAACTTATCCATGTTGCCATCGCCGGGGCAGGTGTAAACGGTCGTTTCGCCGGAGGCAGTGGAAACGGTGCCGCCGTCACAGACCTGCGCCTGTGCCGTTAGTCCCACAAAGAGAAACAAGGAGACACTGAGAACTCGAAGAAAATTGAGTAGCATAACGAACGGGTTGAGGGTGAAGTAATTTGACACCCTAATTTTCCGGATCAGGTATCATAGCGGTATCTCAGACCTGTCACAATTCTTTTTTTTCTTCGTGAAGAGTTCGTGATAACTGACCATTCATTCGCCAAAAGAATCCGGGTGCTATGGATCTTTCCACAGCACTTCTGCAGTGGTTGGACCTGTCTCCTCAGAGTTGCTCATGAACCACTTTGGCTTTCCCCTCCGGCATCTGTAGCTTTGCAACCTTTGGCTGCGCCGTGTTTCCGGCAGCCGTTAGCCTGTTGTTCTCATGCAAACCATTCTGTTCGGCACCAACAACGCCCACAAACTCGAGGAAATCCGCGCCATGGTACTGCCGGGATTTCACGTGCTGGGCTTGTCAGATCTCGGAATTTCGCTCGACGTGGACGAAACCGACAGCACCCTGGAAGGCAATGCCCTGCTCAAAGCACGCGGCTACGCCGAAGCCAGCGGTATGCCCTGCTTTGCCGACGACACAGGCCTTGAAGTCGCAGCCCTCAACGGCGAGCCCGGCGTGTATTCGGCCCGCTGGGCAGGACCCGCCTGCAGCTACCAGGACAATGTGGACAAAATGCTCCGGGAAATGGAGGGCAAAACAGACCGCAGGGCCGTGTTTCGCACCGTGATCGCCTGGGTGGACGGACAGCAGGAGCCGCGCTTCTTCGAGGGAAGGGTGGAAGGCATCATCATTCCCGAAGCCCGGGGCCAGGGTGGATTCGGGTATGACCCCGTTTTTCTGCCTGAGGAACACAGCCTCACATTTGCCGAAATGCCAGCAGCTGAGAAGCACAACATTTCCCACCGGGGTCGTGCCGTTCGTGCTTTTGTCGAATTTTTAGCCTCCCAGCCAGCATGACAATAAGGCCTTACCTGATCGGAATCTGCGGCGGAAGCGGTTCCGGCAAAACCTTCCTGCTCTCCCAGCTGATGGAATACTGGCAGGACCAGCCCATTACCCTCATTTCTCAGGACAACTACTACCTGCCTATTGAGGATCAGGTGAAAGAACCGGATGGACTCACCAATTTCGACCACCCCCGCTCCGTGGACCTGGGCAGGCTGGCAAAAGATGTTGGCAGGCTGCTGCGCGGGGAAACGATCACCATTCAGGAGTACACCTTCAACAACCCGCAGGCCACAGCCCGCGACATCGTGATGAAGCCTTCGCCGGTGATGATCATCGAAGGGCTGTTCATTTACCACCAAACCGAACTATCTAAGCTGATTGACCTGAAGGTGTTTGTGGAGGCTGATGAGCACATCCGGCTGGCGCGGCGGCTGCGCCGTGATGCCGCCGAGCGCGGCTACCCGTTTGAGTCGGTGCTGCGCGATTGGGAGCGCTTTGTGGCCCCGATGTACCGGCAATTCATTGAGCCCACCAAATACCAGTGCGATTTAATTGTGCCCAACCACACCCACATGTACAGGGCAGTTCAGGTGCTGATCAACCACCTCGAAATGCTGCGCGGGCAGAAATAAACCCGGCAGCTTAGTTCTCTTTCGGCTTCCGCTCGAAAATGTAAAGCTTCACGTCGTCGATGAAGCGCTGCGGATTGGCCTGCACTTCGCGCAGCAGGGCGTTGATTTGGGTCGTTGTGGAGGCCAGGCTGTCGTAGAGCTGGGTGTCGTTGAGCAACAAGCCCAGTGTGCCGGAAGTGGTATCGAGCTTGGCCACCATGCCCTCGACCCTGGAAACAGCGCTGGAGGCATCTGCCATCAGAAATTTCACCTCGTTGGCGGCTGTCACGAGCGAGTCGGTTGTCATCCGGACGTTGGTAATGATCTGGTCGATGTTGGGATTGTTTTTCTCCACGTTCTGGACGATGGCAACAGCGTCGTTGGCGATTGTGGTAATCTCCCTGGAAATGGAATCGACCTCGTAGGTAATGTTGGTCAGGTTTTCGGCGGAGGTGCGAATGTTGGCGAGAATGGCATTGATGCTGTTCTGGTTGGTGGGGTCGTTGAGCTGGGTTTTGGCAATGGCCACAATTTCATTGAGCTGAACGGAAAGTTTACCGATTTCAAGCAAAATCTGAGCACCCTTGGTAGTTACAAGCTCCTCGGCTTCGGCAAAGAGGCCCGCTTCGATAGACCCGGAAATGGTGTCGCCAGTTTGATAGTATTCTGCCGAGGGGCGAATCGAATCGGGGATCCAGACCTTGATGCCCTTTGCGCCGAGCAGGTCGGTAGAGATGATCATGGCCTCCGATTCGAGGGGAATTTCCATTTGCTCATTGAACTCCAGGGTAGCCGTTACCACCCCTTCCGGAAAATCCAGGTCCAGCTTGGCGATTCGCCCCACCCGGAGGCCGTTCATCAGGATGGGATTCCCGGCGGTGAGGCCTTCCACATTCTTGTATTTGGCATAAAGGGTGAGCGGCGCGCCAAACAAATGGCTGCCTGCCAGGAAGTTCAGCCCATACACAATCAGGCCGATGGCAATGACAGAAAAGATCCCAAAAACAATTTCCTTGCTCAGCTTCAAAGCCGTAAAATTAGGTTTCTAAACGCGGTTTTGGCCAGACTGGCCCCCAAAGCTTTGAACAACCTTTGGTCCCGGAGGCCTAAAACTAATCAAAAGCGCTTTGGTAGCCAAAGGATCTGGCAGCTTCCTTTCCAGGCTCGTCATCTTGCCGTCCCTTTTCAGCTTTATCAGATCAATTGCAAATGAAACACACTGGCATTTTCTTACTTCTTCTCCTGCTTCTCCAGGGCCTTTTTGCTCAACCCGCCGTGCTGGATGAAAGCTACCTCGACCCGGAGTTTCTTCGATTTAAAACCGAACTCACCCTCGCCATTCTCGATAAAGACGCCGACCGCCTCGCCCCGCTGCTGCACGACAACCTGCTCTATTCCAAAGAAAATGACCCAGCCACTTCCAGGCAATACCTCCTCGAAAGCTTGCGAAGCGACCCCAACCACCCCGACTGGAAGGAGCTTTACCGCCTGATTTCCTTCGGGTTCTCGCGAATAAAAGGTGATAATCCCATCGGCATCGCGAGCAGGCATCCCTATTTTTTTTCTGCCCCTTCTTTCGAATTGCACCCCGGAGAAGGGACGACCCTGCTTGTTACCGGCAGCTCAGTTAACATCCGCGCAAAACCCGGCACCGCCGCTCCTGTCATCGCCACCGCCACCTGGGAATGGCTCGATTTTCACCATCCGGTCTCCGATGAGGTCGTTGAGCCAAATCTCTTTGTCGACGGCAAATCCTGGTTTGAGGTCGTCTTGCCTAATGGCCAGCTCGGCTACATCGTCGAAGATTTTGTCTCTGCCAGCCTGCTTACTGAGTTAGTTGTGGTCAAAACCGGGCAAGGCTGGAAAATCGTCTCCTTTTTTCACGCTCCCGGCTGCTGAGTCAACAGGCTTTCCTGCTTGCCGGGAGGGTTGGTCCTGTCTAAAAAAGCCCCTCCAGCAGTTCGTCGTTCACCAACTCGGGCAGTGTCACTTTCAATAGCGGGCTGCGGTCCATTTCCCGGCGAATGGCAAACAGCGCTTCCTCATTCCTGGCCCAGCCCCGCCGGGCGATGCCGTTGTTCACGTCGAAAAAGAGCATGTTCCGCAGCCTGCGGCCTGCCTCCTCCGAGCCATCCAGCACCAGCCCGAATCCGCCGTTGATTACTTCTCCCCAGCCCACGCCGCCGCCATTGTGGATCGATACCCAGGTGGCCCCGCGAAAGCTGTCGCCGATCACATTGTGCACCGCCATGTCGGCAGTGAATCGGCTTCCGTCATAAATATTGCTCGTTTCGCGGTAGGGCGAATCGGTGCCGCTCACGTCGTGATGATCGCGGCCCAGCACCACCGGCCCCGACAAGCGGCCTTCCGCGATGGCCTGGTTAAATGCATCGGCGATGGCGGCCCGGCCTTCAGCGTCGGCATACAAAATGCGGGCCTGGGAACCCACCACCAGCCGGTGCCTGTCGGCCTCCTCAATCCAGCGGATATTGTCCTGCAGTTGTTGTTGAATTTCCTCCGGAGCGTTCGCTAACTGCTTCATCATCACATCTCTGGCAATGGCGTCGGTGATGGCCAGATCGGCCGGGTCGCCTGAGCAGCACACCCAGCGGAAGGGCCCGAAACCATAGTCGAAGCACATCGGCCCGAGAATATCCTGCACATAGGAAGGATAGCGGAAAGCAAGGTGGTCGGGGGTCATCATGTCGGCGCCGGCACGGGAGGCTTCCAGCAAAAAGGCGTTGCCGTAGTCGAAAAAGTAGGTGCCCTTCCCGGCGTGGCGGTTGACTGCATCGGCGTGGCGGCGCAGCGAGGCAGCCACAGCCTGCCGGAATGCCTCCGGGTCGGTGGTCATCAGGTCGTTTGCCTGCTCAAATGTGAGTCCGGCAGGATAGTAGCCCCCGGCCCAGGGGTTGTGCAGCGAAGTTTGGTCGGAGCCCAGGTGGACGAAAATCTGCTCTTCGTCAAATCTTTCCCACACTTCCACCACATTCCCCAAAAACGCCACCGACACCACTTCTTCCCTGTCGATAGCCTGTCTGATCCGCTGAACAAGGCCATCAAGATCTTCGATCAGCTCATCCACCCAGCCCTGTTCATGGCGTTTGCGGGCGGCTTTGGGGTTCACTTCGGCGCAGACTGTGATACAGCCCGCGATGTTGCCCGCTTTGGGTTGTGCCCCGCTCATACCGCCGAGTCCGGCAGTGAGAAAAATTTTCCCGGCAGGCGATTCTCCGGGGGCGAGTTTGCGGCGAAAAGCATTCATCACCGTGATGGTGGTGCCGTGAACGATGCCCTGCGGCCCGATGTACATGTAGGAACCGGCAGTCATCTGTCCATACTGGGTCACGCCGAGGGCGTTGAAACGCTCCCAGTCGTCGGGGCGGGAGTAATTGGGGATCATCATGCCGTTGGTGACAACCACGCGGGGCGCCTCCGGCGACGAAGGAAACAGCCCCATGGGGTGGCCCGAGTACATGTGGAGCGTTTGCCCGCCGGTCATGGTGGCGAGGTATTTCATGGTGAGCAGGTACTGGGCCCAGTTTTGGAAAACAGCGCCGTTGCCGCCGTAGGTGATGAGCTCTTCGGGGTGCTGGGCCAAGGCCGGGTCCAGGTTGTTCTGGATCATGAGCATGATGGCTGCGGCCTCCTGGCATTGGGCAGGGTAATGGCTGATGGGCCGGGCAAACATCGGGTAGGCGGGCTTGAAGCGCAGCATGTAAATGCGGCCAAGCTGACGGAGTTCTTCGGCGAATTCAGGGGCCAGAATGCTGTGCCAGGCAGCAGGGAAATACCGGAGCGCATTCCGGATGGCGAGTTTTTTCTCGGCGGGCGACAGCAGGTCTTTGCGCCGGGGAGCGCGGTTGGCACCCGCCGGGGCCTGATAGGGAGCAGGTAATTCTGATGGAATGCCTTGCAGGATGGCTGCCTGAAAATCGGGGAGGAAAAGGCTCATGGGCATGACAAATGGCAACAATTGACCCGAAATGTATTGATCTTTTCCCAAAACTTCCCAGCCCGCAACCAGCGAATCTGCCAGGAGAACGGCTGTTGGTTGTCAAATAAAAGCCTACTTTTGTCCCCGATTACAAGAGACCCTTTCCTGAGGGCTCGCAAACCGCATTTGTTCATGGACCATCTTTTTCTTTCGGATCAGGAACTGCAGCGCCGGGAAGAACTGGCGCAGCTCCGCGCCCTTGGCATTGACCCGTATCCTGCTGCCACTTTTCCTGTAAACATGCAGGCAGCAGTTGTCGAAGCACAATTTGCCGATGGCGTAACTGGCTTTGAAGATGTGTGCCTCGCAGGCCGCATCACCAACAAACGGATCATGGGGAAGGCTTCCTTCGCCGAACTGGAAGACAGCAGCGGCAAGGTCCAGATCTATCTCCAGCGCGATGAACTTTGCCCCGGCGAAGACAAAACCCTGTATAACGAAGTGTTCAAAAAGCTCATCTCTCTCGGCGACATCGTCGGGGTGAAGGGCCATTGCTTCATGACCCAAACCGGCGAGAAGACCGTCCACGTGCGGGAATTCGTGCTGTTAACCAAAATTCTGCGGCCCATTCCCTTTTCCAAGGAGAAAGACGGCCACGTGTACGAAACCCTCACTGATACCGAGCAGCGCTACCGCATGCGCTACCTCGACCTGATCGTTCACCCCGAAACCCGGGAAACCTTCCGCAAACGCTCCCGCGTCATTCAATCCATGCGGGACTTTCTCAACGACAAAGGCTACCTCGAAGTAGAAACCCCGATTCTGCAGCCGATGTATGGGGGCGCTGCCGCCAGGCCATTCAAAACCCACCACAACACGCTGGACATGCCGCTGTACCTGCGCATCGCCAACGAGCTATATCTCAAGCGATTGGTCGTAGGCGGATTTGATGGCGTGTTTGAATTCGCCAAAGACTTCCGCAACGAAGGCATGTCGCGTTTCCACAACCCGGAGTTCACGATGATGGAACTCTATGTGGCCTACAAAGACTACCAGTGGATGATGGACCTGGTGGAGGAAATGGTGGAAAAAATTGCTGTGGCGGTGAATGGCCACCCTGAGGTGCAGGTGGGAGACAACCTCATTTCTTTCGCCCGGCCCTGGAAGCGCTACACCATGTTTGAGGCCATTGAGGCACACACGGGAGTGGATATTTCTGGCATGGACGAGGCGGCTTTGCGCCAAACGGCCAAAGAGATGGGCGTGCCAGTTGACGACACCATGGGCAAGGGCAAACTGATCGACGAAATTTTCGGCGAAAAAGTGGAGCACCTGCTCATCCAGCCTACGTTCATCACCGATTACCCGGTGGAAATGAGTCCATTAGCCAAAAAACACAGCACCAAAGAAGGCCTTGTGGAGCGCTTTGAGGCCATTTGCAACGCCAAGGAAATCTGCAATGCCTTCTCCGAGCTGAACGACCCGCTGGACCAGCGCGCCCGGTTTGAAGAGCAGCTCGAACTCGCCCGCAGAGGCGACTCGGAGGCCATGATGCTGGATGAAGATTTTCTGCGCGCCCTCGAACTGGGCATGCCGCCAACTGCCGGGCTCGGCATTGGCATTGACCGCCTCACGATGATCATGACCAACCAGCCGTCGATCCAGGATGTGCTGCTGTTCCCGCAAATGAAGCCCGAAGCCAAAGCGCAGCAAGCCGCCCGTGAAGATTATTTGGCAAAAAACATTCCGGCCGAATGGATCGCCCCCCTCCAAAAAGCGGGAATCTGGACCATGGAGGCCCTTCAGGAGGCAAACCCCAACAAATTGTTCCAGGATTTGTGCGGGATTAACAAAAAATTCAAGCTCGACCTCGCTAACCCCAGCCCCGACCAGGTGAAAGCCTGGACAGAGGCCTGAGACGACAAAGTTTTTACTTTCTGCACCTGCTTCATATTCACCGGAAAATTTTCAGATATTTGTCCGGTACTTTCTTCCCAACCAACAGAGGCCAACACCCTCTGCTCCCCTCAAGGATCTAGCAATGATGCTGAACGAGCACCCGGATCGTGAACAGGAGAACCTGGAAACGGCCATCGAATCCCAGGAAACATCTTCTTCCACGGACCTTGCATCTGGCCCTGTCGCCAATGCCGACACCGAGCCTGAAAACGACTCGCCTGTTCCTGCCAAAGGACAGGTTTCTGTTTCTGCTGAAACAGAGGAAGTCACTAGTAGCAATCCCGAGCCTGAAAACGACTCGCCTGCTCCTGCCGAAGGAGAGGTCCCTGTTTCTGCTGAAACAGAGGAAGTTGCCACTGCTGACGCCGAGCCTGAAAGTGATTCACCTGCTCCTGCAAGGGAAGAGGCCGCTGTTTCTGCTGAAACGGAGGAACCCGCCAGCCCGGACCTTGAGGCCGGAGAGCAGCCAGCAGGTACCAAAGAAGCGACGCCGGAACACCACGAGGAACGGAACACGAACCATGAGGACGGGGCACGCGATGAGGACTTTGTTTCCGCCTTCGATGAAAGCGACGAAGAATTTGTTCCTCCTACCGCTCCGGATGGCCATGAAGATCTGCTCGCCAAAATCGACGCATTCCTTCAGGCTCATGAGCCGGGGTCAATGCTCCTCACCGACACTACCATTCCCGACCTGATCCAGCTGATCAACTGGATGGCATTCGACAACGCCCACCTCAACGACCATGTGGGCCGGGTCAACCTCATTCGCAACGCATTTGATGCGCTAAAGGCCGCCGACTCCCTGGATCATCACATGGAGCAGGATTTCAGGGGCGCTTTTGCTACCTTCAACCGCCAACGCAGCCGCCAGCAACAAGGCAGCATGAGCATCAGGGTGGAGAATGCCCGCAAAAAGCGCGACCTTATCCGCCGTCTTCGCGATCTGGTAGAAAATAAAAACCCTGATCTCATCTCTGATGTCAGGGTGCTTCAGGACGAATGGAAAACCATCGGCCAGGTACCCAACCAAGACCTCGAAACCCTTTACAAAGAATACCGCGGTCTTCTTGACGAGTTCTACGCCCTCCGCAGTGTCCACCTGGAGCTGATGGAGTACGACAGAAAGAAAAATCTCGAAGAAAAAGGCCGCCTGCTGGAAGTTGCCCGCAACCTCATTCCTGCCGAAGCCGACAAGGAGAACGCTGAGGTTTGGAAGGAAAAGCTCGACCTGCTCAACGAGCTCCAGCAGGAATGGAAAGCCGCAGGCCATGTGCCCCGTGAAGACATGGAGCGCATCAACGAGGAATACCGCAAAGCCATTGATGCCTTCTTCGAAGCCCGCCAGGCCTACCGCGAGGTCGAAGACCAGCAGCGCGAAGCCAACGCTACCGTAAAGCTCCTCATGCTGGGCCAATTGGAGGCTTTCCGCGACTTCCAGGGCGATTCTCCCCGCAAATGGAACGACGCCACCCAGGTGATCCGCGAAGTGCAGGAAGCCTGGAACAAAGTGGGCCCCGCTCCTTCCAAACAAAACTCTGAACTCTGGGGCCGCTTCCGCGACCTTTGTAATACCTTTTTCGCCCAAAAATCCGCCTTTTTCAAGCAACTCGACGAAGAGCGGAACCATAATCTCCAGTTGAAGCAAACCCTGCTGGAACGCGTGGAGGCGATGAAAACCCGCAGCGACTGGGAAGCTGCTGCCCGCGACCTCAAGGTGATTCAGCAGGAATGGAAGAGCATCGGCCCCGTTCCCGACCGCCATTCCCAGAAACTCTGGAACCGCTTCCGTGCAGCCTGCGACGCCTTCTTTGAAGGTCGCCGCGACCACTATGCCGTGCTGCACGCCGAAGAAAAGGATAATCTCACCATCAAAAAAGCCCTCATTGAGGAGGTAAAAGCGCTGTCTCAAAGCGAAATGGGCCGCACAGAGCTCATCGAAGCCGTGAAACAACTCCAGGCCCGCTGGAAAGACAGCGGCCGGGTGCCCTTCAAAGAGAAAGAAAAAGTGTGGAAAGAGTTCCGCACCGAAATCGATAAGATTTTCGAAGGACTCGACAACCGCCGCACCGAAGTTCGCCGCGAAAAAGTGGTGGCCCGCGTGGATACCATCGAGGATGGCGACGAGCGCGTCAGGGCCATCAGGGGCAACATCATGCGGCTGAAAAAACGCATCCAGGCGGCTCAGGAGAAGGTGGACCAGTATTCGACGAACATCCAATTCATCTCAAAGGGCAAATCCGGTGACAGCCTCCGGACCCAGATTCAGGCCGAGATCGACCGCGAGCTGGCCTTTATCAAGGAGCAAAAAAAGGAAATCAAAGACCTGGAGACTTTGCTTAATGCGCCTAAGGAAGTCGCACCCGAGCCAGTAGTGGTGGCCGCTGCGCCAGTGCCTGCTGCTGAAGATGCTTCAGAATCCGAAACTGAACCAGAAACTGAAACTGTCGCCGAAGCCGAAACGCCATCGGAGCCGGAGACTGCAGAGGAATCTGAAACCAAATCTGAATCAGAAACAGAGGCCTGACCTCTGTTCGTACAATGATTTTTCTCCCTTCAGGTGAACCCTGAAGGGAGATTTTTTTTGACAAATGCCCAAAAAAAGGACCGGATAAAAACAGTAAAAACCATCAGGGGGAACACAGGTTTTTTCTTAATCCCGTGGAGAATTCCGGGGGAATTCAGAATTTGCAACCCGCATCGCGGCGATCAGCCCGAATTTTCTCACCGAACATATCCCTTCGCCCATGCCCAGCATTTCCGACCGTGCCCGCCGAATGCCGGCTTCGCCTATCCGCAAGCTCGTGCCCTACGCCGAAGCCGCCAGGGCACGCGGCACAAAAGTCTATCACCTCAACATCGGCCAGCCGGATATTCCCACCCCGCCAGCCTTTTACGAAGCTATCCGGGCGGCTCAGCCCGAAGTGCTGGCCTACTCCCACTCAGCGGGCAACGCCTCCCTCCGCCAGGCCATCGGGCGCTATTACGACCGCCTCGGCTATCCCATCAACCAGGACCAGGTGATCGTGACAACAGGGGCCTCCGAAGCCCTGAGCTTTATCTTTGCCGCCTGCCTCAATCCCGGCGACGAAATCATCGTTCCCGAACCCTTCTACGCCAATTACAACGGCTTCTCGGTCTTCACCAACGTGACCGTGGTGCCCATTCCCACCCGAATCGAGGATTCATTCGCCCTGCCTCCCATCGAGGAATTTGAACAGCTCATCACTCCCCGCACCAAAGCCATCCTCATCTGCAATCCCGGCAACCCCACCGGGGTCATGTATCCCGAATCGGCCCTGGAGCAGCTCCGCGAAATCATTCTCAAGCATGACCTCTACCTCATCGCCGACGAAGTTTATCGCGAATTCGCCTACGACGGCCTCACCCACCACTCCACACTGGGGTTGGCAGGCGCCGGGCAGCATGTGATCGTCACAGATTCCATCTCCAAGCGCTTTTCGGCCTGCGGTGCCCGCATCGGTTGTGTGGTGTCAAGGAATGCCGAGGCCATGGCTGCCATCATGAAATATGCCCAGGCCCGCCTCTCCCCTCCTACCCTCGGCCAGATCGGCGCAGAAGCCGTGTATGACCTTCCGGCCAGTTTTTACGAAGGGGTGGTGAACGAATATGTTGGCCGGAGAAACCTGCTGCTCAGCATGTTGCGCGAGATTCCCGGCGTGGTTGTTCCGGAGGTCACGGGCGCTTTCTATGCCATGGTGCGGCTCCCGGTCCGCAATGCCGAAGCCTTTTGCCAGTGGATGCTGGAAGAATTCAGTTTTGAAGGCGGAACCGTGATGATGGCACCTGGTGCCGGATTCTACTCCACGCCCGGCGCAGGCCTCGACGAAGTTCGCGTGGCCTATGTCCTCAATCAGGACGACCTTCGCCAGGCCATGCACTGCCTGCGGGAAGGCTTGAAGCAGTATCCCAACAACGACTGACCCGCCTAATCACTCACCTGAAACACCCAGCGCTCAGGTCTGCCGAGCATGGTTTCGGTGGAGCGGCTCATGAGGCCGAGGCCAGCCCAGCTCAGGAAACGCGCCTGCTGGGCGGCTTGCCAGGCTCCCCGGATGCGGGCCTGGCCCGTCATATACTGCTGGCGGCTTGCCGGGCTGGGCATTCCGGTGAAGAGCGTGGCCCAGGGCTCCTGCTCCGGGAGGCTTTCGCCGGGAACCACCGCCGCCGCAAAAGACTGGCGCAGCAAATCGGCATTCCCGCCCCTGTGGTAAATCCAGCGGTCAATCTCAAATACAGCCCTGCGGCTGAGCCAGTTGAGCAGCAACGGCCCCAGCAGGCCCTGAATCAGGGAATAAATGCCGACAGTAGCGGCGAGACCCTGGCCGGTGGCGACTCCCTCCGGGCTGATCAGCACAGCAGCCGAAAAGGCCGCCACATTAAACAGAAAAGCCACAAGAAAACCCCGTGCGTGGGTCAGGGTTTGGACAGCCCCATGGCGACGCCCCTGCACGATTTTAAGCATAGTGTCGTTCATCTCAGCCCGGTATTTGTTTGGCAACACAAACACCTCGGCTCCGGGAATACCCGATATCCCGCCGGTGAAGCCAGCATCGCGGTTGTCGAGGTAAATGACAAGCTTTCCTTTGTGGTTGTCGAAAAAGGATTCCCAGGCTACCACAGCCCTTGCCACCCAGATTTGAAGCCCGGCGAGCAGCAGCATAGCCAGGGCCATTCCCCCGATGGCCCCCCAGGTGCCGAGGCTTTTACCCAGCAAAAGGAGCCAGGCTGCGAATGCAGCATAAAACAGCATCTGAACGAGGCTGCCACGCAACCAAATAGGCCACCAGCGTTCTTCCTGGCTCAGGATCTGGCCGAGCCTGCGGGGAAGCCAATGCCCGGCAGCCCAATCAAACGGCAGAGAAAGCAAGCCGTGCAGGAGGGGCAGCAGCCACACCCAGTGCCAGTCGTGGAGAGAAGAAAACCAGGTTCGGCCTGGCAGCGAGGCTTGCCAGATCAAAGCGAGGGCGACCAGCACCCAGAAAATTGTGGAAAGGGCGGCGGTAATCCTTCGGGCGCGGGCGTAGGTCATTTGGAAGCGGAATGGGTTTATCGCCTCAAGTTAGGAGTTTGCAGGCGGGCGATCAAATGGGGATTGGAAGCGGCCCGGCGTGGTGAAAGCCTTCATCCGGCGGCGTTCATTCAGACCAACAACCTTCCCACCTCCCACTCCAGCCCAATGCTGGCCAGCCTGACGATATCGCCGGGGCGGTAGCGGGTGCAGACTTTGTAGCCGCCTTCGAAGGGATGCTCATACACCTCCAGCTCGCGGTCCACGAGGTTGAGAATCCAGTAGCAGGGAATGGCAGCCTCGCCGTAGAGTTGAGACTTGGTGCGGCGGTCAGTTGTGAGGGTCGAATCGGCGACTTCGATTACGAGAAGAACGTCAGCCGGGCGGGGCAATGCGTCTTCGTAGCGGTCCAGTGGTGGTTGAAGAAGACAAAGGTCGGGCTCTGGTTCCGAGTGATCATCAAGCTCAATAGGGTTCTGAATGTGAACCTCTGCCTGATCGCCAACGGTACGTGTAAGGATTTTTGCCAGCCGGTTAACGGCATTGCTGTGCTTGCTTCCTTTGGGGCTCATAGACACAATTTGGCCCCTGATCAGCTCCACCTTGTCCCCGGCAGTGAGGATATTGGCTTCCCGCATTTGGTGGTAAGCCTCGACAGTGAGCAGAAAAGGGCGTGGAAAAGGAATCATGTGAGGAGCAATTGGCAGCTTGGCTAACAGTAAAATACGGATTTTGCAGGCAAATGCCAATGAAGCCTGATAAACTTTCACTGAATCTCCGTTCTTTTTCGTACCATTGCCCAATGAAGCCCAATAAGTCCATGGTTCACTCCCTCCTGATGACAGCTTTCCTGCTGGTCATTGGGCATGGATTGATCCCACACTGGCACCATCGGCTCCTCCCTACGCCTGCTATCACAGCCTCACCGCAGACGGTTTCCTTTTCCCTCTTCGGCGCCTTTGTTTCGCTGGATCTTGGCGAAGACCACCTGGAAAATTACGCAAGCCCCGAGAGCAGCGGTTCTGATATCGCTGCACCAGTGGCCCTTTTTCCTGCAACCAACTTCTGCTTTAGCCTTTTTCCTGCGCTCCAGGCACTGCCCACCTTTCGCCAGTCACCCGATGAGCCTCTCGCTCAACAGGCACACTGGCTTTCCTCCTTGTCATTCAGGGCACCCCCGCGACTGGTTTAACCAGCCTGCCTCCCTGTCATGCCAGCCAGGCATGATCTTTTTCCTTTTCGACTGACAAGGTTTTACCATTATTATGCTGATCGACTCGCTGATCCGGTTTTCGGTTCGGAATAAGTTCGTCGTTATGCTCCTCACCCTCGCCCTCATTGGCTGGGGGATCTGGGCATTAGGACGCATTCCCATCGACGCAGTACCGGACATCACCAACAATCAGGTGCAGGTGATCACCATGTCGCCGACCCTGGCTCCCCAGGAAGTCGAGCAATACATCACCACCCCCGTGGAGCTTCAGCTCGCCAACCTTCCCGGCGTTGAAGACATTCGCTCCATCTCCAACTTCGGCCTCTCCGTCATCACAGTGGTGTTTGACGAGGCTATGCCCGTGCTGGACGCCCGCCAGCTGGTAAACGAGCAGCTCCCGCTCGCCGCCGAGGCCATTCCTCCTGACTTCGGCACCCCACGCATGATGCCCATTTCTACCGGCCTCGGCGAAATTTTTCAATATGTGCTCGAAGTGGAACCCGGCTACGAAGACCAGTACGACGCCATGAAGCTGCGCACCATCCAGGACTGGATTGTGAAGCGCTACCTCAACGGCATCGAGGGAGTCGTGGAAATCAACAGCTTCGGCGGCTTCGTCAGGCAGTTTGAGGTTGCCCTCCTGCCCGACCGCCTGCGCGCCCTCGACATTACCGTGCCGGAGGTGGAGCAGGCCCTGCTGAATGATAACCAGAATGCCGGATCGGCCTACCTCGAAGAAGGTGGACGGTCATTTTACGTTCGCGCCCAGGGCCTCATCCGAACGAAAGAAGACCTTGCCCAGGTGCTCGTGGCCAACCGCCAGGGGCTGCCAGTGCTGGTTCGCGACATTGCCAAGGTCCGGGAGGGCTTCCCGCCCCGCTACGGCGCCATGACCAGAAACGGCCAGGGCGAAGCTGTGGGCGGTATTACCATGATGCTCAAGGGTGCCAATTCCGATCAGGTGATTCGTGCGGTGAAAGAACGGATCGCCAATATTCAATCGGTACTGCCGCCCGGTATTCATCTCCATGCCTACCTCGACCGCTCCGAACTGGTGAGCCGCACGACAAGCACGGTAGAAAAGAACCTCCTTGAAGGGGGCCTGATCGTGGTGTTTGTGCTGGTGCTGCTGCTCGGCAACCTCAGGGCAGGCCTGATTGTGGCTTCGGTCATCCCGCTGGCGCTCTTGTTTGCCTTTGGCTTGATGGAGCTCTTCGGCGTGTCGGCCAACCTCATGAGCCTTGGTGCCATTGACTTTGGCCTGATCGTGGATGGCGCCGTTATCCTCGTCGAGGCAACCGTGCACAGGCTGGAGAGTCGTTTTTCCGGAAAACGGCTCCTTCGGAATGAAATGGACGATGCCGTGATCGAAGCTACCAGCCGCATCAGAAAATCGGCTTCCTTTGGCGAAATCATCATCCTGATGGTGTATTTGCCGCTGCTTGGCCTCGAAGGGGTGGAAGGAAAAATGTTCGTGCCCATGGCCCAGACCGTTTCTTTCGCCATTTTGGGTGCCCTGGTTCTCTCCCTCACCTATGTGCCCATGATGGCCTCGCTGGTATTGAGCCGAAGCCCCCGGCAGCACAGAACCCTGTCTGACAGGCTGGTGGAAGGCCTCCACCGCCTGTATGAACCAGCGCTGAAGCTGGCCCTGCGCCGCCGCTGGTGGGTGCTCAGCCTGGCCGGGATTTCCCTGATGGCCACTCTCTGGCTTTTTGGCAGGATGGGAGGTGAATTCATTCCACAGCTAGACGAAGGCGACCTGGCCATGCAAATGAGCCTTCCGCCGGGATCTTCCCTGTCTCAGTCTGTTAAAACCTCTACCGCAGCCGAGCGATTGCTGTTGGCCAACTTCCCCGGCGAAGTGAAAGAAGTGGTGTCTAAAATCGGAACCGCCGAAGTCCCGACTGACCCGATGGGCGTGGAAGATGCCGATATCATGATCATCCTTCAACCTAAAGAACAATGGACACACGCCGAAGATCGCTACGAGTTGGTGAGCCTGATGCAGGAAGTGCTGGAGCCCCTGGAGGAAGACGGAACCAGCTTTGAGTTTACCCAGCCCATCGAGCTGAGGTTCAACGAATTGCTGACAGGCTCGAAGTCGGATGTGGTGATCAAAATTTTTGGTGACGACCTCGACGAACTTGCCCGGCTCGGGCAGGCAGTAGTGCCGATCGTGGAGAAAGTGCCGGGGGCAGCGGATGTGATTTTGAGCAGAACTTCGGGCTTTCCCCAGCTCATGATCGAATACAGGCGCGACAGGCTCGCAGCATTGGGCATTTCGGTGGGCGACGTAAACCGAACCGTGCAGGCTGCTATTGCCGGCCTCACGACAGGGGTTGTTTTTGAAACCGACCGCCGGTTTGACCTTGTTCTTCGCCTCCACCCCGATTACCGGATGAGCCCCTCGGATCTGGAGCGGTTGCAGGTGCGGAGTGCCAATGGCCAGGCCATTCCCCTTCGCGAAATTGCCGACATTCGCTACGCCGAAGGCCCCATGCGCATCAACCACGACAACACCCGGCGGCAAGTGAGCATCGGGGTGAATGTGAGGGGCAGAGATGTTGAACAGCTGGTGGCGGAATTGCAACAAACCCTCCAGCGGGACTTGCCGCTACCCGCAGGCTATGGCTACTTTTTCGGTGGAGAATTTGAACAACTGCAATCTGCCTCCAGGCGACTGATGATTACCGTGCCGCTGGTACTGGCGCTCATTTACGCCTTGCTCTACCTCACCTTTGGCTCCTTCGCCCAGGCGCTGATGATTTTTTCTGCCATTCCGCTTGCTGCCATCGGCGGAGTGTTGTCGCTCTGGCTGCGCGGCATGCCATTCAGCATTTCTGCCGGGGTGGGCTTCATCGCGCTGTTTGGCGTAGCCGTTCTCAATGGCATCGTGCTGATCGGATACCTTAACCAACTGGAGCATGAAGGCGTGGAAGACCTTCGTGAGCGAATCCTGGAAGCTGCCCGGGTGCGTTTTCGCCCGGTGGTGATGACGGCGCTCGTGGCTTCTCTGGGCTTTTTGCCCATGGCCATTTCCTCCGGTGCCGGGGCCGAGGTCCAGCGGCCATTGGCCACCGTCGTGATCGGCGGATTGCTCACGGCCACCATCCTCACGTTGATTGTGCTGCCGGTGCTGTATTCCTTTCAGGCCCGCCGCAGGTCGCGGCTGAGGCCACAGGGTGCCATGCTCGTGCTGCTGTTGCTGGGAATAGTGCCCGCCAGCTTCGCCCAAACGCCGGTTCTAACCGAAGAAGCTGCGCTGGAACTGGCACAGACCCAGTCGGCGCAGGTGCGCCTGGGCCAGGCCAACCGCGAAGTGGTGGCAGCAGGAGGCAAGGGATTCTGGAACCCTGGCGAAACCGCCATTCAGTGGCAGCAGGGCCAGATGAACACCAGTGCCTTCGACGCCCTGATCACAGTGGCGCAGCCATTAGGCAGGCCCTGGGAAGTTCCCACAAAACGATCGGGCTGGGAGGAAGCTATGGCCAGTTCCGATGCCGGCCTTCGGGAGGCAAGCCGCGATGCCCAACTGGAAGTGGCTTCCCTGTATGAAGAATGGTATCGGTGCGAAGCCATGAAGGGATTGTCGGACAGCTTGTTGCAGTTGTATGACGAACTGCTTCGAATTCAGCAGCTTCGGGCGGAGGCAGGCGAAGAATTGCCCTTTGAGCGCGGGCTGGCCATAACGGCTCAGGGCCAGTGGCAGTTGCGCAAAAGCGATTGCCTGCGCCGCCAGGTGCAGGTGCAGGCTGCGCTTCAGCGGATGCTGGGGCTGGAGGCAATGCCCTTGCTACCCACAGGGCCAGGGCCAGCAAGAGCTCTCCCAGACAGCCTCCAGGCGATCATGGCAGCCTTTAGCCAAACCTCCACCTATGAGCGCCTGTTTCATGCCCAGGCCCAGCAGTCGCAAGCCCTGCGTTTGCAGAAATTGCAGCAGAGCCCTGCCCTGGAGCTGGGTTGGTTTGGCCAAACCATCGATGGCGAAAATGGCTTTCAGGGCGCATATCTCGGCGTGAGCGTGCCCCTGTGGGTGCCCGCGCAGACGGCGAAAGTGCAGGTGCAGCAAGCCCAACTGGCAGCCCAGCAGGTTCAAATGGAACTGGAGGAGGAAGCCTTCCGGCAAAAAGCACAGACCTTCTGGGCTGACTACCTCTACCAGCGCGAGGCATTGCAATTGTATCAGGGCCAGGGGCAGGTTCAGGCCGAGATGATCCAGCGCGTTGTTCTGGATCGCTACCGGCTGGGAGAAGTTCCCTTTGCCGAGGTGCTGCGCCTGCTGAGCCAAACGGCTTCCTGGCAGGAGGCCCGCCTGGAGGCGCGGTATCGCCTTCATCTTTCCATCCTCACCCTTCGATTTCTCACACAATGAATAATCGCATCATTTGGCTGGCCATTCTGCTGTTGGCAGGAACCAGTGCCTGTACTTCAACTCCGGAGGAGCCGGAGACTGCTGCGGCTGAAAGTATCCCTCACGAGCCGCGTTTGCTTGCCCCTGTTAAAGTCGAAGACCGCGACCCGGTTCGGTGCCAGGGCTACATTGAGGCACCTCCGCAGGGCCGTCATTCTGTTCGGGTGCCCGTGGCGGGGTTTGTTACCCGCATTTTACCTTTGCCTGGTCAGTTGGTGAGAAAAGGAGAGTTATTAGCCGAATTAACCCACCCCGACTATATCCATTTGCAACAGCAATATCTGGAGATAAAGGCAGAGCTGGCGTTTCAGACTGCTGCGCTTGGGCGCCAGGAAACCCTTCGAGGCCAGAGCGCCACCACAGAACGCGAATACACCCGCGCCCTTGCCGATCAGCAGATCGGGCAGTCGCGGCTGGCAGCCATGAAGGCCGAACTGGCCCTGCTCGGCATTCAGGCTGACCGCCTGGAAGCCTCCAAACTCCAGTCCAGCATTCGCATTCTCAGCCCCGAAACGGGCTATGTGACCGCGGTGGGCGTGGCGATGGGCGAGCTGGCAGGTCCACAGCAGGAGCTCTGCGAGGTGGTTGTGCTCAAGCATTTGCATGTTGAGGCTTCGGTGTTTGAGCAAGACCGGCAAAAAGTGGTGGCCGGACAGAAAATAACCTTTCAGGTGGCTGGGTCTGAGACGCAATACCGCGGTGAGGTGCTGCTGGTGGGGCATCAGGTGGAACTAGATGGCCGGGCGGTGAAGATTCACATCGAGCCGGAAACAGAACAGGGCCTTGTGCCGGGAGCCTTTGCCAGTGTTCTGATCGAAACAGAGCCGGTAGTTGGCTGGATGATCCCGCAGGAGGCCGTTTATGATGGTGTTTATGGCCCGGAGGTGCATGTGCACCGACCTCAGGCCACAGCCCTGGTTGTGCCACTCAGCGGTTTTCGGCGCACCACAACAGGGTATTTCTTTCCTGAGCTTCCTGCCGGAATCAGCGAAACAGCCCAGCTGGAAGCCAAAGGTGAAGCCGGTGGCGGCCACGATCATTAAGCCTGTTTTTTGAAGGTCAGCCCCTGGAACGTTTCCGGGGGCTGATTTTTTTTCCTACTGCCCCTGAAAGTTCTCTTGAGATTCTTTGTCCACTGGCGAGTTTTCCCTGTACCTTAGCCCTATCAAGACTTACCCTTATGCGCATTGACCACGACCATCGGGAAGGCGTGATGCACGGCTACATCCCCTTTCAGGAATACCTCGGAGAGTTTGTTTATGGCGGAATCGATGGTGCGGTTACAACCTTTGCAGTTGTGGCTGGTGCTGCAGGAGCCGACCTCTCCATCGGGGTGGTGCTCATTCTGGGCTTTGCCAATTTGCTTGCAGACGGTTTTTCGATGAGTGTAGGGGCGTATTTGTCCACCAAATCTGAGCGGGATAACTATGAAAAACACCGCAGGATTGAGTATGCTGAAGTAGACACCATTCCAGAAGTAGAGCGGGAGGAAATCCGGGAAATTTACCAGGCCAAAGGGTTCGAGGGCGAATTGCTGGAGAAAGTGGTGGATGTTATTACGGCCGACCGCGACCGTTGGGTGGACACCATGATGAAGGAAGAGCTGAACATGATCCCAGAGCAGAAATCGCCTGTGAAGATCGGGGCAGTAACCTACCTTTCATTTCTTGTTGTAGGCATAATTCCCTTGCTGGCCTATTTGTTTCAGGGCGACAGCCAGGACATGAACCAGTTATTTTTCGTTTCCTGCCTCACTACCTCAGTTGCTTTCATTTTGGTGGGCTGGCTAAAAGCGTATGTAACCCAAACCTCACGGTGGCGTGCTGTTGCCGAAACCCTTTTTCTGGGTGCATCAGCGGCGGCTGTGGCTTATTTCGTTGGCGACATCCTGGAACGGTGGCTCGCCTGAGGCGGGCTTTGCCTTTCAGGCTTCTGCCAGGCAGGCCTGGGGAATGACCAAGGCAAACTCCGCCCCGCCTTCCGGCAGGGAACGAGCTTCCAGGTCCATTCCCATGAGCCTTGCCAACCTTCTTGCACGCGTGAGCCCCATTCCAACTCCCTGTCCGGGCACTTCTTCTTTGAGATGGATGAGGTAAAAAAAGTCAAACAGATTCACCTCGCGGCCGGCAGGAATGCCGATGCCATTGTCCTGAACCAGCAAACGCCAGCCTGACCCGGTTTCCTCCGCGCTCACCCGGATTTGCAAAATGCGTTTTGGCGATGCGCAAGCCTGGGCATTTTGCCACAACTCCCTCACAATGAACTGTATATTGTCGATGTCGGCCAGCACGGTTGGCATGATGGGAAACTCAGGAACAACGGTCTGCTGGTCAGGGAAATAAGTCCACATTTGCCATAGCAGCTTGTCCATAGCTAAGGGCACAAGCTGAAGGGGCTTTCCTTCGGCTTTGGCCAGCTCAGCCAGCGCCTGGAAGCGGTTGGCGAGGTCCTGCCCCGAATGCACCACCGATTGGAGGAAGTCTTTTCCGTCGGCTTGCCATTGCTCATGCGACATTTCGAGCAACCGCTCGGAGAACATGATTTGCCTGCGAATGGGTGCCACAACATCGTGTGAGATGGATTTTCCCAGGTCCATCATGGCTTTTTTCAGAAAGGCCAGTTGCCGGAGTTGGGCCGAAACAGGCGCAGCAATTCCCCTGACCACCATTCCTTCCGGACTGCCGTGAACCTCGGTCCAGACCATTTCCCTCGACAAGGCGGCTGGTCTCAGGAGGAGAGGCAGACAAGATTTAGGCGCCTCCAGAGCCCGTTTGGCCCAGGAGAGCAGCTGCTGCGCCTGAGAAAGATCCCACCACACTTGCAGGCCCATATTAGGCCGAAACACAATCCCGGATGCCAGCAAACCTTCGAGAGCGTAGTTAACCGCCAGCACCCTTCCCTGCTCATTGAGCAACATGGCCGGCATCGGACTATGGAGCCAGGAAATCGTTAGTGGAGAGAAAGCGTTGGGGTCGTCCATGTGGGTCTCTGAGTGCAAAGAGGCTACTTGCAAGGAATATCGAAGAAAAGTAATCCGCAAGGAACGAATTTGGCAAAATCTTACTCCTCTGATGGGAGATCCTCCTCGGCAAGGTCGTAGGGAACGAAGACAAACTGGGCCTGCTCGGGCGATAGCACAAAAATACAGGCGCGTTCGCGGGGGTTTTCGTAGGCTTTTCGAAATGCCACCACGCGCTCCTTTCTGATGATTTCGCGCTGAATGAACTCTTCGAGGATCGAGGCGTGGAAGGTCCAGTTGAGGGTGGAGCTGTCGGGGTCAAAGACAGGCTTGCCAATGGGATGCTGCTCGTGCGAAACAACAAAGATAGGATAGGCAGAAATCCCTTCTTCTATTACCTGTTCGGCGATTTCCCGCAGCTGCTCACCGACGGTATCGACGTCGTTGCGAATTGATTCGAGAATAAGGGCTTGTTCCTGCTCACTGACCATGGCCGATTTTTGCTGTAAAAATAGAAGAAAGCTGGGAAACATTCACCCTGCTCAATGAGGCAGCCGATGCTTCACCGTTCCGTAGGCAAAAGTTCCGAGGAGCATGGCAGTCAGTACTATAAGGTTAAGATCTTCGCCCTCTTGTCTTCAATCTCCTCAATCGAATCACGAACGGGAGATTTCTTTGCACAAACGAAAAAATAATATGACGTTTTTAGTCAAAAAAAAAGTTTTTATGCGAAAATGGAACTATTTAACACCCAACTACAGGATGTTCAACTCAAAAATTATATGCCAGCGAATTTGGCATTTGCAATTATTTTAGTAAAATTGTTTTCAAGATTTTTCTGTTGCTTCTCCTTGAAAAAGGGTGCCCGGTGAACCGCCAAAGTCCTTATTCTTGTTCAGCGGTTTGATTTCCTTTTCCCTCCAACGAACCTATTCACACTCACCCACATGAGCGTTTCTGCCATTTATGTCAATCTCCCGGCCAGCGACCTTCAGCAGGCCCGCAAATTCTGGAGCCGGCTTGGTTTTTCCTTCAATGAGCAATTCAGCGACGAAAAAGCGATCTGTCTGGTCTTGAAAGAGAATACTATTTACGCGATGCTCATTTCCCATGAGCAATTTTATGCCTTTGCCCAGCGGCCCATCGCCAGTCCCCAATCTACGCAGGTGCTGCTCGCCATTGAAGTGGAAAGCCGTGAACGGGTGGATGAAATCGTGACCGCAGCCCTGGCCCAGGGTGGCAGCCGCTACCGCGAAGCCGCCGATCATGGCTGGATGTACTACGACTGCTTTGCCGACCCCGACGGTCACCAATGGGAAATCATGTTTACCGATGTCGCTTTGCTGGCAGCGCAAAGCTCTGCAGCCATTACCGTGGAGGCAATTGTTGAGGCCCGGGTGGAGGCAGTCTGGGAAAAATGGACTTCTCCCGATCATATCGTCAACTGGAACTTTGCCTCCGACGACTGGCACTGCCCTGCTGCCACAAATGATTTGCGTGCCGGCGGTCGCTTTTCCTCCACCATGGCTTCCCGCGACGGCAGCATGAGCTTCGATTTTGAAGGTACCTACGAGTCGGTCGCGCCGCTGAGCAGCATCGCCTACGTGATGGACGATGGGCGAAAGGTGTCTATTTCTTTTGAAGACCTTGGCAACAGGACTCATGTCCGTGAAACCTTCGACCCCGAGCAAATGAACCCGGCCGAGCTTCAGCAGGCAGGCTGGCAGGCCATCCTGAACCAGTTTAAATCCTACACCGAAGGCCAGTAACAGCCTCCCGCCCCGGGACCCCACAGAAGCAATAAGCATTTTTTCTTATGTCCACGACCAATAACCCCTGGACCACCCTCGACAAGCGCGTGTTGTATGACAATCCGTGGATCAGGGTGGAGGAACACCAGGTACTGAACCCCCGGGGCGGGGCTGGCATTTATGGCACTGTTCACTACAAAAATACTGCGGTGGGCGTGGTGCCCTATGAAGACGGCCATGTGTGGCTGGTGGGGCAATTTCGCTATGTGCTCAACTGTTATTCCTGGGAAATTCCGGAGGGCGGCGGCCCTGCGGGCGAGGATCCGCTGGACACAGCCAGGCGTGAACTGCTCGAAGAAACCGGCCTCGTGGCCCTCCGTTATGAGAAGCTGCTTGAGCTGCACCTCTCCAACTCCGTCTCCGACGAATGGGGCATTGTGTACCTGGCCACCGGCCTGAGCCAGCAGGAAGCCTCGCCCGAGGAGACCGAAGAACTCCACGTGAAAAAAATACCCGTGGAGGAGTTGTTTGAGGAAGTGGAGGCGGGGCGAATCACGGATTCACTCACAGTGGCGGCAGCTTATAAGCTGATGCTGCTGCGGGTAACTGGCAAACTGCCAGGCTGATGATGTGAACATTCATGGATCCACAGGGCTGCGCCCTGTGCTGTTGTATTTCGCCCCTTCGGGGCTTGCCGGAGGCCAGGGATCATAAATGGGTAACGGGCCCATGGACCCACCTGCGGCAGCACATGAAAGCGGACCCTGGAAGGGTCCCAGCTTTGTAGCATCGCCAGGCAGTTTATTAATTCCTTCCGGCGGCCTTGAGGCCGCCGGGGGATCCATAAAAAAGGGCCAGCCGAGGGCTAGTAACATGATGCACCTCCGCTGAGAGCGGCTTAGCCTCTGGCGAGCCGGGTTTTCGGATTCCCAGGCGATTCTTCCCTAAGAACAAGAAGCAGGCAAAAGATTCCCGATACCTTTACCTTGTTCCGGCCTTAAAGTCGTATATTCAGTTGGGAAGCGGTGCAATCACCCCATGCCACTCCTGTGTATTTCAATTGCTGTCCATGATCATCACCATTGAGCTACAATCCCCTGAAGAAATGGCCTGGCTGCAGCCGCTGCTCGTGGAGTTGCAACACAGATCCGTGCAGGTAAAGATTCAGCAACCTCCCTTGCCGACTGGCAGCTTTGACCGTGAGGCGCTTTTGAACGCGGTTCAAGAAGCGGGTAAACTCGGAGTGTTTGCAGAGATTCAGGATCCAGTAACCTGGCAAAAACAGATTCGGGATGAGTGGGAAGGCTAAGGGGTTGGCCCTGATCGACAGCAATGTCATCATTTACGCAACAAAAGGAATTGTTGACCTTGGACAGATCGTTCAGGAATACTCTCTGGTGCTGACCTCTGTGATTTGCTATGCGGAGGTTGCCGGATATGCTTTTGAAAGTGAAGCGCAGGAGGCCGCGGTACGGGAGGTTCTGTCAAATATCCGGGTTTTGCCTCTGGATGTTGAAATAGCGAACCATGCCATACGATACCGAAAAGCCAGGAAAATAAAGCTTCCCGATGCGCTCATCCTGGCTACTGCACGTCATTCAGGCTCAGATTTACTGACCTTCAACCAGAAGGATTTTATCGGCCTGGATTCGGATGTGCGGGTGATTGTACCTGGTGAAAAAACCTGAGGCCAGTCGCACAAGAATGGCTCCAGACCAGGATCATTGTTCTGCAACGACAATGCCCGAGGTGGGCAGGCAGAGGACAGATTGGTTCGTTGTCATGGTTTGGCTTTGTCATGGTTCGGCGACGGCTGAAGCAGCCTGCTCACCATGACAAGGAGACTTGCCAAATAGCCTTCCTCACCACGAGGTGAAGCCGCCCAGCCCCAGCGGGGGCGTTATGTTAACAGCAGTCAAACCAGCAAATTTTTCTCTTCACCCGGCGGCCTTGAGGCCGCCGGGGGATCCATAAAAAAGGGCCAGCCTGTGGCTATTAACATGATGCACCTCCAGTGCTAAGAACGGCTTCGCCAATTGCCTGACATCCCTCTTATCAAACCGGCTTCGCCTCCTGTCTCGCCTCTCACAGCGAAGCGGTCTGACTTCTCGCTTCTCGCGGCTTCGCCTCTTGTCTCGCCTCTCGCAGCGCAGCGGTCTGACTTCCCGCTTCTCAAACGGCTCCGCCTCCGGTCCAAACAAATTCCAGCGGCTCCGGTTCTGGCCACATGAACTCTCCTGCTGCTGCATTCTGGTTCCGGCGCGACCTTCGCCTCGACGACAATACGGGCCTCAAAGCGGCGCTTACCTCCGGCCTGCCCGTTGTGCCGGTGTTTATTTTTGACAGGGAAATCCTCGACTTACTGCCCCGCAAGGATGCAAGGGTGGAGTTCATTCACCAAACCCTCCACGACCTTCAGCAGCAGCTTCGCGCCTTAGGCTCATCTTTGGTGGTTGGTTACGGCAAACCGGAAGAAATTTGGACTGATTGGTCCAAGCGGTTCGGGCTCCAGGCCGTTTTTTGCAACCACGACTACGAGCCCTACGCCCTCGGCCGCGACCAGGAAATCGCCGGGCTGCTTCGTGAGCAGGGCGTTTCATTCCATTCGTTCCGGGATCAGGTGATTTTTGAAAAAGACGAAATCCTCACCCAGCAGGGAAAAGCATACACGGTGTTCACACCCTATTCCCGAAACTGGAGAAGCCAGCTCACGGCAGAGCGCCTCGCTGATGTGAAAACCGAACCTCATTTTTCCGCTTTCCGGAAGGCGGAGGCTGAAGTAATCCCAAGCCTTGCGTCCATGGGCTTTGAGCCTGCCGGCATTTCCTTTCCTGCCAGGATTCCCGACAAAGAGATCATCAAAGTATATGACCAGCAGCGCGATTTCCCTGCTGTGGAAGGCACCACGAGGGCGGGCATCCATTTGCGCTTCGGAACGCTGAGCATCAGGAAGCTGGCGCGGGTGGCCCAGGTCCTCAACGACACCTATCTCAATGAGCTGATCTGGCGTGAATTTTACATGCAGATCCTCTGGAACTTCCCTCATGTGGTGGGAAATGCCTTCCGGCCCGAATACGACAACATTCGCTGGCGCGACGATGAAGCTGCCTTTGAAGCCTGGTGCCAGGGAAAAACAGGCTACCCGCTGGTGGATGCGGGCATGAGGCAGCTCAACGAAACCGGCTACATGCACAACCGGGTGCGCATGGTGGTGGCCAGTTTTCTCACCAAGCATTTGCTCATCGACTGGCGCAGGGGAGAGGCTTATTTTGCCGAAAAACTCCTCGATTTTGAGTTGTCGTCCAACAACGGGGGCTGGCAGTGGGCTGCAGGCTCCGGTACGGATGCCGCGCCATATTTCCGGATTTTTAACCCTGAGTCGCAGCTGAAAAAATTTGATCCAAAAGGAGCTTATGTTCGCCGCTGGGCACCGGAGTTTGGCACTCCTGCCTACCGGAAGCCGATTGTGGAGCATACCTTTGCCCGGCAGCGCTGCCTGGATACTTATCAGGCTGGGCTTAAAGGAGAGAAGTCAGGCTAATCAAACAGGAACGGGATATTGCCAAATTTTCGCGGAAGCAGCCCGGGGAATTTTCGGTGCCGGGAAGCTAATGGCGCTGGAAGACCATCTTAGATTCCGCATTTATGTCTTTCATGTAATCCTTTTTTATGGCTCGTCTTACAGGTATGGATGGGAAAAATCGGCGTTGCTGGAGGGATTAACAATTAAAAGCTTTTTTTGTGTTAAAAAATGCAGGGTTAAGATCCAGTTTTTTACTGGCTTCGTAGGTCTGCAGGATGCAGAGCGGCAGTCTCGCATAAAGTCTCCTATTGAACTGAGAAAAGTCATTGGGGAGAAGGTAAAAATTTGACCTAGCTGATTGGTTTACAGCTTATTAGGTCATTTTTGCAAAACCCTTTTCGCGAATGGTCCTATTCGGTGGAGAGGTAAGATTTTCCGAAAAAGCGGAGTCTTTCCCGTTCACACGTCAAACCTGACCGTTCCCTCTGTTTTCCTGTATGCCTGCCCCGAACAGGGCTTTTCCCCTTTTTTCCTGCCCTAAATTTCGCATCGTTAATTCGTTGATCTTGGATACTTCTAACAACATGTCTCACACTCACATTCGTTTTCGCGTTCTTGCCTGGGGGCTTCGCGTGCTGATGCTCGTGGCCTCCTTCGGCATCCTTGCCTCTGCGAAGGCGCAAGTTGGGTTCCTCAGTACCGATGTCGTGACTGGTCTTTCCAGCCCGACTTCGCTGCAGTTTGGACCCGACGGGCGCCTGTATGTTTCCCAGCAAAATGGGATCATTTACGTGTACACCATCCAGCGCAGTGCGCCGGGGGCGTATTCAGTGACAGCCACTGAAACCATCAATCTGGTCAAAGACGGCACACCAAACCACAATGACGATGGCGGCGCTAACACCACCAAAACCCGCCAGGTAACTGGCTTGCTGGTGTTGGGAACTTCCAACAACCCCATCCTCTATGTCAGTTCATCCGACTGGCGAATTGCTGTTGGAAACGACTCGAACCTCGACACCAACTCGGGGGTTGTGTCTCGCCTTACCTGGGTCGGTACCGACCTCAGCGACCCCAATGGTTACTGGGACAAGGTGGACCTCGTTCGCGGTTTGCCCCGTTCGGAAGAAAACCACGCCACCAACGGGATGGATTTCGACCCTGCCACCAACAAACTGTTTCTGGCAGTAGGCGGACAAGCAAACAAGGGAGCGCCCTCGAACAATTTCTCGGGAACTCCGGAATATGCCCTGTCTGCAGCCATTTTGTCGATCGACCTGAATGCGCTGAACGCCATGCCGGTCTACACCGACCCCCGTACCAACACCAAGTTTGTGTACGACCTCCCGACCCTCGACGACCCTACCCGCACCAATATCACCAATACCAGTGCATCTTTCCCTTACCCGGCAGGTCACCCCTACTACAATGAGTCGATTGACCTGCACGACCCCTTTGGTGGCAACAACGGTCTCAACCAGGCTCGCCTGGTAGTAGGTGGCCCGATTCAGATTCATGGAACTGGCTTCCGCAACCCTTATGACGTGGTATTTACGTCTTTGGGCCGCCTTTACACCTTCGACAACGGCCCCAACTCCGGATGGGGTGGCCAGCCATTGGTGTATGACGTGAACGGCAACCCCAAAGGGATTGGTCCTGCTGACCCCGCCGCCGGTGATTATGTGACCACACAAATCAACGAAACAGGTTCTGGCGGCCACGGCGACCGTCTGCACTTCATCAGCAGCCCCAGCTACTACGGTGGCTATCCAAACCCCTTCCGCGCTAATCCGCTGAAGGCTGGCCTGTTTACCTACCAAAAAGTGAACGGGATCTGGAACCTGACAGGCACTTATGACCTGGCTACCGATTTCCCCAACCCTCCTGTTGATCCTTCGCTGGCTCACCCCATCGAAATGGTCTACATTGATCCCAACCACCCCGACGACCTGTCGCTCGACGTGATTGGTTCTTCTGTGAACGGGATCACCGAATACACGGCCTCCAACTTCGGAGGAGTCATGCAAGGCAATATCCTCACAGTAGCCTTCAACGACAATGTGTACAGCTATAAACTCAATGCTGCAGGTAACGCCTATGTGACCAAGGAAACTCTCCTTTCTGGCCTTGCCGATAACCCGCTCGACATTACTGCCCAGGGCGACAATGAGGAGTTCCCCGGAACCATTTGGGTAGTGTTGCACGGCTCCGGAAAAGTCATGTGCTTTGAGCCAAATGACTTTGCTCCGTTTAACTGCTCTGGTGCCAACGATCCCAACATGGATGAGGATGGCGACGGATTTTCCAATGCTGACGAAATCGCCAACGGTACCGATCCTTGCTCGCAGGGATCCAAGCCCCGTGACTACGACGGCGACTTTATCTCCAACCTCACCGACACTGACGACGACAACGACGGATGGCTCGACACCTACGATCCATTCCCCGTTGATCCGAATAACGGTACCACGAAAAACCTGCCTGTTGACCACGGGTTCTCCATCAACAACGGCGAGGCCATTCCTGGTTCTCTCTTTGGCCTGGGCTTCACTGGTGTGATGACCAACGGCAACTACCTGACACAGACCCCTGGTGACGATTACCAGTCCCGCTACTTTGAAGATACCCTTTTGCTGGGTGGTGCCATTTCTAAATTTGCTGTGCAGGGAATTCCCACCGGAACTGCGCTGAACGGTGCCAACACCCAGTTCAACGGCTTCCAGTTTGGGGTGAATGTGGATGTGAATTCTGCTCCATTCACGGTATTTTCTGAAGTTGAATCGCCATACTTCCTGGTAAATGGTTCTCCTGCAACGCCTTCAGGCGACATGAGCGCCGGTTTGTTCATCGGCAACGGTGATCAGGACAACTACATCGCTGTGATGGTCCATGCCAATGGTGGCCAGGGTGGTATCCGCATCATCCGTGAAGTAGGTGGTGTTGCCACGGTAAATGATTATGGTCCTGCAGTGGTAGGAAACATCCTGGCCTCTGTCGGAACCGACATATACCTCTCCGTTGATCCTGCTACTCTTACCCTGCAGCCACGGGTTTCCATTGACGGCGGCGGTAACATCAACAACATAGGCCCGGCGCTGGCCATTCCGGCCTCCTGGCTGTCTGCCACCGACAATGTCGGTATGGCTGTTGGGGTGATGTCCACCTCGGCCAATTCCACTACGCCATTTACTGCTACCTGGGACTTTATCCTCGTTCGCGGGGTGAACCCAACCAAGAGCGGCATGCCCGACCGCGAAGTGTTTGTCGGAGCTGCTCCTGAAGCTGTGAACCTGGGCGAATACTTCCAGGATGACGAAGGGGTTGAAAACCTCGTGTACACCATCCAGGGCAACACTGCGACTTACGTGACAGCCGTGATCAATGGTGGAAACCTCGATCTGACCTACCCAGCCAGCAATACCGACGAAGGCGACATTATTGTTCGTGCTACCGACGTGCAGGGCCATTTCGTGCAGGACACCTTCCATGTGAGTGTGCGCGAGCCGCTCGTGGTGCTGTATCGGGTAAACACCGGTGGTGATGCCATCGCTTCGCTTGATGCGCCGAATCCAGGCTGGACTGCAGATTCGCCCAGCAGCGGATCTCCTTATCGCACAAACGGCAACAACGTATCTGCCTCCAGCTTCACCACCCTCGATGCCAGCATCCCTTCCTACCTGCCAACCAGCGTGTTCTCCACCGAAAGATGGGATCCAGCCTCCGGTGGCGAGATGATGTGGAACTTCCCCGCTGTGACGCCGGGTATCTATGAGGTGCGTCTGTTCCTCAACAACTCCTTTGGTGGTACTTCCCTGCCTGGCCAGCGCGTGTTCGACATTCTGGTGGAAAACCAGCTCGTGTGGGACAACATGGACCTCGTGGTGCAATTCGGCCATAAAAACGCCGGGATGCTGACCTTCCAGGTGAATGTGACCGATGGCAACCTCGACATCGACTTCAACCGCGTGGCAGATAACCCGATCATCAATGCTATAGAGATCCTGGGCCCGCCTGCTACCACTGGTCCTGCTAACCTGGCCGCTTCGCCCAACCCGCTTCACTTCTTCTCCACCACCGTGGGAAGCACCTCCACTGCCCAGGCCATTACCCTGACCAACAGCGGCGGCAGCTCCCTCACCATCAGCAGCATCACCATGACTGGCACCGATGCAGCGATGTTTGCCCACAATGGCACTACTCCTCTGGTGATTCCAGGTGGCGGTTCTGCTAATGTGAATGTGACCTTCTCTCCTGCTTCCGCTGGTTCTAAAACCGCTACGATCAATTTCACCCACAACGGCAGCAACAGCAGCCCGGTGAGCGTGTCGATCGATGGCGAGGCCATTCCAGCTAACACCGGAGGCCCCAATGCTGTGCTTTACCGCCTGAACAACGGTGGTCCTCAGGTAGCTGCTGCCGATGGCTCTGCGCCTGCTTGGGCTGAAGACCGGTCGAATGTGACAGCAAATGGCGCTTCTTCGCTTGGCACTCCTTCTCCATTCCTGATCGCAGGCGGTGAGAAAGCCTTTGGCTCCGGCACCACCATCACGATTGATCCTTCTGTTCCTGCTTCTGTGCCGATGAGCCTTTTCCAGACAGAGCGCTGGGACGAAAGCAGCGGTGCAGAAATGCAGTTTGGATTCCCGGTAACAGCTGGCACCCAGGTGCAGGTTCGCCTTTACCTCGCCGAGCTTTATTTCGGTGGTGTTGGCAACCGTGTGTTTGATGTGAAAGTGGAAGGTGTGGTCCCCGCTGTGTTTGACAATATCGACGGAGTTGCCGCCAAAGGCAAGAACGTGGGGTACATGATCAGCTACGATGTGCTTGTGACTGACGGAACCCTCAATCTTGAATTCCTGCGCCAGGCGCAAAACCCCGCCATCAAGGGCATCGAAATTGTGAGCCTGGCAACAGGCAGCGTGTTGAGCGCCAGCCCCTCCAGCTTCAACTTCGGCCAGGTGGACCAGAACACCAGCTCTGCTGCCCAGACCTTTGTGCTGACAAACAGCGGTCCTGATACCGTGAACATCAACACCATTGCCCTGGCAGGAGCCAACGCAAGCGAGTTCTCCCTGAACTTCTCTGCCCTCTACTACATTGCTCCCGGCGCCAGCGCCAACGTGAGTGTGACCTTTAACCCGACCAGCTTCGGAGCTAAGGCCGCCACCCTCCAGATTGGTCATGACGGAACCAATCCTTCCCCGCTGGAAATTGCCCTCACAGGCCAGGGCGTGGCTGTAGGTGGTGTGCTTGGTGTGAGCCCTGCTACCCTCACCTTCCCCAGCACGGTGAAAAACACCAGCTCTGTGGCGCAGGTGGTAACCTTGTCCAACACGGGCAACGCTCCGCTGACAGTTTCGGCTACCCTCTCTGGAGGCAATTTCGGAGAGTTCACCCAGAGCCTTGCTGCTCCCGTGGTGATCCCCGCCAATGGCAGCACTACAGTAAATGTGGCCTTTGCCCCGACAAGTGCCGGTGCCAAAACCACTACCCTGCAGTTTGTCCACGACGGACTGAACACAAGCCCTGCTATGGTAGCCCTCGACGGTGTGGGTCTTGATTCTCTGCCTGCAACCCCTTCCTACGAGATCCTGTACCGGATCAACACCGGTGGCGCAGCTTTCGCAGCGCTTGACGCCCCCAACCCAGGTTGGTCGCAAGACGGAAACGGCGGCACAGCTTCGCCCTTCCGCAACAACTCCAGCAACGTATCCTCTGCCTCCTACAATACGGTTCACGCTTCTGTGCCAGCTTCCACTCCGCTGGGCATCTTTAGCACCGAACGCTGGGATACTGGCAGCGCCCCTGACATGATGTGGAACTTCCCCATCTCTGAGGCTGGTACCTACGAAGTGCGTCTGTACTTCCTCAACAGCTTCAACGGAACCTCCACTGTTGGCAAGCGGATGTTTGACATCCTGATCGAAGGTGCCCTCGTGGCAGACAACTTCGATATCGTGGCCGAATTCGGGCACAAAGCTGCTGCGATGAAGAGCTTCACGGTGAGCGTAAACGACGGCAACCTCGACCTCGACTTCGGTCGTGTACTGAGCGACCCGCTTGTGAACGGCATCGAAATCCTGAAAGTGGGCAGCGGCCCTGCTACCCCAAGCATCGCCATCACCTCTCCTGCTGAAGGTGCAGTGATCACCGGCGACAGCGCAGTGATTGTGTGGAATGCCCTGAACCTCAACCCGACTGACCACTTTGATGTGGTGGTGGACGGCTCTGCCATTGGCGGCATCGAAGTGGTGCAGCCAGGCAACAGCTACACTGTGTATGGCCTTGCCCCAGGTTCTCACACCGTTCGTGTGCAAATCGAAGACATGAGCCACACGATGTACCCAGGCGCTTTTGATGAAGTGACCTTCACCACCCAGATCCCTGTACCGACTGTGAGCATCACCAGCCCTGCTGCCGGTGCCACCATAATCGGAACCGAGGTGACAATGAGCTGGACTTCTGCGAACATCGCCCCGCTGGATCACTTCCACGTGTCGATCGACAACCAGCCTCACACCTCTGTGGTGCAGCCTGGCAGCAGCTATACCTTCACAGGCCTGGCTCCTGGCTCACACACTGTCCGGATTCACCTCGCCGACTATGCTCACAATGAGTACATGAACGCTGAGGCCATGGATTCTGTGACCTTCACCCTGGTGGAGCCCTCCAATGGAACGGTGGTATACCGGATCAACGCTGCTGGCAGCGCACTGGCATCCCTTGATGCCCCCAACATGGGCTGGGCAGGCGACGGACAAGGCGGATACGCTTCGCCATACAGAAATGGCGGCAGCAACGTCTCAGCTGCTTCCATGACCAGCTTCCACAGCTCGACCCCTTCCTACACCCCTGCCGGCATCTTTGCACAGGAGCGCTGGGACACTGGCGGCGACCCGAACATGATGTGGGATTTCCCTGTGGCCAATGGCAACTACGAAGTGCACCTGTTCTTTATGAACAGCTTCAACGGGACCTCCACCCCAGGCAAGCGGGTTTTTGATGTGTCGGTGGAAGGCGCTGTGGTGCTGGACAACTTCGACATCATCCCGACTTTCGGCCACAAGATTGCCGGGATGGTGACGATCACCACGACTGTGACCGACGGCAACCTGGATATCGACTTTGGTCGTGTGATTGGAGATCCGCTGGTGAACGGCATCGAGATCCTGCAACTGGCTGCTCCGGAAGGACAGACTGAGATTGGCGAGCCTGGTATGAACAATGGTGGCAACTCCAACAATTTCAACCGGATTGCCACCAGCGTGGGCCCGGATTCACCCTTCTTCGGTTACGACCTGAAGCAGAATTATCCGAACCCCTTCACTGAATCCACAATGTTGTCCTTTGAGCTTCCTGAGCAAGCTGAGGTAACCCTGACGGTTTACAACATGATCGGGCAGCCAGTGAAAGTGTTCAGCGGAAGCTATGCACCTGGTCGCCACGAAGTGGAATGGAAAGCCAATGGCGAAGACGGTATGCGTGTTGCTTCTGGTGTGTACCATGTAGTGATGAGCACCAATAACGGTTACAGCAACCGGGTCAAAGTGCAAGTGACCGAGTAATCGGCAGCGATACTGAGGGCGGCAGAAGTTCTGCCGCCCGCTCCTTTGGGGCCAGAGATCAGAAAAGAGAATGGGTTGTTAACCTGTTGTTTCGATCCCTGGCCTTTTTTTTAAGGTTCCCGCTATTCCGGGGAGCCTTTTTCTGTTTCTCTGGTTTAACGAACCGTTCCTCCACCCAACCTGTGTTGTTTCATGAAGACGAAGTTTTGGCTGCTTTTTGCCATGCTTTCGCTGTTGCCGGCATACAGCCTGCTGGCCCAGCAAACCTGGTACCCGCTCAGTGATGCCCAGGTGGCCCGATGGCTGCCTCATGGCATTGTTCATGGCGACAAATTCTATGTTATCAGCGGATTTGTTCACCACGAAGTGATCATTCCCTCTTTTGAGGCCTATGATTTTGCTACCGACACCTGGAGCCATCGCAAGATCATGCCGGTGTCGAAGTACCAGAATGGCGACACTACCCAGGCTGGTGTAACCCACACAGCCACCGTGCTGGTGGGCGACTCGATCTGGGTGGTAGGTGGCCGTGCAGGAACCCACCCGGGCCCCGTTACCGAGGAGGTCTGGATCTACGACATCGCTGCCGACACCTGGCTCCCGGGGCCGGATCTTCCGCTTCCGCTCTCGAGCGGCTATGCCGTAAACGTTGGCCGCAGGCTCCATTATGTAGGCGGATTTTTCAACGCCTGTAACGGTCTTCAGGACAGTTACCATTTTACCCTTGACATCGACAAGTGGCGCCAGAGCCCATCCACAGTTGGCTGGGAAAATGTGAGAACCCCTCTGCCACGCCCCAGAAGCCACGTTTCGGTGGTGGGCATTGGCAATAAAATCTATGTATTCGGCGGTGAACATGGCCACGACTGGTGTGCCGCAGGCCTTGTGGCTGGTGTGGACCTGAAAGAAGTGGACATGTATGATGTGGAGACCGACACATGGACCCAGATGCCGGATCTTCCCTATCCGCGTTCCCACTCAGAAGGGATGTCATTTGCCATGGATGGAAAAGTCTATCAGGTTGGTAGCGAGGTAAATGCCACCATTTCCAAAACCACCCTGGTATTCGACCCGCAAACCGGCCTTTGGTCAGAAGACCCCAACCTGGAGCTTCCTACCACGATCATGGCCCCGGCAGTGCGACCCTACCGCGACCGGATGTACATTTCCCATGGAGGGTACCCCGGCCGGAACGATCCCAAGGCCTTCACCAAGTACCGTCCCATGGTGCGGAACCCCCGCTATGAGCTGGAATTTTCCCGCGACACCACCGATTTCTGGGTTTATCAGGGCCAAACAGCCAGCCAGGAGCTGTTTTTGTTTGCCTATGAAGGCCTTGCGCAGACCTCTGTTCAGTCTTCCGCAGCCTGGCTGGGGGTGAATGGTCCTTCCCAGGTAGATGTAACAGGCCGCTATCAGGTGCTGAATGTCAACAGCTCGGGCCTTGCTGCCGGCGTTTATTACGCCACCCTCGTGGCCACTGCCACAGGTGCAGACGTTGTGAATCCGGCTTTGTCTGTCAGTTATATCCCCGACACAACCGTGATCCGGCTCACAGTGGGCCCTTCGCCTGATGGTGTGGTGCTGCTCAACCAGCCCAACGTATGCGAAGGCATCGAAGCCGGGACCAGCATCTCTTTCCCGGTGGAGGTGTACACCCCTGGCAATCAGGCTGTGGCGATCACGGGTGCCTCCCTCAGCGATCCGCTCCATTTTACCTACAACAGCCTGCCAGCCAGCCTTTCGGCCCTTGGCAAAGACAGCCTCTGGGTCACCTTTACCCCGGATGCGGCAGGCATTTTTCAGGTGGACCTGAGCGTGCTGCACGCAGGCGCTCCCAGCCCCACGATCGAAACCCTGACCTGTTCTGCCATTCCTCCCTGCCAGATCCCTGCCGGGTGGGCTGACACCACTTTCAACGGAACAGCCCTCACAGGAAGCGCCTGCCAGACCGGGAACACCATCCGGATGACAGCCGCAGGCAACAACATCTGGAGCAAGGATGACCAGGGCCATTTTTACTACACCCAGGTGAGCGGCGACGGCGAAATGATCGTGAAAGTGAACTGGATTACCCAGCAGGACCCTGATTCCAAAATCGGAATCATGTTCCGGCAGTCGCTGGCCAGCAATTCGCCGAATGCCTACCTGTGCATTAACGCCAACAACTCCATTTCCCTCACATACCGCACCGCCGCAGGACAAAGCACCAACAAAGCTGAATCCAAGGGCCAGTATCCGCCTCACTGGATGAAACTGGTGAGATCAGGCAATACCTACACAGCCTACCACAGCGAAGACAGCATTACCTGGATAAAACTGGTGAGCGGAGCCAATCCGGCGACCTTTACCATGAGCGACGACCTCTATGTGGGGATTGCCTTCACCAGCCACAACGTGACCACGCTGGCCCAGGCCGAACTCCAGTCTTTGTCGATGAACTTCGTGCCTGTATTTGACAGTCCTTCGCTGGCAGTGAATACCGACAGCCTTGTGTTTACGGCAGTGGAAGGAGCGGTGAGCAATGTTCAGCAACTGGTCCTCAGCAACCCCGGTGATTCGACCCTTTACCTGGGGAATATGACCAAATCAGGGGCTGACACTGCTTATTTTCAGATCTCCGGAAGCCTGCCTGATTCGCTCGTGGCGGGAGCTTCTGCCACCCTGAACCTGAGCTTCCTCCCTGATTCCATCCGCGGCTACCAGGCTCAGCTTAGCTTTGTTCATGGCGGGGTGAACCCTTCGCCGCTCGTTGTGAAACTCACCGGCCAGGGTCTGCCCGAACCGGGGAGCATGCTCACCTTCTCTGCCAGCAGTTTCCAGTTTGGCAATGTGGGCGTGCTGACGACTTCGCCAGCCCAGACCCTTCGGGTGGTGAACCAGGGCCCCGATGCCGTGCTGATCAGCGGGTTGATGATCTCCGGGTCGAATGCCGGGGAGTTTCAGGCGAATGCAGGACTGCCTGCCACGATTGCCGTTGGCGACAGCCTCGACATTCCCCTGACCTTCAGCCCTAATTCAACCGGAACCAAAACGGCCCAGCTTGCCCTTAGCCACGATGCCGACAATCCTTCTCCGGTTAATTTTGCTTTGACAGGCGAAGGCGGAATTTTGGGCGGCACCCTGAGCCTGAGTCCTGCCACGCTGATCTTCCCGACCACGTCCCAGGGCCAGCTCTCTGCCTCCCAGACCGTGACGGCGACTAACAGCGGCAACCAGGCCATTGATGTGACATCCCTCACCATCATCGGCTCTGATTCCCTGAGCTTCTTCGCCAATGCCAGCCTGCCGGTGAGCCTGCAGCCTGGCCAAAACCTGCCCATTTCTATCACCTTCCTGCCCCAGCACGCTGGCAGCCTTAGCGCCCAGCTGGCAGTGAGCCACAGCGGCCTGAACGGCCCTCAGGGATCCGTTTCCCTCAGCGGCAGCGCCCTGGCCCCTTCCGGAAATGCACCTGTGCTGTACCGGGTGAATGCTGCCAGCAACGGCGGCGCTGTGGCACTCGATGCCCCCAACATGAACTGGGCTCCCGACAACAACAGCACCAACGCCTCCCCATACCGCAACAGCGGCAGCAAGACAGGGGGAGCCACGGTGGATTCGGTTGCCCCTACGGTGCCTGCTTACGTTCCCATCGACATTTTCAAATCGGAGCGCTCCGACCCCTCCGCCCTGCCCGAAATGCAGTGGGATTTCCCGATTGCAACACCAGGTGTATATGAGGTTCACTTGTTTTTCATGAACAACTACGGTGGTACCTCCACAGTTGGCAAGCGGGTGTTCGATGTGCTGATGGAAGGAGCAGTTGTGTTGAATGATTACGACATCGTAGCTGACGTTGGCCACAAGATCGGGACCATGAAGAGCATTCAGGTGAATGTAACTGACGGCAACCTGGATATCGACTTCCAGCGGTTCAAGCAGGATCCGCTGATCAACGGGATTGAGATTGTGGGACCGATTGTGACCGGACCTACGATGGTGATTTTGTCACCAGCTGATGGCACTTCCGTGGTGGCAACCGACATGGCTGTGCAGTGGGTGTCCACGGGCCTCGCCCCCGGCGATCAGTACTTCGTGAGCCTCGACGGCCAGGCGGCCCAGACATTTGCTCAGGGCACAAACAGCACCCTGTTTTCAGGTCTGTCACTTGGAACCCATGGTGTCAAAGTGCAGGTGGCGAATGCCTCCGGTGTGCCTTATGTGAGCAGCTTTGACAGTGTGACCTTCACCCTGCTGCCTCCACCACCACCCTCGGTGAGCTTCTCCAGCCCGGCCAATGGCAGCAGCTTCCTGGCTGACAGCCTGGTGGTGACCTGGACAGAAACCAACCTGGAGTCCTGGCATCATCTGCAAATCCGCAGAAATGGCGGCACCACCCTCCCAATTGCCCAGGGAGTGCAGACCCACACCTACTATGGCCTCAGCTATGGCAATCACAGCGTGGTACTCAACCTGCTGGACTCCACCAACCAGGTGATAGCCGCAGACACCGTTGTGGCAACGAGGCTCACGGCACCGCAACCTTCGGTTGACTTTGTATCGCCGCTAGCGGGAGCGGTTCTCTTTGGCGACAGCATCCCTGTTTCCTGGGCGGCCACCAACCTCCAGGGCAACGACATGCTCCTGCTGACGCTGGACGGTGGCTTCCCCGTTTTCCTGAACTCAGGCCAGAGCAATTACACCTTCCACGGCGTGGCAGCAGGCGCACATGACCTGGCCCTGGCCGTTGCCGACAACAGCGGAACGCCTTATGGCAACCCCGAAGCCCACACCAACGTGAGCTTCAGCTTGCAGGCCAATGCCCCGGTGGGTGTCCAACGATCTGCTACCTTCAGCATCCATGAAGGCGTTAACCAGCTCATTAACTCCACCTACGCGGCCAATTCCTTCCGGATCTACAACGACTCCGATGCAGGAGGCCTGATCAGCTCCGTGGTCCTTGACCTGTCCACCTCCGCCATGACAGAAATGGTGTTTGACCCATTTGGCAGCGCCGGAGACCCGGTTGGCAAAAACTTTACAGTTGACACCGACCTTTCCACAGGCTATCAGAACTACCAGTGGGGAGCTTTGTATGGAAATGGTGGCTATCAGAAAATTACGGTAAACTTCAATGATTTTGGTCCGGGCGAATGGTTTGGCTTCTCTGCCGACATTGACCCGACCAGCTCCGAAGGCCTGCCACAACCCGGCCCCAATCACTCTGCGACCATTTCGGGCCTGGAGCTGATGGGAGCAACCGTCACGGTGACCTTCAGCACGGGCGAAGTGTACAGCACCCGCCTGTTCAGCGACGGCAGCCTGGCAGGGATTCGCGGAAAAGTGAAGGCTAATCCTGCCCCGGCCCTTCAACTGGCCATTCAGGGAGCCAGCAGCCCAGCTACCATCACGACTGTGGAAGAAGTTAGCCAGCAAACGCTGGTGGTGACCGGCGGAACGCCATTCGCAACCTTTGCCCTGTTTGAAGGAGAGGCTGCATTCTACGAAACAGCCCCCGGAGCCCAGAACCAGATGCCGTTTGAAATCAACGCCATCCGGAACCTGCGCCGGGTAAGCAGCCTGAGCCTTGATGCCAGCGGCAGCGCCGTGATCAACGTGATGCCGATGAAGACCCACGCCGAAGGCGGTTACAACTATTACCTGGTGGCCCAGCACGACAGCATTCTGTTTGGCGCAGCTTCCAACCCGGTGATGATCCGCTACAACCCTACCGGCGACGCCCAACGCGCTTTCCGCATCAATGGCGGCGGCAATGCTTATGTCTCGGTTAGCCACGACATCTATGCCCAGGACGGGTATTTCTTCCCCACCTCCTCGAAGAAAACCCAGAACCAGAACATCATTGCCAATACAACCGATCCGACCCTCTACAACACCGACCGCTACAATGACCTGCCGTTCAGCTATGAACTACCCAGCGGAAACGGGTTGTTTGAGGTAACCATGCTGTTTGCTGAAACCAAGCATGACCTGCCCGGCAACCGCAAATTTGCTGTGGATGTGGAAGGGGTAAATGTGCTGTTTGATTTTGACATCAACGCCGCAGCCCTGGCCGACCCGGCTAACAACACCGGAACCGGCAAAAACTATGTCGTGAGCCGCACCTTCTACACCCAGGTGACCGACTCTATGCTGACAATTCAGTTCAACAAAGCAGTGCCGACCCTGGGCGATCCCAAGATCAATGCCCTGGTAGTGAAGCCGGTATCTTCGATTCCCGCCCCGACGCTGAGCATCCTGAGCCCTGCTGACAGCAGCAGCCAGTATGCCGATTCTGTGACTGTGACCTGGCAGGTTTCCTCTGCTTTGCCCAGTGACCGTGTGCTTGTGTCGGTGGATGGCGGAGCCGCGCAGATCCTGAACCAGCCGGTGAGTTCGGTCAAAGTGAACGGACTCGCAGTTGGCACCCACAAAGTGCTTGTGAAAGCAGCGAATTCAGCGAATGTGCCCTACGCAGGTGCAGCCGACAGCGTGATCGTGACCATCCTGCCACCGCCTAGCCCAGAGCTGAGCATTGTGAGCCCCGCTGAGGGGGATACCGTGGAAGGCAACAGCGTGATCCTGACCTGGACATCCAGCCAGCTCATTCCCGGCGATCAGATCCGTGTTCAGGCCGATGCCCAGGCTCCGGTTACCCTGGCCGGCAACAACACAAGCTATGCTTTCAGCGGCCTGAGCTTTGGTGCGCATCAGCTCACAGCTTCTGTTGTGAATGCCGCAGGACAGCCCTACACTTCAGCACAGGCCAGCGACCTTGTCAACATTGTGCTGGTAGCCCCTGTGGTGCCGCAGCCTGAGATCAGCCTGACTAGCCCTGCCAACGGCGCCAGCTTCCTCAACAGCCAGCTGACCCTCACCTGGACCAGCCTGAACCTTCAGTCTGGCGACCAGATCGAGGTGATGCTGGATGGCAATGTAGCATCCACCCTGGCCTCTACAGCCAGCAGCCATGTGCTGAACGGACTCAGCAGCGGTGGCCATACAGTTGGTGTGCGGGTGGTGAATGCTGCCTCGCAGCCCTATGCCAATGCCGAAGCCCAGGACCTTGTGTCCGTTTCGATGGTGGCCCCGACTAATGCCGGGGTCTTGTACCGGGTGAATGCAGCTGGCAGCCAGCTTCCGAGCCTGGACGCTCCCAATTCTGTGTGGTCGGCAGATGGTAACACCACTTCGCCTTCCCCCTACCGCAACAGCGGCAGCAAAGCCAGCGGTTCTGCCTGGACGACGATTTCGCCAACGGTGCCCGCATGGGTGCCCACCGATGTCTTCAAATCGGAGCGTTCCGACCCCTCGGCCCTGCCCGAAATGCAGTGGGATTTCCCGATTGCCACGGCAGGAACCTATGAGGTCCACCTGTTCTTCATGAACAACTACGGCGGCACCTCTACGGTAGGCAGCCGTGTATTCAACGTGGAACTGGAAGGCAGCATGGTACTGCCCAACTACGACATCGTCGCCGACGCCGGGCACAAAGTGGGCACCATGAAGGCCTTCCGCGTGAACGTGACCGACGGCAACCTGGACCTGAACTTCTTCCGAATCAAGCAGGATCCGCTGATCAACGGGATCGAGATTGTGGGGCCGCTCCAACTGGGCCCGCAACTGAGCCTTACCCAGCCGGTGGATGGCAGCAGCAGTGTGGGCACCTCGGCCAATGTGGCCTGGAATGCCTCCGGCCTCTCCGCCAATGACCAGTTCCTGCTGACCGTGGACAACCAGCCCGTTATTACCCTGACCCAGCCAGCCAGCAGCTATGCCCTCACAGGCCTGGCCTACGGCAGCCACAAGGTGAAACTCCAGGTGGCAGATTCGCTGGGGAATGGCTATGCCAGCCTGGCCGACAGCAGCAGCTTTACCCTGCTCGCCCCTCCGGTTCCTTCGGTGAACATCAGCTCCCCTGCAGATGGCGACAGCCTCTTTGGCAACAGCCTCATGGTGCAGTGGCAGGCCGCGAACCTGGGAGCGAATGACCAGATTCTCGTGAGCCTCGATGGCGGCACAGCCCAATCCCTGGGTCAGGCCAGCAGCACCAGCTTCAGCGGTCTGAGCTTTGGCAGCCACCAGGTTTTGGTGCAGGTGGCAGATGCCGGTGGCAATGCCTACACCGACCCAGGTACCAGCGACCTGGCTACAGTAGTGCTGAAAGCAGCGCCAGGCGCTGTGATTGTGCTGACGGCACCTGCCGAAGGCGACAGCCTCACGGGCAACAGTGCCACTGCACAGTGGACAACACAGTTCCTGCAGCCCGGTGATCAGATCCTCGCTTCGGTTGATGGACAAGCACCTGTGGCACTGAGCGGCTCGGCGACAAGCTATGTGTTCTCCGGCCTGACAGACGGCAACCATGAGATCCGGGTGCGGGTGGCGAATGCCTCGGCAGTGCCTTATGCTCATGCTGCCGCAGCTGACACGGTGAGCTTCCACCTGAGCATTCCGCCAAGCACCGGCACGGTGTTGTATCGTGTGGATGCAGCCGGCAGCGGCGCAACTGCCCTCGACCCGCCCAAACCGAACTGGAGCGGAGATGGCAACGGCGGCTACGCCTCGCCTTACCGCAACGCAGGCAGCAATATTTCGAGCAGCACCTTCACCAGCGTTCATGCCTCTGTTCCCGGCACCACGCCGCTGAGCATCTTCAGCAAATACCGTTGGGACGGTGGCACAGCTCCCGACATGATGTGGGATTTCCCGGTAGCCAATGGCTTGTATGAGGTTCGCCTCTACTTCCTCAACAGCGCAGGTTCGACCTCAACGCCTGGCAAACGGGTGTTTGATGTGAGCATGGAAGGAGCCGTTGTGTGGGACAACATGGACCTGATTGTGGACTTTGGCCACCAGATGGCGGGCATGAAGAGCGCCCTGGTGACAGTTGCAGACGGTAACCTCGACATCGATTTTGGCCGTGTGGCGAACGACCCGATTGTGTCTGGCTTTGAAATTATCCAGTTGGCGGCAGCAGAAGGCGGCAGCCAGCAGGAGCAGGGCGAGACAACGACGGGCAACGGCGGCGGGCTTGATTTCTCAGGCTATCAACTGCTGGCCAACGTGCCGAACCCCTTCACGACGGAGACCCTGATTCGCTTTGAACTGCCGGTAGCCGAAGAAGTGGAACTGACGGTTTACAACTCGATCGGGCAGGAAGTGTGGCATTCTGCAGGTCGCTACGGAGCTGGCCTGCAGGAAGTGAGCTGGCGGCGCAGCACGACAGAAGGCCAGCCGGTGGCTGCCGGGATGTACACGGTTGTGATGACAACCGGTGCCGGGTTCACGGGCCGGGTGAAGATGGTGGTGCAGGATTGAGGAGAGTAGCCCTGACATGAAACAGGAGGCTGCCGGGTGACCGGCAGCCTCCTTGCGTTTAGGGGGCAATCAGCTGACGTCAAACTCTCCCACCAGCCGGTCCTGCACGGCTTTGGAGTCGATGAAATCGCGGGGGAAGCCGAAAGGGATGCTGCTGGCGGCATCCAGTTCGCGGAGGGCGGCCTCGGGCAGGTCGAAGCTGGCGCTTTGCAGGTTGTCGCGCAGTTGTTCCGCTTTCCGGGCTCCGATAATGGGAATCACGCCAGGCTTGCTGCGCAGCCAGGAGAGAGCCACCACCGACGGGCTTTGGCCCAGTTCGCGGGCGATGGCCACGAGCTTGTCTGTGATGGCGAGGTTTCGCTCTGAAAAGCGGGAGTGGCCTTCCTTGAGGCGTTTTTCGGCGGAATGTCCTTCGCTGTATTTGCCGGTGAGTAGTCCGCTGCCGAGGGGGCTCCAAGCCAGGGTGGTGAGGCATTCGGCAGCAGCGAGGGGAAGATGTTCCCGCTCAATGTTGCGTTCAACAAGGCTGTATTCCAGCTGCATCGCCTGAAAGCGGGGGAAATACCGGTGGTCGGCGGTGGTGTTGCCTTTGGCCACGACCCAGGCCGGGGCGTCGGAGATGCCGAGGTGCAGCACTTTGCCGGAGTCCACGAGCAGCTTCAGGCCGTAGAGGGTTTCTTCGATGGGGGTGCGGTAATCCCAGACGTGAACCCAGTACAGGTCGATTTAGTCAGTATTGAGCCGTTTGAGGCTGGCTTCAAGGGCCAGGACCATGTTTTTTCGCTGGTTCCCGCCGGAGTTGACATCCTTCGGGTTGGTCATGAGCGTGTATTTGGTGGCGATGACCAGTTCGTTGCGGATACCGGCGGTGAGTTCGCCGAGGATACGCTCGCTGTTTCCCTGGGTGTAGTAATTGGCGGTGTCGATGAAATTACCGCCTGCATCCAGGAAATCGTGGAGCATGTGCTGGCAGGTGGCTTTGTCGGCGCCCCAGCCCCAGTCTTCGCCGAAGGTCATGGTGCCGAGGCAGAGCTCAGATACGCGGAGGCCTGTGTGGCCGAGGAATTTGAATTTCATTGAGGTGGAGGTTGGAGGGGAAGATGGGGAAATTTGGGGAGGGGTGCAATTGGCCGGGGAAGAGGCTGAGCCTTGTCAGAAGTCAGCCTTGGAGGTTCTGCCCCCTCAACTCACAAACTCCACAAAATTCTCCTGGTTGATGACCTCAAAGGAACTTTCAGGATAGGTCTCGAGCCAGGTGGCAGGGGCTTTGGCTTTGGCATTTTTCCACTTAAATTCAAAACCAAGCAACTGCCCGTCCCGCTCTTCCACGTAGTCCAGTTCGGCACCGGTGTAGGTTCGCCAGAAATAGGTGTTACCATGCAGGCGCTGGTAGGCCATTTTCTTGCGCCTCTCCAGCACAAGAAAATTCTCCCACAGCGCTCCCAGGTCGGAACGCAGGGTAAGCGGGTTGAAATTTTCGATGAGCGTGTTGCGGATGCCGAGGTCGCAAAAATAGATTTTGTTCATTTTGGTCACCTCCTTGCGCAGGTTCCTGCTGTAGCCGGAAAGCCGGAACAACACAAAGCCCTTTTCCAGAAGGTCTATATAGTGGCTCACGGTTTCGTGATTCATTTCCAGCGACTGCCCCAGCTCATGCAGCGACACCGGCGACCCGATCTGGAAGGCGAGCAATTTGAGCAGGCGCACGATTTTGTCGGAGTGGCGGATATTGCTGAGCTGAAGAACATCTTTGTAGAGATAAGCAGTGGCCAGTTCACGAAGCTGCCGCATTTTGGCGGGCTCGTCGGGTGCCTGAAGCACATCGGGGTACATCCCGAAGCGGAGAAAATGGTCGAGCTCCTGCCCAAGCTGAAAGGGGGTGTGAGTTCGGGCAAGTTCCTCCACAGCAATGGGATACAGGGTGTGGGTCCAGGTTCTCCCGGTGAGGGGTTCACGCAGGCGGTTGGCCAGTTCGAAAGAGGATGAACCGGTTGCGATGATTTTCAGGGCTGGCATGGAATCGTGCAGAATTTTGAGGTTAATGCCGATGTCGGGGATGTTCTGCGCCTCGTCGAGGAAGAGCAGTTCATGTGCCCCGATGACCGATTGCATTTTGCGCAAATCTCTGCTTGAAAAAAGGTCGTTGTAGGGAAAGGAGTCGGCGTTGATTTCAATGCTGCTGTATGGCAACTGGCTGATGACCTGCCGCGCAAGGGTGGTTTTGCCCACCTGGCGCGGGCCATACAACACGACGATCTTGCCGGAAGATTGCAGGTCGCTGGTGATTTGGGAGAGAATGCTGCGTTGAATCATGGGTGGAAAAATAGCTATCCGCAAAATTAACGCAAATTCTGCGGATTGATCCGCAATATTCACGCAAATTTTGCGGATTAAACGGCGGCGAACACTCCGACCCCTGTCAGTCTTTCCCCGGGCCTCCCTCCTCCACTGTCATGGCGCAGGAGGAACAATTCCCGCCCACACAGATGGCAACTCCTTCACCTTCCCGCAAGACGCAGCCGGTTCCGGCACCGCAGGCACAGGTAACAGTTTGCAGCAGTTCTGCATGAGGCAGCGTAGCCAGGTAGGATTCTGGCAGGCTGATGCCCGCGAGGGTTCCATAGAAATTAATCCCCACCACCCGGGAGGGACCGGCATGGCCCTGGGTCAGCGCGGCCACCTGATGCAGGGAAAGCATGGTGCGGCCTTCGGCAGCCTCGGGCAAGGCCAGCATGAAGGGGCGAAAAGCAAACAGGGCCCCAACTGCCTCGTTGCTGCGAAGAAAGGAAACTCCCTTGTTGAGATCGAGGAAGCTGCCTGTAAGCGCGTCTTTTTGCGGGTTGCCGCCGTCGTCGCTGTAGGTTCCTGTGCAACTTCCCTGGCAACTCCCGTGCAGGCAGCCAAAGTCGCCCCCGGCATGAATCACGGTGCAGCCCCCTTCACTTGCGGAGCAGTTGCAGGTATAAGTAATGGTGGTGTGAAGGCTGGGTTTTCCTTCGGCATCTTCCTGCACAAAGTAAACCCCCTCCGGAAAGTCAAAGGTGATACTTTGTTTGTCCGCTGAGAGGGTGATTCGCGAATGATCTGGCAGAGGAAGTCCGGCGAGCGAAGAGTTGCTGGTGAAGGCTGGAATGTCGGAGAGGAGCGCCAGTTCTTCCTGAAAGTCGGGGGTTGGCTCTGCCACAGCTTGAGAATCCAGGTTCATGCCGGGTTGGCAGGCAAACAAAAAGAGGCCCAGAAGGGCAGGAAGCCACTTGAAGTTGGTCATGATGTAAGGAAGATAAGGGTGTCCCGGCTTTTGAACAGCCGCCGGGGATAAGCTGGCAACAAGGTGAAAAAAAAATGAAACCTTCCAAACAGGTGAGTCAAATTTCATCCATTTACTTTTTCGAAGTAACAGATTTGGGCATATTGAAAAAGTATGGGTGTGTATTCCTGAACTGAATGTTTATTTCGGGAAATAAGTGAGCAGGAAAATGGATGAAAAAATAGTTAAAGCAGGTTCCTTTTCTTCTTCGTATGTTAGTTGACAAATTTCCTGTTTATTTTTTGAATGTCAACGATCTATGTCTCTACTCTTTGGAAAACGCCTGGTCGCAGCACGAACCATGGCAGGGCTATCCCTCCAGAAGCTGGCTGATGCGCTGGAAGGAACCCTTACCCGGCAGGCACTGCACAAGTACGAGCAGGGGACCGCACTGCCTAACAGCAAGAACCTGATTGCCATCGCACATGTGCTGAATGTGCCTGTAGATTTTTTCTTCTCTGAACCTGCGCCTTTTCCAGGCTTGTCTGAGATTGAATTTCGCAAGCGGACTCGCGTCACCCAATCGGAGCAAGCATCGGTTATTGAAAAATGCACTGAAATCCTGGGCCGGTATCTGGAGCTGGAACACCTGCTCGGAGAGGAAAAGCTTCCCCGTCACTTTTCGTTCGACGGGCTGGTACGCAACTCTGAAGATGCCGAAATGGCTGCTGAGGCATTACGCCGCGACTGGAACCTCGGACAGGATCCGATTCCCGGCGTGATGCGAATGCTGGAAGATCATGGCTATAAAGTGATCGGTATTGAGGCTCCGCTTGCATTCGATGGGCTTAAGGCAAATGCAGGACAGCACCGGGTCATTGTGGTAAATATGGCGTTTGAGGTGTGCCGACGGCGCTTTACCGCCCTTCACGAACTTGCCCACCACTTGCTGGTATTTCCGGATGATTTGCCCGAAAAAGAGCGGGAAAATTATTGTCATATCTTCGCTGGTGCAGTTTTGCTACCAGCTTCACAGGCAAAGGAGATCCTGAAAATGCACCGGACAAATTTCTATTTGCCTGAACTACAGCTTGTTAAATCTGAATGGGGGATTTCAATTGCAGCTATTTTTGCCCGGGCCAGGCAGGCAGGATTGATCTCGGAGCACGTTTACACCCGCTACCACCGGCAATATCGGGCCCGGGGCTACTACCAGGACGAGCCCGGAACTTATCCTGCAGCAGAGCAGGCCAACCGGTTTGAACTGATGTGGTATCGCGCCCTTGCCGAAGAGCGCATCAGCCTCGCCGAAGCAGCCCGGCTCACCAACCTTACTATGGGGGAGATCAGAGAAAAAATCCTGCAGCCTGCATGAACTTCAGGTTACTCATTGCCAACACAAACGTCTTGATCGACCTATGCGATTCTGGTGCGCTTTCTGCATTTCTTGATCTGAACTATGAAGTTTGTACCACGGATTTAGTGCTCGCTGAAATCAGGAAGCCTGATCAGCTGCTTGTGGTGGAATCAGAGGTTCATGCAGGGAAACTTCGGGTGCTTGAACTGACAAATCAAGAGTTGTACGACGCTATGCAACTCCCGACCCAGGTGAACCTGAAGCGTATCACCGATAAATCTATTCTTCTCAAAGCGATTCAACTGAAATGTGTACTGATCACCGGTGACAAGGATTTACGCTCGGAGGCTATCAGGCGAACGCTGGAGGTGCACGGAAGCACTTGGGCTTTCGATCAGATCAGGGAAGGAGGAGCCGTTGCACCTTCTTCCTTGCTTGACATGGTGGAGAAGCTGGAAAAATGTAACCCAAGGCTGCCCGCAAAAGAACTGGATGAGCTGAAAGGGCGCATCACTTTGTAGCAAATGGGGACGAATCGAGGCCGTTTTTTCGGATCATATCTTTATCGTCAGGCATTTAGTTCTTTTCCGGGGATCACTGCTTCCCGTCAGGCAAAATGTTGCTGTATATTGGACTTTGATTCAGGACTGAATGGCCGGCATACAGTCATCGAACCATTATCAGGACCAGGCAGATCATGGAGGAAATACTCGATCACATCAGCCACGACAGGCTGGAGAAAGCATCAGACTCGCTCCTCGCGGTGCTGGGTCATGAAGAGGATTCATTCAGCACCCTCCTGATCCTGAAATCGCGCCTCGCCGAGCTGAGCCAGAACCAGAGCATGGGGCTCATCAAAGAGGAGGAGAAAAATGTCGAGAAGAACAAAATCCGCAAGGTGCTCGTGGACCTCGCCTTCAGGGCCAGGGAACAGGTGAGCCAGCCCGCAGCTCCGGCGCAGCCTGAAAAGCCCGCAATCAGCAAGTGGCCATATCCGGAGTTTACCGGGCATTTCCGCGAAATGGTCGATCCCTATTTCATCGATTCCTCCCAATCCTATCTCCATCTGGTGTTCGGCAACATCTCCGACATCCGGCACATGAGCATCGTGGTGGGGTCTAATCAGGATTTCGACCTCTACCAAAGCAGCCCGAATGGCGTGATGGGTGCGCTCTGGAACCTGAAAACCAATGGCCGCTCCATCCTCGACGAGGTGAATGCGGTGTGGAAAATCAGTGACAGGCCGAAAGATGCCGGGCTGGGCACTTCCCATTTTGTGCGTCTGCCGGAGAATGATCATCATTTGGAAGGGCTTCTTTTTGCTGTTACCACCCGGGACCTGAGCGAAGACGAGTCGCAAAAAGGCCGCTACATCAACACGCCGGTGCAGGGGATTCCGATTGTGCTGGGCAAAGTATTTGCCGAAGCCCGGGCACGGCAGATCGAAGCCCTGGCGCTGCCCCTGCTGGGTGCGGGCTATGCCAACATCGCCAGAACACACAACAATCCGGAGCTGCGGCTCGCCTTTGAAAAAGCCATTCTGGCCATTTCCATCGACGAAAGCCTCATCCAACTGACAGCCATCGGCAGTTGCCTGCACAGAATCGTGATCGTCGTTTTTTCCGACGCACCACAATCGCCGAGGGAGCACGCCCTCTGGGAACTGGCCATCAAAATGCTGAATCCGTATCCGGAGCGAAGAATGAAACTGGTGGATGAGCTCGTTGCGGCGATAGGGTGAGGGGTTGATCAGGGGAAGATGAAGGAGAAATTGCATGAAGGAACCGCAGAAAATATCCATCCGTTTTTTTGATGACCGGGAGGTGCGCGCTCTCTGGGACGAACCCAATGCCAGGTGGGTGTTTTCTGTGCTGGATATTGTGGCTGTGCTCACCGGCCATACAGACTATGCCAAAACGCGTAACTATTGGAAATACCTGAAAGCCAAACTGAAAAAGGAAGGCAGTCAACTGGGTAGTGCCACTACCCAGTTGAAAATCCTGGCACCCGACGGAAAGCGGTGGTTGGCAGATGTGCTCGACTATAACGGAATCATTGCCCTAGGAAAAGAGTTTCCCTCCAAAAAGGCCAACCGGTTTATTGAATGGTTTACCTACAGTGAAGACAGCATAGACGGGAAGAGCAAAACAAAGGCCTACGCGTTGTTTGACAGCACCTTTATCGACAGCATTGAGGTTGGAACCACCAAAGGGCTGCAGCAGATACATGGATACTTGTTTGGGGGACTGTATGACTTCGCGGGGCAAATCAGGAAAAAGAATATTTCCAAAGGAGGCTTCCAGTTTGCTATGGCGCAATTCCTTGCGGCTACGCTGCGTCAAATTGATTCGATGCCTGATAGCACTTTTGATCAAATCGTCAGCAAGTATGTGGAAAGTTGCGAGCTCACCCCCTACCTCTCCCTCACCTGCCCATCCCGGTACCGGTAATAAACCGGCGCAGGCGCTTCTTCCACAATCTCCGCAGGAATTTCCACGGGCTGCGGCATCACGGAAGGTGCAGCAGGCTCACGCCCCACCACCAGCAACAGCTTTACCTGAAGGCTGTGCAGGCGGTCGTTGCCCGGGGCTTCGCCCAGCAGGCCAATGTTGTCGAGGTAATCGCTGCCGGTCATCCGGTAGGTGTATTCCAGGCCCAGTCCGCCCCATTGGCTGAAATGCCACTCCGCCCCCGCCGACACCGGCACCGAGGCCAGCAAAGTCAGGTAGGATTCCTCCGGCAGACGGGAAAAAAAGTTTTCCCCCAGAAAATTCCCCTGCGCGTCCCGGGGCTGAAACGAAAACAGGCCCGCGCCCGCCGCAACATAGGGCTGGATCCGGGCCTGCCGCAAAAAGCGATACTGGAGCCGGACATCGGTGTAGAAAAAGGAAGTCCGCACAAACCGGTTGGGTACTATCCCCTCCGGAGCCAGCGGCAGCGGGGCATCCGCCTGCTCAGAAAAGCCGCCGAATCCCAGCTGAAACTGCAGCCGCAACGGACGTTGGGTGTGAATGTCCACCGATAAATTTCCGCCCGGTTCTGCCCGCCATAGCGAATTTGGCTCTGTGGTGAGGTCGCCCCGGTAGGCCGTCCCTGTTAAACCCAGCCCGATCCTGAGCGGCGGCGGACCGTCCTGGCCCAGGAGAGACTGGCTCCAGACAGACACCATCAGGAACAACAAAAGCGAAACGGGGTAGGTACTAGGTGGGATCATCGGTCACGGTTTCATGGAGCGGGAACGTGGGGAATGCGAAGGTAAGCGCCCTTGGTCAGCTGTTCTCCCGGGAAGTAGTTCAATTCGCGGAGAAGATCTGGCGGCACCCGGAATCGTTTAGCCAGGCCTTCGAAGGTGTCTCCGGCCTTGGCCTCGTAGTAGAGAAAAATGCCTTCTTCCATCGACTGGAGGGCTGCGGGCCGATTGTATAACGTTTCATCTCCCTGAATGGTCGCTTCCTCGCTGGAAATGGGCTGGGCGGGTTCGGCCGGAAGGGGAGCAGGTACATGCTCTGCCACCTCCTCCGGCGGGGCCAGGTTCACCTGAACGGCCAGCGACAAGGTATGGAGCGCATCAAACCCGGATCTTGGGCCTCCTGGTCCAATGTTGTCAAGAAAGTCGGTTGGGGTGAATCGCCAAATGTAGCTTAGCTCCAAACCTATCAGGGGGGTCACCTGAAATCTGCCGCCGATCACCATGGGGAGCTGGGGCACCAGCCCGTTGAAGGCGGTGTCGTTATAGACAAACCCGTCGATGTTTTTTGGCTGAAAAGCCAGCAGCCCGGCACCGGCCGACACAAAGGGCTGGAGGGATGCCTCGGGCCAGGGTCGGTAATGCGCCCGGAATTCGCCCCACCCGAAGGTAGTTTGCACGAAGCGCGTGCCCGGAGCATTGCCGGGCTCATCCCACTGCTCGGTAAAGGAACCGGCCCCGGCGTGAAAGGAGAAGCCAATGGGGCGGGGCAGGACCTTTTCGAGGCTCAGCCCAAACCCGGTATTGACCCGCTTCGGCAGCGTGCCGGGCTCGGTAAGGTCGCCCAGATAAGCCACACCCTGCAGCCCAAGGCCAATTCTGAGCGGCTGGGCTTGGGTGAGGGCGGCGGAAAGGCAGAGCAAAAGCAGCAAACAGCAGCGAAGTGCAACCATGGAGGAAACATTTCTTACATCAGCACGATGGAAACGATGGGCAAATTGAGGTCAATATCGCATGGAGTACTGCCCGGCTCAGGTGTTTCTCCAGACCACGGCACCAAAAAATGAAGTCCGGGGAAAGCAGGCGAACTGAAATCGAGGCGGTTGTATCCGTGCAGTTCCACGCAGGTCCAGGGCCCTGGCTGGGTCATCATCTGTCCAACGGGTTGCCCCACCCGAATGCCGCCCCGGGTCTGGAATAAAGGCGTTTCCACACGGATTCTGTTGATTCGCCCCAACCCCATAAAATCCTCCTCTACCAGGACCAACCCGCTATCAAGCTCCCAGACAAGGCCCCGCCAGCGGTAGCCGCCTTCGTTGAAGAGGGTATCCCGGCCCGGCTGCTTCTGCCAGCCTGCCGACTGGAGGCGCATAAAATCTTTGCCAACCCGGATCTGTCCTGCCCGCCCGGGCCGAAGCAGGTAGGGCTGGCAGGCTGCCAGGATCAGGGGAAGACAAAAAAACAGCGCCCTCAGGCTGAGAACAGAGACATTGTGCATGGAAGACCTGGTGTTCATCGGAAAACAAAAAGCAAAGAGCTTGCCGGGATTTCGAATCGGAGAAGGGCAAAATCCTTCCTGTCGGCGATTTCTTTTCGACTTCTTGTCGATTCGCCCCGCGAGGCCGTTGGCAATCCCGTGCTTCCCAGCTAATTTCACCCCATGAATCAACTGCTGCGCTATCTGCTGGTGGGCCTTTCCTGCATCCTGCTGGGCCTTGTTGTCGGGGTAAACCTGCGGGGCGGGGGTGGGTCTGGGGTTGGGCTGCCGCTTCGCGGCGATGTGGCCAAGCTGGAAGAGGCCTTCGAATTTATTGAGGAGAACTATGTGGAGGAGCCAGACCGCAACAAGCTCATCGAAGATGCACTTCAGGGCATGTTGGGCGGCCTCGATCCGCATTCTTTCTACATTCCGGCTTCAGAGATGGAGGTTATGGAAGAACAACTCGAGGGCGGCTTCGACGGCATCGGCGTGCAGTTCAATCTGGTTCGCGATACCATTTATGTAGAAATGCCTATCCCGGGCGGGCCCAGCATGGAGCTGGGTATTCAGTCGGGCGACCGAATTGTGGCTGTGGATGGCGAAAATGTAGCGGGAATTGGCCTCACGAACGAAGACGTGCTCCGGCGGCTCAAAGGCCCCAAGGGTAGCGAAGTGGTGCTGTCTGTGCTGCGAAGGGGCCACCCCGAGCTGATCGAATTTCGGGTGGTTCGCGACCGCATTCCGATTCATAGCATCGATTATTCTTTCATGGTAAGCGATAAAACAGGCTATATCAAGGTGGCCCGTTTTGCCGAAAGCACCTACCAGGAATTTCGCAGCGCCCTGCTTACGCTGAAAGAACAGGGAATGGAAAATCTCGTCCTCGACCTGCGCGGCAATCCCGGCGGCTATATGAACATGTCCAACAAAATTGCTGACGAGTTCCTGCCTTCCGGCCAGTTGATCGTTTCCACAGTGGGCAGAACCTCAGCCAGCAAGCAGGAATATTTTGCCACCTCCGCCATCGGCGCTTTTGAGCGGGGTGCCCTCCTCATCCTCATCGACTACAACTCTGCCTCCGCCAGCGAAATCGTGGCAGGCGCAGTTCAGGATCACGACCGGGGCCTCATTGTGGGGGTTCGCAGCTTTGGAAAAGGCCTCGTTCAGGTGCCGAAAAAGTTTGGCGACAACTCCGCTATGCGCCTCGTCATTTCCAAATACTACACCCCCTCTGGCCGATGTATTCAAAAGCCCTACGACCAGGGAGACGAAGCCTATGAGGATGAGATTTTGCATCGCTTTGAAACGGGAGAGCTGTTTGATGAATCGAAGGTGGAGCATCCCGATTCCCTTACCTTTCGCACAGATGCAGGTCGGGCGGTGTATGGCGGCGGCGGGATTTATCCCGATGTGTTTGTTCCGCTTGATACCACTGGCAACAGCCCCTATTACACCGATTTGCGGGTAAAGGACGTTTTTCGCCTCTTTTCCTTCGACTACGTTGACAAGCACCCCGGCCTGATGGCGACCTACCCAACGCCCCAGGCATTTGTTCAATCCTTCCGGCCTGACGCCAGCCTGATTCAGGCATTCGTGCGCTTTGCAGAGGAGCAGGGAGTGCCGTGGGCTGCCAGCGATTACCGCACTTCCAAACGCTTCATCGACAACAGGATCAAGGCTTTTATTGGGCGGCATTTGTTTAACAGCGACGACGCTTTCTACCCTGTTCTGCTCGAAAGCGATAACCAGTTCCTGAAAGCCTTAGACCTCCTTCCCGAGGCTGCTGCCTTAGCCAACTAACCCCCCGAAAGCCCTGCTCATTCGCCTGAGGGAATCATTAGCCTGACAAACCTCCTGATCGCCAGGGCGTTACCAAATCCGCTTGAGTTCCCACCTGCTGCCAGGCCCCCACACGGCTTTGCCACCCTCTGCAAACACCGCCAGGTGCTTCATGGGCTCATTCGGAAAAAAAATCTCGGTGAAGCTCACGTCGCCCGCTTCGCAGAAAGCCTCCAGGGAAGACCAGTCCAGGAAAATCCGCAGGTCCAGCTTCGCTGAGTCCAGCTCGGGTCCAAGGTGGATCCCCGCAAATTCTTTTGAAAAATCGCTGGCGCCGGCCTGGCTTCGGTCCACAAACCAACCATTCCGCTCCCTGTCGAAGCCAAGCCGAAGGCTGTCGCCCTCGTCGTTTGTCCAGATCAGTCCAAAGCGGCGGGCACTGCTCTGCTCCGGCGAAAACTGAAATTGTATTTCCATCAGAGGAGAAGCGAGTTCGGCCAGGTTCATCATGCCGTTCTCCACTTCGCCTGCAGCCAGAGGCAGGGTGTGGCCGCGCAAGTTTTCCACCTCCCGGGCAGGTGCTGAGCGCAGAATCGGCCCACCAGAAGTTCCAGACAGTTGCAGGTGCCGGGGCAGGGTCATGGCGCTTCGCCAGCGCATGGTGGGAACCACCTGGGCATATTGCCAGTTGCTCATCCAGCCAAGGGCCAGGGTGCGGCCATCCGGCACATTCGACCATGTTACCATGGCATAGTTGTCCTTCCCATGGTCCAGCCAGCGCTGCTCTGAGGGGTTGGCGGTGAAGGTATTTCCATCAAAATCACCCACAAAATAGCTCGTGGCAGTGCCGCCGTTGGGCCCCTGCTGCTGTATGCTCGTGATCAGAATCCAGGCGATGGTGTCGGAACCTGCCGCCCGCATGGGGAACAGGTCGGGGCATTCCCACAAACGCTTGTCTCCTTCGATCCCAAATTCGGAGGCATAGGCCCAGGTTTTGAGATCGGGCGATGTGTAAAACATGGCCTTGTCATAGGCTGCCAGCACCATCACCCAGCGCCCTGTGGCGTCGTGCCAGATGACCTTGGGATCGCGAAAATCCTTGATGCCGGGATTCGGGATCACCGGGTTGGCGGCGTATTTGGTCCAGGTGCGGCCTTTATCGAGGCTGTAGGCAATGGATTGGGTCTGATAATCCGTTTGGCCTGCCTGTTCCCCTGCTATGTCATGCTGGGTAAAAATGGCCACCATGGGCGGGGTGCTGCCATCGCCGAAGCCGCTCGTGTTGCGATGATCAATCACAGCACTGCCTGAAAAAATATAGCCCAGGGAGTCGGGGTAAAGGGCAATGGGCAAATGCTCCCAGCGAACCATGTCTCTCGAGACAGCGTGGCCCCAGTGCATAGGCCCCCAAACGGTCGAGTCGGGGTAGAACTGGTAAAAGAGGTGGTATTCGCCGTCGAAAAAGACCATGCCGTTGGGGTCGTTCATCCACATGGAGTCGGGCGAAAAATGAAACTGGGGCCGGTGCGGCTCGCTGTACCGGGCAGGTGCTGTGCTGCCTGCCTGCGGCTGTGGCGACTCACAGGCGAGCAGGCTGGTGACCAGGAGGAGGAGAACCAGGAAGATGTTCATGGGAAACAGATGAAAGAGGTTGAGAGGATGAACCGGAAACAGCTTCCGAAGTTCAACGCTTTGACATGCTCAGGCCCAGTTCTTCCAGGGTGCGGCCTTTGGTTTCGGGCATGATTTTCCACACAAACACGAGCTGGAGCACCATCATGAAAGCGAAAAAAGCAAACACAGGTGCTGCTCCAACCGAGCTGAACAGCTTGGGGATGAGGGCCGGAATGGCCGCAGCCAGCACCCAGTGAACCGAACTGCCGAAGGCCTGCCCGTCGGCGCGGAGGTGGTTGGGAAAAATTTCGGCAATGAATACCCAGATCACAGTCCCCTGCCCGATGGCATGGGCTGCGATAAACAGGAACAAAAAGCCGGGAACAGCCATTCCCTTCCATTGCAGCAAAAAGGCCACTGCTACCATGCTCAGTGAGAGAATATACCCCACCGATCCGATGTACATGAGTTGCTTTCGCCCAAACCGATCGATCAGAGACACCCCGATCAGGGTAAAAATGAGGTTGGTGGCACCAATGCCGATGCTGCTGAGCAGGGCACCGCTTTTTTCCATGCCAGCCATTTCGAAGATGCGGGGGGCATAGTAGAGAAAGGCGTTGATACCAGAAAGCTGGTTGAAAAAGGCGACCAGAAAGGCAAGCATGAGCGGGAAGCGGAAGGCGTTGGTGAAAATGGATTCCTTTTTTCCCTGGGTGGCGCGGTGCTCGGCCAGGATCCGCTCAATTTCCTCCTCAGCATTCGCCGAAGGGTCAATGATTCTGAGGGTGGCTGCTGCGGCAGCGCGGTCCTTTTTTCTGATCAGCAACCAGCGGGGGCTTTTGGGAACAGTAAACACCATCAGGGTATAAATCAAAGCGGGAACGGCTTCCACCCCGATCATCCATCGCCAGGCCTGTTCGCCAACGTCTTTGAGCAGGAAATTTGACAAAAAGGCCACGAGGATCCCCAGCACGATGTTGAACTGGTACAAGGCCACAAGTCGCCCCCGCTTGGATGCCGGGGCAATCTCCGACACGTAGGCTGGTGCAGCAATTGTGGAAGCGCCAACTCCCAGTCCGCCCAGGAAGCGGAAAAAGGCAAACGCCCATGGCTCGCTTACCAGGGCCGACCCCACCGCAGAGACCAGGTAGAAGATCCCGATCCAGATCAGGGTCTTTTTTCTGCCCAGCTTGTTGGTTGGGATGCTTCCAAACAAGGCTCCCACCACGGTTCCCCACAGTGCCGACGACATCACCACGAGGCCGTGAAAAAGATCATTGTCGCCCCAAAGGGTGTTTCCGCTCCAAAGTTGTTGCAGCGCCTGCTCGGCACCGGAGATGACAACCGTGTCAAAGCCAAACAGGAAGCCTGCCATGGCAACCGTGATGGACCAGTAGAGTAGTTTCATTCGATCGTTTGGAAAATGATGAGTAGCGAATATACTTGATTTTGTTCTTGTAAAAAAAGAGGGGCTGCATCCCCTTTCGGCGGATACAGCCCTGGTTTCACAATGCTGGCAGCAGCCCCTCAACTCCCTTTGCAACTCCCCTCTTTCATCACTGTCATCTTTGCCTACGGCATTTCCCAGCCTTTCCTGTATTCCCTGCCAACAAACTCATTGGCGTCGTCGAAATTGGTGATTTTCATTGCCTTTCCATCCCAGAGCAACTTGCGTCGGCCATAGAATTCCCGGCGGTTGCCCGTTGTCTTGGCGAAGGTCTGGTAGCTGCGAATGGCGAGGTTGCCCATCAGCACGGCCTCGGTGAGCGGGCCTGAGTAGTCGAAGCTGGAGGTGAGGGCCTTGTGCTCGGCGCTGCCAAAGCCTGCCTTGATGGCATCGGTCCAGTACACCTGGTGGCCGTGCTCGGGCAGTTTGCTGTACTTGCGGCCTCCGTCAAAAGCGGAATCGTACTCCTTGGGCATGGTTTGCACTTCCTCGCCGGGCAGATAGAGCTTCGGCGTGGCTCCATACACGCCGCAGGTGATGATTCCTTTGGTTCCGATGAGCATCACGCCATTGGCGCTGTCTTCAGTACCCAGGCCCACTTCCGGTGGAATGAGGTCGGGGTGGAAGGGGCGAATGCCGCCATCGCTCCAGAACATGGTCACAGGCACAGGGTTTTTCTCGGAAGCAGGGAACCTTAGCTGAACACTTGAGGAGGGCGGGCAGCCTTGTGGAATGAATTCTGGCACCCAGTCCTGGAGGAAAATTTGCCCCACGCTGCACTCAACTTCGGTAGGATAGCCGAGGCCCAGCACGCGGAAAGCGGGGTCGAACATGTGGCAGCCCATGTCGCCGAGAGCGCCGGTGCCGAAGTTCCACCAGCCCCGCCATTTGAAGGGGTGGTAAAGCGGGTCATAATCGACGTACTCGGCGGGGCCGATGAAGCAATCCCACTGCTCGTTGCTGATGTGAGAAGGGCGCTCTTTGCCTTTGGGAACTGGAATTCCCTGCGGCCACACAGGGCGGTCGGTCCAGGCATAGATGGTGTTCACTGTTCCGATGAGGCCCTTAGAAAACCATTCCATCATTTGAACCTGCTCAGGGAGCGAGGCACCCTGGTTGCCCATTTGAGAAACGATTTTGTATTCGCGGGCGGCCTCGGTGAGCTTGCGGGTTTCAGAAATGTTGTGGGTAAGCGGTTTTTGGACATACACATGAATGCCCAGTTGCATGGCAGCCATTGCGGCGACCCCGTGGATGTGGTCGGGGGCAGAAATTGTGACAGCATCAATGCCGTCTTTCATTTCCTCAAACATCCTGCGGTAGTCGTGGTAGAGCTTGGCCCGGGGCCATTTGCGGATGGAATCGCCAGCGCGGGTGCTGTCGATGTCGCACAGGGCCACCACATTTTCCTTGTCGTCGTTCCAGGCGTTGCGGATGTCGGAGGCACCTTTACCACCGGCACCGATGGAGGCGAGGTTGAGTTTGTCGGAAGGAGCCAGGTAGCCGCGGCCCAGCACATGGCGCGGGACGATTGTGAAGCCTGCGGCGGCGAGGGCGCTTTTTTTGAGAAAGTCTCGGCGGTTGGACATGGGCGAGGAGTTGATAGTGGTTTCTTTATGGGTTGGAAGATAGGAAAAATTCCAGGCATGGCCTTCCTGCTGGTCATGGCAATGCCGGGTTTATGCAGGAACCGGAGGGAAATATTTTCCAAAAAATATTGGCAATAAGCTATTAATTTTGGTAAATATTTATTTTTGTTGTATGTTTGTTCAATGAGTAAGTCTGATTCGCGGCGGCATGACCGCTTTTTCCGCGCCACTTTCTCCGTGCCGGCAGTAGCGCAGGAATACATAGAGTATTTTTTGCCTAAAGAACTGAGCCAAAGCTTAGACCCCTCCACGCTTCATCTGCAAAAGGAGAGTTTTCTGGACGAAGACATGAAGGAGCATTTGGCAGATGTGGTGTATCGATGCGGCTCCTCAAAAAAAGAATGGGAGTTTACCCTCCTGTTTGAGCACAAGAGTTATCCACCTCGATTTTTGTGGCTACAATTGCTTCGCTATCAGGCGAATGCTTATTATTCCCAAACCCTGGAGCCTGGTTTTCAGAAAAAGTTTCGCCCGGTGCTGCTCGTCGTAATTTATCACGGGCCCAAAAAATGGAAGGAGCGGGAAATAGAGGGCGACTTTGACGGGCTTAACGATCTCGTTCGGGGCCTTTTGCCCCGGGTTCGCTTTATTCTCTCCGATCTCAACAACTACAGCGAAGAAGATCTCCTGCAAAAAGGAGACCTTCTTCGAAGCCTTACCCTGTCCATGAAACTGAGCCGGGAGGAAAGCGTTGTAAAAAAATTGGATCTGATTCTGGAGGGCATGGACCCTGAAAAATCAGCATCAAATGAGACAGTGAAGTACCTGTATCGGCAGGTTTTGCTATATTTAAGGGCGGGTGTAACCAACAAGAACAATTTCATGAGCGCAATCAAAAAGCTGAACCAGTCCAAGCAGGAAAAATTCGTGAGCATTTACGAATTGATGTTCCAGGATGTGGAGGCTGATGCTATCAAAAAAGGCAGACAGGAAGGAATCAGGGAGGGACTTGGGAAAGGAATTGAGCAGGGAATTGAGCAGGGTATGGCAGTTGGTAAAATGAAAGGCAAAACCGAAGGTTCTCTTGAAAAAGCCTTCGAAGTTTTTCGCCGCGGGCTGGAAGCCGGTCTCGAGCTTTCCCTTGTCACGGAACTGACGGGCATCAGCCCGCAACAAGCCCAGGCCTGGAAAGCAATGCTTGACCGGGACCCCGGTGCGAAATGGAAGGCAGAAGATCTGGGCTGACTTCACCCGCGTTTTCAAAGGCAACCGGTTGATCGTCAATGAGAAAAAAGAGAGAGGAACAATTCTCGATAACCCATGCAGCGTTCTGGAAAGCACACCCGTTTTGAAGAAAAATTAACCACTTTGGTCATGAAACGAATCGTTTCTCTCTTTGCTTTGACGGGTATCCTTGCAATATCCCTCAGCGGCTGCTTCTCCGACAAATGTGAGCAGATTCTCACCTACTACAGCTACGCCCCGGTTTACCAGGGCCTCGATGAAATTCGCCAGGCAGTGAAGGTTGCCCCGGCCCAGGAGCTGCATCAGCCCGGAAAAATGTATTTTAAAGATGGCTTCATCTTCATCTCTGAAATCAATAAGGGCATTCACGTCATCGACAATACCAACCCCGCCCAGCCGCAATTCCTCGCATTCATTGAGGTTCCCGGCAACCATGACATCGCCGCCAAAGGAAATATTCTGTACGCCGATTCCTACCTTGATCTCGTGGCCATCGATATTTCCAACCCTACACAGGCAGCAGAAGTGGGCCGGGAAGAAAATGTGTTTCCCTATGGCGTGTGGCACCAAGGACTTTGGGCTAACCCGGATTCAGGGATTGCAGTTGATTGGATCGAAACCGAGATCTCTGAGGAAGTCAACTGTGCCGATGGCTTCAACGTGCCTGTTATGAGCAGGAACGTATTTTCTCAAAACGACCTGATGCTCACTTCTGCGCCACAGGCATCTTCCAACAGCCAGTTTAGCGGTGGAAGCACTGAAATGGCCAGCACCTCCGGAACAGGCGGCTCCATGGCCCGCTTCACGATTCTGGGTGATTACCTCTATTCTGTCACCTATTCCGACATGATCATCTTTAGCCTCGCCAACCTCACCGATCCGGTGGAGGCCAATCGCCTCTCTGTTGGCTGGGACATTGAAACCATCTTCCCAAGAGGAAACACCCTGTTCCTCGGCTCCATGACTGGGTTGCACATCTACTCCGCCACCAACCCCACTGCGCCTCAATGGCTTTCCAGCGTCCAGCACGTTCAAAGCTGCGACCCCGTAGTGGCTGATGAAGAATTTGCCTATGTCACCCTCCGCGACGGCAACGACTGCGGTGGGACTGTGAACCAGCTCCTTGTGTTTGACCTTCAAAGCCTTACCAGTCCTGCGTTGCTCCACACCTACGACTTCTTCAATCCACACGGGCTGGGAATCAGTGGCGAAACGCTTTTCATCTGCGACGGCGAAGAAGGCCTGAAGATCTATGATGCCACCGATGTGAGTGCCATCACCGCAAATCCCCTGGCAGCCTTCCCCGATATCCACGCATTTGACGTCATCCCCCTTGGCAACGTGCTCCTAACCATCGGAGAGGATGGATTTTATCAGTATGACTACAGCGATCTGACCGACATTAAGCTCCTGAGCATGATTCCGGTCGTCAAATAATTCAACACAATTCATTTGTTTGTGTATTATTAAGATCCCTGGCTGGAAGGTCAGGGATCTTTTTGATTAATCCAGCAAGCTGTTGCTCCCAAATCAGGCTGGCCAGCAGCACTCAGTACAGCGGATTTTCCCTACTTTTGTCCTATGAAACCATTTGCGATGATCGGGCTGTTGCTTGCACTGCTTTCTTGCATCCCCGATCCTGTGGAACCTGTCTGGCTCGATGGGTTCACTTCCTTCGCTGATACCAGCCAGGCCTTTCCGCGAGGCTCTGAGCTCCTGCGGTGTTACTGGGACAAGCAATGGGTTTATGAAACGGTGAACCCCTTCAGCTCATGTATTGGTTGCCAGGTTGTTACAGAGACAGGAGACACCCTTAGGTTTCAAACGGTACCCGAGCAACTGGACTACCTCGAAGAGCGTCGGCGTTGTCAGGTGATTTGGGTAAAAGAATGATCAAGCCAAGAGTGTTAATTGTTTCGGCCACAGAAATGGAGCTTTCCTGGCTGCGCAGCATGGTCGAAAAGCAGCCCTGCCAGCACCTGGAGCCCTACTGGCTCATCACAGGGGTAAGCATGGTGTCGGCAGCCTGGAACCTGGCCACCTTTCTCGCCTATCACCGGGTAGAGGCTGCCATCCAGGTAGGTATTGCAGGCACTTTGAGAAATGACTGGGCGCTTGGTTCGGTGGTGGAGGTGCGCGAAGAGGTCTTTTCAGAGCTGGGGGCAGAATCGCCTGATGGCTTTTTATCTTTGCGAAACCTTGGTTTCCCACTCATGCAACTGCCGGGTACCATTTTTTTTGAATCCTTACCGAATCCTTTTCCTCCCCAAACTCAGTTGCCAGCCGCTCGCGGCCAAACGGTAAACAAGGTTCACGGCCTGGCAGAAACGATTGAAGAGGTTCGCTCACGCTGCCAGGCAGAGGTTGAAAGCATGGAAGGGGGGGCGTTTTTCTTTGCTATGCTTCACCAGGGAGCCCCGTTTGTCGAATTACGAGGATTGTCCAACCGGGTAGAGCCCCGCGACCGCGCTGCCTGGAAGCTGGCTGAGGCAGCCCGCGCAGCACAGAAAGAAGCACTGGATCTCCTGAGAAGGTGGGATCAACCTGGGGAGCTTGCCCTGCTTTTCCCTTCTCACCAGCATTCCTGATCATGCTCCCAGCCAATTCCAGAGCTGCATTTTCTCTTGCAATTTCCACGGAACAACGAATTACACCCAACTGGCATTGGTAAATTCCGTTTCATCGCATACTTTAGATCCTTGTCTCATCAAAACCATCCAATCCCATTCTATGGCTACCAAGTCTGAAGGTTCCCAAGCCACCAGCAGAGCGATTCTGGTCATTGCGGGAATTCTCGTATTGTCTGCCCTCGGCTACTTCGCCGTCAAGTACTTCACTGTTAAATCAGAATCTGAAGAAAAAGACATTCAGATCGAAAACCTCAACACGGAAGTCCAGCAACTGGAAGCCAACGTGGCCGACTTCCGCAACCAGATCAATGACCTGGAAATAGATCTCGCCACCAAAGAGCAGCTTTTGCAGGAGAAGGTGGGCGAACTGGAAAAAGTACAGGGCATGTTAGCTGATGCCCGGCGATCCAACAAAACTCAAACCAGCGAAATCCGCCGGCTGGAGTCCAAAGTGCAGGAGCTGCAAGCCGTTCTGGCTGAATATGACGACATCATCGCCAGCCTGAAGGCCGAAAATCAGGCACTAGCCGGACAAGTAGACAGCCTCATTGTAAGGGAAGGTTCCCTGATGTCAGAAAATAGGGATCTTCAGACCCGGAATCAGGAAACGCGGGAGGAACTGGACAGAACTGTTACCGTAGCTTCAGCTCTGAAAGCGCGTTCATTCCGTTATTTTAGTTACAAAGAAGGCAAAAAGGAAAAAGAATTTACGACCCTCGCCCGCTGGCGGATGAAGGATCTGCAACTCTGTTTCACTATCCTCGAAAACCAGATTGCCACCCGCGGCGACAGAAGCGTATATGCCGTGATTGAAGATGCCGCTGGAAACACCCTCACCAACTTCACCGATGGGTATAGTGGTCGATTCCCTTTCCAAGGGCAAGACAAGGCCTATAGTTGTTCCGCTACAGTTGGGTTTTTCGGATCTGAGGTGGAGGAATGCATGGTTTTTGGCCTGGCAGATGAAGGCAAATTTGAAAAAGGCGTTTACTACGTCTCCCTGTTTGCCGACAATAACCTCATTGGGAAGTCGAGCTTCGAAATCGACTAAATCTTCCGCTGCATAAAATATTGCGCGATTGGGAGTTGTGTCTTTTTCGGCACAACTCCTTTTTCGTTTTATGCTCCGTGTCCTCAACTCCCTGATTTTCAGAGGTGTACCTTGTAAAGCTATGACCTGTGGGAGGACAATTTGGACGAGCTCCGTTTGAGAGACCGGCCAGCGGCTTCTATTTGATCTTTGACAGCGATGCCAAAACTCAGGGGCGCATATCGTTGGCGGTATCAGGCTGAAAGAAGCCAGATGTATGTTTGTGACGATCTCAGTCCGGGCCGTACCCTGTGCAAAAAATCCTGCGTGAAAAAAGGCGAAATCCCCTCCTGAAAAGGAAGACCAAAGGCTGAATAATTCCGGTTTTTTTACTACCTTTGCAAGGTTCATCTTTTTGGTAATTTTTTTTCAATCAGCTGATAATGAGCGAAATAGAGCAGGCGTCACAGCAATACTCCGCAAGCAACATTCAGGTTCTGGAAGGCATTGAGCACGTGAGGAAGCGCCCTTCCATGTATATCGGAGACATCGGAGAGCGGGGATTGCACCATCTGGTCTATGAAGTGGTGGATAACTCCATCGATGAGGCCATGGCAGGCCACGCCAACAAGATTGATGTGATCATTCACCACGATAATTCCATCTCTGTTAGAGACGATGGCCGTGGCATTCCGGTGGATATCCACCAAAAAGAGCAGCTTTCTGCCCTCGAACTCGTGATGACCCGCCTCGGGGCTGGCGGTAAGTTTGATAAAGACACCTACAAAGTATCCGGCGGCTTGCACGGGGTGGGGGTTTCGGTGGTGAATGCCTTGTCCACCAACTGCGAGGTCCAGGTTTTTCGCGAGGGAAAAGTCTACCGTCAATCCTACCAGAAAGGCGTGGCCCTCGCGCCGGTCTCCGTTGCTGGCGAAACCAAAGACCGGGGAACCGAAACCCGTTTCTGGCCCGATACCAGCATCTTCACGGTTTCTGAATTCAAATTCGAAACCCTCGCCTCACGCCTCCGCGAACTGGCCTTCCTGAACCGGGGCATTACCATTTCGCTCACCGACGAGCGCGAACCTCTCAATGAAGAGGACAGGAAAAAGCCTGAAAACCAGGGCAAAAGTTTCCTTGCGCAAACCTATCACTCCGAAGGCGGCCTCTCCGAGTTCGTCCTTTATCTCGACGCCAACCGCCAACCGCTCCACGAGCAACCCATTCATATTCAGGGATCTGACAAAGAAGACGTCGTTCCTGTGGAGGTGGCTATCATGTACAACTCGTCTTACAACGAGAACATTCACTCCTACGTCAACAACATCAACACCCACGAAGGGGGCACCCACGTTTCAGGTTTCAAAAAGGCGCTGACCCGCACCTTGAAAACATACGCCGAGAATGAAGGCTACCTGAAAAAGGTGAAATTTCCGCTATCCGGCGACGATTTTCGGGAAGGCCTCACCTGTGTCATTTCTGTGAAGGTGGCCGAACCGCAGTTTGAAGGGCAAACCAAAACCAAGCTCGGCAACAACGAAGTGTCCGGGATTGTGGAGTCGATCGTGTCCAGGGAGCTTAATTATTTCCTGGAAGAAAACCCAGGAGTTGCCCGCAACATTATCCAGAAGGTGCTCATCGCTGCGGAGGCCCGGAATGCTGCGAAAAAAGCCCGCGAAGCGGTTCAGAAAAAATCCAGCGCCATTGGTGGCGGCCTCCCCGGCAAGCTGGCCAACTGCTCCTCCCGCACTGCCTCCGAGTGCGAGATCTTCCTGGTAGAAGGTGACTCTGCCGGTGGCTCGGCCAAGCAAGCCCGCGACAGGCGGTTTCAGGCCATTCTGCCACTTCGCGGAAAAATCCTTAACGTAGAGAAAGCACATCCCTCCAAAATCTACGACAACGAGGAAATCAAAAACATCATCCTCGCCCTTGGCGTCACTGGTATCGGCCAGGATGAAGAGCTCAGCCTCGTGAAGCTGCGCTATCACAAGGTCATCATCATGACCGATGCCGACGTGGACGGCTCCCACATCCGCACCCTGCTGCTCACGCTTTTTTATCGCTTCATGCTTCCGCTCATTGAAGCCGGACACATTTTCATTGCCTCACCTCCTCTCTACCTCGTGAAAGCAGGGCGGAAAGAGCGCTATGCATGGACTGAACAGGACCGCCGGGCGGCTATCGAGGAAATCGCGGGCGGAGATGAGTCCAAAGTGCATATCCAGCGATACAAGGGCCTGGGTGAAATGAACCCCGATCAGTTGTGGGATACTACCATGAACATGGACACCCGCACCCTTCAGCGGGTATCGATCGATTCTGCCGCCGAAGCAGATCGCCTCTTCTCCACCCTCATGGGCGACGACGTGGCCCCGCGCCGGGAGTTCATCGAGCGAAATGCCAAATACGCCAACGTGGACATCTGATTTTTCACGGCATCTATCCTAAGCCGGCCCGCATTGTCCCGGCCAACTTATCCTCCTTCCTGCGAAGCTTGCTCTTCTCAGGAAGGAGTTTTTGCGATTTCCAGGCCCTGGCAGGCTATTCTTTGAGCCTTTGAGCAAACCATATCATTGGATAGAAATTGACCCATACCTAACACGCAGTTTTTACCGATGGTCTGGGCGGTGGTACGGAAGTTGAATTACTCGCTGCAAATATTGATTACCCCGAACGGTTTTGGTGAGAGTAGGATTTCGAAGCTGGACCTTGCTTCTGATGTTTGGCTATGGGTTGTGGATGGGAACGTGCCTAGGACAGGTACCCCCCATCACAGAACCGGGATTTGGGACGGATGTGCAGGCAATGAGCCTCAACTGGTGGCACGATGGACGGGTTTACCCCGATGCTTCGCTTCCTGCTGAGGCATTGTCTGCCCCCTGGCATCAACTTTTGCGGCAGAATCGGTTTTCCACCCGCACCTCTTATGGGTGGGAAAGCATGGGCCCCTACAACGTGGGGGGAAGAATGCTGAGCGTGGCAGTAAATCCGCTCAAGCCGGAAACCCTGCTGGCCGGCAGCGCCGGGGGGGGCCTTTGGCGCTCCCGCACCGGTGGAAAAGGAGCCAATGCCTGGGAGTCCATCACCACGGGCTTTCCTTTGCTGGCAGCCTCGTGCATCGTGTTTCACCCTCAGGACACCAACCTGATTTTTGTTGGAACAGGTGAAGTCTACAATCACCAGGCAGCAGGAACAGGAACGGTCGTGTGGCGCACCCGGGGTATTTACGGAACCGGCATCCTGATGAGCAGTGATGGCGGCGACACCTGGAGCACGGCACTTGATTGGGCATATGGCAGCCTGCGAGGGGTCAATCACATTGCCATCGACCCCCACGATCCCAACAAAGTGTATGCTGCCACCACAGAAGGAGTGTACATGAGCCCCAATCTCGGCGGCGACTGGTACCTCGTACTCAACAAAAAAATGGTCACTGATCTGGTTCTGCACCCCGGCCAGCCGGGCCTTGTCCTCGCTGCTGCGGGCAACCTCCAGCACCCCGATCGGGGCATTTACCGCTCGCTGGATGGCGGGGGGGCATGGGTAAAAGTGGATCCGGGAATGGAGTTTTTCGGTAAAATCGAATTGGCCATGGCCCCCAGCGCACCCGACACCGTCTTCGCAAGTGTGGGTTATGCCGTTGGTTCTCAGTCAGAACTGCTGTTTTCCAGCGATTTTGGCTTGAGCTGGGTGCCAATAGGAGACCGCGCCTTCACCTATGGCTGGTTTGCCCACGATGTGGCCGTTCACCCCACCCAATCCAGTCGGGTTCTCTGCGCCGGAGCTGATGTGTGGGCCATGGATTGGTCGAATAACCGGCTGGTTCAGCGCTCGGATTGGCAAACGGGCTTTCTGCACGCAACTGCCCCAGGCGCTCCTGATGGCCCGGCCAATTTCGTTCACCAGAACATTCATCAGATTACCTTCGACCCTACCAACCCGCAGCTCGTGTATTTTGCCACCGACGGCGGCATCTACCGGAGCGACGATGGCGGTTTATCTTTTGCCAACTGCAACGGCGGCCTGCGCACTTCCACCTTTTACCCGGGCGTGAGCAGCGACCCTCAGGATTCCACTTTTTTCATGGGTGGGCTGGAAAATAATGGAACAGCCATTTACCAGGGGCAGCCTGCCTGGCGCAGGGCCATCGGTGGGGAGGCTGGTCACACAGCCATCCACCCCACTCAGCGGAATACCGTTTTTGCCGGATCTTCCTGGATGCAAACATTCCGCTCCACCAACCGCGGACAGAGCTTTGTGGATCTCGGTGTGCCTGTTCAAAGCACGGCCACTTCCAACTTTGTGGCGCCTTTTGTGCTGGCACCCTCCAATCCGGCCCGCATGTATGTGGGTGGAAGTGAGCTGTATCGCAGCAATGGCTCCGGCTGGATCAATGCCAGCGGCTTCCAGTTTGACCAGGGAAGAAAAATTATTGCGATTGCCGTTTCTCACCAGAATCCAGACAGGCTTTATGTGTCCACCTCGCCGCTCACACAGGGAAGCCTGGGCAATGTGCTCGTTCAACCGCCTGCCCGGATTCTTCGCTCCGACGATGGAGGCTCTACCTGGACGGTGCTGAGCCAATCCCTGCCCGACCGCCTGACCCTAGACCTGGCTGTTCATCCCCGCAACGACGAAATCATTTATGCTGTAATGGGTGGCTTTGGATCGGAGCATGTGTACCGGAGCGAGGATGCAGGCCTCACCTGGACCAGTCTTGGCGGCAGCCTTCCCGATGTGCCTTACCGCGCCATCGCGATCGACCCATTTGACCCGACACATCTTTATATAGGGGGAGACCTCGGGGCCTGGCTCTCGCGGGACGAAGGGCAAACCTGGGAATACCTTTGTGAGGAGCTTGGCGACCCATTCATGGTCAGTGATTTGTCGGTTTCCCCGGCAAACCGCAAGCTGCGAATGGCCACCATCGGCAAGGGGATGATGGAAATGCCGCTTGTTTATCAGGGCCCGGCTACCGCTGTGGCTAAAGAAGCAGCCTTTCCTTCGCTGCACATGAGCCCCAATCCTTCAAGAGGCGAAACCTGGGTACATGGATCTTCGGCCAGTCCCGAAACCCTGACAATTGAGGTGCTTGACCTCACGGGGCGTGGGGTGTTAAGCCGGGAGCAACCAACGGGAGCCGGGGAATGGCGCTTCTTGCTGGCCGGTGAAAGCCTGGTGCCGGGAGTGTACCTCGTTCGGATAACAGGAAGCCAAGGTAGCCGGAGCCTCCGCTGGGTGCTTGGCGATTGAGAAAATAGCAGAAACTACTGGCTCAGTGAACAGGCGTCGCGGGGGAAACCCTGGCGACGCCTGTTTGATGATTAGCTTTTTAGCCGGGAAATCACCCTTTGAGGGGGCCTACGAAGGAGTATTTGCCGAGATTTTCTTTGAACCAAGGCAGGAGATGCTCCATCGGGCCGCCTGCGCGGGTAACTTCAATGATGGCGGGGATGTCGTAAAAGCCGTCGCGGAAGGCTTGTTCCAGCTCGCGTTTGGCCTCTTCGTCCTGGCCTGATTTTGCGAGGTAACACGCTGCATAAAAGCAGGAGCGCCCAAAGTCGTGGCGGGCCCTGAAGTGCCGGAAGTTGACTGTTCGCGGAGAGCGTATCTGGTTGACAGACTGCGTGGTAAACAGGTTTTTGATGCCTGGGGCTTCCTCTTCGAGCTCGCTCCAATCGCCGGAGATGGACAAATGGCCAAGAGGGCGGGCGAGATCGGCAAACGAAGTGCGGAGCATCACGATGCGCCGGGCGATGGATTCCTGGTTGCGGGTCGTGTTAATCAGCAGGCCCTGGAAGGATTTAAGTTCTTCGGGCCCGTTGATTTGTTTTTCGAGCGAAAAAAAGAGGCAGCCCTGGATTTCGCGCGAGCCGGGTGCCCACAGCCACACCCAGAGGAGGTGATCATAGCGCATGGCTTTGCCCGACCAGCTTCTGCGGGTGTATGCAGCTGCGTCGCCAGTTGGCTCGATGGTAACGAAATATCGGCGCACGAGGCCATGGTGGGGGTCGGCCCCGCGGTAATACAGCACGTAGGTTCCGGCAACAGCCTCCAGCGAGTCGCTCGGAGCTAGCAACAACTGATCGAGCTGCCCTGCGTGCCCCATCCCTTCTCCAGCGAATTCATCCTCCTGCTCTCCATCATTCACATAATCGTTGAGGTGCTCATCGTATGCTACATGGAAGTCGCGGCGCAGAATTTCTTCCAATCCGCGCAGCACCTCCTTCCGAAGTTCATCACTGCCCCATTTCTCATTGTTGAGCAACCGGCTCAGGGTACCCTGAGTGAGGTTGGTGAGTTCTCCTTCCGGGTATAATTCCTTCAGCCGGTCAGAAAGGACCTGTTGGGTGAGTCGGCCATCTTTCCAAGCCAAACGAAGACGCACATAAGCCGCCGCGACGCGATCCCTTTCCCGTTGCATGAAGGTGATAGTTGGTGTCTTACACTGAATTTCTATACAAATGTAAAAAAAGACAGCGGAAGATCATTCACCCAATAAAATGGATGTTTTTTTGAAGAATGACAGGTTTGGTGCTGCCTATTTTTCTCTTTTTTTTGCAAGCCCCCCGATTTTTTGCGGATACACTTTTCCGATCTGAAGCCCGAGGGCTTTTGCCTGGGCCGGCGGTATGTCCCAGGGCTCGTGGATCAAATCGTTGGGCAGGTCGGCGAGTTCAGGCAGCCAGGTGCGGAGATAATGCCCTTTGGGATCGTATCGCCTGGATTGGGAGGGGACATTGAAATAGCGATTCTCGCGAGGATCGTTCCCCACCCCCGCCACATAGTTCCAGTTTCCCCAGTTGGAGCAGGGATCATAGTCTATAAGCATCGCCTCAAACCAGGCCGCGCCCATTCGCCAGTCAATCCCGAGATCTTTCACCAGATAAGAAGCCACATTTTGCCGCCCCCGGTTGGACATAAAGCCCGTGAGCAAAAGCTCCCGCATGTGGGCATCCACGAAAGGCACCCCTGTTCTGCCTTCTTTCCAGGCCTCAAACCACCGCCAATATTGCCTGCCCCGCTCCTCGCTTTGCTTAATCCCCCCTGCCAGAAACAGGTCGTTGCCATATTTTTTTGCCACAAACCGGAAATAATCGCGCCACAGCAGCTCGAAAATCAGCCAGTAGGTGCTTTCGTTGGCAACCCGAAGGCGCTCATACCGCTTCACCTCCTCATAAATGTATCGCGGCGACAAGCAACCTAGCGCCAGCCATGGGGAGAATTTCGACGAATAATCCTCTCCGAGCGATTCGTTGCGGGTTTCTTTGTACTCCTTTAAAGCATCCCGCTCCCAAAAATAGGTTTGCACCCTTTCCAGCCCGGCAGTTTCCCCTCCTTCAAATGCCAGCACCCGGCGCGGATCCACCGGGGCAGGCCCCTGTCCCATTGCCTGCATCTCCGGAATCTCGCCCCAGTCGGTACGGGGCACAGTAGGGATGCTGGCCGGAGTGGGAAACAGCTCCCGCACTTCCACATATTTTTCGACCTGCTTCCGGAATTGGGTAAACATATCCGGCAGCGAATGAAGAGGCATGGGCAGGTCTTCGAGGTGATAAAGGGTGGATCCCCAGAAGGTTTCGAGGGTAATGCCTGTTTTGAAGAGGGCCTTTTCCAGTGCCAGTTCCACCTGGGTTTCTTCGTGGGTCACCTCCTTGTGAGCAAAAATCCAGGAAGCGCCTGTTTGTTGGGCGAGTGCGGGAAGGATTTTTTCTGGTTCGCCCTGCAAAACGAGGAGGTTACTCCCTTTTTCCTGCAGGCGCGCCCGGAGTGCGTGAAGGCTTTCCAGCAAAAAACGGGTGCGGAAGGGGCCTGTTTTGGGCAGGTCGAAGGTGGTTTGCTGAAACCAGCGCGGGTCGAGGCAAAACACCGGCAGGACGTGGCCGGCCTTGTCCAGGGCCAGGCAAAGGGCTTCGTTATCGTGGAGCCGGAGGTCGTTCCGGAACCAGAGAAGGGCTGATTTTGTGCTCATGACTCCTAAACCGGGAAGGCGTTGAGATGTTGGAGAAAAGGCAGCTTCGCATTTGGGAAGGAAGCCGGGAGGGGCTACTTTCGCAAAAGATCCAACCAGATGAAGGAATTTGCAGTGCGGGCTGTGCTGGCGTGGAAATCGGCCAGTGAACGCTCTTCCAGGCGGATGCGGTGGCTGCCCCTGGTGATTTCAGGGTTGGCGCTGGCCTATGTGGGGCAACGCTTGTGGGAAGAAGGGCCGGGGATTTGGCAAGCACTTTGGCCGCCAAGCGCCGGAGGGGTGGGCCTGATTGCGCTGGCATTGATCCTGATGCCGCTGAACTGGCTGCTGGAGGCTGTGAAATGGCAGCGGATGGTGCGAACATGGTACCCGGATCTGCGCCTGGGGCGAGCTTTTCAGGCGGTGTTGTGCGGGCTGTCGACAGGAATTTTTACCCCCAACAGGGTGGGGGAGTACCCTGGCCGGATCATGACCCTCGCTCCTGGCCGCCGCTGGCAGGCCGCCACATCGATGCTCCTCGACCGCCTCGTTCAAATGGTCGTGACCATCTGGCTGGGCCTGGCTGCAGCCTGGCTGCTGGCCCCGAGGCTTGAGGTTTCCTGGCTCAGCAAGGCCATGAGCGTCGGGCATTTCTGGCTGCCAGTTGCCCTCTTGCTTCCATGGGTCGCTTTTGCGATTTTGCCCCGAATGGCCTCCCGCCTCCCTGGTACCGGGATTTCTGCCCGTGTAAAGGAGGGATTTCTCGCGCTCAACCTTTCTCTGGGCCTGCAGTTGCTGGGCCTTTCGCTCGTGAGAAACCTCGTTTTTACCTCTCAATACTTTCTTCTGCTCCTTGCTTGCGGCACGAGCCTGGACTGGCAATGGGCTTTCGGCCTGATCTGGCTCATTTTCCTCGCCAAATCTGTTATTCCCACCTGGACCTTTGCCGAGCTTGGGATCCGTGAAACCCTGGCCATTGCTGTGCTGGGTTGGGTGGGCGTTTCCGCGGCCACGGCATTTTCTGCTACCTTTCTCCTTTATCTGATCAACTTGCTGCTGCCTGCACTATGGGGCCTTCGCTGGATTCATCGCATTTCCTGGAGCTAGCCCTCGTCTTTGGCGGCTTGCTGGCCCTTTGCCTGTTGGGATATGTGGGAATGACCCTCCGGGCAGCTGTGGCTTTCATTCGCCCGTTTTCTACGCCTGTTACCCATTTGCCTGCGATCACTGTCCTGGTTCCTGCGCGCAATGAGGCAAAAAACCTGCCTGCCTGCCTCCATTCGCTGGCTGATGTTCACTATCCAGGTTTATGGGAAGTGATTGTGGTGGATGACGGCAGCACAGATGAAACGCGTGCTTTGGCCCTTCATTTTCAAAGAACCCACCCTGAACTGAGTATGCATGTGATACCAGGAAAGGGGGAGGGCAAAAAAGCTGCCATCGAAACGGGGGTGGAGGTGTCTACTCATGAATGGATTCTCCAGACGGATGCCGACTGTGTGGTGCCGCAGGGCTGGTTGCTGGCCATGAGCCATTGGATGCAGCCGGGGGTGGGATTTGTATCCGGGCCGGTAGAACTTCTTCCCGGGCCAGGCTGGCTGGATCGGCTTCAGGCCATTGAAACGATGGGTCTTGTGACCCTTGGGGCGGGCTCGCTGATGGCTGGCAGCCCTAACATGGCCAATGGAGCTAACATGGCCTTTCGAAAAATCCTGTTTCAGAGGATCGGTGGCTTTGCCGGGGTCAGCAAGGTAGCCTCCGGCGACGACGAGCTGCTGCTACAAAAAATCCTGATAGATGGGAGCTACAGGTTGGAATTTGCCAAAAGCCGCGAAGCCATTGTACAAACCACGCCGCAGCCCGGCTGGCAGGAATTGCGAAAACAACGCATTCGCTGGGTGTCCAAAGCACGTGCCTATCTCCGCCGGGGCACAAACGTGCTCCAACTCAGCGCATGGCTTGGGTTTCTGGCATTTCCATGGTGGCTGGCCCTGGCCATTGTGGTGCCGGAAGCAGGCTGGGGACTCCTTGGGTTGGTGGGACTAAAACTCATTGGCGACCTCCCGCTAATGTTCGCAGGGGCCATTTTTTTTCATAGATTGCCCTGGCTACGATGGCTTTGGTTGCTGGAACTGGTGTATGTGCCTTATGTCCTCTGGATAGGGGTCGCAGGAAACCTGAACCGGCGCTATGAGTGGAAAGACCGACAAGTGACATGAACGACGAGCTAAACGAACTGCAATTCGATATTCTGGATTCCCTGTATTTTGTAGAACCCTTCGAAAAAATCCAGGAGGAATGCGACGCCCCCAGGGCGGTGGTGGTGGATGAACTCCGAACCCTGATCGACAGAGGCTGGGTGCAGGTGATGGCCTATCATGACGCAAAGGGCGACTTCGTGAGAACAGCCATTTTCGATACAGATCACCTGGAAGACTATCGTTTTCTCGCCACCAAGGAAGGATTGTTAAAACACAACGGCTACCGCTGATTCCCCGACCATGCATCATAACGTGTACGACACCAACGACCCGCAAAAGCTCCTCCTGCTCAAACGGCTGGAGGCCAGTGCTTTGCTGGACGTGCTACGCACGATTAACCACGACGACCACTCCGTATCGCGCCTTTGCCGCATTGCCCAGAACGTGCTCAGGGCCCAGATCGGCGTTAAAAAAATGGCCTTTCTCTACCTGGATGAGCATTTATCCTGGCAGGAAGGCTTTTCCTTAGGGATGCAACCTTTGTCGGAGGCAGCCTTTGCTGAAATGCTTCAGTTTCGCACCACGAGCGCCATCATCCCGGATCAGGCCCCTTGTCTCGCACAGCTCGGCCTGGAGTATGTAGTTCCAATCATCAACCGGGATGAGGTTTTTGCCTTTTTTGTCATCGCCGATTTTGCTGATTCAGAGGTGGAAGCCCAGAATGACCTTATTTTTATTGAAACGCTCGGCAATATTTTGTCTGTCGGCATTCGCAACAAACAACTCTTTGAAGAAAAGGTAGCCCAGGAGTTCCTTCGAAAGGAACTGGAGGTAGCCTCGATCATCCAGCAGCAATTGTTGATCTCCGATTTTGAGCGCTTTAAAGAGATCGAGGTGTTTGGAATGAATGAGGCACACCATGGGGTGGGCGGTGATTTTTACGACATCGTGAAAAAAGGCAAAGGCACTACGTTCGTCTGCATTGCCGATGTGTCGGGCAAGGGAATTGGTTCGGCCCTGCTCATGTCGAATTTGCAGGCCAATCTCCGCGCGCTGTGTGCCCAGTATGATTCACCGTCGGTCATTGTGCAGGAGCTGAACCGGATTTTATATGGCATCACGACGGGCGAAAAGTTCGTGACCCTCTTTCTGGCGCGGCTCGACACGCAGTTGCAGAGCTTTACTTATGTGAATGCCGGGCATAATTATCCCATTTTCCTGCACCACGGCAAGCCACGCCGCCTCGAAACCGGCTGTATGCTTCTGGGCATTTTGCCACAAGTCGATCCGGAAGAAGGCAACTACACTTTTGACGCCAACGACCTGCTCTTCATGTTCACTGATGGCCTCGTGGAGCAGACAAATGCCCTGGATGAAATGTACTCCAGCGAAAGAATTACCGAGGAATTGCTTCAGATTCAGGCGTTGAATGTCCGGGAAATCGTCGGGTACATGCAAAAATCTATGGATGAATTTGCGGCAGGAACGGAAGTTCCGGATGATGTGACGATGCTCTGTGTTAAATTTTTACCGAATACGAACTAAATTCCCCCCCAGAAGGAAGCTATTTCGCTTTTCCAAGTACACTCCAATATCTAACACCATATGAAGCGGTTTGATGGCATTTTTCCGGAAGACCTATCTGGCATGGCCCAGGAGCTGAAGCGCAAAGTGGAAACCAGGGAAGCTGTTGTTGCCATTGTGGGCCTCGGCTATGTGGGCACCCCCCTGGCCCTGGAGTTTGCCAAAAAAGGTTTTCGCGCCATCGGCGTGGATGTTGTTGCCCAGAAGGTGGACATGCTCAATCGGGGAGAAAATTTTATCGAAGACCTCGATGATGAAGAAGTTCGTGCCATGGTACAAGCTGGCAGGCTAAGCGCTTCCACCTCTTTCGATGTGGTGGCCGAAGCTGATGTGATCTTCGTGGCTGTTCCAACTCCGTTTAATGCGCAGAAAGACCCGGATCTTTCTTATATCGTTTCTGCCGGGGCAGCTATTTCCGAATACCTCGAAGCTGGTTCGCTGGTGATCCTTAAATCCACCACCTTCCCCGGCACTACCGAGCATTATCTGCAGCCCCAGCTCGAAAAAAGCGGGCTCAAAGCTGGCCGGGATTTTTTCCTCGCCTTTTCGCCCGAGCGCGTTGATCCCGGCAACAAGGTGTTCAATACCGCCAATACCCCCATTGTAACGGGTGGCATCGACGAGGAAAGCACCCTGCTCGCCTCTTTCGTGAACAACCAGATCATCCACGAGGTGTTCATGGTATCCGATCCGAAGGTGGCAGAGCTGGAAAAATTGCTGGAGAACATTTTTAGAAGTGTCAACATTGCCTTGGTCAATGAGCTGGCCCTCCTGTGTGAGCGAATGGGAGGCATCAATGTGTGGGAGGTGGTAGAGGCTGCCGGCACCAAGCCGTTTGGGTTTCTCAAATTCATGCCCGGCCCGGGTGTGGGAGGCCATTGTATTCCCATTGACCCCTATTACCTCTCGTGGCTCGCCCGCGAATATGATTTTGAAACCCGCTTCATTACCCTGGCTGCCAACGTCAATGAAGGTATGCCCTACCATGTGGTTCACCTGGTGTTGCGGGAGCTGGCCAAGCAGCCTATCGCCCTGCGCGACGCCCGCGTTCTCATTTTAGGGGCGTCCTTTAAGAAAAATGTGAAAGACTTGCGCCACTCGCCCACCGAAGGCATCATTCACAGGCTGATTGAAGAAGGCATCGAATCGATCGACATTTCGGATCCCTGGGCACCTGTTTATCAAACCGCAGGCCGAACCTACTATCATGTGGAGCTCACACCGGAGGTCCTGGCCTCCTACCACTGCGTGATCCTGGTCACTGACCACGATGCCTTTGAGATGGATGCGGTGGTGAAACATGCCCGCCATGTGGTGGATACCCGCAACATGACCAAAGATGTGAAGGAGGGCCGCGAAAAAATCACCCTGCTGGGATCGGCGCAGCCTAAGCCAAGGCTGGTATTGCAGCATTGACCCTGCAGTTTTCGTATAAGCTTCTTTTTCAATGGGTTGTGCTAGGAAAGGACTATTGGCCAGGTAAAACGACCGATTGCGAGGAAGAACCAAAGCGAATAAAAAGCTGAAAATTGAAAAAAAAGTCCTCGAATCCTTGGTGGGTTCGGGGACTCTGTGTAATTTTAAGGCCCTCTTTTAGAGAAACCCGCTGTTAAGGCTTGCCAAAACAAATGTGGATAACTTAAAAAGAGAAAAATTTGGTGAAGTCTGGAAAATGTTCCACCTTTGCCACCCCAAACGGAGCGAAAGTGAAGGAAGGGGAGTTCGTTGAGGGTTGAATGTTGGGGTTTTCGGATTGGCCTTCATTTTTCTGAAAAGAAATTTTCAAAAAAATTTGGAGGATAAAAAAGAAGCTCAGATATTTG
>JBGSKC010000020.1:0-33712 GCA_041741415.1 Bacteroidia bacterium | reverse complement strand
GAAGCGGTCTGACTTCCCGCTTCTCAAAGCGGCTTCGCCGCCAGCCCCCGGCGGGGGCGTCATGTTAATAGCGCCTGAGGCACCATATTTTTTCCCCTCCCGGCGGCCTCATGGCCGCCGGAGAAACAACAAAAACAGGCTGGCCTGCGGCTATTAACATAACGCACCTCCGGCGCTAAGACCGGCTTCACATCTCGGTTCTCGGCTCTCGCATCCAAACCTCCCGCAACGCAGCGATCTGACTTCTCCCTTCTCTCACCGGCTTCGCCTCCGGTCCCGGCTCTCGGCTCTCGGGTCTTGGTTCCGCCTAAATGTTACTTTTTAGCCTTGATCACCCCCCAGCCCCCTCCCGGGCGTCAAAGCCCGCCCTCAGGGGGGTGAAGACCGGCTTCGCCTCCGGTCTGACCTCTCACAGCGCAGCGATCTGACTTCCCGCTTCCCTCACCGGCTTCGCCTCCGGTCTCGCCTCTCGGTTCTCGGCTCCCGCATCCAAACCTCCCGCAGCGAAGCGGTCTCTCCTTGGCTTTTCCCCGCCCAATCCCTACTTTAGAAGATCCGTGGCCCGGCAACTGCTGCCTGCGCCCGTGTGCTGCCAGCTCATTCTCTCTTCCATTTCCCGAAAAACCTACTACCATGCCTACCCGCCGCCATTTTCTCCGCCAGGCCTCGCTCCTCACTGCCGCCAGCGCACTGCCATGGGCCAATCTCTTTGCCAACAAAGACAATATGCAACACATTGGCATTCAGCTGTTTTCTTTGCCCAAAACACTCGATGCAGACCTCCGCGCAGGTCTCACCATGCTCGCTGAAATGGGATATAAGGAAATTGAGCTGTTTGGCCCATACCCCTTCAGTGCCCCGGCCACCATCGAAGGCTGGAAGCGCATGTCTCCCATGCTCGGCTTCTCAGGCAGCGGGTATTTTGGCAAAACGGCTCAGGAGCTCCGCGCCTTGCTCGATGAACTGGGCCTCAGAACTCCTTCCGCCCACACCGACCTCGATACCCTCGAAGCGCACATGGACCAGCTCGGTGAGGCGGCCCAAATTCTCGGCTTCCAGTATGTGGTGCTGCCCGCCATCCCGGATGCCCGCCGGACCAGCCTCGACGACTACCGCCGCATGGCTGATACCTTCAACAGCATCGGCGAAAACGCTAAGCGTGTCGGGCTCACATTTGCCTACCACAACCACGGCTATGGATTTCAGGAGGTAAACGGGCAAATCCCCACGCGCCTGCTGCTCGACAACACCGACCCCGAACTCGTGGCACTGGAGATGGACATTTTCTGGACCGCCGCTGCGGGGGTGGATCCGGTGGAGCTGCTCCGCGCCTATGGCAGCCGGTACCGGCTCCTTCACCTCAAAAACATGAGCGAAGCCAGGCGCTTTCCGGGCGACGGCGGCGACATGTCTCAGTGGATGGCCCTCTTTCCCTACATGTCAACCGCTGGCGAGGGCGTCCTGGACCTGCCGGGCATCATCTCCGCAGCAGAAGCATTGGGCGTGAAGCACTATCTCGTGGAGCAGGATCTGGTGGCGAACCCCGCGGTGGCGCTCAAATCCAGCTTTGACTACCTCGCCGGGCTCTAAGTTTGCCCATTTACACCAATCCTTCGCGCAGTGCCTTGGCTACAGCCTCGGTCATGGAAGCTACGTGCAGCTTTTCGTAGATGGATTTCATGTGCGACCGCACGGTTTCGTAGCTGATGCTCAGGTCGGAGCCGATCATTTTGTAGCTTTTTCCCTCCACCAGCGCGCCCAGGACCTGGAGTTCTTTGGGAGTGAGGCGGTAATCCGGGCCTTCCGGTTCTGATTGAAAGCGCTGAAACAAGCCCAGGGCTTTTCTGGCCACGAGGGGCGTCATCGGGGCACCGCCTTCCAGCACTTCTGTGATGGCAGCCAGGAGCCGATCGGGAGGGGTGTTTTTGAGCAAATAGCCTGTTGCACCTGCGCAGAGGGCCTCAAATATGTGTTCTTCGTCTTCAAAGACCGTGAGGATCACCACGGGCAACTGAGGCTCCAGTTGTCGCAGCACCCGCACCGCTTCAATGCCGCTGCGGCCTGGCATGGAGATGTCCATCAGTACCACATCGGGAGCGGTTTGCGCCAAAACAGCCTCCAGGTCGTTGGCATGGGCATAGGCCCCTGTCAGCACAAAACCCTGTGCACCCTCAATCAGCAGAGACAGCGCGCTGCGGAGGTGGTCGTGGTCTTCAAACAGGGCAACATGGATGGCCATGGGTAAAAAAAGATAGGGGATGGGGGAAGGCCAAATGGCATCATTTGACAAAACAATCAGGCAGTTAAAGGTAAGAGCCTGATCTGGCTTGTTTCTCCCCTACATCGGGGATTGGCACCCACACACAGATGCGGGTTCCTGCTCCGGGCTGGCTCTCCAGATGGAAGGTTCCGCCTGCCTCACGGGCGCGCTGCGCCATGCTGTCGAGGCCGTTGCCTTTTTCACGGGCATTCACCTCCATTCCGACCCCATTATCTTCCACCGTTAACTCCAGCCCCTGACCGCTGGTTCGCAGCCGAAGTATGACCTTGCCCGCCCTGGCATGCTTCAGGATGTTATTCATGGCCTCTTTCCCAATCAGATACAACTGCCGCCGGAGGGCCATGGGCAGGGCCAGTTGCCCGGTTTCTGCCTCCGACTCGGTTTCCACCTCAATGCCATGATCGCGGAGCAGCCGGGCCTGGTCCTGCAAACGGGCAAATAACGACAGGGCTTTGTCGTGCCTCGGGTGAAGGCTCCACACGGTGTCGCCCATCACATCGACCATGCGGCGTGCTTGCTGGGTGATGGCTTCCAGCCAGCTTACGGATTGCGGGTGCTGAAGGTCGCGGGCAGCCAGCTCGGCATAAAAGGCGATGCTGCTCAGGGTGGCCCCGATGTCGTCATGCAGGTCGCGGGCCAGCTGGTTTCTCACTTCCTGGAGTTTTTCGCTCAACTCCTGGTTTTCTTTCAGCCGAATGATGAGAGCCGCTTGTGCCTCCACCTTGTCTTTTTCCTCCTCTCTGAGAGTGAAAGCCAGGGCCACGGAGAAAAAGAGGACTTCGACCATGGAGCCTGTTACAAAAAAATCGCCCAGCCAGAGGCTGGAAGCCCAACTCCAGCCCAGCCAGGAAAAACCATTTGCCAGGCCGGCACCTAAGGCCAGGGAAACAGATCCGGCCACCACAAGCCGGGCACCTGGCAGGGGGATTTGCCAAATCCGCCAGAACATCGGCACCGACCCGATCAGCAGAGGGAGGGTCATGAGCGGAAAATAGGGAAACTCTGTGGGCCCTAATTCTCCCAGTTCGGTTACTGTAACGACCACCAAAAAACTCAGTGTCCAGGCTTCTGCCCAGCGGATCCACCGGAAGAGTTTAGGGTCCCTTTGCTGAAGATGCAGGAAGGAGCGAACGAAGCGAAAATACAGGAAAATGGAACCTACGGAGGCCATTCCGGTGACAAAATGGGCCAGGTTGCCCCACCACCAGGGCCACGGCAGGAAGAGGTAGTTTCCGTATCGTGAATAGAGCACAAGGCACATCAGCAGGAGGTAGAGGCTGTAATAGCCAAAGGCTGCCCGTCGGGTGATGAGCCACAAAAAGCCAAACAGCAGGGCCTGGAAGCCAAAAACCGACATAATGGCTACGGCCTGTTCCAGCAGCTTTCGTCGCGAAAACAGCGCGAGGCTGGCTTCGATTTTGCTTTCTCCCGGGGTGAGCAAATAGCAACCCCGCGGGGGGTAATTGCTTTCAAACGGGGCTATTTCAATGAGCAGCAGCAGGGAATCGCCGGGCGGGAGATGAAGCCGAAACCGGTGGCGCTCTTCGAGTGGCTTGCCGCGGGGTGGGGCAGAGCGGGTGCCCAGTTGCTCGTGGTGCAATTGCTGCCCGTTGCGGATCACCCACAGGTTCATCGTCGGGAACCAGCCCATCGCGAGCATGGCATCGAGCGGCAGGGAGTCGTGGGAAACAAACGAAAACCGCAGCCAGAGATGGCCTGTTTGACCGGAGTCGGGGCGGGTTTCGGCGAACGGCAGGGCCAGTATTTCCTCCGGGCTTTTTCCCTTCCAGGCTTCCAGCCTGGAATCCGCGCGAACGTCCACCAGTGCCATGCGGCTGCGCAAAGAGTCGCTCCAGGCCAGCAAAGGCCAGGTTTTTTCCTGTGCCCGGAGGGGAGTTGCCGAGACAAGCTGGCAAAGAAGCAGAAACCACACAGGCCGAATCATGCAGAAAGATCGAAAAAAAAAGCCAGGCATGTGCTGCCCGGCTTGTTCATGTGCTTGATTGAGTCCCGACTACATTTCGTCCACAAACAACTGGATGCCTTCTTCGATCACATTGAGGCAGCGAACCAGGAAGGATTCGTAGTCATCCACTTCGCTGATAAACACCTCAGCAGCAATCCAGACGTTGTCGCTGGTGGTGGTGTAGGCTTTGGCCACCTTCATCTGGCGGTTCACCACATCCACAGCAGCCAGCACCTGGGCGCGCTCCTCTTCGGATTCAATGGGCCAGATATTGAAAATCGCTACCCGGAAAAATTCAGGATCGCCATCGTTCACCTCAATGAAGTAGGTGTGGTCGTTCCATTTGAACTGAACATCGCCATCGCTGTCGATGGTCCCTTCGATGTCCATTTCTTTGTCGAGGAACTTGAGATACATTTTCTGCAGTTCATCTTCGGATTGAGCTGTTGCGGTGGCTGGCATTGCCCACAAAACCATGCTGAGCAGTGCAGCAAACAGGAAAGACAGGGACTGGTTCGACTTCATGTTCAATTCGATTGAATGAGTGGAATGTTGATGATACAAAGGTGGAAATTGGATTGAAAGCTGGGAATCAGGTAATCATCGTAGTTGTTGAAAGTAACGATTACAAAGCGATAGACCCTGCCAGCAGGCCATTATAACGTAGCCTGTGGAAAATTCGCGAAAACGGCTGGAAACCAAAACGCTAAGTTTGTCCTAACCTGACACGGGAGCCGGGAGGAAGGAAAACCTTGCCGGGTTTTGTGCTTCGGAAAATCTTGCCTTATATTGGAATACCATCTGCCTCCAATAATCCCCATATGCGAAACAACCTCCGGAGCCGGGTTAGCTGGTTGCTACCGGGCCTTTTTCTCTTCTTTGCCAGCGCTCTGTCTGCCCAGCCTTGTTCCCCTTTTGGTATTGGCCCCGTTTCAGAGGGCGTCACCATCACGGGCTTGTGGTCGCAGGAAGCCGAGCCAGGAACCTTTCAGGGCTATTTCACCCTCAAAAGTGAGCAGGATGCCACCTTCGATGTCACGGTCTCTGCTTTGCAGGACGCCGGGCTCTCTGCCCTCATTGACCCCACCCAAATCACGCTCATTCCCGCCACCCTCACTCTCGAAGCTGGCAAAACCCAGCAAATCAAGGTAGTCGTCTCCGGGGTTGCCGCCGCGGGGAGCTACCAGGGTTTGCTGCAAGTGGCCCAATCAGAAACCAATTGCTTTCGCGAGTTGCCCTTTTTCCTCGACATCAAAATGCCCGGACAAACATTTGTTGTCGATACCGACCAAAGCCTCATCGTGAAAACGGTTGAAAAATCTTGGCTCATGAACCTCCTTCCCAGTAACATCCGGCAGGAAGGGCTCTTTGTGCGGGTTGAAAATACTGGGCCTACCGCCATTTCCTTCCGCGACTATTCCCTTTCGCTCAAAGGAACGAACAGCCAGCATCCTATCACCAAAGGCGATGTAAAATGGGAAAACCCAACTGAAGTAATCCCTGCCGGGGGCGTTGCCACGATGATTTTCACCTTCACGGACAGCGCCAGGAAAGCCCTTCAGGCAGATGAATACAGCGGCTCCCTTCGCCTCCATGCCCGCAATTACCCAACTTCCCTCAGCGTCGGCGTTACGATGTTTGCCCGCACCGGCGTGCTCGGTGCCATCCTGGCCATTTTTATCGGAATTCTGGTGGGCCGGATGCTGAAAAGTGTGAATGAATCCTCCGCCCAGATTGAACTGATGAAGCGCTTTATCCCGCTTCGTGCCTCCATCGATACCGTGGAGGAGCCTGTGTCAAAAAGGCGTCTGCTGACCGAGGCAAACGCACTCGAAGCCCAGATTGATGCCGTCAAAGGCGAGGACCAGGTTGGGGAAGTGGAAGCGAAATTTGCTCCGCTCGAAAACAAGGTGACCCAAATTCATGCCCTTACCGACACCTACACCCGCCTTGCGGAGCAGTTTACAGCGAACAAAATCGCAAAAACCGCGCAGCAGCCCCTCATCGACGAGATCAACCGCCTGCGCGATGCCATCCTCGACGGCAAAGAGGAGCAGGTGCAGTTGGGATGGTCTGCCGTTCGCACCAAAACAGAGGAAGTCTTCCGCGGCGAAAGCACCCGCTCCCTCGACGGCAGCACCAAAAGCCTTGATCCGGCAGTGAGTGCTGAACTCGATGCCATCAACTCCATGCTGGAGAAAAGTAAGCTTACCCCGCAAGACCAGCAAGCCGCTGCCGAGCCAGCTACTTTCCTCGCCAAACTCGAGCGCTGGTTTTTCCGCTTCTTCAACCTGCTGGGCGGGGTGAAGGTGAATGCCAGGGTCAAATTCGGCCTCTTCCGCCCTATCGTGGCCCTCGTCACCTTCATCGTGGTGTTGCTGCTCGGCTTCCAGGAAATTTACCTCAACGGCGGCGATACCTTCGGTGCCGAAGGCCTCTACGACCACCTCAAACTCTTCGCCTGGGGCCTTATTTCCGACGTTTTCTCCCGCACCCTCACCGACGAAAAAACGATGGCCTCCATCTCCCGCTTCGTTCCGGGCACCTGATTGTCAGGCCGCGGCAAACAGATCAAACCGCTGGTTTCTCCCTCCTAACCCCCCTCTCCTATGAACTTCTACGCCCTATTGGTCGGGATCAACAAATATCCCGGTTTGCCTGCCATGCGCTGGCTGCAATATTGCCACAGCGATGTGAAGCTGCTTCAGGGGTACCTCGAGGAGCCGGAAACGCAAGCGCCGTTTGACAAGGTTAGCATCAGGGTGATGACCGAATCGCTCGGGGAGCAGGATCCCGGCCTGATGCCCACCAAAGACAATGTGGTGGCGGCCATCCAATCCCACCTGGGGCAAGCCCAGCCCGGCGACACTGTCTTATTTTATTTTTCCGGCCACGGTGCCAGAGAAAAAACCTCCTTGGCCAGCTTTGCCAGAGAAGAACTCGATGGCCATATCGGCGGACTGGTGATGCACAATTTTGCCGACAAAACGCTCTCCAACCCTGGGCAAACCGTGCTGGCCGACAAGGAAGTTCGCTATCTGATCCGGGAGATTGCCAAAAAAGGAACGGAAGCAAAGCCGGTTCACCAGCTCGTGATGTTTGACTGCTGCCATTCCGGCGAAAGCACCCGTGCCGTGCTGGGCGACTTTCCCGGAGGATCCCGCCAAATCGAGCGGGAGCCGCTGCCAGCCCGTAAGCCGGAGGAGTTTTTCTTCTGTGCCAACGACGCCTCGCTGCAGCAGCAACTCGTCCAGGGTGCTTCGCTGGAGAAACTCCTGCCCGAAGGCGAACACATCATGCTGGCCGCCTGCCGTGAAGTGGAACTGGCCTGGGAATCAGGTGGAAACGGCGCCTTTACCCGTGCCCTTGTCGATGTGCTGAGAAAGCACCGGGGTGAAATCAGCTACCATGAACTCCACAGCAGGGTGGTGGGGAGAATGCGGTTTGTGCAGAAGGATGACGAGTCCAAAGACCGCCGCCAAACCCCGCAGTTTTACCTTCAGACCCCCAGCCAGAGCGACAGATACCGCCGTTTTCTCACCAACCAGCAACTGGAGCAAACCAGCGGCGGCACCCTCGAATTCAATGAGGAGGAAGGCGAATGGCGCCTCGACCTTGGAGCCCTCCACGGTGTGCCCATTCAACCGGCCAGCCCGACCGGCGTTCAGGTGTACCCGGCTGGCAAACCCGCAGAAGCCATCAGTGGAGCGATTAAACATGTATTTCCCACCTACAGCACTGTGGACTTATTTGGTTATGAGCCCGACAGAAGCCAGTCGTGGCGCGGTGAGGTAACAGCCGTGCTGCTGCCGCCCATGCGGTTCGCCGTTTCCGGCGATGCCGACGCCGTGACCTGGGCCAGTGCCTTTTTCACAAACAAGCTTGCCGCTGCTGCCACAAAAAGCCTTTCGCTTGTGAGCCTGCAGGACGATCCTGAATGGGTGCTCAGGATCCAGGGCGACATGGCCGGGATCGTGGAGCCAGGCCCGGTGGCCCTGCCAAGGGTACAGGCCTCTGTGGTGAAGGGGCTTGGCAAATGGCTCGAAGAGGGCCTCGAAGTCCAGTATGAGTTTTTGCGCCACATTGCCCGCTGGTCCCAACTGCGTGATCTTCAGCATAACGGCGTGTTTGAAGCCCCGGAAGCGCGATTCGCTCACCCCAACTACCCTGTCGATCTGCGGGCCTTTGTGTATGACCCCCAAACCCAGACAGAAAAGCCCCTGCCGGTGTCCGGGAAATCCATCATGGTGGACCTGACACCCAAGCAGCCTGTCCAGTATGTCCGGTTTGAACTCGTCAACCGCACCCCGCAGGAGCTGTTTGTGAGCCTTGTGTACATGCCCCATACCTTCGGCTTCCTGACCAAAGGCAAAATCCAGCTCATGCATAAGGCCCAGCTCGGCCTCGGGCCCATGAAGGAGCCTTCGATGGAGGCAGGGCAGGGCCATGTGCAGTCTTCCCGCCTGGGCCAGACCATGCCCAATGGCCAGATTTATCTGCCTTTCCGCACAGGAGCCTACATCGAATCCGACAACTGGCCCGGCATCCAGGAATACCTCAAGCTGCTGGTGAGCGAGGTGCCTTTCGACCTGGAGCCCATTCACATGGACATGCTTCCCGGGCCCGGCGACCAGACCAAATCCCGCTTCCTGGCCATTGATGTGCCGATGGACAGTCCCATTCCTAAATGGGAGCTCAGCACCTGGTCGCTTTACATCACCAACCCGAAGTACGAGCCGGTTTCCTGACGAATATCCCTATTGGCTGACCTTTGGAGGTGCAGGGGGAAGGGCTTCGAGAAACGCGGGCAAAGCCCAGGCTTCGGTGATGGACAAGTCGCCGACAGCGGTGCGGCGCAAATCGCGGATGTAGGCCCCCACGCCGAGGGTCTGGCCGAGGTCGTGTACCAGGGAGCGGATGTAGGTGCCCTTGGAACAGTGTACCCGGGCAGAGTAGAGGCCCCCGGCGGCATTCAGTTCGGTGAGCTGGTCAAATGCCAGGATCTTCACCTGCCGCGGGCTGAGCTGGATGTCCTGCCCTTTTCGGGCTGCCTGATAGGCTTTTTTGCCACCTACCTTGATAGCAGAAAAAATGGGAGGCATTTGGTCAATGTCGCCCGTCCATTGCTGCATGGCCGTTTCGATTGCCTCCCGGGTTATGTGGGAAATGCCGCAATGAGCTTCCTCGGGCTGCTCGGCGTCGTAGCTGGCTGTCGTGGCCCCGAGTTTGAATTCGACCTCGTAGCATTTGTCTAATCCCTGAAGATCAGCGAGTTGTTTGGTCATTTTGCCGGTGCAAAGGATCAGCAGGCCTGTGGCCAGCGGGTCGAGTGTGCCGGCATGGCCGACTTTTTTGACGCGGAGGGCGTTGCGAACTTTGTTCACCACATCGAAGGAGGTCCACCCTTTTGGCTTGTCGATCAGGAGAAGGGCCCCCGCCTGAAAATCGGTTTCTGCTGGATCTTGCGGCATCATGTTGCAAACATAGCCAGCACAGGCTTACCTGCCATGCTCCCGGTTCATTTTCCCTGAACCACAGATCCTTGTGCTTCCTGAGTCTGAAGGCGAAGCCATTGGCCGAGCTCCCCGGCAGAAGCAAACAGGTGCGTTTCGCCGTTTTGCTGGATCTTCCAAACATCGGGGGCTTCAGCGAACAGGTGAACAGCGGAAGCAGGATCCTCCTTCCAGCCGAGGCGCGGCAGTGCCCGGCGAATCAGGGATTTTAGCTCATCGTTTGCGATGATTTGCAAGGCCTGTTGTCCTTCCTGCAACAGGCGCAGCCCTCCGGTTTGCCAGTCAAATTCCTGGCCGCCTTCACCGTATGTCTCTGCCAGTTGCCCGGCCAGAATCAAGTCTTCCACACTCCCTGCGACCATCTCCCCTGATTTCGACATGACCCACAGTTGGTCGGCACCCTGGAGCGCAAGGTCGAGGTCGTGGCTGCTCAGCACAATGGCCTTGCCTTTGCCCCGCGCCAGCTGGTGGAGGAGGCGCATGGTCTGAACCCGGTGGGCCAGGTCGAGGTGGGAGGTAGGTTCATCCAGCACAATGACCGGGGTTTCCTGAGCCAGCGCCCTGGCAATCATGGCCCTTTGCCGCTCGCCATCGCTGAGGGTTCCCACTTTCCGGTTGGCAAGGGCGGTCATGCTGGTGTCGGCTAAGGCGGCTGCCACCACGGCTTTGTCGTTGGCGCCGAGCCTGCCAGTCCAGGTGGAGTAGGGGGCCCGCCCGAGACTGACCAGTTCTTCGACCCGCAGACCGCCGATCCCTTCAAAAGCCGACAGCACCACGGCAAGGTGGGTGGACAAAAAAGCAGCGGAAAAAGGCCCGCGTTGCTCTTCGATGGAAATTTCTCCACCGAGGGCAGGCTGCAGTCCGGCGATGGTGCGCAGCAGGGTGGATTTCCCCGCACCGTTTGGTCCCAGCAGGCAGGTGAGTTCGCCCGGGTACAGGCTCAGGCTCACCGGGCCCGCCACCCGCTGGCTGGCATACCCGATGATCAAATCCTTTGCCTGGAGCAGGGGCTGGCGTGGAGGCGGCTGAGCTTGCATGGAAGCAAGTTAGGGCATTGGCACCGATTCTCCGGCAACTGCAGCAGAGGATTGGGGAGCTTTGGGGGGTCCTTTCCTGCGGGCTGTATCAGGCAGTCTCCGAAACAGGAGGGGGAAAACCAGGAAAATAAGCAGGGTGGCAGGAAGCAGTCCGCCGAGGCTGCTGGCAGCAAAGGAAAACCAGAAAGGCTCCCGCTCTCCCATCACCATGGGCACCATGCCTGCGCAGGTGGAAAGGGTGGTGAGGAAAATGGGCAGGGTTTTTTGGCGAAACAACTGCAGCATAGCCGCCATCGTCACGGTGGGGAGTTGCCGGATGCTGAAGCCAAGATAGAGCGTATGATTCACCGTGATACCGGCGAGCAGGATCATAGCAGCGAAGGCTCCGCTGTCATAAGGGAGATCCCAGATCCAGCCGGTGGCAAATAAGCCGAGGTAGGACAAAGGGATAATGGCGATAATCATAAGGGCAAAAACCAGCGACTCAAAGAGCAGGGTGGCAATCAGGAAAATCAGCGCAACGACCAGCACCAGGATGGCAGCCAGATGCCGCTGGTCTTCTGGTTGCCAGTTAGCTGCCTGTGGCAAGCGAATCTGAAAACCAGGGGGAAGCTGCCCGGAAATATTTTCTGCCAATCTTTCCAGATGCTTCTCTCCAAAGCTTTTCGACCCGGCAAAGGTGTAGGTAATCCGGCGGAGATACTGCTGGTTGGTTTTGTGAATGCGGGCTTCTGCAGGCACGGTGGCGACCTCGGCAAGGGAGCCAAACGGCACCAGTAAGTCGCCGGATGGCAGGGCCGCCGCCTTCATTTCATGTAAATCCTGACTGTCGTAGCCCCGGGCCTTCACCTGAAACGGAACCCTCCTGGGGTGGTCTTCGAGCCAGAAACTCCCGGCCATTCGCGGGCTCAGGCTCCAGTTGTTGAGGTGATCGACCACGGCCAAAGGGCTGATCCCTGCACGGCTCATGGCACCGGGATGAAGGGCCAGCACCTTCATTTCTCGGTGCTCTGGCTGCCAGCTCAGCGAAGCGTGAAGCTTGATCTCGCGCACCTTGGGGTGCTGTTTCAGGCTGTCGCCGATGGCCCTGGAAATGGCGTCCAGCTTTTCGTAATGATAGCCCTGGAGGGTGAGAGAAAAGTTCGTTTTCTCCTGCCGGAAGCTGGAAAATCCGCTTCCGATCCCATGAACGCTCCATTCGATATCGCTGTACTCCAGGGTAAGGGCCTGCAAGGCGGTTTGGAGGCGCAGAGGGAGGTCGGTGTGCCCGGCCTCGGGTGAAACCAGGATCGTGAGCCGCCCGAACGGGCCTTGCTGAACATGGGTTTCCACCTGCGCAATGCCATCGGGCCAGGTAGCCAGCCATGCTTCCAGGCGCAAAAACACGGCATTCAACTGCGCCACACTCCAACTGTTGGCAGGCACTACCCCGACCACAATCCGGGTTCGCTGGGGCTTGTCGCTCCAGGAGCTGTTGGAAAGTTGTTGAAAAAAATGCCCGGACAGGCCACCGAGATATTTCTCCAGTTTTGGCTTGGTTTGTTCCCGAAAGGTTTGATTGTCAAACTGTTGGTTGTAAAAATCAGCCCAGGGCCAGGCCTCATCTGCGCGTTCGGGCAACAGGCCCACTGGCAACCCAAAGCCCCAGATCATCAGGCCAAACACCAGCCACCTGTGCCGGTGGCTCCAGCTCATTCCCCGAAATATGAACGGGTGAGGCTCAGAAGGGGAAGCCGATCGGCTGTTGGGAGAAGGGCGATCTGGAAAAAGGTGCACCAGCGCAGGGACTGCCAGCGCGGCAACGAGGAGCGAGCTTCCCAGGCAAATGGCCACAATGGCGCAAAAATCTATTAGCAAGCCTTTTAATTCCTCCGGTAATAGCCACACTGCGGCCAGACTCGCCAGGCTGGTGAGGGTGGCGGCTAATACTGGCAAGGTGGCCTTCTCTCCATTTTCTCCGCGCCGGGCATGAAGCACCAGGATCGCATTATCCACCATCAACCCAAACGAGATCGAAAAACCCGCCAGGGAATACAAGTGCAGGTGCAACCCCAGCAGATACATGGTCAGCAAGGCCAGCCCCGTGTTCAGTGCCAGACAAACCAGCAAAAAGACAAGATATTTGACGTCTAAGGTGCTGATATACAACACCAGCACCAGCAAGCCGAGGCCAAGAACTGTTCGGGTCATCAGGCTGCGCAGCTCGTTTCGCAGAAAAAGGCTTTCGTCTTGCAGGCACTCAATCCGGTAGCCAGGTGGCAGCTCCGCTTCAATAGCAGCAATGGCAGGATACACCCTGTTAGCCAGGTCAATCAGGTTGGCTGAGGCAGAGGCTTCCAGCAACAAATGCAGCGTTTGCTGGCCATTTACCCGAAAATAGCTGGTTTTCGGAGCTTCTATCCAGTGCCAGGTCGCCACCTGATGTAGTCGTACAACCTGCCCTTCCCGCACTCCCACCACCAATTCTCCGAGCGTTTCCCAGGAAATTGCCCCGGAATTCGACTCAATGACCCAGCGCCAGGGGCCTTCCTCGCAAATTCCCAGCGATTGAGAGCTCCCCGCCCTGGCGAGAGATTTTGAAATGGCGTCAAATGTCAGCGACCAGCGCTGGCAGGCAAGTGGATTTACCTGCAGCTCCAGCCAGGGGGGCTGCTCACCTGCCAGCTCCACGCGCGACAACCCCGCCAGCAAGTCGAGGTGCCGGTGCACCAAAGAAGCCACTTGCCCCGCCATTTCTTCGCCGGGGTCAGAACTCTGGATCGCGAAGGTCATGAAGACGGTTTTTTCTTGCCCGCTGGGTTTTTCCCGAAGAATCTGGGGAAAGGGCAAAGGCACTTCCAAGCGCTCGTACAGGCCCTGCAGGCGCGTTCTGATCTCCAATTCCAGCAGGTCCAGCTTTGCCCCCGACTGAAAAGTGAGCTCAATGCTGGCCATTTCTGCCGCAGAAACGCTCTCAATGTTGTCCAACTGGGCGAGCTGGGCCAATTCAGCCTCTGCTTCTGCGCACAATTGCCGTTCGACCTCCCGCGGCGAGGCCCCCGGGTAGGGAAGTTGCAGGAAAATGCGGGATCCTTCCTGGGCAGGCATCCAGCTCATCGGAATGTGAAGGAGCAGAAGCCAGCCCAGTAAACTGGCCACAGCCATCCAGGTGAGGAGGAAAAAGGGGCGGATACGCATGAGCTTGCGGGAAAAGGGTGGAGGGGAGACCGGAGATCATGGCTGAGGAGCGGGTGGCCAGGGCAGAGGCTGGTCGAACCGGGGATCGAATAGGGTGAGCAGGCGAAGCTGGCCAAGGGCGAGCCACCGATCCTGAAGTGCCTGAAAATGAGCGACCTGGGCGGTTTCCCAGCTCTGCTGGGCCAGCAGAACATCGGGCAGGCTTCCGCGGCCCAGGAGGTACCGCTGAACGGCCAGTTCGTGGCCACGACGGGCCATAGAGTCAATCAGGGCAGTGCGGGAGAGTTGTTGGTTGCCCAAATCCCACTCGGCCACCAATTGCTCCCAGGCGACGGTCAGCTCCAGTTCCTGCCGGGTCGTCTGCGCGCGCAAGGCCTGCTCCTGCTGGTGGAGCATGGTGAGTTCGGCTTGTTTTCTGCCTGCGCTGGCCAGCGGCACCTGAACTGCCACGGTACCAAATTGCCGCCATTGCGGGGATTTGTAGGCCTCCAGCAAACTGTTGCCTGTCTGGTTGAGCCCCAGGCTGAGGATGACATCGGCCCGGAAGCTGTGCCTGGCCTGTGCTTCTGCCACGCTTCTGCTGAGGTGGAGGCTTTGCAGGCGCTGGTCGCTGAGGCTTGCTGCTTGTGCCATCATGCGGTGCCGGAGAAAATCCCAATCGGCTTGGGTTTGGCCAGGCGCCGAGGGGGCGGCAAGCACAGGTAACATCACGGGGTCGAGGCCCAGCATATGGGCAAGGCGACTGCGGGCTGCATGGGATTGGCGGTCCAGTTGTTCTACAAGGGTTGCTGCCTGGAGCTGCTGCTGCCGGATTTGCAACCATTCGCCTTCAGTGGCGCTGCCCAGGGTGCGGCGTTGCCGGGCAATCCCGGCGAGGGTGTCGAGCACTTGCAGGGTGTGAATTGCGTGCCGGGAGGCTATTTGCCCTGCCAGGGCCTCAAAGAATCGGGTTCGGGCTTCCTGTGCCAGGTTTTCCATGCTCACCCGGTATTGCAGGGAGGCGTGTTGCCTGGCGGATTCAGCGATTTGCCGGTCCCAGCGCCATCGATTGGGCTGAAGGATTGGCTGCTGCACTTCGAGCAGCAGGGGCGTAGATTGCCAGAAGCTGCTGCGCAGTTGCCCGAAATTGTGAATAAAATGCAGTCCGCTGCTCACATGGAGAGTGCCGCCGGAAAAGGGCAGGGGTTGCCGGGCCTGCAGGGAACTGTATGAATAGCTTTGGCTTCGGGTAATGAAACTTTGGGTGCCGTCGTCGAGGAGCAGGGGCTCGATCTGGCGGTTGAGGCCGGGCAGGGTGGCCGCCATGTCCAGGCTAAAGCCCTGGTTGGCTATTGCCAGGCGGTACTGTGCTTCTGCTGCCTGCCAGGTGGCATAGGCTTCCCGGGCCATGGGGCTGAGGCGCTGGGCTACCAGCACCGCTTCTTCGAGGCTGAGCTGGTTCTGGGCAGAGAGGCCAGGGGAAATCTGACAGAAAAGGCCTGTCATCACAAGGGTCAGGAGGGTGTTCATTCGCATGGGCTGGGCATTGAGTGAGCGAAAAGTAGCCGATTCCGCTGCCGCGAACTGCACGCATTTTTGGCTGTTTGCTCAGGGCATTTCCTTGGTTTACAAGCTTTTGAGGGCCATGCGGTGACTTAGGACACCCTTTTTGCTCAAAAGACAGGGATGAAGTCAGGAAAAAAAAGGGTGGGGAATTAGCGGGTATGGCGGGGTGAAAAAAATCCTGGATACGGTTCAGGCCTTGCCTATCGTTTTTTTCGTAACTTTCCTCTCAGGAAGTGTCATTTTTTTATCGCCTATTTCTACTCAATGAGTCTGAGGTATTTGACTGGGCTGTCGCTGTTGTTGATCATGGTGGCAGGGAACATGGTTCAGGGCCAGGCTGAACGTGAGCGAGTTTATCTGGTGTGGCTGGAGGTCGAAAGACCCTCGGATGTAGCCCACTGCTATACTGAGCGCTTTGACAAGCAGCGGGTGGTTCTCGACCTGAGTGAGAACGATCCGATGAACGATCTCGCCGATTTCGCTTTCGGCGAAGACGAGATGGAAGGTCCCGATTGCTTCATCCCTGAGCTAAAACTTATTTACCGCAACCATACCTACGTTGTCTCGCTCTATTGCACCAAGGTCATTAAATACCAGAATGCCTCTCCGTTCACGCCTTCCAACCGGAGGGTTCGTTCGGATTTTGTCATGACGGAAGGCATTTACCAATACCTCTCCGACCTGCGTCTTCGCCATTTTGGGCGGGTGGCCCTTGCTTCTGCCCTGCTTCAAAGCGTGACGACCGGTGAGCCCCTCGAATCGCTGACCGAAGACGACATTAACCTCAATGAGCTCTTCAACGAGGAATATGACCCGCTTGAAGCCGAGCTTGAAAACGATGCCCGCGAATCGCCCATCCTTCCGTCTGAAATGGAAGAGGTGGAGGAAGACCCGGATGGATATTAAGAAATATGCTGATTATCAGCACGGTGGGGAAGCTTTTTGCAAGGCTTCCCCATTTTTTTCGACTTGGTCAGGCCAGCAGATCATTCATCAGGGCTTCCCAATGATCGGGGGTTTCCATCCAAAAGGTCTGAATGCCAAGTGCCGCTGCGGCCTCGATGTTGGCCTTGGAATCGTCCACGAAGAGGGTGTATTGGGGTTGCCATCCCGTTAATTGGAGGGAAGTGTGGTAGATGGCCGGATCGGGTTTGCGCAGAGCGAGGTTAAATGAAAAGAAGAGGTGATCCATTTGCCGGAACATCGGCTCGCAGGCGGCGCGGTAGTGGTCGTGGTGAAAGCGGCTGGTGTTGCTGAGCAGGGCAATCCGGTAGCGGAGGGCGAGCTTGGCGAGGTCTTCGGCCCGGCCGGGAAACACGCCAATGAGGAGCTCGAGCCAAATTTCTTTGATCTGGTCCAGCGTGGCTTCGAGCTGGTAGGTGTCGCGGAGAAAGGAAGCAAATCCATCGATATCGATTTCGCCTCGGTCGAGGAGGGAAAATGCCTCATGCTGTGAGCTTTTGCCATAATCTATCGATTCAGCACCGGGGCGCTGAAGCCGCGTGTAGGCCTCCACGGTTCGCTGAATATCAATGTCATACAGCACACCGCCAAGGTCGAAGAGCAGGTAGTGAATGGAAGAAGGCGTGTTCATTCAAGGTCAGATTCAGGAGAAACAGCTACTGCGGCAGGTGGTAGTTTGGAAGAGGCAGCCGTGTTGGCAGCTTCAGATTTTCGTGTTTTGGCTTGCTTGTTCGCGTCCCAGATCAGGCCAAACGTCATCACAAAGGAGGTGAAGAGAATCGTAAGGACCAATATTCCTTTGTTGAAGTTTTCCATTTCCATGTTTAGCGGAATGGAGTAAAACAGCAGCACGGTGATCAACCCCCGGGGAGCGACAAACAGCTCAGGCATGAGGGTCGGGCGCTTGATGAGCTTGAGGCCGAGGACTCTGGTCAGGTAGATGGCTGCCAAACAAATGCCGGATATAATCCACACCGTTGGGTCTAGCATCGGGGTTAGTTCGATGGACATACCAAAGACCACAAAGAAGAAAGTTCGGACCAGGAATGAACTTTCCAGGGTAATTACCCGAAAATCCCGGACGATATCTTTGAAAATCTCGTCGTCGATCATGAAGGCAATTCTTTCGGGAAAAAAGAGAGATTTGTTGTTCAGGCTCAGGCCAAAAACAAGGATCAGCAATAGGGGAGAGAGGTGAAACCATTTGCCTGCGCCATACAAAGCCAGCAGCACGGCGATGAGAAAAAATAGCTTAACGTGCCCTTGAATGGCCTTGAACAAGAACACGAGGCCATAGGTGATAAGCAAAGAAAGAATACCCGTAATAATGATTTCACCGAGGGAGCCCAAAAAAACGGAGCCTTCGTGGTCGGGGTCGGCAGCACCTGCGAGGGCATAAAACAGGATGATTCCGAAAATGTCGGAAAAAGCGGCCTCGAAGGTCAGGAATTCTTTGGACTCTTTGCTCAGCCTGCCAATGCTGGGGATGATGATGGCGCTGCTCATGACAGCCAACGGGACAGAATAGAGCCAGGCCTGGAGCCAGCCCATGCCGAGCAGGTACACCATTGGCAGAGTAATGAGCCAGGAGGAAATTCCCAGCAAGCTGGCTGCGAGGCCAAGGGCCGCCAGGATCATCGGCATTTTCTTCCGGTCAAGGTGCAGGTCGAGCGAAGCTTCCAGCACAATCAGGATGACCCCGATTGTGCCGAGTAGCGACAATGTGACTTGCAGGAAGCCGGTATAGGTGTCGTTTTGCGGAACAAAATAGCCAATGCCGTATCCAAGAATCATCAGCATCAGGACTGCCGGGATGTTTGTGCGTTTGGCTATGTTGTTGAAAAAAAATGACAGCACAATTACCACGCCCAGTACCAGCAGCAAAAGGTTCGTATCCATAAGGGGGGAGCGGTTTTCGAATAGGGTTGGGTACCAAGATACGAAAACCCGATGCCTTTATCGCTGAATGAGGACCTTTTGCACACTTTTTCTAAAGGTCAGCCCGCTGCGGCTGCTGGCCTCGCTCACCAGAAAGTACAGCCCGGGAGGTAGTTGGCTTTTGTCTAACTCTCTGGTTTCCAGCCTTGAAACACCCGAAACAGGTGCCCATTGCCAGGGCCCTGCTACTGTTTTTCCCTGTTGATCTACCACGCTTACTGCCACCTGATCGGCCAGTTCGTTGCCAGCCCAGTCCACTTGCACCATCATCATCTGTCCTTCCACCGGGTTGGGCACCACCTGAACCAGCGGGGAGGGCAACGGGGTGTAGGACCAAAACCAGGAAATCAGGGACCAGGGTCCCAGGCTGTCTGCAAAATGTGCCCGGGTGATCCAGTAGTATTGCTTGTCGGGAAGAAGTTCCCGCTCAAGGGCAAAAGTATCACTCACTACAGCCTCGCGGGTATCGCCCACACAACCTGCAAAGCAGAGGAAATTGTCGCTGAGCACATACTCATAGGCCACGGCACCCGGCACAGGGTGCCAGGCAATCACAAACGACCGCAACTGTGGCCCCGGGATGCCCAATCCCATGTTCTCAGGCTGAGCATGCTCTTGCGCCAACGCCGTGCTGCCAATGAACAGCGTCAAGGCTGCAAACCAACCGCGTAGTGTCATGGAGGAAAGATCTGTTTAAAAGAAGAGTGCTGCCGTCTGGCCTCCGGCGTTGCAGGCAAATAGCACCATTTGTTGTAGAACCTGAAAGCCGGCTTTTTGATTTGACTTACTTGATCCGCAATGGAGAACGAATTAACCCGATGAGACGTTGGGCGTTTTCCTTGGTCGAAAACAAAGATCCCAGGCTGGCCTCTCGCTGGGCAAGGTCGAGCTCGGTGAAATCCTGTTTCCATAGCCGCCGGATGACCTGGACCATGTCGCTGGCGTCGCGGCACACCCATGTGCCGAATTCCAGCCCCGTGCCGAGGATCATGGGCTCGTTCACCACTACAAACCGCCCCTTGTGCAGGCTGGTGATGAGCTTGAGCTTGATGCCGGTGGACTGAAAGGTAGGCAGGACATGGATATGAGCTTCACTCAGAAGCTGGTTCATCTCAGTGGCGCCGGGGTTATGGCGCAGGGAAATGTGGCTGTAATTACTGATGAGCCTGATCAATGTCTCGCTGGGGCTGCTGCCTGCAATCAGGAGGGGTATGTCGAGTTGAGCGAACACTTCTTCGATAAGGAACACAGCAGCCTGCTCATTTTCAGCGACTTCCAGGTTTCCGTGGTAGAGGCAAAATGTTCCGTTGCCAGGAAGGCTCTCTACTTTGTCGTAGGGGTGGAAGGCAGGCAAATAATGAACTTCTTCGAAGCGGGACTGGTAGTAGGTGGTATCGGCGGGTGAAATGGTGAGGATCTGGTCGGCGGCGTGGAGGATTTGCTCATAATTCTGAAGCTGGCGGCTCTCGGCCAGCAGATACTGCCGCCTCAACAGGTTGCGTTCCTGCCGGGCAAGTTGCTGGTAGTAGTCCCACTCCACATTGTGCATCCGCACCATCCGCTTGCGGTTCACAAAATTGGGGTGGTTGAGGTAAAAGGTGGTGTGGAGGCCTTCAAACAGAATCGGGATATCGTCCTGGTTGAGGCGGTCGAACAGGGCCTGGTTCTTTCTGGATTTTACGATGTGCGGCAGATCAATGGGCAATGAGCGCATGGGCGGCAGCCGGTCGTAGTAGTGGATCTCGACGCACAGGGTTTCGAGCAGGTCGGAAGGCGGGCGCTGGTAGGTGAAGGTGTGGAGAATGATGTCCACCCCTGCTTCGCTCAATGCTTTGATTTTGTAGAAGACATCCATCACCCCGCCGTAGGTCGGAGGGTAAGGCACATCGAAGGCAATCACATGCAAAGGAAAGAGATTCACCGGGTGAGAGTAAATATTAACGCCAGCATCGGACAATTTGCAATGAAATCCCTAACTTTCCGGGGCTTTTTTCTAAGCAAGGCCTCCAGCAACCATTGCAACGTCTATGCCCACAGTAACGATTGACGGCAAAGCCATAGAGTTTGAAGGCAAGCACATGCTTCTGCAGTTTGCCATCGACCAGGGAATCGAGATTCCCTATTTTTGCTACCACCCTGCCATGTCTATTCCCACCAACTGCCGCATGTGCCTGGTAGAGGTGGGCTCCCAGTCCCGCGACCGGGCCACCGGGGAGTGGCAGGTGGATGAAAACGGCAACCCCGTGATCATGTGGGGCCGCAAGCCCAACACGGCCTGCAACACCCCGCTCGGCGATCACATGTTCGTCAAAACTCACCGCACCTCGCCCATGGTCAAAGTGGCGCAGCAGGGTGTGCTGGAGTACATGCTGATCAACCACCCGCTCGATTGCCCCATCTGCGACCAGGCCGGTGAGTGCCCGCTGCAGATCTGGACCTACAAATATGGCCCCGAGGGCAGCCGCTTTGAAGCGGAAAAAGGCCACAAGGAAAAGCATGTGGAGCTGGGTCCAAACGTTGTGCTCGACGAGGAGCGCTGCATCAACTGCACCCGCTGCACCCGATTCACCGAAGAAATCTCCAAAAGCAACCAGCTCACGATCGTAGGTCGTGGCGAACATAACCACCCCGCCACCGCGCCGGGCCAGGTTTTTGACGACCCCTACTCGATGAATACCATCGACATTTGCCCGGTCGGTGCCCTCACCAGCAAGCAGCATCGCTTCAAAGCCAGGGTCTGGGAAATGGCCCATTCGCCTGCCATCGACATGAACGACAGCACCGGAACCAATACCTACGTCTGGCTCCGCGACAACAAAGTCCTTCGCACCACCCCCCGCGCCAACCAGGCCATCAACGCCTACTGGATGCCGGATGCTCACCGCCTCAACGTCGATTATTACAATGAGCAGCGTGTTTCCGGAGCAAGATTGAAGGGAGATATTCCTGTCGATATTGAAGAAGGCATTCGCCAGGCCACCAACCTGCTCCAGGCTCACAAAGGTCATTTTCTCTTTATCGGCTCGCCTTATGAGTCGCTGGAAAGCAATTTCGCCCTCCAGCAACTGGCGCAGCGACTTGGGGTGAAGGACCTTGTGTATTTCCCCGAAGTAGTGCCAGGCCATGGCGATGGCTGGCTCATCCAGGACGACCGCACCCCGAATGCTGCTGCCTGCGAATGGCTTGGCTTCCGGGCTGCGACCCTTTCTGATCTCCCGGCGCTCATGAAGCCCGGCACCCTCGTTTATGCCCTCGAAAACCGCTATCTCTTCGGATCTGGGCAGCTGCCGCAAGGGCTCGCAGGCGTAATTACCCATGCCACCCATGTCCAGGGTGCCCACAGCCAGTTTGATGTGGTGCTGCCCGCAGCAATCGACATTGAGGGAGAAGGAACCTTCATCAACAAGCAGGGAATTGCCCAAGTTTCGACCCTGGCGAAGCAAATTCGCCGGATGACGCCGGAACAATGGATGCAGTTGCCCAAGTCGCGCCTCGACAAAGGAGCGGTGGCAGTGGACCGCTGGCGCAGCCTCGACCATATTTTTGACGTGCTGCCGAGCTGGCAATTGCTGAGCATGGTGGCTGCGGGTGCTGGCTACGACCTTGGCATGACGCACCACCGCGATGTGTTTGGGCAGCTTCAAAGCAGCTTCGAGGCCCTCAAAGACGTTAAGGTGAGCTATAAGCCGCCGAAATCTGCCTTCAAGAGCACCCAGCTGGAGTTTGCGCCCGCATGGGGTAGCCGTTGATGGCAGCAGAGATTTCTTGTTTTCCCTGCTGTCAGAAAGGTCAGCAAGGAAAGCAGGCAGGTACCGGGAAATGGCTGAAAAGGCTGTTTCCCGGTTCTTTTTTATCGAATACTGTGCGGAGGTCGGGGAGGGGTTGATAAAACGAGCGCGGGGTTGAGTGCAGGAGAGAATGGTTGTCATGGGGTGATTGGAAGCGGAGTCGAACAAAACAGGCGGCCAGAGGCCGCCCGCTCGAGAACCAATGTATCCGGAAGGAGCGCCGGATCAAGCTGCCAGATGGGACCATTGCGGGTCCATTTCCTGGAGGTATTGGACCTCGCATATCGAAAGGGAAGGAAGTGCGGGAGCAGGCAGAAGGGATGCGAAGGAAGCGGATGCGGGCTTGCGGAGCCAGGCTGCTTCCTGTGGCGGTGGCAAAATGGCGGGCATGAGCAGGTGAAAGGGGCGAAGAGAAGAGGTTGCCTCAGTGGCCAGCACAGCTACATGGGGGGTGAGGGCGCCATCCGGGCCAGGCTGGGAGAAACGAACCCCTGCGAAGCAAAAGGCGCTGCCGTCTTGTTGCTCTACTTTCCAGGTGCGGCCGTCGGAGGAGCGAAAGTAGTAGGCATTAGCGGGAATGAGGCAGCGCTGCTCGGGTTGAATGGCCTGATGCAGGAAAGCATGAGGCGAAATCCAGGCGCGCAGGGATTTGGAAAACCCAAGGCCAGGGCTGCCCCATCGGCAAAAGTGGACCCGCAGGTCTTCGCCATCGAGGGAGACGACCGGACAGAACTCTCCGGGAGAGAAGATGCCCCCTTCCAGCAGCCTGAATGGCAGGTGTTGAAGGTGTGAGGCAGGGTGCTGATAAGCAGATTCGAAGCGGTAAGAAGCTAACATAAAGCCGGGCGCTAAATTCTTATCCTAAGTTAGCGCCAAAAAATCAAAATGCAAATTCAATTAGCACATATTGTTTAAATTCCATATATAATCCTAAAAATGGCTGCAAAAGGCTCGATTCTACTCGCCAAACCAATCAAAAATTCACGGTGAGTTAACATGCTCGCCTAAGTCAGTCTGTAATTTGCTGCCGTTTTAGATCAAGGATTTTCCATTGCTCATATTCATTTTATTTACTTGTCATGAAAGCTAAGCTTTACCCAGTCTTACTAAGCCTGGCGGTCCTTTTTGGTCTGAACACGCAGGTGTTTAGCCAGGGGGTGACCTCCGGTGCATTTTCTGGGGTAATTTTGGACGGCAACGGCCAACCGCTGGAAGGCGCGAGCGTTGTCGCTGTTCACACCCCTACCGGCACCAAGTACGGTGCCATTGCCCGTGAGGAAGGTCGTTTTTATCTTCCCAACGCACGCGTTGGCGGTCCCTACACTGTTTCAGCCACCTTTGTGGGCTACGAAGCCAGCAACCAGGAAGGCCTTTACCTGAGCCTGGGGCAGAATTACCGCCTCACCGTTACCCTGGTAGAAGCAGGGATGACGACCGAAGAAGTGGTGATCACCGCCTCCGCCGGGATCATGGCCTCGGAGCGCACTGGCGCCGAAACCCGCGTGGGTCTCGACCAGATCAACTCGCTGCCGACTGTGTCGCGTTCCATCGGCGACTTTGCCCGCCTTACCCCGCAGGCGACAGTGCGCGAAGGTGGCGACGGCTTTGCCATCTCCCTCAACGGGATGAACAACCGTTACAACGGCCTCTATATTGACGGTGCCGTGAACAACGACGTGTTCGGTCTCGCCGGTTCCGGTACCAACGGTGGCCAGACTGGTGTATCTCCCATTGCCCTCGACGCCGTGGAAGAATTCCAGATTGCCCTCGCTCCTTTTGACGTGCGCATCGGTGGGTTTGCTGGTGGTGCCATCAATGCCGTTACCCGCTCCGGTTCCAACAACTTCGAAGGCTCTGTGTATGGTTTCTACCGCAACCAGGCCCTGGCCGGTTTGACCCCTACCGACGACAGCTCCTTTACCCGTATCAACCTGCCTGACTTCACCGCCCTCACCTCAGGTTTTCGCGTGGGTGGCCCGATCATCAAAGACAAGCTGTTTTTCTTTGTGAACGCCGAAGTGCAGCGCGATGAGACCCCTGAGCCTTTTGTTCCCAGCACCTACATCGGAAATTCTTCTGCTTCTGACCTGGCATCATTGGTGTCTAAAATCAACGGCTTCGGGTATGACCCAGGAACCTACATCGACAACTTCACCTTCCTGAATTCTGACAAGGTGACGCTGAAACTCGACTTTAACCTGAACGCCAACAACACCTTCAGCATCCGCCACGGTTATGTGGGAGCCCGCAACCTCGAAGGCGTGAACTCAGATGCCAGGAACATTCGCTTCCTCAACTCGTCGGAGTATTTTGCTTCCGTGACCAACTCTACAGCTTTTGAATGGAACAGTGTGGTGAGCCCACGCTCTTCTAACAACCTGAAGATTGGGGTAACGATTACCAACGACGACCGCGACCCTTACCAGGGTACTGAAATTCGTGCAGAAGACGACAACCCCAACTATTTCCCCTCGGTTACCATTCGCGATGGAGTAGGAAACATCAGCTTTGGCTCTGAGCCGTTCTCAACAGCCAACGAATTGAGGCAAACAGTGGTGAGTTTTACCGACAACTTCACTTTCTATTCCGGTAATCACACCCTCACCGTCGGTACTCACAACGAGTTCTACGATGTGTACAACCTCTTCATTCGCCAGAACTACGGGGTGTATTTGTATGACAGCCTGAGCCAGTTCCTCAACGACCTGCCTGCTACGCAGTTTGACCGCAGTTACTCGCTCCTCGACAACGTTACAGGAGATGGATCTGTGGCTGCTGCAGCCTTTACCGGTGCTCAACTCGGTGTATATCTTCAGGATGAATGGCAAGTTGCCCCAGGCTTCCTGCTGACTCCCGGTATTCGCCTCGACGTGCCGATGTATTTCTCTCAGACCAATGAGAACACCGCCTTTAATGAAACCACCGTCCCTTTGATTGAAGCCGAAGGTTACGACCTTCAAGGTGCCCAAACTGGTGCTTTCGTGAAGCCACAACTGATGGTATCTCCCCGTCTTGGCTTTAGCTGGGATGTGAAGGGTGACCAAAGCACCGTGGTGCGTGGTGGTCTTGGAATCTTTACCTCACGCATTCCGCTGGTGTGGCCAGGTGGTGCTTTCAACAACAACGGGGTAACCGTAGGTGGTGACCGCGTGTTTGGTCCTACTTCAGGCTGGTTCCGCGACTGGAACGGCGTGCTGAACCCTCAGTGGGACAACCAGCCGCAGCGTGTGGCTGCCGGACAGGGAAGCCCTTCTGGCCAGATTGACCTCTTCGACCCCAATTTCAAAGTGCCACAGGTTGCTAAATTCAACATTGCTGTTGACCAGAAACTGCCTTGGGACGTGATTGCCAATCTGGACTTCATCTACAACAAGACCCTCAATAACCTCGATTACTACAACTTCAACATCAAGGAGTCTGTAGGAAACCTCGAAGGAACTGGCGACAATCGCCCGGTTTATAACCGCCGCGACCCGGTTGACCCGACCTACACCGGCATCTATTACGCCACCAACACCAACAAAGGCTACACCTGGAATGCTACCATTTCGTTCACCAAGCCGTTTGACAATGGCCTGAGCGGGACAGTGGCTTACTCCTATGGCGATGCTTATTCTATCTTCGACGGAACTTCTTCACAGAACAACTCCCAGTGGAGAGGCCTCTGGAACGTGACTGGCCGCAACCAGGACCGCAGTGTGGGCCGCTCTGTGTTTGCGCAGGGGCATCGCGCCATTGCCGGCATTTCCTACAAGTTCAACTGGAATGCTAACAAGAACGCCGCCACTACCATCACGCTGTTCTACGAAGGTATTTCTGGCCAGCCCTACAGCTATATCTATAATGACAATGGCAACCTGAGCAACGACGACACTCAGGAGCAGTCTTTGATCTACGTGCCTGCCGACCGCAACGACATCATCCTCGTTGACCAGGGTACCCGCACAGCAGATCAGCAGTGGACAGAGCTGAACGCCTTCATTGAAAATGACCCCTACCTCAGCACCCGTCGCGGCCAATATGCAGAAAGGAACATGAACACCATGCCTTTCACCAATGTGGTTGATGCCAAACTGGTGCAGGACTTCAGCCTGTATGTTGGTGGAAAAACACACCGTCTGCAACTCACCGCCGACGTGTTCAACCTCACCAACCTGATCAACGCTGAGTGGGGTCGCCGATACTTCACCGGCAGCTTCAACAGTGCACAGATCATTGACTTCCGCGGATTTGAGACCGGAACTTTCCGTCCGACCTACTCTTTCCCCGGCGTTCGTGAAAATTTCCCCAAAGAAAGCATCGACGACTCTGGTACCCAGAGCTCTCGCTGGCAGATGCAACTCGGGGTTCGCTACTTGTTCCAGTAACCCGGAGTTACCATCCGATATTACCTCACAAATGCCACCCGCCGGGTGGCATTTGTGTTTTGCAGCATCCTGCGGCAGAGCCACGACAATTGAGGCGGGTGAGAGCTGTTGATTTCAGGGTTCGGCGGGATTGAATCTGATGCGCCTACTCCCCTCCCGGCGCCAGCCTGGCCGCATTTTCCCGGACCTTCTGGACGGGAAGCCCGGTGATGTCGGCGATAAAGTCGATGGTGGCACCTTTGCACAAGGCGTTTGCGCTGTTATTTTCCCTCAACTCCCTTTCAGCTTTTCTCCATTTGCCGATAACCGCGCAATCTCCGCTATTCTGGCGGTTCTTGTTTTGTCGGTTTTGGCCAGTTTGAGCCAACGCAGGACAAAGCGTTTGCTGGAGTCGTTGATGGCATCAAAAAAGGCGGCAGCGCCTTCCCATTTTTCAAGCGCATCTGCCAAATCCTGCGGAATGATCAACTGATCGACATCATCCATGAAGTCCCACAGCCCGTTTTGCCGGGAACTCTCAATGGAGCGAAACCCCGCTTCCTGCATCTTCCCTTCTTCGATCAGCCTGGCCGCCCGGTCTTTGTAGGTTTTCGCCCAATGCTCTGCTTTTCTGGGCGAAATCAGCTGCATGGTGCGGGTGTCATCGAGCTTCCGCCGGATGCCGTCAATCCAGCCGAAGCAAAGCAACTCATCCAGCACCTGGCTGGTTGACAAGTACCGCTCAGGGACTGACTTCTTGTAGGTCACCAGCCAGACGCTCTCCGCCTGGGCATGGTGCTCTTCCAGCCAGCTTCTCAGGTCGTCTGCGGAGCTGACTTCCACCTGTTGAAAATGCTCTGTGCTGATCATAGAAATGATGGAGGGTGATGGTGATTGCTAACGCTCACAGGGTTGCGAACCCTGTCAGAGCTAACCTAATGCCAACTGCGACGGATCCTCTATCAGCATGGATGCGGGAAACTGGCCGGGCAGGCGTGCCGGAGGGCGTTGCATTTCAATCCCCTGGTAGAGACGTGATTAATCACGTCTCTACCAGGGAATGGTTCTGATGACAGTGAAACTGGCAGTGCGTGAAAAAGACAAAGTTCGTCCCAACCCCCAACTCCCCTCACCCCTCCTCCGCATTAAAAAACACCTGGTAATAATACATCTTCCTGCCCTCGTCAAAGCCGCGCTCAATGAATTCTCCGGCTTCGCTGGCATCTTTCGTGAGCAGCCGAATCTCAATCTGGGTGTCGAGCGTCATCACAGACTTGAATTCCTTCTTCATGCGCCGCACGGCAAATTTGGAAATCTGGAAACCCTCATCGGCAGGTGGCAAGCCCGTATCCTGCTCATAATCAACCCGGTATTCTTCAAAACGCTGGCGATGCTCAGGCTCCACCACATTGGCCTTGAACTCGTCCAGGTCGAATGCCTTGTGCTTGTTGAAATAGTTAATCGAACGGTTCAAGAAGACCAACTGCTCTTTCTTGTCCTTCTCCGACGACAACACCTCCTCGCAAAAGTCCTTCGTCAGGTTGAGAAAATGCTGGGTCTGGAAGCTGTGATCCTGGATGCGGGTCACGTGCAAAAAATCGTCGCGCCAGTAGGCCGTGTCCTCTGAGTTCCTGTCCACCATCATCACCGAGTAGCCATCTTCTGCAAAGGTGTTGAACACGAGGCAGCCTTTGTCGAGCTTCTTGATGGGAATGCCTTGCCGCAAGGCCAGGTCCACGCGGTTGCCCTCTTCGTCGGCGGCTACGTCGAGAAAGAGGTCTTTGTTTTCTGATTTGAAAATCCCCACTGCTTCCAGCGTCACTTCCTCCACAACGCACTCCCGGAAATGGGCCACATACAGCTCGCCGGATTTGATGTGCGGATGCCCCGAGCAACCATACAAATGCTTCAGGATCTCCACCGACTGCGGGAGCAGTTCTTCCCGGTCCCCTTCAAAAATGGCCTTGCAAAAGGCGTAGATCTCGTTGAATTGCAGGTCGGTGTCATGGCTGAATTTGAAATATTCCTCCGCCTTGAAAGGGGTAAGGAAATAGTCCTGCAAAGCCTGGCTCATGTCTTCGTCCAGCTCAAACAGGGATTCTGAGGCCAGATAGCCCTCCTGCCGGATTTTATTCCCGACTTTGTGAACTGCCAGTGTTGTGAGGCGGGCCTGAGAAAGGTCGATCATGATGGTGGGGTAGAAGGGAGGAACAGAAAACGGGGATCGGGTGTAAAATGGCCCTGAAGCTAAGCAAAAGGGCGTTCATCGCCGCAGAAAGATGTTCACGCCGGATGTGGAAAAACGTGTTTGAGCTGGTCAATGAGGTCTGAGGCGCTGAGGCTTTCCGGCGAATAAGCCTGCACCCAGGCATCGGCGGCAGCGCCGTGGAGCCAGGCAGCCAGTCCTGCTGCCTGCAGGGCCTGGTGCCCCTGGGCGAGCATTGCCCCGATCATCCCGGCGAGCACATCGCCTGATCCTCCCTTGGCCAGGGCCGGGTTGCCGGTCGGGTTCACCAGGGTGCAGCCATCCGGCCCGGCGATCACAGTCCCGGCACCTTTGAGCAGCACCACGGCTCCTCGTTTGGAAGCCTCTGCTTCGGCAATTTCCAGCCTGTGGGCCTGCACCTCGCTTTCCCCGCTCAGCAATCGCATCTCGCCGGGATGCGGCGTGAGCACCGCCCCCGCCGGTAACTCCAGCGGCGCCTGCGCCAGTGCCAAGAGGGCATCGGCATCCACAACCACAGGCATCGCCGTGTTTTTCTGCCCCAACAACTGCAGCAGGCCGCGCACAAGCTCCACGGTCCCCGGCTCTCTGCCCAGCCCCGGCCCAATCACAAGGGCCTGCTTGCCCTCCATCGCCGCAACCAGCTCCGGCAGATCTTCCGGCTGGAGCTGCGCCCGCTCGTCGCTGCCGAGGGGAAGGCAAATGGCCTCCGGCAAGCGCGTTTGCAAAGGCAGGCGCACCGCTCCCGGACAAGCCAGGCTCACCAGCCCCGCACCGGCTGCCAGGGCCGCTCTGGTAGCCAGAATGGCCGCGCCCGGCATGGCCTTGCTGCCTGCCACCACAAGCACATGGCCGTGGCTGCCTTTGTGGGAAGTCACTTCGCGCTGCCGCCAGTGCCGCCTCACCCAGCTTTCTGTGAGCCACTCGCGGCGAATGGCCAGCTGGTCCACAACCTCCGGCCAGATGCCGATGTCAAGCACCCTCACCACCCCGCAGGTCAGGGAGGCGGGTGTCACGGCGTGGCAAAGTTTGGGGAGCTGGAAGGTGTAGGTAAAACGGGCAGGAATCGCCTCGTTCATCTGCCGGCCCGTGCTGGCATCCAGGCCGCTGGGCAGGTCGATTGCAACCGCCTGAAGGCCGCTTTCTCTGGCTTCCCGGATGATGTCGGCAGCTGTTCCGCGCAGCTGGGATTCAATGCCGGTGCCGAGCAGGGCATCTACCAGCAACGGATGCCGGGTACTGCTGGCCGGGAGGTCGCCGGGCTTCCATGCCGAAACCGGAATGGGGAGTTCCTGCAAAATGCGAAGCATCACAGCGGCGTCGCCGGTGGCGGGTAATGCTTCGACCGGACGGGAGAGCAGCACTTCCACACTTTTGCCCGCCAGGTGCAGACAGCGGGCGATCACAAAGCCGTCGCCGCCGTTGTTGCCCGGCCCCGCCAGCACCAAAAAGGCATCCTGCCCGGGAAAGTCGCGCAGGATGGCCTCTGTGGCCAGTCTGCCCGCCTGTTCCATGAGCAGGATGCCAGGGTAGTGGTGGTCTTCGATCATGAGGCGGTCGGCCTCGCGGATCGCTGCTGTGTGGGCTAGTTTCATGAAAGCAAAGGTAGCCTGTATCTGACATTTGCTTCATGAATGTTCAGGGCCATCACAACGAATAACTCAGCCCGAATTGCAAACCGAACGACAGGGGATAAAAACGGATGTCGCTTTGGTTGCTCCAGTTCATCAGGCTTCTCTGGGCCTGAAAACCAGCAGTGATTCCCAGTTTCTGGTAAGGGAAATAATGCAATCTGGTGCCCGCAACCCCGTCTACGGTCCATCGGTTCTGATAAAACGGATTGGATGTTCCGTTGTAATCAATGACCGAGTCCTGATAGACCATTCTTCCCTGATTGCCCACGATCCCACTCAGGGCTCCTCCGAGGTACACATCGGTTTGAAAACGGTGGAACCGCCAGTTTTTCCCGAAGGCCACTGAGGTTTTGAACAGTTGTGTCTTGTTGTAGTGTCTGACGATGCGTTCCGCCCGGACAGACTGAACTGCATCTCCCCGGACCAGAGTTTCCTCGCCAGTCAGCAGGTTTTTTCGCACTTCGATGACGGTATCCTTGAGCGTTACCTGATAGTCCTCAATGATGTCGCGGTAATCCAGTCTGCTTTCCAGTTGCTGATATTGCAGGCCGGCCATAATGAAATAACCGCCTTTGAGCCCTTTCAGGTAGGATCCCTGCAGCTGGAAGGAAGGAATTGGCGCTTCATACAGCTTTCTGTCCGGGCTGGAATTGCCATAGCCTTCGTTCCAGAAGTTGACTCCCCCTTCCAGCACCAGTTGATTGACAGGCTTTGACTGCGGGATGACCGGAGTGGCGATGCTGTCAGCCTGCCCGGTGTTTTGCGGGGAAGGAATCGCGGTGCCGCTCACAAGGTTTGCGGCAGGATATGGAAGGATTCCGTCGATGCCGGGAATGTATGTTGCCAGAGCAGCACCTGGTTGAGGACCGGTCAGAGGGGCGGGCCTGTCATAAGCTGTTCCCCCGGCATTGTAAGAAGCAGGCAAACGGGTGGCATCCGGACTGTAGTGGTTCAGGGCTTGTTCCTCAGCGGGAAGGGATGTTGACAACTCACCAGACTCTGTTTGGGTTCTTCGGGAGAAACCGCCACCCTGAGACAGGGCTGTTTCCTCACGGGCCTGAAGCAAATCTGTCGCAGCGGCAGTTCCAGCCGTGGCTAAGACTACCTCATCGGAGCTGCCACCCTGAGACAGGGCTGTTTCCTCACGGGCCTGAAGCAAATCCGTCGCAGCGGCAGTTCCAGCCGGAGCCGCGATGGCTTCGCCGGTATTGTCAGCGCGATGATCCGGGGTAGTGTTGCCTTCATTGGCCGATCCCTGGTCATCGCGGCCAGGCTCAGTTGTCCCTGTGGCAGTACCAGTTTCCTGGCGATGGCCGGAAGGGTCTTGCTGCAGGAGAACAAATAACCCGGCAGAGAAGATCAGGAACAGTGTCAGGAACAAGCTGAGAAACAACCATATCCTTTTTTTGGAGCTCTTGCCGTTTGCAGAGGACAATTCCGCCTGCTCTATGGATTGCATCTTGTCAAAGATGCCATCCTTCATGTTGCTCCACTCCAACTCAGGAGGAAGAGGCTGAAGGCGATCACCCCCCTTCATATCTTTATGTTTGTTGTTAAGTTCCATAAGCCAGCGATGTTAAATCGTTCGTTGAACGATTGTCCCTGATCCATTTTTTCGCTCTGTGCAGTTGTGATCTTGAAGTTTCCGGGCTGATATTCAGCAATTTACCAACCTCCTGGTGAGAATAGCCGTCAATGACGACCATCATAAAAACTTGCCGGTATCCCTCGGGCATGCCTGTTAAGAACTGAAGTATTTCATCTTCTGACAGCGTGCTGGTTTTCTCAGGGACATCCGATTGGATTTGTTCTGCTGTTTCAAGCAGGTCGAAATTGCTGAGTTCTTTGTGTTTGTGGTAGTGCTTGATACACTGATTGACGGTGAGCCTTCGGAGCCAGAATTTGAATTCGCCTTTGTTTTCATCAAATGATCCGATACTAAGGAAGATGCGGGCAAAAATCTCCTGAATCACATCCTGGTAATCACTTTCATTAGAAATGTATCTTTTGACGATAACGTAAACATAGCGAATACAACTCTCATACAACTCCTTGAACGCGCGTTGATTGCGTTCCTTTACGGCTTGTATTAAAGTTGAATTGATCATGCAGAGATAAAGTTGTTCCCCCAAATGCATTGCTGCATTTGAGGGAATAAGTGAAGGGCTACTGGCAGTTGTTAAGGTAGGTGCAGATGTCAGCGTCTGATCCGAAGCTGAGCAGCGTACCGTTGATGAAATTTGAAGCCCCGACAGGATAGAGCAACTCGATGTCATCGTAGCCGTTCGGAGCGGTATTCAGCTCGGTGAGGTAATCATCTCTTGTCGCAATCTGCAGGGTGTCCCCGTCAGAGACAATCGTCACCGGATACTCGATGAAGTAGGTGCAGTTGATCGGTGTTCCAGGGCCTTCGTTGAAGAAGAACTGAATGTGAGCCGGCTTGTTCGCACAGGGTTCTTCGAGAGTCCGGTAGAAATCGCACACATCATTGTCATTGTTCAGCACGATGTCCCGGCCAAATTGGGTGACAGTGATCGGATACACCAGATCAGCTGGGAGGTAGTTGAAGGGCGAGCCACCGATGGCAGGCAGGTAGTCGGCATCCTGGTTGAGAACAACCTGGCTTCCGTTCACCACCAGGGTAACAGGGTAGTTGATGTCATACTCGTACCGGTTTCTGGTGAGAATGTCCAATCCGTTGAAGAACAACAGGACATGGGGATCCAACACGGAGCAATCCACAACAGTGTCAATCACAATTGATCCGCAGATTGTCAGAACAGGAATGAAATCCTCTACCTTCTGAATGGTGATCATGGAGGTTCCGATATACCCATCGAATGGATACACGAAGTCCACGAGGCTGTCAGGCAACATGCTGACGGAATCCAGTTCGGTGTCGGAATTCACCGTCACGGTGCTTCCAGATGCCTGGAGAAGATCGACCGGGAAAGGAATTTTGAAACAATCCACCTGGAGAGAGTCTGGAGAAGTTGCCTGCAGGGTCTTCATAATCGGATTGGCCGCGACAGTGGTAGGCTGAAAGGGGACTTTCTCCGGAATGATCTCATCGATGTTCTCTTTGTCACATGCTACAAGCAGCATGGCCAGGAAAAGAGTCGAAAGGGCGATTTTAAGGGTGCTAAACATTGGAAAAGGGCTTAGACCATGTTTGGAACCTAACTGGCTGATTTTTAGACGATTTTAAAAAGTGGGGCCGCTCAGATAATTTGGAGGTACCAATCTTTCAAATTATGCAAACAAAGTTTACCGAGCTGAGCGACTCCCAGTGGCAATTTA
>JBGSKC010000019.1:0-22302 GCA_041741415.1 Bacteroidia bacterium | reverse complement strand
ACAACCAGCACAGCTGCCGGAGGCGACCTGACTGGCACTTATCCAAACCCTTCCGTGGATGGATTGCAGGGCATTGGCGTATCAGCCACGGCCCCGACTAACGGCCAGGTGCTGAAATACAACGGCACTGCCTGGGCACCTTCCGGTGATGTGAACACGACGTATTCAGCTGGCGCTGGCCTGACCCTGACTGGCACCACCTTTTCGGCAATCGACCCCAGCGCAACGAATGAAATACAGGCGCTTACTTTGAGTGGCAACACGCTGAGCCTGAGCAATGGCGGCGGTTCGGTGGCATTGCCAGCAGGTACCACCTACACAGCCGGAACGGGAATCAGTCTTGCGGGAAACGTGGTTACGAACACCGGCGACACCAACGCTGCTGACGACATCACAACCAGCACAGCTGCCGGAGGCGACCTGACTGGCACTTATCCAAACCCTTCCGTGGATGGATTGCAGGGCATTGGCGTATCAGCCACGGCCCCGACTAACGGCCAGGTGCTGAAATACAACGGCACTGCCTGGGCACCATCCGGCGACAACAATACCACCTACTCAGCTGGATCGGGCCTTACGCTGAGCGGAACCACCTTTTCTGCAGTTGACCAGAGTAGCACCAATGAGATTCAAGTTCTGAGCTTATCTGGATCGAACCTCAGCCTTAGCAATGGCGGAGGAACAGTCGCATTGCCTTCCGGAACAGCCAGCCAGTGGACGACCGCGGGGTCGGCTATTCATTACAACACAGGCAACGTGGGCATCGGCGATGCTACCCCGGCCAACACCCTGACGGTGGGCAATGGCGACAAGTTTCAGGTGTCGGGCACAGATGGCGATGTACTTTTCACCGATCCGCAGGGCACCATCCGTTTTCCTGCCCTAACAGCACCCGGCGCAGCACCCATGATCCAGATGTTTACCAGCGGCACCCAGAATGCCGACCGCATGGTGATTTCGCATTCTCCTTCTTTCCCTACCTGGGGCATTCAATACAAAGACACGACGGATGTGCTGTACTTCCGCGACGGCAGCGCCCGCAAATTTGCCTTCGAGCTGAGCAGCGGCCATATGGGAATCGGACCGGAGGACCCGCAATTTCCGCTGGACATGACAGGCCGGATGCGGATTCGATCAACCGGCATCCTTAGCAATTCCCCCGGTATCTGGTTCCAAAACAACACCGGTACCTTCGACCGGGCCTTCTTCGGGATGTCTGAGCCGGATTCCCTCATCGGAATTTACAGCCAGCACCTGGGCAAGTGGGCCATTGAGTTTGAGGTGATGCGCGAGCCCCGGATCGGCATTAACATCCCCGCAGGTAGCCCTCCCCGTGCAGAGATTCACCTCTATCACACCAACTTCGGAGGTTCCAACGACGGTATCCGCATTCAAAATGAAGGCTCCAACGCCCATTACTGGAACCTCTACACCTCCAATACCACCGGAGATTTCGAATTTTTCAAAAGCGGCATCAAGCGGGCCACGATTAACCAAACCTCCGGGACTTACACCGCAGTCTCCGACGCCCGCCTGAAAAAGAACATTGCCCCGCTGGGCGCTGTGTTGCCCACAGTGCTGACCCTTCAGCCCAAAACCTACCAGTACAACGACATGGAGGACGAACGCTATTTCACCGGTTTTCTGGCCCAGGAGCTGAATGAGCAGTTTCCGCAATTTGTCTATTATGGAGGCGACGACCAGAAATACTTCACCGTGGACTATGCCGGGCTTTCGGTGATTGCATTGAAAGCCATCCAGGAACAGCAGGCACAGGTCGAGGCACTGAAGGCCGCTCTGGAGGTTGAGAAGCAGCGAAATGATGCCCTCGAAGCGAGGCTCCGGCGGTTGGAAACCCTCATGGAAAACGATTAACCTGCTGTAAGTTCTGGCTTAAACCCCGCTTTGGTTATTCGGATTTATCAGGTTGATTGAGAGCGATTTTCATGATCCGGAGTTAACCAACAAATAGCTTAAGCCATGTACCTTCATAAGCAGTTTCTTCTGTTTGAGCGCAAAGCAGAGCTTCCTATGTCCTTGTTGGGCTGGATGGCCTTCGGGATGATGGTATTGGCTTTTGCTTTTACCTGAGCCCATTTTCCTGCCGGGCAGAAAGTCCACCCTGGAATCTTTCCGGGGTGGACTTTTTTTTGCAAACGGACTTGTTTCGTCAAGAGTAAGCAGTAAGATTTTCGCAAAAAGTCAATAGTGTAGAAAAATTCCATTCTAGGTCTTATTTTCCGTCCAATCTCCTTCCAAAACCACTTCACCATAACGCTCTTCAAAATGAATTTAACCCGAATTTTCCTTCTCTTCCTTCTCTTCACAGGGAGCTGGACGCTTACTTTTTCCCAAAGCAAGGGATTTGCTTATCAGGCAGTTGCCCGCGATGCCGCTGGCTCGCCTTTGGCGAATCAATCGGTGTTGGTGCGTGCCCTGTTCCGTGCAGGAGGGCCTGCCGGTGCTGCCGCCTACGAAGAAACCCATTCGCTGACAACCAACGACTTCGGCTTGCTGAGTGCAGTTCTGGGTCAGGGAACCGTGGTTTCCGGTAGTTTTGACGCCCTGGATTGGAGCGCAACTGAGTACAACCTCGAAATTCAGGTTAACGGCTTCACTGTTTCGAACGAGCTGATGCAGGCTGTGCCGTTTTCCAAGATCGCAACCGACATGGGCCTGTCTGATCTGGCTGATGTAAACGACGCTGGCCCTGTGAATGGGCAGGTCCTCAAATATAACGGAACGGAATGGGCACCAGCAGGCGATGCTACTGCAACTTACACCGCTGGAGCGGGAATTGCCATTACCGGTAATTCTATCGCCTCCACCCTGGGTACCAGCATTGAGTTTGGGGAAATTTCAGCCGGCGCAGTTATCTCGGAGAAAATCGCCAATAACGCAGTTACCACCGACAAAATCGCCAATGGAGCGGTCACGGTAGCCAAGCTCAACCAATCAGGGGCAGCTAATGGGCAGGTTCTCAAATGGAACGGATCGGCCTGGGCACCAGCAGCCGATAATGGAGGTAGTGCCAGCCAGTGGACAACCGTTGGTGCCAATATTCATTACTCTTCGGGCAATGTAGGGGTCGGCGATGCCTCTCCTGCCTCCACCTTCACCGTCGGGAACGGGGATAAATTCCAGGTTGCTGGCACAGATGGTGATCTGCTGTTGACTGATCCGCAGGGCACAATTCGATTTCCTGCTTTAACAGCCCCTGGTGCCGCGCCCATGATCCAGATGTTTACTGCCGGAACTCAAAATGCTACCCGGATGGTGATTTCCCATTCGCCTTCCTTTCCCAACTGGGGAATGGAATACAAAGACACCACCGATGTGGTCTACTTCAGGGACAGTGGATCCCGCAAGTTTGCCTTTGAATTAGGGTCTGGTCACATGGGGATTGGGATTGAGGACCCTGCGTTTCCGCTGGACATTAACGGCCGTATGCGCCTTCGCTCAACCGGCAACCTGAGCAACTCTCCCGGCATCTGGTTCCAGAATAATGCCAGCACCTTCGACCGCGCTTTCTTCGGCATGTCTGAACCGGATTCCCTCATCGGGATTTTCAGCCAGCACCTCGGTAAATGGGCCATTGAGTTTGAGGTGATGCGGGAGCCCCGCATCGGCATCAACATCCCTGCCGGCAGCCCGCCCCGTGCTGAAATTCACCTCTATCACACCAACTTTGGTGGTTCTAACGACGGCGTTCGCATTCAAAATGAAGGCTCCAATGCCCATTACTGGAACCTCTACACTTCCAATACCACCGGGGATTTCGAGTTTTTTAAAAGTGGCATCAAGCGGGCCACTATCAACCAGACCTCGGGAGCCTACACGGCCGTTTCAGATGCCCGCCTGAAAAAGAACGTTTCTCCGCTGGGCGCTGTGATGCCCATGGTACTGGCCCTTCAGCCTAAAACCTACCAGTACAATGATGTGGAAGACGAACGCTACTTCACGGGCTTCTTGGCTCAGGAGCTGAATGAGCAGTTTCCGCAATTCGTATATTATGGCGGAGACGACCAGAAATACTTCACCGTGGATTATGCCGGACTTTCTGTGATCGCCCTCAAAGCGATTCAGGAGCAGCAGGCGCAAATTACGACCCTTGGTGCTGGTTTAGAAGCTGAACGGCAGCGCAACGAGGTTCTGAAAGAAGCTCTTGAAGCAGAGAAGCAGCGGAACGATGCACTGGAAGCCAGGCTCCGGCGGCTTGAGGAAATGATGATCCGCGACTAGCATTTACGAAGGCTGTTGATTCTTCATCATGCCTGGCCCCGCAAAGTGTGCAGACACAATTTCCATCCCGGGATCTTTCCGGGATGGATTTTTTTTAACGTGTTCTGCGGGATTATTTTTAGCAGGAAAATAAATGTGCAAAAACATTCCGGTTTTCGTCTTATTTTCCTAAACGTTCTCTTTTCCACCTTTACCCACCCAAAGCCATTCAGCGATGAATTCAATCCGAACCTGCCTTCTGCTCTGCCTTTTCGCCTGCAGCTGGACACTTACATTTTCCCAAAATCAGGGTTTTGCCTATCAGGCTGTTGCCCGCGATGCCACAGGCTCGCCGCTGGCCAGTCAATCGGTGCTGGTGCGCGCCTTGTTCCGCTCAGGTGGCCCTGCAGGAGCTGTTTCCTACGAGGAAACTCACTCCCTCAACACCAACGACTACGGCCTTGTAAGCACGATCCTGGGCCAGGGAACCGTGGTTTCAGGGAGTTTTGATGCCCTGGATTGGAGCGGCACCGATTACAACCTCGAAATCCAGGTTAACGGTTTCACCGTGTCAAATGCTCCGATGCAGGCTGTTCCTTTTGCCAAAATAGCCACCAGCATGAGCCTGGCCGATCTGGAGGATGTGGACCCCGCTGGTGTTGCCAACGGGCAGGTGTTGAAGTGGAACGGCTCAGCCTGGACCCCGGCCCCGGATAACGGTGGAGGCGGAAGCAGTCAATGGACAACCACCGCCAGCAATATCCACTACAGCACTGGCAATGTAGGCATTGGAGACGCCACTCCGGCGGCAACCCTCACCGTGGGTGAGGGTGATAAGTTTCAGGTAGCCGGTGCCGACGGAGACGTAACTTTCACCGACGACGACGCCACCATTCGGTTTCCTGCCACTTCCGCTCCCAACAGCCCCATGATGCTGCAGTTTGCCTCCGGTGTCCAAAATGCTGATCGCATGGTGCTGGCCCATTCGCCCAACTTTAGCACCTGGGGTCTCCAGTACAAAGACACCATCGACGCATATCGCTTCCTTGCGTCTGGTGTTTCGGTTTTTTCTGTCAATTTGGGTAGCCAAAGGGTAGGGATTGGGGAAGACCTTCCCGCAGCAAAATTTCATGTGAACACTAACAGCTCTACGGCCTTTCCGCATCTGTTGCTGGAGGAAGCAGACGCCAATGATTACGCCCGCCTTATGCTTCAGAATGGCTCCGGGGCCACCAACTGGCAAGTCGCCGGATTAACTTCTGTCACCCCCGGGAATGCGAGGCTAAACTTCTTTCACTCTTCGGAAGGCAATATCATGACAATAACCGGCGAACAACGGGTTGGGGTGAGAGCTCCCAATCCTTCCCACGATATTCACCTCATTCATACTTCCGGCGCGGGTTCGACAAATGCCTCACAAGGACTAAAGCTCCAGAATGAAGGCACAGCCAATCAGTCGTGGACGCTGTACACAGTCAACAACGGAGGCGAATTATGGATTTATGCCGGTACCAACAATGTAGGCCGGTTTGCCGTGACAGGTGCTTACACTGTGATCTCAGATGAGCGCCTCAAAACAAATATCCGGCCCATGCCAAGTACCTTGAGCAATGTGATGCAGCTTGAACCGATGACCTACCGATACACCCATCAGGAAGCCAGTGCCAACAACTCTTTGGGATTTCTTGCCCAGTCGGTTGCGCCGCTTTTTCCTGAGCTGGTAAATTACACTGCAGGCGACGGCACCGAAGCCACCTACACGATGGACTATGCGGGCTTTTCAGTGGTAGCCATCAAAGCCATCCAGGAGCAGCAGGCGTTCATCGAGGCCCAGGCGCAGCAACTCGCCGACCAGGAGGCCAGGCTTCAGGCTTTGGAGGCTCAGCTCGCTGAGATCAGGGCCCTTCTGGAAAAGTAATTGTTGATTTGACTTTCTTGTGTTGTCCGATCGAATCCAAAGAATCTGCTTTGGATTCGATCGGCTTTTTTCAGCGACATCACAATCTTCTGCTCACTTTCGGCAGCATCTCGTCGCGCCACTGTGCAAAAGAGCCTTCCACGATTTTTTTTCTCGCCTCCTTCACCAGCCACAGGAAAAAGTGGAGGTTGTGAACCGATGCAATGGTGAGGGCAAGGTATTCCTGGCTTTTGATCAGATGCCGGAGATAGGCCTTGCTGTACTGATGATCCATCGGCAGGTCGCTGTCGGGATCGAGGGGGGAAAAATCGCGCTCGTATTGCTGGTTTTTGAGGTTGCGGATTCCCTCCCGGGTGTAAATCAGGCCGTGGCGGGCATTACGGGTGGGCAGCACGCAGTCAAACATATCCACCCCCAGCCCGATGCAGGTGAGCAGGTTTTCCGGGGTTCCCACGCCCATGAGGTAGCGGGGTTTGTTGGCTGGTAAAATACGGCAGCTCAGATTTGTCAGTTCGTACATGATCTCGTGGGGCTCACCCACCGAGAGCCCGCCGATGGCATTGCCAGGCAGGTCGAGCGAGGCAACGAACTCGGTGCTTTGGGTCCGCAGGTCGCTGAAGGTACTTCCCTGGATGATGGGGAAGAGGTTTTGGTCGTGGCCGTAGAGGTTGGGTTGCTGTTCCCAGTGGGTTTTGCAGCGCTGTGCCCATCGATGGGTGAGCTCCATCGAGGTTTTGGCGTAGGCGTACTCAGAAGGGTAGGGGGGGCACTCGTCGAGCACCATCATGATGTCGGCCCCGATGCTGCGCTGCACATCCACCACCATTTCGGGGGTGAAGAGGTGCTTTGCGCCGTCGATGTGGTTGGCGAATGTGACGCCCTGCTCGGTGATCTTTCTGTTTTGCGCCAGCGAAAACACCTGATAGCCACCGCTGTCGGTGAGCATGGGCCGGTCCCAGCCGATGAACTTGTGGAGGCCCCCTGCCTCTTCCAGCACACCGGTGCCCGGCCTCAGAAAGAGGTGGTAGGTGTTGCCGAGGATGATCTGAGCCTGAACATCCTCCTTAAGCTGGCTTTGAGAAACGGCTTTCACACTTCCCACGGTCCCGACGGGCATGAAAATGGGTGTTTCAATCACCCCGTGGTCGGTGGTGATGGTTCCTGCCCGGGCAGACGAGGCCGGGTCGGTGGCCTGAAGCTGATAGGTTAATTTCATCGTGGCGCGAAGATAGGCAGGCGGGTGGAGAGATGGAAAGAAAGATCAAATGGAAGCTGTAAAGCTGTCTGACCTGATCACAGTCAGCCCAATTCCAACCATCGGGCACCACAACAACCAACTGGCGCATTTTTGTTCATTGAGCAGTGATTCAATTTATAATTATTTTGTGAAAAACAGAAAACCAGCTGGTAGTTTGATGGCATCCTGTTATTTTGCTTTCGTACAACGGTGTTTACAATTTCACTTCCTTCCACCAACCCAGCCCAACACATTTCCCTTTTTTAATTTTTGCTGATTTTCCCCTGCCAGGTATGATACAAAGCTTTTTTCAGCTGTTAATGAGCTGAATAATAGCTTGTTGCATTGCTTGTGCCCGCCGCATAGGCGAAGACCGGGTTCTTATGCCCTGGCCAATCCTCTGTGCCTTTTCCCCTCTGCGCAACCTTGCACAACCTGTATGCTTTGGCATATCTGAACTCTTTTATCCATTTTTTACCTGTTTTCACGCATGAAATCAACTATTCAGGCTTTCTTTTTGGTTCTCTCTCTCTCTCTCTCTCTCTGGACCGGCCAGATGAGGGCTCAACTCTTCACCAACACAAACTACGTGACGCCCTCCGGCGCTAACCACTACCTTCAAATGGGGGGAGGCTCGCCTTCTACCTCTTCCAACTCCCGCCTGACGGTGATGAATACCGGCTCGTCGGGATCGCCAGCCCTGACCTATTCCATTACGGCTTCCAATTTCCTCAACTCCAGCAGTGCCCGCACGATCAACGCTTCGGCGACCGGTGCCGGAACGGCAGGGCATTTTTCCAATACCTCGACGAGCGGATTTGCGGGGTATTTTGATGGCAGGGCCTTTTTCAGCGACCGCATCGGAGTGGGCACCAGCTCTCCGAATGTGCGCCTGGAGCTGTCCAACAACGGCGGGAGCGGCACCGGGCCCAATGTGATGCTCAGGCTCACCAACCAGTTCAACTCCTCGGGCAACAATTTCCCCTCCCTCCAATTCCACAACGGAGCCACGACCAACCCTGTTTTCTGGCAGGTGGGAGCCCGTGTGGCCGGAAACGCTGAAATGCTGTTTACCTACCGGGGCGGTGCGACTGCCGAAAAAATGATCATGTACATGAACGGAGCCAGCGGCAAAGTGGGCATCGGCGACGTGAGCACCGCGAGCAACGATTACCTCTTGTTTGTGGAAAAAGGTGTTGCCACAGGTAAGGTGTTTGTGAGCAGCAGCTATGCCGATTATGTGTTTCTCCCAACGTATGAGTTGCCGACCCTGGAGCAGGTGCGCACGCACATCAAGGTGGCTGGCCACCTGCCGGGCATGACCTCCCAGGCCGAGATTGACGCTGCGGGCGGCTTTGAGGTAGGGGATATTGCCGTGAAGCAAATGGAGAAGATAGAGGAGTTGTACCTCTACGTGCTCCAGCTCCACGACCGCATCGCAGAGCTGGAGGCCAAACTTGCTGACAATCAAACACCTGTAACGACACAAGGCAATGAATAAGACGCTTTTGTATGCAATAGGCCTCGCCATGCTGCTGGCGATGGCTACCTCGGGCTGTGACCGCTGCGACGACCCCGCTAACCCGGAGTGCAGGAATTATGATCCTTGTCTTGTGCAGGGTGCCGTTTCTGCTGAGTTTGAGATGTTTGAAAAGCACTTATTCTGGCCCGAAGAACTGCCTGTTAACGGAAAGATAAGTGCTGGAAACTCCGTTATTCTTCGGGCAAGGCAGGAGCTCGACAGTTATGAGTGGTATGTAGGGCAGGAGCTTAATCCTCGTCTTGGCAAAGAGGTTGAGGTTTCATTTGGAGGGGTGCCATACAACCGTATTCAGATTCGGCTGGTTGTGAAAGGAACTCCCAACCTGGCCTGCGACCCCAATGACGATGGGATTGATACCGTCATTCGGAATCTGGAGGTGATTGACCCCGAATTACTTCCAATTTCAGGTAAGTTCAAGGGGAGGCACCAGCATATTCAGGAGGAAGATTTTGTGATAGAAATCCGCCTGAGGCCCAACCGACCCTACATGGACTCTGTCCCGCCACCGCCTTTCGCTACCTGGAATTATTATTTGATGAACCTTCCCAAAGGAACGCCCCGGCCTCAGTGGGGGGTGTCATCTGAATGGATTTACACTCAAATATCTCCGCTCGGTCTTCTTCGGGGAGGGGAAGGGTTTTGGATGACGGGTGGAGGAAACGGCTGGTACTGCTACGAACCTGACGGCTACGGCCTTCTTTCTTCCGATGGCGACAGCCTCACCATTCGCTACACGATCCTCGACTCGGTTCAATTTTTTGCTACACCACCCTTGTATGTGCGCAACGAAAGCGACACCCTCACTTTTATTGGAATCAGGCAATGAAAAAATATATCTCTCTGTTATGCCTGAGCCTGTTACCAGTGCTCGGTATGAAAGTCTCGGCCCAAATTTACTGTGACGAATTTGATCCGCTAACCTTCCAACATACCAATTCGGTGTGGGACTGGCGGGACAATACCCCATCAAACTGGCAAGCTTATTATAAGGTTAAACCTGGCTTTAATACCTTTGTTGGCAATCAATTGCCATTCCCTTTTCGGCCGCAAAGTGGACAGCCATCCCCAAATGTATCCCACCTGAATGTATTTACATCTGGCTTTGACCATGAGCCAAGTGATGGCTGGGAGCTTGTCTTCAAGAATTTTGGCGGAAACAGTTTCGTGGAGGCTGTAGAGAACCCTACGTTCGTGTTGTATAACCGGTTCAAAGGGATCTTAAGAGTGTTTATTTGGCTCACAGTCGATCAGACAAATCTTCTGAACGAGGCTGGAGTCGAAATACAGTTCAATAGACAAGATGCGGCAGCACCCATTGGTAGCGGCTTGTTTAGCCTTGTTCCCAGCCCTGTGCAGAGCCTGCAAGCCACAATCAAAAGCGGATTTTCGGCTACGCCTAATAGCTATAGTAATTCACAGGGAGGGGAATGGCTCTTTGCTGATGTGCCTATGGCCTATGACCCCTGCACTTGTAATTACTCACAATCTCCCACCGGGGCCATTCAAGCCAATGTCTCTATTATCAGGACTTCTGGAAGATTGGGCCAAAACTCCACATTTACCACGACAGACATGAATGGGCAAACGGAACCCATCGATTCTAGTGGGTACAAGTCTTTTGCCAGTGCGGCCTCCTCCATTGAAAAAGGAACCAAATTCTTGAAATCCACATTGGGCTTATTTGCAGAAGTGAACAAGCAAACCGGAAAAACGACAGTTGAGCCAATTGCCGGGGACAGTTCCTACGTAATCAAAACAACGCAGCCTATTAAGCTTCCAACATGGATTAAAGTGCTTCCCTATGTAGGTGATGTTTTTGTGGTGCTGGATGCCTTGGTAACAGGTGGGCAAAATGACAATGTCTCCTCTGCTCAGACAGCGACCCCTACTAAGGTAAGCTTTAGCGGTGATATGGGCTTAACTGGCCCAATCTTACCCATGGATTTTTACAACCCCGGCTCGAAGCACAATGATGCATCTTTCGTCCCTAATCCAGATCAGAAATTGGTGCCCGTGTACGACCATGTCCTTGGGATTTTCAATTTGCTTGAAACTCCGGTGCTTGAATGGACTTCGTATTCACATAGCACAGGTGGAAACAACCTATCCTGTACGGGTGGTGTGAATGGACAATTAGTTCCATTTGAGTTTCCTGAAATTCGCCAGTACCACCTTAAGCATCCGATTAAATATGTCATCAATCCCGCATCAGAACTGGAGTTGGTAAGCCTGGATGCGTCTATCGTGTATGAAATAGGGAATAATCCTTTGGACGAGAGCATCCCGGTAAACGGCCATGTGAAAACGGGTTCTAAGAAACTGGCTTTCTATGGCCCAGTATCTCTTGTCAAATCGCCCGCTACGATTGGATATCCCCGACAGTTGGCGAATTCGGGTATTGAGCTAGACATTTGGCCTAAAGCTAACCCTGCCGACCCCAATAGCTCAGGAATAAACGATATGCGGAAGTTGGTGTATAGCACTGGATTTTATCCTGCTACTTGCCTGCAACAGCAAAGCATATTACTTGCATTTCCTTTGGGCAATGGGCATTTTGCCCCACTCAGCTTTCAGCCTGTGTTCAGGCTTAAGATCAGAGCTGTGTTCAAGCGAACAGACCAGGACGCCGATGAGGATACAGAGGCAGTCGTATGGATGGCCAGCTTTGATGTGGATATTGAACCTAACCAAACCAGCGGGGGGCAGAACTATTATTTAAATGGACCTCAGGCTTCCATAAATCATAATTGTATTGACAGCGAGGATGGGCCTCAATACCTCTCAGACTATTTTGTTTCTCAGTTGAATTCAACCACAAGTTCTCAATCTGGCTTCTTTCCAATGGGTACAAATGGGTTACCACTTGATCTCAGTTTTGAGGGAGCAGTTATTGAGTTTAGCCAGGAAGCACTAAGGAGCATTTCAGTTGTAAATAGCTTGGTTCGATCAGAATTGATTCCTCCTCCTCCCAATCGTGACCCTGAAGAGTTTATTCTGGGCCCACCCATTATTCTCCGAGCTGGCAACTCGGTTGATATTAGCTACGGGCCGGGCAGCTCCAGCATATATGAGGATGTAACTGTTGAAATTGGGCTTCCAAGTAGATTTCAGGAATGTGATGATCTACCATTGTTAAGCCCTGTAAGCTGGAGCGATGTTAATGCATTTTGTCAGAATCCCACTAAGTACAATCCTAACATTGCCCGATTGGCTGACATGACAGTTGACTCAATTCCCTCCATCCCTCTCTCCGCCTTCCCCAACCCATTTACCAGCGAGCTGCTCGTTCGGTATGAGCTGGCTCAGGAAGCTGAGGCGAGCATTGTGCTGATCGACATGATGGGCCGCACCGTGCAGGAAATTCTGCCCGGCAATCACCGCAAGGCCGGCCCTCACGAGATGCAGGTGGACCTCAGCGAGCTTCCCGCAGGCATGTACACCCTCGTGATGCAGGCCGGTGACACCCGCCAAACCCTCAAGGTCATCAGGCAGTAGGGGTTTGCTCTCCTCGCACACGCCACCCCGGCTTGCCGGGGTGGCGTGCTGGTGTGTGTGAGTACCAATTCGAGCCCTTGAGGCGTGGTGAGAAAACGAGCTATTTGGGGTTGTTTGCGAGGAATTGGAGCACAGTTTTTCTGATCCAACCCCATCCCAACCAGTATGCCACAACAACCAACTGACGCATTTTTGTTCATTGATCATTAATTTAATTTATAATTTATGAAAAAAAAGCAAAAACCTCTTGGTGGTTTGATGGCATCCTGTTAAGTTGCTTTTGTACAATTGTATTTACAATTCACATCCTTCCACCAACCCAGCCCGACACATTTCCCCTTTTTTAATTTTTGCTGATTTTTCCCTGCCAGGTGTGATGCAAGGCCTTTTTCAGTTGTTAACGAGCTGATTGATAGCCTCTTGCATTGCTTGTGCCTGCCGCATAGGCGAAGACCAGGTTCTTATGCCCTGGCCAATCCTCTGTGCCTTTTCCTCTCTGTGCAACCCTGTACAACCTGTATGCTTTGGCATATCTGATTTTTTTTATCCATTTTTAACTGCTTTCACACATGAAACAAACAATTAAAGCTTTCTTTCTGATTCTTTCTCTCTCTCTCTCCCTCTTGCCGGGGCAAATGAGGGGACAGATCACTCCCGACCTGGATTCGCTGCTGCGTCAATACGCCGCCAGCTATGATCCTGCGGGCTTGGTGTATTTCCTGCCTGATTTACTTGTACCAGGTCAGCCTTATGCTATGTACCAGGCGTATGAGGGAGACACTCTGCACAAGCTTATTCTTAAAAAGCAGTGGGTAGATCCTAATCTGGAGATGACCCATTACCGGTATCAGGAAACCTTTCGCGACTTACGGGTGGAGGCGGCGGAATACAGCGAGCATGCACGAAACGGCTTCCTTGTCTTTGCTAATGGCAAAGGAGCTTTTTTCGATGCTGATCGTGGGTATTTGCCCCAAATCGGAGAAGAAGATGCCTTAGGCTTGGTGGTCGGAGAACTAGGCGAAGCTGAACTGGCCTGGGAAAACAGCGACTGGGAGTCAGACCTGAAGGAAGACCTTGGCGATCCTGGTGCTACGTACTATCCCAAAGGCGAGCTCATGTGGGCCTTGCTGGATTACCAAAACCTGACCTGGCAAATTCCCAGTTCAAAGTATCGGCTGGCCTGGCGCTTTGAAATATTGAGCCTGAATCCTTCTTTCCACAAGGCGTATTATGTGGATGCTTACACAGGTGCGGTGTTCCGCGAGGAAGAATTGATCTGTACAGATGGCCCTGCCAATCTGTTGACTCAAGGAACTCAAACGATTGACACAAGAGCGGATGGAAATGATTTTATTCTGCATACAGATGATAATGATCGAGATATACATACCAAATATCATAGTATTTGGCCATGGGGCTGGACCTCGGAAATAGAGGATGACGATGACAATTGGGGCAATAGCGAGCAGTTTGGAACGACTGCACATTGGATGACTTCTCAAAGCTGGGATTTCTTTGCCTCCGCCCCTTACAGCCGAAATGGAATCGACGGAGCAGGTGGAGAGCTGAGAGTAAATGCAGATTGGAATCGACAAAACGCTGCTTTTGACCGGCGTTGGGGAAATGACTATTTATTTTTTGGGAGCTTTGGTAACAATTATCTCGCTGTCATAGATGTCGCTGGACACGAATACACTCACGGCGTAGATCATTATACTGCGGAGTTAGTATACGAAAACGAGTCCGGAGCCCTGGATGAATCCTTCGCCGACATCTTCGGGTTCATGGTGGAGCGTTTTACGGAGGGAGGGGTTGATGACTGGTTGATGGGGGAGGATGCTATCGCATTACGATCTTTAGAGGCTCCTAATGCATTCGACCAACCGGACACATATGGAGGTGACTTTTGGTTTGACTTAAACGGTTGTACGCCAGCGAGTACGAATGACCGATGTGGCGTACATACCAATAGTGGCGTGCAAAATTTCTGGTTTCACCTGTTGGCTGACGGTGGCACGGGCACCAACGACAACGGTGATGCCTACAATATTCCTGGCATCGGCATTGATGACGCGGCCCTAATCGCATTTTGGAATCATACCAACATTCTGCAATCCGGCTCACAGTACGCAGATGCCCGGGCAGGGGCGATTGCAGCGGCTACACAGTTGTTTGGTGCCTGTTCCAATCAGGAAATTCAAACTACCAATGCCTGGGCTGCCGTAGGAGTCGGGGGAGAAAGTACCTGCGCAGTTACGAACCTAAGCACAATCCAGCCACGCCAAACCATTCGCCTTTACCCCAACCCGGTAAGCGAGTCTGCTACGTTATCCTTTCCTGATGCCCGGACCCGTTCCATTGAGCTTATCCACCTGGATGGGAAGCTCATCCGCAGCTTCGGAGCGCATCAGGGTCAAGAGCTAGATATTAGCACCATCGGCCTTGCTCCTGGCGTGTACATGCTACGGGTGAAGGAAGCTGGGGAAGTCCATTCTGTCAAACTCATTAAGCTTTGAACCATGCACAAACTTATCTATTGGGCCATCATCCTGGGAGGGGTGGGGTTGCCAGGAATCCTTCGGGCGCAGAACACTTCTGCCAGCAGCAAAAAGAATTCCATCGAGGTGTATTATTTAGTGAGCCATTTTTTTGACGAAACCCGCACGAACTGGACAATCTGGATTCCATACAAAGGAAGAAGTGTTGTGACTCCAAATGGGAGTGTGGTAAAAGAAGACATAAAAATCGTACCCCCAACCTTAGGACTTGCCTACACCAGAAGGCTAAATCAGTCGCAAAGCGTTCGACTCTCTACCTCTATTTATTTTATGGAGTATCTTAAAGATGCCTATCAACCCGGAGAGGTTTCAGACCGTGAATATGGGTTGTTCTCCCTTGATTACATCCATTTGCTAGTCGGGCATAAAAAGTGGAGGGGAGAGGCAATAGGAGGTGTCAACTTTCGCCTTGGCTATGAGACCGTTCACATTTACTATCCAAGAGTTTGGGAACAAAGAATAGAAAGCCTGAACTTTCAAGACCTTGGTTTAACCGCGGGAGTTCGTGGGAGTTGCAACCTGCCCTGGAATTTCCTTTTGGCAGGAGAAGCATCTTTCACGCGGTTTGTCTATTTGCATGATGATGGTGTGGACTTCTTCGGCGACCACAAAGATCCTTCTCCGAACACCATGACCATCAAATTTGGGTTGGGCTATCAGTTCTGAGCAACAGGCAAGATGCCGCTCAACTTCAACGAGCTTTCCGTAGGCATGTACACCCTCGTGATGCAGGCCGGTGCCACCCGCCAAACCCTCAAGGTCATCAGGCAGTAGGGGTTTGCTCTCTTTGCACACGCCACCCCGGCTTGCCTGGGTGGCGTGCTGGTGTTTGAAACCCTGAATAAGCAGTCCTCCTCCCGACACAATCCAGCATTCTGCGCTCCTGGTGAGGGGTTTTCGGAAAGGGTTTTTTAGCTTACGCTTCCTTTCTCCACTTCACTTCCGAAGCCCGCTATGACAACCGGATCCAGCCCCCAGCAAGCTCCTGACACGCCTTTTTTCGGCCCCTACCTCAGTGACCGGCAGTGGGGAACCGTTCGGGAAGACTACTCCGCCGATGGCAATGCCTGGGGCTATTTCCCCCACGACCACGCCCGCTCCCGCGCCTACCGCTGGGGCGAAGACGGCATCGGCGGGGTTTGTGACCTGCACGGGAGACTGAACCTCGCCCTGGCCCTCTGGAACGGGAAGGATCCCATCCTCAAAGAACGCTTCTTTGGCCTCACAGGCCCCGAGGGCAACCACGGCGAGGATTCCAAGGAGCTCTATTTTTACCTCGACAACACAGCAGACCACAGCTGGATGCAGATGCTTTACAAGTATCCGCAGAAGGCATTTCCCTACGAGGAACTCGTCAAAACAAACGGGGCCAGGGGCAAGCTCGCCACGGAATTTGAGCTGGCAGATACCGGCGTGTTTGCAGAAGGCCGCTATTTCGATGTATTCATCGAATATGCCGCTGCCAGCCCCACAGACCTGGTGCTGCGCATCCGGGCCATTAACCGGGCCCCCGAACCTGCTCCGCTCTGGATCCTGCCCACGGTTTGGTTTCGAAACACCTGGTCCTGGGAAGAAGGCCGCCCCAAGCCTTCCATCCGCCCGCTGGGTGCCGGGGTGCTTCAGCTCCATCACCCCGACGCCGACATGGGCAACTGGCATTTTTATGCCCGCCCGGAAGCTGCTTTCGCCGTTTGCGACAACGAAACCAATTTCCACCGCCTGTTTGGCAGGCCGCAGCACGGATATCCGAAGGACGGCATCAACGACTGGCTGCTGCATGGCAAGGCGGGCATTCACCCTGGCCAGGAGGGCACCAAGGCCTCGGCGGTGCATCAGGCCGTAGTGGCTCCCGGCGATACCTGGACTGTGTATGTTCGGCTGTCGCAGGAAGCGCTCGCTTCTCCGTTTGACGGGGTGGAGACGTTGTTTGCGGAGAAAATTGCCGGAGCGGATGCCTTTTATGAGAAATTGCAGGCCGGGTTGACCAATCCGGAGGAGCGGATGATCCAGCGCCAGGCCCTGGCCGGGCTGCTGTGGACCAAGCAGTATTACCATTTCGATGTGGCCGACTGGCTGGCTGGCGACCGCCAGCACCCCGCCCCGGCAGCACGTCTGCGGGGCCGCAACCGCTCCTGGACCCACCTCAACACAGCCGACATCATTTCCATGCCCGACAAATGGGAATACCCCTGGTTCGCGGCCTGGGACCTCGCCTTTCATTGCCTGCCTTTCACCCTGGTTGATCCGTCATTCGCCAAACAACAACTTCTCCTCCTCACCCGGGAGTGGTACATGCACCCCAATGGCCAGCTTCCGGCCTACGAATGGAATTACTCCGACGTGAACCCGCCCGTTCACGCCTGGGCCACCTGGAAAACCTACTGGATGGAGAAGCGGAATACCGGCCATGGCGACCGCGCCTTCCTAGAAGAGGTGTTTCAAAAGCTGCTTCTCAACTTCACCTGGTGGGTCAACCGCAAAGACCATGAAGGCAACAACGTCTTCGAAGGCGGGTTCCTCGGGCTGGACAACATCGGGGTGTTTGACCGCAGCAGCGCCCTGCCAACCGGCGGCAAGCTGGAGCAGGCAGACGGCACCAGCTGGATGGCGATGTATTCGCTCAACATGATGAGGATTTCCCTCGAACTCGCTGCCGAAAACCCTGTTTATCAGTCGCTTGCCACCAAGTTTTTCGAGCATTACCTCTACATCTCCGCTGCCATGGTGAACATGGGTTGCGAGGGCATCAGCCTGTGGGACGAGGAGGACCGCTTTTTTTACGACGTCCTCAACCTCCCTGACAACCGGAAAATTCCCCTCAAGGTGCGCTCCCTCGTCGGGTTGATTCCCCTGTTTGCCGTGGAGGTGCTCGACGACGACATCCTGACGGCCAACCCTGAGTTCACCCGCAGGCTGGAGTGGTTTTTGGAAAACAGGCCTCAGCTTGCCTCTCTGGTGAGCCGCTGGAAGGAAATGGGCAAGCGCGACACCCACCTGCTGTCGATTCTGCGGGGCAGCCGCCTCAAGGCTTTGCTTCGCCGCATGCTGGACCCCAACGAATTTTTGTCAGAATTTGGCGTTCGTTCCCTGTCCATGTTTCACGAGGCCAATCCCTATAAGTTTGTGGCGAACGGGGAGGAGTTTCGGGTCAAATACATGCCCGGCGAAAGCGATACCTACATGTTTGGCGGCAACAGCAACTGGCGCGGGCCCATCTGGTTTCCGATGAACTACCTGCTGATTGAATCGCTGAAGCGCTTTCACCGGTATTTTGGCGAGGAGTTTCTGGTCGAATACCCGACCGGGTCGGGGCAGAAACACACCCTGGAGCACATAGCCGGCGACCTCGCCCGGCGGCTGATCCGGCTGTTCCGCCAGAATGAAACCGGGCTTCGCCCCTCGCTGGGTCCGCATCCGCTCTGGGCAGAAGATCCGCAGTTTGCCGCTCAGGTCCTGTTCTACGAATACTTCCACCCCGAAACCGGCCAGGGCCTCGGCGCCTCCCACCAAACCGGCTGGACCGCCCTAGTCGTCCGCCTGGTCCGCGAACGCCGCGAAAAACTCCTGGAAGAAAAATTCTAACCCCTCCAACTTTAAGACCTTCAGACTCTTCAAAATTATGGCCAAAAAAACCTCCGAAACCCGCGTCGTCGTAAAAGTCTTCACCTACGGCATCCAACCCAAAATCTGGAGACAATTCTCCATCGATCAATCATCCACCTTCCTCCAACTCAGCGATGCCATCCAAGCCGCCATGGGCTGGCAAAACAAACACCCCCACGAATTCCGCCACGGCAAAGGCAAACGCCTCGTTGACGTCATCGGCCCCGTCGGCCTCCAGGATCAAACCCTCGGCGACTTCCAGGACGAAGCCATCCTCACCCTCGCCGACTACCTCGGTCGCCGACGCCTCCCCATCCGCATGCTCTACCGCTACGACTTCGCAGACGAATGGATCCACGAAGTCGTCTTCGAGAAAGCCATTCCCGGCCAAGGCCCTCCCGAAATCATCGACGGCCAACGCGCCTGCCCCCCGGAAGACTTCGGCGGCTCCTTCCAATACATGCAAGCCCTCGCCGGTGAAATCGAATGGGCTCACCCGGGCTACGACCCCGAACACTTCGACCCCAAGCAAGTTGACTTCGAAGCGAAAAAAACGCGCTCACGCAAATGACCACCCTGCGTCCAATACTCCTTCCATCAGACAGCTCACCAAGCCCTCCTCCCCTCACCCTCCAACACACCGTCCGCGTCTCCGCCTTCGAGCCGGAACGCACATGGAAACTCCATGGCGACACCCTCATCATGGCCACCTCCGGACAAAACGAAATACCCATCCCCCTCCACAAAATCTCCCAAGTCCGCCTCGCCTTCGAGCCCACACGCTTCCAGCGCAACCGCTTCCGCTGCTACCTCTACAACCAATCCTACATAGCCGCCACCATACAAAACGAAAGCTACAAAGGCATCGCCACCTTCGAGGATCACTCCGAGTCCTACACCGAATTCCTCAACACCCTCATACCCCGCATCGCCTCCCTCAGCCCGAACGCGAAATTCATCACCGGAACCTCCTACCTCGCTTGGATCGGCAACGCCATCTTCATCACCATCTCATTCTCCTTCCTCCTCCTCGTCCTCTTCCTCATGGCCTCCGCCATCTCCCCACTCATCATCCTCAACCTCCTCCTCATCGCCTTCTTCATCCCCACCCTCTTCCGCTGGTTCAAACGCAACAAACCCTCCTCCTTCTCCCCACACTCCATCCCCGTAAACCTCCTCCCCAAAACCACCAATCTCCCCACCCCATGAAAACACGCCTCATCACCTCCATCTTCTCCCTCATACTCGCCTTCTCCCTCTCACACGCCCAGGAACTCGATCCCGAAACCCTCAAAACCCTCAACGACGACTCCTTCAAAGTCCGCGAGGAAGCCACCAAAAAACTCATCACCTCCGACGTCTCCATACAAGCCCTCCAACAAGCCCTCACTCAAACCGAAGAACCCGAAATCAAACTCCGCCTCAACCTCGCCATCCAAGGCAAAATCGAAGCCACCGGCTGGGTCGTCCTGACAAAAGAAGAAATTGTCAAACGCGCCACACCCTGCGGCCACGAACTGAAAGTCAAAACACTCTACCTCGCCCGCACCAACCACGATGGCAGCGACTACATCGGAAAATACATGACCGATTGGGAAGGAGCCAACTTCCCCGTCGGCGAAAACGAACTCCACCTCCCCGACTTCCAAATCTGGATCGGCAAAGGAACCTGGAAAAAATGGACCCCGGACTCCAAAAACCTCATCCCCATGGGCACCACCAAAGAAGGCAAAACCATCTTCGCCGTCCGTGCGGAATGGGAAAACGGATCACACCCCGGAACCCTCATCCAAGGCGAAACTAAAGCCCGAATCCCCTGGGGCGGCAAAGTCATTCTCCTAGATAACTTCGAAGCCCTCCAAATCGAATAAACACCTTCATAATTCAATCTTTCCCACTCCGTGCATTCCGTGCAATCTGTGGTAAAAAAACTCCCAAAACATAGCGCCTTCGCGACTTCACGGTTCCCCCCCTACATCCCTCTCCCCCAAAATCAAAAATCATCAACCTGTCCGTCGTAGCTTTCTTGACCTTCGTAGCTTTAAGCGAAGTAGGTAGCGAAGTCGGATCATCATTCATCAATCTCTCTCTTCATCCGGATTCCGACCTTCCGACCTTCAGACCTACCGACTCTTCCCCCAGCATGAAAAAAATCATCCACTGGTTCTCAACCGCCCACCCCCTCGAACTCACCCTCCGCGGCCTCTTCGCCAGCATCGCCATCCTCCTCTTCTCATTCGCCGCATGGCAAACCTTCCTCTCCATCCTCACCACAAAAACCCACACAAAACAAACCGCCACCGTCACCAGTTGCCACGTCGTAGGATCCCCAAACGCCAAATTCTCCACCTACGCCTGCGAAGTCAAATACCAGACCCTCATGGGTCGCCGCTCCGCAACCATCGATAAACTCCTCATCAAACACAACCCCGGCGACACCGTAGAAATCTACATCGGCACCGGCACACAATACAGCGTCCAACCCGGCGGCTTCCTAGGCCTTTGGGCCATCCCCACCCTGCTCTCCGTTTTCGGCCTCATCTTCCTAACCTCCGCCCTCTGGCCCTCAAAAAAAAATGGCTCTTCGTAAAGTTTTATGGAAAGCTAATAAGGGCTCCAAACGAACAACCGGTGCGAACGAAGCAGATCATCGAACGGGAAAATCCCGAAGGGATTACAGAAATTAACCCGGGCGTCGAAGACCCCGGGAACACAACCCTCCAAAAATCAGCACCCTGAAAGGCGTGCCAGAAACTCCGCATCCCAACCAACATACTCAAAATCCCTCTTCTTTCGTGTGCTTCGTCACTTTCGTGGTTCAAAAACACAACTCCCCAACAAATCTCCCTCTCTGCGCTCTTCGCGTCCCTTTGCAGCCATTCTTTTCACCCTCCCCATCCCTCACCCCCAAAATCAAAAATCAAAAATCAAAAATCATCAATCATCAATCATCAATCATCAATCATCAATCATCAATCATCAATCATCATTCATCAATCATCATTCATCATTCATCAATCATCAATCATCAATCATCATTCATCATTCATCATTCATCATTCATCATTCATCATTCATCAATCATCATTCATCAATCATCAATCCATCTTCCCTCAATAATTCAACTTCCCCCATCCCCACTCCGTGCATTCCGTGCAATCCGTGGTAAAAAAACTCCAAAACTTAGTGCCTTCGCGCCTTCGCGGTTCCTCCCTCCCTCCCCCCAAAATCAAAAATCAACAATCAAAAATCGTCATCTTGTCCTTCGTCACGTCCTCCGAAGCTTCATGCGAAGGTGGAAGCCCTAAGGCGAAGTAGGGTCATCAGTCCCTCTGGCCCTCAAAAAAACCAGTGCAAGCATGATTTTTGGGGTGGTTTCAGGTGCTTTGAACCAACCTCCACCGGGAGAAACGGGTCTTCGACACGTTTGCGATTCCCACAGTAAAAAACGTTGTGGGTGTCCAGGTGGAAACACACGTGCCAGGGAAAACTTTTCCGGGGAGGAATGTGAAAAGTCATGATTCTGAAAAGCGGACATTTTGTCACACCCCGAAGAATCCCCGCCCAGTCGCATCCTGTTGTCTTCATGTTCCGACAAACTTCCACCCGTTTCCGACAAACAGCGCCGCCGCGTATGTATATCAGCGAGGGAAGACATCTTGAAAAAGCGGCAGAAGAAATGGCTGATATACACACGCATTCGGAGAAAATCCTTGTCGTGATAAGG
>JBGSKC010000018.1:0-19100 GCA_041741415.1 Bacteroidia bacterium | reverse complement strand
CATCGGTCAGCCATTCTGCTTCATCCAACCCAACTTTCGCGGTGATTGGCACAAGCCGAACCTCCACGCAAGTCCCGTCGGCTATCTCGTCCGGTGCAGGAATAATGATCTGCCGATCGTGCACTATCGTCTTAATCGATGGTTCCATTGCCTTCTCTCCAAAGAGATGATGGGTCGTTTTAGGCTCTGTTTCTAAATTGGTCTTTACGCAGCTGCGTCTCTTCGAGACGCAGTCATTTCGCGTCTCGGAGAGGCGCGACTACGTGTTCAGGAAAAGAGCCCAGTGCAAAACTGGCTTCCGTTAGCCAAATGACCTTAGTTCCATGACCTCCATTGTAGCCCAGATCTTTGCCAAATTTGCGGCTTTGGTTGAGTCCACGGTTTTCTCAGAGAACCGCGATCTGCATGGCACTCGGCACCAGCCGGTACGTTTTGACAGAGGGGCGATTGCTGTCAAGCTCCGGGACAAGCCACGTTGTGGTTTTAGGCTGTTGTCGGGGGCGCCTGACCACCCTAAGATCAGGTGGCACACGGAACCAATGAGCAGGTCGCCAAGTGTTATCCGCCTGAGACTTTCCCTCGTTACGCCAGTCGAATAGGTGCCCGCCAGCATGACACACACTCTACCCGCAACAGAACTCGTAGAAACAGCCCGTTTGGCAGCTTCCGCAAGCCGAGTCGCTAACTGGCAACGCTGGGGACCGTATTTGTCCGAACGACAGTGGGGAACCGTTCGCGAAGATTACTCCGAAAACCAAGATGCCTGGAACTACTTTCCACACGATCATGCGCGGTCCCGTGCGTATCGTTGGGGGGAAGACGGATTGCTGGGGATCTGCGATCGCCAGTGCCGCCTGTGCTTTGCGTTTGCCTTCTGGAACGAACGCGATCCGATCCTCAAAGAACGGCTCTTCGGTCTGACGGGCCCCGAAGGTAACCATGGCGAGGATGTCAAAGAGTGTTACTACTACCTCGATAGCTCGCCGACGCACGCCTACATGCACGGGCTGTACAAGTACCCGCAGCAGCGGTTTCCATACGAGAATTTGGTAACCGAATCGCGTCGGCGGAATCGGATCGATACCGAACACGAACTCCTGGATACGGGTATCTTCGACGCGGGGTATTTCGATTGCGACATCCACTACGCCAAAGCGGCTCCGAACGACATCCTGGCGCAATGTACGGTCACGAATCGTGGATCGGAAACAGCGACCATTCACGTGCTGCAACAATGGTGGTATCGCAACACTTGGATCTGGGGCTGTGACTACGACGGCTGCACACCGCGGCCGGCGATTCGACGCGAGGGAGATCGCCTGCTGGCACAACATGCCACCTTGGGCAACTGGGAAATGGCCTGCGATGTGGCGTCGGACGGCACGGCACCGCTTTATCTTTTCACTGAGAATGAAACCAATCCCCACCGGCATCCGGGCGTGCCAACCTACGGAGCGCATTTCAAAGATGCTTTTCACCGCCGCATCGTCGAGGGGCAAACGGCCGCAGTGAACCCTGCTGAGCAGGGAACGAAAGTAGCCGGGTGGACCGCCCACACGCTAGCTCAGGGCCAACAAGTCGTTCTGCGATCTCGGATGTGGGACAGCACCGAGACCTCCCTCCCGCGTGTGTTCGGAGTGGACTTTGACAACTGCCTGCAGCAACGCAAGCAAGAGACCGACACGTTTTACGCCAGCAAAATCCCGCCGAAACTGAACGACCGAGAGCAGCTGATCGCCCGCCAAGCCTACGCGGGGTTGTTGTGGACGAAGCAGTTTTACCACTATGTGGTCGAGGACTGGCTGGAGGGGGACTCTGACTATGGCAAGCAGATTCCGGGTCGCACCTTCGGCCGCAACAGCGACTGGCGGCACTTGTTCAACCGCGATGTGATCAGCATGCCGGACAAATGGGAGTACCCGTGGTATGCCGCCTGGGATCTGGCCTTTCACATGCTGCCGATGGCCCGCATCGATCTGAATTTTGCCAAGTCGCAATTGCTCTTGTTCCTACGCGAGTGGTATCTGCATCCCAACGGTGAACTGCCTGCCTATGAATGGGCGCTCAGCGATGTTAATCCTCCCGTACACGCATGGGCTTGCTGGAACGTTTATTTGGCCAGCGGGACCCCTGGATGCTGCGACAAAGAGTTTTTAGCGCGAGTATTTCAAAAGCTGTTGCTGAACTTTACTTGGTGGGTCAATCGCAAGGACCCGTTTGGCAATCACGTGTTCAGTGGCGGGTTCTTGGGACTGGACAACATTGGAGTCTTTGATCGCAGCAAACCGCTCCCGACTGGAGGCAGCTTGCTGCAAGCCGACGCGACCGCTTGGATGGCTTTCTTCTGTGGCAACATGTTGAAGATTTCGATGGAGCTGGCGGAGAAAGGAAATGCCTACGCCGACATGGCCAGCAAGTTCCTTGAGCACTATCTGGCCATCGCGCACGCCATCAACACCATGCACGGTACTGGCTTGTGGGACGAGCAGGATGGATTCTACTACGATCACCTCGATGGCGAAGGGCAACCGCAGCCGCTGAAGGTCCGCTCGCTGGTGGGACTGATCCCGCTGTGCGCCCCGGTGGTGATCGATGAGCGGGATTTAGCTCGGCTACCCGACTTTGCGAAACGGATGGAGTGGTTTCTTGACCACCGTCCCGATGTGGCCCAGCGGATGAGCTATTTGGAACGGACCTGCCCCGAAGGCCAAACGCTGGGCCAACGTTTGTTGGCTGTGCCCAACGAAGATCGCTTGCGACGCATGTTGCGCGTGATGCTGGATGAAGGTGAATTCCTCTCGCCGTACGGCATCCGTTCTTTGTCGGCATATCATGAAGCGCACCCCTTTCGCTTCCAAGCAGACGGATACAACACTGAAATTCGCTATGTACCGGGTGAAAGCGATACGTACATGTTTGGTGGCAACAGCAATTGGCGAGGCCCCATCTGGTTGCCGATCAACTATCTGATCGTCGAATCGCTACGGACGTATTATCAGTTCTACGGCGACAATCTGCAGGTCGAGTGCCCGACCGGTTCAGGCACGATGATGAACTTGAATCAAGTCGCCGACGAGATTGAGAAACGCTTGATTCGGCTGTTCGAGTTCAATGACCAGGGTCAGCGTGCCTGCCATGGTACGGAGCCGCGTTACAGCGCTGATGGCGACTGGCAAGATCTGGTGTTGTTCTATGAGTACTTTCATGGTGACAACGGACGAGGTCTCGGCGCGGCGCACCAAACCGGCTGGACCGCCCTCGTCGCGAATCTTGTAGCGGATTGGGGGGGAGAGGGAGTAGGAGAGGTTAATTTTTGTACTCAAACAAGAGAAGCTTCGGTTTGAAGGAGGAAGAAGGCATTTTTCGTAGGCTACTCCTCCCCATACCTCCCCGCCTGCTCCTCCGCGTAAGTGAGCTCGGGGCCAAATTCGATGTCGGCATACAGATCGGCGAGGCGAACTTTTTCAAAAAACTACCTGAAATGGTTGCAGTTTTCGCCAGCCAGCCCGAGCTTGCACCAAACCTGAACGATCATGACAAAGCAGATTGGCTGGCTCGCCTGCCTCCTCTTCGCCTCCGGCTGCGGCCTGGGCTCCCTGCCGGATATGGGCTCCACCGGGATCCGCTTTTCCACCCTGCCTGCTCCGCTCCCGTCTGAGCTTTCCTTTCAGACCATTGGCTTTGCGAAAGAACTGATCAACCAAAAAGAACAGCTGGTTGTGGTAGGTGGCGGGCCGGACCAGATCCCCCAGGCCGAATGGGAGGACTTTAACCCCCGCTTCCCCTGGGCCAAGAACATCGACAGGAACCTGCTTTTTGATTCCACGGCTTTCTATCGGTCGCCCGGCAAAGCTGCCTACTGCGCCGGAGATGACTGCTTCGAGTTCATCGACTACCGCGACTACTCCTGGCTGGTGCTGGCCAAGCCTGTTGGGGTGGCCTTCGTTCCCGCCGACGCCAAAACCGACATTCTCAAACCTGACCCCGGCACGCTTGTCATCAAAACAATCGAAAAATGCCAGGTGATCATGTTCAAAGACAGCATTTTCCGCCTCACGGATGGCCAGGGAAATCTCTATGCCATGCACGCCACCGAAAACGGGGCTCCGACCCTGGAGGTGGATCTGCCAGAAGGCTGGAGAATGGACATTTACCAGCTGCCCGCCCCGATGATCGTCGGACCCTTCGGAGAAGGTGAGGAATGTTTCTTCAATATCTTGGGCGATCATCTTGGCCAGGGATACCATCAGTACAAATTTGCCGACCTGACCTACCCGTCTGAGCGCTGACCTAAGCCGTTGCTCTCATCCCAGCCACCAGTACCAGGCCCCGGTTGTTGCGAGTCCCAGCGGAATGCCCACAGCAATGAGCAGGCTCGCCAGGGCTGGATCGAGGTTTTTTTCCATGGCCAGGATGCTGGGTGTGATCATCGGCGGCATGGCAGCTTCCAGAATGGTGACCTGGCTCGCCACAGCCCCTCCTGGCGCAAAAGTCCGATATACAGTCCCGCGATCATCACCGGGGCCAATCCGAGCTTGAACAGCAAGCCCCAGCCAAGTTGTTTCCATGGCGCATCTCCTTTCCACGGCGAGCGCAGTTGCAGACCCACCGACAGCATCGCCACAGGGGTGAGGGTGCTACCCAGTGCCGACAAAGTATCCTCCATTTCAGGTGGCCATTTCAGATCCAGAAATACCATGAGCAGCGCTGCCAAAAAGGCCAGAAAAGGTGGAAAGCGCAGCAATTCCGGCCCCACTACACCTGGGTTCCAGGTTCCGGTTACTCCCCAGCTCATCACCAGGATCCCAAGGGTGCTGAGGACCAGAAAGCTCCCCGGCTGGTCGCATAGCACGGCCAGTTGCAGCCCGGCCTCGCCAAACCATGCTTTAATCAGCGGAAAGCCGACAAAAGAAGTGTTTCCAAGCCCTGCCACCATGATGAGGCAGGCAATGGTGGCCCTGGGCCAGCCAAGCCTGTTGCCCAGAAGGGTAAAAAAAAGCCAGGCCAGTCCGAAAACCAGCCATGCCATGCTGGCAGGCATCAGCAGGTCCCAGCTCAACGTCAGGCCCGGCAAAAATCGAAGGGTGATGGCTGGCAGTGCCACGTAGATAAGGTAGGCATTGAGCCCTTTGTGTGCTTCTTTGGGAAAGGCGGGCAATAACTGAAGCAAAACGCCCAGGATCAAGCAGAAAATGATCAGGAAAAGTGCAGACATGAAAAAAGAAGTCAGGGCAAATGAAAGCCCCAACTTCTGGAATTTTTCTCAGTATCTCTCAGGAGATTGCCCTGTAGTTTGGGGGTCAGAAATCGATCCCGTCGGGGTGCTGCCAGCGGTCGGAGAACCAGTGAATACTGGCGACCACTAAAATGAGCACAGTGCTGGAAATCAATACCAGCAGATAGGTTGGCTCGGCCACCCAGTCGGTTATGAGGGAAGGAAAACCTGTGTTGAGTTTCAGCATGAGGAAAATGCTGAACAAGGCGATGGACGTGAAGGACATGCCCAAACCTAGCCACAGGCAACGGCTCAGGCTGAGCTTGCCGTGGAGCAAGATATAGCGGGAAACGGTGGTGAGCCACACCAGCACAAACCAGGCTATCAGGCCCAGAATGCCAACAGCTTCTGCCCAAAGATCACCCGGCCAGAAGCTGCGCCAGAGGACCCACACGATCAGCCCGGTGCCGAGGAGAAGCCCCTTGGTCAGGATAAATCGTAAGAATCTGGCCATTTCGTTCATGGGATTGCAGGTGAAAGAGGTAGCGACGATGAATGAATCTAAGAAAAAATTCCTGAGTTTCCTACGGACCTGCGAGAAAAGTAGTTTTTGACTGAATATTCCCTGGCTCGAAATTCTCTTCTGTCTTTTCTCTTAAGTTTGACCCCATGAATGGCTCCCCAACTTCAACTGGCCTGGCCCTCCAATTGGGAAACCTGGACATGGTGATGCTGCCGCAAAAGGCGCTTTGGCTCCCCGAACCGGGCTGGCTCCTCGTGGCCGACCTCCATCTTGGCAAAGCGGCTCACTTCAGGCGGAATGGCCTCGCAGTTCCGCCTCAGGCAGGAAGCGGCGACCTCAGCCTGCTCGGCCAGCTGCTTCTGCAACTGCCGGTTCAGGCGCTCATTTTCTTAGGCGACCTCTTTCACTCCGAATACAACCAGGCCTGGGAATCATTCTGCGCCTGGCGGGAAGAGTTTCCCCTGCCCATGTGGCTTGTGGAGGGAAATCACGACATCCTCCCGCCTGTTCACTATCACCGCGCAGGCCTTGAGCTGATGACCGAATGCCGCCACCGCGAATGGTGCTTTACCCACGAGCCGGTTCTGTCTGCCCGGGGCAGCGGTTTTTTTGCTGCCGGGCATGTGCATCCCGGCATCAGGCTGCAGGGCAGTGGCCGACAGTCGCTTCGGTTGCCCTGTTTTTTTTGGTCAGATAACCAGCTTCTGCTTCCTGCCTTCGGTTCTTTCACAGGTCTGGCCCTTGTGAGGCCTCTCCGCAACGACCTCGTGTTTGCTGTTACCGAAGACCGAGTCCTTCAGCTTAAGTAGGTTGATTTAATCTGTTATTAACCAACGTATTAGCCTGCCTCTTCCCGACTAGTGCTCAACTGTCCTGCCGTTTCCACTTGATGCTGTAAAGGTCGAGCCGCCGGTCTTTGAGGGTTTGCACGCTGCCGTGCTCGTGCAGTTCTCTCAGGATATCAAGATCCACATCCGCAATCAGGGTCATTTCGGCGTTGGGAGTGGCTTCGGCTTTGATGGCGTTGTTGGGAAAGGCAAAATCCGAAGGGGTGAAGATGGCTGACTGGGCATACTGGATGTCCATGTTGGCTACGCGGGGAAGGTTGCCCACCGAGCCTGCCATGGCCACATAACACTCATTTTCGACGGCCCTTGCCTGAGCGCAGCGGCGAACGCGGTTATAGGCATTTTCTGTGTCGGTGAGAAAGGGAACAAACAGCAGCTTCACCCCCTGATCGGCATACAGGCGGGCCAGCTCCGGGAATTCCACGTCGTAGCAGATCAGGATGCCGATTTTGCCGCAGTCTGTGTCAAAAATCCCCAATCGGTTTCCGCCGCTCATGCCCCAAACTTTGACTTCGTTGGGGGTGGGATGAATTTTGGTGAAGGAGTCCCAGGTGCCATCCCGTCGGCAGAGGTAAGAAATGTTGTAGAGGCGGTTGCCTTTCAGGAAAGGCATGGACCCCGTGATGATGTTAACGTTGTAGGAAATGGCGAATTCGAGGAAGCGGTCGCGCATCGGCTCGGTGTAACGGGCCAGTTCCCGGATGGCCTTGGCCTCTCCCATGTGGTTGAAGTCGGCCATGAGCGGCGCATTGAACAGCTCCGGAAAGAGGATAAAGTCGGTTTGATAGGCACTCAGCGCATCGATGAAAAATTCTGCCGATTCGACCAATGCTTCAAAATCACGAAACAGCCGCATTTGCCACTGCACCAGCCCAATCCTGACAACACTTTTTGGGGCGTTGATCAGCCTCTCTTCTTCGGTATAGTAAATATTCACCCATTCCAGCAGCACGCCATACTCCAGCGATTCTTTGTCGCCCTTCAGGTAGTTTTTCAACACCCGCCGGGGATAGAAGTCGTTGGACAATTGGAAGGTGAGAACTGGGTCGTAGATCTCTTTGAACTTCACTTTCTGGATGTATTCATGCGGGCTGAACTGTTCGGCAAACCGGCTGTAGTTCGGAATTCGCCCTCCCACCACAATGGCCCTGAGGTTGAGGTTTTCGCACAACTCTTTCCGGGCATCGTAAAGGCGACGGCCAAGGCGAAGGTTTCGGTAGTCGGGGTGAACAAACACATCAATCCCATAGAGCACATCGCCATCGGAATCGTGGGTGGCAAACTGCCCCTTGCCTGTGATTTGCTCATAGGTGTGGCGGTCGCCGTATTTGTCGTAGTCCACCACAATGGCCAGCGCAGCTGCAACCACCTTTCCGGATACGACAACACAAACCTGACCCTCGGGGAATATCTCGGTGAGCTGCTGAATGGAATCTTCCCGCCAGTAGGCGTTCTCTTCCATGGCAGAATAGGCATGAATCATGGCATCCTTCAGCTCAAGGTAATCAGCAAACTGCAAATGGCGCAATTCGATGACATGCGCCTGGTTGTTTGGAGAAGTCGTTTCTTTCATGGGATCGGGTGAAATTGGTCGTCTAACATCAGGAAAGTTGAGTCCAGTGATAAAGCAAAATTCCGCAGGCAACTGCTGCATTCAAAGATTCAGTCTGGCCGCCGCCGGGAATACGGATGGGCCTCGCTCCCGGAACCGCCTGCCAGGCAGGAGACAGCCCCCGGGCTTCATTACCAATAACGACAAGATCCCCCGGACCGGGAACCACTTGCCCAAGCGCTTCTCCATGAAGATCTGCCAGCCAGATGGTTCCCTGGGTTTGATTGGCTAGCGCCTCCCACGTGTCCATTTGGCTCAGGCTCATCCTGAAAATACTGCCCATGCTGCTGCGCACAACCTTGGGATGAAAGGGATCTACTGTTCCGGGGCCCAGAATGATTTTCCTCTTGCCAAACCAGTCGGCCACCCGAAACATGGCACCTGCATTGCCCGGATCCTGAATGCCGTCGAAGAGCAGCGCTGGTCCTGCAACGGGTGTCTCTTCAAAAGGGAGGCCCGGCAGGGTTAGCACGGCCAAAATGCCTTCCGGCTGAATCTGGTCGGTGAGGCGGCCAAACTGCTCAGGGCTGGCTGTATAGTGAGGCACCTCCGGAAAGAATTCTTCCGTTGAAAGATGGTCTTCTCTCCGTACCACTGCTACGCAAGGCCAGCCTGCAAGGTGTGCTTCCTGCACGCATTTATCTCCTTCCGCCAGGAAAAGGCCCTCCTTGTGGCGGTATTTCTTGTGGAGGAGGGAGGCAAAAAGTTTAGCTTTGCTCTGGGACAATGGCTCCATGATCACAAACCTACGAAAATCTCTCCCCGCTTGCCTGATCTGCCTGCTGCTTGCAGCTTGTCAACCCACCCGACACGTTCCGGCGGGGCAGCACCTGCTTAAAAAAGACCCTGAACTTCGCGCAGGAAAGGGGCTGCCTGTCTCTGAGCTGGAAAGTGCCATTCAACTGGAGGCGAACCGAAAAATCATCGTTTCGCGGGTCTATCTGGGCTTTTACAACATAGGCACCTCCATTCAGAAGGATAGCTCCTGGGTGACCCGTTTGCTGGTCAGATGGAACCCTGCTGCCAATACCCGCGAAGCAGTTGTTAAAGCCCTCACCCAATCCATCGGAGAAGCCCCGGCCCTGGTGGAGCGCGATCTGATTAACGCCGACAGCATTGCCCTGCGGGCCGTTTGCCTGGCTCACGGTTTTTTTCACCCCGGCATCTCGATTGAAATAGACACGCTTCGGACGCTCTTCAGGCGGGATAAAAAAAAGGCCAAAGTAAGCTACCGCGTTGAGCCGGGGCTGCGCTACCTGATCCAGCGTTCTGAACTGTTCCTGGCAGGAGTGCCTGCCAGCGACTCTGTGCGGCAGGTGCTTGGGTGGTCTGGCAGTTGGATCAAAGAAGGCAATGCATATGACCAGGCCTCGCTCATTCGCGAAAGAGGAAGAATCACGGATTTGCTGCGCAACAAAGGCTATTTTACGGCTGCCCCGCAATTGATCAACTTTTTTGTCGATACCCTGACCAATGCCGCAGGAGACATGGCCGAAGGAACAGGAAACACCCGTTTTCTCGCCGTGAGAACCCTGATAGACAGCCTGCCAAAACAGTTTGTGATCTCGGAAGTGGAGGTTACCATCCGGCCGGATGCCAACCGAGCTTCGGTGGAATATGAGCGAACTGCACGCATTCGTCCCGACCGGATCTCGCAGGAAGCCCGGCGTAATTTGGGGCTCAACTGGCGAAGCCTTCCGGATTCCCTCCATCTCACCTTTGTATTGAGCGAAGAGCTGATCCCCAAAGTAGATTTGCCCTTTGTCGCGGCGCGCATTCACCTCGAGGAGGATTCTCTCTACAGCCAGGAAATGGCCCGGCTCACCCAGCAGCGGCTTCAGGAGCTTGGGATGTTCCGGTATGCAGTGCTCAAGTTCAGCCTTGACGAAGCAAATGGCACGATGAAAGTGAGCGTGGAGCTGCAAATGGCTCCTCATTACCAGCTCAAAGCGGGGATGGAATCATTTTATAACGGCTTTGCCTCCACCGGAAACAACCTGCCAAGCGTGGGGGGAAACCTCAGTTTTCGCAATCGCAATGCCTTCGGCCAGTCGGAACTGCTAACCGCCGGACTCGGCGGAGCCATTGGCTTTTACAGTGCGGAGACAGACGGTTCAGCATTTCAGTCGCTTTACTATGGCCTCAGCACGCAGGCCAGCCTCAATGTACCGGGGCTGATTTTGCCGGTCGCCATCCGCCGCGACCTCAGCCGCCTGAGTCCTGCCACCCTCATGAGTGCAGATGTGGTGCTCGACCAGCGCAGGGAGTTCAGGCGGGTGAAATTTGGCGGCAGAACCACCTACCGCCTGAATCACGTTCCGTTGAGCACCCTGGCAGTGAGCGAGTTCAGCCCGCTTTCGCTGGAATACATCGACACTCAGACGGATTCTACCTTTCAGGCCGACATCGTCGACAAGCTGCCTCCGGCCATCCGGCGCGATTTTGAGCGGAGGGTGAGCTCCCGGTTTTTGTACACGTTTACCTACCAGGACTACCGCAGCACCCGTGTCCGGCCCACTTCCTGGTCGCGGTTTTCCTTCGAGGTGGGCGGAAACCTGCCCTATTTGCTCGACAACCTCTCCTTCATTCGCAGCAGCACCCCCGATACTTCCACCCAGGACCAGCTCCTTGTCGGGCGGTTGTTCTACGGGCAATACCTCAAGGCCTCGGCGGAGATCAAATACAACATCCCCTTTCGCAACAAAAGCGACATGGTGTTCCGGGTGTTGTTAGGAGGCGCAGTTCCGTTCAATGGTTCGCCGACTGTGCCGAGGGAAAGCCGCTTTTTCAGCGGAGGGCCCTCCTCGATGCGTGGCTGGCGCTCCAACACCCTGGGGCCGGGAACCTTGCTGCTGGAGGATCTGGCAGATGAAAATGATGCTTTTGCAGGCAATGGCCTCAGCCTGATTGCCCCGGGAGGAGAGTGGATGTTTGAGGCGAATGCGGAATACCGGTTCGACCTGCTGCCGCCTTATTTTGAGCTGGGCCTCTTTACCGACCTCGGCAACGTGTGGTTTCACAACTCCAGCGCCACGCGCGCCCAACTGGGAGATGCCGCCGTCATCAGCCCGGAAAACCTGCGGCTTGGCTGGGATGCAGGCCTGGGTTTCAGGTTCGACTTCGAGTTTGTGATATTTCGGGTTGATTTCGGGCAGCAACTCTATGCCCCCGATATCGGCTGGGTGATCAACGCTCAGGGCTTTCAGCGTTTTCCCGAGCCCAGCATCGCTGTGGATTATCCGTTTTGAGGATGGGATGCGTTCGCTGGTTATTACGGTTCGCAGCCCGGTTGCTTCATGCAAAAGCCCCCGCGCGGGCAGGGGCTTTATTTCATGCTATGTCGCTTGCCGTCTGGTTTCAGAAATGGTACCTGACAAATGCCTCAATGGCCTCATATTCAGGAAGGCCGAGGGCGTCGTAGGCGCGGGCAGTTCCCCGGTTACGGTCTTCGGCGCGCTGCCAGAACTCGCGCGGGTCGTTTCCGGGAAACAAAGCGCTGTCTTTCTGGCTCTGGTGCTTGAAAATGGCGTGGCGCTTGCGTTTCAGCTCAAAGGGAGAAATCGGCACAGCCATCTCGATCTCGTCAACCGGCCATTCCTGCCAGGCACCCCGGTATAGCCATACCCAGCAATCGTTCATCCAGTCGTGGTGTTTGAGCCTGTCCACTGCCTGAAAAATGGCATCCAGACACACCCTGTGGGTGCCGTGGGGGTCGCTCAGATCGCCGGCCGCATAGATCTGATGAGGCCTGATGTCGGCTATCAGGTCGGCCACGATTCGAATGTCTTCCTCTCCCAGGGGCATCTTTTTCACCCGTCCTGTTTCGTAAAATGGCATGTCGAGGAAGTGAGCATTGGTATCGGGCACACCAGAGTAACGAAGCCCGGCCTTTGCCTCGCCCCGGCGAATCAATCCTTTAATGGCTTGGATATCAGCTGAATCTGGTTGCCCAGGTGCTTTATTAGCCAAAAACTCCCGGGCACTCTGGTACATTTTCTCTACCTCCTCGCGGTTGTGATTAAAGCGCTGGGAAAAATCCACCGCAAAGTCGATGAACCGGACTGCTGCATCGTCAAATACTGCGATGTTGCCCGAGGTTTGATAGGCTACGTGGACCTCATGCCCCTGGTCGGCCAGGCGCAGCAGGGTGCCACCCATCGAGATCACGTCGTCGTCGGGGTGAGGAGAGAAAATAATGACCCGCTTGGGGAAGGGCTCTTTTCTCTCGGGCCTGAAGCTGTCGTCCACCCCCGGTTTGCCACCGGGCCACCCGGTAATGGTGTGCTGGATTTCATTGAACACCCGGATATTGATGTCGTAGGCGGGCCCGGCTTCTGCCACGAGTTCGCCCATGCCATGCTCGTTGTAATCTTCGTCTGTGAGCTTCAGGATCGGTTTCTTTACCTGCGAACACAGCCACACAACGGCTTTCCGTACAAGCCTGCGATCCCAGGCGCAGGAGCCAACGAGCCAGGGAGATTTGGTTCTGGTCAGCTCGGCGCCGGAAGCCTGATCGAGAATCACCTGGGCATTGTGGTGGTGCTGGAGGAAAGAAGCGGGGATAAGTTCTGTCACCTCGCCTTCGACTGCCTTGGCAATGATCGGCGCTTTTCCTTCGCCCCAAGCCATGAGAATGAGGCTTTTGGCTTCCATGATGGTTCCCACCCCCATGGTGATGGCCCTTCTCGGCACGTTTTCTTCCTGAAAAAAATCGCTGGCGGCATCGCGGATGGTGAGGCGGTCGAGGGCCACGAGGCGGGTGCGCGACCTCATGCCGGAGCCGGGCTCGTTGAAGCCGATGTGGCCGGTGCGGCCAATGCCCAGCACCTGAAGATCCAGTCCGCCGTGGCGGGCAATGTTGGCCTCGTATGCCTCGCAGTAGGCGCCAATTTCTTCAATGGCCAGCGTGCCATCCGGCACGTGGACCTGGTCTTTGGGAATGTCGATGTGATCGAACAGATACTCCCGCATGAACCGGTGGTAGCTCTGCAGCGCCGCCGGATCAATGGGGAAATATTCATCGAGGTTGAAGGTCACCACGTTCTGGAAGCTGAGGCCCTCCTCTTTGTGGAGGCGGACAAGCTCATTGTACACACCTGTAGGGGTAGAGCCGGTTGCGAGGCCCAGCACCGCTTTTTCGCCCCGGGAGGCTTTGTGGCGGATCAGCTCAGCGATTTGCCGGGCTACTTCCAGAGAGGCAAGGTGGGAGTCCTGGAAAATCCGGGTAGGGATTTTTTCGTAGCGGTTCGAGGGGGTCAGGGAAGAATAGCTCATAACGTGGGATTGAGGAAGTTATGAAGGAGAGTAGGTAGTCTGGTTGGAAGGGCAAAGCAGGTCTACCCCCTGCCGCCGGAAAGGCAGGAGCTTTGGATCCTGAGGAGAGAGGCTGGAAACGAGGGTGGAAATGGCGGCAGGCGGGCAAATGAGATAAGGGTTGGTGGAGCCGATTTTTTCGGCAATCACCAGGCAGGCCAGTTCCTGAGAAGCATTTACCATGGCTTTTTTGACCTGGGTTTCGTCCCAGTCAATTTCAGTGATGCCCAGCTCGGGGTGGAGGCCCCGGGTGCCGAGTATGCAGAGGTCGGCTTTCACGGCGCGGATTTGCTCCACGACCTCGGGCCCGATGGTGACCTTGGCGCTGGGCAGAAGCCGCCCACCCAGCAATCGGGTAACAGCGGCGGGTTTTTCGGCCAGGACTTCGGCAACTGGGAGGCTGTTGGTAAAAATGGTGAGGGGGAGTTGCGGGTCGAGGAGCCGGGCTAATTGCACATTGGTAGTGCCTCCGTCCATGAAAATGACCATGCCGGGGCGCAGGAGGACTTGGGCAAGCTCGGCCAGGACCTGTTTTTCTTCCAGCGCATAGACCTCGCGGTCGCGGTAATCGAAGGGATTCAGCGGCACCAGCATGGCACCGCCGTGCACTTTGCGAACAGTTCCCTGGTCGGAGAGCTCCTTGAGGTCCCGGCGGATGGTATCCTCCGATACCTCCAGCGACTGGCTCAGGTCCAGGGTGGAGACCTTCCCGGTGCTGCGCAGGAGGGTGAGGATGGCCTGTTGCCGTTCTTCTTTGAGCATGTTTGCGTTTTTGTGCTGGTAAATTTGCGCATTGGTGCGGTTATTTCCAAATAGTTGGCAGAATAATCTGCAGAAACCCGAATTTATTTGCGTCTTTATGCTTGTTTAGTTTCAAATTTCCCTTTTCTTCTTTTTTCTCCTGCCCATTTTCCTTGTAGATTGCCCTTCATGAGCCTCTATCGATTCCTCCTGTTTATGCTGTCGGCGGCAGCCTTGACACCCGGTCTTTGGGGTCAAACAAGTGCCGACGGATTTTTCTTTCGCCGACAGGCCCACGACGGCATGATCCTGCTTCGCAATGCCAGCACCGCCATTCCGATCCTCGACCTCAGTGGCGAGCGCTGGGTGGTGGTGAGTCTCGGCACACAGGAACGAACTCCCTTTCAGGAAATGCTGCTGTATTACACAGACCTGGACTGGGTTTCCCTGGATTACCGGGATGGAAGTGCGCCTTTTCAGCTGGCCCAGTTGCTTCGGACCCACAGCCGGGTGATTTTGTCATGGCACAACGAACCTGCCTGGCAGGGCCTTTCAGCTACGCTGAAATCCCGCTGGGAGGCCACCGTTCAGGATGAAATCGACGCTTATCAACGGGCATTGGTGGTCGTGTTTGGTCCCGAAAGTGCCCTCACAGGTTTTCCGGGGCTTTCTACCGCCGCACACTTGCTGCTTGCTTCCGGCGACAGCCGCACCCATGAGCAATTAGCCGCCCAGGTTCTCATGGGCGCAGAATCATGCTCAGGTCGCTTAACAAAAGATCTCTCTCCGTTTTTCCTCAGAGGTAACGGACTGAGAATCAATGGAGGCTTTCGGCTGAGCTACACTTTCCCCGAAGCAGTGGGCTGGTCGGGTGCCGATCTGGCCAGCAGGGTTGATTCGGTGGTGCAGCGTGGCATAGAAGGCCGGGCTTTTCCAGGTTGCCAGGTGCTGATCGCCAAAGAAGGAAAAGTGATTTTTCACAAAGCCTATGGCCATCACACCTATAATCAGGAAACAGCGCCAGTGTCGGATCTGGATGTTTATGACCTGGCTTCGATCACGAAGGTGACTGGTCCTTTGCCCGTACTGATGTCTTTGTATGACCAGTCGGTTCTTTCACTGGATGCTCCGTTTGCCTCCTATTGGCCGGAGTTTTCCGGCACCGACAAACAGGCCTTTACCTTGCGGGAGGCGCTGGCCCATCAGGCCGGGCTTGTGCCCTACATTGTTTTTTACCGTGAATTGCAGAAGGGTGGGGGAGGGTTTCGGGGCAGAACGGTCCGGGCGGATTCATCGGGGAGTTATGCGGTGAAAGTGTATGAGCGAATGTATTTGCACAAGCGCTGGCGGAAAAAGATGTGGGAGGAAATCCGGGACACGGCCTTGCTTGCGGAGAAAAAGTATGTGTATTCGGATCTGTCGTTCATGCTGTATCCTGATATGATCCGGCGCTTGACGGGTCGCAGCTATGAGGATATATTAACGAAAGAATTCCTAACGCCGTTAGGATCTTCAAGAATGTGCTACAACCCCTGGCGGCATACAGGGGTTGAAAACATCGTGCCGACCGAATACGATTCTGTGTTTCGCCTGGGCCTGGTTGCCGGCTATGTTCACGACGAAAATGCGGCCTTGCTGGGGGGCGTTTCGGGTCATGCGGGTTTGTTTGCCAACGCCCACGACCTGAGCAAGCTGTTGCAGATGTACCTCAACGGCGGCCAGTATGGCGGAAAGCGGTACCTCAGCCAGGAAGTGCTGGAGGAATTCACCCGCTACCAGTTTGAGGGGAACCGCCGTGGGCTGGGCTTCGACAAGCCTCTGCGGGAGCCGGGAGAGGGGCATTACATTGCTCCGCAGGCCTCAGCAAGCAGTTATGGACACAGCGGTTTTACCGGCACCTTTTTCTGGATCGACCCGAAGGAAGAGCTGATCCTTATCTTTCTTTCAAACAGGGTATTTCCATCCCGGGCGAACCGTGGTTTGTATGAGTTGAAGATCAGGGAAGCGCTCCATAGTATTTGCTATACTCCAAAATCTGCGATTTGGAAGAATTGACGACTGTTTTTATCGCTTGATCAATCAGGAAAAGAGTAGGCAGGTGGCATTGTTTTTGAACTTGGAAAATCGTCCAGGCAGATAGAATTCTTACGCGCCCCACAAACGCAAGTATTTTGACTTCAGGGAATTTGCGAAAGATTCATTTGAATGGATGGGTCCAATTTGTAAGCCTATGTAACAAATCCTACTTTGCAGCTTCGAGAGTGAGAAATCAGCTAATCCGCTTTTCCCATTTCCTGCTCTCCAAAGACCCAAGCACCATGCCAGGCAAACAACAGTCCCGACAGATATCTGGGCGGGCAAGTGACTACATTTAACAGGAACAACACATTATTTTATTGGGGAACATCGACATGATTCGCTACTTGAAGTTACTTTCAGGGCTATTCCTTCTGCTCCTGCTGGGATCAGGCCCGACAGGCCAGGCGCAGACAGCTCCGGTAGTACAGGTTTGTCAGCTTTCGGATTTTACCTCCGGGCCATTTGGCTTTGCTGTTTACCTCCATTATCTGCCTGGGGCCCACACTCCCCGCTATCGCTGGGATGCCAACGGTGGTACCTTCACCATTTATGCAGATTCCTCAGCCAAAGTCACAGGCCGCGTTTTTAACGACTCCCTGCCCAACTGGCAGTGGGATGTCGAGTTTTGGTTCATTAACCAGCTCGATTATGCATCCTGGACGGCACTGGGCCGCGATGTGAAAATTGAATACGCCCCTGCTTCTTTGGTCAATGCCAACAAGCAGGACTGGTTGTTTTGGGAATTTGACAGCACCAGAAGCCGCCTGTTTGGCGTTCCGGGAACACATTTCGGCGGTGATACGCTCCTCATCCGGCACAACCCGCCCAATCGTGAATTCGGCCTTCAATATGGATTGGCCGCCAATTCGAAAAATGGCAACTTCGGGCTCTCAGGCTGGTTCCTGTTCTCCGGTAGCTACTCTGGCTACGGCGACATCAACGTGAATGCTTCCTGCTCTGCGCCAGTATGTGATGTTGCTCTCACTGCCTCGACCTCCTGCACGTCAGATTCAACCTTCGCTGCCAGTGTTACAATTGTCGGCTCAGGTGGACCCTTTTCGATCTCCGATAACCAGGGAACGCCGCCGCTTGTCGTGAATGCCCCTGGCACATATTTGTTTGGGAACTACGCTAACGGCGATACCGCCAGTATTTTCGTTGCAGATCAGTCTGTATTTGCCTGCGCCGACACAGTTGCCGGTCTTACCAATGATTGCACCCCTCCACCCATTTGCGACCTGGGTCTGAGCGCCACGGCGGCTTGTGTTACCGATTCGACCTTTTCGCTGACAGTTACCCTCAGCGGCACGGGCAGCTACACATTGAGCGACAACAAGGGAACCAATGCTTTGACGGGCCTCGCTGCGGGGACCTACACCTTCGGCAATTACGCTTCGGGCACGGTGGTGAGCCTGTTTGCAAATGATCCTGCCATTGCCGCTTGCGCTGATACAGTGGCTGGACTTACGGCAAACTGTGCCCCCGTGGTACCGGTTTGCGGGGTAAGTGTGGATACCTTGTATGCCGATTGTGCTTCAGATACCAGCTTCACCATTTTTGTACAGTTTTCAGGAGCTGGCAGCAATTTCCAGATCAGCGACGACCAGGGCACAATCCCAGCAGGCGGCCTGAGCGCTGGTTTGTATTCCTTTGGCGATTACTTCAACTCTACCGAGGTGCTGATCACAGTAACTGACCTGACGATCCCTGGCTGCGACACGACGGTAGGACCAGTCACGGCAGATTGCACGCCAGTGGCGGTTTGCGACCTGAGCATCGACAGCTTGTTTACCACTTGTGTGAGCGACACGACCTTCCAGGTGACGGTGGTGATTGGGGGAACAGGGCAGTTTTACCAGGTGTTCGATAACCAGGGAAGCCAACCGTTTTTCCCCGCTTCAGCAGGAACCTATACATTCGGCCCATTCACCAACGGCAGTCAGGTCACAATTTCTGCCTCAGATCTGGCGATTTTCAACTGCTTCGAAATAGCTGGCCCGATCACTGAAGCCTGCGGCAGCGGTAGCCTCATTGAGCCTGGAGCCACCTTGTGGGCCACCCCGGCAAGCGGCCTGATCCAGGTCGGATGGGAAGGCCATCGAATCGGGTTGATTAATGGATTCTTTCTCCAGCGCAGCCTCAGCCCGGAAATTCCTTCCGAATGGCAGACTCTGGCCTGGATTCCGGTTAGTCTTCCAGCTCCGCTTCCGGCAGTGTATGAATATACCGATGAAACTGTTGCCCAAAACATCGAATACACTTACCGCCTGCAGATTGTTCCCTTAATGGGTGCTCAGTTGTATTCTGATGAGGTCACTGCCATGATCACCAATGACGGTGCTGTTTGGATCGGCGATTTCTACCCCAATCCGGTTACCAGCGGGGAACTAACCTTTGGAATGAAGGTGCCCGAGCACGGAGAGGTGAAGTGGTATCTCTACCGAACAGATGGCAGCCTGGCAGATAATGGGATTTTCAAGAGCGTGGCTGGCCAGCAACATTACACACTTGACCTGACCTCGCATTCCACCGGCATTTACCTGCTTCAGATTTGGTATGAAGGCACGTTTATCCGGTCCAAGAAAATCCTGATTTACGAGTAAGAGCTCTTTGAAGGGTAAAAAATCTGAAACATGAGTCATCCCGAACTTTGGGGTGACTCATATTTTTTTTAAAAAAGAAAGGTCTTCCGTAATTTTTGGTTACCACACCCTAAACTACGAGAAGACCATGCTTTATCAGCATTACCAAACTAAGGAAGCCCATGGA
>JBGSKC010000017.1:0-56881 GCA_041741415.1 Bacteroidia bacterium | reverse complement strand
CCGACTACTGCACCAGAACACCCAAACACACAACCAAATCCGGCTAGCAGCTCACCTTCAATAGCTTACCCTTGCCCGCAGCCTCGCAGAGACACCCAAAATCAACAACTCCGGCCAGGGAGAATCCCGTCAAAACCGATCAGCTTTGATGTTTTAACTCCTGCCCTGCAAATAATCAGGTGTCTTCGGCAAACCCGCAACAAGCACTCCTCGCACACCCTCAGCTACCTCCCCAGGCTGCCAACACCCGCTGCAAATCCACCGATATCTTCACTCAGACCTTAGCCCGATACACATACATTCCCCTGAATCTCTGTTATCTGTGCTGCCTGATCCTTCCTTTTGAATAGATCCTTATACCATTGTCATGGCCTTTCCTCAGCGCTCGTTGTTCTTCCTCGGACAAGTGAGTAATCTCCTGACACTCTTGTGAGCAGCAGCCTTCGTTCTCTTTGGCGCAGCTTTCACATTGAATAAACAGCTGGTTGCACATCAGATTTGCGCAGTTGGTGTGGGTGTCGCAAGGGGCTCCGCACTGGTGGCAATGGGCAATCACATCCTCTGTGATTCGTTCTCCCAGCCGTTCGTCAAAAACGAAATTTTTTCCTATGAATTTATTTTCCAGCCCTTCCTGCTCCACATCATGAGCATATTTGATGATGCCTCCTTCGAGTTGATACACCCGCTCAAAGCCCTGGTGCTTAAACCAGGCACTTGCCTTCTCACAGCGGATTCCGCCTGTACAATACATGACAATGTCTTTGTCCTCATACTCCCTTAGAATCGACTCCACGACCGGCAGGGAATCCCGAAAAGTTTCCACATCAGGGGTTATGGCCCCTTTAAAATGGCCAACTTCATGCTCATAGTGGTTGCGCATGTCGATCAGCACGGTTGTTGGAGCGTCAATGATGCGATTAAACGCAACAGCGCTAAGATGCTTGCCTTTGTTCGTCACGTCAAAGCTGTCGTCATCCAGGCCATCAGCCAGGATTTTAGGGCGTACCTTGATGGTGAGTCTGAAAAAAGATTTGCCATTGTCCTCCACCGCAATGTTCAGGCGCACCCCATCCAGCCAGGCAATGCCATACAGGTGGGTGCGGAATGCTTCGAGCTGATCTGCAGGCACAGAAATCTGCGCGTTGATTCCTTCGCTTGCCACATACACCCTTCCCAGCACACCCAGCTCTTGCCAGGCGATAAAAAGCTCATCCCGAAACATCTGAGGGTTTTCCAATTGGTAATACAGGTAAAACGAAATGGTTTTCCGGGCCTCCTGGCTCTCACTCATCAGCGACTTGAGTCGCTTACTGTCTTCGGTGTTATAAGGCTTCATAGGAAGGAGTTCATTTACGCAACGAATATGGAATTTTTTCGGTAGCTTCGCCTCGGTTCAACTGCAAAATGCGATTTACCCCTTAGCTCATGACGACATTACCCCGACTATCTTTGGGCCTCGTGTTAGGCTGTTTCCTCTTGATCGCCGCTTGTCAATCCCCTTCCACATCCGATTCAGGCTTGCAAGATACGCAGCAGGCATTGATCGGGGAAACGGTTTTTGGCTTTTCCACACAAGGACTGAAGGTTGTTCAGGATAAAATTCAGGCCAATGAACACTTGTCCGGGATCCTGGAGCGCTTCCAGGTTTCTCAGGCCCATATCGCTCACCTCGCTTTGTTGCCACAAGATTTGTTTGACGTGCGAAAGCTGCAGGCAAACAAACCCTATACTGTTCTCTGTTCCAACGACTCCCTTGCCAAAGCGCAATGTTTCATTTATCAGCCCAACGCGATTGAGTACGTGGCCATTGAATTTGGCGACTCCGTAACCGTTACCAAAGGCAGCCGGGAAGTTGATACCCTGACCCACACCTTGTCTGGGATTATCGAAAGTTCTCTCTACGCCTCCATTGTCAATGCGGGAGGTTCTCCTGCCCTGGTCAATGCCCTGGCCGAAATTTATGCCTGGGAAATTGACTTCTTCGGGCTTCAGGAAGGCGATGCTTACAGCATTTTTTTCACCACCTACGAAGTAGAAGGTAATTCCGTGGGGTTTGGCGAAATCTTATCCTCCAGCTTCACGCATATGGGGAAAGAGCGTCTGGCATTCTTGTATGATCAGGGTGAGGGCCATGATCCGGCCTATTTCGACGAAGAAGGCAACAGCCTGCGTAAAACCTTTCTCAAAGCACCTCTCTCCTATACCCGCATTAGTTCCCACTTCTCTTATAGCCGTCTGCACCCGGTTCTCAAAATTCGCCGCCCTCACCTCGGGGTAGATTATGCCGCTCCTTCCGGAACTCCCGTAGTCTCCATTGGCGATGGGGTGGTGCTGAAGGCTGAATGGGGAGGTGGTGGCGGGAAAACCATCCGCATTCGCCATAACAGCAATTATGAAACAGCCTATCTGCACCTCCTTCGCTATGCCGATGGCATTCGCCCCGGAACGCATGTTTCCCAGGGCCAGGTGATTGGGTATGTCGGAAGTACAGGATTGTCAACAGGGCCTCACCTCGACTTTCGCTTCTACAAAAACGGTACTCCCATAGATCCTCTTTCCATTGATAGCCCGGCCGCTGAGCCCATTCGCGAAGAAAATATGCTGGCTTTTCGCAATGAAATTTCTCGCTTTTTGCAGGTAATTGATGACTTGCACAGGGTGGAAGCGCGGGAAAGATGGATGGCAAGCTCCGGCCAGGATGCAGAAAAGGGCGAAGAAGGATAACGTGCTCGTGACCTTTCTGTAAATCTTCCGTCTCATGAATGCTTTTCACAAAAAGCATCCCTATTTTCGACCCAATTCTCACTTCTACCTTTCAATTTCAAATCCTATGAGCCTCCAAGCAAAATATGCCTCCGTCCTGAAACTGGGTGAAGAACTCGGTGTGAAAGATGGTTTTGTCAAAGAAGAAGACGGCAAACTCAAAATCGGCGGCACTACGACCACTGAGCACGAGAAAAACATGATCTGGAACGAGATCAAGCGCATTGGCGGTGGTGATATTCCCGCTGACATTGAATTGTCCATCAATCACTCCGTGACATCCTACTACCACAAGCACACAGTCGAAAAAGGAGAGTCTCTCAGCAAAATCGCCAAAGAATACTACGGCGACCCGATGAAGTACATGAAGATTTTTGAAGCCAACAAAGGCCTGCTCTCAGATCCGAATGTTATTCATCCTGGCCAGGAGCTTGAAATTCCTTTCTTGTAGGAATTAGCTCCTGTCAACAGTATACAGCAAAAAGCCACCCAATGCGGGTGGCTTTTTGCTTTTGGCACCAAAGAGGATGAACCCTAGTTGCCGCCACCTAGTTCGTTGAGGCTCTTTCGCAACACCTCCAGCTTGGCCTCTGCGTCAGCTTGTTTTTTACGCTCTATCTCCACAACCTGGGCAGGGGCGCTTCCAACAAACTTTTCGTTGCTCAGCTTTTTCATCACTGAGGTCAAAAAACCCTCGGTGTAATCGATCTCCTTGAGGATTTTCTCCCGCTCTGCCTCCGTGTCCACATTGGCCATGGGAATGTACATCTCATGGCTTCGCACACGCATAGAACCTGTTCCGCCGGGCTGATCGGCCACAAAGGAGAGCTCAGACAGGTTCAGAAACCTGTCTAACAAGCTTCGATACCGTTCAAAGGTGGCGGCCTGCTCGGTGTTGACAAACAAGGCAACCGGTTCTTTAAAGGCGATTCCCTTGTCTTTCCGGAAAGACCGAACCGTTGTGATTATTTCCTGGATCAAGGCCACTTCTTCGAGGTTGGCCAGATTGGGGGTTGCAGCTTCAGGCATGGACGACAAGCAGATCAGATCTGAGGCAGGCCGCTCCCTTAGACCATGCCACAGTTCCTCGGACATGAATGGCATGAATGGGTGCAGTACCTGGAGCAACTTTTCGAACAGCACAACAGTGCCTTCCTTCGCTGCCTGGGAAATGGGCTTGCCGTAGTCAGGCTTGATCATTTCCAAAAACCAGGAGCAGAAATCATCCCAAATGAGCTTGTACACGCTCATCAGGGCATCTGAAATTCTGAATTTGTCGAAATGATCCTGAATTTCGAGGAGGCTCGCATCCAGCTTGTTTGTCATCCAATCGATGGCAAGCAGGTCGCGGTCGCCGGGCACCTCCTGGCTGGTCTCCCAGGACATCACCAGCCTGAATGCATTCCAGATTTTGTTGGCAAAATTCCGGCCCTGCTCCATCAGGATCTCTTTGTACAGAAGGTCGTTGCCTGCAGGTGAAGCCAGCAGCATTCCGACCCGCACGGCATCAGCGCCGTATTGGGCGATCAGGTCCAGCGGATCGGGGCTGTTGCCCAGGGATTTTGACATTTTCCGGCGCTGGTCGTCACGCACAATCCCGGTGAGATACACATTCTGGAAAGGCTTTTGACCGCGATATTCGTACCCGGCTATGATCATCCTGGCCACCCAGAAAAACAGAATCTCAGGCGCAGTGACGAGGTCGTTGGTGGGATAGTAGTACCGGATTTCTTCATTTTCCGGCTCGCTGATCCCTTTGAACACGGAGATTGGCCAGAGCCAGCTCGACGCCCAGGTGTCGAGCACATCCTCATCCTGGCTCAGATCAGCCATCGTGAGAGATGGGTTGGCGGTCAGCTCGCGGGCTTGCTGTAGTGCAAGTGCTTCATTTTCAGCTACTACCACCTGGTCTGTGCCGACTATATACCAGGCTGGGATGCGGTGGCCCCACCACAACTGGCGCGAGAGACACCAATCCCGCACATTTTCCATCCAATGGCGATAGGTGTTTACAAACTTATCGGGGATGAGCTTCACCTCGCCATCCGTCACAGCCTGAAGGGCAGGTTGTGAGATGTCTTTCATCTTGAGAAACCACTGCTGAGACAAACGCGGCTCAATGGCTGCATTGGTTCGCTCGGAGTATCCAACAGCGTGGGTGTAGGGCTCCTGTTTCACGAGGTGCCCGGCAGCGTCAAGGTCTTTGGCTATTTGTTTGCGCACGGCAAAGCGATCCTGGCCCACATACAGCTCGCCTGCGGCAGAAATTGTTCCATCCGGGTTAATGGCATCAATAACCGGCAGCCGGTGGCGAATCCCGATTTCGTAGTCGTTGACGTCGTGGGCTGGGGTTATTTTGAGGCAGCCTGTTCCGAATTCCCTGTCCACATAGGTGTCGAGAATGATCGGGATGCTTCGGCCAACGAGCGGCACGATGGCGCGGGCGCCATGCAAGTGCGTATATCGCTCATCTTCGGGGTGGATGGCGATGGCAGTGTCGCCCAGGATGGTTTCAGGGCGGGTAGTGGCAATCACCACGGCTTCACCATGCCTGCCTTCTATTTCGTAGCGGAGATGGTAAAGGTGCCCCTGGGTTTCCTTGTGGTTCACCTCTTCATCGGAAACCGCCGTTTGGGCAGAGGGGTCCCAGTTCACCATGCGCACCCCGCGATATACATAGCCTTTGCGGTAGAGGTCGCAGAACACCTGGATCACCTCCTTCGAATAGCCCTCATCCATGGTAAAAGCTGTTCGCTCCCAGTCGCAGGAAGCCCCGAGCTTTCGGAGTTGCGACAGAATGATTCCACCGTATTTTTCTTTCCAGGCAAAAGCGTGGGCCAGGAAATCCTCACGGGCAAGGTCACTTTTTTTGATTCCTTGCTGAGCCAGCATTTGCACGACCTTGGCCTCCGTTGCGATGGAGGCATGGTCGGTGCCTGGCACCCAGCAGGCATTGAAGCCTTGCATTCGCTTTCTGCGAATGAGGACATCCTGAATGGTATTGTTCAGGATATGGCCCATGTGCAGGATTCCAGTCACGTTGGGTGGCGGAATCGTGATGGTATAGGGTGGGCGCTGGTCGGGCACAGAGCGAAAAGCTTGCTGGTCCATCCAGACCTGGTACCATTTATCCTCGATGGAGGAGGGGTCGTATTGTGAAGAAAGTTGCATGCTAAACAAGAAAGAAGCAATTTCCGTTGAGGAAAAAATCTGACGTAAAGTTAGCGGATTCTTCGGCTAAATGAAGCGGGGGAACAGGGGAAAGAAATAACGGCCACCGTGCAGGGTGGCCGTTGGAGAGAGGCAAAAAGGTCTTTGACGTCAGGCGTTGTGAGGGCTATCGGATCAGTACCTTTTGAGTGACACGCTGAGATCCGTTGGTGAGGGAGATGATGTAGGTACCCGGGCTCAGGCCTGCAACAGGCATTTTGTATTCACCCTGGCCTGCGGAAGTTGTGTTGACGGCGACTTCGCGGAATTTGCGGCCGCTCAGGTCAAACAGCTCGAGTTTGCCTGGCTGATCAAGCTGGCGATACAGCACGCGAAGATACGTTCCATTGGAAGGATTAGGGGAGACAGTGACCACTGGCTGAATGTCGAGCGGGTCGGTCTTGGGCATGTCATCGTAATAGTCGCCGAAATCAAGGGGCATTCCGCAGGGAGTCCACTGAGCGTGGGCCTGAGGGGCGGCTACAAGGAGGAACAATGTGAAGGCGAAAGAGGCAGACAAGAGGCGGGTAAACAGTTTCATGTTCTTGTAATTATGAAGGTGAGCAATTGTTTCTGATGATTCAATACTACTGATCAGATTTTAATTTTCCAAGAAAATACGATTACTTATAAAGTTGGTTTTTACATAAAATCGTACTTCAAACGAATTGTAATTTACTTTTTTTCAGTTACTTACACGAAAAATTTCATTATTCATTCAGATTTGTTTTTACTCAAACTGGCTGATATTCAACAGATAAGCTGGCAGTGTTTTGACATAATCAAGGAGTAAAATCACTCAATAAATCTCTCGCTTTTGACCTAAGACGAATTCGTTTTCACGGGTTCATTTTTCTGGAAATTTTTTTTATTTTTTTCTTTCCCTTTGTTTCTTCGCCCGCCTCAGGGGAATAATTTCTTTATTTCACGTAAGTTTTCGGTTTTTGCGGTATCTTATTGGGCTGAAGGATTTTATTTCTATGCGTCAAGGCCTCCTCTTTCTTCTTCCCTGCCTCTTGTCTTTTCAGTTGCTCCTCGCTTCCAACCCCCAGGAATATGCCGACAGCCTGGAAGGAGCCCTCCCTTCCACGGTGGGGGAGACCCGCTTTGACTTGCTTCACCGCCTTGCGGAGATCTACCAAAAGATAGACCTCGAAAAGGCTTTCCTCTACGCCGATTCAGCCTACGAGCTCGCCAGAGACCTCGAAAGGCATGATTTGCTCGCCCGGTCTTACAATACCCTCGGCAAATTTCATCACATCCAGGGCCAGTATCTCCTGGCTACCCAGCGCTTTCAGGCTGGCCTCGACCATGCCAACCGGTCCACCGACGACAAGCTCGCCCTCCTCATCACCAACGCCCTCGGTATTTCTTATCTCCTCGCCGGGGAATATGATGAAGCTTTTAACTACTTCTCCACCGTTGAACAAAGTTTTCGTGCCTCCGGGCAGGACGCCCAGGTCGCCTCTACCCTCGTTAATATTGGTTCCCTCTACAAAATGAAAGGGGAGCCAGCCAAAGCCATTAAGTGCTTCAACGAAGCGCTGGTTATCGCCAAAAACCTCAGCCACCAGGAACTTGTCCTCAAGAGCCTCAGCGGCCTGGGGAAAGTCTATGAGGCCAACGGCGACCTCGACCAGGCCCTCGCGTATCAGATTGATGCCCTCAAAATCGGAGAAGAGCGGAATTACCCAGGCTTGGTGATCTCTTCCCGCCTCAGCATCGGGCAGTTGTACCAGGAAAAAAAGGATTTCCCCACTGCTGAGCGCTACTTCCTCGAAGCAAGAGGCCTTGCCGTTGAGAGAAGCATCCCTCTGCTTGCGCAAACTGCCACTCACAGCCTTGGAAAGCTTGCCCGGGCCAGAGGGGAATTCCCGGAAGCCCTTCGTTTGATGAAAGAGGCTGAGCTTCAGGCAGAACGACTTGAAAATAATGCCTCTATGCTCATGGACCTCGCCAAAGATTTGTCGGGCCTCCATAAAGACATGGGCAATATGACCGAAGCGCTCACTTACTTTCAGCGCTACCACGACCTGCTCATCGAGCGCAATGAAAGCCTCAATTCTTCCCGTATGCAGGAGCTGGAACTGGCTTTTTCCCTCACCCAGCAAGAGCGCCAAATCGAAGAGCTGAACCGGGAAAAAACCATGGGCCGATATCGCAGCCTTGGGCTTACCCTGATCCTGGTTTTTGCTTTCGTGGCCCTGGCAGCTCTTTACCAACGCTACCGCGAGCGCCAGAGCTCTTATGCGATCCTGGATGAGCAGCACAACCGGATTCAGCATCAGAATGAAATCCTTCAATCTCAAAATCAGGAAATCGAAGAGAAAAACCGCGAATTGGCCATCAAGACGAAGGAAATCTACGTGCAGAATGAAACCCTGCAACGCGTGAATATGGAGTTGAAGCATTTTGCGAGGGCTGCCTCCCACGATCTCCGCGAGCCCCTTCGGGCCATTAAGAGCTTTATGGACAAGCTTGGCCAGGAATACAACAAGAACTTTGATACCCGGGCTCGTGAGTATATCCACCTCGCTTCTGCAGGAGCGGTGCGAATGGACGACCTGCTCAAGGACTTATATCAGTATGCCAACATCGGGCGCGGGCGGGAAGATTTTCAGCAGGTGGACCTCAACTTCCTGATGAAAGAGGTCATTTCCGACCTCAGCGTCACGATTCACGAGCGGCAGGCTACGGTGCTCGTGGATGAGCCGCTGCCAGTAGTGGTGGGCATCCGTACCGAGCTTCGGATTCTGCTCCAAAATCTCGTTAGCAACGGATTGAAATTTTACCCGCCCGGCATGCCGCCCAAAGTTTTGGTGCGCGGGCGCGACCTCCAGGAAGGTTGGTGCATCGAAGTGCAGGATCAGGGAATTGGTATTGCAGAGGAAAACCAGGCCCTGATTTTTAAAATCTTTGAGCGGGTGTATTCTCGTGAAGAATATGACGGCTCGGGGATCGGGCTGGCCACCTGTGAGAAAATTGTGAACCATCACGGCGGAGAAATCACTGTGAAATCTAAACTCGGATTCGGGTCCACCTTCTCCATTAAGCTTCCCGGGCGGAATGGTTGAACAAACAGGGGTCTTTCGGCTTCTCGTACCATGAGAATTTGATTATATTTCGCCAACAACTGAACGATTGGCGTATGAGAACCTTTTTCCACTTGTTTCCGCGATTGATCTCCCTGGGTTTTTTGCTGGTACCAGCTGCAGTCCTGGCTCAGGATGTGTCGGTAAAGTCCATCTTGCAGCCTTCTGCCACGGTTTGTGGCGGGAATGTGGCTCCCGTAACGGTGGTGGTGAATACCGGTAATGTTACCCTTACCAGCTTTCGGCTCAACTATGTGCTGGATGGCGTTCTCATTGCTAATTACAACTGGGATGGCACGCTGGATGCAGGTTTGTCGGATACCCTCACTTTTCCTTTCCTCAACCTGGCCCTCGGCGTATACAATCTTGAAGTGTACTCCTCTGATCCCAATTTCGCCGCGGATCTCCAGCCAGCCAACGACACCTTGCGCAGGACCTTCGAGGTCACCAAGGCCACGGGCATCGATCCGCCGCTTCGGGCTGATTTTGACGACAATGCCTTTCCCTACACTGGCTATATCGTCAACAATCCAGATGGAAAAATTGGTTGGGCCAGAACCGAACTGGCCACGGTTTCAGGGGAGGGAGCTTTATTCATGAACAATTTCAACTACCGGGACATTGGCCAGGAAGACGAAATTACCCTGCCCGGTGTGAACCTGAGAAAATTAGACAAGGCAGCCCTCTCTTTTTACCTCGCCTATGCTCCCTATGGCATCAACTCCGGTTTTGCCGACACCCTCGAAGTATATGTCTCCGGCGACTGCGGCCAAACCTTTGACCGTGTGTACCGCCGTTTTGGCCCCGAGCTTGCTACCGCTGCGCCCACCACTGCTGAATTCGTTCCCAGAGGCTCCTGGGAGTGGCGGAAAGAGTGGATCGACCTGAGTCCTTATGAGGATGCTGCCTTTCTTGTCGTTCGCTTTCGCCACGTCAATAACTACGAAAACAATCTTTTTCTCGACCGGATTCGGGTGGAAGAGATCTTTGCCCTCGGTGTCGGCGAGGGTGTGCAGGATCTTGTGGGCTGGCAAGTGCAGGTGGACAAGGCTTCGGCATCTCTTGTGGTGACATTGGACCAGCCAGTACCGGCAGGAACACAGCTCCGCCTGCTCGATTTGCAGGGCAGGGTGGTTCGGAGTATAAGCCTTTCGGCGGCAAGTGAAGTCACAATGGCGGCAGGCAACCTGGCATCAGGCATGTATCTGCTACAACTCGAAGGGGTGGATGCCAGACCTCTTCGTGTAGTTTGGGAATAGTCCTCCTTGTTCTGGCGCCCCTGTGAATAAAGCAAAACGGGTGCTTCCTTGCGAGGAAGCACCCGTTTTGCCTGTGGGGCACGATGCCGTTACTTTCTTCCGTTGCTCATGCTCATGAAGAAGTAAGCTGCTGCGCCAAGAGCCACCAGCACGAGGGCCAGTTTGAACAGAGGTTTCAGAATCCAGCCCACAACGAGGAAGGCTGCAACCGGGATGGCGATCTTGCTCCAGAGGGGAAGACGCAAATAGCTCTTAAAGAGCGGATGGTGGACGATTTTGTTGAACATACCAAGCTGATTGATAAGGTGAATATACCGCTTTTACCGGAAAATGTTGCCCCTGTGTGCAGGCGGCCGGGGCGGTTTGGGGCGAGGCAGCTAAGGTGAGAAAAAGAAACATCCCGCCTCTGAGCAGAGACGGGATGTTTTTTTCAGGGTCGGAACCCTTCGATGGGAAAGGAGCTTATTCCACAGAGATTTTGCGGAAGGCGCTGCCTTCTTCTGTCGTGATCTGCAGCATGTAGATGCCGGCAGGATATTCGCTCACCACGATAGGCTCTACGAGCGACAGGACGTTCTTCTTTTCTTTGGAGAAGATGAAACGGCCTTGTGCGTCAAGCAGGGTGATTGTCACGTTCTGAGCACGCTCCAGCTCGATTTCAGCGAAGAACTGATCACGGGCAGGGTTGGGGTAGGTCTCAAATTTGGACAAGCCGGGCATTTGATCAGCAACGCCGATAGGCCATACATTGACCACGTCAGAGGTAAAGGTGCGCTCGCAACCTTCAGAGTCCTTCACGATCACGGTGTAGGTACGGCCACCTGGCACGTTAGAGATGGTAGCCGTGGTGGAATTGTTGGGATCGTCCCAGAGGTAGGTGTAGGAACCTGAGCCGCCGGTAGCACCTACAGAGAGAGTGGCATCTCCATTACCTTGACCAGAGTCGTCGTCGTTGATGGTGATCGTTGCATTCACTGGTGTGGGAGTACAAGGACCGAAGTTGGCGCGAACCACAAGCACAACCTGATTCGTAGCCGACTGCCAGACACCGCCAGCGATGTTGTTGGCACGGAACCAAAGAGCACCGGGGGTGAAGATGTCGCCTGTTACAATGAGACCTACGTTAGAACCCAGTTCGTTTACTCCAATGAAGAAGTTGCCGGGGGGCAGTGGTTGCGCGTTGCCGGAGAGGCCCAGGGTCAGCACTACGCCGTTGGCTTCATCATCAGCGGTAAACTGATACACTTCGGTGTTGGCGATAGGGGTGTTTTGCGGACCACCAGTGGCAGGGTTAGCTGCGTAGATAGAGGCAAACACCTGGTCGCCTGCTGTAGGTGAACCGAAGGCCATTGTCACAGAGGTGAGGTAGTCGGTGTTCTGGAGGGTCAGGCTATGAGCCAGCACAGCATTCTGGCCAGCACCTGCACCCACGCCAAAGAAGCCGGTGGCACCTCCCTGGTCGCGGGCCAGGGTAGAGTCAGACACGAAAATGCCGTAGGCAGCCGAGTCGTTGGCGGTGTTTTCGTCGGTTTGAGCACCGCTGGATGCAGTGATGAAAGCGACATAGGCACCAGTATCAGTAGGGGTCCAGGGGCCGATGTTGTAGGTGGCAGTGCCCAGGCTCGCAATGCTGCCCAAAGTAGCGGTGTTGGTGAAAGCCGTGGAAAAGTCTTCCAGGTCAACCACTTCCACTTCCACGCTGGCTGCAGTGATCGTCTGCTGGCCAAAGTTAGAGACTTCACCCTGGAAGGAGTAGTCGGGGACTTGGTTGACAGGAACAATCGACATACCTGGTACAAGGCTGGCTTCCACGAGATTGGCATCGATTTGAATAGGAACGAAGTCAAGTTCGTAGCCAAACAGCGCGTTAGGATCGCCCTGCGCCACACCACCAATGGTGTTTTCGCCAGGAACGATGCCGGTCGCCAGGAAGAGACCACCAGCGAGGGCACCGCCGAGGCCGAGATCGCCATCAACGTCGAAGCTCACACCAGTCCAAGTACCGGCGGGGAGTTTCAGCTGAGAAATCATGGCATCAGAGGGAGTGCCGGATTGCTCGAACACCCAGAGGTAAGGACCACCAACAGAAACGGGGTCGTAGGCGGCGCCATACATCCCCACACGGCCGTGGGTCGCCTGGGTAATGGTGCTCAGTGTTGTACCAGTTTTGCTGATCACGCCAATGGCAGAGGTAAAGTTTCCAATGTAGAAACCACCGGCACCGCCGTTCAGGGTGGGGTCGTAGGTGAGGAAGCGCGCTCCGATGGCAGCAGCGCCACCTGTAACCGTGATGTTACCGATGAGGGTCTTGGTAACAGGGTTCACCTGAGAAATGGTGGCACTTGCCCGGCCCAGGAAGATGCTGGTGCCGTCAGAAGTAATGGAACGCACGCCAGTAACACCAGGAATGGTGAAGATCTCGATCACGGAGCCGTTGGCAGCTACGCGGGCGAGGGTGTCGGAATTCCACTTTGCTACCCAGAAGTCGGTGCCAGTCCAGAGAGATCCTGCATTTGAGAAGTATCCGAGCGAGTCAGAAACGGGGATGGCAAATTGCAGGTCCCACTGAGCGTCGGTGGCCACAGCGCCCGGCTCATCGTTGATGGTGGCTTCGGTAGCCGGCACTTGCTCAGCCTGGGCGGCTTCCACCCGGAAAGCAGGCACGTGGCCTTTGGTGGTCAGTGTCCTCTTGGTCTGGTTGAGATAGTTCTGGCCCCATACAGTGGAGACCATCATCCCAAGCGCCAAGAACGACATCACAGTTTTGAAAAGTGAGGTTTTGGTCAGGTTCATACGCAATTGTTAAGTGAAATTAGTGCCTGAAAGGTGTGTAGGTGTATGGCCATTGCCCTGAAATACCCTAATTCCCGTTCATTTTTTCTTTGCCTGTCTATCCCCAAACACAGCTAAAGGGCTGGTGCCCTGCGTGCAGGTTCAATAGCCAACTGGCTTCAGGCAAAACAAATGGGGTGGGGTAGGAGGGGGAAAAGCAGGTCAGAGGAAAGAAGATTCATTCAGCGTCCGTTTCGATGGCATACACACAAGGTACAATTCTAGGAAAATAGACTGGATTAACCAACCTGTTGAAGGGGAGAGACGGGAGACTTTTGCAAAGAAGAGCCCCGGGTGTCCTAAAAAAAGCAACATCGCAGGAAGGCGACGGGCGGTCTGGCTTCCTGCGATGCTGCTGTTTGCTGGCTTGGGCGGCTCGTTTTACCTTACTCGACGAGCGCTTTTACCCGCTCAAACAAATCCTCCTCATCGCCGGGGGCATAGGAGGTGTGCTGGTACACAATGTTGCCCTGGCCATCCACCAGAAAAGTATGGGGAATGTTGACCACGTTCATGGCGCGCTTGAAATCGCCATTCTGGTCGAGGAACACATCGTATTCCCAGCCACTACCCAGCACAAAGCTTCGCACACGGGGAGCGCTGCGGCTGTCATCCACAGAAATGGCGATTAATTTGACCCCTGTTTCCTCATTCCAGTCTTCATACACTTCCTGGATCGCTGCCAATTCCTTGAGGCAGGGCTTGCACCAGGTGGCCCAGAAGCTCACAATGTAGGGCTTGCCGTCGTTGCCCAGGGTAGAAGTGTTGATCCGGTTCCCGTTGATGTCTTCCACCACGGCGTCAGGAAGGCTGGTTTGGGCACTCAGCGCCAGGGGAAGCATCAGGCAAAGGCTCAAAAAAATGGGTTTCATACGCGTTGTTTCAAAAAAAATATACTCGTTGTCGACAACTGCCTAAAGACGAGCTCCTGCAATATACGTCACGCAGGCCATTACAGGTATTTCCCGGCCGCCGGATTTCCCTCCTGCGCCTGACTATTCCGTCATGCGGTTGCTTTCTTGCCTTAACAGAAAGCTTGTTAATAAAATAGTTAGATTTTAGCTAAATTAAATAGTAAAAATAAATTCAATTTGCTACCTTTGTTTGTGTCGGCTGCCGCTGTTTCATCTCCTCCTGATGTTGTTCCTCGTTTTTCTCTTCCTTATTCAGTTCTGACACATGCTTTCTCTGCAACGCCAGGTCGTGCATCTGGACATGGACACCTTTTTTGTATCCGTAGAGCGGCTCAAGGATAGCCGCCTTGATGGGCAGCCTTTGCTCATTGGCGGTAGCGGCGACCGCGCTGTGGTGGCAGCCTGCAGCTATGAAGCCCGCCGTTTTGGGGTTCACGCCGGAATGCCCATGCGCATGGCCAGGCGGCTTTGTCCCTGGGCTGTAGCCATCTCCGGAGATCACGATGCTTACAGTTCCTACTCCCGGATGGTCACAGAGATCATCGAAGAAGGGGCTCCCCTCGTCGAAAAGGCTTCCATTGATGAGTTCTACCTCGACATGAGCGGTATGGATCGTTTCCTGGGAACGTATCGGTGGGCCGGAGAACTGCGCCAGAAAATCATCAGAGAAACCGGCCTGCCCGTTTCCATGGGCCTTTCGGTCAATAAAATGGTTTCCAAGGTGGCTACCTCCGCCGCCAAGCCCAACGGTAATCTTCACATCAGGCAGGAAGCAGTTCAGCCTTTTCTGGCTCCCATGCCCGTGCGCAACATCCCTTACCTCGGCAGTGCGATGGCCAGGCAGCTTGCCTTCCTGGGGGTGCGCCGCATCCTCACCCTGCGGGAAATTCCGCGCCCTGTGCTGGAAAGGGCCTTTGGCCAGCACGGAACCTTTCTCTACCAGCGTGCCCGAGGCCAGGACGACTCGCCCGTTGTGCCATACCGGGATCAAAAATCGATCTCGACCGAAACCACTTTTCCGCAAGATACCATGGATCTCACCCTGCTGCAGAGTACCCTCAGCGGGATGGTCGAAAAGCTGGGTTTTCAGCTGCGCGGCCAGGGAAAGCTTTGTGCCTGTGTGACTGTTAAGCTCCGCTACGCCAATTTCGAGACCGTAACCAGGCAGGCGCGCATCCCCTATACGGCCAACGACCATTTGCTTAGCGAGAAGGTGTGGGAGTTGTTTGGCCGCCTTTTCGACAAGCGGGTGAGGGTGCGTCTGGTGGGTGTGCGGTTGAGCGAACTGGTGCCGGGGGGGCAGCAACTGCAGTTATTCTCCTCACAGGCCAGCCAGGTCGAGTTGTACCAGGCTCTGGACCAGATCCGCCTTCTTCACGGCGGGGGAGCCATCCTTCGCGCCAGCAGTATGATAACAGAGTGACAAAAGTCATCGAAAAAATGAACGCCCCTAAGTAAGATTTAGTCCATAACGGGCGCGATCAGAGAAGAAATTCCGGGCAGAAAAGCGGAATGAAGTGGCATAATAAGTGGATTTTGCAAGGCTTAGCACTGGTCAGAGATCAAGTATCTTGAATATTTGATGAGACAAAGGGAAAGAAAAGGCGGGGAGCGGTATAAAAACCGTCTTGAACGGTTGGTGAATAAAAAAAGGGTTGAGGCAGAGAAATAGCAAAAGGTAATACTTATTGTAAGGGAAAGATTGCGATGGATCTTCAAAAGGGGATGCGAGATAGAAGCCCTTACTTGTGGCATGATTCGAAGCAATCGATTGTCAAGAATCAGAGCTGTTCGTTGCTTACCATTCCATCCCCCCATACACACGACTATGGCCATTGCCGAGGATCACGCTTATTCGTTCTTGCCTTACAGAAAGAACCCTTCTCTGAACATCCAGGCCATTATCAATCATGGCTATGATCCCGCCTATGCCCAGCGACCGTTGCTATACAAAAAACCTGCAGACATTTGCCAGCAGCCAGGCGTAGAACTGCCGCTCTTTTGGCAGGAGAAAGCCAGCTTTGCCAGGGAGTGGCGCCAGCAGATCGAGTGTTATGCCCAGGCCCTTGGGTTGTCGTTGCTCACCACTTCTGATGGCGACATTCACCGGATCAAAGACTTCCTGGCCCGGCGCTACTGCCCCGAAATGGCCAATGAAATTTGCGCCTTCGATCTTCACCGCTTTAGCCAGTATGGCCATTGCCTCGTGCTCAAAGATGCCAGTAAAGAGGTGCAGGGAACCATTTTTGAAATTGGGTACGATACGCCCGAAAAAACTTCTTACACTGTTCGGCTTGCGGTCGATCAGCAGCTCGAAGGCCAAAACCTTGGCTACCACCTCATGATGTATTCCTCCCTCCTGGCCATGGAGCAAGGATCCCGCGTCAAAAGGGGGATCATCCAATTTGACAACATCAGAAGCCTCTATGTGAACCTCAACAAGGTAGGATGGATCTGCGAAGGCTTCGACCCCAACATCCCTGGCCTGGGCGCTTTTTTCCACATTGCCCTTCCTCTCGACCCCACAGGCCTTACCAGCAACGCCATTGACCGCGAAAAGCTCCTTGCCTTCATCCGCTCTCACCGCAGCGAGCGCGATTTTCTCCTCCTCGATGCCGAAGACCTCGAAGGCGTGAGTGCACTCTATGCCGACACCGACTTCAAGGTCGTGGCCGTGATTCCGCCGGGCTGGACAGGCAGCCATGCTCAGTTTTTTGCCCTCCCTGCAGCCGCCATCCAATTAGACACACGCTACCGCCCCTACAAAAACGATAACAGGTAACCATTAACGAAAGGTTCGCAGCCATTTCATTTCTCAGCTTGCCTTGCTGCCCCGATGCAGAAATGCACGGATATCGGGGTGGCGGCAGGCCAGAAAAGCCGTAAGCTCCCCCTCAAACAGAATCTCACCCTGCTGGATAAATGCTACCCGGTCGGCAAGTCGCCGCACCGACTGAAGGTCGTGGGTAATGATCACGTTGGTGCGGTTACCCTGCTGTCTCAGGGAGAAAATTAATTCGTCGATCCGGTCGGCATTGGCAGGGTCAAGCCCGGAGGTAGGCTCGTCATACATGAGGTAGGATGGCCGGTGAACAATGGCCCTGGCAATACCGACGCGCTTGCGCATTCCCCCCGATAACTCGCCTGGAAACCGCAGCAGCACATCGGCTTCCAGTCCCACCTGCTCCAGGGCTTCCAGTACGGCGCGGTCGATCTCCCGGCGGGGCATGCTTCGCTGTTCGTCCAGCTTAATGCCCACATTTTCCCGCACAGTGAGCGAGTCAAACAGGGCGTTTCCCTGAAACACCACACCAAACTGGTCGAGCATTTCCTGCAACTGCCCCGGCCTGAAAGCCAGGATGGACTTGCCCTGAAAGCGGACATCCCCGCTATCTGGTTGTTCCAGACCAATGAGCAGTCTGGAAATCAAAGACTTGCCAGAGCCGCTTGGGCCGATCAGGCAGAGGCGAATGCCGTTGGGGATGCGCAGATTGAGGCCGTGCAAAACGGTTTTTTCACCGAAGCGTTTGCTTACCTCCACCAACTCCATCATGAGGGTTGGCTGAGCTTGTGAAACAAAGACCACCAGCGGGGGGGGATTTCGTCGTTGCGGGCGAGGGTATAGTCGGATTCGCTGCAGGGAACAAGATGAACCCGGGGGTATCGCTCCCCAAGCTGGTCGGGGTAGGGCACGGCCATCCACCAGCGCTCGCTGCGGTGATGTTTGAAAAAATCAATGCTGGGAATGCTGGCGTGGAGCTGAACAGCATACTGGGTGAGGTTTGCGCGGTCTTCCCGTGGGGCATCGTCGAAGCGGTGCAGTAGCCCATCAAAAAAATACCAGGCTGCCAGTGCTGCCAGTCGTGTGGTTTGGTCGCGCTGATCGAGGCGCGGGCTCCAGCCTGAAAGTGAAAAGCTCACCGGGTGATAGCCCAGCCCGGTATAGCGGGCCATCCGGCAGAATTCCTCGGCTGAAAAGCCGCCCGGCGACAGGGCATTCGCGCCCGGTGCGTCGGAGGCACGAACGGCACTGAGGTCGGCGGCAACGACCTGGGCGGTGCGAAGGTATGGCTCAGCTTCGTGGATCTGGTCCATCAGCTGGCCATAGCGAACTGCGGTAAAATCACGGGCCGCCAGCCATTGCAACTGCTCTTCGCCCACAAAATAGCGCTGGTAGCCCAGTTGCACATATTCAAACAGCCAGGCTGGCGGCGACTGAAGCAGGGCATGGTGGTAACTTTGGTGATCGAGCAAAAGATCGGCGTCGAGCAGGTCAAACTGCGAGTCGATATGCACATATTCAATGGGCATTTCGGCTTCTTCGAAGGCGCGAACCTGGGCCAGCGACAGCACGGGGTCGTCGAGCAGGAGCAGGATAGGTTTGCGAAGCAGGCGAAGCTGCGCCAGCACATAGGTGAGCTGCTCCAGGGTATCGTCGGGCGACTGCCGGGGCTTAAGATGGCCCAGATCAGCGAGATTCAGGGGGCTGACAGGAGCGCTCAGGCTGTAGAGATGCTGCCGAAAGCGACCGGGCATGACCTCATGGTCGTGGAGCGAGGCGCTCATGACCAAAGCGTCTGCCTGGGCGGGGTCGGGAAATTCGTGAAAAAAACCCTGGATACAGTCGTGCAGGCGGAGGGGCGCCTGCCATTCCCGCAGCAACACAGGCGGTTCTACAGGCTGGAAAAAAACAGATACATCCATGGAGAAGAATTCACTTCGGGTTTCCTTTGCGGGCAAATTGGCGTAAACTTGATCCCGATTCACCAAACATGGCGGCACAAGATAGGCAAAAGCAAAAAATCCTCGTCACCGGCGCAACAGGCTTTCTGGGCCGCCACGTCATTCGCCTGCTGCTCGCAGGCGGATACGAGGTTCGGGCACTGGTGAGAGATGCTGCCCAACGCGAAACGGGTCTTCCCCGGGCAGTCGAAATCGCTGATGGCGATGTGCTGGATGTGTTGTCGCTGGAAGCCGCTGCCGAAGGTGTGGCGGCAGTTATTCACACAGCGGCGGTGGTGAGCTTTTGGAGAAAAGACGCAGACCGGATGATGCAGGTAAATGAAGACGGGACGGCAAACGTGGTCAATGTGTGCCTGGATGCCGGTGTTCGCCTCCTGCATGTCAGTTCCATCGCAGCCCTTGGCGTGGCCCCGGCTGGCGAGCTGACCGATGAACACACCGAATGGCAGCGCGGCGAGGGGCGTTCTGCTTATTCGATTTCGAAATACAAGGCAGAGCAGGAGGTGATGCGCGGCATTGCCGAAGGACTGGATGCCTGCCTGGTGCACCCCTCCGTGATCCTTGGCCCTGCCCATAACTGGGAAGAAGGCACCGGAAAGCTGTTTACGATTGTGAACAAGGGCCTTCGCTTTTACAACCCTGGCAGAAATGGGTTTGTGGGGGTGGAAGACGTGGCAAGGGCGCTGCTGCTGCTGCTGGAGGCCAGAGACCTGGAACCCGGTTCGCGCTTTTTGCTCAATGCAGAAAATCTGGGGTTCAGGGAGTTGTTTGCCATGATGGCCGCTTCGCTGGGCAAGGTGGCTCCCAGCTGGCGTTTGCCGAAAATCCCCACAATGATAGTAGCTACGCTGTCGGAGGCCTGGTCGCACTTCTCGGGAAAACCCCCGGTAATAACCCGCGACTCGATGCGATCTGGTTTTTTGTCAAGGCAGTTTGACGGCAGCAAAATCGAAGCAATGGGCCTGCAATACACGCCGATCAGCGTCGTGATCGCCGAAGCGGCCAAAGCCTTCCGGGCAAGCCAGGCCCCGGCTGCCTCCGGTCATTAACCGGTCTGCGCTTTTCAGCGGATTCTATACCTTTGCCTTATGCGTCCTACCAAATCGACTCAGGAGAAACTCCAGGCTATACTCAAAACCCAGGGATACAGTGTTCGCTACGAGCGCGGGAACTTCCAGGGAGGCTATTGTGTTGTTCATGCGCAGAAGACCATCGTGATCAACAAGTTTCATCCGCTGGAAGGGAAAATAACCACCTTGGTGGAGGTGATCAAGGAGCTGGCTTTCGAGCCGGATCTGTTGTCGGAGGAGCAGGCAAAATGGGTGGAGAAAATCAAAACTGCAGAGCAACTGTGAAATTCACCTTTCTTGGCACCGGAACATCGCAGGGCGTGCCTGTCATAGCGTGTAGTTGCGAAGTGTGCCGCTCGGCAGATCCGCGCGATAAGCGGCTTCGCAGCGCCGGGCTGCTGGAGCAGGAGGGCCGCAGGCTGGTGATCGACACGGGGCCCGATTTTCGCCAGCAGATGCTCCGTGAAAATGTGCAGCGGCTGGATGCCATTTTGTTTACCCACGAGCACAAAGACCATGTGGCCGGGCTGGACGATGTCCGGGCGTTTAATTATGCCCAGCAGGAAGACATGCCGGTTTACGCCGATGCGCGAACCCTTGCCAGGCTTCAGGTGGAGTTTGCCTACGCATTCGAGATGCCCGACTATCCCGGTGTGCCGAAGCTCCGGCTGAACGACATTGCCGAAGCACCATTTGAGGCCGCCAGGATAAAGGTAACGCCCATACCGGTGTGGCACGGCAACCTCCCAGTGCTGGGCTTCCGCTTTGGAACATTTGCCTACCTCACCGATGCGAAATATATCCCGGATGCCTCAGTAGAGAAGCTGAAAGGCGTTGAAGTGCTGGTGCTGAATGCCCTGAGAATCAAGCCGCATCACTCGCATTTTACCTTAGCAGAAGCCATAGAAGCCGCCAGGAATATCGGGGCTAAAACAACTTTTTTTACCCACATCAGCCATTTACTGGGCAGCCATGAAGCCGTATCGAAGCAATTGCCCGAAGGCTTTTTTCTGGGCTACGATGGCCTTTCGATCAGCATTCCGGGGTGAATGGAGACACTGCTTTCCTGCCGGGGTGTCGATTTTTACGATTTGATAATCCAGCATTCCCTGAATTAGCCAGTTCTCCTCGTACCTTTGTGTTGATTTTAACACTTCAATTCCAAGTCCTTATGGCCAAACCCAACATCATTAGCCTGTTGGCCGTCCTTCTCCTGACCTCAGGAACAGCGTTCGGGCAATGTACCGACCTGTTCTTTTCGGAGTATCTGGAAGGGTCATCCAACAACAAATCGCTCGAGATTTACAACCCCACGCCAAATCCGATCGATTTGGCAGACTACGAAGTGCATCGTTTCAACAACGGTGCAATCACCAATCCCGACATTCTTGAACTTCAGGGTATTATCCCTGCCTACGGTATTTTCACAGCCGTAAACCCGAATGCCAATGCTGCCCTGCTGGCTATTGCTGACACGCTCGACGACATCACTTTCTTCAATGGCGACGATGCACTCCTGCTCATCAACACAGCTATCAGCGACACAATCGACGTGGTTGGTAAGTTTGGTGAGGATCCGGGCGCAAGCTGGACGGTAGGCACCGGTTCTACCGCCAACTTTACGCTTGTTCGCATGGCAACAGTTAGTGGCGGAACCAAAGACTGGGCCGTTGGCGCTACTCAGTGGGATGTTCTTCCGATCGACGACTTCACCAGTGCAGGACTGCATAACAGCAACTGCGCCATTGTAGTTGTCGGGTGCGACGACCTGTTTTTCTCCGAGTACGTTGAGGGTTCATCCAACAACAAGGCGCTGGAGATTTACAACGCCTCCTCATCCATGATCGACCTGTCTTTGTATCAGGTGCATCGCCACAACAACGGCACTGTCAATGCTGCCGATACTTTTAAGCTGGCCGGCATGCTGGCTCCTTATGATGTGTATGTGATTGGCAACGCCAGCGGCTTTGCTCCTATCCTGGCTGTCTCCGACACCACCGGTTCTGCAACTTTCTACAATGGCGACGATGCGCTCCTGCTCATCAACACCGCTACTGGCGACACGGCTGACGTAATCGGCAAGCTTGGCGAAGATCCAGGAACCAACTGGCCTGTTGGAACCGGGGCTACCTCAGAGTTCACTCTCGTGCGTAAGCCCAACGTGACCGAAGGAACCACCGACTGGGTGATTGGTGCTGCTCAGTGGGATGTTTTCCCACAAAACACCTTCAGCGAACTTGGTGCCCACACCAACACCTGCGCGCCTCCCGTGCTCGATACCGAGGTGAATTTTGTGCTGCCAGCTGGTAGCGCCAGTGAAGGCAGTGGCACCGCTCCTGTGAGCATTGACCTGCTCAACCCCACCTCTGATACCGTGGCCGTACAAGTGATGCTGAGCAGCGCTTCTACCGCAACCCTGGGCTCCGACTTTACTTTTTCAGACACCACCATCGTGTTCGTCGGAGGGTCTGCTGGTCCCATCAACCTGAGCATCAGCATTCTCGAAGACGCCATTGTGGAGTCAGACGAAACAGTGGTCCTGACCCTGAAAAACGCCACCAATGGCGCCATCATTGGTTCCGACAGCGTGTTTACCTTCACCATCACCGACAATGACTTCAATGTTTATCCGATCGGGCTGGTAACTGCCGATGCCGATGGCGACGGACTTGCTGACTCCCTGGATGTGAACTGTGAGCTTCGCGGCGTGGTGTATGGGGTGAACCTCAGCACAACCGGCCTGCAATTCATTCTTCGCGACAACACCGACGGTATCCAGGTATTTTCTGGTGGCGTGGTGAGCGGATATGTGGTGAACCAGGGCGACAGCCTGCACGTGGTGGGCCGTATTGAACACTTCAACGGTCTTGCAGAAATCATCCCAACCTCTGTGGAACTAATTTCCTCCGGCAACGCCCTGGCTGCACCTGCAGTGGTGACTACCCTGGACGAAACCACCGAGAACGAATATGTCCAGCTGAACTGCGTGTGGCTGCTCGACAGCGCCCTCTGGCCAGCCGATGGTGCCAATGCCAATGTGAACTTCACCAACGGCGTGGACACCTTCCTGGTGCGGATCGACAAGGAAACTGAAATCGACGGATCGCCCGCTCCGATGGGCTACCTGAACGTTCGCGGTCTTGGTGCCCAGTTCGACGGAAGCGCTCCTTACACCTCTGGCTATCAGCTCTTCCCGATGTTCCTCGCCGACCTTCAGCCGCTTGCAGCTGAAACTGCTGACCTGTCTGTGGCTACCGGAGACACCGACGAAAGCGCAGGAACCTTCTCCTTCCAGGTATTGGTGGCGAATGCCAACCCTGATTCCACCGTGCTGACGCTGGAAGTGGACCCGAGCTCCACCGCTACCGAAGGAACCGATTTTTCTGTGAGCTTCTCCTACACCCTCCAGGGTTGTGGCGACAGCGACACGGTTGAGGTAATGGTAACCATCACCGACGACAGCGATGTGGAAGGTGACGAAACCGTGGTGCTGAACCTCGTTTCCAGCGAAGCTGCTACCGTGATTACCCAGGGCACTTTGACCCTGACCATCACCGAAACCGACAACGTGCGCGACTTGCTGCCGATTTCCTCCGTGCGTGCCTACCCGAACCCCGGTTCTGAGCTGGTGCGCCTCGAAAGCGACCTTCGCATGGAGCGCGTTTCCCTGCTGAATCTCCACGGGCAGGTAGTGCTTGCTTCTGCTGAGGCCGGTCAGCAAGTGGAACTTCGCACTTCTGCCATCGCCGCAGGCGTGTACCTCCTCCGGGTGGAAACTGCCGCTGGCGTTTGGATGCAGCGCTGGATTAAGGAATAAGTTTCTGGAAACTGCCCTCTGGCAGTGCTGACAAAAAAAGCGGAGGCTCTGGAAAGAGTCTCCGCTTTTATTTTAGTAAGCTTTTGTGAGGGTTATTCTCCTACTTCACGACCGTCCCAGAGCGAGGCTTTTTTCGACACGGTAAACACCCTGGAAATATTAAATCCAAAGTGAATGCCGCCTGTTTGCCAGTTGTTGGAGGTCTGGGCAACGAAGTAATTGGGCGTCATAGTCACGGAATTGCTGAATATGAGCTGAAAAACGTGGCCTCCGGTTTCGATGTCCAGGCCAAGGGAAAGGCTGTTTTCAAAGTTGTCTGCCGTATGACCAGGCAGGAGGTAATAGTATTCGGCGTTGAGGGTAACGCTGCCGGTGATTTTGAACCGGCCGCCGATGCCCATGGCATAGACGTCGTTTTCTTCGGCGGTGGTGGCCACGAGGTTGCGGTGAATTACCGTAGGAGAGAGCTGGATGCTGAGGCGGTCACCAAATTTGCGGGCAAGCAGAAGCTGGTGGTAGAAATTGAGGCGGGAGGAGAAGTAATTTTCCCGGTCGGGATCTGCCCAGCGGAGGGTGTTGACAGCTGTGCCTCCGGCGTAGGCGAGGGAAACGGGCATTTTCACTTTGCCGGTGGACTGGCGCAGGAGCTTGAGCCTCAGGCTGCCGTCGTAGGTTTTGTTGATATTGCTTCTGCCAACGCCGAGGGCCAGCCAGGGCGTGAGGCCATACTCGAAGTCAAAGCGCATGTTGGCGCGGTCGAGGCCGAAAAGCTCGTAAAAGCCGCCATTGAGCTCTCCAAACCGATGCGAAATGTTCAGTTGCAGCACGCCGGGGGCTGGCATTTCAATGCTGGGGCCGTTCACCACCCGGGTGGTTTTGAAAGTGGCAATCGTGAACTCACGTTTTTCCTCCTCCATCTCCTCCAGCATATCGAGCAGGTCGGTTTGGGCCAGAAGGCTCAGAGGAAGCAACAGGGCGAAAAGCAGGCTAAGGACTTTCATGTGTCGGGGAAATCAGGATGTGAAAAAAAAGCGAGGAATACCCGGCCATTGCACTCAGTATTCCTCGCGGTTGTTTCTCAGGCCCGGTTAACGGGTGGCTGGCTCGTATTTGGTGTCTACATGAATCTCCATGACCTCAGCAATTTTGTTTCTCACCATGCTGGGTACTTCGATGCCATAGTCGGCAAGGGTGAGGGGGAACGTGGAGTTTGCACTCACAGCGCCGTCCTGCACCTTGATTTCACCGGGGGCTTCCACGGTTTTGGTCACGCCGTGAAGGGTCATTTCACCAACAACGGTCACAGCATAGGTGCCATTCTTTTTGAAATCAACCCCGGCCAGGTTCTTGATTTTTCCCTGGAAGGTCGCCTTGGGGTAGGTTTCTGATTCGACGTATTTTTCGTTGAAATGCTCCTGCATAAGGGCTTTTTCAAACTGAAAGCCACGCATCAGGATCACAAATGCCATTTCCCCTGTTGCCGGGTCAATGATGCTGGTTGCCTGGTTGTTGTGGGCCTCGATGTCTTCTACAGGGGTGTGGGAGAAAAACCAAACGTGGCCGGTGCGGGTCATGAGTTTTTGGGCCTGGACCGCTGTCAGGGCGAAGGCAAACGCCACGATGAACATGCTGACTCTTTTCATGGGAAAGAAAAAGTTAAAAGAAAGAAGATGAAAGGGATGGTCAATTGTTGGGTGAACCCTGGTTGATCCAGGCTTCAATTTGTTGCAACTCGCAGGCGGGCAATTGGTTACCGCCCTTGGGCATCGGAGAAAACCCAGCTGCGTGCTGAATAGTTCCGAGCAACTTGCCGCTGCTGGCACTGGCCACTACAGCCTCAAAAGTATGGAGGGAAACTCCACCACCAGGGGCCGATGCGCCGTGGCAGCCAATGCATTCCCGCTGCAGAATGGAAAGAACGGTTCCGCCATAGGTTACGGAAGCGGTATCACAAGGAGTCGTTTCCAAGCCGCCGTAGAGGTATTCTTCGTTGTCATAGTAACAACCCGTAAACAGCGTGACGAGGAGAACGAAGAGGGAAAAGCGAAGTCTCATGGCGAAGGTTCAGATAAAGGGCTGGTAAGGGAAAAAGCGATTGAAATGATGCAGGGGAAGTGTGGTGGCTAATTTTGCTGCGCACCGGCAGTTACCCACGACTCAATTCGGGAGATGCTGCAGGAGTCCAGTTGGTTGCCGCCTTGTGGCATTGCCTTGAAGCCGGTTTCGTGGCGAATGCTGCCGAGCAACTTGCCATTGTCGGCGATGGCTTTGACTCCGGCAAAGGCGCCCAGGTCAATGTTGCCGCCAGGCTGGCTGCCGGAGTGGCACCCCACGCAGAAATTGTCAAGGATTGGTTTTACCACCCCCGAGTAGGTAGCCACGGTGGTGTCGCAGCCAGACTCGCAGGTGAGATCCTTTGCTCCCTGAGCGATCCAGCGGCGGATAGTTTCGATCTGATCGCTGCTCAGGGCGCTGGCAGGGGAGGGAGGCATCCGGTCTTCGGGGTCAGTTTCTATAAGCACTTCGTAGAGATCGCTTTCGCCGGGGTTTCCGGCCCGCACCTCGCCAGTGGCAACGAGGTTTGCGTAGCTGTTCAAAATCACCCCGTCTTTTTGCGAATTGGCATCATGACAACCAGACATAGCGCAGTTAGACACCAAAATCGGCAACACATCGCGTGAAAAATAGACGGAGTCTGGGTCGCAGGGCTTGCTCACCGTGCCACCGCCATTGTTTCCTCCTCCGCCATTATTTCCACCACCGTTGCCACCACCGTCAGGCAGAATGACCGGATGGTGCATACAGCCAATGGCCAGAAGCAGGAGGGTGAATGGGAAAAGGCGGAAAAAGCGTTGCATAGGGAGTTTTGAGTTGGGAGTTCAGAGTTGGGAGTTCGGAGTTCTGGGCTGGGCGTTCAGAGTTCTGCCTTGGGCATTTTCTGGTCCCGGCTCTCGGCTCTCGCTTCCTGGCTCTCACAGCGAAGCGGTCTCACTGCACCAGCACGCAGCGGGCCAGGTTCACGTCCATCGTGTAGCCGGTCACTTCGCCGCGGACGGTGATGGTGGCACCTTTGTCAAGAGGTTGGACAGAGGCCGCATCTGTGGCTTCAAAGGCGCAGTTGATGACAGACAACATCTCGCCCGGAACCTCCAGCAGAACCACAGCACCCCCGCCATCTATGGGAGGCTTGTCGAGGATGACACCCGAAAGTTCCACCACCTTGTTGAGGTATTTGGTGTTGGCTTCGGCTTCATTGGCAGTGAATGCCTGCAATAATTCTTCGGGCTTCATTGTGAAGTCTGCCTTGCCTGCACTCAGGTCGCGGTGGGGTTGGTTCCACATGATGTAGCCGACAACACCGCCCACAAGGGCAAGGGCCACAAGGCCAATCAGGACCAATCGAAGGGATCTGCTCATAGGGTAGGGGGTGAAAGTTGATTGGATAACGAAAGAAACAAAGGTTCCTGCTGATCGGATCTCTCATAGATGCCGAAGAGGGAACAGGGGCCGCTGAACCGGACATTCTCAGGCCGGAAGCCCTTTAAGCCATTCTTTGAATTCGGCAGAGCGTTCGGCACTCACAATGGCCTCTTCACCGAAGGATGGTTCCAGGGTGAGTTTTACCCTGGCTTTGCTGTAGGCCAGCATATGGGTAATCGAGCGGATGTTGATGATGAGTTTGCGGTTGATCCTGAAAAATTGCCTCGGGTCCAGCAAAGCCTGCAATTCCTCGAGGTTCTGATCTACCGGATATTCCTTCCCCGCAAAGGTGCGCATCAGGGTCACTTTCGATTCGAGATAAAAATAGGCAGCCTCTTCGATGTCAATGGCCTTGATCTGCTGGCCATAGCGAATGACCAGTCGTTTCTGAAACTGGCCCGTTCTCAGGCTGTTGAGCAGAGTGGTAAGGACAGCGGGTTGCAGGGCAGGAATCGGTTCTTCCCTGGTCATCCAGCGCTGGTATTTGGTTACTGCCCGCTGAAAATCAGCTTCTTTCACGGGTTTAAGGAGGTATTCAAGGCCATTGTGCTGAAAAGCCTCCAGGGCAAACTGGTCGTAGGCAGTTGTAAAAATGACCGGGCTGGTCACATTCACTTCACGAAAAATTTCAAAAGAATGCCCGTCGGCCAGTTGAATGTCCATGAAAATCACATCCGGGCTGGGCTGGTTTGTGATGAATTCTATGCTGTCTTCGATGCTCTCCAGCGGCCCGTGGAGGATGGCCTCAGGCCAGGTACCCCGGATCAGGCCCGCCAGCTTTTCGGCTGCTGCAAGTTCATCTTCGATCAGGAGAATATTCATGTGGCAAAAACGCTGGAAAAATGCTGTGTGGAGAATGTTTTTGTTCTTGTTCTCTGCCAGTTCACACCCATGAAACAACTAAGCTTCTTTCCACCCTCTTTCCGGAAACCACGCTTCATTTGACTTTGTTTTCTCACAACAACAAAGGAATGGAGACCTGGAAAGTCCCCTCTTCCTGGTGGGTTTCCACTGGTCTTAGCGTGAGCAGTTGATACCGTTTGCGGATATTTTCCAGTCCCAGCCCGGTTGACGGAGGAGCCTGCCGCTTCGGTTGAAATGGGTTGGTGATCATTACCTCGGGCTTTCCTTCCACCGTTTGGGCCTTCACCACGATTTGCAAAGGCTGTTTCCCCGAAATTACATTGTGCTTGATGGCATTTTCCACCAGCATCTGAAGGGTGAGCGGTGGAATCAGGTGCTCGTGAAATGCGGGGTCCACCGCTATGTCGATGTTCAGGTTGCTGCGGTAACGCTGCAGCTGGAGGTAAGCATAATTCGCCAACAATTCCAGCTCTTCTTTGAGTGGAATGAGGGTTTCTTTCCGGTAGGCTAGCATGCTCCGAAATAAATCCGACAAGCGCTCCACATAGCTCACGGCTTCTTTGGGGTGGTTTTCGATGAGGGAAATGAGGGTGTTGAATGAATTAAACAAAAAATGCGGGTTCACCTGGCTTCGAAGCAGGTCAAACTGGTACTGAATATTTTCCTTTTCTCTTGCCGAAGCAAGCTGGAGGCGCTGCTCCCGAATGCGCACTGCCACAACTGTGGTCACAAACACAGCGGCAAGCACCAGCACCCAGAACCACCAGGTGAAGTATATCGGCGGCCTGATGCGAAAGGCTGCTTCAACATGGTTGGCAAACGTACCTGCCAGGCCGGCCTCAGCCTCAAAAAGGTGACTGCCATGCGGCATTTGCGGGTAGGAAACTACTCTGTCGCGGCTTTTTACCCAGTCGAGGTCATAAGCCCCCATCCTGTGGCGATATTGCACAGCTTCGGGATCCTGGTACCACAGGGCCAGGTATTGAAAGGTCAGATGGTTGTCGGCGGCCGAAAGGGGTTCAGAAAGCAGTCCTGGCTGTTCCTCGAAAAACAAAGTTACCTTATCAAGAACCAGCCGGGGAAAGGTGCGACTACCCACTGGCAGAGGGGTATAAAGGAGCAGGCCCTGCCGGGAACCGATCCAAACGCGGCCCTGACCATCTTCTGCCATTGCGTTGAGGTCGGGGCTGGGGCGATCCACGCCCACAGCCTTGCCATAGCTTACCAGCTGGCCCGTGCCCGGGTCGAAGCGGTCAATGCCGCCTTCATGCAGGATAAGTATCGCGCCATCGTGGCAGGCAATCAGGCCGCTTGGCTCGCTGCGGTGCTCGCGGTAGGCTGATGTTATCTCAAAGGCTCTTTCTCCGTCGACCCGATACAACCGCCCTTCCTTGCTCAGTGCCCAGATTTGGTTGTGCTCATCAAGGGTCAGAGAATAAATTACCTTGTCGGTAAGCCCCTCCGCCTGCTGATACACCCTGGTGCCGGTATTATCAAGGCGGGTGATGCCCTGGCCGTCGGTGGCAATCCACAGCGCTCCGGCGCGGTCAAGCTGGATCTGATACACGTAGTTGTCGCTGATGCCGTCGGCACGGGTAAAGTTTTGAATGCGATATCCGCCCCCTGTGGCTGTCAAATGGCTGACACCGCCCAATGTGCCCACCCAGATATCGCCTCCCTTGCCTGTGATCGACAGCACGTTTCCATTGCTTAGCCCGTCTGCTTCCGCCCACCGCTCAAGGCTGCCGCTTTGCGGGTTAAACCTGATCAGTCCACCGCCATAGGTTCCCATCCAAAGGTTGCCTTGCTCGTCTTCAAAGAGGCTCATTACTGGCGGCCAGCCTCGTTTGGCAGGTTCAAATACGAGTTCGGTGGTTCCCTCTCCGGGGTTCATGGCAAACACGCCTTCATCAGTACTGAACCAGATGGTTCCGCTATGGCTGGCTTCCACGCTCCGGATGCTGCTGTTTTTTAAAGTTAAAGGAGGCTGGTAAAGCTGAACGGGGGTAAAGGCTCTGCTAAAGCCTCCTTTCTGACTGCTAACCCACAGGTTTCCTTCCTGGTCGAAGCAAAGGGCTTTAATTCGTCCTCCTTCCAGGGCGGTCACAGACATGGCTCGCTGCCGTGCAGGCTGGTATTCCCACAAACCCGTTTGCTCGGTGCCGATCCACAGTTCTGAGCCCCGACCTGCCAGCGAGGAAACTGGCGGCAGCGATGCTGTGCCAGCCAGTGGCAAAAAGGAATCGCTCAGGGGATCGAAGCGGGCGAGGCCGCCTTCATAGCAACCTGCAAAGAGGTTGCCCTCCGGGTCGATGAGCAGGGCCTTAACGATGTAATCGGGCAGGCCATCTTGTTTGTTGTAATGCTGGCTGCGAATCTCATGCTCCATCCATGCAAGCCGGGTGGCTCCTGCGTCGCTGCCTGCCCAGACATCGCCCTGGGCAGTTGCCGCCAGTGTGTACACGTAGTGATCGGGCAACCCCTGGGCGGCGCCAATTTGCTGAATTACCCTTCCTGTGCGGCTGGACAGCAGATAAATTCCCCTGCCATACGTGGCTACCCACAACAGGCTGTCCTGGCCGGGTGCCACACTCGAAATGCTAATCTCTTCCTGCGGTCGAAATACAATGCTCATTTGACCCTCCGACCAGCGTGCAACATGGCCATTTTTAAGCCCGATCCACAACCCGTTTGCATCTGCTGCCAGGGCGCTGATATCGGCTTCAAGGCTTTCGCCATGCTGGAAGGCAACAAAATCATAGCCGTCGAAGCGAAGGAGTTGTTTGCCCATTCCCAGCCATATAAATCCCTGTCGATCCTCGCAAACCACCTCAGGGCTCAGGGGCGCAGGTTCATCCCAGCTCAGTGTCTGGGGCATGAGGCTCTGGGCCAAGGCCGGAAGAGCCAGACAGCCCCACAGGCAACCAAGCAGGGAGATGGCTTTCATGGGGTTTGGGCACGAAGGGTGGCGTTGATGGAGACCCTGATTTCCTCGGCGATTTTTTGAAAAACGACCCGGGGAATGGAAATGTCGTGATCTACGAGCGGCACAACAAAGGAAGAGCTAATGACCAGCTCGCCGTCGGGCCGAACTTCGAGGGTGGCGCGGATGATGCGCTCCTTGGCTACGCCGTGAATGGTGAGGGTTCCCTTGGCACGAACCTCGTATTTGCCGGGTTGGCGCAGGTCAATTTCTTCCAGGATGCGCCCAGAATAGGTAGCCTTTTCGTAAGCTTCGGTTTCAAGGTAGTTTTCGTGGAAATGCTCCTGCTGTAGCGGGCTGTTGAATCCCTCAAATGAACGAATGCTGATCGAAAAGGCAAAGCTGCGGTCCTCCCTGCGGAAAATTCCCTGCAATTCCTCCGACTCTGCCTGAATCAGTTCCAGTGGCGCATCCGACACCCAGCGAACCTGTCCGTCGCGGCAGTTCCACAAGTTCTGCGCCATGGCCTGGCCGCCAAACAACAGCAGGTATCCACATGCTCCCACTAACAAAAACTTTTTCCGGAACGACTTCATGCTTGGTTTTTTCAAGGTGTTACCCACAAACGAAAGGAAACCGGCTTTTCATTTAAGGTGGTTTGAAAGAGGTACAATCCTGGCAGTTCAGGGGCTGGCCACCGAAGATCATTAGCCGCTTGAGCGGGAAACTCCCGGATCAGCTGACCGTTTGCCTGGTAAAGGTAGCTTCTTCCCCAATTCCCTGCGACGGAGGTCCTTACTTCGCTTCCCGCCTGGGCCGGCTGCGGAAGGAGAAAAAGGGCGGGGGTGGAGCGTGCTTGATGCAGGGAGCTGATCGTTTCCTTCCACTGAAAGAGCAGCAGTTGACTGTCAGTGCCCTGGTTAGCAAATCCCACTCCCCACACGCTTCCCGGAACAGGTAACAAGGCGTGGCCATAATCCAGGGCGGAAGCACCGGCATAAGACCAGTCCAGCGCCTTTCCCAGGCTGTCGCAATGCAGCAAAAAGGCGTCTGTGTTCTGCGTTGCAGGATTGAGCCCGTAGCCAGTGAGCAACAATTCGCCCTTGCCGGGCAATTCCACAACGTCGAACGCCGCATCGGTGCCGGGGCTGCCATGGGTCTGGTACCAATCGCTGAGGCCTTCTGTGGAGAAACTCCGGAGAAAGACATCAAAATAAAAGCCTCCCGCGATTGGGTAGGTTTCCCCCACCAGCAATAGATGGCCGTTTGAGAGCATGATCAACTGCTGAGATCCGGAATTCAGCTGTTCGTCAAATACAACCTTCCACAGCAAGGAGTCGTGGTTGTTGATGCGCATGGCGAACGGGCGATAGGAAAGATCCTGCATCTGGACGTCGCCGGCCACGATCCAACTGCCGTCGGGCAGGGGCCAGGCCGCATGGGCGAGATCGTTGGCGCTGTCGCGCTGCTGGCTGATCCAGACGAGGTTGCCGCCTTCATCCCACATCGCAATCAGTGGATCGAGGCCAAGGCCCGGCCTTGCCTGGCTTCCCACAGCGACAATGTTGCCGCCTGCACCCTGGCCTACCGACTTGAATTCGCTCAAAACCAGTGTGTCAGGGTGAATCCATTGCCAGTCTTCCACACCCAGGCTGTCCACCTGGCGAAGCACCGCCCGCTGGCGAAGAGGCTCATAGGCAGTTTGCATGCCACAGAGCCACCAGCGGTTATCCGATGCCGGGCTGATGCCCCGCACGAAGTCATCGTCCATGGTGCCCAGGCTGGCCTGACCCAACAGGTCGCCGGATTGGCTCACCCGCCATAAGCCAAGATCGCTGCCAGAAGGCCCCTGCTTGTCTTCGTTCAATGCCACCAATAGATTTCCCGAAGGCAACCACTGCAAGCCAAAGCCCTGCTCCAGATGAAGAGGGTCGCCTAAAATCCACTGCAAAACTGCCTGTGCTTTAATAGGCAAAGGTTTGATTATCAAGAAGCTAAAACAAAGGGCAAGGATGAAAGCAGGGCGCATGTGCTAAAGGTCTGGAGATTCAATTTCCAAATCAGACCTTTTTCCCTGCCACCAGCAAGGATTTTTGGCAGAAAATTCGCTTGTCAATCCCTATCTTCATAACAGGAACCGCGGGATCTGATGCAGTACAAAGATTATTACCAATTGCTGGGCCTTTCTTCCTCCGCCACCGAGGACGAGATTCGCAAAGCATACAAGCAGATGGCGTTGAAGTACCACCCGGACAAAAACCCGGGTAACCCCGCTGCGGAGCAACGGTTTAAGGAAATCAGCGAGGCAAAAAAGATTTTGCTGGATCCCAACACGCGCTTTCGCTACGACCAACTGAGGAGGGGCGGCACCCAAAGCAATCCAGCCACCCCGCAGGAAGAGGAGGAAACCAACAGTCTCTTTACTACCATCTTTGAGGACATTTTCGGCGCAAGACGCGGGAGCCGACGGGGCAAAAATTACGAGGCAAACCTTTCCATAACCCTGGAGGAGGCTTATCGCGGGATGGAGGATGTGGTGTCGTTTGAAGGCAGAAAGGTTCGGCTAAAAATTCCTGCTGGCGTTCGCCACGGTCACACCCTTCGGGTAAAGGGGCAGGGCGGGCCGAGCAAATCGGGTGAGCCAGGCGATGTTTATCTCACCATTCTCATCAAGCCGCACAGCACTTTTACTGTCAAGGGCGATGACCTTCATGCCGAGCTGGAGGTGAGCATCTTTGACCTGGTGTTAGGCAAGAAAATCTCTGTTCCCAGCTTTCGCGGAAACATGTCGGTGGTGGTACCTCCCGGAACCCAGAGTGGAGAAATGCTCAAGCTGCGCGGGCTGGGCATGCCGGTGTTTGAGTCGTTTGATCAGTTTGGAGACCTGTATGTGGCGGTGAACATCCGCACACCCAAAAAGCTGAGCGCCGAGGAGCGCCGCATTTGGGAACAGCTCGCTGAGCTGGAGGCAAGTGTGGGGTCAAAGAGATGACAGTGATGTCAAAGACGACAGTGATGCCAGAGATACTGATCCTAAACGCAAGCCAGTCCTGAGCGACAGCTACATGGAGGTTGTCGTTGGCGAACCGTAGCTGAAAGCGTCCCTCAACCCTCCTTCCACACCAGGTCAAGGTCTTTCACCGACGGCACTACGGCTGTTGCCCCTGCATCCCACAATGCCTGGGCAGAAAGAGATCCTGATTCCACGCCCACAATCCAGCCGCATCCGAGGGCCCGGCCCATCTGCATGTCGGAGGCCGTGTCGCCCACTTTCATCACGGCAGCGGGGTCACTCACGCCAAGACGGCGCATGAGCTCAAAGCCCATGTCGGGAGCGGGCCGCCCATGGGTTACTTCGTCGGAGCAAATACTCGCATCCAGCATTGGTCCCCAGCCCAGCCTGTCGATGATGGTTTGGGCGATGTCGCGGCTAAAACCAGTATCAGTGGCCACCAGAATGCCGGCCTCGCGCAAGCGGGCAAACAGTGCCGAGGTTCCCTCAATTTCCACTACCTGGTCGCTGGTTTGGTAGAAGGAAATCATGTCTGACAGAAACGCCTGATGAAGGCCATCCACGAGGTTATCAGTCGGGGCAACGCCCGCGTTTTCCAGCAAGCGCCCAATGGCCACAGGTTTTGGCAATCCCATCACATCGTCGAGGTCGGTGTCGGTGGGGAAAATGGCTTCCCGGGAAAGGACACTGGCAAGTTGCTTGTGAACGAAGCGGTCGTCACGCACCGTGGTGCCGGCCATGTCAAATATGATCAGTTGGGGAGCCATTTGGTGAGGTTTGTTGTTCTTTCACAAAGGTGGGGAATGATTGTCAAGGCAGTGTTAGGGCGAATAAAAAATCTGCCGCCGACCAGCCAGGAAGGGCTTAAAATTTACATTAGATAGAAAATTTAACGGTGTTACTGGAGATTTTCCTTTTTCGCCAACTAAGGCGTTCAGACCAACGGGGAAAGCCCACCCAGGAAAGAGCAGTTGAAAAAAAGGAGCAAACCCGCCGGGGCTTGCTCCCATTCAACTACCAAAAACCATTCGCAGCAAAGGAAAGCGGACCTCTATGCCGGAGGTTTTCGGTGGTAATTTGGGGTGAAAGAACGGCTGGATGCATCACCCATTCGGGCGATATTTCCCGGCGAGCTGTGCCTCCACCCAGGCAAGTGTGGCTTTTTCCTGCCCTGCCCGAAACCATTCAATATCGTTGTAGCGGCGAAACCAGGTGAGCTGCCGCTTGGCATAGCGCCTCGAATGCAGCTTGATTTGCTCCACGGCTTCTTCCAGGGAGATTTTTCCGGCTACATGCTTCACCAGTTCTTCATATCCAATCGAATGCATCGCCTGTGAATCCGGAGGTACTCCCTCTGCGAGGAGGGTTCTGACTTCGCTGAGCAGCCCTGCTTCCATCATCATATCCACCCGCTTGTTGATCCGCTCGTAGAGTGCCTCGCGGTCGTCTTCGAGGCCAATTTTCAGGTGCTGCCAGGGCCGGTCGAGCTGGCCAGTACCCCGTTGAAATTGCGAAATTGGCTGCCCGGTGGCGTGAAACACCTCAAGCGCGCGGATCACCCTGGCCGGGTTATTCCTGTCTATGCGGGCAAAAGTGGCTGGGTCCACGACTTCCAGCTCGGCCACAAGGGGTAGCAGCCCGGCATCATGAAGCCGGGTCATAAGTTGTTCCCGCACAGCAGGCGGGGTAGGGGGCATTTCGTTCAGGCCATGCCACAACGCTTCGAGGTACAGGGTGGATCCCCCAACCATAATCCAGACAGGTTTTTGCTGAATGCCCTGATAAAGAATGGATTCGGCCGTTTCGGCGAAGCGGGCGGCATTCAGTTCTTCGGTCGGGTCGAGCCAGCTCACCAGGTGATGCGGCACCCGGCGAAGTTCTTCCCCGCCGGGTTTGGCTGTTCCGATATCGAGGTGGCGATACATCTGCCGGGAGTCGGCAGAAATGATTTCTGCCCCCCAGGCTTCTGCCAGTTGAAGGGAGAGGGCCGTTTTCCCAACTGCCGTTGGCCCCACAATGCTGATCAAAACTGCTTTGTTCCCCTCGACCATTCTTTTTCAAAAACTTTCTTCAAATTCTAAATTAACCTTATATTTGGAGTACCTGAGATCTGTTTGCTAGGGGTAATCAGATAGTCCAGGTACTGTTCCGCGAAATTTAGGGGTAAATCTTCGCGGATTCCGGAAACGCAAGGGACGACCATCAACGGTTGTCCCTTTTTGTTTTACATCTCCACCACGAGGTCGTCCTGCTCCACCATTACCCCGGCTTTGAGCGGGAGGCCTTTTACCAGCCCGGCTTGCGGCGCAGTAATGGTTGATTCCATTTTCATGGCCTCGATCACAAAGAGTGGCTGGTTTTTCCTTACCTCTTCCCCCTCTTCCACCAAGATGGCGGTGAGCTTGCCCTGAAGCGGAGCGCCAATGTCGCCGCTGCCACGCACTTTCCGGTGCTCTATCTTTTGCACCTGAATGCGCTTGTCCCGAACCGGAATGGCCCTTGTCTGGCCGTTGATTTTGAAATAGACCGCCCGGTTCCCGTCTTCGTCCGGCTCAAGGGTGTACATGTAGCTGATCAGCAGTTTTTTCCCCGGAGCAATTCTCACCAGGATCTCCTCATTGGGCTGCATGGGAAAGAAAAATGCCTTTGTTGGCAGCTTCGCCACGCTGTCATAGTTCTGGAAATGAGCGTAAAACGACTCAAAAACCTTGGGATATAGCTGGTAACTCAGAAAGTCAAGAAAGGTCATCCGCGGGTCGTCAAACCGCTGTTTAAAATCCCCAAATTCTTTGTCCATGTCGATTGGTGCCAAATGGGCATTGGGCCGATCGGTATAGGGCACCTCATCTTTGAGCACAATTTTTTGCAACTCCTTTGGGAAACCGCCATGGGGCTGGCCCAGGTCGCCCCGGAAAAAGCCCTTTACTGAATCGGGAAACGACAGCTCATGCCCCCTGCGCATCACTTCTTCTTCGGTGAGGTTGTTGGAGGTCATGAACAGGGCCATGTCGCCAACGACTTTCGAGGAAGGAGTCACCTTCACGATGTCGCCAAACATTCTGTTTACGACGGCATAGTTTTCCTTAATTTTTTCAAACTTATTCTCCAGCCCCAGCGAGCGCGCCTGTGGCAACAGGTTGGAGTATTGGCCTCCCGGAATTTCGTGTTCATACACTTCGGCAGTACCTGCTCTCAGCTCAGTTTCAAAGGGATAGTACAATTCCCGAATGGCTTCAAAATAGTTGGAAAACTGATTAAGGCTACCCAGTTGAGCGGCCTCATTGGCCCGCTCATGACCCTGAAGCGAAGCTACGAGGGAATTGAAACTCGGCTGGGAGGTGAGGCCCGACATGGAAGCCAGGGCAACATCCACCACATCTACCCCCGCTTCGATGGCTTTATGGTACATGGTGAGCTGGTTGCCTGAGGTGTCGTGGGTGTGCAGGTGAATGGGAATGGACAGGTGCTTTTTCAGCTCAGTGACGAGCGTGGTAGCTGGCAGCGGCTTAAGCAGGCCTGCCATGTCTTTGATAGCGAGCAAATGGGCTCCTTCATCCTCGAGGCGGCGGGCCAGGTCGAGGTAGTATTGAAGGTCGTACTTGCTGCGGGCCGGGTCGCTGATATCGCCGGTGTAGCAAATGCAGGCCTCAGCCAGGGAGCCGGTTTCTTCGCGCACAGTGCGAATGCTCACCTTCATGGCATCCAGCCAGTTGAGCGAATCGAAAATGCGGAACAAGTCAATGCCCTGCCCTGCCGCGCTGACGATAAACTTTTGTACAAGATTATCGGGATAGGCTTTGTAGCCCACGGCATTGCTGCCCCTGATCAGCATCTGGAAGAGGGTGTTGGGGATTTTTTCGCGAAGAATGCGAAGCCGCTCCCAGGGACTTTCTCCCAGAAAGCGCATGGCCACATCAAAGGTGGCACCTCCCCACATCTCGATGGAGAACACCTCCGGGTGGTGCTTGGCGTAGCTTTCAGCAATGTTGTACAGGTCGAAGGTGCGCATTCTGGTGGCAAGCAACGACTGGTGGGCATCGCGGAAGGTGGTGTCGGTGAAATGAATAGGCTTTTCTGCCAGCAACCATTTGCCGAAATCCTCTCTTCCCAGTTCGTGCAGCCGGTTGCGGCTGCCGTTGGGGTAGGGGAGGTTTTTGTCGAATGAGGGCACCCTGGCGTCGCGAAAATGACGATCGGGATCAACAAATTTTACATCTGCATTGCCATTCACGATCACATTCCCCAGATAGCTCAGGGTTTTGGTGGCGCGGTCGAGGCCAACGCGCACGTTCATCAATTCGGGGTGTTCCTGCAAAAAGCCGACGGTGGTGGTACCTGCCTGAAAGTCGGGGTGGGTGATGACGTTGCGGAGAAAATCAATGTTGGTTTTTACCCCGCGAATCCGAAACTCCCTCAGCGCCCGGTCGATGCGCTCTGTGGCGCCCCGGAGGGTTCGGCCCCAGCCGGTCAATTTCACCAGCATGGAGTCGAAGAAGGGAGAAATTTTCATCCCCGGGTAAATGCTGCCGCCATCCAGGCGAATACCAAAGCCCCCCGGACTGCGATAGGCGATGATCTGGCCGTAGTCGGGCTTGAAATTTTCTGCCGGGTCTTCTGTGGTGATTCGGCATTGGACCGCGAAGCCCGTTATCTGGATCGAATCCTGGCCATAAATGCCAATTTCCGGATCGGCCAGGTAGCCTCCCGCTGCGATCAGGATCTGAGATTTCACCAGGTCAATCCCCGTGATTTCTTCCGTAACGGTGTGCTCCACCTGGATTCTGGGGTTTACCTCAATAAAGTAAACCCGGTTGTTGGCATCCACCAAAAATTCTGCAGTCCCGGCGTTGTTGTATTCCACATGCCTGGCAATCCTCAGGGCATAGTCAAACAGTTCCTCGCGAACGGCATACGGCAGGGTGGAAGGTGCCATTTCCACTACTTTCTGGAAACGCCGCTGCACCGAGCAGTCGCGCTCATAGAGGTGCACGATGTTGCCATGGTTGTCGCCGAGGAGCTGAATTTCGATGTGTTTGGGGCTTTCAATGAATTTTTCCAGAAACACCGTGTCGTCGCCGAAGGCCTTTTTTGCCTCATTTCTCGCCTCAAAAAAAGCGTTGGACAGTTCCTCTTCGTTGCGCACCACGCGCATCCCCCTTCCACCGCCGCCTGCTGCTGCCTTGAGCATCACGGGATAGCCGATGGCGGCGGCTTCGTTGACAGCATCTTTGAGCGACAGCAGATCGACCTGGGAGTCGGGAATGAGGGGAACCCCCACGGCCCGGGCCACTTTTTTGGCCCGCACCTTGTCGCCGAGTTGCTCCATCACAGCGGGGCGCGGCCCGATGAAGGTAATGCCCGCCTCTTCGCAGGCCCTGACGAAGTCCACATTCTCTGACAGAAAACCATAGCCCGGATGAATGGCATCCACCCCTTTGCGTTTTGCCAGGCGAACAATCCCCTCAATATCAAGATAAGGCTTAAGCGGCTCCTCTTCGGTGCCGATCATGTAGGCTTCATCGGCTTTGTAGCGGTGAAGCGAATAGCGGTCTTCATAGGAATACATGGCCACGGTCCTCACTTTCAGCTCGGAAAGCGCACGAAGGACACGAATGGCGATTTCTCCCCGGTTGGCGACGAGGACTTTTTGGAAGGGTTGAACAGCTTCGGGCATGGTGGATCGTGAAGGTTAGCGAAACGAAAGAGCCTGTCATGGCAAATAAATTCCGCCTGGTGAAAGACCAAAAGGAATGCAAGACGACTTCACTCGGGGGAAAATGGGCTGAGGCTAAATTATGGATTCCCTGGAAACTCGCCACATCATTTGCAGATTCTTTTCCAGGCCCTGGCAAGTGAATTGAAAGACTGTTTTCATTGGAATCAGGCTGATTTTCATGGAATTGTCCTGCAAGATGCGTCTCGATAGCGAGAGCCAACTCAGTTCTCTTTTAAATTCTTACTTTGCTGTGAAACTTCCTTGCCAGGAATAGAGTTGGATATTCAGCAGGTTTTTTATACCTTATTCCCAATCTGTGCTAACCGCCATGAGAAGAATTCTTTTTATTTCTATTCCCATCTTTGCTCTCCTTGGATCCTGCTCCAATGATCCCGTTTTTCCTGTGGAACCGCGGGTGGAATACCTCGATATTCAGCCGAGGGAAGTAGTCCATACGAAGGATTCTATCCTCATTACCTTCCGTTTTCAGGATGGCGACGGCAACATTGGCGGAGACGAAGCCGGGCAGGATTATCATCTGCTTCTGATCGATTCCCGCCTCAATAACGGCCTCACTGAGGCCCAGGCAACCACGCAGTTTGTGCTTCCTTCCCTCACGCCCGATACCCGAAACCCTTCTATTCAGGGTGAAATGACCGTAAAGCTAGACTTTACTGCCAACCTTTCCGGCCAAACCAATGAGCAGGTCCGCTACCAGATTAAGCTCATCGACCGCGATGGCAATGTGGCCAAGCCTATTGATGAAAGTGGCGATAATATTGTTTGGACAGATTTTATCACTGTTAGGCGCTAGTCTTCTAATTTCCCTTCTACAGCACTTTTTCTCTTCGCAGCCAGCCTGTGATGCTCATCCGTTCCCGGCTGGCAGGTAAAACTTCGTGCTCCAGTTCCGCACTTCGGAACAACACAGTCCGGCCCCCGGCTGGCAGGATTTTAAGCGCTTTTTCCCCATTGTTCTCAGGCAAATACAGCACAATTTCTCCTCCATCGCCTTCCTGCCAGTCGCTGTTCAGGTAGGTTACAACGGACAACACCCTTGCATCGTCGCTGCGAAACTGGTCGAGGTGTCGCTTGTAAAAGGTTCCGACGGGATAGATGGCGTAATGAAATTCGCAGTCGTGCACACCGAGGTAACAGGTCCTGTTGAGATATGCCATCAGCTCCTGCATCAGGTCCAGGAATTGTTGCTCAGGTTCGGCAGCAGTTTCGGGGCGCAGCCAGTGAATCAGGTCGCCCCGGATACTGCGATTTTGCTGGTTGGCAGTTCCCTGCCCGATGCTGGCCGGGGAGAAAGCATCCTGCTCCCGCTGAAGGTGAAAATGTGCTGCCAGCCGATTGGTCAAATTTTCCGGAAGAAAGCCATCTATCACAGCATAGCCCTGCTCAACGAGGCCATCTACTGCCAGGTCGAACAGCTGTTCTCTTTGTTCAGGGTCGTTCATACCAGAAGGTTAAGACAAATTCGGGCTGAAGCTCGGTTTTTTGCCCGAATCTTCGGCCATGATCCGCAGTAAAAACCTGCCCGTTACCAGTCCTACAGTGAGACCCGCCAGCAAGCCGCCCAAAATGGCACTGGAAACGATCCAGTACCAGGGCGTGCTTTCATTGGGCCAGGTGGCTCCGGCAAAAATCCACCCCAGGCCCAGCGACCAGCCAATGGCATTTGCCCATACCCATCGGCTGCCTTTGGAGATGTGTTTCGACAGCTCCACGCCCTGAAAAGCCCCAAACATGCCTCCCAGCAGCAATCCGCCGCCGATTACCATGGCGGCCATCACCAGAAAAGAAGGTTGGGAAGAAGGGGCGCCCGCAGGGCCTTGCTGCATCGAAACGAGGGTGCTGGGCAGCATGCCGATCAGCCAGGCAGTGATACCGGCCAGCATCGTGAGCCGGATCCAGGTTCCAGCCCGGAATTGTGGCAAATGGCGGCGCAGCACGCGCGACTGAAACCAGCCGAGCAAGCTGCCTTCCACAGCCCCGGCAAAGAGCATCCAGATGATCAGCAACAAGTGTTCGCCCAGCGAACGCGGCTCCCCGATCCAGTTGTTGTGCAGCACTGCTACGCTGGCAGCAAAGCCTATTCCGAGGAATTCACCCCACATACAGGCATAAACCCAGGGGCGAAGCGAAAAAGTTGTGTTTAATGGGGCAGACATGGCGAGGGGTTTTGCTTCAAACTCGCCTGATTTTCAGGGAAAAGGAATGACTTGGGTTGGTTACCTGAAAAGGTTTTTCTGCTTTTTTTTTACGAAAAGGGCCTACTTCTTTTTCCAGTTCTCCACCTCCAGGCTGTAGATCGTCAGGTCCACGGATTTTCCTTTGACCTGCCCTGCAAAATAATCGATGCCCTCCCAGGTAAAATCTAGCCGTTTAGGAACTGCTTCAGAGCGCACGTTGTCGGTGGCGCATTTGATGTAGATTTTTTGCACGCCCTGTTCTTCAAAAAGGTATTCGATGCAGCGCTTCACGGCTCTTGTGATCAGGCCCTGCCCTTCGGCGTCCACATCCAGCCAGTAGCCGAGCGAAATGCTTTGTTCGCCTTTAGTTCCTTCGTTAAAGTCCATGAGGCCCACGAGTTTTCCCTGGTATTCGATCCCGAAGACCCATCCACCACCGTAAATGCTCTTGTAGTTGAGCGTTTTGAGAAAACGGCGGGTATCGGCGAGGGTGTGAATGTCTTCGATCCAGGAAAGCCAGGGCTCGAGGTGCCAGCGGTTGCTTTCGATCATGACATAGAGCCGCTCGTCGTCGCTGGGAAGCATGGCCCTAAGAAACAGCGATTCATCCACTGGCAGACGAATATCGCTGCCTGATTTTTTAATTCGGAAAATCCCAGGCAGGAAAGGTGCCCCGGAGGCGTCCTGTTGAAATTTGGAAATGGGATTTTTCAAGGGTGAGAGGGCGGTTTGGTATAAGAAGAAAGATAGGGCTGGGAGCGGTTCGGAGGTCTTTCTTTCGCATGATTGGCCGAATTCGCGGCGCGAACGGGCCTGCGTTTCGGTTCATCGAATCAAATTCTCTGCCAGTTGCCCTCAGGTCATGAAAGCTGTGGGAGAAAGATCGTTTTTTGTTCGGAAAAAACCTTGATGGCTTCGAGGTAATCGGCAGGGGAACCGATGTCGAGCCAATAGCCTTCATGAGGAAACACCTCTGGCGGGGTTCCCAGGTCGATAAGCTTGCGAAATAAGGTGTCAAAACCCAGGCGTTCGCCGGGAATGCAGCTTTGCAGGACTTCTCTGGACACCATGTAGATGCCCATGCTGATCCATTCCCTTCTTACTGGTTTTTCTTCAAATCCAATCATTCTTTCCTCTTCGTCGAGGGTCACGACACCAAAATCGCGCTGGTATTCCCGTTCACAGATGCCTACGGTGAGGGCCGCTCCCTGCTCTATGTGCTGGTCCCAGCAAGTCGCGAAAGGAAAATCAGTTAGCACATCAGCATTCATGACCAAAAAATCCGGCGGGAGGTCCTGGATTTGAAGAACGGGCCCCAGGGTACCAAGCGGTTGTTGTTCCAGCGAATAATCAATTTCAACGCCCCATCGTTCGCCATTGTCGAAATACTGCTGGATGACCTCAGCCTGGTGGTTCACAGCTAAGGTAAGGTGGCGAAAACCCTGTGCTGCCAGTTGCTGGATGATGATTTCGAGGATCGGAACGTCGCCCAGGGGCATCATGGGTTTGGGCAGGGTGAGGGTGTAGGGCCTAAGGCGAACTCCCCGGCCACCCGCCAGAATAATGGCTTTCTTAGACATGGTACTGGAATGGAGAATAGGAGGATGGATGGGTTTGGAACCAGGCAATGGTTTTGGCAAGACCTGCTTGCAGGGAAGTGGAAGGCAGGTATCGCGTTCGCTGAAGGAGCAAACCGGGGTTGCCCAGCAACTGCATCACTTCTGAATGAACGGGGCGCAGGCGCTGAGGATCGGTGACAACGGGCACCGCAGTGCCCATGATCTGCTGCAGGAGCTCCACCACTACGCTCATGCGGTGGTCCTTGCCGGTGCAGATGTTCACGATGGCACCATCGGTGAGCTGGCTCAGACCGAGGTGCAGCAGGGCCTGGCAGGTGTCGGCCACATACACCAGGTCGCGGGTGGGCCGCAAATCTCCCAATGCCAGCTCCGTTGCCCCGGCGGCGAGCTGGCTGATAACAGCAGGAATAATCGCCCTGGGTGATTGTCGCGGGCCGTAGGTGTTGAAGGCCCTGGCTACCAGCACTGGCAGGCCATAGCTGTGCCAGTAACTGCGAACCAGCGCCTCCGCACCAATTTTGCTGGCGCTGTAGGGCGACTGTGGCTGAAGCGGATGCTGCTCATCAATCGGAGCTTGCAAGGCTGTTCCGTAGACCTCACTGCTCGACATGAAGACAAAGGGCGTGAGGTTGGCACGACAGGCTTCCAGGAGGTGAAAGGTTCCATGAAGGTTTGTCTGGAGATAGCTTTCAGGTGCTTCGTAGGAATAAGGAATGCCGATAAGGGCAGCCAAATGAAACACCACGTCCATGCTTTCCACCCAACGACGGCATGTATTAGCGTCCCGAATGTCGCCAATGACCACTTCCAGAGCAGGCTGTGCCGGGATGGCATCCAGCCAGCCGCGGTCCTGGCGCGGGTGGTACCAGCAGGTGGCACGCACCTCCGCCCCGGCGGCCAGCAAAGCTTCCGTGAGGTGAGAGCCAATGAAGCCATCGGCGCCGGTCACCAGAACGCGTTTTCCCGTGTAAGACAAGCCAGGTTTCACGACTGGAAGATCTTGAGGCATAGATTGATTTTTTGCGAATTCTCCAGGCAAACCTAACATCTCCTGATGAAAAACCGGGGGAAACCAATGAGCGAATCGGAAACACATGAGCCGGAGCAGATGTTTTCCTGCGCGTTTCCCTGCAAAAAATCTTACCTTTAGTCTTCTATTTGCAGCAGTTTCAGAACCTGACCTCATGACCAAGCAAAAACGCGGTTTGGGACGTGGATTGGATGCCCTCCTTCCCACAAACCCTCCAGCTTATAGCTCCGAAGCCTCGCCCGTAGTGGCTGCCACCTCTGTTGGGATGGTTCCACTCAGCCAGATCGAGATCAACCCGTTTCAGCCCCGCCAGGCTTTCGACGAGCAGGCACTCAACGAACTGGCCGCCTCCATCCGGGTTCACGGCATTATTCAGCCCCTCACGCTGCGCCGAATCGCCGAAAACCAGTACCAGATCATTTCAGGTGAACGCCGTTTCCGCGCTTCCAAGCTCGCCGATCTCGATGAAGTACCCGCCTACATCCGCACTGCCGACGACGAGCAGATGCTGGAAATGGCCCTGATTGAAAACATCCAGCGGGAGGACCTCGACCCCATCGAGATTGCTCTCTCCTATCAGCGCCTCATCGATGAACTCGGCCTTCGCCAGGATGAAGTTGGCGACAAAGTGGGCAAAGAGCGCTCTACCGTGACCAACTACCTTTCCCTGCTCAAATTGCCGGACATGGTGAAGGTGGCCCTGAGAAAAGGAGAAATCAGCATGGGGCATGCCAAAACCCTCAAAAACATGGGTGATGCTGTGCTGCAAATTCAGCTGTTCCAGCAGATTCGCGACAATGAGCTGTCTGTTCGTCAGGCAGAAGAATTAGCCCGGAAACTCAAACAGCCCAAGGTTCCGGCTGCGTTGCCCACGCCACCTTCCACCCAGGAAATTCACCTAGGCAGCATCGCCAAAACGCTGGAACAACGCTTTGGCAACAAGGTTCGCCTGGCTCAGCACAGCAGCGGAAAAGGAGAAATTGTGATTCAGTTCAGCTCCAACCGCGACCTGGAACGCATTCTTGATTTGCTCGGAAATTGACCTCCGGCCAACCCGCACCTGTGAACCCGCCACATTCGGCATCATGAAGCGGTTGATTTATCTTTTTTTTCTCTGTCTGAACAGCCTGGCTTTCGCCCAAACCGACAGTACCAGTCTTGCACCCACTGATAGCCTCCTGCTTGCCGGGCGGCCTGCCTGGTTTGTGGAACCAGCCGACACACTGAAACCCTCCGCGATGCAGGCAGTGAAAGCCTACCTGAAAACGGAGGTGCTGCCTGAGCTGATTGAAACCGAAGAGCGCACCCAGCTCAAAATCCGGATTCCCTGGCGGGAGGATGTGATCATTCCCTACGTGCCACCCGGCCTGCTCCCTGCTGAATCGCCACCGCCCTACAACCCGACGGTTGCCTGGCAGCGGTCGGCATTGTTTCCTGGTCTTGGGCAGGTATACAATGGGTCGGGTTGGAAGGTGCCTGTTTTTTGGGCAGGGTATGGCGCGGCAGCATGGTGGATCAGCTACAACCAAAGCCGCTACCGGCGCTTTGGCCTTGCCTACACCTGGGCCGTGGATAACAACCCCGCCACCGTGGATGAGGAGCTTGCACAGCGATATGACGCCCAGGGCCTTCGTTCGGCCCGCAACGAATTCCGCCAGAACCGCGACAACGGCGTTCTGATCCTGCTGGGCTGGCACGGCCTTCAGATGATCGAAGCCTATGTCGATGCCCATCTGAATGATTTCGACGTGACGGACGACCTTGGTCTTCGCTGGCGACCTGTTTTGTCGGGCAACGGGGCTGGTTTCGCTGTGAATTTTTAGCCAACAAGACTCCAGACAATGAATATTTTGCTGATCGGATATGGAAAAATGGGCCAGGCAGTGGAAGCTGAAGCCCTCGCACGCGGCCACAATATCGTGGGGCGGCTGGATCAGCGGCTGGGCCATGGCCTGGAAACAGCCACCGCAGCAGGTGCCGATGTCGCCATTGATTTCACGCACCCGGCCAGCTTTTTCGAGGTCCTGGGCTGGGCCATGCAGCAGAGAATTCCCCTGGTGAGCGGCACCACGGGCTGGTATGCCGAAGAAGCACGGGCCCGGGAGTTGGTGGAGGCGGCGAACGGCAGCTTTTTATTTGCCAGCAATTTTTCAGTGGGGGTGAACCTGTTGTTTCAGCTCAACAAGCACCTTGCCCGGCTGATGAACCGCTATCCGGAGTACGATGTGTTTGTGGAGGAACAACACCATCGCCACAAAGCAGACTCGCCTTCCGGCACTGCGATCAGCCTGGGAAACGGGATTGTGGCTGGCCTGGACCGCAAGGAACGGCTGGCCGGAGAGGAGCTGCGGCACCGGGCTCCGAAGCCGGAGGAGCTAAGCATCGGCTATATCCGTGCAGGGGAAATCGTGGGGCAGCACAGCGTGACCTACCGCTCCGACATTGACCGGATCACCCTCACCCATGAGGCCTATAACCGCCGGGGCTTTGCGCTGGGCGCTGTGCTGGCCGCCGAGTGGCTGCCCGGCAAAAACGGCTTCCGGAACTTTGAGGAGATGTTTGAGGTAGGGTAAGATCCCTCAAATAAAAAGCCCTGGCACCAGGTCGCCGTGTGATATTGCTCCGCCAATCTATTTCCTCAAAAACGACACCCCATCCATTTTTTTGGCTACCGAATCCGGGGCTTCTACTCCCAGGTGCTGCAGAATCGAGGGGACAATGTCCACAGCGGCATTGGTATGCTGGGTGAAGCTCTTGAAGTAAGTTTAATTTGCAAGGTCAGGGTTAAATCTGCCTAACTATTCTTTTGTCTGACGCAGCACCAAATTTCTCAGCGTGCTACTAATCCAAATTCCATTATTCTCCATTTGTGTTAATCGTGGTTCTACTCGTGGAATCATCTGTTGCTCGTGGGCCTTGTGTTGGAGATAACAATCTCAGACATTTCTCAGATCTTCCTGTAGCTGGGCATCGTCGGTATCATTGAATATACTAACCTGATAATGAGCCAGTAAATCCAAAAAAGCAACGCGGCTGATTCCCAGGGTCCGGGCTGCCAGGCCCGAAGAGATCCTCCCCATTTCATATAACTTCACCAGTGCCAGGCGCTTAAACTCCTGTTCGAATGCCTGGTCTTGCATTCGAAGATGCCAGGCCAACTCCCTTGGCAGGTGGATAGTGAGCTCTCCCATTTGCTTTTTTTAGGAAAACCAAGATACGGAAAATAATCTGGTTTTTCCAGCCGGTTAACCAGCTCGCTTCTGAAACGCTTAAAAGGTGATAACGGTTCCTGGAGCGCCATGCCGACGGCGAAAAGGACGATCAGATATCGAAACATACCAGAGCAAAGTGCAGGGCCGGGCAAGGAGAGCACAGCTGTTGGAAGTTCGCTTTATTGCGGGAACAATCTGACCGGGTGCGTATAGGATTAGGTGTGGGACTGGTACTTAATATAAGGATGCCGGCTTACCAACGATTCCAGGATAATCCTTCGATATAAGAAAAATGCTGGTCACGACTTACAAGGATTAACCCATATTCCACAGCCAAAGCCGCAATCCAAATGTCATTTTCAGGAATAGGAGTTCCTTTAGAGCGGAGTTGTTGTTTAATCTGACCATAATGCCAGGCAGTTTGAATTCCGCATTCTACCACAGAGAAGGCTGTTGTTAATTCCGAAACCTTTTCCAGATTCTCTTTTATCCTGCTGGAATGACGTGCTCCAAAATACAGCTCCCCCACAACGGGTGATGGTAACAGGGCAGCATCGGCCTGGCTAAGTTGGTGCGTAACTGACTTATCCTCAGCGAGTAAGGCAATTACAATGTTGGTGTCTAATAAAAACTCACCACCCATCTGCATCTATTTGACTACAGCCCTCTTCAATGGCTGTTTCCATTTTTTGAAGGTCATCAAGGGGGATTGCCCCTGCAAATCTGAGCAAGCCTGACGCTAAAGCCGGAGTTTGATCTGCCTGCATGGCTCCGACAAAAGCCATTAGCTTTATTTTTTGGGTCGGGCTAAGATGTTGAATGAGGTGAAATAATCTCAGGTCCAGGCTCATAGGCAATGGTGATTTCTTAGCCTAAGATACGAAATCGGGCGAAAAGGAGTCACAGAAATCTGCTGGCAATAAATTCCGGGAACAACTCCTGATCTCTTTATTTGGCTAAATCTGACCCGATGCTTTCCTGTCATCTCCTCAAAAACGACACCCCATCCATTTTTTGGGCTACCGAATCAGGGGCTGCCACTCCCAGGTGCTGCAGAATCGAGGGGACGATGTCCACGATACCGGGCTCGCCGTCGGTGAAGCGGGCATCCAGGCCGGACTGGTTGGTTACGATCCAGGTGCTGCGCTCCCGATCGGATTGGCCGCCGTGGTCCATGCCGGTGAGGGAGTCGCGGCCGTGGTCGGTCGTCACGACAATCATCCAGTCTTCGCCCAAAGCCTGGCGCTGCTTAACAGCTTCCCAAATCCTGCCCACCTGCTCATCTGCCGCCTCCACCGCAGCATAGAAATCCTTTCCCTGATCACCCACTGCGTGGCCAATGTCGTCGGTGTACTGGAGATAGACCCATGACAAATCCGGACCGTCACCGGCAATTCTCGCCGCTGCTTCCCTGGAAACATGCTCATCAATCAGATTGATGTACAGCGAGTTGGTGTCGTGAGGAAACGACAGGGTATCGAGCTCAAAGCCATCGAACGCATAATCGATCTGGAAGTCTCCAGCCCCGGGCTGACCTTCGCCTACAAGCACCGTGCGGTTGTCGAGCCAGGTGGAGAAAATGGCTGTTTTCAGGCTGGAGTCGGCTGTTTCGACGATGCGAAAAACGTTCCAGTAGTCATAATTCGGCGACTGGTTGTAGTTGTCCCACACGTTGTGCTTGTTGCCCCAGGTCGCTGTGAGCAGGCTCATGTAGCCCGGTGCCGAGATTGTCGGGGTTTCGCTCGGGCCTCCGATTTCGCCGCCCACGTAGGCACGCGTGTAGCCACCGGCAGCGGCGATGCTGTCCAGTGCCGGGGTGGCGCATTTCTCAATCACATCAGCTGCAATGCCGTCGATGAGAATGAAAACAGCCTTGCGGGGCTTTGCAGCAGCTTTTTCAGACGAGCTGACCACCGGCCCGTTGCAGGCAAGCAGCGAGAGGACGGCGAGGAGAGGGAGGATACGTTTCATATGTCAATGAAGGAAAATGGCATGGCCTGCCCGGGGAGGACAGACCATGCACAAAGTATTCGTGATTATTTATCCCACCAAACGCGGGTGTTGATGTTGTCGCCACCAATGCGCTGTGAAGCGGTGGTGTAATTGGAAACATTCACCGACTGCTCCAGGCTGGGGTACATCAGGCGAACGGGCACCTGGTTGCTGTTGATGTTGCCGGGCCCGGCCTGAATGAAAGCAGGCTTGCCAGTGCGTTTCCAGTCGAACCAGGCCTCGGTGCAGGTGCGGTAAAGCGCCAGCCATTTTTGCTCATACAAGCGATCAGGATTGTTCGCATCATAGGGAGCTTTGGCGGTGAGGAAGTCGGCGGGCATTTCGACGCCCCATTGCTCAAAAGAAGCAGCGACACCCTCATCGTAAAAGGCTTTCGCATCGCCAGAGATCAGGCCCTTCATCGCAGCTTCAGCAAGGAGAAAATTCAGCTCGCTGTAGGTGATGAAGATGGCCGCGATTTTGGAAGGGTCATAAAAGAAGGAAGAATCTTTGGAGGCATAGGCGGTCGGGCGGCCAATGTCGCCGAGGTCCAGGCCGGGTTCCACGCCGATGTATTCAGTGGTGCCTCCCTTGTAGCCCAGCCATTCGTGAATGCGGGGATCTTCGTGGGCTTGCAGCAAACCGACGAAGCGCGTAGTGGGAATGGACAGAAAGTATTCGTACTCGCGGCCCCTGCCCTCGGAGTAAGGCGACAAATCGGGCGAAGACCCCTGGTAGCGGTAAATGGCGTCGTCGGCGGTACTTTCAAACAGCGGATAGGCCGCAGGGTCGTCCAGGATTTGCTGAAGGCTGGCCGAGACGTCGCGCACGTCTGAGATGCGCATGAGCAGGCGCACCCTGAGGGTGTTGGCCAGCTTTTTCCAGGCAGTCATATCTCCCCCAAACAGGATATCGCCGGCAACGAAGGCATCCTCGTCGATGATCTGATTAGCGCGTTCCAGGGAGGCAAGGATGCCGTCATACACGACTTCCTGGGCATCGTATGCCGGGGCAATGATGCCGCTTTCGGCCTGGTTGGCCTGGCTGTAGGGCACATCGCCGTAGGCATCGGTGAGCTGGCTGAAGGCATAGGCCTCCAGAACCAAAGCCACTGCTTCGTAGCCGGGCAGGTCGTTTTCTACGCCATACTGCCTGATGTCGCGGATGTTCTGCAGGTAGTTGTACAGCACCCAGAAGCTGCCATCGCTGGTCCAGCGGTAGATGTCCAGGTCGTTGAACTCGTAGTGGCCGTGGTACTGGGTAATGATGTCGCCCAGGCCAAAGCTTTGGTTCACCGAGAAGTCGGCGAGGTCAAAAATGACAGTTGGCAGCAGCAGGTCGCCGGTAACGGTGAGCGGCTGGTTGAGGTTGGTGTTGATCTCCTCAAAATTGGCTGTACAGGCCGCAGTGGCCAGTATCAGCGTGAAGAAGGAGGCATATAGGAACTTTTTCATCAGGAGCAGCTTAGAAGGTGAGGTTTACACGGAAGCCGTAGTTGCGGGTGGAAGGCAACTGGGTCACTTCCATGCCGGGAATCAGGGTGCCGCCATTCATGGCCTGGGCTTCCGGATCGATGAAGGGAACCTTCGTCCACAGGAGCAGGTTGTTGCCTACCAGAGACAGCGACAGGTCGCGAAGGCCGATCGCCCGGATGGGCAGGGAATAGCTCAGGCTCAGTTCGCGCAGCTTCACATAAGAGGCATCAAAGCTGTTGGCCTCCGCATTTTGCCGGGGATGCACGCCACCGTAGTAGTAGTCTTCCGCATCCACAGAATTGGTGTTCGGGCTGTAGCTGCCATCAGGATTTTGCACCACGCCTTCGCCGACGATTCCATCTTCCCGGCCTCCAAGGGTAATGGGCAGAATGCCGCTTTCGGTTCCGATGGCGTGGGTGTAGGAGTAAATGATGCCGCCTTCTCGGATGTCAACAAGACCATACAGGGAAAGGCCATGGAAGCGAATGCCGGTTGACAAGCCCAGCATCCAGTCGGGGTTGTAGTTGCCCACATTGGCGCGGTCGCCCACAAGCGGCAGGCCGTTTTCGGCATACACAATCTCGCCCTGCGGAGTCCGGACGTAGGTGTTTCCGTAAATGTCACCCATTCTTCCTCCGGGGCGGGCTTCTACTGTCACGCCGTCGGGGCCCTGGGCAATGATGTAGGATTCAAGGTCTTCGTACAGTTCGATCACCTTGCCGCGATACAGGGTGAAATTCCCTGTCAGGCTCCATTCAACATGCTCTTTTTTCACAAGCAATCCGCTCAGCACCAGCTCAATGCCCTTGTTTTCGATTTTACCGGAATTAGCAAAAACCGAACGGAACCCGGCAGCCTGGCTCACGGCAAAGGAAATGATCTGGTTGGTGCTGATGGTCTGGTACAGGCTCAGGTCTACCATCAGCCTTTTGCCCCAAAAATATGCTTCCAGTCCAACCTCATATGCGTCGGTTTGCTCTGGCACCAGGTTCGCATTCGGCAACTGGCCAGGGTTGGTGAGGCTGTTGGGGAGGGTGGCAAACTGGTAGGTTTTGTACAACTGGAAAGGATCGGTGTCTTTGCCCACCCGCGCCACATTGAAGCGCAGTTTCAGGTAATCGACAGATTCTCCCATTTCGAAGATCTCAGATGGCAAAAAGCTCAAAGAAACTGATGGGTAGAAGTATGAGTTGTTGTTCGAAGGCAGTGCCGACGACCAGTCGTTCCGGGCGGTGATGTCCATGTAAAGGAAATCCCGGTAGCCGAGGTTGGCAAATGCATACAGGCTGTTCACGCGCTTGCGGCCGTCATAGCGCGACATGCTGGGGATGACATTGATGTTGCCCAGGGTGTAAATGCCCGGAATGGCGAGCCCGTCGCCCTGGATCAGGCTCTCGGCAGTGTGCTGGTCCAGGCGGTTGCCACCGACAGAAAAGCGGGTGCTCACGTCGCCAAGGGGCTTGGTGTAGCTCAGCAAAAAGTCGGCGTTGGTTTCGCGGTAACCGATTGTCTGCTCGCGGTACATGCCGTTGGGGTGAAACACAGACCCCTGTGGCCGCCGCGACCAGCGGAAGTCGTTGGAGTAGTCGGTGCCCATGCGCAGCAGCAGCGACAGCTCCGGGGTGATGTCATACATCGACGAAACCATGCCGTAGAGCCTGTCCTTGTTAAAGGCGTTGATGTGCTCGTTGGCAATCAGAAAGGGGTTGTCGGCCCAGGAGAAAATGTTGCGCTGCACCCGGTCGGTTTCGAGCCAGTAGTCGCGCAGCCAGTCGAGGTCCACGTTGGTGTAGTTCCACAGCAGGGCATACATGAGGCCCTGGCCACCGTAGCCCGCCACCGGCAGGTTGTCGCTTTGGCTTTTGAGGTAATTGCCGCTCAGGCTGATCGTCCAGTTGTCGGCAGGGCGATAGCTTGTGTTGATGCTGATGTTGTCGCGCTGCAGGTTGGTGTTCGGTACAATGCCGGTGTTGTAGGAATTGCCATAGGCAAGCTTGATGTTGCCTTTTTCAAAGCCACCCGTGATCGACACCTGGTTGTTGGAGGAAACGCCTGTCTGGAAAAAATCCTCCAGCTGGTAGCGGTGAACGAAGGGCTCAGCCTCGCCATTGTCGAAGCCGGGGCTGCCGTCCTGCAGAACCATGCTGCCGTCGAGCTCGGGGCCGAAATTGGTGCCGTAATCAGCATAATAGTCTCGGCCCCAGCCACCGCCATACTGCGTTTGCACTTCTGGCAACACCAGCGGGCTGCTGAACATGGTCGTGGAGCTGATGCTCACCCCCAGGCCCTGGGTGTTTTTGCCCGACTTCGTTGTGATCACAATCACCCCGTTGGTGGCCCTGGAGCCATACAGCGCCGAAGCCGCAGCGCCTTTCAGCACACTGATTGACTCGATGTCGTCGGGGTTGATTTCCGCCGCGCCATTGCCGTAGTCGGTAGGCAGATTGGACTGGTCGATGCTGCTGCCGCCGATGCCGTAGATGCTGTTGTTCACAGGAATGCCATCGACGATGAACAGCGGTGAGTTGTTGTTGATATTCAACGAGTTCTCTCCCCGGATGATGATCCTGGACGAGCTCGCCAGACCGTTGTTGGCCCCGGTGACCTGCACCCCGGCGAGTTTGCCCGAAAGGCCGTTGACCAGGTTAGTGGAGCGCACGCGGCTCACCTGCTCTGCAGACAGGGTTTGAACCGAGTAGCCCAGCGCTTTTTTGTCGCGCTGGATGCCGAGGGCCGTTACAACGACTTCTTCCAGCTGGTATTCGCTGTCTGTCAGGACAGCGTTCACCACGGGCTCGGCACCGACGGCCTGTTTTTGGGTGGTGTATCCGATAAATGAAAAAACGAGGGTGTCGCCTTGAGTAGCGGGGAGTTTGTAGGCGCCTGTGTCATCGGTGAGAACGCCGGTGCGGGTGCCCTGGATGGTGACGGTGGCCCTTGGAATGGGCTGGCCGAAGGCGTCTGTGACAGTGCCTGAGACGGGTGTCTGGCCATAAACCGGAAGCAGCGCCATGGCGAAGCAGCCCAGCAGGAGGTACCTGAGCCACAGCGGCAGGAGAGGCCGGGTGGGCTTCATCGAGCGTAAGGGTTGAATCATAAATGTGGGGTTTCCGAATGTAGTAAAAGCCAAAGCTATCGGCAGCACATTAGGAAATCTGCGGAGGTGGATGAAGGATGTGTGAAGGAGGGGAGGGGTTTACTCTATCTGTTTTTCGCCCGAAAAGCTGAAGCCAGCCTCTCCGGGACTCGCATGGTATCCAGTTCAATCGGGGCATTCAGGCGAAGGAGGCGAGCCAGTTCCTCCCAGCTTTCCCGGTTTGCAGCCTTGATAAAGGGCTCTGGCTGGCCATTCACAAAATGGATGATTCCGAAAAATGGCTGCGCAAACAGCCCCAGCAGGTTGTTGGCATCGGCGAGCTTGTGGAGCTCCTGCCGGATATCGCCGATGGCGCGGTGTTTACTTCCTGTGAAAAATTTGCATTCTCCGATATGCAGCCGGTTGTCCAGCACAAACAGGATATCATACTCATTGCTGTAGCTGTTACTGGGCCCCGATTTGTTGACCCTCACGTTCTGCGCGATGTTGGGACTGGGAATGCCAAACAAATCTTGCAGCCTGCCTGCCAGATACACCTCCAGCCAGTCGCCGCTGTAGAACTTTTTTTCTTCTTTTTCTTCCTGGCTCGTGCCTGCAATTCCCTCCTGCCTGGACCAGTCGAGCTTGCGTTGAATGTTCTGGGAAGGGCTTTGCCCGGTAAGATTGTCAAACACTTCTACTGCAATCGGCCACCAGCGGTGCCAGTTTCCTTTGCTGAGCACCTGCACGCCATGAACGGCCAGGTACTCCTCCAGGCTCACCCGTGCTCTAAGGGGAAGTTCAGCCGACTCGGGAAAAATGCGAAGGAAATGGTCGCTGCCGATTGGGAGATAGAGAATTTCGGCATTGCTTCGCTGACTTGCCCAGGCATAGGTGCCCAAAAGCATCATTTTGGTACCACCGGTTACGAAGGCAAGAACCGGCTCGCTGTCTGGCAGACCCAATCCTTCCAGGGCAGCGATGGCGCTGCCTGGCTGCTCCGGGTCCACGAGTTTGAGGTCAATGGCCGCCTCCGGGATTCCGGCCGTTTGGGCGATCCAGCGGCTGCGCCCGTCGCGCTCCATGCGCCCGGTCGAGAGGAAGATATATCGCTCAAAAGGTCCGAACTGCTTGAGGAAGAGCAGATTGGGAAGCGTTTGCTCGGAGACGAGGAGGAGGGGAGTCATGGGGGAGTTTGCAAACTAGTGTGAAGCCTTATCAAAGCCGCTAATTCAGTATTATGAACGCTAATTCGCTGCTATGCCCCGATCGATGCAAAATATCCCGTTGATGTCGTGGAACCTGATCACAACAGCCATTAGCCTAGAATGTAGATCCGCAGAGAACGGCATAATGAGTTTTCTGGAAAGGAATTTGAAATACAATATTGGAGGAAATGGAAAGATTTTGAGGATTCCTCCATATAGAATTTTCCTTCCATCATGAGTCGGATGTTCGACAGGCTACCGTACACCTTATCAGGATGCGCTCCAATCGCGAACTCATCCCAATCACCATCCATGTAAAAGCTATCGTGTTCGCTTTCTTCGGCCCAGTCAAGCCAATTTTCAGGCGGGGTAGCCGAAAGCTCATGGATAACCCTTTGCCAATGGTTTTGTCTTGGGTATAACAGGGGGTACACCTTTTCAAGTAAGGGGATCAGCAATTTAGCCAGCGTGTCTGTTCGGAGCCTATAGACAAGGGAATCTTCATTAGAAGCAAGCTCATAGTTGCTGGCGTCAATAAAAAGCTCTTTTTCAAGCTCATCCAGGAGTTTTGATTCTGACCAGCCAGCTTTGGCTACGTCGTTTTTTGCGATATCAATTTCGAAGTTGAGTCCAACAGCGAGGTAAGCACCCATGTGATTAGTCGGTTTAAGGTGATCAAAAGGGAAGTAGTCTGATTAGGCTAACCGGTGATATACACCCGCAGCGAACGTGCAAGTGCAAAATCGCCAAACCGGTGGGCCAGACACTGCTGGAAAAAGCGAAACTGCCGCCCGTATTCCTCCATGAGGATCTTACCTTCCATGGACAACGCCAGGTCGCGGTAGTGAATCCCCACCCTGCGGCCAAAATCGGCACGGAGGTAGTCGGAAGTGCCATACGGATCATCCTGGAAAAGGTAGTGTGGCTTCCGGTTCGCCCACTCCATCCATTCGCCAGGGTCGCGCTCGCGCAGACCGCGCAAGACTGCCTCGCTGTCGTTGTCAGGATCCGGCAACGGATACAGGGCCGGATACAGGGCTTCAAGGAGCGGGATCAGTTCGGCTGCGAGCAGTTCAGGGCGCAAGGTCCAGAGCCATTCGTCGGGCCGGGCTTCGAGGTGATAATTGTCGAGCGACAGTGCCAGTTTACCGCTCATCTGTTCCACCAGGTATTCAAAGGACCATTTGGTGGCTTCCAGTTCGGCGCGGTTGACGCTGATTTTGGTAGAAAGTCCGATGGCAAGGTATTGTCCCATAGTTCACTAAGGTTTAGGGGTTGTCCTCTTCCCATTGCTCGTAACCGCTGAAAAGTAGAAAGAAACATGTACATTTCAACATTCAAAAAGAACCCGCCATGCGGAAGAGTCAATTTAGTGAAAGTCAGCGACAAGCGATCGTCGCCAAGCTGGACGCAG
>JBGSKC010000016.1:0-42304 GCA_041741415.1 Bacteroidia bacterium | reverse complement strand
TTTCAGGAAGAGGGTAGCGCACCTGCGAGGCGTTGCGGGGATCTGTCATCTGGCCAAAGTAGCTCGAAATCGACTCCAATGGGCTGTTCATCTTCTTTTTTCAAAAAGATATTCCATTTTTTTGGAGATGCGTTAGCCCTGGGCAGCATCACGAAATACAGGTAAACACGGTCGGGAGAAGCAAGGTACGTCTCATTGGAAAATGATTGCTGAGAATTTAACCAAGCTCCGTGCAACCCCTACCCTCTCTTCCCACTCCCCCCATACAACCTTTCCATGTACCAGGCATGCGGAAGGGTCAGGGTGGAGATGGCAATAAAAAACAGCAGAACCAGCGGCAGCCGTTCGCCCAGCCACCAGCCTGCCAGGAGCAGCAACCCGATCCCGGCAAAACTCACCACACTGAACGGTACCGCGTCCCGGATCCACTGCCGCCAGCCATAGGGCTGCGAGGCCCGCAGGCATTCGATCTCGGCCAGCACCGAACTGAGCGAGTGCCACACGCCAAAGTACAAAGCAAAGCCCAGCCACAAGCCTCCCAGCCAAAATGCCCCCAGTAGCAGAGCCAGGGCCAGAATTTCCCGCCCCAGCTCAGCCGGGAGCATCGCCCCGGTTTGAACCGCGCGTATCCACATACCCGCCAAGACCAGTCCGCTGGCAGCTACCAATCCACCTCCTGCTGAGGCGATTTCTGCTTCCTGCCAGGGCAGAGAAATCAGGCTACCCAGCAACGTCAAAACCTCCGGCAGGTGCAACAGCAACAAACTGCCCAGCACCAACACCCCCCAGGCCAGGCCCAGCAACCGCTTGCGCCCATCATGAGCCAACCAGCGGACATACAGCACCTGCGATTGCCCGAAATGATAGACCGACATGCCCAAAAACATCAGCAGGGCCAGCCCGGGCAGATACCACCAAACCAGTCCGTAGCAGAGCATCGTGAGCAAATACCGCACAATAAAGCGCCGCCATGAAAAAGGTTTCCCAGCGCGTGCCTGCAAATTCGCATCCACCAGGTGGTCCGTGGCACCGTGGGGAATGCCCGTGACCACCATGGCCAGCAAAAATAATCCAGCCAGCCAGGCAGGGTGCTGCTGAATGCCCAGCAGGCCAAGGAGCATTACCCCCGCTGAGAGGCCCGCTGCCAGTCTATACAGGCGAGGATGAACGATGAGCATGATCAGGCAGGGTGGAATGGGAGGAAAATGCAGGAAAAAGCTCCCGGCAAGAATCAAGGATTTTTTCGCCCAGAACCGTCAAAAACGGTGCCCAGGGCAGGCTGGCCATGATGCGAAGCTCCTCATCAAACCGGCTCTCTTCAGACAAAAACCGGAAAACCCGGTCGGCAGGGTGTTTATCGAACAATTGGGTGAAGATCCCGGGAAGCTGGTTCTTCCCTTTGTCCATGATGCGCAGCAAAAGCGCATCATAGAATAAATGGCGGGCCTTGTGGGCGGGCTTCGCCACAGGGCGGCCTTGTCGGAGAAGAGATTCGACAATTTCCTGGTTGCGTCGCTGGATAAAGGCAAAAGCGTAGCCAGTTCCGGGCCGGGCAGCCCCGCCTGCCAGCCCGATTCTCATCACCCGCGGCTGCACCCAGGGCTCGGGCTGGGCGGTGCCCATCGGGATTGCTCCCAACTCTTCGTCCATAACCTCCAACTGCGCGCCAGAAGCATGGGCCAGGCGTTCGCGGTAATCGGTCATATGGGCCTGATAACGCGGTTTTTGCCAGCACTCATCGGAGAAAACGGTAAATTCTGCCAGGGCTTCAGTCGGGGAAAAAGGAAGCAAATAAAAAAATCGGACCTCCCCGGCCTGGTTTGTTCGGAAATCCATCAAAGTAGCCTCGCCGGGCTGAAACACCGGGCGGTCGCTGCGAAGAAACTCCCCGTAAAAATGCTGCCACTTGTGCTCCTTTGCTTTGACTGCAGGCTGTGCATCGGGCAGGCTGCTGAATACCCAGGAGGCCCGATACTGGTTTTGGGCGGTTGTAACCAGCACTTCTTCTTTTTTGCTTTCAAACCCGAGGACTCGTTCCTGCAGCCAGGTGACCTGGGGTGAAGCTGCGATTTCGGCGCGAATAGCGTCGTAGTAGTCAATCGCCCGAACGCAGTAATAGCGGAAATCGCCCATGTCTTTGGCTACTTCCTGCTGGGGAGAAGCCACCCGGAACCGATCCCACACTGCTGCAGGAGCGCAGGGCAAAGGGGGAAGGTCTTTTGCCCAAAAGCACCAGGTGCGGTCGTTGCTGCGCTTGGGCTCGGGGTCGAGCAGCAAAATCCGGGCGTGGGTAAGGTCGGATTGAAGAAGCTGCCAGGCCAGGCCCAGCCCGGCACAGCCAGCTCCGGCGATCAGGTAGTCGTAGCGATCAGACATGGGTGAGTGGATTAGCCAAAAAAGAAGGCTGCCCAGGTCGTGAAGGATCACGATGCCATGGACAGCCAGGAGTGTGAGCAGAAATTAACCCGGTAAGTGCCGGATTAGATTCCTTTTGCGGTTGATTTCACTGCCACAGAATACACCACCAGGCCGAAACCGATTTTGTTCACGGCATCCCCGATGTTGTAAATAAGGTCAATGTTGAGGCTTTCGTTGAGACCTGCGAGGAGGTTACCTGGCATGAGCATGTAGCCAATCGGATAGATCGCCCAACCCACGAGGATAAAGTTGCGGAGCAACAACACGGCGCGGGAAAGTTCTGGGTTCTCAGCTGCGTCAGCCATTTTCTTCACAGAACCAGCTGCTACTTCATACAGGATCAAGCCGTAACCAACGGTTGAAGCAATACCCCACAGCACAGTTTGATCAGGCGCAATGGCTTCACCGATGTAACCGGTCACGAGCATCAGCACAGAGTAGCCGATCATTTTCCACAACAGGCTGGTTTTAGCACCGTAGGGCTTCAGCAGAAGGTAGAACTCCACACACATCAATGGCACTGTAAGGGTCCAGTCGATGTAACGGAACTGGGTGGGCGAAGCCTCTCCAAACGCGAGCTCACGGCCTTCAGCAGCGGCCAGGGAAGAAATTTCGAGATAGTAGCCACGCATGTAATAATAGTGCACGGCAGCGATCATGGTGATCAATCCCGAAACCAGCAGTGAAGTCTTCCATTTGCCATCAACCTGGCTTCTTTCAAAGAAAAAGAAAACCGAGGCGGCAAACATAGACATGTAGCCCGTGAAGAAGGTGAAGCCAACGGCGTCCCCATTCTTCAATTGGTCCACCAGCATGGTGGTGAGAAAGTTGAAGGTGTCCATAAAAGTGAGAATTGAGTAATAGGATGAAAATGAAGGGGTAGAAAAAATGAAGCAAGGATGAGCGGTTCAGCAAAAAAAAAATTTGCTGTCGCTGCAGAAGAAAGAAGAACATGAGCCTCACAAGAGGCTGATATGTAGGAATCTACATTTGCTTATTCGGCTGTGCTGACATTTGTGGCTGGATAACTTATGTGTTTTCGGAATTGTTTTGTTGAATTAAAGAAAAAAAAGATTAAACAAAAAAAATCTGCCTGCTATTCTCCTCTTTTCCTGTTTGGCGATCTGATGAGCAAACCTTACTTTTCATTATGAGGAAAAAAATCATTGACCTGACTCCCTACCGGATTGAGCAGGGAGCGAACTTTCAGCTGAGCCAGATCCCGACCAGGATTCGCGACCTCTACGACGGCAAGGAAGAATACGAAGACCTTCTTGACGACTTCAGGGAGGAAATTGACGAACTCCAGAGCATGATGTATGCCCACGACCGATACAGCATGTTGCTCATTTTCCAGGCGATGGACGCTGCTGGAAAAGACGGTACCATCAAGCATGTGATCTCGGGAGTAAACCCGCACGGAGTGTCTGTTCACGCTTTCAAGCGGCCCAGCGACGAGGAGCTTGACCACGATTTCCTTTGGAGAACTACCAAAGAACTTCCCCAGCGGGGCAGGATCGGCATTTTTAATCGCTCTTATTATGAAGAAGTGCTCGTGGTAAGGGTTCACCCTGGTATCCTCACGGGCAGCCAGCGAATCCCCGCCGGGCTCATTGACCCGATTGACCAGGTGTGGAACCAGCGCCTCGAAGACATTCGCAACCTGGAGCAATTTCTCCACCGAAACGGCACCCGGGTGGTCAAATTTTTTCTGAATATCTCCGAAGAAGAGCAGCGCCTCCGTTTTCTGGAGCGCCTCAACACACCCTCCAAAAACTGGAAATTTGCTGAAGGCGACCTCAAAGAGAGAGCCCGCTGGGACGATTATATGACTGCCTACGAGGCCGCCATCCAGAAGAGCGCCACCCCGGACTCGCCCTGGTATGTTATCCCAGCCGACGACAAAAAAAATATGCGCCTCATGGTGTCGCAGGCCATCCTGGACCAGCTTCACCAGCTCGACATGCACTATCCCACGGTTGACGAAGCCCGGGCCGCGGAGTTTGAAGCATTCAGGAAGCAGTTGGGAGGTTGAGAATTGAGACTGCGACGAGAAGGGAGGCAGCCACGGAGCGTGAGGTGAGGCTGGAGTCGAACAGGGTTCTGCTCAATTCCCTCACCGATCGACTTCCCCTAGCACAATGTCGATGGAACCAATGATGGCTACCAGATCCGCGATGAGGACGCCCCTGCCCAACTCAGGCAGCACGCTAAGGTTGCAGAAGCTCGGCCCGCGGGCTTTGCATCGAAAAGGCCGGTCCGATTTGCCGTCGGCAATGAAGTAAAAGCCCAGTTCGCCTCTTGGGTTTTCTGCCCTGATGTAAAACTCCTGCTCTCCAGGCCTCACTTTGGCGGGGCACAAAGCCCTGGGATCGAAGGTTGTTGTGCGGGGAAAGTCCTTGTCAAGCCGGTCGAGGCACTGTTCAATGATGCGAAGGGATTGTTCCACCTCGGCTACGCGCACATAGAAGCGGTCCCAGGCATCGCCAACTTTGCCCATGGCTCCACTGCCAATGGGAATGTCGAATTCCAGTTTGGGATAGGCGGAGTAGCCGTCCACCCTTCGGAGGTCCCAGCGCAGGCCGGAGCCACGGAGCATAGGGCCTGTGCAGCCATAGTCGATGGCCATGTTCAGGGGAAGGACGCCGACATTGGCGGTGCGCTGTATGAAGATCTCGTTGGTGGTGATGAGGCGGTTGAGTTCGGCCATTTTAGGCCGGAAATAGTGAACCAGGTCACGGCTTTTGGCTTCAAACCCAACGGGGAGGTCGTAGAAAAGGCCGCCCACCCAAATGTAATTATAGAGCATCCGGGAGCCGGAGGCCCATTCAAGCAGGTTGATGATGTGCTCGCGGTCGCGGAAGGTCCAGAGGAAGGGCGTTACGGCCCCGATGTCCATGGCGTAGGTACCGAGGGCGATCATGTGGGAGGCGATGCGGTTCCATTCGCTCACGATCACACGGATGAATTCGATGCGGGGCGGCAGATCCTGGTCGATGCCCAGCATTCTTTCCACGCCCATGCAGAAGGCGAGGTTGTTGTTCATGGACGCGAGGTAGTCCATGCGGTCGGTGTAGGGCAGGATTTGGGGATAGCTGAGCGCTTCGGCGTGCTTTTCAAAACAGCGGTGGAGGTAGCCGATGTGAGGCACGACTTCAAGGACGAGCTCGCCGTCTGTCACGATTTCGAGGCGCAGGACGCCATGTGTGCTGGGGTGCTGCGGCCCGAGGTTCACGATCATTTCCTCGGTGCTGAGGTCTTCGAGGCGGTTTTTGTTGGGGGCAGCCCGCTGGAGGAGTTCCTCGTAGCTGAGTTCGGTGTGGAGGTACTGGCTGTTCATGATCCGTTGAACCTGAATGAGGGATCAACTTACAGCTTGGCCGGGGAAGGAGCAAAGGGTTGCAGTGCTTTTTGCGGGCAGGGCGGGGAAGAGAGGTCAGGCAGCGACCACTTCGATGAGGCTGCCTTTGATGCTGATGATTTCTACAAAATGGAGGGGAGCAATAATGCCCGATCTGGCGTTCACGGTATAGGTTTTCCCATTGAATATGGCTTCGCCGCGGGTGGCCAGTTTGGTTGTGGCGATTCCTTTTTTGCCAATGGTCAGATCAGGGTAGAGGTCGTCGTACTGGTGTTGATGGAGCAGCAATAGAAAGTTTCGAAATCCATGAAATGGTCGAATAAACATTCGAACCAGAAATCTGAGCGGCGGGTATGAGCAGCGCCGTATAGCGAGGATTCGTTTCAGGCGGCGATACACCCTTCGCCGAAACTTGTTGGGGCGCAGGTTCAGGTCCTGGCCTCCAAGTTCCGCCTCAAATTCAACGAATGAAAGCACCGATGTTTCATGAATGGTTTTCATAGGCCGAGATATTCTTTGCGAGCGGTGATGGCATTGAGCAAAATGTAATCAGCAAACACTTTTGTTTCTCTCACCTTCCAGACCTGGTAGTCGGCGAAGATAAACGCTTGTTGATCCGGGGACCAGAAGCCAAGGTATCCGATTTTTCTGGCCCTCGGTCCATCTGAGCTGCTTGCAAAAATTCCGTTGGCAGCAGCAAGATCATGCGACGCTTGTCCAACTACCTGATCACGGCTGATCAGGTGAAAATATTCCGGAACAGCGGCCAGCAGCTTGTTCAGGTGCGCAAAAGCCAGCACATGTTCCTTCAGGCCGATATGCCATGCGCCTTCTTGTTTCAGCGAATCTGCGAAGGCCCTCGTGAATCGTAACGTCTCCATGGGGGTGGGGATTTAGCGGTTCTACTACGTGAATTGTTCATACTCCTGAGACTTAATTTGGTGTTACCTTATAATGATACAAATCTCCCCCGAGAGAAACAAGTACTGAATCTCTTTAATTCCTCTTTTCCCACAATCCTGTGAAAAACGCCCTTATCTAAAGCCTACGACGATGAATGCCGCTTTGCATGTTCTCGTTCTTTTACCTTGATTTCTATTTCCAGCCCCATCCCGGTTTCCAGGATCCTATAAATGGTGGATAATTGCGGATCAACATACCCGTTCTCAATTCGTGAAATAAAGCCTTTCCGCGCTTCAATTTTTTGGGCCAATTGTTCCTGCGTGAGGCCATGCTTGAGGCGATATTCCTTGATGAGCTTTCCTACTAATATTGACGAAATTCGTTCATCGGCTTGTTGCCTTTCTTCGACTTCGCTGGGTGGAAAAAGTTCATCGTGAAGTTCGTCTAAGCTCAGGGTATTGGCCTGGGCTGGGGCGGTTGATTTACGAGATTTCATTGGAATCGCTTATAATGTTACGGTAATGGCAGAGCAACTTTGGGTTCAATGAAAAAGCGATTGTCCCATACAAAAGTTGATGCTTAACAATAATGAACGCCGGAACAGAGTCCCAGCGTGTTACATTATAATGATACACAATCCTCTCTTAAAGGTCAACCCTTGTTGATAAATTTGTTGGAGATTTGCCCTTTTGGTCAACATATTCCATTCCTTGCCAGTCATGAAGGAATATATTGGTTGCTGGGTGTGGATAACATTCATTTTCTTCTTCTGGTTAGTAATAAAATAGATGGCAATTTCCTGCCTTAATTCTTCTCTATGTCCCCCTCCCCCCGCCTCTTTCTCATCACTGGTTGTTCCACTGGCTTTGGCCGCGAACTCGCCCAGGTCGTCTCTGAACAGGGCCACATCGCCGTGGGCACCCTGCGCAACGCCGACCAGATCGCTGCCCTCGAAGCGCTCTCTCCCGAAGGCCGCATCCACGGCATCGTGATGGATGTCATTAACCCCCAACAGGTTGAACAAGGCGTTGCGCAGGTAATCGGGCGCTTTGGCTATGTTGATGTGCTTGTCAACAATGCCGGCTATGGCTCCCTTGGCCCCGTCGAAGCTGTGAGCGAAGAGGAAATGAAGCGCCAGTTTGAGGTCAACGTCTTTGGCCCGGTTCGCCTCATCAAAGCCGTTCTGCCCCACATGCGAAGCCTCCACTCCGGCCATATTCTCAATATCACTTCCATCGCCGGGCTTTATGGCTTCACCGGCGTAGGGATCTATAATGGCTCCAAATTCGCCCTCGAAGGCATTGGCGAAGCCCTCGCCCGCGATGTGAAACACCTCGGCATCAGGGTCACCAACGTGGAGCCAGGCCCTTTCCGCACCGACTGGGCGGGCCGGTCTGCCACTACCTATGGCATGGGCATCGCCGACTACGAGCCCTCCGCCATCAAAAACCTCCACTCCCTCGCCGAAGTCAACGGCAAACAGGCCGGTGACCCACGCAAAGCAGCTGAAGCGATGTTTGCCCTCACCACCCTCGAGAACCCGCCCCTGCATCTGCCGCTTGGTGCCGCAGCCTACAAGCGTGCCCGCATCAAGCTTCACGAATTTCTCGAAGAAATCGACGCCTTCGAACACCTCGGCCTCCCCACCGATTTCGACGCATAAGGACAAGATATTCCTGGCCTCTCTGTACTTTTAAAGATGAACAATTACCTCGACCTCAACCGGGAGTCCTGGAACCAGCGAACTGCCCACCACCTGCGCTCTGCATTCTATGATGTGGAAGGCTTCCTAGCTGGCAATAATACCCTTCAGGCTCCGGAACTGGCGCTCCTGGGTGAGGTCACCGGGAAAAGCATCCTTCATTTGCAGTGCCATTTCGGGCAGGATAGCCTTTCCCTCGCCCGCATGGGTGCCCAAGTGGTGGGGGTGGATCTATCCGACAAAGCCATCGAAGCAGCCCGCGACCTAAACGACCGCCTTCGCCTTCAGGCCCGCTTCATTGAATGTGACCTCTACTCCCTGCCTGATTTCCTGGAAGAAACCTTCGACATTGTTTTTACCAGCTATGGCACCATCGGCTGGCTGCCCGACATCCGGGCATGGGCTGCTATTGTGGGCCGCTACCTCAAGCCCGGCGGGCGGCTGGTGTTCGTGGAGTTTCATCCGTTTATCTGGATGATGGACGAACAGTTTGAAAAAATTCAATACCGTTATTTCAATTCCTCCCCCATCGTCGAACAGGAAACAGGCACCTATGCCGACCGGCAGGCAGAACTTCACACCACCACCGTTTCCTGGAACCACGGCCTGGCAGAAGTTATTCAGGCTTTGCTCGACAAAGGCCTGACGCTGAAGCAGTTCCTGGAATACGATTACTCGCCCTACGACTGCTTTACCAAAACGGTGCAGGTGGGGCCGCAGCAATGGCGACTCGAAGGTTACGACGACAAGCTACCGATGCTGTATTCGCTGGTAATGGAAAAGCAAGGCTAGGCAATTCCATTATTTCAACCTCCACAAGCGCCACCAGGCTGTGGCCGGGGCATCGTGGTGCTCGAAATGGTAGCCGAAAAAATAACAGCTTACAAAAGCCCAAAGGTGGTTTTTGTCCTGCGAACGGGCCTTGTGCTGGTTGCCCGGCTCGTGTTCGCCTTTATGGGGAAGATAGGTGCCGAAATAAAACAACTGAAAGGTGCTCAACAAGGAAGGAACAACCCAGTATAGGATCAGGTTTTCCTGCGGAATCCAGATGGCGAGCAAATTGAAGGTAACAGCAGCCAGGAGAATTTGCCACCAGGTGAGGTATTCTTTGAGAAAATCAAAGTACCAGCGCCAGAAGGATTCATGGCCCTCTTTGTGGAAATCGGGATCCTGCTCGCTTGCCACGTGGCGATGGTGCTTGTAGTGCTTGGGCCGAAGGAGTTTGTAGGAATTGAAAATGAAGAGCAGGGTGGCCAGCTTGCCAATGGCATGGTTGAGTTTCGGATGCCGGGGTGCCACCGAGCCGTGCATGGCATCATGGGCGGTGATGAACAGCCCGGTGAAAAGGTGGGTCTGCAATAGAATCCTCAGGTAGGAAACAGGCGAAGTCCAGGAAACTTCCCAGAAAAAATTCAAAATTAAGCATCCTGCCCAGGCGCTGATCACGAGCAGGGCCACCCAAACGCCGCTCAACGCGGCCTGAGGAGGCAAAACAGGAATGGTTCTGGTGGTCATGAGTTCGATTGGTTGTGAAGGTGAACAGAAACAGAGGCCTGCCTGCGCCGAAGGAATTCAAACAAATTGATGGTGAGCAGCAGCAGCACCACGAGGTAGGCCGCATCTTCAATCGGAATGGTCACGATTCGGATGCCAAGGTTTTCGGCATTGTTGTACCACACCACCGGCAAAGCAGTTAAAACCCCGTTAACCAGCAAAAACGGCACCAGCGACATGGCGTATCCCAGCCAAAACCGCCCCAAATAGTCGCTTTTCAGCACAAAAACATTGAACAGCAACAGCCCGCCCGCAGCCGGAAAAGTAATCGCCGGGTACCAGCGGTCCCAGAACCAGATGCCTGTGACAATCAGCAAAGTGGCCACCCCGATAGCAAGCCATTTGGCCCAGGCCCGCGAAGGCCGGACAGGAAAGTAGGAACCCATCACCTCATACAAAAACAGACAGGAATAGGGAATGCTGAAAAAAAACAACCACTCCTCAATCGGCAGGTTCCCCAGTTTTATGCCAACAGTATACTCCTCCGAAAACCCCCATATCCCCATGTCGGTAAACCAGCTGTCCCAGGAAACGAACAAGGTTCCCACCACCAGAATGCTGGGTATGAGCGTCTTCCAGTTTTTATAAAATGCCACCCGGCGATCAAACGAAAGGAACAATGGACCCGCCAGGGAGCCCAGATTCAGGAGCAGATACAGATAATGGTTCATGTTACTGGGGGTAGCAGACGATACAAAAGATCCAGCTCTGCGCGGGAAAATCGCCTTGACTCCTCAAAAAAACGCAAAAAACCGCGAATATGCTCTTCGCTCAAACCATATTCCTGAAAATGAGGAAGTCTGGTCAGCAGTGTTTCCCTGTCTGAGATGAGCGCATCCTTGTCCTGAAGGAACTCTGGAAGATGATGAAGAATGGTAAACCGCAGAAAGCGAATTTCAGGATTGGCGGGGGCCTGGGCAACCGCCTGCTCAAACAGTTTCAGGCAGGTTTGTACCTCCTGAAGTTTTGTCATTGGATTCCACGCATAACGACCTTTGAGCGCATGGCCGGCGGCCCGGTAAGCTTCTCCCAATGCATCGCCTTGCGGGGGCAGGAGGGTAAATAGCTGTTTCACAGCCGATTCATGAGCAGCAGCCTGCTGGTACGCTTCACGGAGCTTGTCGATATTCACACAAAAACAAGTCAGAACAATTGAAAGGAATGACGCACGTAGGTGCCGATCAGGATGCCGAGCTTCTGGGAATCCGGCACCCGAACGCGCTCCTTGAGAATGCGGTCTGCTGGCAAATGGCTGATTTTGCGAAACAACCGGAGGTAGTATTTGTAAGCAAGCATCACTCCCTGGCGCGCGCCCTCAGGCAATTCCACAATGCCCTGGTAGGCGTGAGCAAAATCCCGGGCAATGTCTTCTTCGATGGCTTTTTTGGCAGATTGGTCGAAACGTTCAAACTGAACACCTGGAAAGTAAACCCGCCCGCGGTCGTGGAAGTCGGATCGGATATCGCGCAGAAAATTCACCTTCTGGAAGGCTTTACCCAACGAGCGGGCAGGTTCCCGGAGCCGCTGATACATCGCCTCATCGCCCTCACAAAACACCCGCAGGCACATCAGGCCCACAACCTCGGCGGAGCCATAGATATAATTGTCGTAGTCGGCTTCTGTGTAAACGGATTCGGTGAGGTCCATCTCCATGCTGTGAAGAAAGGCATCGATGAGATCCTGCTCAATGTGAAACCGGTTCACTACATCCTGAAAAGAATGAAGCACGGGGTTGAGACTGATTCCCGACTGGATGGCGGAATAGGTGTCGGCTTTGAATCGCTCCAGCAAGCCAGCCTTGTCGAAAGTGTGGAAGGTGTCCACGATTTCATCGGCGTAGCGCACAAATCCATAAATGGCATAAACTGGCAGGTGAAAACGCCGGTGGAGGGTGCGAATGCCCAGCGTGAAGGAAGTGCTGTACCGCTGGGTAATGAGCTTGGAGCACTCCAGGCAGGTGTCGCGATACAAGTCCATGGAAACGGCCATAGCAGAGAGGGATTGGGAACAAAAAAAGAGGAACGCACCTGGTGTACATTCCTCCTAACCACGATGTCTTGAAACGAAAACGAGACGGGTCAGGGAAGAAGGTAATCGGAGCCGACTTCCACAATAACCAGAAATTGTAGAGAAAAGTTTGGGTAATCGGGAAATGAAAGGCGTGAAATCAGGGTTTTGTTGAAGAAAGCTAAGAGCGGTAAGCTCTGAGTTCCTGCTTCAGTTCCTTGCGGGCGATGTGAATGCGGTTTTTAACGGTCCCGATGGGGATGTCGAGAATATCGGCGATTTCAAAGTATTTGTAGCCTTTGAAATACATCATGAAGGGAGTTTTGTACTCGTAGCTGAGGCTTTGGATGGCTTTCTCGATTTCATCCATGGCCAGCTTGGAACCTGCTTTGTTTTCGTCAACAGCACTGGTGGAGTTGATAAAATGCAGGTTGTCGGTGGTGTCAATGAAGGTTTTGCGCTTCACCAGCCTGTGGTAGTTGGTGATGAAGGTATTTTTCATGATGGTGTAGAGCCAGGCCTTGAGGTTGGTACCGTCGGTGAATTTCTCCCGGTTGGCAATGGCCTTGAGCAGGGTTTCCTGAACCAAATCGTTGGCCTCCTCGCTGTCGCGGGTAAGCTTGTAGGCGATGGGCCTGAGCGACTGGTGCATATTCACGACGGCGGTGTTGAACTCTACAGTTGTCATCGTTTTTGGATTTTCTGAAAGTTGGAGCAGCTAACGTGTGGGTTGTTACGAGCAGCCTTCTTTCTTGTTTAACGTTTCGACCACTAAGCTAAACAGAAAAATTCCATTCTCCAAATACCCCTCCTTTTTTGATGTTGGAACGTGGATCCTATTAACTTATTGATTATTATCTATTTATAAAATCGTATAGCCGGATTTCATATATACTATCTTTGAAATGTTGTTGAAAATATGTTGAACAAGAGGAATAACATGAATAAATTCACATATAAAAAATCTAATACGATCCCGAAAAAACAGCCAGCTTCCATTTGTTACATTTTCGTAATAACAGCATTTTCATCAGGTATACGGCCTGCATACAGATCGCTAGGACATCGGCTCAGAAGAAAATATATTTGCCAAAGCGCCCCTACAGCTCTATTTCCTACTTTCATGAAGCTCCAGATCCGGTTTTTTCTTCCTGTCTGTCTCTTTGGCCTTCTCCACGCTCAACCCGCCCGGCCAGGCCAGCGTTTCGTTGTTCTCCCCGACAGTTTGGTTCAACAGCTGCTCACCCCAGTCTCCCCGGAACTGGCCGCCGCGCTCGTGAAAGAAACTGCCAGGCTCACCGGCGAACCGCTCGACGGCAGCCTCCTCCACTCGCTTCAGGTAGACCTCGATGAAGATCCCGAAACCGAATTGCTCCTGCTCCTCGGCGGGGTGTGGAACAGCTCTCATTTTGCCGTCATCGACCGCCAGCAGGGGCAATGGGTTCTTCTGTACCTCGCCCCTGCCGAACACAACTACGAAACGCTGTCCATCCAGGTATTCAGTCTCCCCGAGGCTTCTCCTTTATTTGGCCACAAACTGCTGGAAACAAGGGGCACCGGCATCTTTAAAGAAGTGTGGCTCGGCTACAGGCTCCTCGAAGGAAGGGTTTACCCTTGCCTGCGTGTGCCCACCCGCGCTCATATCTATGGCTGGGGCCTCAACCTGAACCAGGTCTGTTTGTCTCAGTTTGGGGTGGAAGACCCGGCTGGAGAATTTGTCGAAGTCATCTGCCATTACCACTTTTTCCCGGGCTCCTGGCTGGAAGGAAACCTGCCGTGGGAAGGCAACGACACCAAGGTGCTGGCCAAAGGAAGTGCCCACTACCTCATGACGTGGGACTCTGTCAGCTATCAGTATGCTCCTTCCTTTAACAGCAACGATGATTTTAATGAAACCAGCCTGCTGGCCACGGAGGAGTTTGGGTCAGACTCGCTCTTCATTGCAGGCTTTGCCAACCAAATCGCCGGGGGCCTGGAGAGCGGCGACCGGGAGCAGCGCCGTCTGGTGCGGGCTTATCTCGATCGCGCCGCAGAAGGTGCTGAAGGGGTTCAACTGTTAGGCGAAACTTCGGGAATGAAATTTTATGGCACTGGCGGCCAACATGGAAAGCCTCGCCGGAAGAAAAAGAACTGACCCTGGCTACACCCACACGGCAAACACCCGCTTGCCTTTATGTTCCAGCCAACCCTGCCGCCGGGATTTTTCCTTTTCGCCTTCAAAGATCACGAGGTAGCCTTCGCCCACGCTTTGGCGGTCGAGGTAATCGGCTAATTGGTCGAGGCCCTTCTGGTGGTAGGAGTCGCCATACCAGCGCTTGAGCTCGATGATGTATTTGTACTGAAGATAGGTCACAACAACGTCGAGGCGACGCTCCTCGGAGACCTGCACCTCCTTGAAATCATGGCCATGACCGTTGATGATGGGCTTAAGGAAGGCCAGAAATACAAGCCGCCATTCGCGCTCGAGAAAATCCTGGTCCTTGTCGCTGTATTGCTCGTGTAGAAAAAGCTGGAAGCGCTGCAGGACTTTTTCGAGGTCGAGGCTGCCGTCGGGATGCTGATAAAAAAGGCCAGTATGGGAGGCTCTTGGCGCGAAGTCTTCCCGGAGTGTCTTAGCGACCATGTATTCGTACAGGATCTGCTCATAAATCCGGTTATGGACTTTGACGGTGCCGTTTTGCTTAAAAACGCCATACAAGCGCCCCATGCTGATGATGGGCTCATGCGGGTTGAACGGCATCGAGTATCCGTTCACAATGATGGCAAAAGCCATCTTGTAAAGGTCCGGGTTGTTCTCCAGATTCTTGATCAGGCTGTCGAAGTTGGTGTTATTCTCGCGCAGCAGCAACTGAACTGAAGCCTCGAGGTCGTCCATCGTCCAGACATTCTCCGTTTTCTTCGGCAGGAGCTTTTCGGCGATTGTTTTGCAGAGTTTTGAGATAAGAAACGGATAGCCGGAGGTGAAATAGTAAAGTTTGTCGGCGAATGCGGGAATGTCGATTTCGACGCCTTCTGCCTGGCTGTAGTCCATGAGCATCGGCGCGATTTCATGAGGCCGGAAGCTCATTTCCACCTCAAAATCGGCGGCAATGTTCCAGGGGCTGTTGTACTGGGCGGCCTGATCGTCGCGGACCCTGAGCTTGAGGCTTTTGATGTCGTGAACACCAGCGAGCACCACGCTGTGGAAGGTGGGAAAAACATTGCGCTCCAGGTATTTCGTTCGCAGCATCCCCAAAAAGCTGAGGAACAACTGGTTATTGCTGCTATTATCCACCTCGTCGATCAGCAGCACGACCGGCAGGCCACATTTCACAACAAATTTTTCCACCACCTGCGACAGATCTCTGAGTTGGAGCGTCGAGGGTGCCTGGTCCACCAACCATTTCCCGAGATCCTGCCGCCACAGTGAGCTGTAACGCGCCAACTGCAGCAAAAACATTTCACAAAAAGCACCTTCCTCCTCAAACACCACATCGCCCACTCCCTCAAAGCTCATCGAAAAGCAGCGGTAGTGCCCTGATTGATTCAGCGCCTCGTTGAGGGCGACCAGGGTCGTGGTCTTCCCATACTGCCTAGGGCGGTTGATTGTGAAATATTTACCCCGCTCAATCATCTCCATGACTCCCGCCAGCTTAGCGCTGGCATCCATCATGTAGTGCTGGCCGGGCAGACAGGTGCCGGTGATGTTGAACTCCTTCTTCATGGGGTGAATTTATGGAAAAATCCCCACAGCCTTTTGTCTATAGCTCCCCCTCTGTCACTCTATCACCAGCACCCTGGCACTGTAGGCCTCAGTCCTGCTGCTCACCACCACATAGTAATGTCCTGCTGCCAGTTCCTCCGTGTCAAACACCACCACCTGCCGTCCAACGGCATTCGGGATGTCGAAAAACTTCAGGGTCTGGTGCAGGGCGTTGCGAAGTTCTATGCGCACTTCTCCCGCTGATTCTAGCATGAACACCGCGGTGAAGTCATCGCCCAGTTGCACCGGCACAGGATACACTTCCACAAAACCCGTATCTGTCTGACACGGTGCCAGTTCCATTGTTTCCGATACCACGCTGTTGCCATTGGCAAAGGTTGCCCTCACGCGGTAATAAGTCGTCAGCACCGGGGTCAGGCTATCCTGCAAGGTGTAGCGTCTCAGCCCTACCGTGTCGCCACGGCTCGAATCTTCAGCCACCCTGGTAAAGGCCAGCCCATCTTCGCTGCGCTCAATGGAATAGGTCGCCACTCCTTTCTCTTCCTGCACCTCCCAGTTGAGCGTCACAACGCCGAGCTCGCAGTCGCCTGCCAATTCCCAATCCCGCCAGATCAGCTTGTTCACGCCTACCTCAAACACCCCGAGTCCTTCGCAGCCGTTCGAATCTGTCACCAGCACGGCATAGCTTCCGCTGTCCAGGTCAGTCAGAATGGTACCCGACTGGCCCGTGAGCCAGTCATAACCAAACGGGCCTGTCCCAAAGAGCACGCTGTCTATGCGGATAGCGCCATTGGCCAGACCCGGATCTGTATCTGCCACGGTTCCAAACACCCGGATTTCCTCCGGCTGAGGCAACACGACAAACACTGTTGTGTCGCAGCCAAAGAAATCGGTTACAGTTACCCAGGTCGTGTCTTCTGTCAGCGAAACCGCTGGGTTAGTGGTCTCTCCATTGTCCCATAGAATGCTGTAGCCGGATAAGGTTCCGGTAAACAACACCTCCGCGCTGCCATCAGCGCCGCCAAAACAGGTCACTGTGTCCAGCACAGTCGTGGTGGCCGACCATGGCAGCACACTTGGCATAAACACCGAATCCTGGGCCACACAGCCCGCAGAATCCACAACTGTCACGTAGTTCCACCCACCCACGAGGGCAAAGGCAGTATCATTTTCCTCCAGGCTCGACCACTGGTAAACAAACGGCGAAACGCCACCGAGCACACTCACCCGGGCGCTGCCGTTGCTTGCCAGCTCGCAGGAAGCTGCCTGCAACACACTGACCCCCAGGCTGATGGCCACAGGTTGCTCCAGCACCAGCTCCACGCTGTCGGCACAGCCGAGGGCATCCACCACCACAGCCAGGTAGGTTCCGGCAGAAAGGTTGGTTAGCACGCTGTCGGGGCCAAAGCCTGGCCAAAACACCTGATAGGGTGCTTTTCCGCCACTGGCGCTCACGGCAAGGGCACCGTTTGTTCCGCCAAAACAAAGGATCGGCTGAACGACCTGGCCGGTCAGGCTCAGCACGGAAGGCTCTGTCACAGTCAGGGTATCCTGGGCCTCGCAGCCCCGGTCATCGACGATGGTGAGTTGCACCAGGCCTGCACCCACGCCAAACAGGGTATCAGCCTGCCCGCCCGGTGTCCAGGTAAAGGTAAACGGCGCTGTTCCACCCTGGGTCTGGCCCGTTAAGATGGCATCAGCAGCCCCGGCACATACCACCGGAGATACCAGTTCAATCGCGGCGCTCAGTTCGGCAGGCACCGTCAGCTGGTAATTCGCTGAATCCACACAGCCATGCCCATCCACCACTACTACCGCATAAGCTCCTTCACCAAGGTTCGCAATCTGGGTGCCTGTCTGGCCATTCGACCAGGTATAGTTGTAGCTCGTCGTTCCACCCTGCACCAGCACTTTCAGCACGCCGTCGGCATCCCCGAAGCAGGAAATAGGTTGGTCCTCCTCAATCGTCGCCTGAAGTTCAGCAGGCACCACCAGTGTCACAGTCTGCACGGCCTGGCAGCCGTTCGCATCTGTGACTGCTACCGAGTAAGTTCCGCCAGGCAGATTATCTGCTAAGGCTGTTGTTTGCCCGTTGCTCCAGAGGTAAGTAAATGGGGCTGTTCCCCCAGTGGCAGTCGCCAGGGCTTCGCCGTCGGTATCGCCAAAGCATGAAATCGCCTGAACTACCTGGGTCGCCAGGGTGAGTGCTGCCGGCGCCACCACCTGAAGGCTCGAGGTGTCGGTACAGCCGTTAGCATCGGTTACGGTCACGGCATAAGCTCCCGCTCCCAGCCCGGAAGCAAAAGCTCCGCTCAGGCCCTGCTGGGTCCAGGTATAGGTGTAGCCGGGGGTTCCGCCAACTGTCTGCACCTGAAGCGCAGCGGTCTGACCTCCGGCACATAAGATCGGCTGTGTTTGGCTAATTGTCGCAATGAGGGAATCTGGCTGGCTGATCAGGGCGAATGCGCTGTCCTGGCAGCCGTTTCCATCTGTGACAAGGACCCACGCCATTCCCGCAGGAAGCTGGCTGACATTGGCCTGGGCTTGCCCGTTTGACCACACAAACGAATAACCGCCAACACCGCCATTCGCTGAAGCCTGGGCGCTACCATCATTCGACCCAAAACAACTTACTCCTGTGATGCTTGATATTTGCACCACCAACGGGTTGGGGGCAGCAAGTAAAAAGCTGGCAGTGTCAACACAACCGGCGGAGTCTGTTGCCAAGACCTGGTAGTTCCCAGCAGGCAGGGTTGTTCTCAATGCCTGAGTGCTGCCATCGTCCCACAAAAAGGAGAATGGCCCTGTGCCGTTGGCAACGCTCACCAGCAACTGCCCGGTGCTGTCACCGGCACAGAAAATCCCGACGGGGTTGGTGATAGTTGCCTGGAGGGCCTGCGAACCGATGAGGGTGTCGGAGAAAATTTGCAAACAGCCGTTGGCATCCGTCACCTGTACCGAGTAAATACCTGCGGCAAGGCCTGTCAGACTGCTGCCCGTCTGGCCATTCGACCACAACAGCGAATAGGGTGCGGTTCCGCCAGTCACCTGCACGGCAATGCTGCCATCAGAAAGCCCTGTGCAACTGGGCTGCTGAACGGATTGGGGCTGAATAACAAGCGGATCGGGTGCCGTGAGGAGAATGGTATCTTCCAATGAGCAGCCTCTCACATCCACAATCACCCCGATGTAGGTCCCTGCACCGATCCCGGAGAGGGTATCTCCATTCCCGGCATTGTCCCAGTAGAAAGAGACCGGAGCCGTTCCTCCCCCACCCTGGGCAAGCAGAGCGCCGTTTTGGTCGTCCGAACACAGGAGGGGCTGCAAAACGGACAGGGCGAGACTGAGGCTGTCCGGGTTAGGCAAAAAGATGCTGGCAGTGTCCACGCATCCCTGGGCATCAGTGGCCGTGAGCTGATACGTTCCGGTCGGCAAGCCGGAGAGGGTTCCGCCCGGGATGCCGCCTGTCCAGGCAAACTGGTAGGGAGCCTGCCCGCCGAGTGCGGAGGCTTTGAGCACTGCGTCGGAGGCGTTGTGGCAGCTCACGCTGTCAAACACCTGAATGATGGCCTGCAAGCCTGCCGGGTCAGTCAGTACTTCGCTGCCGGTTGCCGTGCAGCCATTCGCGTCTGTCACAACAACCTGGTAGCTTCCTGCAGCCAGGTTTTGGGCTGATTGACTGGTGTCTCCATTCGACCACAAAAAGCCGTAAGGAGCTGTTCCTCCAGCCACTGCTGCATACAATTGGCCATCGTTTCCGGCCGGACAGGTGATGGTTTGGGTAATGTCAACGGCCACCTGAAGGGAAGCCGGAGCCTGAATCGCCAGGGTATCCGAGGCTGAGCAGCCAAATTCATCTGTAATCTGGACAGTGTAGCTTCCTGCTCCCAGACCGGAAATGGTGGCTGTAGTGTCGCCGTTGCTCCACAGGTAGCTCAGCGGCCCCGAAGCGCCCGACACCAGTGCGGCCAGCGCGCCATCTGCCTGGCCCTGGCAACTGATGTTTTGCACCACCTGAATCCCCACCACTGGCGCAGCTCCTGCCTGGAGCTGGATCTGGGCAGTTTCCTGGCAGCCTGCTGCATCGGTCACAACGACTGTGTAAACACCTGCCATCAGGCCGGTTGCCACGCTGCTGGTTTGCCCGTTGCTCCACACATAACTATATGGCCCTTGCCCGCCAGTCACTGTCACTTCGGCAGAGCCATTGCTCGCGCCTGTACATGCGGGCGGGGAAAGGAGGTTCATCGTTAAAGCCAGATCTGTTGGTTCCCACACCGCTACCGAAGCGCTGTCCTGGCAACCATTGGCGTCGGTAACAACCAAACTCACCGGCCCTGCAGGAAGGCCGCCGGCAACCGGACTAGTCTGGCCATTGCTCCAGAGGTAAGTCAGAACGCCGGTGCCGCCGCTGGCATTTGCCACGACTATCCCATCATTCCCGCCGAAGCAGGAGACGGAGTCGGTGAGGGTGAGTTGCAGTTGAATGGCCTGAGGCTCGGACAGGAAGACAGAAGCGGTATCCTGACAGCCGAGGCCGTCGGTTACCGTCACGGTGTAGCTGCCTGCAGCCAGATTGGCGTTTATTGGTCCGGTGCCACCCTGGCTCCAGAGGTACTGGTAGTTTCCATCGCCGCCGCTGGCAAGGGCCAGGAGCACCCCATCTGCGCCACCAGCACAGGAAATGCCGCTGAGCAATTGAACGGAAACAACGACAGGACCCGGATCTGCCAGGCTGATGGAATCAACAACAGCGCAGCCTTTGCTGTCGGTGACTGTCAGCACATAGGTGCCAGCCACCAGATTATCTGCTACCAGCCCCGTATCGCCCTGGCTCCACAGAAGGGTGAAGGGAGCTGTTCCACCAGAAACAACCACCTGCAACTGTCCGTCAGCGCCGCCAGCGCAGGAAATACCCTGGAGAACTGCCAGATTCAATGCCAGGCTCTGGGGCTGGGAAATCACCACGGTGGCACTGCCGGTACAGCCATTGGCGTCAGTTACCAGCACAGTATGGGTTCCTGCCGAAAGGCCCGTGGCCATGAAATTCGTTTGTCCATTCGACCACAACACCTGATAGGGAGCCGTTCCACCCAACAAAGACACTTCCGCACTGCCATCATTGCCGCCAAAGCAGCTCACCATCGTCAATCCATTCGCCTGAACCAGCAGGTCTGCAGGCTGGGAAATCTGTACAGTGGCGCTATCCGCACAACCAGAAGCATCAGTCGCCACGACGGTATAAGTCCCGGCTGGTACGCCGCTCAGCACGGGATCGGTCTGACCATTGCTCCAGGCAAACGTAAAGCCTCCACTCCCGCCGCTGGCACTGGCCAGGGCCACGCCGTCGGAACCGCCGAAGCAGCTCACAGAGCTTGTTTGCAAAGCAGATGCAACCACAGGAGCCGGTGCAGGAAGATTCGCCGAAGCTGTATCCTGGCAGCCGTTAGCATCGGTAACCAACACCGAATAGCTGCCTGCAGCCAGATTATTCGCTGAAAAACCTGTCTGCCCATTGCTCCACAACGCCGAATAAGGGCCAGTTCCGCCGCTCACCGAAACAGCAAGGCTTCCATCTGAACCGCCAAAACAGCTCAGTTGTGCAGCAGACAAGGTAAGCTGAAGCGGGGATGGCTGCGAAAGCAGGATCGAATCCACTGCCTGACATCCATTAGCATCAGTTATTGCAACCGCAGCCCAGCCCGCTGGCAGGCCGGTAGCCACAGTGCCGGTGTCGCCATTTGCCCATACAATCGAATAAGGCGGCGTTCCTCCGCTCACGGCCACCTGGGCAGAACCATCGCTGGCTCCGAAGCAGGTTGGAGAAGCGAGGAGGCTGGTGGCGAATGTCACCGCGGAAGGAGAGTTAATCACAACACTGGCGCTGTCCTGGCAGCCATTGGCGTCAGTGACAACCACAGTATAAGTCCCGGCAGCAAGCCCGCTGGCTGCTGGTCCGGTCTGGCCATTGGACCACACGAATTGATAGGAGGCAGTGCCGCCACCTGCACTTGCAATGGCGCTGCCATCAGCAGCCCCCGCGCAAGTCGGTACCGACTGCACCGAAGCCCCGGCAACGAGATCCGCAGACGAGCCAATCACAAAGGCCACGCTGTCTTCACAGCCGAGGGCATCTGCCACCAGCACGTAATGGCTGCCTGCCGGGAAGGAATTCGCAGAAAAACCAGTCTGGCCGTTGCTCCACAGGAAGGAATACGGAGCCTGGCCACCCGCAGCAGTAGCAGCCGCCTGGCCGTCATTTCCGCCAAAGCAGGACACATCAGCCACATTCAGCACCTGAACCACGACAGGATCCGGCTCCATCAACACTGCCGAAGCGGTGTCAATACATCCGCTTGCATCTGTTACCGTTACCAGGTGAGACCCGGCTGACAGGCTGCTCTGGGTGCTTCCTGTGCCGCCATTCGACCAAAGGAAAGTGTAAGGAGCGGTTCCGCCGGAAGCGAGTGCAGAGAGGCTGCCATCACCTCCGCCAAAGCAGGAGATATTGCTGAGGGGTGATATACTCGTCAGCAACTGCGCAGGCTGACTGATCACCACGCTGGTTTGGGCGGTGCAGCCCTGAGCATCTGTGACTGTGACATCAACAGTTCCTACAGCCAGACCACTGGCAGAAGGACCTGTCTGGACGTTGGACCATGCATAGCTGTAGGGCGCGGTGCCGCCGCTGGCCAGCACAGAAGCACTGCCGTCGTTGCCGCCAAAGCAGGAAACGGAATCATTCGCCAACACCGCAAGGGCCAGGTTTCCGGGCTGGGTAATTGTGACAAACGCGGTATCGCTGCAGCCCGCCTGATCGGTCACGATCACGCTGTAGGCTCCGGCAGCGAGGCCGGAGAGGCTGTCGCTGGTCGCACCATTGGACCACAACACTGTGTAGCCACCGCTGCCGCCGCCATAGTTCACCATGGCCTGCCCGGTGGCAAGGCCGTTGCAGGTGCTGTTGGCCAGCACAGTGGCAGTAGCCAGCAACTGGGTTGGCTGACCGACAGTTACGTTGGTTTGCGCGGTGCAACCATTGGCGTCGGTGGCGGTAACTGTATAGCTGCCAGCCGAAAGGCCGGTCTGGACCGGGCCGGTGCCACCATTGCTCCAGAGGTAGCTAAAGCCGCCGTTTCCGCCAGTGGCAGCGACCACGGCGGAGCCGTCGTTTCCGCCAAAACAGGACACATCAGTCCCACTCACCACCTGCACCAAAACAGAATCCGGCTCGGTCAACACTGCCGAAGCGGTGTCGGGACATCCGCTGGCATCTGTTACCGTTACCAGGCAAGTCCCGGCTGACAGGCTGTTCTGGGTGCTTGCTATGCCGCCATTCGACCAAAGGAAGGTGTAAGGAGCAGTTCCGCCGGAAGCGAGTGCAGAGAGGCTGCCATCATTTCCGCCAAAGCAGGAGATATCGCCGAGGGTTGAAATGCTAACCAGCAACTGGGCAGGCTCGCTGATCGAAATAGTCGTTTGGGAGGTGCAGCCCTGAGCATCAGTAGCCGTCACTACAAAATTCCCGGCAGCCAGACCACTGGCAGAAGGACCTGTCTGGCCGTTGGACCATGCATAGCTGTAGGGGGCGGTGCCGCCGCTGGCCAACACAGAAGCAGTGCCGTCGTTGCCGCCAAAGCAGGAAACAGAGTCATTCGCCAACACCACAAGGGCCAGGTTTCCGGGCTGGGTAACTGTCACAAACGCAGTATCGCTGCAGCCCGCCTGATCGGTTACGATCACGCTGTAGGCTCCGGCAGCAAGGCCGGAGATGCTGTCGCTGGTAGCACCGTTGGACCACAACACTGTGTAGCCACCGCTACCGCCGCTATAGTTCACTATGGCCTGCCCGGTGGCCAGGCCGTTGCAGGTGCTGTTGGCCAGCACAGTGGCAGTAGCCAGCAACTGGGATGCCTGACCGATGGTCACAACAGTCTGGCCGGTGCAGCCATTGGCGTCGGTGGCGGTAACTGTGTAGCTGCCAGCCGAAAGGCCGGTCTGGATTGGGCCGGTGCCGCCATTGCTCCAGAGGTAGGTAAAGCCTCCATTGCCCCCGGTGGCGACTACCATGGCGGAGCCGTTGTTGCCACCGAAGCAGGTCACTGCCTGCTGGGTGGCAACATCCACCACCACCTGGGCGGGGGCGGTCAGCACGAAGCTGGCTGTATCGAGGCAGCCCTTCGAACCTGTTGCGATCACGAAATAGGTACCAGCCTGCAGACTGCTCAGTACAGGTCCCGACTGCCCGGTGTTCCAGAAAAAATTGTATGGTGGGTTCCCCCCCGTGACCTGGGCCAGGAGGCTGCCGTTGCTGCCGCCAGCACAGGAAACCGGTGCCTGGAGGTTGATGGTAGCGATCAGTTGGGCTGGCTGGGTAATCGTGGTGCTGGCGGTTGCCGTGCAGCCTGCGCCATCTGTCGCGGTGACCTGGTAGGTGCCAGCACCGAGGCCTGTGGCAGCAGGGCTGGTTTGGCCATTAGACCAGAGGTAGCTCACCGGGCCGCTCCCGCTGCTGGCAAAAGCCGTGGCACTGCCATTTGTCCCGCCGAAACAGGACACATTTACTTTTGACAACACATTCACCAACAAAGAACCAGGCTGGCTGATTGTCACGTTCGCTGAATCCACACAGCCGCTGGCATCGGTGACCCAGACTGTATAGCTTCCCGCCACAAGGCCGGAGATCGTATCTGTTGTGGCACCGTTGGACCACAGCACCGAGTAAGAAGCGGAGCCCCCGGAATAGGTTACCACGGCAGACCCATTGGCCAGACCGCTGCAGGAGCTGTTGCTAAGCACAGTCGCTGTCACGATTAAATCTGCAGGCTGAGGCACCTCCACAGTGTCTTTCGCCTGACAGCCGTTTAGGTCGATGGCAGTGACCACATAACTCCCGGCCGGCAGGCCGGACAGGCTGGTGCCACTGCCGCCATTGCTCCAGGAATAGGTAAAGCCGCCAAACCCGCCAAAGGCATTCACCGAAACAGCCCCGTCATTTTGTCCAAAACAACTCACCTCCTGGGTCAATGCTGTGTTTACCATCAGTTCATCAGGCTGGGCAAGGGTAATGCTGGTGCTGTCTGAACAGCCACTGGCATCTGTAACGACTACTGAGTAGGTACCTTCTGACAAACCAGGCAGGACAGCGGAAGTGGCCCCGGTATTCCAAAGATAGGTGTAGGGGCTCGTGCCACCCTGAACATCAGCGGTGATGTCTCCGTCATTGGCACCGAAGCAGGTCAGGTCTGTGCCGAACAGGTTAATGGAAAGAGGATCAGGCTCAGAAATAGCGAAGCTGTCCACAACAGTGCAACCCAGAGAGTCTGTGATGGTGATCAGGTAGGGTTGGGCCGAAAGTCCGGTGGCGGAGACTCCGCTCTGGCCATTGCTCCAGGAGTAGCTCAATGAGCCTGTTCCGCCACTGGCAGCCACAAGCAGGCTGCCGTCATTGCTGCCAAAGCAGGAGGCGTTCGTCTGGCTGATCAGATTGAACTGGATGGAATCAGGAGCTTCGAGGGTGTCGCTCAGGATTTGCACGCAGCCCGAGGCATCTGTGAGGGTCAGGCTAATGATTCCCGCCGGGAGATTGGTGGCGGAGGAACTGGTTTGCCCGTTGCTCCAGAGGTAGGAAAATGGCTCTGAGGATGTTCCATTAAGAATGTTCACACCAAGCTCGCCATCGTCGCCACCAAAGCAGCTAACAGCCTGCAACAGCTCCAGGCCCGCCGACCAGGGGAGCAGGTTGCTGATGTTGACGGCAGCCAGGGCTGTACAGCCATTCGCATCGGTGATCACCACGGTGTAATTGCCCGGAACCGCTTTATCAAGGGTGTCATTCACCGATCCATCGCTCCAAAGGAAGCTGAAAGGCGCAGTGCCTCCGTTTACAACCACCTTGGCCATCCCGTCGCCAGCAGCGTTGCAGGTGGCAGGCTGGATTTGGCTGGCGGTGGCAGTAAAGCTCGGGGGCTGGCTGAGGATCGCGGTGTCTTTGGCCAAACAACCATTCGCATCTGTGGCGGTCACAATGAAGGTTCCGGCAGGCAGATTGGTGCGCAGTGCCGTTGTGGTGCCGTTGCTCCAGACAAATGAAACAGCGCCGGAGCCGCCCGAAGCGGCTGCCAGCAGGCTGCCTGTGGAAGTGCCAAAACAGCTCACCGGGCTCAGTTGGCTGATTGCGACGCTCAGCAAAGGCGGTGCCGACAAGGTGAGGTTGCCAGTGGCATTACAGCCATTGGCATCTGTTACCAGCACACTTACATTGCCAGCGGCGAGATTGTTAGCAGTGAGGCTGGTCTGGCCATTGCTCCAGGCATAAGAAAAAGGAGCTGTGCCACCAGTCACTGTGACCAGAGCTGCGCCATTTGAGCCCCCTGCGCAGGAAATCGGCTGGGTCAGAGAAATGGAAGCAGACAAACCCGCCGGGGCCGCCAGCGTGGTGCTGGCAGAATCCACACAGCCTGCGGCATCGGTCGCTACCACGGTGTAGCTTCCAGCCGCCAGCCCACTGATCTGGCTGGAGATGCTCCCCGTGCTCCAAACAAAACTCACCGGGGCAACACCCCCGCTTGCCGTTACCTGCAGGCTGCCATCTGTTGCGCCCTGGCAGGAAATGGGACTCAGCAGGGAAAGGCTCAGGGAAAGAGAGGCCGGCTGGTAAATGGTCGCACTGAGTTGCTGCTGACAACCCAGGCCGTCGGTAGCAGTCACGAGGTAGGTTCCGGCAGCCAGGCCTGTAGCCGTGGGGCCGGCCTGGCCATTGTTCCACAAATAGCTCACCGATCCTGTACCACCAGTGGCCTGAACGGTGGCACTGCCATCATTCCCGCCAAAGCAGGCCACAGAGTCGGTGCCCAGCAGGGAAAGTGAAAAAGCTGGTGGTGTGGCTAACGTCGCATAAGCAGTGTCGAGGCAGCCATTGGCGTCGGTGGCGAGAACGAAAAAATTACCCGGGGCCAGTCCGCTCAGCAAAGCGCTGGTGCTTCCCTGGTTCCAGGTAAAGGCATAACTGCCAGCCCCACCGGTGGCGCTGGCAAGCAGGCTGCCATCATTCAACCCCTGGCAGCTCACGCCCGACACAACTGAAATTGCTGCTACCAGCGGGGTTGGATCGGAGAGCAGGATGCCCGCTGTGTCCTGACAGCCTTTCGAGTCGGTGACAAACAGCTGGTAAAACCCTGCACTCAGACCGGATGCGCTAAGTCCTGTGGCGCCATTGCTCCATCCAAACGTGTAGCCAGGGCTGCCACCTGTGGCGGAACCAAGCAGTACGCCGTCATTACCGCCTTCGCAGTTAATGTCGCCCTGGACAGAAATGCTCCCAACCAATTGGGCAGGCTGGGAAATGAAAAAGGAGGCAGTGTCGGCGCAGCCATTGCTGTCGCTCACCACAACTGAATAGGAACCAGCCATAAGCCCGGTGGCCACAGGGCCGGTTTGGCCATTGCTCCACACATAGCTCAGCGGGCCGCTGCCGCCCGTGGCGCTGCCCAGCAAACTGCCATTGGTTCCGCCAAAGCAGTTGATGGGGGTTTGCAGGGAAATGCTTGCCGTGATGCCGTTCGGGGCGATCAGGTTGAACGAAACGCTATCCTGACATCCGTTGGCGTCGGTAACGATGACCTGAAAATTGCCCGCCGCCAGGTTGCTGACCAGGGCGCTGGTTTGGCCGTTGCTCCAGAGATAACCAAAGCTGCCGCTGCCGCCGGTGGCACTTGCCAGCAGGCTGCCATCGCTGCCACCTGCACAGGCCACCGGACTGATCACGGAAATACTGGTCTGTATTTCGGAAGGCTCGGTCAGCAGGAAGGAGGCACTGTCGGTGCAGCCATTGGCGTCGGTGAGGGTAACGAAGTAAGATCCGGCAAGGAGGTTGCTGGCCGTGGCCGTGGTTGCGCCATTGCTCCAGGCAATCTGATAGGGAGGCGTGCCGCCATTCGCCGACACCGACAAGGCTCCATCGTTGCCACCAAAGCAGGAAAGGGAATTTTGCAGGCTGATGCTGGCCACCAGCGGGGCTGGCTGGCTCAGCACAAAGCTTGCGGTATCGGCGCAGCCCTGCTGGTCGAGCACCACCACAGAATAGCTCCCGGCACTCAGGCCTGTGGCGGTGGCGTTCGATTGGCCGTTGCTCCACAAAAAGCCATAGCCCGGGGTGCCGCCACTGGCTGTTGCCACCAGGCTGCCATTGGCTCCTCCGGCGCAGGAAACGGGGCTTGTCTGGTTAATAGATCCCACCAGCGGGGCTGGTTCTGCCAGCAACAAGTTGACTGTGTCGGTGCAACCAGCGCTGTCGGAGACGGTAAGCAAATAGCTGCCCGCAGCCAAGCCGCTGGCTACAGGGCCGGTTTGGCCATTGCTCCACACATAGCTCAGCGGGCCGCTGCCGCCCGTGGCGCTGCCCAGCAAACTCCCATTGGTTCCACCAAAGCAGTTGACAGGGGTTTGTAGACTGACGTTCGCCGTGATGCCGTTCGGGGCGATTAGGTTGAACGAAACGCTGTCCTGACATCCGCTGGCGTCGGTAACAACCACCTGAACACTGCCTGCGGCCAGGTTGCTGGCCAGGGCGCTGGTTTGGCCGTTGCTCCAGAGATAACCAAAGCTGCCGCTGCCGCCGGTGGCACTTGCCAGCAGGCTGCCATCGCTGCCGCCAGCACAGGCCACCGGATTGATGAGGGCAATACTGGCCTGCACTTCAACCGGCTCGTTCAACTGAAAGGTCGCGCTGTCTTCACAACCATTCGCATCGGTCACGATCACGAAGTGGGTGCCCGCCGGGAGATTCGTGGCGGTGGAGGTGATGGATCCGTTGCTCCATGCGAATTGGTAGGGCGGCGTTCCGCCATTCGCCGACACCGACAAGGCTCCATCGTTGCCACCAAAGCAGGAAAGGGAATTTTGCAGGCTGATGCTGGCCACCAGCGGGACTGGCTGGCTCAGCACAAAGCTTGCGGTATCGGCGCAGCCCTGCTGGTCGAGCACCACCACAGAGTAGCTCCCGGCACTCAGGCCTGTGGCGGTGGCGTTCGATTGGCCGTTGCTCCACAAAAAGCCATAGCCCGGGGTGCCGCCACTGGCTGTTGCCACCAGGCTGCCATTGGCTCCTCCGGCACAGGAAACGGGGGTCGTTTGGCTAATGGATCCCGCCAGCGGAGCTGGTTCTGTCAGCACAAAGCTGGCAGTATCGGTGCAGCCAACGCTGTCTGATACGGTGAGCAAATAGCTGCCAGCCGCCAGGCCGCTCGCCACAGGGCCGGTCTGGCCATTGCTCCACGAGTAGCTGAGCAGACCGGTACCGCCCGTTGCGCTGCCCAGCAAACTGCCATTTGCCAGACCCGCACAACTCACCGGCGACTGCACAACCACAGTGGCTGTAATGCTATTGGGAGCCAGCAAATTCAGGGAGGCGCTGTCCTGACAGCCGTTTTGGTCGGTGACGACCACCTGGAAATTGCCAGCTGCCAGGCTGGTGGCCAGCGCAGTTGTCTGGCCATTGCTCCACAAAAAGGTGAAGCTGCCGCTGCCGCCCGTTGCGGATGCCAGCAGGCTTCCATCGTTGCCGCCAGTGCAGCCCACCGGAGTGACAACAGAAATATTTGTCTGCACATCAACTGGCTCGGTCAACTGAAAGGTAGCGCTGTCTTCGCAACCATTCGCGTCAGTCACGATCACGAAATGGTTGCCAGCCGGGAGATTGGTGGCTGTGGAAGTGGTGGATCCGTTGCTCCATGCGAATTGATAGGGGGACGTTCCGCCGTTCGCCGACACCGACAGGGACCCATCATTTCCCCCAAAACACAGGACCGGAGAAACGAGGCTGATGGACGCGCTCAGCGAAGCTGGCTGCGAAAGGACAACACTGGCCGAATCCACACAACCAGCCTGGTCGGTAGTTAAAACGGTGTAGCTACCAGCTGCCAGCCCGGAAGCCAGCGGGCCCTGGGTGGTATTGCTCCAGAGGTAGGTGAAGCCTCCCTGGCCGCTGGTGGCGACAGCCAGCAGGCTGCCATCCGACGCGCCGAAACAGGAAATGCTGTCCTGGATGGCGATTTGAACCTGAATCGGAGAAGGTTGAGACAAGAAGAAGGAGGCTGAATCAACGCAGCCAGCGGCATCGGTTGCAACGACGCTGTAATTGCCGGAAGGCAAGCCTGTCTGAAGCGCACCTGTGCCGCCATTGCTCCAGGCATAGCTCAGGGGGCTTTGCCCGCCGGAAACCTGGGCCTGCAAAGCGCCATTTGAGCCGCCGAAGCAATCTACCGAGTCGGCGATTACGAGACTCAGGCCCAGGGCTGCAGCCTGGCCCACGCTCACGGAGGCAGTGTCCTGGCAGCCGAAAGCGTCGGTGGCGGTGAGGAGATAAGTTCCCGCTGCAACGTTCTGCAGGGTATCGCTGGTTTGGCTATTTGACCAGCTGAACGAATATGGTTGTGTGCCTCCCGTGGCGGATCCCACTGCGCTGCCATCGGCACCGCCGAAGCAACTGGCATCCTCCAGCAGGGTCGCCGCGGCATCAATTCCCGCAGGCGCACTCACCAAGATGGTATCGGTTGCCTGGCAGCCAAGGCTGTTTTGCACCTGCACCCAATAGGTTGCGGCCCCGATGTTAAGCAGGGAATCTGTGCTGGCACCTGTGTTCCAGGTGTAGGTCAGCGGGCCTGTTGTGCCGGAGACAGTGGCCACGAGGGAGCCGTCTGTTTGCCCGAAACAACTCACCGGGCTCACCTGGCTGATGGCAACTGTAAAAGGCTGCGGATCAACCAGGGTGAAGGAGGCAGTATCGGAACAGCCTGCGGCATCGCTTGCAACGACGGTATAAGTTCCGGCGGCGAGACCGGTTCTGGCCGCGCCGGTGGGTCCGTCGAGCCATTGGAAAGTGAAGACGCCGCTGCCGCCTGTGGCCGAAGCCAGGAGAGAGCCCGTGGCCGTGCCTGCGCAGGAAATATCATTCACCAACTGAACCCCCGCCACAACAGGAGCAGGATTGCTGAGCAACACACTTGCGGTGTCGGTGCAGCCATTGGCATCCAACACTGCGACCTCATAACTGCCAGCAGGCACCCCGCTCAAAAAGTTGGCGGTGCTGCCATTGCTCCAGGTGAGCGAAAAGGGAGCTGTGCCGCCGGAAACAAGGGCCAGGGCCTGGCCATCACTGTTGCCAAAGCAGGTAGGCTGAAACAATACTGTCGCGCTGAGGCTCAGTTCGGCTGGCTCGGACAGCAACACCGAAGCTGAATCGGAACAGCCGTTGGCGTCGGTGATGGTGACTGTGTAGGATCCAGCCGGAAGGCCTGTCTGACTGCTTCCCACCCCGCCATTTGACCACAAAAACGAATAGCCGGGAGTTCCGCCCAGTACTGAAGCCGACAAACCGCCGGTGGCCTGCCCAAAGCAGCTGATGCTATCGGTAATCTGAACAGAAGCAACGAGCCCCTGCGGAGCTGTCATCACAAAGGAGGCGGTATCGGAGCAGCCGTTGGCGTCGGTGACGGTGAGGAGGTAGCTGCCGGTGCCGAGGTTGATAACCGGATTGCTGGTAGCTCCATTGCTCCAGAGATAGCTGTACGGGCTTGTTCCACCGGAAGCAGAGCCGAGCAGACTCCCGTTGGTGGCTCCTTCGCAAAGGATGGCCTGGGCTAAGGTCACATTTGCCACGAGCAGTGCCGGGGCTGAAATGGTGGCGTTGGCTGTACTTTGGCAGCCTTTGCTGTCGGTGACTGTAACCGCATAATTTCCTGCTGCGAGTCCATTGATGCTGCCGGTGGTGGCGCCGTTGCTCCACAGAAAGGTATAGGGGCCGGTGCCGCCCGACACAGTTGCACTTAGGGTGCCATTGCTGCTGCCTGTGCAGGAAACGTTGGTGGAGGTAAATGAAATGGCCAGTTGGCTGGGCTGGCTAAGGCTGGCGTTTCCGTTGGTTGTGCAGCCTTTATTGTCAGTGACGACGAGCGAATAGCTCCCCTGTCCCAGTCCGGAGGCGGTTGCACCTGTTGCGCCATTTGACCACAAAAAACTGTACCCGCCATTGGCACCTGAAACCGTTGCGGTGAGCTGGCCATTTGTCCCGCCAAAACAGGAGATGGTCTGGCTCACCTGGATGCTGAGGTTCCAGTCTGCCGGGTCGTTGAGGGTGATATTCGCCTGATCCTGACAACCCTGGGCGTCGGTGACGGTGACTGTGTAGGAACCTGCGGGGCGGTTGGGATAGGAGGCAGTGGAGGGGCCGTTAGTCCAGGCGAACTGGTAGGGCGATTTTCCGCCTGAGGCCGCAGCGAGCAGAACGCCGTTGGTGCCGTTGGGGCAGGTAATGGGCGTGGAAACGGAAATGGTGGCGTTGAGCGAATTGGTGGCGGCTGGCACGATGAAGGTGCCGTTTTTGGTGCAGCCGTTGTTGTCGGTGACAGTAACGCTGTAGCTGCCTGCGGCCAGGTTGGAGATGTCTTCGGTGCCGGGGCCATTGGACCAGTTGAAGGAGAGCGGGCTGGTGCCGCCGGAAACGGAGAGATTAATGGCTCCTTTGAGTGAGCCGCAGGTATCGGGGGTGATGACGGCGGAGAGCGTCATGGAGCTGCCTGTGCCACCAGAGCTGATGTTGGGCGCTGCACACCAGAGCATCGCATCGCGGATGAGGTTGCGGAAGTTGACGTCGGTGCTGAAGTTGCTGTTGGCGTGGCCGAGGGCCGTGTAGAAGGCCCTGCCGCCCCAGATGAGGTCTTTGCAGTGGGCCATTCTGCGGGGGGCATCGTAGCTGTTGGAACCGGTTTGGCCCACGCGGAGCAACTCCGTGAAGGTGGTGTTGAGGTAGCCGTTTTGCCAGTAGTAGTATTCTTCGGTTTTGTTCCAGGGGTTGGGCACGTTGGCCAGGGTGGGGTGCAAGGGAACCTGCTTGGTCATCGTGTTGTTGTGGTTCTGGTTGGTGTGGTTGGGGGTTTGCTGAACAGAGGCTCCTGCCACGTTCTCGGCGTACCAGTCCCAGGTTCCTTTGGAGCCGCCGTTGGCGGAGGAGTGCCGGTAGGTGTCGGTGGCGGCGTGGATGCCGAGGTAGCTGCCGCCAGCCTGGATATAGGCTTCAAAATTGGCCCTTTGGGTGGCATCGAGGCCTTTGTTGCCGGAGGTATTGGAAAACACCACGACCGCATACTGCTGGAGGTTGGCCAGGGAGTTGAACTCCGCGCCGGTATTGTCATTGACAACCGTGTAGCCGTAGGTGCTGGCCCATGAGTTGAACATGGTCAGGGACTGGCTCCGGGTGTTGTGATCGTATCCGGTGGTCTCCACGTAGTGAAGCACTTTCCAGGGTCCTCCACATTGGCCGGAGAGCGGCGCGGGAATGAGGGCAAGGAGGAGGCTGAGAAGGGCGGCCAGACGGTACATCATGCCTACGGACGGTAATTAAGAGCGGGAAAAAACTGATTAGCCCGGGGGTGAGTAGTCCAGTTGGGTGGTGCAAAGGTACAGCCTTCATGCTAGAACCCAGCCATTTGTGTCGAGGTTTTCTCCCTGGTGAAACATCGGGGTGTCGGAAACCGGGAAATTTTTCGGCAAAAATCAATCCAACCTTTCCCCGGATTTTTCCTGCGGCTGAAGACTCGGTGGTGGAACATCCATTCAATTCCCTTCATTCCTTCCTGCAAGCCGGATAATCTTCAGAAAACCAGAAGATTGATGCGGAGGAAGGTCGGAACCTGTGAACCAGGTTTTATTTGCGGGAAATGTCCCACTGCCTGCTGCTTTTCCTGCTACGGCTCCCGATTTGAAGAAGCGATTCCCGAATTCGCACCCCAGCGAGCTGCCGTCGTTTTCCGGCCGCTTGCCCGCCCCCTGACCCAATTTCTATTAATTGGGTCAGTACGCTGACCGAATTAATGTAAATTTGGTCAGTACGTTGACTGAATTTGTGTAAATTTGGTCAACGACTTATTCTCATGACTGAATACATTCCCCGAACGCTGTTTTCCACCCTGACCAGCTTCCTCCGGCCCAACAAGGTGCTGGTGCTGATTGGGGCCCGCCGGATTGGTAAAACTGTTCTGATCAACAAGCTGCTGGAACAAACCCTTGAACCGTTCCTGAAGCTCAATGGCGAAGATCAGGTGACCGTGGACCTGCTTTCCCGGCGAACGGTTGCTCATTACCAGCAGCTTCTGGGAGACAAGCGCCTGCTTGTAATTGATGAGGCGCAGAAAGTCCCCGACATCGGGCTCTGCCTCAAGCTCATGGTGGATCACATTGAGGGGCTCAGGGTATTGATTACCGGCTCGTCTGCATTCGATATGACCAACCAGGTGGGGGAACCTCTTACCGGGCGCAAGTACACCTTTCATTTGTTTGCCCTATCTGAGGCAGAGCTGCGTCCTCTCGAATCCGTTACCGAGCACCCCGACAAGCTGCGGCACCGGCTTGTTTTCGGCAATTATCCCGAGCTTCAGTTTATGCCTTCGGATGCTGAGCGAACTGTTTACCTGAACGAAATGGTCCAATCCTACCTGCTACGCGATGTGCTGGCCTTCGACACTGTCCGGAATTCGGATAAAATTCTGAGTCTTCTCCGTTTGGTGGCCTTCCAGATAGGGCATGAAATTTCCTACAACGAATTGGGAAAACAGCTCGGCATGAGCAAAAACACTGTTGAGCGGTACCTCGATCTCCTGTCAAAAGTGTTTGTGGTATTTCGGCTGGGCGGCTTCAGTCGAAACCTCCGGAAAGAAATCGCCAAAAGCGACCGCTGGTTTTTTTACGATAACGGCCTGCGGAATGCCCTCATTTCGAACCTCAAACCAATCGAGCTCCGCAGTGATGTCGGGCAGCTGTGGGAAAATTACCTGATCAGCGAGCGACTGAAACAGCACTCCTATCAGCAGACTCTGCATAGCAGCTATTTCTGGCGTACCTACGACCGGCAGGAAATTGACCTCATCGAAGAACGCGGAGGCGCCTTGTTCGGCTATGAGATGAAGTGGGATCCGGATAAAAACCCCAAAATCCCCTCTGCATTTGCCAATGCCTACCCCGAAGCTCATTTCCAGGTCATTCACCGGGAAAACTACTGGCAATGGCTGACAGAGGCTCCCGCCTGAACCGGAAATGCACGCCCCCCTGACCCAATCGCTATTAATTGGGTCAATACGCTGACCGAATTCATGTAAATTTGGTCAGTACGTTGACTGAATTTAGAAAAACACCCGCCGGATGCTCCTATTTCACTTCCCTGACCCCTTTAAATTTTCGGCTGCTGGTTTCCCCTGTGCCCCAGTCGCCGAAGATCACATGGGTGATGCCCAGCGTGTCGAGCCATTGATAGTCAGGGTTTTGTTCGATGAACACAGAGAGCAGCATGGTGGAGCGCATCCCAACCATGAGCTTGTCGGTGTTGGTGACCCGGAATTCCCGGGCCTCCTCCGGGCTGAGATTTAGGGGCAGGATGCCGCAAAACACGTGGCTGGCATCGCGGGCATAGGGATATTCCAGCACCTCGAAGGTGGCGGCGTCTGCCCGGATCACCTCTGCTGGTCCTGGAAAAAGACAGCCCTGGCATCGCGGCCATATTCCTTGCCGTCGATCATCTCAAAGGTGGCAGGATCTGCGCCGGGCAGGGTGCGGCCCAGGTAGAACACCGACCGGGCATCGCGCGCATACTCGCGGGGGCGCAGCACCTCAAAGCTCGCTGCATCGTGCGGGTCGATCGGCGTGACCCTTTTGCCCACGCTTTCGTCGTAGGAGATCCAGAACCACATCCCGCCCTGCTTTTTGTAGCCGGTGGAGCAGGCAGAACACAGACAGACAACAAGCAGGGAAGCGAGCAGGCGCATAGAAGAGGATTGGAGGGGAAAAATAAGGAAAGTTTGCGCTGACCGCTGTGCCGGGGCGGGGTGAAAAAATGGTTGGCGGGCTTGGGGAAATACTCTCCTTTCCCCATCCTACAGGAAAAAGAAAAAGCCTGCCCCCCCTGTGTGAAAGAGAAATATCGGTCAAATAGCCCCCGCCGGGGTTGTTTTCTTACAGCCTCAGCGGAATTCCCGCATGAACTTCCGCACCTCGGTGCAAAACCAGGCCTCATCCTGAAACATGGGCGTTATGCCCGGTGAGGGGAGCTATCACCATGAATTTGCGGGTGGATCCGATCCGGGCCATCAGGCCATCCCCGTGGCCGGGCGGGCAGATGAAAAGAAAAACCCGCTGGTGATCTCCTGTTCGGATCATCGCCCCACATGAATTTATTTGGGAATCCCGCACCTGCTTCGCTTCGCAGTCAAAGAAGTGGCCGCCTGTGAGGAAGCCAGGAAAAAAGGCTCAGCCCGGGAGCAAGTGGTCGGATACACCCGCATACAGGAAAGATAGATCCGTTGTTTACTTGCCCCTGAGTTGCCGACAGCCTATTTTTAACTGGAGGCAATAAGCCAGTGTATCAAAACAGGCTACATGACCTTCGGCCACCAAGTTGAAAAATGAGTCTGGAGATCTGATATCAGCAGCCTGCACATGGAGAGATTTTCGCACAGTATTTCCCAATACATTGACCTGACAGAAGCAGACCTGGCCAATATTCTGCTTCGTTTTCAGACAAAGGAAATGAAGAAAGGAAGGTTTCTATTACGCAGCGGACAAACGGGCAGCGAGTTTATCTTTATTGAAAAAGGCTGCCTTCGGGTGTTTCGGGAGCAGGGTGCCGGAGAGGTTTCCGGCTGGTTTGCCTTTGAAGACGACTTCTTTTGCGAGCTGAGCAGCTTCCTCTCGCAACAACCATCAACCTTTAGTGTGCAGGCCATCGAGGATACCTCCATATCCTATATCACGCGGCCGGACATGGAAAAGCTGTTTTTGGAAGTGCCCGTTTTTGAAACCTTCATTCGCAGGTTTTGGGAACAAGTCATTTCCCATCTGGTGAGTAATATGGTTTCCTTCCAAACAGAAACGGCGGAAAAGCGCTATGAGAGGGCGCTGAAGCATCCCAAGCTACTTCAAAGGGTTCCGCTGAAATACCTTTCTTCCTATCTGGGGGTTACGCCTTCCTCCCTGAGCAGACTGCGCAAGCGTAAGTAGCGATATTGTCATCAGGCAATTTTTCATCTTTATCCAATCCTGAGCTTTGCATCATAACCTGTAAAGTTCAGCCCATGAAGGTATTCTTATTCGGAGCGACAAGCCCAACAGGACAATTGGTCCTGGAAAACTTGCTGGCAGAAAACCACACTGTAACTGCCCTGGCAAGAAACCCTGATGCCATTCTGACCCGGCACCCTCATCTGATCGTGGTGAAAGGGGATGTTTTCGATCCTTCCAGCTACGAAAGCAGCTTGGAGCATGCGAACCTTGTTATTTCCATCCTCGGAACCGGGAGCAGCAACAAGCCTACCACCATTTATTCTCAGGGCGGGCAGAAAGTGCTGAACGCCATGAGAAAGTCAGGCGTCAGAAAACTGATTACCCTGACTTCGGGTGGTGTCCAGCAGGATGACCCTGTTATTCAGAAAAGTTTTTTCTACAAACACATTGGCCTCTGGTACCTGCGGCATATCTACGCTGATATGGCGCTTTGGGAAAGGATCCTGGATCAGGCAACAGACATTGACTGGATTTGCATCCGGCCAACCTACCTGCAAAATGGACCGCTTACCAACAAGTATCGGGTAAACAAAACCTACTCGCCCGAGAAGGGCTGGAAAATTTCACGGGCAGACCTCGCCGACTTCATCACCAGGCAGGTCTCTTCGAATGAGTTTGTCCACCAGAAACCTGTAATCGCCTATTAAGATGAAGAAGAACAAGAACATTGCCGCCATGGCCATGACAACCTATTTCCTGCTGGCATTTTACATCTATGGAGCCACCGTCATGGAAGTGTTTGTCTATTACCCATCGTGGCAGCATATCCACTCGGACTGGGTAGCATTCAAAAAAATGGTGGACTCCCTGATCATCCCCCGTTATGTGGTACCAACTGTTCTGGTTTACCTTCCCCTGATCACCATGATCTGGTTTCGGAGTGCATCAATCCCAAAATGGGCAGTCTGGGCATCTCTGGTTGGGTATATCATCCCGACCATTTCTACAGTGCTTGTCCAGCTTCCCATTCAGTTTCAGCTGGAAGAAGGCTTTGATCAGGCCCTTTACGAAAAGCTCCTCTGGACAGACCTGTACTACCGCCAGATGGCAGCGTTTCTTGGCTTCCTGCTCAGCAGTTATATGTTGTTCAGGGTGATGAAGCAGGCGAGTTAAGCGAATACAGGGCCACACCGGCATTTCCTTCGGTAACCCAAACCCCTGCTTCGGTCAGCCATACCGGGCATGGGGACATTGGCCCCGCCAGTCTCAGGATTTTAGGGTAGCTTTCAGTACAAGATCAGCTGCATGAACGGCTTTTCACCCTGAATAACCCCCACATGATCACCCTCGAAGCATGGCGGCAGCACCGCGACCAATGGCTGGACGAAGACCTGCGCCTGATGACAACCCAAGACGGCTGGCGCAAAAGGACCCAAAAAAACGACGTGACCATCTGGCAGCGCTCCTTCCCGGATGATAACAACGACCTCTTCCGGTGGAGACTCCCCCGCGTGGCAGCCAGTCACCGCGAAGTGTTTCAGGTGTTCACCCAACAGATGATCGACTACCACCAATACTGGACTGCCGAGTACACCGGTGGCTGCATGGTCGCGATGGTGGAAGAAGATGCCCGGATTTACTACCAGCAGTTTGACGCCAACATCCCCCTGATTTCCAAACGCGACCTGCTCTATATCCAGTGGTCGAGGGTAATCGATGAACGGACGATCCAGACCAGCTTCCGCTCCATCGTGATGGACGGGGAGCCTGTGCCCGCGGGCTATGAGCGCATCGGCTGGTGGGGCGCCCACCTGTTCGAAGCCAATCCCGACGGGACCAGCCAGCTCGTGCTCATCGACAGGGAAAACCAGGGCGGGCGCTTCCCTTCCTTTTTGATGAATGCCACCATGCCGAAGTTCCTGACCCATCAGTTTGAGCATATCGTCACCTTTTTCGACAAGGGCGGCCCCGCTGCCCACGCCAAACTCAGCGGCAGCCAAAACTCTGCCCTGCGCACACGTACGGAGCTGTTCACTTGACGCAGCCCTGCCTGCCACTGCCTTTCCGCACCTGTCTCCCCACCAAAGATCCCCCCTTCCTATGCAGCTGATTCACTGGCTTAGCGGTTTCGAAGAAACAATCAACCTGATCTGGATCATCACCCTGATCGCCATGGTTGCCCTGTATGCCTGGTGCAACCTGTTCCCCGACCGGCTGGTTGGCCCCTTTTTGCCCCTCCACAACGTCTTCAAGCCCCACACCAACGTGGACCTCGACTACCAGTCGATCGGGTATGCCCTCCTGCACACCACCTGGGTAACCCGCATCACCCACGCCACAGTGATCCTCGATGCGCTGCTGTGGTTTGTTGTTTTCCAGAGCTGGCATCCAAGCCTGCCGTACATCGCACTGGGGCTCATGCTGGTGCAGTCGGTGTTTATCGGAGACAAAAAATTTGGCTTTTTCTTCCTGCTGATGGGCGTGGTCACCCTGGCCGGTGCCTCAGCACTGGTTGCCTGGCTGGGCATGGCTGAGGCCTCGCTGGTGGCCAAGGTGATCCTGATGCTGGGCGGACTGATGCGTATGCTCGGGCATTCTGCCGAACCGATTCCGCCGCTGCTTGTGAACAACACTGACCAGTTTACCCGCCTTTCGGCCAGCAACGTGAACTGGAAAGTGCCCCTCGCCTCGCTGATCGGGTATGCAGGCGAATTTGGCAGCGGCCTGCCTAACCGCATTTTACCGGTGCATGTCAACTACCTGTACCAGACCCTGTTCCGGGTACAACCACAGGCCACCCTGGCCTGGCCGGAGGTGAAACGCTCCGCCCACCTGGCCCTGACAGGCGGCTACGGCAAACTGGAGGCCCTGGAGCGGTATTACCGGAGTGTGACGAAGGGGAAGTAGGGGTTTGAGTTTTTGAGTTTTGAGGAGGCAAAGGAGAGAGCATGAATATTTGCGTAGCTTATGCAGTGGAAAGTCCTTCGGGACGCTCAAAACAAAACCACAGATGAATCCATTCAGGTCGATATCCTATTCAGATCAGGCTGACAATGAACTCATTCAACAGATTTTGGAGGGGAACAAGGCGGCTCTGACTCAGCTGATTGAAAGGCATCAACCTTTCCTCTACAACATCGCATGGAAGTTGACAGGAAATATTTCAGATGCCGAAGACCTGACACAAGAAACCCTGATAAAAATAATTTCGAATTTGGGCTCATTCAAACAAGAAAGTTCTTTTACCACCTGGGCATACAGAATTGCCAGGAATCACTTTCTGAATGATACAAAAAAGCCGTCAAGCATTTTTGCGAATACCTTTGAGGAATTGGGTGAAAGATTAGACAATGCGCCAAATATTGACATCACCGAAGACAAAATGCTGGAAGACGCAGAAGTTATTCGGGAAGTCAGGCTCCAGTGCTTATCAGGAATGCTGCTTTGCCTTACCAAAGAACAGCGGATGATTTATATCATAGGTGATATTTTGGGAGCAGACCACAATGTGGGCTCGGAAATCATGGAAATCAGCAAGGACAATTACCGCATGAAGCTGAGCAAAGCCCGCAAGGACCTCTACAATTTCATGCAAAACAAGTGCGGGTTAGTCAATAAAGCCAATCCATGCAGATGCCATAAGAAGGTGACTTTTGCCACCGAAAACGGGATGGTGGATGCGAAGAATCTTCTTTTCAACAGAAAAGAGTATTCTACTTTCAGAGAACAACTGGAAGGTGATGCGAATTTTTTGGTCGAGGATTCAGAGGTGAAATATGCAGCCTTACACCAGGACCATAGTTTCAGGACCAGTTTTGACAAGAAAAAAATGCTGGTAGAACTATTGGAGGACACCAACTGGAAACACCGGCTCCACCTGAACTAGGGGCACCCGAAAAAAATATTATCAAAGTCTTTACACATCCGGGAACTCCCTGTCTAAAGGGCAAAAGATGTTCTCGAATGAAACAACCAATTCAAAAGGTACTCATTTCTGACTGCAGCCGGGGCGTTTGGCCCGCGCCTGCATGATCCTTTCTGTCTGATGACAATAAGGTGCTCATAACAGGCAGATGCCCGTGGGCACCAGATTTTCCTTCCTCCTAACCCGACAACAATCCCATCCGGCAAACCCCAAACAATGAACAATTTTACCATTATCAACCTCCAGGCCATTACTGGCAGCATTGCAATTATTTTGGCCTTTAAATGGTGGATTCAACCCAGGCTATCCAACCTTTCGTTTCATAACGCCCTATTGCCTTTCGTGTTCTACAATGCCTTCCGGTACCTGGGCTTATCCTTCATGGCAAAAGAGCAATTTTATGATGGTTTCCCGTCAGAATTCCTGACAACCGTTGGTATCCTCGATTTTACTACAGCCATCCTGGCAATTCTGTCTGCCATAGCACTAAAAACTAAATGGCGTTTTGCGATTCCATTGGTTTGGATTTTTAACATCGTTGGATTTGGTGATCTGATCACCGCTTTTCCTCAGTTTTTTGCCCTCAAACTGTATGACCAGAACCTCGGGTTTATTTGGCTAACATTCATCACCTATGGATTGGGGGCATTTTTAAGCCATATCTACCTGTTTATCAGGCTCATCAACCATCTGAAAAGCAAATAACCTAATGAAACAAACCATTTCAAAAACCTAATAACTTAAAATGAACATTTTTGAAACATTTAACGCACTCATCATTAGCTTGCCAATTATGGCAACTATTTTATACACTTTTTATTTTCTAAAAATTGGCATAAACCAACCGGAATTGAACATTGTATCTAAGCGAACCGTCCTTTTTTTATGGATATGGTTTTTGTCTGCCTTCTCGATTGCCTATTTCCGCGTTTTCTCCCACGAAGTTTCTTTTGAGAACGGAGATTTATTGACTTTCTCCATTTATTCAACGCTTATTTTGTTTGGACCCATCGTTGCATGGATTTCGACAAAACAATCAGATTCATTTAGCAAACTTCTTTCAGCCATACCTGCCTACGTTTTAGTGGCTTCACAGATTATTCGATTGGGTGGATATGCTTATAGGGAAGCATATAAAAATGGTGAAATTCCCTTTAATTTAGGTGCATCCATTGCAGGAATGGACGTTTTCCTTGCCCTTTGCACACCATTTTTAGCCTATGCTCTTTACAAAAACTACCCTTGGGCCGCTCGTGCAACAGTAGCCTGGGCATTTCTCGGAATATTTGACGTACTCAACGGTACAGTTCAAATGATTATGGGCTTTTTGGGAGTTGGAGGTATGAGTTCTGCTTCTATAAACCATCCATTATCAAACCTTATTGAACTCTACCAAGTCGGAATAGGCATCATTATTCACGTCCTTTTGATCAAGAGGCTTATAAATTCAAAACCAGAAAAATGAAACAAACCATTTCCATCATCACTTTGCTTGGCATTGGTGCCTTCGCAGGCAATATGCTCAACATTGGTCTGACCTACGCCCTTAGGGCTAACGCATCTCCAAACCTTGTAATATCTCCTTCCTGAAACTTGCATTTCGTGCAGCTTGTTTTCGCATCCGTTTCATGCTCATTTTCGGGTAGAAAGTTTTCATTGCCTTCAGGAGGTTTAGGGCGGCTTTTC
>JBGSKC010000015.1:0-9347 GCA_041741415.1 Bacteroidia bacterium | reverse complement strand
CGAAAAGCCGCCCTAAACCTCCTGAAGGCAATGAAAACTTTCTACCCGAAAATGAGCATGAAACGGATGCGAAAACAAGCTGCACGAAATGCAAGTTTCAGGAAGGAGATATTACAAGGTTTGGAGATGCGTTAGCCCTAGATATTTACCAGGGAAGAACAGGCAGACCAGCACTGCCAAATGGGGAATTTGACCCTCGTGTTGAACGAGATGTATGAGTGGATTGAAAAGACAAGGCCCCGCTAACGGTTTGCGGGTGGCATCAGCTGAGAAAGTACTTCGGTAGGCCAAAGCCGTCATTCGGACAGCGAAAACCAACCTTGGGACAATGGCCCGGAAATCGGTCGACATTAGGGGGTAGGTTACATTAACAGGTTTTTAAAAGCAGGGAGCCCGGACATCCACGCATTGTGTTGGTTCTGCTGCAGTCGCCAAAACCTTCCTGACTAACCCTAATTTGATTCCAATGAAAATTCTTCACATTGTTGCCTCTCCGCGAGGTGAAAAATCACGAACACTTGGTATTTCAAACGAATTTCTGCGCGCTCTGAAAGAAACCAACCCCGATCTGGAAATGAAGGAGCTGGACCTCTTCGAAGAAAAGTTGCCAGACCTTTACGGTGACACGTTAGAGGCCAAATACACTTTCTTAAGCGGAGGTACCCTGGAGGGAAATTCCAAAACTTCCTGGGATGAGGTGCTGAGGTACTGTAAAGATTTTTTGTCTTATGATGCATTTTTGATTTCCAGCCCGATGTGGAACTTCACCGTTCCCTACAAATTGAAGCACTATATCGATGTAATTGTTCAGGCTGGGATTATGTTCAGGTTTACTGAATTAGGAGTTGAAGGGCTGGCAGTGAACAAGAAAATGGTATGTATCACCTCTCGGGGCAGTGATTTCGGCAAGGATAGTCCGATGCATCAATTTGACTTTCAGGAGCCCTATCTCAGGGCGATTTTTGGCCTGACTGGCATTGTTGATGTTTCTTTTATCAACGCCCAGCCAACAGACATCACCCCAGAAATTACCCAGCTCAATCTCGACAGGGCCAAGGAAGAAGCGCGGACCATTGCCAAGCATTTCGCTATTGTGAAATAGCCGAGGATCATAGCTGTTCCGGTAGACTTAAGAATGTTGGGTAAGAGCCTTTACGCTATCCCCCTGTGTGGCGGGAAGCAAATCTGTGAGGCTGAGGGTTCTTGACACCTGGGCCAGCGAAAAACAGGTATCTGGCTCGAGCTTGTCGTAGCCAGTAACGGCGTGGGGATTCTCCACGCCGTTACTGTGTCGGACCATCATGGATAAGAGAAAAGCGACTTCTGGGAGTTCCATTTAAATGCTGCGAATTGGCTATGGAGACCGGTAATCTCTACTGGCAGAAATAACAGGTGAAATGGATTTCGATATGTTGTAAAAATTTGCCTCTTTCACCTTTCTTTCAGCTCAGAATAAATAAGTCACGTTGAAGCTAATCATGATGAAAATAAAACTGATTGCTCTTTTTGCTCTCCTCCTGACAAATTTTGGATGCGTAGTAATCATTAAAGACGATTTACACCCAGGTACAATTAACTCTGACCAGATATACGACGTTAAACCCGACCTTGACATTTGCCTGGCTGGAACATTGAAACCAGAGGTTTATGAAGAGGCATTGGAACGCGTAAACTATATCCGAAGCCTGCATGGCTTGCCGCCTGTTTTGTACAAATCTTCAGACGATATTTATACCCGTCATGCCTCCCTGATAACAGCAGCAAATAACGAGATTACGCATTCGCCTGACTCCCGCTCAGAATGTTATTCTACAGAAGGGGATATTGGTTGTCAGAGTAGCAATTTAAGTGGGGGGCAACTAAATTCTGAGCGAAGCTTACCGAGTACGGAATCGGATATCGATGGATGGATAACAGAAATTAATAATCTGGAAACCGTTGTAGGTCATAGACGGTGGATATTAAATCCATTTTTAACCCATATTTCTTACGGGCGTGTTGACGGCAGAGCACATGGCAAAGTATTTCATGGATCCGCACTGAAAGTAATTAATGAAGAACAAGCCGACATAAGCAACTTGCCTATAGATTTTATATCATACCCTTCAGGGGATTACCCCAAAGAGCTTTTTCCGGGGGGCGTATTTTTGAGTTTTTCAGCCTTAATTGATAAGGAAAGTGCATGGAATAATTCCGATGTTGACTACACCAATGTTGAGATTACCGTTACTGACGATCAGGGCCATTCCTTAAAAGTCTCCTCGATAAGCAACGATAATGTCGGATATGGCCTTCCCAATAGCGTCCAATGGAAAACAGCAGGGATAGAAAACAATACGCTTTATACCGTCAGTATTAAAGGGGTAAAAGTAAGACAAGCACAGAAAGAATATAAATATAGTTTTCGGGTGATATAACGGGATAACTCCATGCGAACCCTTTATCACGACTTAAAATCAGCACCAGGGAATGTTCATAATCCCGTTCACCAGAAGTTCTTCTATTTCGACCTGTCGTTCCTGAATTCGATCCTGGAGAAACAGATCGGTTTGTGTGGAAGCCGCATGATACGGAATCTGAAGGTAGCTTTCGCCCATTCAAAGCTGAACACTTTTTAATTCCTCCCCACAGGCCCTGGCCCGGTAAAATCACTCACGCTGACGAATTAAAACACTTCTTCCTCCTCAAAATAATGCAGAATATGCTCGCGCAAGAGATGTTCCTGAGAAAACATATCCGTGTGGGGCAGCGGCTTGAGCATTTCCCAGTGGGGCCAGCCCTCCTGGTCGAGGTGACTGAGGCGATAATAACCACTCTGTGAGAGCAAACGGCACATGGCAATGTGCATAAGGTCAAGTTTTTCTTCCTTGGTAAACTCACGTGGTGGCACACCAAGCTCGCGCACCCCAATCAGAAAGAGGAGGGATTCCATGGTCATGGCTTTCCCGAACCTGGCAGCCAAACGGGCATTCAGCTCCCGCCATTGGGTGATATGATCTTTGTCCATATGAGCAGATAGGTTGGTCATCAGGCAGATACGCTACCGCATCAGGACAATGGCGTACAGCGCTTTGTCCTGAGGAAGGTCGCTCAGGGCAATCTCGCGGTTCTGCGGGGAGATGGCCCGGGCAATGGCATTGCCGGGATCTTTCACGAGGTAGTGGATGTGGGCATTCCAGCTCAGCGAGATATCCAGGGTTTCATACTGGGGAATCGGGTTAATAACGAATGTCCCATCCGGGAACATTTTTCCAAGGTCCGAAGCCTTCATTCCCACCGAAACCCGGTCTTCGGTCATGAAAAAGGGAGATTCAATGCGGACACGGTTTACATACGACTGCGCGATGCGCGTTTCGCTGGCCTCGCTTTCCTGAATGTATTCCCCTTCCACCACCACCACGCCATCAGAAAGATGCAACGTTCTGGTGGCGAGGTAATAGCCATCCTCCTGAACGAGGGTGTCTTGCAGCACGCCCATTCCCGGAATGAGGGTATCCATTTCTTCGAGGGTTTGCCCGAGGTCCACAAACCAAAGGCCATCCGGCCGAATGAGCGCCGCAGGGTCCACAGCCATGCCGTCAGTATTGACAGAGTCGGGGAGGACCTTTTCGTCCTGCTGCTGCCGTTGGTCAGCTTCCTGGTCACACGCTGCGACCAGGGCCAGGGCTAAGGGAAAAAAGAGAAATCGAAAGGATGTTGTCATGGGAAAGAGGTTTGACAAAAAAACCCGCTTGCTATGAAACGACAAGCGGGCAAAAAGTTACGTGCTTGGCTATCAGGCGAACATGGCGCGGATCTGCTCTACAAGGTCGAGCCGTTCCCAGGAGAAGAAGGTCACTGACTTGCGAACACTTTCGCGCTGAACGCGGGTGACATTGCCTTCCTGTGCGATGCTGATGTTAACACAGTCCACCTCGGCTTCAAAAGCCTGGCGGCCCATATGGCCATATGCTGCCGTTGGGCGGAAGATGGGGTTTCTCAGACCAAGGCGCTTTTCAATGGCCGACGGCGTAAAGGAAATGCTGGCGCGTACACGGGCAGCGATTTCGCTGTCGCTGAGGTCAAGGTGGCTGGTGCCGTAGGTATCGATGAAGAGCGAAACGGGCTCGGCCACCCCGATTGCGTAGGCAAGTTGAACGAGCACCTCATCGGCAATACCAGCAGCAACAAGGTTTTTAGCCAAATGGCGGGCGGCATAAGCAGCGCTGCGATCGACCTTGGAGCAGTCTTTTCCGGAGAATGCGCCGCCACCGTGAGCGCCTTTGCCTCCGTAGGTATCTACAATGATCTTGCGGCCCGTGAGGCCGGAGTCACCGTGGGGGCCGCCGATCACGAATTTACCGGTGGGGTTGATGTGGTAGGTGGTATCTATGAGCAACTCACCAGGAATGACGCGGGGCACGAGGATGTTGATGATATCTTCGCGAATTTTAGCGAGCATCATCGAGTCGGCGGCAGCATGAGCCTCGGGAGAGTTGTCGGCGGGATGAACAAACTCATCGTGCTGGGTGGAAACCACAACCGTGTGAACACGGAGCGGCTTTCCCTGATCGTCATATTCGATCGTGACCTGGGATTTTGAATCCGGGCGGAGATAGGGCATCAAATGAGCTTCTTCCTTGCGAATGCGTGCGAGTTCCTGCACGAGGCGATGCGAAAAGGCAAGTGCCATGGGCATGAGTTCCGGCGTTTCGCGGTTTGCGTAGCCAAACATCATTCCCTGGTCGCCAGCGCCCTGTTCTTCGGAAGTTTCCCGATCCACCCCGCGGGCAATATCAGCCGATTGCTCATGGAGCGCATTGATTACTGAGCAGGATGCCGCATTGAACTTGTACTCATCTGAGTTATAGCCGATATGCCCGATGGTCTCTCTCACCACTTTATGAAAGTCCACGGTGGCTTTGGTCGAAATTTCACCAGCCAGAACAACGAGGCCGGTTGTGACGAGGGTTTCACAGGCAATGCGGCTATGGGGGTCCTGGGCCAGGATGGCATCCACAATGGCATCGGAGATTTGATCTGCTACCTTGTCCGGGTGACCTTCAGAAACGGACTCTGAGGTGAAGAGATAGGGCATAGGAATGATGGTTAAGTCAAAAGTGAGGTCAAATTTGCAGTTGCTTTTTAGAAAAAACAACCGAAAGCGCAAGTCCGCCTTCCACGGCGAATAAGCCGCCTTCAGGTCAAATTTGCACTTATTCGGTGAAGGGAATGAGAGTTGGCATTGTATGTGCCAATTTATTCACGTAATTTCCCCCATCCAACATTGAAATCTCCTATTGATATGCAGCAGACGACCCTGTTGTTCCGGGCTTTGTCCCTTGTGTTGTTCTTCGGCTTCTCACCGCTTTTCCTGTCTGCCTCCTCTCTTCCTTCTGGCACCGAGCCATCGCCCAGGGAATTGACGCTGGCGATCACCTGGTTTGGCCAGGGCGGCACCGAGCCAGAAGTAGTCACATTCCCTATCCACATCTACATTGAGGCTGATGTGAAAGTGGAAGTTCGCGATGCCTGGGGGGAAGTTGTTTTCAACTCCCAATCTGCCTATCCGGAAGGAGATCGTGAAATTCGCGTGAGCATGGGCCGCATGGAAGAAGGGCTTTATTTCGTTCGTGTCGGTACCGACCTGGAAGAGCTTTCCGAAATGGTCATCATCGACCGGGCCCAACCCTAACCTTTTATAACGGCCCTTCTGCAGTGTCGTCTGGTATATGCTATACCAGGCGACATATTTTTTTACTCACTCATCGCCTCAATTCCCTGGTTGATCTCCACATTCCTTCCCTGCATAGATTCCCCGGTTTTCCCCTTAAACTTTGCTCTCCTGAGGTCGTTAGGCTAATAAGGATAAACTGTAATCTTGCCTGTTCGCCCAATCTACCGACTCATGAGACAATTTCTTCCCTCAACCCGCCTGATCGTTATTTGCCTCCTGCTTGTTATTTCCTGGAATATTTCCCTTGGTCAAAGCCAGATCGAAGGGCTCGTTATTGAGCAGCAAACCAATACACCTCTCCCATACTCGAGTGTTCTGGTGCTTTCATGGCCGGATTCGACGCAAATCGCAGGAGGGTATACCTCTGAAAACGGACAGTTTTCCTTTCCTGTAGAGCCAGGGGAATATTTTCTGAGGATCAGCTTTCTGGGTTACCAGACTGCCTACACAGAAGTTCAGGAGGTGCCTGCGAATGAAAAAGTTCGCATAGCCCCTATTTCCCTTCAATTGGAAGAAACCTCCCTGGCAGAAGTCGAAATTGTGGGGCAGGCCTCCCAGATGACGCTGGAACTTGATAAAAGAGTTTATCGGGTGGATCAGGATCTTGCACTCGCAGGAAGCTCAGCCGATGAGATTTTGCAAAACTTGCCATCTGTCCAGGTAGATGCAGAAGGGGGGGTGAGCCTTCGAGGCAGCCAAAATGTGAGGATTCTGATCAACGGCAAGCCCTCCGGGTTGGTGGGCATTGGTGGTCAAGCCACGGGGCTGGCCATGCTGCAGGGAAATATGATCGAGCGAATCGAGGTCATTACCAATCCCTCGGCCCGCTACGATGCAGAGGGTGAAGTCGGCATCATTAATATTATTTTGAAGGAGGAAAGAAAAAATGGCTTTAACGGAGCCCTAACCGCAGCTACAGGCTGGCCACATGCACACAGCGTTGGGGCCAATCTTAACTACCGGAGCGGCATGGTGAACTGGTTTGCCAACCTTAGCGGCCAGTACAGGGCCTCCCCCGGCGGCGGCTCCTACTATCAGGAAGAAAAGACCGACGGCATCCCAACATTTATCACTGAGCAAACCAGCGACCGGATCAGGGCCGCACTTGGCGGGAATTTCCGGACAGGAGCAGATATTCTGTTTAACCCATACAACACCCTCACCCTTAGCGGTTTGATCTCGAAAGACGCCGGAGAAAACACGACATCCATCGTTTACCGGGACTTTGACGGGCAAAGGACCCCCCTCGCCACAGTTGTGCGCGACGAGGTGGAAACCGAGACCAGCGATAACCTTGAGTTTAACGGGACTTTTCGCAAGACCTACCCCCAGAAAGACAGGGAGTGGGTGAGCACCTTGCAATACCAGCTCAACGATGACCTGGAACTTGGAGATATCCTGGAGCAGCAGCCAGCAAGGTTGATTCGCCAGCAAAGCACCAACAACGAAGCCGAATCCAACTGGTTGATTCAATCGGATTACGTTCACCCCTTCGGCCAAAACAGCAGGATGAAGGCTGAAACAGGCACCCGCATCACCCTGCGCAACATCGACAACGACTACCTGGTGGAGGAAGAAAATACCTCCGGTGTATTTGAAGCGCTGCCCGCCTTTGATAATGAGTTCCGGTATATCGAAAATATTTACGCCGGCTACGGAATCCTGAGCCAGCAACTGGACCAATGGGCCTGGCAGGTAGGGGTTCGTGCTGAGTATTCGGACATTTCCGCAAGCCTTGTCAATGGCGGCTCCCCTGTGGAAAAGCAATACCTAAACTGGTTTCCAAGTGCCTTTCTCTCTTACAAAGTCAGCGAAGAAAATTCCCTCCAGCTCAGCTACAGCCGCCGGTTGAGCCGACCCAGATTCAGGGATTTGCTCCCTTTTTCCAGCTTCACCGACGCAAGGAACCTTCGAACGGGCAATCCTGACCTCGACCCGGAATATACCCATTCTTTTGAGCTGGGGTATCTTGCTTATTGGGACAAAGGCTCCCTGCTGAGCAGCTTATACTACCGCTACAGGACGGGCGTCATTGAGCGAATCACGTTGGATGCCGGGGATAATATTGTTTATTTCATTCCTGTCAACCTTGCCGTCAATCAATCTATCGGGTTAGAACTTTCAGGTTCACAGGACCTCAGCTCGTGGTGGAATGTGAGCGGAAATGTAAATGTGTTTGGGAGTGAAACGCGTGGAGAATATGAAGACCAGGCGTTTTTCGCACAAACTTTGGCGATGAATGCTCGTGTCAACAGCAGAATGACTGTGAGCAAAAACATTCGCTTTCAGGTTTCGGGGACTTATGACGCTCCCCGCGTGACGCCTCAGGGCAGGCAGCTGGCCCGTTACGGTGTGGATCTGGGTGCTTCGATGCCTTTGCTTCAGGACAAAGCGACCTTGTCTCTGAGTGTGCGGGATTTGTTTAACAGCAACCGCTGGAGAGGCACCACTGACTTGGCAGACCTTTACCGCGAGTCGGATTTCCAATGGCGTCGCAGGCAATTAAACCTGAGTTTGACCTATCGGATCAACCAGGAGGATAGAGACGAGAAGCGATCCGGCCGCGATGGCGGTGGCTGGGAAGAAGGCGGCGGAGGCGGCGAATAAGCTGCGCCATTGAGAAGGATTTGCTAGCTTTGCGGCCCGTGTAACCAGTCAAACAGGCAGGGATCATGTCGCGAAGAAAAATGATGAAGAAAACCGGGTTCTTTGACCTGGACCGGTGCTTTGGCAGAGAAGCAAAATGGCCCGGCGAATGGCGGGAGAGACTTGGTGTGCCCGGGAAATTGGTGCTCGAATTGGGTTGTGGTAAGGCCGAGTGGAGCATTGCGATGGCTGCTCAATATCCTGACACCATGTTTATTGGGATCGATATCAAAGCAGACCGCTTGTGGGTGGCAGCACAACATGCGGCAGAAAGAGGGGTAACCAATGTAGCGTTTGCCTGCCTGAACCTGTTTGAGCTGGATCAATTTTTTGCTCCTGGCGAAACTGATGAATTATGGATCACCTTTCCGGATCCGTTTCCAAAGAAGCGCCAGGCTAAGCACCGGATGGTGTATCCTACTTTTTTGCCGAAGTATCGGCAGGTACTTCACTCCGAGGGCTTTTTGCATCTTAAGACAGACAATTTACCGCTGTTCCAGTATACACTGGAGACGTTTGTTGAGCAACCTTGGATGCGGCTCAGGGCTTTGTCGTTTGACTTGCACGGGGAGAACGAACTTCCAGCCGAAACGAAGGTATTAACCGCGTACGAACGAAAGTTTTTGGATCAGGGGTTGAAGATTTACTATGCGAAGGCAAGTCTATGACAGAGATGGCAGAGATGGCAGAGATGGCAGAGACCGACGGGACTTAGCGTGCTAAGGTTTTGGGGTTCAGGGCGTTTGATACCCGGGCTGATTGTTACAGGGATAACAATGTTTGTGTTGTGGGATTGCCATTGCTGGAAGTTGCAGAGGGCGGCAGGTCACGGATGAGGATCACGGATCGGTTTTGACGGGATTCTCCCTGGCCGGAGTTGTTGATTTTGGGTGTCTCTGCGAGGCTGCGGGCAAGGGTAAGCTATTGAAGGTGAGCTGCTAGCCGGATTTGGTTGTGTGTTTGGGTGTTCTGGTGCAGTAGTCGG
>JBGSKC010000014.1:0-20877 GCA_041741415.1 Bacteroidia bacterium | reverse complement strand
AAAAGCCGCCCTAAACCTCCTGAAGGCAATGAAAACTTTCTACCCGAAAATGAGCATGAAACGGATGCGAAAACAAGCTGCACGAAATGCAAGTTTCAGGAAGGAGATATTACAAGGTTTGGAGATGCGTTAGCCCTACAGGTGTTGACCGATTTCATTTTTATCACTTCTCAAACAAAAGTCTTTTCCCTTAATGAAAAGACAACGAAACCAGCCCCGATAAGGAACCCCGAAACTGACGGGACTATTAGAAAAACTGAGTAATCTTTATTCCAAACAACGGTGATAAAAACAAGCAAGGAGCCTGAGATGTAAATGCCACTAGTAAGCAAACCGAAAATTCTGCCCCAATGTAGATTTTTTAAAATGCCATAACCACTAACTAATGAAACAGGGCCGGTTAACATGATGTCTGCCCAAGGGATTAATACTATCGACAACTCAGTTTGGGAAAAGATACTCCCGCCTCCCCAAGTGTACAAACCACCTGCGATTGCAAAAATACCAGTGAGGATAAAAAGTGTTCCAAATGTTTTTGTCATAGGGCGATCCCGTCTGAGTGATTGCGCCTGTCGCTCCAACAATATACGTCAAAACTTTTTTGTTCGGCATGACATCCTCGAGGGCAATAGCAGACCTGCGGGATCGACTATGCGTCGTAGCTAGGGGATGGTCCTTCGCATGTCGTTCGGGTACTTACGCTGTTGCATCATACCGGAGGCGAAGCCGATTGAGAGCGAGAAGCCAGACCGCTTCGCTGCGAGAGGCGAGACAAGAGGCGAAGCCGGTCTCAGCACCTGAGGTGCGTCATGTTAATAGCCAATGGCTCACCCTTTTTGTAAATCATCCGGCGGCCCCGGGGCCGCCGGATGGGGAGAAGAACTTGCTGGGTTGCATGCTATTAACATAACGCCCCCGCCGGGGGCTGTGCGGCGACGCCGCATGGTGAGCAGGGCCTTGGCCCGTCGACGAACCATCACCCTCCAGTCTGACTTCCGACTTCTGACCTCTGACACTTCATCCCTCTCCCCGGCCATCTCATCGGATTCATTCTACGCTTCTGTCCTGCCTTCGCTTCCTTCGCTTGTCGATCCGATCCTGCTAACGAATGATCTCTTTCAACATGGACCTCATCCAAACCTCTCTCCTCGCCCTGCATGTTGCCGGTGGTTCTCTGGCCCTGGCGGCCGGGCTGGTTCCGATGCTCAGCAAAAAAGGCAGTAATCTCCACGTGCTGGGCGGGCGAATCTACCTCTGGTGCATGGCAGCGGTAGTGGCTTCTGCCTTGCCGCTGGCAGTAATGAAGGCAAATGTTTTCCTGGCCACCATCGGGGTGTTCAGCGGCTACATGGTATTTACTGGCTACCGGAGTGCCCGGCGGCGAAGTGCGGCACCATCTTCCCCAGCCGACCAGATCGTGATGTGGGTCACCATGGCGGTAAGCGCCCTCATGATCGCCACCGCGATTTGGTACCTCTTAGGGCCCAATACCAAGATCCAGGCGGGCATTATCCTGCTGGTATTCGGCAGCTTTTGCCATCTTCTCACGTGGGAAGACTTCCGCGCCACCAAACAAGCCAAATCCAGACCCTGGCTGCAATATCACCTGAGCAGGTTTGGAGGTGCCTATATCTCTACGTTCACAGCTTTCGCCGTCGTCAACCTTTCCATGCTCCCCGCTTTGCTTGTCTGGCTGGGGCCCAGCCTCCTTGGTGGCTTCCTGATTGCGCAGGCAAGCAGAAAATGGGCGAAGCAGAGATGACAGAGGGAGGTTGCACTGACAAGTGTTTACAGGACCAGATGCTTTCAGAAGGCCTGAAAGGGGCGGCCTCAGGTCGCGAAGGATGAGACCGGTCGGAATCCGGGAGCTTTTCAGGAAATCCAACATAAGTTGAGAGAGGAACCGAAGAGTTTTTCTATTTTTCGAGACGGCACCCTTCCCTCCTTTTCTGGTTTTTCCACCACTTCACTACTTACCTTGTATGGCTGCAGTACCTGGCACGTCGGCCCAGCAATCCCTCCCCTATGTAAACACTTCGATGCCCGTACTTACTGACCTTCCCGTGAAAGATTTTTCCGATATCGTCGAAGCGGCCTGGCATGCCTACGATCCCAGCCGACAGCCGCTTTCCATCACCGACATCTCGGTCATGGTGTCGACTAATCACGTCTATAAAATTCAGTTTCTCGGCAAGCAGTTCGTGATTGCCAAGCTGTCCTACTTCGGCACCTACGAGCACTTTAAGGAGGATCACCGCATCGTTAACATCCTCGCCCACTCGCTGCAGCCGCCCTACGACCGCACCATCGGTCATTCGCTCATGAAAGACGGGGAAGTGTTCACCTTTCGGCACCAGCTCAACGGAACCGACGTTTGGGTGGTGTTTTACCGCCCGGTTAAGTTCATGCGCCGCCTCCCCAGGCGCCTTGATACCTCCGACATTGTGAGCTTGGGGGCGCAATTTGGCCTCTTTCACAAGGCTTGCGCCAGCACGCTCATCGAGCTGCCCAGTTCCTCTAAAACGATGCGTTGGGACATTGACGAGCTCCTTCAAAGGATAGACAGCCCCGATGGCAGGCGGGAGTTTGGCTCTCACACAGGCTTTATCCAGCAACAGTGCGAGCGTCTGCTGCGCGAATTTGAAGTACTGGGAAGCCCCGAACTGATTCAGTTACCCGTATTCGTCGATTGGAACAGCGGCAATTTTTCCCTCAGCAAGCGGGGCCGCATCTACAGCCGCTGGGACTACGACTGGTTTCGGATGGCCCCCCGGGTGCTGGATTTCTATTTCCTCAGCCGGGTGGTGTCGGATGTAGGCGATCAAACCACCTTCAGCTATGTACCCGATACCCTCATGGAACCCCGGTTTTTGCTGTTTTTGCAACATTATCACCGGAATTTTCCGCTAACTGAAACTGAAATCCGCTTCATTCAACCAGCTTTTCGCTTCTTTATCCTTCAGTATGTCGTCAAGTACGGCAACTACTTCTTTCACCCCAACTACGCCCAGCGTCTTCAACGGGAGGCCTTCCAAACCTACCTACCCCGCCTCGACGAGGTGTTTGACGCCACACAACTCCTGCGTGCATGCAACCTGTAAGCTTCCGTTCCATTGCCCTGAAGTATAAAGCCATTTTTTTCGATGCCTACGGGGTGCTGAAAAACTCCCGGGGCCTGGTGCCAGGAATCACTGAAACCTTTGACTTCCTGCAAACCCACCAGATAGAGCACTACATCCTCACCAACGACGCCTCCCGCAGCCCCGAAGAGCTCGCCGAGCAGTATGTTCGCCGCGGCCTGTACGCCATCACCCCAGACCGCATCATCTCCTCCGGCATGCTGGCCCTCGACTTCCTCCACGCCAAGGTCGATGGCGGCACTGTGGCCTACCTCGGCACCGACGCCTCGGCTCACTATGTCGAAACCCAGGGGGTTCACACCATTTCCATTCGCGACCTCGACCTCGACCATGTGGAAGATATCAACGCCTTCGTTCTGCTTGATGATGAGGGCTTCGACTGGACGCAAGACCTCAACAAGGCTGTGAACCTCCTTCGCAAACAAAACATGCCAGTCATTGTGGCCAACACCGATCTCACCTACCCGGTGTCGGAGACGGAATTAGCCATTGCCGTTGGGGGACTGGCCAATATGCTTGAAGGCATCGCGCAAAAGACATTCATCCGGTTCGGAAAACCTGATACCCAGATCTTTCAATTCGCCTTTGAGCACATTCAAATGCACGGCCCCATCGAAAAGCGGGACATCCTCATGGTGGGCGATACGCTCCAGACAGACATCCTGGGGGGCAATAAATTTGGCATCGACACCTGCCTGGTGCTAACCGGCAACACCCAGCCCAGCCGCTATTTGTCGCGGATCGACAGCTCGGGCATTTCTCCCGACATGGTGTGTGAATCAATCGGGTGCTGAAACGCCTGGTTAATTATCTCCTTGCCGCCAGATTTTCCGGCTCCACGATCGCTGACCGGCACCGGTAACCCGGAGCACATACAGCCCCGATGGCCAGGTTGCCACGGGCAGCACAAGGTGGGTGCGCAGCTCGGTATCCACGATCACCCTGCCGAGCCCGTCCATGACCTGCAGCCGGAGGAGTTCCGGCGAGTCAGTTTCCAGGGTCAGAAATTCATCGGCAGGATTGGGGAAAGCCCAGATGCTGAGGGCCTCCTGCCCGGGGTCCAGGGCCGTGCTGAATGCAGAAGTATCCCTGACAGCCGAGGTGTCCTGGTTGCTCAGCACAATCTGATCCAGCCAGATGGTGCCATCGTTCAGGCTCAGTTGTTCGGCCACAATCTCCAGGCGGTCCACATCGCTCCAGTCAAATTTTCCTTCGGGCTGGTGCCACGTGTTGTTGTCCCAGGAACCATGCTCCACAAAGCTGCTCAGCGGCACCCGGACAGCCTGCCAGCGCCGGTCCCAGGTGGCGAGGCTTTCATTGACTGTGACCCGCATCCGCCAGGGGTGATCGTTGGGGTCTGTTGTTTTGGTGTCGAGAAAGCGAATGTCGAAACTGGTTCCGGGCCTGTCGCTGCGGATCATGAGATCGAGGGCATAGCCCTGCGCCACCAGCTGGCTGAAATCGCGGTTGGGCACAAAGTCCAGCCCGATGGTTTCATACTGCATCGGGCCCTGCCAGCGAATGACAAACTCCCCCTGGTTGGGCTGGTCGGGGGAGTAATAATCAAGGAGGCCACCGCCGAAGCTGCTTTCCACAATGCCGGGCCCGAGGTAGTCGTCATAAATCACACGGCCTTCAGTGTCTGGTAATTGCAGATAGGGAGTTTGTAGCGGAACGGTTAACCCAAGAGCCTGGATCAGGGGCAGGTTGAGGTCGTGGTTAAATAAATCGTTCCCGCCCGGCTCAAATAACCCGAAACCTCCGTGGTAGTCCCAGGTGGTCCAGGCGATGTTTTTGCTTTCGAGGTAGGTGCGCACAACCTGGTACCAGGCCACGCGGTCTGCTGCCGGGCTGTTGGGGATGTAAACGCCCAGTTCGCCACAAAAAACGGGCACCTGGCGGCTTTGGCGAAACTGGTCGGCAATGTCGATCAATTGCTGCACCTTCTGGATGGTGCCGTCCACGCCATAGTTTTGCATACCGCTGGCAATCCAGCTTCCGGCAAGGGAGGGCGGCACCGGCGGCATTCTCGCCGGGTCATGGGGAAACGGCACTCCCGCCAGCGGCTCCATCGAAGGCTGCACCCAGCCCGCTCCCTGGTGGGTGAAAATGAAGGGGTCGTAGAAGTGAAAGGTGTAAATGAGCTTGTCGTCGGGATACACTGGCAGCGGGGCGAGGTTGTTGTAACCATTGTAGCCCGAGCCACCCACAATCAGGGTGTGGGTGGTGTCCACTGTCCGGATTGAATCGATGACACGCCCCTGGATGCTACCCCAGAGAGCGTCCGAAATGCCGTGGGGCTCATTGAGGATTTCGTAATACAGATTGGCGGGGCCGTCCTTGTAATGCTCCGCTACCTGCTTCCAGACCTTGGCCAGGATGCTGCCTACATTGGGATCAGTGTTGGTATTAGGGTCGAAGGTGTGGTTGTCGAGAATGAGGTGAAGGCCTAATTGCTCTGCCCAGGCCACCGGCTGATCCAGAAAAGTGAACAACAAGGGATCTACCTGATAATCCGGCGCACCGCTTGTCATGAAATGAAGATTGATCGGCAGGCGAATGACGTCGCAGCCCAGGCTCTGGATCTGCTGAAAATCCTCAAAGGTGTATTTCGTCACCTGCACCTGGCGCACGCTCCCCGCCTGGAACCAACCCGTGAGATTTACCCCACGGGAAAAGGGCGTAGTCGTTTGCCCAACCGTCATCAACGGGCTGCATAGCAATAGCAGCAGCCAGCAACATACATTTTTCTTCATCTCAGATTTATTCACCAGGCAACATTACCCCAGGCCAATTTGAGGCTCAGCCTTTTTCAAAATTTCATCAACTTGATTCTCATCAAAAACATGTGGGCGGTCATGTATAAGTAGCCATCCGCACCCACGGTGCAATTTGCTGTGGCTTCTCCTGTCAGAACCCGACCGAGGAGCCTGCCTTCCGGCGAAATGACCATCACGCCGCCTGGCCCAGTTGCCACGAGGTGGCCGTCGCTCAACGCCCGGAGGCCATCGGGAAGACCTTCTCCCGTCAATGCTTTGGTGTCGAAAAACATGGTTCCCTCTCCAAAAGTACCGTCGGCCTGGCGGGCAAAAGCCTTCAGCATGGGTGCGGCCGGGTCTGAGTTGGCCACATAAAGGGTCTGTCCATTGGGCGATAAAGCAATGCCGTTGGGCCGGGTCATGGTCGAATCGATCAGGGTCACAGTGCCGTCTGGCGCCAGGCGATACACGCCGGAGAAGGGAATTTCCCGGTTCAAGGTGTCATCGGGACCCAGCGGCAGGCCATAAGGAGGGTCAGTGAAATACAGATTGCCCTGGGCATCATAACAGGCGTCGTTCGGGCTGTTAAACCGCTTTCCTTCAAAGCTATCGGCCAGGGTTTCAAAGGTAGAAGCGGGTGCAGAGATGGGGGCTGTCATCCGGGCGATCCGGCGGTCGCCATGCTGGCAAATAACAAGGCGGCCCTCGGCATCAAGCAACAGGCCATTTGCCCCTTCCATGCTTTCGGGGCGGTCGGGGCCCGTGTATCCGCTGGGCTTCAGGTAGCTGGTCTTGCCATCGGCTTCGTTCCATTTGAACACTTCATTTGCCGGAACGTCGGAGAAAGCCACAAAGCCATCTTCGGCACCGCCAATCCACACTGGACCTTCCGACCAGATAAAACTGTCTGTCAGCACTTCGATGGTGGCATCCTGAGCTACAATGGCATCCATGGCAGGATCCAGCCGTTCCACGCTCCCGGTGGTGGGGAAGGCCGGAGGCTCTTGCGCGGCAGGTTCGTTGCAGGCCATTGCCAGCAGCGGCAGGGCAATTAAGCAAAGGGTGGATTTCATATGAAAAACGATGTGGTGAATGAGCTAGCAAAGAAAAAGGAATAACCGGGATACCTCAGCCTCTGGGCAGTGCCCAGCCATGGTGATAGGCTGGCATCACAAGGCGATGAACATCCGGCATGTCAGAAAAATCGGCGGGTTGACTGGCAGGATAGAGGGTTTTGCCCGAGCGATGTGCCAGCACGGCATACTGGGCAAGCACAGCAGCATCGCGGCCTTTTTCGATGGGACAAATGGGGTCCCTGCCCGCCCTGATAGCCTGTATAAAATCGGCGGCGTGGGGCAAATGATCTGCGTCCAGGCCAGGCACGTGAGGCTTGAGCACTTCCTGGGAATCGCCGGTGGCTTTGCCCAGCACCTCCCAGCCCTGGCGGTTCACTACCAGCGTTCCTTCGGTTCCCTGGAAAGCGATGCCGTAATTTTTGCCAAACTGCCCCTGCGAACTGCCCGCATTGTGTGACCAGGTGAGGAGATAGGAGCCCATGTCCCAGGTCACGTCGAGGGTATCGGGTGTTTCGATGAGGCGATCCTGAGACTGGAGAATGCCGCCTGCGGCAAATACTTTTTTCGGAATGGTGGGCCCCATGGCCCAGAGCACCACGTCGAGGAGGTGGACGCCCCAGTCGGTGACGAGGCCGCCGCCAAAGGCCCAGGTATGGCGCCATGCGCCGTGGAGGCGGTTGGCATTGTAGGGAAGATCTGCAGCAGGGCCGAGCCACATGGCATAATCAAGATGAGCCGGGGGCTGGGTGTCGGCGATGCGCGGGTTGCCCATGCCGTAAGGGAAATTGCCCCATACCATCACGCGGCGGATAGGGCCAAGGCTGCCAGCCTGGACATAAGCCACGACTTCCTGCCACATCTGGCCGCTGCGCTGCTGCTGGCCCACCTGCACGATGGTTTTGTTGCGGCGGGTTGCCGCCACCATGGCCTCAGCTTCGCCGATGGAGTTGGCCACAGGCTTTTCTACATACACAGCTTTTCCCGCTTCGCAGGCCAGGACGGTGGCCAGGCAATGCCAGTGGTCTGGAGTTCCAATCACCACGGCGTCGAGGTCAGGATCTTCGAGCATCTTGCGAAAATCCCGGTAGAGCGGAGGTTTGGTGCCAAAATCACGCTCCACATCAGCGGCGCGGTTGTTCAGGACTTCTTCATCCACATCGCAAAGCCCGCCGCAAACTACGCCTTCCTGCTTCAGGCAATTGACGAGGTCGCCAAAGCCCATGCTCCGGCAGCCGATGAGGCCTACGCGAAGCTGGTCGCTGGCCCAGGCACCATTGCGTTTTGCCAGCAAAGCTGGCGCAGCCAGCAAGCCACCTGAAGCAAGGGCGGCTCGGCGAAGAAAGGTTCGGCGGGTAGTAGTCATGACGTTCCGGAGCATTTAGGCTCAGAACTTACTCCTTTCCTGCGAAATTCCCGACCTGTTGCACCAGTTTGAGAAGCGAGAAGTCAGACTGATGCGCTGAGAGAGGTCAGACCGCTTCGCTGCGAGAAGCGAGACTGGAGGCACAGCCTTTCTTCACCCCCCTGAGGGCGGGCTTTGACGCCCGGGAGGGGGGCTGGGGGGTGTTCCAGGCTGAAAAGTGAGAATGAACTCGTATTTTTCATTGGTCATTCACCATCTGTCTATGCGTTCCAAAGCTTCGAAGGAAAACTATTGGCATTATAACCCCAGCCTCAAGGAACTTGCCAGTGAAATGCGTCGGCAGCCCACCAAAGCAGAAGCCTGTTTATGGTACCAGGTTTTGAAGGGCGAAGGAACCGGATATAAGTTCATCCGGCAGCGTCCGGTTCTGAATTACATCGTGGACTTTTTCTCCAAAGAGCTGATGCTGGTCATTGAGGTCGATGGGTATTCGCATCATTTCGATGAAGTGTGGGAGCGCGATCTTATCCGGCAGCAGCATCTTGAGGAGGTTGGATTTACTGTTCTTCGCTTTTCCGATGAGGAGGTAATGAATTCGATAGAGAATGTGCGGGCCCGGGTGCTTGGATGGATCGAAGAAAGACTTTTGAATTGAAAATTTCCTGTCTTGTCACCCCCTGTGTCCCCCTCGCCCGCGCGCCTGGCCTTCGCTGCAGGGGGATTTTGGGAGGCGGCTTCGCCGCTCCCAGCACCGTAGGTGCGGCATGTTAATAGCCGTCGGCTTGCCTATTTTTGTGGATCTTCCGGCGACCTCAAGGCCGCCGGGTGGGGAAAAAATATGTTGGGTTCCGTGCTATTAACATAGCGCCCCCGCCGGGGGCTGTGCGGCGAAGCCGCTTAGTCATGGTGAGCAGGCTGCTTCAGCCGTCGCCGAACCATGACAACAGGGCGTCCTCCTTCGGCGACGGCCTAAAGGCCTGCTCAGGATGACGCGATGACGGCCTACAGGCTTGCTCAGGATGACGCGATGACGGTCTGCTCAGGATGACGTAGGGACGAGCTCATTGACCCAATTCCCGCACACGCACTCAGGCTCCTCACCCTCTCACCCAACTTCCGCCCGCTGGTTTTGGGCTTCTGTTCGTTCTTCTGTAAAGCCCTGCAAGGCGTCGGCCACCACAAAGGTGCTGCCGCCAATGAACACGACTTCGCCGGGACCGGCTGCGGCCCGGGCTGCTTCCACGCCTTTGGCTACCGTGGGCCAGGCTTCTCCAGCCAGGCCTGCCTCAGTGGCCTTGGCTTTCATGTCTTCAACGGGCAACCCGCGCGGAATCGCCGGGCAAACCCAATAATAACTGGCCTCCTTTGGAAGCATGGCCAGCACTTTTGCGTGGTCCTTGTCGGAAACCATGCCCCACACGAAGTGCAGATGCCTGCTCTCAAACTGGCTGAGCTGTGCCAGCACCTGGCGAATACCAGCCTCATTATGGCCCACATCACACAGGGTGAGAGGTTGTTCGGCTAATTGCTCCATTCTGCCGCGCAGTCCGGTGTTTTTCCGAACCCGGGACAGTCCTTTTTGAATGTGTTTTTCGTCAAAATTCCAGCCGTCTTCCTCCAGCGCCCAGAGAACCTGCATCACGGTCTGGAGATTTTCCTGCTGGTAAATGCCTGGCAAATCAAGCTCCCAGGTTGTTTCTTCGTCCTGCTCGCGGTCGAGCAGCGCGATGCGCTGGCCCTGCCAGCCCGACTGAAGGACCCGGGCCTCGAAGCGATCCTCTGCAAACCACAGGGGTGCTTCGACTTCCTCGCTTTTTTCTTCAAAAACAGGGTCGGTTTCCGGGTGGCGCTTCCCTACAATGAGGGGTGTATAGGCTTTGATGATCCCGGCTTTTTCCCCGGCAATGGCCGCGAGGGTGTCGCCCAAAAACTCCATGTGGTCGTAGGAGATGTTGGTGACAGCGCAAATTTCGGGTCGAATTACATTGGTGCTGTCGAGGCGGCCCCCCATCCCCGTTTCAATGATGGCGATGTCCACTTCTTCGTCGGCAAAATGCTGAAAGGCCATGGCCACTGTCAGCTCAAAAAAGCTGGGACGCACCCGCTCAATGAACGGCTTCATCTGATCCACAAACTCCACCACATTTCGCTGGGGAATAGCCTTGCCGTTGATGCGAATGCGCTCTGTGAAGCTGATGAGGTGGGGCGAAGTGTAAAGACCAGTTTTATAGCCTGCCTCCTGCAGCACACTGGCCAGCATGGAAGAAACCGAGCCCTTGCCGTTCGTACCGGCGATGTGAATGGTTTTGATGCGCCATTGAGGCAATCCGAGGACCCAGCACAGCTCACGGGTATTTGTCAAATCTTTTTTATAGGCAGATTTTCCATCCCGTTGGAACATAGGGAGCAGGCGAAAAAGATATTCAAGGGTCTCCGGAAAGCGGGGGTCTTGCATAGGGGTAGTTGCAAATGAGGACGCAAAAAACGGCTAAGAGAAGGATGTACAACGACCGTTTTCAGATGGATGTTACATAGATTCTTCTTTCCTTTACGAGGCTTCCGGGAGGGATGCTGCACCAACAATGTTGCCTATGAATGCAGGATTACGCTGTTTTTGGCTGCTTTTACTGGGATTTTCGGCTCTGGCGGCAAATGGCCAGCCGGGCTTATGGTCGAGTGCCGGGGCTGGTGCTGCGGGAACCGCCCGTGCCCAGGCCGGGCAGCAGGGGGAATTCTGGAGTTTGTTTGGCAACCCTGCCGGGATGATCGGCATCGAAGGCCTCACGGTGGGAACGCACGCCGAGCAGCGCTTCGCGATGAATGAATTTACAGCTGCCCAGGCGGGAGCATTGCTCGGCCTCGGCGAAACCCAGGCCATCGGGGTGCGGGCCGCTTGGATGGGCCTTGGTAACTATGGCGAAGGCCGCTATGGCCTGACCTACGCCATTGAACCACTGAAAGGCTTTCGCATCGGCAGCGGAGTAAGTTGGTACCAGATGACAATTCCCGGCCTTGGCAACGGCAACAGCCTCTATGTGGATGCCGGGATCCATGTGGACATCACCGACGATCTCGCCCTCGGCGCATTTGCCGTGAACCTCAGCCAGGCCAGTCTTCGCCAACTGGGGGAAAGCAGTCCGCTGCCCACCCTGCTCCAGGCCGGCATAGCCTACAAAGCCAGTGAGCAGGTTACCCTCCTGGCGGATGTGAGCCAGGAGCTCGGCTTCAGGCCCGGCCTGCGCGGAGGGCTGGAATACCGCCCCGGCGACCGCCTCACCTTCCGGATGGGAGCGCGCAGTCAGCCCGCGGGGGTATCCGGCGGCATCGGCCTTCGCCTGGATCGCCTGCACTTCGATTTTGCCACTGAATACCAACCCCTGCTCGGCCTCACCCCTCACCTTGCCCTTCGTTATGCGCTGGCTTCTCAACCCGACTAACTGCCTGCTGCTCCTGGCAGTTGGCTGCTTCGCCAGGCTCAGTGCCCAAACCGACAGCCTGAGCCTGCCCACCGCTCCCCTCGAAGAGGCGGTAGAAGACCTCATTCTCAATGCCGGCATCGATGAGCAGGTGGACTACAGCGATTTTCTGGAGCCCCTCGAGCAGTTCGCCAACCAGCGCCTCGACCTGAACACCGCCACGTTTGACCAGCTTCTCCAGCTCCCGGAGATGACGGCCATTCAGGCTCAGCGCCTCATTCACCACCGCGAGCGCTTCGGGAATCTCACCAGCATTTATGAATTACAGGCCGTGGAAGGCTACACCCTTGCTTTTATCAGGGTGTGGCTGCCGTATGTGGTGGTGGAAAAATCAGGGTCCAAGGACCTGGACCCCGGAGCGAAGTTTCCGCGGGGGCCTTCTTTCCGGGAAGCCCTTGCAGGCCTTGAATATGAATGGCTGCAGCGAACCTCGTTTGTGGTGGAGGAACAGCGTGGCTACACAGCACCTGATACGGCTTTCAGGCCGGTGTTGGATGATGGCGGAAACGTGACAGGCCAGGACACCTTGCTCAGCAGCCGTTATGCGGGGTCGCCCTTGCGGCATTACACACGGGTGCGGGCAAGAATGGGAAATTACCTCAGCATCGGCATCACCGGCGAAAACGACCCGGGAGAAGCATTTGCCTGGAACCCTGCCAACCGCCAGTTTGGCTACGATTTTCTCTCTGCTCACCTGGCGCTGCAGGATTTCGGCCACCTGAAACGGCTTGTCATCGGCGATTACACCATCCAGGCGGGGCAGGGGCTGGTGCTTTCGAGGGGGCTTGGATTTGGCAAAGGCGCGCAGGTCATCAGCGGATTGAAAATGCCATCCTTTGGGGTAAAGCCTTATCAGTCGGTGAACGAAAACCAGTTTTTCCGTGGGGCTGCCGCCACCTACGGACTTGGCAACTGGGAACTGACAGCCTTCGCCTCCCGGGCCTTGCGGGATGCGAGCGTGCAGGTCGCTGATACCCTTGATGATGAGGTCCTTGCCACAGGGAACCTGCAAATCAGCGGATTGCACAGAACAAGCTCCGAACTGGCCAGCCGCAAAACCATTGGCGAGCAGGTGCTGGGAGGAAGGGCGGCTTTTGCCAGGGGGACCTTTCGCGGCGGCGTTACCCATGTTCAGCTCGCCTATGACGCGGCGCTGACTCCCGGGAACGCAGCCTACCAAACTTTTGCCTTTCGCGGCGACCGCCACCATGTGACCGGGCTGGACTGGGACTGGGTTCGGGGAAATGTGAATGTGTTTGGCGAAGTGGCCCGCGACCGCAGCGGAGCCTTCGCCGGAACCGCCAGCCTGATGAGCAGCCTGGCCCCCACGCTGGATGCTTCGCTGGGCATTCGCCATTTCGACAAAGCCTTCTTTTCTCCCTTTGCCTATGTGTTTGGCGAACGACCCCTGAACGCCCAGAATGAAAGCGGGGTGTACATGGGCCTTAAGCTGGTGCCCAATTACAACTGGGAGTTCCAGACCTATGTGGACCTGTACCAGTCGGCCTGGCATCGCTTCCGGCTGAGCTATCCCAGCCGCGGGCAGGAGTGGATGGCCCAGCTTCAGTATCGCTGGAACCGCAACACCTCGGTGTATTTGCGCTTCAGGACCGAAGAGAGTGAGCGTGACCCCAGCAGCGAGGCAGGAGCTGTGATTGGCTCCCCGGTCAGCATTCAGCGCGACCAGTTCCGCATACATTTTCAAACCAACATTGACCGCTCCATCAGCCTGAGGACCCGCCTGGAGGCTTCGCGGTTTCGCGAAGAAGGCGAAAGCGACAGCTTCGGGTGGCTTCTTTATCAGGACATTAGCTGGAAATATGGCTTTCGCTGGAAGCTCACGGGGCGTTTCGCAGTGTTTGACATCGACAACTACGACGCCCGGATTTATGCCTATGAAAACGATATTCTGGGCTTTTTTTCCATTCCTCCCTATTACCGGCAGGGAACCCGCTGGTATGTGATCCTGAACGGAAAGCTGGGCGGTGGCTGGGAATTCTGGGCCAGGGTTGCCCAAACCCGGCTGCTGGGTGCCTGCACCTACGAGGCGGCGGAGCCTGCCGGGCCCGGGCTGCCCGCCGGAACTGAATGGATCGCCAACTGCTCCTACGGCACCGGCCTGGAGGAAATCGGCGTTCAGCGGCGCACCGAGGTGAAGCTGCAGCTGAGGTGGTCGTTTTGAGAAGACAGAGGACAGAGGAAAAAGATAGATGCCAGGCTGGGGCGGTGTTGCCTCCAGTCTGGCCTTCTGAAGCGGTTTTACTTACCGCATCGGTCTCTCAGCCGGATCAGCGGACGAGTTCGTGCTTGATCTGGCTTTGGGCTGCCACCAGCCTGGCGATGGGAATCCGGTAGGGGGAGCAGCTCACGTAGTCGAGACCGGTGTCGTTGCAGAATTCGATGGAATCGGGATCGCCGCCGTGCTCTCCGCAAATTCCCACCTTGAGCCCCGGATGCGCCTCGCGGCCCAGTTGGGTGCCCATTTCCACCAGTTTGCCAACGCCTTTGCGGTCGAGCGACTGGAAAGGATCTTTTGGCAGGATTCCCTTCTGGCAGTACACTGGCATAAAGTCTTCGGTGTCGTCCCTCGAGAAGCCAAACGTGAGCTGAGTCAGGTCGTTGGTGCCGAAGGAGAAGAAGTCGGCGTGGCGGCCAATTTCATCCGCTGTGAGCGCGGCCCTTGGCACTTCGATCATGGTACCAACCTTGTATTCGACCTCATCGCCATATTCGGCAAAGACCTCACGGGCAGTCCTGTCGATCACTTCCCGCTGCAGGATAAATTCAGCAGCGGCCCCCACGAGCGGCACCATGATTTCAGGAACTGTTTCGATGCCTTTGTCGCGCTTGAGGTTGAGAGCAGCCTCGATGATGGCGCGGGTTTGCATGACCGTGATTTCCGGGTACAGGTTCCCGACGCGGCAGCCCCTGAGACCGAGCATGGGGTTGATTTCGGAGAGTTCTTCCACTTTTGCCTTCACCGCTTCGACAGAAACTCCCAGGCTGAGGGCCATTTCCTTTTGCATGGCCTCTTCTTTCGGCAGAAACTCGTGGAGGGGCGGGTCGAGCAGGCGTATGGTGGTGGGCCTGTCCTCGCCGTGCATCACTTCAAAAATGCCTTCAAAATCCTTGCGCTGCATGGGCAGGAGTTTGTCGAGGGCTTTTTGCCGCCCTACCAGGTCGTGGGCCAGGATCATTTCGCGGATGGCGAGGATGCGGTCGCTCAGGAAAAACATGTGCTCGGTTCGGCAAAGGCCAATTCCATGGGCTCCGAAGCCGAGGGCAATGCGGGCATCTTCGGGGGTGTCGGCATTGGCACGGACCTTCATACGGGCATAGCGGGCGGTGAGGTCCATGAGTTTGGCGAAGTCGCCGCTCAGTTCGGCATGGCGGGTGGCCACTTTGCCCTGATAGACCTTACCGTCGGATCCGTTGATGGATACCCAGTCTCCTTCCCGGAGGGTGAGACTTCCGGCAGAGAGGGTTCTGTTTTTGTAGTCAATTTTGATGGAACCAGCGCCTGAGACACAGCATTTGCCCATGCCTCTGGCCACGACTGCGGCGTGGGAGGTCATGCCACCTCTGGCTGTGAGGATCCCGGCAGCGGCGTTCATTCCCTGGATGTCTTCAGGGGAAGTTTCCACCCTGGCGAGGATGACCTGCTTTCCCTGGGCGGCCCATTCGGCGGCATCTTCGGCGAAGAAGACCAGCTGGCCGGTGGCGGCACCCGGAGAGGCTGGCAGGCCCTTGGCAATGTCCTGGGCTGCTGCCAGGGCGTTTTTGTCGAACACGTCGTGCAGAAGCTCATCGAGCTTGTTGGGATCCATGCGCAGCAGGGCGGCTTCGCCGCTGAGATTTCCCTGCTCCACCATGTCCATCGCGATGCGCACCATGGCGGCACCGGTGCGTTTGCCGTTTCGGGTTTGCAGCAGCCAGAGGCGGCCTTCCTGGATGGTGAATTCCAGGTCCTGCATGTCGTTGTAGTGCTCTTCGAGGCGCTGCTGGATGTCGTTGAGCTGGCGGTACATCTCAGGCAGGTATTCTTCGAGGGAGGGGTACCGCGCTGCGCGTTCCTGTTCTGAAACACCGGCAAGGGTAGCCCAGCGCTGGGAACCGATGAGGGTAATTTGCTGAGGGGTGCGGGTGCCCGCCACGACGTCTTCGCCCTGGGCATTGATGAGGTATTCGCCCATGAACTGATCCTCGCCGGTGGCCGGGTCGCGGGTAAAGGCAACGCCGGTGGCAGAGTTTCCGCCCATGTTGCCAAACACCATGGCCTGCACATTGACTGCAGTTCCCCATTCTTCCGGGATGTGGTTCAGGGCGCGATAGGTCTTGGCCCTGGGGTTCATCCAGCTGTTGAACACAGCCAGCACAGCGCCCCACAACTGCTCTGCAGGATCGTCGGGGAAGGCAACACCTTTGTTTCGGGCAATTTCGGCTTTGAAGTGGCGAACCAGCTCCTTCAGGTCTTCGACTGTCAGCTCCGTATCATCCTGAACGCCACGGGCTTCCTTCATTTCATCGATGATAACTTCGAAGGGATCGAGGTCTTCCTTGTTTTCGGGCTTCATGTCCAGGACAACATCGCCATACATTTGCACGAAGCGGCGATAGGAGTCCCAGGCCATGCGTGGGTTGTTGGATTTATTGGCCAAACCTTCCACAACAGCGTCGTTGAGGCCGAGGTTGAGCACGGTGTCCATCATGCCGGGCATCGAGACCCTGGCACCCGAACGGACAGAGAGCAGACAGGGGTTGGCAGGATCGCCGAAGGCATTTCCCATGATATTCTCCACATGCCGGACCCCGGCTGCCACCTGGTCTTTCAGTGCCTCAATGAGTTGATCACGGCCTTGCTGGTAAAAATGGGTGCAAGCCTCGGTGGTGATGGTGAATCCGGGCGGAACCGGAATTCCGAGCAGGCTCATTTCAGCGAGGTTGGCACCTTTCCCTCCGAGCAGGTTTTTGAGGGAGGCATTTCCTTCGGAGTGTTGGTCGCCGAAGGTGTAAACGTACTTGACTTGTGCCACGGCAAATGGAGTTGAAGGGTAAAACCCATGACGAAGGCATCCGGGTTGATGAGGTCAAGGTAGCGTGGCAGCCGGGCGGGGAAGATGATTTTTCTGCAGAGGAAAACAGGATTTTACTGCGTGGCGAGCAGGGCAAAAAGTCAGGGACGATGGCGGTCGAAGTACTCGCGAAGGAAGGGGTTGGTGGCCCTTTCGGCACCGATTGTGGTGGTGGGCCCGTGGCCGGGATACACGACAACCTTGTCGCCAAGCGGAAAAAGGCGGTCGGCGATTGTGTTCATGAGGGTGAGGTAATCGCCGCCGGGGAGGTCGGTTCGGCCAATGCTTTGCTGGAACAGCACATCTCCAGAAAACAGATGGCTTTCTTCGCGGTGAAAAAAGCTGATGTGCCCGGCGGAGTGGCCAGGGGTGAAGAGCACTTCAAGGCGCTGAGAGCCGAAGGTCACGGTATCGCCGTCGCTGATAAAATGATCAGGCAGAGGTGAGGGGGCCACGTGGAGGCCCATCATGCTGCCCCAGGCGGGGGCCGCTTCCAGCTCATTTACGACGAGCCGATGGGTGTGGAATGGAATGTGAAAGGTGTTCACAGCCCAGGCATTGCCAAGCATGTGGTCGATGTGGCCATGGGTATTGAGCAGCAAAACGGGGGTAAGCTGGTGGTCTGCTACATACTGTTGGAGCTGGCGCTGCTCCGTAGCAGAATGGCATCCGGGATCAATCAGGACGCATTCGCCGGACTCATCGGAGATAACCCAGGTATTTTCCTGGTAGGCATTGAAGGTAAAACCCTGGATGGTGAGCATAACATTACAATTAACCGGAAGAAGCAAATCGGGGATTTTGGGCCAAATTAACCGGAAATTCCTATATTCGCCCATCTTCCGCAACCTCCTTTCACCTGATTGTCAGGCTTTCTCTTTTCCACTCTCTCCACGAACAATTTCTCGCCGAATGGCTCGCTTGCTCGCTTTGTTGTTTGCTTGTTTCCTGGTGCTGCCCGCTGTGGCCCAGCCCGATTTTAACAGTCTCCCAACCACAGAAGAAGACAGCCTCGGCGCTTCCCGCGGGGCGGCTGAAGAACTGGACACCAAGCTTTCCACGATCTACTTTGGCCCGCAGGAAGTAGGACTCAGCCCGGAAAATGTCCGGGAGCTCGATCGCCTTATTCGCCTCATGAAAGCCCACCCCGAGCTTGTGGTTAATGTATTTGGCCACTCCGACGATGTTGGCTCCCTCTCCCGCATCCAGGAGCTCTCCGACCTCAGGGCCCAGATGGTCCAGGCCTATCTCATCGCCAACGGCATTTCCCTCGACCGCATCTACAGCATGGGATTTGGCTACCGGCTTCCTGCTGTCAAAGCCACCAACACAGAAGGCCGGGCCAAAAACCGCCGTGTGGAGGTGCATATTGATTATCACAACCACAAATAAAGGCCCTTTGGCTTCCCGCTTAGCCCGGCTGAACCCCATCTTTCTCGCTTGTAAGCCGGGGGCTGTCCATGCGTTTCTGCTTCAGGCCCTGCTGGCCCTGTTGCTGTTTTCTGATACCTGGCTTCCGGAGCAGCGGCTCGTGTTTGCAGACAAAGGCGACGGCCTCAAAAACCTCTTTACCCTCCGTGCCTACCTCGAGCGAATGCCTGATTCGCCCTGGGCCTTCGATGCCATGAACCACCCCCACGGCGAAAGCCTCTGGTACACCGATGCCACCCCGCTGCTGGCCCTCGGTTTCCGGCAGCTTCGCTGGATGGGCGTTTCCGCAGAATGGCTCGCTGGTCCCGGGTTTCACCTCTTTCTGCTCCTAAGCATGGCACTGAGCAGTGGCTTTCTCTTTGCCCTGCTGCGCAGGTTGGGGGTTTCTGCCTGGCTGGCCCTCCTGCTTGCCCTTTGCTGGCCCTGGGCTGGGCCGCAGAGCCTCCGCTTATTCATCGGGCATTTTAACCTGTCACTCAGTTGGGTGATCCCGGGCCTGTGGCTGATATTGCTGAATTGGGAAGAAAGCCGCAAGGCATGGCAACGAGCGAGCTGGACCCTGGTCCTGCTCCTTTGGCTGGTGATGGCTGGCAGCCTTCACCTCTACTACCTCCCGATGCTGGCCATGATGCTCGGCGTATGGATGCTGGTGCAGGCCTGGATCAACAAAAAAAATGGGCGCGGAAGTCTTCGGAAAATCGCGCTTGCGCTGGTCCTGCCCGCCCTTGCCGCCGGGTTGCTGCTTGGCTGGATTCGCCTAACCGACCCCTTTTTCGACCTGCGGCCCGCCCAGGCACAGGGGTACAACTGGACTGTCTGGAACCTCAACCCCGACGGACTCTGGAAGGCCTATGCCCATTTGCCACTCCCCTCCATTCCTGGCTATCAAGGGTTTATGGACATTGAAAACCATGTGTATTTCGGGGGATTTGCCATTTGGACGATGGTCGCGGGGTTGTTGCTGGTATGGCAGCGGCGAATGGAGGTGCCGCGCCCAACATGGGCCAGGGCTCTGGTGATCTCCGGGCTGGCTTGTCTGGTGCTGGGCCTGGGCGAATATGTAAAATCCTTCGGCGGAACCGTGAATTTTGACAACTGGCTCCACCCGTTCAAATGGATGCGACTGCTCAGCGATGCACCAACGCAGTTTCGCTGTTTAGGCCGGCTTGCCTGGCCAGCTTTCCTGGGGGCGAATATCGGGGCGGCCCTGCTCTGGGAACGCCTTTGGCGACAGCAGGGGCAGTGGTGGGGAAAATGGCTGATGATTGCCTTGCTTGTACCGCTTGTCACTGACACCTGGGGCCAAATTCGCCTGCTGAGGCAGCATTTGGCCCCCGACCCATTTGCCAATACTGCCTGGCTGGCACCCTTGGCCGGACAAATTCCGCCGGAAGCGCAGGCTATACTGCCCTTGCCCTGGTACCATGTTGGTTCAGAAGATCCGCAGCTCACGCTTGACCCCACCAATGCCTGGGAGCAGAAGTGCCTGCAGGCAGCCCTGGCCCTTGACCTGCCGTTGATCAGCAGCAAAATGTCGAGAACCCCGTCCATCCATGCCCGCGAGGTGCTGGAATGGCTGGCAGGTGGCACCAAACCCGCCGCATTGGGGAAGGCCCCTGTGCTGGTGATGTTCAGCCGGGAAGAGAGCGCCTGGCCGGGAGTGCCGGGGGAAGAGTTCAACCTGATCAGGCAGAGTTTGCTGAGAAGCAGGGAGTTACCTGCGTCGCGGGGCTGGCAGGAGCTGGCCAGCACAGGAGAGGTGAGCTGGTTTTTGTGGGCGGGAGAATAGATTCATCTGCAAATGCAATCCTCTCAAAACAACCAGCCCGCCTTGTGAAGCATCACAAAGCGGGCCGGGATCAGGTCGGTCATCTGCTGATTCGACAAGGGCTTACTGGCGGGCGCGGGACACAAAGGTGCCTTTCATCAGGGCATAGTGGCCGGGGAAAGAGCAGATAAAATTGTACACGCCGGAAGCAGGAGCTGTAAAAGTTATGCTGGTGGTTTCACCGCCACCGATCATGCTGGTGTGGGCGATCACTTTGCCGGAAGAAACGGCATCGGCGGGGAGGTAGTCGGTTTCCACGGCGGTCATGGCCGTATTGCCAAACTCGACCATATCGGTGCCATTAGCCAGCAGCACCCAGTTGTGGCCCATGGCTTGTTTGGCCATTTTGCCAGCGTGGGTGAGGGTGAGGGTCACTTCCTGACCTTCAAAGGCTTCGAGGCGATCTTTGTTATACTTCATCTGGTCGTTGCCTTCGATTGTCAGCTCTACGGCAGCAGGAATTTCAGCCTTGGCGGGTTCAGTTGTGGGCGCACCGGCATCGGCAGGTTTTTCACCGCCGCAGGCCATCAGGGTGGCAGAAAGGACAAGAGCCCCGGCGAACAAACGGGCTTGGTTGATGATTTTCATTTTCTTAGACCATGTTTGGAACTCTCAGCGGCAAATTCTATTCAGAATGATACTGATGAAGGCCAGCTGTATGAAAGCGGCATGGGACTCGGGAAGTTTTTCATAATCGCGATTGAGTCGCCGGAAGAAGTTGAGCCATCCGAA
>JBGSKC010000013.1:0-61774 GCA_041741415.1 Bacteroidia bacterium | reverse complement strand
TACGATGACACTGTTGATAAAGTCCAGCAAAATGTGGTGCAATTCCACGTCGGTCAGGTCTTTGAACACCACTTTCAATGCTTCGAGGGAATTGCCCTTCCTGCTGTTGTTCAGTGCCAGAAAGGCCCGCTTGATCCAGCTACCACCCAGCGACAGTAAGGCAGAGTCGCCGATCTGACCCAGGTCGTTGAGCAGGTACACAAACTCCGGGATGAACTTCTTCAGCTCCTCATCAATCCCTTCGAAATAGCTGGCCACAGACCGGATCTTCCAGCGCCGCCTGCCGTGGTACACAATGATCGGGATCACAATGGTGAATTTTCCCTTAAATCCCGGCTGGCTGGCCTGGGCCAGATAAGCGTTCACCATGTATTGCAGCAACTGCAGCCAGGGATGCGGCGGGATGTAGCTCTTATGCTCCAGCAGCAGCGTGATCTGGACCCGGGATTCTCCGTAGCGGGCCGTGTACACCACATCGGAGAAGTACTGCTCCAGGTTCTTGCTCAGGTAGCTCTCCTTTTGCTGCTCCAAAGAACTGAGGTCAATCTGCTCTGCCAGATTTTTTGGCATAAAATACTGCACATATTCCTCCATCAACTCGCGATGGGAGAATGCCGTCCTGAAAAAGCGGTCATGAGGGTGGTGAGTCGCGGTTGACATGAAACAAAGCTAATAAAAATAGATTTTTGTGTAAAAATTATTGCAATTTAAATTAGCTTTTCCCGACCTCCTGATCTGAAACCCTCGTTACAGCTTTTCTACGCTGAAGGTATTCTCCTTGCATACAGCCAGTTTTTCAACGTACTTCATTCAACAAAACCACCCGATTCATGCGCTTGCAGATTTTTTTGTTGTGGGGATCACTGCTGGCCTGTCTGAGCTGTGGTCCAGGCCCGGATCAACAGCTAAGCACCATACTGGCTCACACAGCCCTGCCCGCCATTCAGTCAGGCGTTCAGGATCCTGAAGGCATGGTCTGGGTGCCGCCAGGCGTTGTGGACCTCGGCTCTCCCGATGGCCTGCCCTCAGAAATGCCCGTGAAGCGGAACGAGGTCGCAGGGTTTTTCATGGACATTCACCCCGTTACTGTAGCGCAGTTCAGGCGGTTTGTGGAAGCCACAGGCTATGTTACAACTGCTGAAAAGTTCGGCGACTCCGGCGTCTTCGACTTCAGGAGCGCCCGCTGGACGCTGGTCGCAGGTGCCAACTGGCACCATCCTTTCGGCCCGGCACGGCCCCCTGCCCCTGACGATCACCCTGTTACACAAGTGAGCTGGGAAGATGCCATCGCCTATGCCACCTGGGCTGGAAAACGGCTTCCCAAGGAAGTGGAATGGGAGCACGCCGCCCGCAACGCCATCAACAGCCCCGACCGCTATCCCTGGGGCAACGACATCAGGCAGGGAAAGACCTTCCTCGCCAATTTCTGGCAGGGCAATTTCCCCTACCACAACAGCAACCAGGATGGATATCCCGCCACTTCTCCCGTCGGTGCATTTGGAAAAACACCCCTCGGCCTCACAGACATGGCCGGGAATGTGTGGGAATGGTGCCAGGAAGAGTTTGTATCCTATGACCCCGAAGGCCCCGTTCTGCGCCAGCAACCTAATCAGCCGGAAAAAGTGATGCGCGGTGGCTCCTTCCTCTGCGACCCGCAGGTGTGCCACGGTTTCCGGGTGTCGGGGAGGTCGGGAACTTCTCCGGAAACCGGGCTTTGCCACCTGGGCTTTCGCTGCGTGAAAGATGCGGCCCGCTGAGAAGCGTAGAATGACCGTTTTTTCAGAACAAATCCAGCCTTCAGCGGGTTCCGCGATGCATGAAGGCCGACCGTCAGCAGGTACAGGTAGTGTGGTTTAAGCGAGATCTTCGCCTGCGCGACCATGCCCCTTTGGCGGCGGCCTGCGGGGATGACCTTCCCGTGATCCTGCTGTTTGTGGCGGAGCGCTCCCTCATCGGGGATCCCCATTATGACCTGAGGCACTGGCGCTTCATGTGGGAGTCTTTGAAAGGAATGAACCAGGAGCTCCTGGCCCACGGACAGGAGATCCGGATCGTTGTAAACGAGGTGATCCCGGTGCTGGAAGCGATTCAGGCGCAGGCAGAGATCAGGTCGCTGTTGTCGTATGAGGAAACGGGAATCCTGCGCACCTACGCCCGCGACAAAGCTGTTGCCGTCTGGTGCCGTGAACAGGGGATAGAGTGGAAAGAGTGGCAGTCGAATGGCGTGCAGCGGGGCCGCAAAAACCGCGAAGGCTGGGCCGAATCCCTGATTGAGGGCCATCTGGCACCCGAGGAGAACCCTGAGCTCAGCCGTCTGCGGCCGGGGCCACCCATCCATCTGCCATCCGCATCCCTGCCGGCAGCCTGGAAGCAGCCCAGCCCTCGTTTTCAGCCTGGCGGCGAAGGCCCCGCCTGGCGCTATCTTCACAGTTTTCTCGAAGAACGCCACAAGCGCTACCACCTCGATATTTCCAAACCGGCAGCCAGCCGGACCTCCTGCGCCCGCATTTCGCCTTACCTCGCCTGGGGAAATCTGTCCGTCAGGCAGGTATTCCGGCAGCTCATTGCCCGAACCGCCCAGCCAGACAGCCATACCTTCGCCCTCGAGAGCTTCCAGTCGAGGCTGCTCTGGCACTGCCATTTTATCCAAAAACTGGAGCAGGAGCCTGAGCTGGAGATTCGCAACCAAAACCCGGCTTACGACCGCCTGCGACAGGAATGGAACGAAGCGAATTTTCAGGCCTGGGCCCGGGGCGAAACAGGCTTTCCCCTCATCGACGCCGTGATGCGGAGCCTCCATGCCACCGGCTACGCCAATTTTCGCAGCCGCGCCATGCTCATTAGCTTTCTCACCCACCACCTGTGGCTCGACTGGCGCCGGGGAGCAGCTTTTTTGGCCAGGTTGTTCCTAGATTTTGAACCCGGGATTCATTACCCGCAGGTCCACATGCAGGCCGGAACCACCGGAATTCACACCGTTCGGGTATACAATCCTGTGAAGCAATCGCAGGAACACGATCCCGACGGGAACTTTATCCGGCGCTGGGTGCCGGAACTGGCTGCATTGCCCGCTCCACTCATTCACCAGCCGTGGACCATGAGTACCCTGGAGCAGCAATGGCACGGGGTGGTGTTAGGCAAATCCTATCCGCTCCCTGTCATCAACCACGAGGAAACTTACCGGCAAGCCCAGGCAACCCTGTGGGCCATGCGGGAAGACCCTGAGGTAAAAGCATTTACGCCGGGCATCCTGCGCCGCCATACTGAGCGCGACCGCGAAAGGTGGCATCGTGGAACGAACAAAGGCATTTTACCTGCCCAGCAACCAGAAAACAACGGTTTTTCTCCTCAAAACTGAACCCGGTAGCTAAACACCGGCAGAATGCTGGCACCTGCCTGCCTGATTTCCCGATCGAGGAATGCGTCGTATTCGCGGTATTCGGGCGGAGCGCTTTGCAGCATGTTCTTGATCTGGATGGCCCAGGTTCCTGTGTAGCGGGCCTTGTGGTTGGTCCAGGTCCAGGTGAGGTCCAGAATGTAGAGCGGGTCTTCCTGACCCACAAAAGGCTGCGTCTCGTCCAGCACGGTTTCGCGGGCTGCCCGGCTGGCTGTCAGGTCGATGGGGGTGTATATTTCGCCGCCGAGCGCGGTAAGGGTCAGGTTGAGGCCCATGAGCTTGTTGGTCCCGGCCTTTTTGCCAACTTTCCACTCCTGCCCGGCCAGAAAGTTGAACTTATAGCGGTTGTCGTAGCGGGTTCTGTGCCGGGTTCCGCTGATGTCGGTGTAGGAAGAGTTGAATAAACTGCTGTTAATCAGGTAGTAAAATCCCTTGGTGGTGTAGCGCTCGAAGCTGAAGTCCACCCCATAGTTGCGGGCAGTACCGCCGTTGACGAGGGTGCGGAGTTCCACCAGTTCGTCGAGATTGAGGATGGAAAAAGTTCCTGAGGGTGCCACCGGCACATCAAACAGATGCTGGTAGTAGAGCTCCATCCTGAACTTATGATTCACCCACAGGTTGGCCACGTAGCTGAGCACAAAGTGGTGCGCCCTGAGGAATTTCAGGTCGGCATTGGGCCGGAAGGCAGGATTGGCTTGCTCAACATCCCGGGTGGTATAGACAGCAAAATGCTCCCGCTGGCTGTGAAGGCCGTAGCCAAAAGACAGCACGTGTTCAGGATCTGCCTGAAAGGTAATGCCTGCCCTGGGCTCCAGGGTTGTCTGGCCGTTCAGCGAATAATGCAGGCTGTGCACCCCGGCATTGAGAAAGAGCCGCGAACCAAGGGCCAGCCTCAGCTGGGTATAGGCCTGCACCTGAAAAGTGACATCAGATTCCTCTACACGGGTGTTGAGGACAGAATCGACATAGTCATATTTTCTCGACACAAAATCGTGCTGGGTTCTGTTGAGGATGACACCGGTCTTCCAGATCAGCCGCGCTCCCACGTGTGTGCGCAGGGAGGAGGAAAAAGTAAGCGGCAGGTTGCTGTATTCGTTCAAATCCCGCTGCCGGAACTGAAGGTCGTCTTCGAGGTATTCTTTGTTGTCCTGAAGAAAAGACGCCGAGCCGACGAGGGCGGTTTTGAGCAGGGAATTTTTCCCGATGGCGATGTTGTGGGTGAGGCCAAGTACGCCCATGTTGGACAGCAAAATGTTGCTGAAGCGGTCAAGGTCGGCTTCCCATTTTGTCGAATCCAGCTCCGGGGTATTGGGTCGCTGGCTGAGGCCTCCCATGCCGAAAATGGTGAATTTTCCGGCTTTTTCGGTCGGGAGCACCACATTGAAAGCGAGGTCGGAGTAGGTGGGAACGGTGAGGTAGGAAATTACGCGGTTCACGAGGTTGAGCGAGGAAAAGCGGTAATTCACCAGGTAGCTGGCATCGCCGCCTTCCCGGAAGGGGCCTTCACCGGAAAAGTCGACGCCGAGCACACCTGCCTGGAGGGTCCATTCGCGGCTGCGGTTGTTGCCCTCCCGGAAGCGCATGTCAAACACCCCGGCGCTGGCGTCGCCATATTCTGCAGGCCAGGCTCCTACAAAGAAATCGGAGTTGTCGAGCATCTGAATCGAAAACAGCGTGAACGAACCGCCGCTGGAGCCGATGCGGGCAAAGTGATTGGGGTTGGGAATATCGATGCCTTCCAGGCGATAGAGGAGCCCGCGGGGGGAGTTTCCGCGGATGGAAATCATGTTGTCGGAGATGAAAGGATTGGGCGTGATGCCGGGCAAATTGGCTGCAAGGCGCGTAGGGTCATCGAGGCCGCCTGCAAATTTGCGCGTCTCCTCCACGTCAAAAGACAGGGCAGAAACCGGGGCCATGGTGTTGAGGGCCTTGCCTTTTTCCTTGGGCGGGGTAATGACCACCCCTTCGGATTCATACAACCGGGGCTCCAGGGCCAGCTCAATAACGAGCTCCTTGGCTGAATTGATTAACACTCCCGGACGGGTAATGGCTTCGTAGTCGGGGTGAAAGAAGCTGATATCTTGTCTGCCAATGGGCAGCTCTGTGAAGACAAACCGCCCCAGGCTGTTGGTTTGCACCGAAGGCGTATCCGGGAGGGTTGGCACAGAAACAGTTGCCCCGGCGATGGGTTCCAGGCTGGCAGCGTCGAGCAATTGGCCGCGGACAGTGCCGGTGCGGGTTTGGCCAAAGCTACTCAGGCCGGCCACCAGCAGCAGGCCAATGAGAAAAAGGTTTTTTTGTGTCATGTGGACAGTTGGGTGATCGAAGCAGAATCAGACTGGCAAAATTGGGCCTTCTGAACTCATCAAGGAAAATCAAAATCGATCCGGATATTGGAAAAAAGTCATTGCAAAGCGCAAAATTACGATCAGTAACCCAATCACACTATCCTTGTTGTGCATTCGGGTCGACTCTTTCAGGCTCGTTGTCGATCAAACAACCTTTTCGCGCCGCAAAGGCGATTACGCAAAGCAAAATGGACGCCATTGCCCCAAGATTAAAACAAGCGTTTGACGCCATTTTTCCGGCCCCGCTGCTGGCCTGGGAGCAGTTTGCCTCCCACGGCTCCCTGCAATCATTTCCCAGGCATCACATCCTGAAAGCCGCAGGAGCCGCCGAGCATGCCGGATATTTCCTGCTGGAAGGCGCCGTGGGAACCTTTCTATGGCGCGAGCAGCACGAGGTTTGCATTGATCTTTATTTTGAAAACATCTTTTTTGCCGACTATGTCTCCCTGATCACGACCGAGGCAACTCCACTGGAGAACATCGTGCTGGAACCATCACTCTGCCTGGTCATTTCCAAAGAGGCCATCGCAGCACTCAAAGAGACCCCCATGGGGATGAGGCTTTTTCTGTACGGGGCAGAAAGCTCCTTTGTGGAAAAACAACAGCAGCAGATCGACCTGCTCACCAAAACGGCTGAGCAGCGATATGCAGAACTGCTGCGAAAGTCGCCTGAGATTGTGCAGCGCCTGCCTCAGAAACACATTGCATCTTACTTAGGGGTGACTCCCCAAAGCCTGAGCAGGATTCGCAGGGGCGTTCAGTAAATTCTTACCACATGGTAAAGGATGGCAGGCCCGCGCGGGGGAGATTTGAAGGAAAATGAACTTCCCTATGAACGCTAAGGTATTGTTTGGCTTCCTCCTCCTCTCGCTAGTGCCCGGCTTGTTGCACGGGCAAACTTCTGGCGAAGCACGCTGGTCCAGAAAAGGATTTGTGTTTGGGGTGGGATTTGGCGGAGGCGCCCTGCTTCAGAACCGGGCTGGATCCTCTGAGGTTTTTCCACGGCTGGCTTACCCCAACTGGAAAATCGGCTGGATGCTGAATGAACGGCAACTGCTCATGATTCATGCACCCGGTGCTTCCTATTTTTCTGATGAGGGCGAACGGGCTTTTGAGGGAATTTTACTCAGCGGACAGCAGTTTGTGGGAAAACGCACCTACCTGCTGGGCGGGATTGGGCTTGCGATGGATCTGCGGCCCTTTTACAAAGTTGATTTTAGCCAGGGGCCTCCGGAGGATTTCCACTTCGGGCCGGGCGCTTGCCTGGGTGCGGGGTACGAATTGCTGCGATTCGGAAAGCGCGGCTCTGTTGACCTTGCGGCCCGCGTGTTTTCAGGGGGCTTTGAGAATGGTGGCGAAAGCTGGAATCAGACAGCCTTGGATCTGATGCTGGCCTGCACCTGGTATTGAACAGCGCCTTCTGGAGAGTTTTGTGGTCCTGACGTGTGAGTAAAAAAAACTGAGCAACCGTTCATGGTTGCTCAGGATTCCTGGGTCAGCAGCAGTTAGCTTGCCGCAATCACAGGGAAGGACGGTTCAGGATGTTTGTGGTTCATATAGGTGGAGACAAATGGTGAATCACAAAGTAATCTGGTTCTCCAAATTCCCTATTTCTGTAGCCATGGACAATCACCAGTTTGGAAGTTTGCTCAGGTACCTGGCTCATTGGGTGGCTCAGGGTCGGCCTCCTGCTGCGAGAAAGCCGGTAGTTGTTGGCCAAAAAATCCAGTTTATATTTTAAATGAATTAGTTAGCCAACATCATCCCCCTTTTGCTATGGCAATCTGACCTTTTCCATCCGCGGTCCTTGATTGAATTTTTTCTTTTTTGCTCAAGAAACCAGAATGGTTTGTCAGTATGGATGGACGATTCTCCTCGTCATCGAAAAGACCTGAACAGCCAGAGCAGGTGGTTGCAAGCCCGAATTTTTCGCCATGGCCAACATACCTGATTTTCATTCTTAAACCTTTCCCAGCATATTAGGTCCAAGCTTCGTCTGAAAAAGAAACCTTGGGCCTATGCACAAGTTGCTCCTGTTACTCGCATTCCCTTTTCTCTTTGCCCTGGCTTGTTCGCCAGTCGGTGAAGTCATCGTTGTTCCTGGCAATGAATCGCCACCCGACCTCACAGTACCGGGCGTGGTGCAGGAAAACTTTGTCAACCGGGTGTATATCAGCCTGCTGGGGCGCAAGCCCGAAAGCCAGGAACTAAACAGCGCCCTCGGTCAGCTAAGTCAGGCAAATGCCTCGGCTTCTGCCCGCAAAAAAGTAGTCCTTGATGTGCTGCGCCAGCGAGCCTACAAAGACCGTCTCTACAATACTGCCAGGATTGATTTGCTGAATAATGTCGACACTGCTGAAATCGCCAATTTCCTGTTTGTCTTTAATCAGGCTCTCCAGGATCCTCAGTATCAGAGTTTTATTTATCTGATTGAATTTGAGATCAATCGGCTGGAGGAGCTCAGCGCTGCCGCCCCGCAATTTTTGCGCGGCGACATTGACAAAGCAGAACTTCACCGCCGCATGGTGAACAACAACTTGTATGACGAAATCAACATGGGCACCCAAAACTTCGTGCTGTCTGTGTTTGAGCATTTCCTCAACCGCTACCCTACCCAGGCTGAAGAGCAGCAGTGCATCCTGATGGTGGACGGCACCAACGCCATTGCCTTTGGAAAGGAAGGCAGCAGCAAGGAAGATTTTCTTGACATTTTGCTGAACTCCGACGCCTACCTCGAAGGGCAGGTGTTTGATATGTATGAAGCCTTGCTCTTCCGCGTGCCGCTTTCTGCCGAAATGGCGGAGGGTACCCTTCGCTATCGACAAACCCAAGCCTACGACTCCGTTCTCACCGACATTCTCGTCACAGACGAGTTTTTGGGCTGGTAAAGCGCCTTCACCCACACATCCTGAACCAATGAAACCTGTTTTTATCCTATCTCTCTGTCTCCTGCTCATGGGCTGCCAGGCCGAAGATGTTTATCTCTATGAGGTCAACACCGTGAATGTGGTGCAATCTGGAGCCGAAAAAGTGAACCAGAAATCTGACCTGGAGTTTCTCTCCCTGGCTTATTCAGACCTGTTTGGCAGCACGATCCCGGCCCAGGAACTCAACCGGGTGGTGGTGGCCTATGAGTCGATGGGCGATAAATCGCTCGTTGCCGACATGATCATCCGGAATTTGCTCAACAGTCCGGGCGTTCAAATTCCCAGCGCCAGTTCCATGCGGGCCAATCCCGACCAATTCATCACCGACACCTACCGGAAGTTTTTTATTCGCGAACCCGGCGAATACGAACGCTGGTACCTCCGGCAGCTGATCACCGAAGACCCTGACATGACGCCGGAAATGATTTACTACGCGTTTCTTACCTCGGCTGAGTACCGGTATTATTGAGAGGCGAGAGCCGAGAGCCGAGACCTGAATTACCCTTGTCAGGGTTTGGCTTCGACCCTGACAAGGGTTTGAGAAGCGGGAAGCCAGACAAGAAGGCTTCGCCTTTCTGGAGGAACCCACCCCTGGCACCTCCACGGAGGGGAAAGTGACAGGTAAAATTCTTGAAGTCCCCTCCTGGGAGGGGATTAGGGGTGGGTTTCAAGAGCTAAGAACCCAGACCGAAGGCGAAGCTGGTCTTTCACCCCCCAACACAAAACTCCCAACTCTAAAGGCTATGAAAAGAAGATCCTTCCTCAAATCCGCGGGCTTGCTGGGCGCAAGCACCATCGGGATGCCGTATTTGCTGCCAACAGGCAGGGTGTTTGCCAAAACAGAAGAGCGCAAGGTCAACCACGTGGTGTTTTGTCTGTTCGCAGGAGGGATCCGAAACATTGAGGCAGTAGCCCAGGCTGAAGGAAACCTCCTTCCGGCGACGTTCGCCGGGGGGGCCTCCACCATGCCAGGGCTTGAACCAATCCCTTCTTCCCCCTACCCTACCCTGCTTCGCAGCCACGGGAGCCTGTTTCCGGAGTTTCGGTACAAAGACGGCCCCACAGGCCACTTTAATGGTCACACCGTGGCCCTCACCGGCAACTACACAAGCACCGGCCTCAACCTCAAGGCCAATCCACAAAACCCCACCGTGTTTGAATATTACCTCAAGCACAATTCTCCGGCCATGACCTCGCTCAACGCCTGGTGGATTTCCAACTCTCTCGGGCCATACCCCGCATTAAACTACAGCAGCCATCCCTCCTACGGCCCTCAGTTTGGGGCTAATCACATCGCCCCGACTGCCTTGCTCAATCCACAGGTGTTCCCGGCGATTGCCAGCCCCAAGCAGTTTCAGTTTCATGAGGAGGAAAAAATCGCGGCCCTGCGCGGTTTTCTCGACCAGAATTTCGACCGGCAGGGTGCAACCTCCCTCGGCAACGTGAACTCGCCCGAAGACGCCGCTTCCATCCGCCAGTTCATCGCCGACCTCGTCGTGAAGGGCCAGACCGGCGGTTTTAATACCCCCCTCGGGCTTTCTCCGGCCCTGGCCAACAATGATGTCTTTACCATTCTCTTCGCCGAAGAAACCATCAAGGCCTTCCAGCCTGAGTTGCTGGTGGTGAACATGACCGATGTGGACGCCTGCCACCAGAATTTCACTGCCTACTGCAACAACCTCCGTAAAGCTGATTATGCCGTGGCTCACCTCTGGAAAACCATTCAGGAAACCCCCGGTATGGCGAATGACACTGTCATGATCATGGTGCCGGAGCATGGGCGAAACCTGCAGGGAAATACCGTTCTGGACATTTATGGCCGCAACGGCATCGACCACACGGGAGATGCGACCTCCCGCGAAATTTTTGCGCTGATCCTCGGACCATCCGGGGTGATCCGGCAAAATACAAGCTTCGGAACAGCAGTAGCCCCCGTCGGCGAAAGCATCGACCTGGTGCCAACCGTGGCTAATTTGCTGGGATTTGACAGCAATATCCCGGGCGGCCTGCTGCCAGGCAGGGTACTGCAGGAGGCTATTTTGTAATGAAAAGAATGATTCTGGTGGATTTGGTTCAGCGCTAATCAGCAAAAAATGAAACAGTTTCGTCTCGCTTTGTTTGTTTGTCAGATGACCGGCGTGCTGGCCCTGGCTACCCTTGGCTGCGAGCGGGAGCCCGTGGGCCCGCCCGACAACCCCTTTGACGATATTGTCTTTCCGGAGCCGCCTGTGACGGCTGCCCCTCCCGATTCTGCTTCGATCGTGGGGCTTCACCAGTACATTTTTGCCCAAAGCTGCGCCGTGCCCGGCTGCCACGACGGCAATTTTGAGCCCGATTTCCGGACCATTCAATCCAGCTTCAACACCCTGGTTTATCAGCCGGTGATCAAAAACACCCAGGACGAAGCCTTTACCTGGCGCGTGGTGCCCGGTGATGTGGATGCGAGCTGGCTTTATTACCGGGTCACGACGGTGGACCAGGTGCTGGGGCGAATGCCGTTGTATGACCAGGCCCTCACGGAGGGGCAGCTCAAGGCTATCAGAACGTGGATCGAACAAGGCGCGCCGGATTTGCTGGGAAACCCATCCAATTTCCCCAACACCCAACCCCGGATCACCAGTTTGGCTGCCTTCATTGACTTTAATGGCTTCCCCTTCCGCGTGGACACCATCCGAAACGGCCAGACATATAACCCATTCGGCACCCTCCACAACCGCAACATGACCATCTGGATCGGAGTCGAGGACGACTCAACTGCCATCGGCGACCTGGAGCAAGTGCGGCTGCGTTTCGCGGACCATTGGGATGATTTTGACCCGTTCACCGAAGTGGCCATGACCTATTCGCCCAGTCCGCAGGTGGTGCCGGATTATTTCGGTCCCGGACAACCAGCCAGTTTTTACTGGAAGGCCACTTTGAATACCGGGCAATTCCCTCCCAACAAAATCACCTTTATGCGCTTCCTCGCCAACGATGGAGCGCATGATGAAGATTACCAGTTTCCCGACAGGCCCCATCCGATTGAATACAAGCTCTTCATGGCCTTTTACCCGGCCCTGTAATGCACAGGCTCCCTTTCCGGCGTTTTGTTTGTTTGGCCTAATCACTTCCTCCCATGCGAATCCGGCACCTTTTCCTGCTCGCTTTCCCCCTTCTGGCCGCCTGCGACAACGGGCTCGACCCGCTTGACGACAAACCTGGCATTGAGTTGCTGTCGGTTTCGCCCACCAGTGTAATAGCTTTTGAAGATGAGATCGTGTTCCGGGTAAAATACACAGACGGCGATGGCGACCTGGGCAGCAATGTGGACAGCGACCGGAATGTGTTTCTGACGGACCAGCGGCTGGACATTGTGCATGAGTTCCGGCTGAAGCAACTGGCTCCCGACGGCGCGGAAGTGCCCATTACAGGCGAGTTTACCCTCACCCTTCCTTCCACGATCCGGGTGGACAGCACAGGTACCAGCGAGCAGGTGACCTTCAGCCTGTATGTGGTGGACAGGGCGGGGAATGAATCAAACGAAGTGGTGAGCCAACCCATTGAAGTGAGATGAGATTTCTCACCCGGCCTGCAAAACACTTTCAAGTTTTATAATAACTTAATAACTTCGGGGCAAAGGTTGGACTGAACGCTCCGAACTATGCCGAAAAAATCGCCTGAAGAAATCGGAATCAACGAGTTGTATAGCCAGGACCCCATTGAGGCAGACCGCCGTGTGTGGGGCCGGGAAACAGACCCTGAGAGCCGTCGCGGCTTTTTGAAAAAGGGAGCATTGGCCCTGATGGCCTCGGCATTGGGTGCTGACATTGTTTTTGCAGCCAACATGCCGGCGGGATTGATCCCGGCGGGGCTTTTCCTCAACCGCGACGGCGTGCTGCCCGGCAAGCACCCCGACCTCGTGGTTCTCAACGACAGGCCGGTGAACGCCGAGACCCCGGCCCACCTGCTCGACGACCTGGACACCCCTGCCAGCCTGTTATTCGTTCGCAACAACGGCATCGCCCCGGAAAACCTGAACCCGGCCACCTGGACCCTCACAATTGACGGCGAGGCCGTGCATGCACCCAAAACCTACAGCCTTGCCGAGCTGAAGCAAAAGTTCCCGGTTCATACCTATCGTCTCGTGCTGGAGTGCGGGGGCAATGGCCGGGGCGAGTTCAACCCGCCTGCCAAAGGCAACCAATGGACCACCGGTGCGGTAGGGTGTGCAGCGTGGACCGGCATCCGCCTGAAGGACCTGCTGCAGGATGTCGGGATAAAGTCCAATGCCGTTTACATCGGCTACTACGGTGCGGATATTCACCTCAGCGGAGACCCTGGCAAGGTTGTCATTTCGCGCGGGGTGCCCATTGCCAAGGCCCTGGAAGATGAAACCCTGATCGCCTGGGCGATGAACGGGCAGGATTTGCCGCCGCTCAACGGCTTTCCGTTGCGGCTGGTGATTGGTGGCTGGCCAGCTTCGGTATCGGGAAAATGGCTTACACGCATCTCCGTGCGCGACCGCGTGCACGATGGCGAAAAAATGAACGGCGGCTCCTACCGGATGCCCCAATACCCGGTGGCTCCCGGCACTGAAGTCCCAAAGGAGGACATGACAATCATCGAGTCGATGCCGGTGAAATCTTTGATCACCTTCCCCAAGACCGGGGCAATGCTGCGTCAGGGTCAGGTGTTGAACCTCCGGGGCAAGGCATGGGCAGGAGATCTTACGGTGGCGAAGATGGAGGTATCGATTGACTTTGGAGCTACCTGGCAAACAGCGCAACTGGAAGCACCAGCCAACAGGCTTGCCTGGCAGCGCTGGACAGCCAGCGTGAGGCTTCCTTCCAAGGGCTACTACGAAGTTTGGGCCAAAGCCACCGACTCCCGGGGTGTTTCCCAGCCCATGGTGGTACCTGGCTGGAACCCCAGCGGCTACCTCAACAACGCCACCCACCGCATCGCGGTGAAAATGGTGTGATTCCTCTCTAGTCTTCTGAACTCCTCATTTTACAGACTTTCTCCTTCATGCCTTCCAATCCTCCTTCCGGTCCTGACCCCAGGTTGCTGCGGCTGGTGAACATGGCCCTGGTCCTCACCGGGCTGTCCGTGCTCTGCGGCCTGGTGATCGTAGATGCGATTGTGCATCCGGGCAGGTACCTGGCGAAAGAACCGGCTCCCGTGGAGACAAAGGCCGCCGTGCCGGAAATGAAGGCTGCGGAGATCGTGGACGGGAAGGACGTGGAATCAGGCTTTGTGGCCGAGGGCGACTACCTGCTTGTGAAAGCATCCTGCACGGGTTGCCACAGCAGCGCGCTGGTGCTGCAAAACAGGGCCAGCAGAGAAGGCTGGGAAAGCATGATCCGCTGGATGCAGGAAACCCAGAAACTGTGGGACCTGGGCGAAAACGAAGACAAGATCCTGGATTACCTGGCTACCTATTATGCCCCAAAGGAAAGCGGCAGGCGGCCTAATCTGGAGATCAGAGACGAGGACTGGTATTTTCTTGAGTAACAGCTTTTTTCATTTTAATTCACTGACAGTCAAATGGAAACCCTTTCTCACTACTGGGATGTGTTTGTCACAGGGTATGAAGGCTATGCAGCCTACCTGTGGAAGGAAATCACCTTTCAGGTGGAGCCATTTTGGAAAAACTATTTTTGGATGCTGGTGGCCGTATCGGCCTTCTTTTTCAGTCTGGAGCTGATCCGGCCATGGCGGGTGGAGCAGCCGAAGTTTCGCAAGGACTTCTGGCAGGACTTTTTCTACATGTTTTTCAACTTCTTTTTCTTCAGTTTGCTTATCTTCAATGCCTCCAGCCAGGTTATCGTGACAGCCCTGAACGACGCGATCCGCTGGGCTACGAGCGTTGACTTGCAGGCGGCCAATCCGATGAACAACTGGCCGTTGTGGGCCATTTTGTTCACGGGCTTTGTGGTGCGCGATTTTGTGCAGTGGTGGGTTCACCGCCTGCTGCATGCCTCGCCGGGGTTGTGGGAGTTTCACAAGGTCCACCATTCTGTGGAGCAAATGGGCTTTGCGGCCCACCTGCGCTATCACTGGATGGAAACCGTTGTATACCGGTCGATTGAGTATTTCCCCCTGGCCCTGCTGGGCATCGGCCTGCATGATTTTTTCCTGATTCACATTTTCACCCTCGCCTGGGGCCACTATAACCACGCCAACTGGCACCCCGGCGGGAGGCTCACTGGAGCGGTTACCTTCGGGCTGGCAGCCCTTTTCATCGCCACCACCGAAGCTCAGTGGGAGTGGTATCTCAACCTGGTAGTGGCGGCAGGCGGAGCGGCTTTTGGTGCCCTCGTGGCGGGGCCCTACATGAAAGTCATTTTCAACAGCCCCGACATGCACATCTGGCACCATGCCTACGACCTGCCCAAAGAGCGCGAAACAGGCATTAACTTCGGAATTACCCTGGCCATCTGGGACTACCTGTTCAAAACCAACTATGTCCCTCATGATGGCCGCGACATCAAACTGGGTTTTCCTGGTGTTGAGGAGTTTCCACAGGATTTTGTGGGGCAAAACCTCCACGGCATCACCAAATAATTTGCTTTCTCTGTATGCAAAAACGGCTGTCAGCAATGCTGGCAGCCGTTTTCGATGTTATTCAGCCTCAATTTCTACAGCCCGAAGCCATAGTAGTAGCGGCCGGGAGCATCTTCATACATTCCTTCCAGCATCACGCCCCCCTGCTTGTTGGCGAGTGCCTGCTCAAATTCCTGGATCGTTTTCACAGTCCTGCCATCCACATGGGTAATGATAAAGCCTTTCTGCATCCGGGTTTGGTCGCTCACAATGCCTTCAGAAATGTTGTTCACGCGAATCCCGCCTTCAATTTTCAGGCTGCGGGCGGTTCTGCTGTCCAGCTCTTCGAGCTCAATGCCGAGTTTTGAAAGGGAGGCGGGCGCTTCTTTCGTCACCACATCGGTGTTGCCCTGGCGGTTGCGGAGCGTGGCAGACAGCGTTTTTTCCTTTCCGTCGCGCACCACAGTCAGGTTCACCGCATTGCCCGGGCGAAGCGTGCCGACGACAGCCTGCAGTTCAGAAGAAGACTTCACGATCCTGTCGTTGACCTTTATAATCACATCGCCGGGTTTCACACCAGCATCCTTGGCAGCGCCGTTGCTCATGAGACTGTCCACATACACCCCTTCGACGAAGTCAAAGCCTTTTTCGCGGGCAAGATTCCCATCAACGGTGCGGATGATCACGCCAAGGAAGCCTCGCTGGACGGTGCCAAATTCGAGGAGATCTTCCATGACCTTGCGAACGATGGTAACGGGCACGGCGAAGGAGTAGCCACTGAAAGAGCCTGTTGGGCTGGCAATGGCGGTGTTAATGCCAATGAGGTTGCCCTGAAGGTCCACAAGGGCACCGCCGCTGTTGCCGGGGTTCACGGCTGCGTCGGTTTGAATAAAGGATTCAATGGCAGACTGGTCGCGGAGGATGTTGATGTTGCGGGCTTTAGCCGACACGATCCCGGCGGTAACGGTGGAGTTGAGGTTGAAGGGATTGCCGATGGCCAGGACCCATTCGCCTACCCGCACGATGTCGGAGTTGCCGAGGGTGACCGGGGTGAGGTTGTCGCCTTCGATTTTGATCAGGGCAATGTCGGTGGAAGGATCGGTGCCGATCAGCCTGGCCTTGTAGCTGCGGTGATCGGAGAGGGAAACTTCAATGTCTTCAGCCCCGTCGATCACGTGGTTGTTGGTAACGATATAGCCATCAGCACTGATGATGACACCGGAACCGGAGCCTACCTGCGGCTGCGGACTACGCTCCTGATAGGGGTTTGAAAAGAACTCTTCCCCAAAAAAGTCGCGAAATGGATCAGGAACGGCATTTCTGGAAGAGGTTCTCCGCATGGAGGTCGATTTGATATGAACGACGGATGGCATGACCTTTTCGGCGGCGAAGGTAAAGCCCGGAAGCTGGTCGCTCATGCCGTCATAGCTCGAAATGACAGCGGGCGCGCTGGAGTCGTGGGCCACGCGAAGCACAGTGCCCGGGACACCGCCATCCACCAGCCGGAAAAAACCATAGGTAAGGGAACTTCCCAGCACCGTGGCCAGGAGAAGGAGGCTTAGCAACTTTCCGTTAGACATGGATTTTTGCATTTGGAGGAGTTGTTTAATGATCTCAAAAAAGACAAGTCAAAATACGAAAAGCTAATGCAGGTAGTTAGGGCAAATGGCGGTTTCCGTAAGGCAGGCATTACCATTTGTGCAAACAGACCCCGGAACAGGACACAAGGTTGTCTCATTTCTTACATTTGATTCGATTATCTACTACCCCATCGCGAGCAGTCTCCCATCCTAACTAGTCATGCTCAAGATTCTGTTCTTTCTCTACCTTCTTGCTCTGTGGGTTTGGAATGCACGTCGCCTGGCTATCCTCCAGTCCTTCAACGCTCATGCGTCCCAAACACCGGCTCATCCCGAGGTTGACCTGATTCATTCTCTTTGAAGGAAGAGCAGTCGATTTCTGGATAGAAGATTGCTAAGTTTATGCAACTTTTTCGTTGCAGATACATGCTTAAATCCACCTGTTTTTCCTTGCTTCGCATTGCGCTGCTGCTGCTGCTGTGCGGCTATTCGGTCTCATTGACGGCTCAAACCCTCAGCGACGCTGAAGAATCAGTCTATCGCCTTACCGACGCCGGCTTCCTGGACTTGTACAAAGACTATCGGTCGGAAACCGAGATGTATGTGGCCATTTTCAAGACCAACCAAAACCAATACAGCCCTGAAGACGTGGTCAAAATGAGAGCAACTTATCGCCGAACCTCCGAGGCATTTGAAGATTTTATCTATGACATCCGCAACGACCTGCTCGACAAAAAGGCAAGAAAAACCATTCAGAAAGACGCGGAGGCCTACGTTACCCAAAAGCTCGAAGAGCTGAACCAGACTTACCTGGAATATTATCTCAGCCGCTTTCAGCCAACTTACGCTTCTATTGCGGAGGGAAAATCGGAAGACTCCATGGCGCTGGCAGCAGAACGAATGGCAGGTCCGGAAATTCCCCTTGCCCTGATCGCTCCACTCGCCCAGGCCACAATGCAGGTGGTAGATTTTCTCGATAAAAAGGGCGACCGCGACCTCGAGGCCCTCAAAAAAGTGCTGGAGCAGGAATGGATTTCCCCGCACAAGTTCCGGGAATGGGATGATATTTGAGTCGGGAGTTTTGAGTTGGGAGTTGGGGGATAATCCTGCTTTCCGGTCCTGGTGCTAAGCCGCAGAAAAATCCTGACAGCAAAGTAGTTTTCCCGTGGCGGGTGAAATCAGATTTTGATTTTGCCCTAATTGCTTATCTTGATCCCGTTCAATCCATCTCAACTCCGGGAAGATGTCGCCAGATCACTTTTATTTCGACAGCCTCCTCCAAATGGCTGCAGTTAAGCGAACTGTCATTGATGTTCGCCTGGCGGCGGAGCCGGAGAAACTCCACAAAGTGTTTGTAAACAGGGCTGCTTATCTTCCCGACGGGCAACTTGTGCTTCATACCACTTCCGGCCAGTCCTGGACTAAAACCGACATTGCCGATATTGCATTTCCAGACGAAGACCCGGGCTTCGAGGCAATCAGTTGCCTGTGTCAATAACGCTGCCTCCCCGGCAGCAGATCCAAACCCATTGAATCGTATGCGAAACGCCCTGGCGATTCGTTTCCAACGTGTTCCTCACGCTCACTCTGCTTCGATTCCATGAACCTTACCCGCTTCCTGCCTGCCTGTTGGCTGTTCCTCTCCATGATCTGGGCTCCTCAACAAGCATTGGCCACCCACGTGATGGGAGCCGATTTATCTTTCGCCTGCCTGGGCGGAAACCAGTACCAGATCACCCTGACCATGTACCGCGACTGCGACGGCGTTGCAACTGCCCTGCCGGCCTATAACGTGGACATTTCCTCCGCCTCCTGCGGACAGGCCACCACCATCACGCTGTTTCAGAACTCGGCAGTGGATATTTCGCCGCTATGCCCCGCCCTGGCAGGCAACTCCTCCTGCAATGGCGGGCCTATTTCCGGCGTCGAGCAGTATGTGTACATCGGGACTTACACCTTTCCTGTGGCATGCACCGACTGGGTCATTTCCTGGGCCGAATGCTGCCGCAACGGGGCCATCACCAATGCCAACATCATCCCCATCGCCAACGGCACTGAAACCTATATTGAAGCCACCCTCGACAACCTCACCGTTACCTGCAACAATTCGCCCTATTTCACAACCATCCCGACACCTTATGTTTGCGCAGGTGAATTGTTCCAATTTAACCACGGAGCCGTCGACCCCGACGGCGACAGCCTGGCATTTGAACTGGTAAACCCCCTTGAGCTTACCCTGGGCCTGCCTACGCCTGTCAACTACCTTGTGCCCTTCTCGCCAACCTACCCTGTTAGTACCATTCCGGCCAACAGCTTTGGCTTCGACCCGGCCACCGGCCAGCTCACCTTTACCCCCGATGCCCCTCAACGCGGCATAACCGCCATTCGGGTCAGGGAATACCGCAACGGCAAACTGATCGGCAGCACCATGCGCGACCTCCAGATCGTGGTGCAAAACTGCTCCAACTCCCTGCCTTTGTGGGGATCCCCGTTCTCCGTTTCCGGCGGAACACTGAACGGACAGGTGTTTACCGTTTGCGCAGGAAATACACTCCAGTTTTCCCTCACAGCCACCGACCCCAATGCCGCCAACGGGCTCACCGTTACCTCCAACCTCGGCACCACCCTCCCTTCTGCCACCCTCACCGGGGCGGGCACCAACCCCAGAACCAGCCAGTTTGCCTGGGCCACCAGCCTGGCGGATGTGGGCATTCACTCCTTCACCCTCACCGTGAGCGACAACGCCTGCCCGATTTTAGGAAGACAAACCGTTGGCTTTCAGGTGTATGTGCAGGGACCAGTGGAGGTTACCGCCTCAGATCAGACAGTTTGTCCGGGCACGCCGGAAACCATCCAGCTTTCGGCCTTTGTTCCCGGCTCTCCGGGCAACGGCACGTTTAGCTGGAGCCCGGCAGCCGGCCTTTCCAACCCCAATATCGCTGCGCCGCTGGCAACCGTCTCGGATGCTGCCAGCTACACAGTCTCCTTCACCGAAGGGGTGTGCAATTCCACTGCAACTGTCAATATCCAGTCGGTGGGAGACCTCACCGCCGGACCTGACCTGAGCCTTTGCGCACCGGCGACGGTGAACCTCACCAGCAATTTTGTCCTGAACCTCCCGCCGCCTCCTGCTTTCTGTGGCATCAGTGCGAATTCTTGCGGCGGCCCTGCCATCACCAGCACAGTAGGAACCGACAACCTCAGCACAGGCACCATTGCCAACGCAGGCGGAGCAGGCAGTCCATTTCTGGGAGCCCATCAAAATGGCCGTACCCAGATGTTGTTCCGGGCCAGCGACCTCAACGCTGCCGGGGTAACTCCGGGAATCATTTCGGCTATTTCCCTCAATGTCACCAGCCTGTTCAGCACAGGAGGTTACAACGGTTTCACGATCAGGATGGGCTGTACCTCAGCGAATGAGCTCACTGCCTATGAAACCGGGCTTTCGCAGGTGTTCACCGGGCTGGTAGCACCCGTGGCAGGCAACAATACCTTCACCCTTGCAGCCCCTTACGAATGGGATGGTTCGTCGAATCTGGTGCTGGAGTTTTGCTTCGCGAATGGCGTTGGCACGGGATTCGACCACGTTTCCTACACCAATACCAATTACCTGTCTGTCTTTTTCGGGTTCAGCAACAACACTGCAGGCTGCAACCTGGCGACAGGCTTTGCCTCCACCCAGCGGCCCAATGTGAGCTTTACTTCCTGCCCGCTGGCCGTGAACCCGGTGTATAGCTGGAGCCCGGCGGCCGGACTTACCAATCCAGGCATTCCGGCACCATCAGCGAACATCACAAGCAGCGTTGATTATGTTCTCTCCGTGACTGTCCCTGGCTGCGTGTTCACCGACACGGCAAACATCGAACTGGCCGCTCCGCCTGCCCTGGCAGCCTTTGCTGCCATCGACCTTTGCATCGGCGACACGGTGGACCTCGTGCCCACAGGAACCAACCTGAGCGGCACCTTCGCCTGGTCTCCCGCCACAGGCCTGTCCAATTCTACCATTCTTTCTCCCCAGGCCTTTCCCACTACAACCACGACCTACACCCTCACAGTGACCAATGCCTGCGGCAGCAGTTCGACGCCTGTCACGATCAATGTTACCAATCCGCCTCAAATCACGGGCATCACCAAGACCGACATCAGTTGTTTTGGCGCAAATGACGGGACAGCCACGGTCAATGTAACCGGTGCCGGGCCTGGCTTTACCTACCAATGGTCGCCTGCAGTGGGCATCACGCCTTCCGTCAGCAACCTTGCTCCGGGCAGCTACATGGTCACCGTTACCGATCTTTCCAACTGCAGCAGCCAAAGCAGCGTGACAATTCTGGAGCCGGCCCAGCTCACCCTGGCCCTTGGCTCGGGGAGCAACCCAAGTTGTAATGGCCTCAACGATGGCGTGATCACCCTCGTGGCAACAGGCGGCACCGGGCCTTATGAATATTCCATCGACGGCATTACCTTCCAGGCTTCTCCCACCCTCACTGGGTTAACCGGCGGGATTTACAACCTTGTTGTTCGGGATGCCAACCTCTGCACGGCAACCCTGCAAGTGGGGTTGAATGACCCCATCGGTGTGGCTGGGCAGGTGACTTCACAAACCAACTCCGACTGCGTGCTGGCCACTGGCTCTGTGAGCGTGAATGGAGATGGCGGCGCTGGTGGATACAGCTTTTCGCTCAATGGCGGGCCATTTCAGGCTTCCGGAACCTTCACGGGGCTGGCTCCCGGGCAATATACTATCACCATTCAGGATCAAAACGGTTGTACCGGCACCGTGCTGATCGGCATCAGTGCCAACAATGCCCCCACGGTTAGCCTCACCAGCCTCGTCAGTGTGAGTTGTAATGGAGGCAGTAACGGCTCGGTTCTCCTCAACGCAGGCGGGGGCCTGCCTCCCTATCAGTTTTCGCTCGATGGCACCAATTTCCAGCCGGGTGGCGCTTTCACAAACCTGGCAGCAGGAAATTATGTGGCGGAAGTGAATGACGGCAACGGATGTCCGGGCTTCCTTCCCTTCACGATCACCGAGCCCCCAGCTTTGGTCGGTACAGTGACCTCTCAGATCGATGTGACCTGCCCGGGCGGCAACGATGGTGCAGTACTCATTTTCGGCAATGGCGGAACGCCGGCTTATGCCTATTCGGTCAACGGCGGGCCATTCGGACCGAACAGCACTTTCAACAACCTGATAGCAGGCACCTACACACTTGTGGTCCGGGATGCCAACCTTTGCACAGACACTACTGTTGTCAACATCCTGCAACCGGGACCCTTGTCTGCTATCCTTGTGAGCCAGACACAGGTTTCCTGCCCAGGCCTGGCAGACGGCGCATTCGCTGTGATCGGGACAGGTGGTAACGGCGGGTATGAGTATTCCCTTGACGGGATCAATTTTTCGGCTAGCGGCAGTTTTACCAGCCTTCCGGCGGGCAGTTACACCGTTACCATCCGCGACATCGGCAATTGTATCGGAACAGCCACAATTACAGTGAGTGAGCCTCCCGCGCTCGTGGGATCCGTTCAAACCCAAAACAATCCTTCCTGCGCTGGCGACACGAATGGATCTGTGACCTTGAGCGCCACGGGCGGAAATGGCGGCTATCAGTTTTCTTCAGATGGCCTCACCTTTAGCCCCAATGCCACCTTTGGCGGCCTGGCACCGGGCAGCTACACCTTTTTTGTGCGCGATCTGGCTGGATGCCAGTCTCCCATCCCCGTCGTTATTACCTCGCCTCCTCCGCTGGCAGTGGGCGTGTTGTCGGTGGCGGATGTGAGTTGTTTTGGGCTAACAGATGGCGTAGTGGCCCTGAACCAGGGAGGAGGAACCAGCCCCTACCAGTATTCGGTGAATGGCGGTGTCACATTTGTGCCGGGCCCTGTGCTGACCGGGCTGGCTGCCGGGAGCTACACTGTCATCATTCGCGACGCAAATAACTGCCAGGCTTCTACCACTTTCACAATTGCCAACCCCGCCCCGGTGGTAGCTGCTCTCGGTACTGTTTCGCAGGTGAGCTGTTTCGGTGCAGCGAATGGCAGCATCATCGTAAGCGGCAGCGGCGGCAGCGGCGGACCATTTGCCTATTCTCTCAATGGCGGGGTGTTTCAGGCGAATCCAACATTCACCAACCTCCTTGCCGGGAATTATGATCTGTTTGTGGCTGATGTAAACGGTTGCATCGATTCGGTCAACACCACGATTACAGAACCTTCTCCAATAGCACTGGCTACGACAAACCTTACTGCAGTGACCTGCCCGGGCGGCAATAACGGCGCTGCCACGGTGGCCGCCAGCGGCGGAAACCCGGGCTACACCTTCTCCTGGATCCCAACCGGTGCCACCACCCCGGCAGTGACCGGCCTGGCTGCCGGAACTTATCTGGTGCAGGTCACCGACGTCAATAATTGCCAGGTCACCGATACCGTGATCATTCCTGAACCCGCGCCCATCGCCGGGAACCTGCAGCTCACCCAGGGAATCTCCTGCTTTGGGTTGTCTGACGCCTCCGCTACCGTGAATGCCAGCGGAGGAAACGGTGGCTTTACCTATGTCTGGACCACCGGCAACCAAGCCAGCAATACAGCCATCAACCTCGGGGCCGGTACCCATGTGGTCACAATCACGGATGCCCTGGGCTGCGTGGCCCAGGATTCCATCACAATTGTACCTCCAGCCGCCATCAGCCTGCAAACCCAAGCCACCAATGTGAGCTGCGCCGGGTTTGCTGATGGAAGTGTAACAGCCATTCCCGGTGGCGGAGCAGGCGGATTTACCTTTGTCTGGAACAACAACCCCGCACTGACAACGGCCTCGCTCAGCAACCTGGCCCCCGGTACCTACACCGTGGTGGCCACCGATGCAAACGGCTGCCAGGCAAATGATACTGTTGCCATTACCGAACCAGCAGCCATTACCCTGACGGCAACCGGAGCCAACGAAACCTGCACAGCCGCCAACGGCGAATTGTATGCCCTCGCAACCGGAGGCGCAGGCGGCTTCACCTATGTCTGGAACACCAGCCCAGTGCAGTCAGGAGATACGGCTTTGGGCGTTCCTGCCGGAACCTACACCGTTGTGGCTGTTGACCAGAACGGCTGCCCCGACACAGCTACCGTGACCATTTTGGATGAAGCAGCGCCTGTTTTGTCGCTGAACCAGGTTATTTCTACCAGTTGTTTTGGCGGAAATGATGGCGGGGCCTCTGTCGTGGCCACTGTAGGAACAGGCAATTACACCTTTACCTGGAACAGCAACCCGGCACAAAACGGCCCTGTGCTGACAGGCGTAACTGCCGGAAATTATGTGGTGACAGTGAACGACGGGCAGTGCCAGACCAATCTGACAGTTGCCGTTCCCCAGCCCATAGCCCTGAACGTGACAACAGCCAGCCAGCAGGCCCCCAGTTGCGACGCCCTTTCCGATGGCCGCATCGTGGCGGTGGTGAGTGGCGGCACACCAGGGTACAGTTTTTCGTGGAATACCCAGCCAGCCCAAACCGACAGCATCGCAGAAAACCTCGCAGAGGGCAGCTACCGACTGATCGTGACCGACCGGAATGGCTGCGTGGATTCTCTGACAGTGACCCTCGTAGCACCTGAAGCGCTTCAACTGACAGTGCTGGGCGATTCGGTGAATTGCTTCGGCGAAACCACCGGTGTGGGCCGCGCCAACGTGACAGGCGGAACCTCTCCCTATCAGTACCAGTGGAGCGGAACCAGTGCCACCGGCCCGACTGCCAGCGGCCTTGGTGTGGGTAGTTATGGCCTGGTTGTTACCGATGTCAACGGCTGCATAGCCAGTGCCGAGGTGATTGTGGGCGGGCCAACGCCTTTGCTGGTAGAAGTAACTGGAACTGATCTGCGCTGTTTTGAAGGGAATGACGGGACCGCGAGCGCTACTCCCAGTGGCGGAACCGGGCCTTATGCCTTCCAGTGGAGCAATGGCGAAACGGGGTCCTCCCCGGCCAACCTGGCGGCGGGCACCTGGACCGTGGTGGTGACCGACCAGCGCGGATGCGAAATTACAGGAAGCGTGACCCTGGCAGAGCCTCCGGCCATAGAAGTGCTGACCGAGTCGGTGGAGGGCGCATTTTGCGACCTGCCCAACGGATCGGCGACAGTTTCAGCACGGGGCGGCACGCCGGGATATGCCTATGTCTGGAACACTGTTCCGGCTCAGCAGGGCCCGCAGGCAAGCGGCTTGTTTGGAACCGGGGTGGGAATTGCCCCTGTTGTTACCGTGACCGATGCGAATGGCTGCGTGAGCAGCGACACGGTAGAGATTCCCAACGATCCGCCTGCACTGGCGGCTTTTACCCTGGAAGGCATAAACCCGCTGGACGACATTCTCCTGAGCGAAGCGAACTTGCTTTTTGCCAACCAAAGCCAGTTTGCCGTGAGCTACCTCTGGGATTTTGGCGATGGCGGAATCTCGGAACAGGCCCAGCCAAGGCACAACTATGCAGAAGAGGGAGAATACACCATTACCCTGACCGCCTGGGACGAGCGATTTGCCTGCCCCGACACCGCAACGCTGACGATCCGGGTCGTGTTTGACGGGGTGGTGTTCATTCCGAATGCGTTCAGTCCAAATGGCGATGGAGCGAACGATGTGTTTTACTTCTTTGGCGACGGCATCGAAGCGGTGGAGGTGTCGATTTTCGACCGCTGGGGCCGCTTGGTGGCAATATTGAACAGTCCGGCAGAAGGCTGGGACGGCACGATGCGCGACGGCGGCGTGGCCCAGGAGGGAGTATATGTGTTCAAGATGGAGGGCAGGCTGAACAACGGGGCGAGCCTCCGGAGAGGGGGAACGATCACGCTGGTGAGGTGAAGGCAGACCGCTGACTACGGCCTCGGGGCCAGGTCAGGGAGACGTTAGAGCATTTTCAGCATTGCCGGATAGAGGAGCCACCGGGAAGCAGGAACCAAGCGAGGCCGTTGTGATCCAGGTCTCAGCATCCGGCTCCCTTTCTGTCATCTCTGTCATCACTGAATCCGGGTGGCAGGTTCCACGATCGGGTATTCCTTTCCCAGCCCGGAGACATCCTGCCTGAACAAATTTCCCTGGAGGTCGCCGTAGTAAACGGTGAACTGGAAGCGGCGGCTGATGACGTTATCGGCGTCGAGATGAAGGAATAGGCTGCTGCCGGTGGGATATTCCGGCAGGAGGGTTTTGAGTGGTTGTGCATCCAGCACGTGTGTCACGGTTACTTCGTTGTTGGGGCCTTGAGCCACGCGTTTGAAGATCATTTTTGGGCCTTCGTTTCTGAGGGCGAGAACGAGGCGGCTGGCAGATTCAAGGCGGAGGGATTCGGCGGCAAAGCCGAGAACAGCAGATGGCTTGGGAGCAGGTGCCTGGAGAAAATCTGGCTGGGCGGGCTGGGGCGGATTGACGGGCCGGACAAGGTTATCAAAAACTGTTTTGGGAGCAGGCCCGGAAGCGGCGGGCGCTTTAGCAGGTTGGGCCAACGGTGGTGCCGGAGAAACTGGGGCGGAAGCGGGCTTCCTGAAAAACAACTGATAGGCAGCGTAGCCGCCGACCAGAAGGGCCACGGCAGCCATGATGATGATTAGCAGGTCGAGGGCGTGTTCCAATTCGAATACATTAACGGGCCGTTCCAGAAAAGCAAGTAACCAAGTTCAGGGCCATTGACCAAAAAACTACGCTCATCGAGGATCATATTTGCCAAAAAAAACGGGCTTCCTTCATTTTTCCGGCCAGTTCGCCTCTTGCATTCGCCAACATTTTCTACCTTTCTTCCTCCTCAATACGCTCTCTATGTCAAAATACGAAGAAATCTGTGGCATCTACGCCGCTCACCGGGATAACATGAAGGCCTACCAGGAATCGGCCATCGGCTTTGCCGAAGCATTTGTTGCTTCGCTTAACGACTATTTCTCCCTCCGCCCTGATGTCATCTCCTTTCGCGACGAGCAAAACCGACGTTTTCACGGCCACCCACGCCCCTATGTGAGGCTCATGCAAGACTCCTACTTTCACCTCCGTTTCGGAATCAAGCTCGAAGAAGGGCCGAAGGTCTTCCCGAAAGAAGATTTTATCCAGGACATTCGCTTCAAAAAAATGAAGCCACAAGATTCGATGTGGATACTCGAAATGCCTCAAGGAGGCAAATTCACCCTCGATCCCAGCCTGGGAAATACAGCCTTCGCACCTGTACATGAGCAGCTCTTCAAGCTAATTGCCAACTTTTATCGTTACTACCTCGACCATTTTCTCAGCCCGGAGCCTAATGTTTCTCCTATCGGCTTTAAAACTGAGTCCATTAAGCAGGAGTGAGGCTTCTGAAGGCTCAATCCGCTTCGAGACTACTAATTTTCAGCCGTTTTTCTGTTCTGACGCTTACTTATTCTGCATGAACCTTCTCCGATCGTTTTTTCTCGCTGGTGGCATCCTGTTGCTGGCAGGTCCCGCATTTTCGCAGCGCCAAACTGTTACCCTGCAATTGCACAACCTGCCTTACGGCCATATCGCACCGGCATACGAAATTGCCCTCAACGATATGTTCTCTTTCCGCCTCACAGCAGGCCTCACCCCCAGCCGGGGCATTCCCGGGAGCAGAATCGCCCGTTCCCTGCTCCTGGAAAACCCTGACAGCAGCAACTTCGGGACCACCGGCACCTACTTCAAGCTGGCCTTTACACCGGAATTGAGGGCATACTTTGGGAAAAATGGCGCGCCAGAAGGGTTTTACCTTAGCTTATGGGGCCGTTATGCTTACCACAGGCTCAGGGTGCCATATTCCTTTACCTTCAATCAGGAATCCATCGAAACCGAATCGGGCCTGCGCCTTCAAATTGTGGGAATTGGTGCCGGGATCGGTTACCAGGCCCTGTTTGCAGATGACCGCATCGCCCTTGATGTGTATGCCGGGGCAGGCGGGGCTTATGCTCCCCTTCGGCTCGACGTTGTTGATCCTGCTCTGAGCGAAGCCGCCTACGAGGTATTGTTCAACGCCCTCGCCGAAGAACTCAAGGTAAATATCTCCGCCGACGACCTGCCTAATTTCATTACCAACCGGGGTCTTGTGATCCGCGCGCCCCTTGCCCTGCCCATGGTTCGAGCTGGGATCGGCCTCGGGTTCGCCCTGGGAACCTGAGAACCCCTCTCACCGCCGTTCGTACCTGACCCATCGACCTTTACTATTCCTTGCCATGAACCGAAGACTGATGTTTCTCCTGCTCGCCCTCACACTGGCGGCATGCAAAGAAGATCCCTGCTCCGATGTCACCTGCCTCAATGGCGGAACCTGCCTGGATGGGTTGGGAACCTGTGAATGCCAGCCGGGCTTTGAGGGAGATTCATGCCAAATCAACACCTTTCAGCGGTTCATCGGAACGTTTGGGGCAGATTATGGCAATTGTATTGACACATCGCCAACCCATGAAGTGGGAATTGAACAAGCATCAGGCAGCAGCTCCCTGTTAATCAGCAATCTGGGAGACTACGAATGCCCGACAGGCCAGCTTCAGGTGGAGGCAGCCGTTACTGGAACGACCTTCTCCATTGCTGAGCAAGTTGTAAATTGCGGAGCAATCAGCTACACCTTCTCAGGAAGTGGCAGGCTGGAAGGAGAATTGATCCAGATTGATTTTGTGGCGAAATACGATGCTGACGGCTTCCTGCGCACAGATGCTTGTTCCGTGAGTCTGGAAAAAAAATAATATGAATTTGGCAAACAGGTTCGTATATTTTGATCTGACGAACTGTTAACATGCACCCATGCGCCATTTTCAGTTTCCCATGTTGTTGAGCTTCCTGCTTCTGTTTTCTGGCTGCACTTCCAAGCGCTGCCAGGAAGACGCCTGTGGGCTTCATGGCTCCTGCCACGACAATCAATGTGTATGCGACACCGGCTATGCCAAAGATGAGGCAGGCAGTTGCAGCATCAAGATGGCGTCTGCCTTGGAAGGGGTGTATGAAACTGACGTATCAGGCTGTCAAACAGGGAATTATGACCTTACGATTCAGGGTTCACAGGTATTCGATGACATTCTGCTGCTGATCAACCTGGGGGGATACCGCTGTGACAATGGTGAGAAACTTGTGGTGGAAGCCAAGATCACTTCTGCAGAGGAATTTATCCTTGAACCCAGCCGATATTGCGAAAAGTACCAAATCTCTGGCTCAGGCCGCGTAAACAATGGCCGGATTCAGCTCACTTATCGCGTTCAGTATGCTGCCTCAGAGGCCACCGGAGTCGCTGTGGAAGAGGAGTGTCAGGTGATACTCAAGAAATAATTTCCCGGATCTGCTATTTTTCTCCCAGCTCAAAGTCCAGAATTGGCCCCAAGTCCTCCACGGCAATTTGCTTGTACCGGATCGTGAAATCCCCGTCCAGCACAAACAGCAGCGGCGTACTGTTTATATGATACTTTTGATCAAAACCTGACTGCCGGGAAGGATCGGCAAGGGCGATATCGGGCAGGCCATATTCAGCCAGTTTTTCTTTCCATTCCTCGCGGGTGCCATTGGTGCAAACAGACACCAGCCGAACTCCCCGTTCCAGGTAAGCTGGCATGAGGCTGGCCAGTTGCGGTGTCACTTTCTTGCAGGTGGCGCAATCGTAACTCCAGAAATACAGCACAATCCACTCTGTATCAAGCGAATACAGTTGAAAAGGAATTTCGTTTCGATCCAGGATCGTGAAGTCTTTCCCTTTATCGCCAATCAGGGTACCCACGCGGTCGCGCACATAGGTGCGAAGCTCTGCCAGGTAAGCAGAATCCACCCAAGGGGTTTTTCCCTGTAAATAGTACGTCTGCGCCAGGTGAATCATGACCGGCTCCGCGCCCATTCGCTTGCTCTCCACATAGTGATTGAACACGGTGCTGAGATAGTATTGAAAGGTTTCAGGGTGCTGACTGGCTAACTGAATAATTCTGTCAGCCGATTCAATCAGCGAATCGGGATCCTGCGCGGTGTATTTACCCAGAAAATCCATCACTTTTCCATGAGCAATGGGGGTGCGCAGCATGGCCGGATCGGAGAGAGGCAGGTGGTCAAAGTAATGGGCGCGAAAGTAGAAAAACTGCCAGTATTCATCGGCGCCTTCGGGCGGTTCCGGCAGATCCGGTCCTTTGACCGCCATGAGAAACCGGGAATAAAACAGGTCGGATTCTTCCTTCATCAGCGTGAGGCGATGCTCCTGCACGGCAGCCTGCCGGGCCGCAATATCCGCCTGAAGTGCCTCACGCCGAGCAGCATCAGTCTCAGCTTCCAGGCTGGCCTGTACCTGAGAAATTCCATCCTGCTGTTCTTTCAAAAAGCGGATATCGTTGTAAAATACCCCATTTACCTTTGACCCGTTTACTTCCATTGCACCTATCAGGTCCTCCCGATCTGTAACCAGACTGAACACCTGATCTTCGTCAAGGAAGAAATCGAAAAAGTCCTGCTCCGGCGGCAGCACCACCAGGTACATCCCCTGCGGATACAGGGTATCCGACTCAAACACGGCTGTACCGTTACTCACCAGCGCCGAATCTTTCAGCAAAGTTTTGTCGCCGAAGTAAAAGCCGAGGTACATTTTTTCGGCTTCGAGGCCACGAACATGCACTTCAATCCGCACCAGAGGCTTGGCTTGGAGCAAGGAGGCAGCCAGAAGGCTCACAATCAGCAGAAACGACTTCATTTGTGCAGCGGTTATTGGTCCAGGCCCAGCTCGTGATTGAGCACATCCCCCAGCTGTTCAATGGAAAGCTGCTTGTAGCGAATCACTTTGTTTTTGTCGAGCACAAATACCCGGGGCGTACTTCGGATGTCGTACATCTGGTCGAAGCCGGATTTTCGGGCCGGATCTGCCACGTGAATGCCCGCCGTTAAGCCATATTCCTGAATTCGCTGCTTCCACAACTCAAAAGTCCCGTTAATGGAAACGGTGTAGAGAGACACGCCTTTGTCTTTGTAACTGTCGTACAGACGTGCAAGTTCCGGGGTCACCTTTTTGCAATGGGAGCAGTCGTAGTCCCAGAAATAGAGGATGGTCCATTCGCCGGGTACAGAGTAGAGGCTCCTGGCTTTGCCCTGGAGGTCGGTTGCGGTAAAATCCGGGGCGGGGCGGCCTATCAGGTTTGGCGAAAGGGCCAGTGCCCGCGTTTCCATGTCTTTGAGGGTGGCTGAGTCGGCCCACCAGGCTTTGCCGGAGAGGTAATACTTTTCGACCATGTTCACATACACCCCATCATAGCCCATCATTTTGCTCTCGATATACTTGTTCAGGAGGCTGGGAACGAAATATTTGAACACTTCATCGTTCTCCTCGGCTTTGGCCAGGATCAGGTCAATCGAGGCATTGATTGAATCAGGATCCCTTTGAGTCAGGTTGTCGAGGTAGGTGGTCACCTTTTGGTCGAGCACAACTGTTCTGAGCAGGCGGTCGTCGGTGAGGTCAACGTTGTCGAAATAATGCTTTTTGTACCACCAAAACCGCTCTTTTTCGCCTGTGAGGTTGGCCGGGATGGTGGGCTCCAGCATGGTGCTGAGGAATTTGCCATAGAGCCAGTCGCCATATTCAGCAGCAATCCTGCGGCGATGACGCAGCACGGTGGTATCAACCTCAGCCAGTTGCCCTGCCAGTTCTTTGAAACGGCTACCGCCTTCCTCCAGCCCTGTTTGAAGCTTTCGCAGAGAATCCACGCGGGTTCTCATCGTGGACAGCAACTGAATGTCGCTGTACATCACCTCATTTTCATCCGAACCTGTTACCACAAGCTTGCCTACCAGGTCATTCAATTCAGTTTTTACCTCAAAATGCTGGTCTCTGTCCACGATCAGCTCGAAGAACACATTCTCCGGAGGAAGCACCACCATGTACATTCCTCCTTTCAGGGCGCTGTCGCCGCGAAACACAAACTTGCCGTTGGTGACAAAAGCCGTATCCTGCAGGCGGTTGCTATTGCCGTAGCGAACAGCCAGAAAGGCAGTATCTCTCTGAAAGCCAGCGATCTCAAGGCTGATTTCGTAGGAGTTATCCTGGGGAGGCTGCGGTTTTCCAGCACCCAGTGCTGGTGCCGGTTCCTGTGTAGGAGTGGTGGAGGCGCCGCAGCCAGCCAGGAGCAGGGCAGCGAGCATAAAGGGCAAATACAGAGGCTTCATGTGGGTGGCTAATGAGAATGAAGACGTCATTCGCCGTCTTCGGTGGATGCTTTTGGCTCGGATTCGGGGCGCTCAATGCCCAGGTGGTGGTCCAGCACCTCGCGAACTTGTTCCACGCCAATCTGCTTGGCGATGATTTTTTTCTCGGCGTCGAGGATAAAAATGCGGGGCGTAGAGCGAATATCGTATTGGGCGTCGAAGCCAGACTGGCGGCGGTGATCCTGCACATTGATTCCCTGGCTCAGGCCATACTCCTGTACTTTTTGCTTCCAGACTTCCACGTCTCCGTTGATGCTCACAGCAAAGAGCTTTACGCCATGGGACAGGTATTCAGGGAAAATACGGCCTAATTCTGGGGTCACCTTTTTGCAGTGGCCACAGTCGTAGTCCCAAAAGTAGAGAATGGTGTAGGTCGCCTCCACGCCGTGGAGGTTGTGCCATGTTCCCCCGGCGTCCTGAACGCGGAAATCCGGGGCTTTGCGCCCAATCACAGTAGGGCTGATGGCCAGGGCGCGCTCCGCCATCTTATTCACCTGCTCCTCATCCGCCCAGAAAGCATCGCCGCTCATGTAATAGCGCTCCACGAGGTGAACATAGACGGCATCCATGCCCATGATTTTGGACTGTGCGTATTTGTTCAAAATGTTGATGACCAAAAACTGAAAGAGGTCGTCGTTTCCCCTGGCCATTTCGATCATCATGTCAGCAGAAACGATGAGGGAATCAGGAGATTTTACTGTGAGGTTTTCGAGGTAGGTATTCACCTTGTTCCAGAGAACCGGCGTCCTGATCAGGCGGGGATCCTGAAAGTCAACCGATTGCAGGTATGCGTCCCGGTACCAATAAAAGGTAGCTTCTTGTCCCTCTGCTTTGATTTCCTCGGGAATATTTGGCTCTCGCATCGCCTCAATTACCTTGCTGTACAGCATGTCGGGATGCTTGGCCACCATGTCCTCGCGCCGCTGAATCACGCTGGCGTTAATTTTATCAATCTCAGCCTGGATGACAGCACGCTCCGGGCTGCCTTCTGCCGTGGCTTTTAAGCGTTCCTGAACTGCTTCCATGTCCTTGCGAAGCTGCGCAAGAAAATGAAGGTCTTCGTAAAAAATGGTATTGTCTTCTGATCCGGCGATCTTCATGTTTCCGCTCAGGTCGGTTGTGTCCGTACGGAGGGAAAAATGCTGGTCCGAATCGACGATGATTTCGAAGTAGTTGTTTTTCGGAGGAAGCACAACCAGGTAAATGCCTCCATCCAGGGCTTCCTCCCCTTGAAAAGTGAATTTCCCGCCAGCCGCACCAACTGTATCTTTGATATACTGTTTGTCTCCGTAGTAATAGGCTAAAAAAGCCTGTTCTTCCTGAAAACCAGCCACATCGACGTCAATCTTGTATCCGGGCTGGGCAAAACTGGCTGTCGTGCCAAGGAAAAGCAGTACAGCCGAGGCTAGCAGTCGTTGGCTCATAAGTTTGAGAAGTTGGTTTGGGTGGCAAATTAGGCCTTTTCACTTACATTTTCTGCGAACAATGGGCCTCAGCTTTCAAAGAGGCCAAAACAAGCACTTCCGGATCCCGACATGGCGGCATACACAGCGCCTTTTTCGTAGAGGGAGGTTTTGTATTGGGCGATTTCGGGGTGCAGGCCAAATACAGGCACTTCCAGATCGTTAGGCAACCGTTCTTTCCATTCCTTCACCGGCAAAGTAAGCAATTGGGCCAGGGATCGCTGCGGGTCAAACATGCGAAAATCAAGAGCCCGGTAGGCTGCCACAGTGGAAGAGTGAATCGGAGGCAAGAGCAGTTCAATACGAAAGGGCAAATTCAGTTCATAGGGAACCAAATCTGTGCCTGTCCCGGTAGCCAGCATGGGCGTGGTGTAGAGGAAAAACGGAACATCAGCTCCGAGTCTGGCAGCAAGAGGACCTAGTTCTACCTGGCTGAGTCCCAGCCCGCACAATTCATTCATTGCCAGTAACATAGAGGCCGCGTTGGAAGAGCCTCCCCCTAACCCGGCTCCGGCGGGGATGTTCTTTTTCAGCCTGATATGCACTCCTGGCAAAACACCCGTCTTCGCTTCGAGGGCCCGGTATGCTTTTGTCACGAGGTTAGACTCCGGCTCGCCTTCAAGTTCGATTCCTTCCAGCTCCAGGCGGCATTGCCCGTCGGGACCTTGCAGCATAACTTCCATGTTGTCATGGAGCTCCGGAACGGGCAAAAAAAGCGTTTCGAGCAGGTGGTAGCCATCGGCTCGCTTCCCTTTGATGAGCAAGCCAAGGTTGATTTTGGCAGGAGAAATCAACTTCATGTTCAGCGTTCGTTCACTTCCTCAAAGTCTACATCCTGGGCAAAATCCTCAAGGTGGACCTCCTGCTTAGACTTGCCTTTGGGAGACGTTACCTTGATTTCTTCGTCAGCGTAGACGTGTTCGCGCATATGCCCGGCCTCAAAATGGGCCTCGTAGGCTTTGCGCTGTGCCTCCTGCTGATGCTGGAGGCGCTGGATGATTTTTTTCGCACCAAGCTGGAGCAACTGTCGCCCAAAAAGGCGAAAGAACAGAGAGAACCCCAGCCAGATCGCGATGAGCCAAAGGAGCACGTTCATGAGGCAAACTGAAAAATGGCCTTAGGCAATGGTTTGGAGGGTGCCTACGACCTCTTTGTAATACGTTTCATACTGATCGACGATCAGGTCGGGGTGAAATTCCAGGGCCCGCGCATGTGCGCGGCGGGAGAATTCAGCCCATTTTTGATCGTCCTGAAGCAACGACAAGGCGTTGGCAGCCATGTCGTTCACATCCCCCACAGCAGAGGTGAACCCTGTGTCTCCGTTGACCACCAGCTCGGGTAATCCACCGGTGTTGGAAGAAATTACGGGCATGCCACAGGCCATGGCTTCAAGTGCCGATAGTCCAAAGCTCTCGTTTTCGGAGGGAATGAGGAAGAGGTCGCCAATGGAGAATATTTCCTCTACGGCGCTTTGGCTACCGAGGAAAATAATATCGTCGCAGAGATTTAGCTCACGACAAAGTTCTTCGGCACCGGTGCGCTCGGGGCCATCGCCCACCATGAGGAGTTTCGCTGCGATGTGTTCACGGACCTTGGCAAAGGTGAGAATCACGTCTTTGACGCGCTTCACCTTTCGGAAATTGGAGGCATGGATGAGGATTTTGTGCCCTCCGGTGGCGACCATTTTGCGAAAGTGATCCTTGTCCTGGCGCTTGAAGCGCTGGGTATCCACGAAATTGTAGATTACCCTGCAATCCTGCCCCACACCAAAGTTATCGATGGTTGCCTGTTTCAGAAAGTTGGAAACTGCCGTCACGCCGTCGCTGTGCTTGATAGAAAACCGCACCACGGGCTCGTAAGCGGGATTTTTACCTACCAGGGTGATGTCGGTGCCGTGGAGCGTGGTGATTACCGGCACGTGCAGACCTTCATCTTCCAGCACCTGCTTGGCCAGGAAAGCGACCGAAGCATGAGGAACGGCATAATGCACGTGGAAAAGATCAAGTTTATGGTAGCGAGCCACATCGACCATCATGCTGGCGAGGGCAGACTCGTAGGGAACAAAGTCGAAGAGGGGGTAATCTTTGGTTCGAACCTCGTGGAAGAAGATGTTCTCAGAAAAGAGAGAGAGGCGAATGGGCCTGTTATAGGTAATAAAGTGGATTTTGTGCCCGCGGGAGGCCAGGGCAAGGCCTAATTCGGTGGCAACAACACCGCTTCCACCGAAGGTGGGATAGCATACAATTCCAATGTTCATAGGTCCACGAGATTGGCGAGTTCAACGATCCGGTTGGGAAATGGTTTGAAACCGGCGGCAAAGTAGTGCCAGAGAACGGGATGGGCAAGCTGAATTTGAGCAGCCCCGGCACTATGGCTCCCCCTGTTTTTTCCGGCGAATCTTCCTATCTTTGTGTCAACATTTTTATAAAAAACCAATCAACCCGATGATGCAAAAGGTATTGCTGTCTGCATGGGTTCTCCTCGGGCTGGTCGCCTGCCAGGAACCTGCTTCCGAATCTGCCGCCATGGTAGAATCCACCTCTACCGCTGTGGCTGCTCAAGCTCCTGCCGGCACTGCGGTTTCTACTGATAACCAGCTCACCACCGCCGAGTGGCCAGAGAAAGTCCACGACTTTGGAAACATCCCCCAAGGTGCTCCTGTTACCCACACCTTTAAGGTTGTCAATACAGGAGACCAGCCCCTCACAATTGCTGATGTAAAAGCCTCCTGCGGCTGCACCGCTACCGAATACACCCGCGAAGCTATCCCTCCCGGCGGCGAAGGGATCGTGCAGGCACGCTACAATGCCGCCGCTGTCGGCGTGTTCAACAAAAGCGTGACCGTCACCTACAACACTGCCACCCAGCGCGAAATTCTCATGCTCAAAGGCACTGTGTCCGAAACGAAATAAGCAAATCACAACTTTGCCAACAGCTTGTGGCCCAGGCCACAGGCTGTTTTTTTTACTTCGCCCTTTCTCCTTCCTTTTCAATCCGCTTCCTCTTTATGCAACCGGCACTGAGCCAAATCATTGAAGCCATCATCTTCGTGTCTGACCAACCCGTGCAGGCCGCTTTTTTGTTGAAGGTGGTGACTGGCAAGACAGAGGCGGCAGATCCGGAGGAATTAGAAAGCCCTGAGACAGAGCATCAGCAAGCGGAACCCGCACAGATCCCTGAAGCTGAAACCGGGGAACCGCCAGAAACAGCAATTCTGATTGAATCAGCTACCATTGAAGACGTAGAAGCTGCCCTGTCTGAACTGCTGCTGAAATACCAGGACATTCGCTATCCCTTCGAGATCCGGAAAGTGGCCGGAGGGTATCAATTCTACACCAAGCGACAGTACTACCCCTATGTGAGGAAGGCGGTAGTGAACAAAAACCAGCGGCGGCTGAGTCGCGCAGCCCTCGAAACCCTCTCCATTGTGGCCTATCGCCAGCCCATTGCCAAGGCCGAAGTGGAGTATATCCGGGGGGTGAACTGCGATTACGCCATCCAGAAACTGCTGGAAAAAAACCTCGTGAGCATTACCGGGCGGGCAGACGCCCCGGGCAGGCCGCTGCTGTATAGCACCAGTCCGTTTTTTATGGAGTATTTCGGCATCTCCGATATCTCTGATCTGCCCAAACTTAAAGAGTTTGCCGAAATGGAGGAAGACCAGATGAACCTCTTCCGGCAAACGCAACCGAAAGACCCGCATGAAACCGAAACCGGACAAGAAGCCATTTTGGAAGGAGGCGACTCCGGAGGAAAAGGAGCAGAAGAAGCGCCCTCACAAGATCTCAAATAAGCAACTCTCCGACCTCAAGGAGAAGAAAAAGAGGATTCAGGAGGTTCGGGAAACCAAGGCTGCCTCGGGCGAAAGGGAACCCATTCGCCTCAATCGCTGGATTGCCAAAGCCGGCATTTGCTCCCGTAGGGAAGCAGACGACCTCATTTTGAAAGGAGAAATCAAGGTGAATGGCGAGGTAGTCAAAGAAATGGGCTATCAGGTCGTGCCGGGAAAAGATGTGGTCGAATTCAAAGGCAAGTCTCTGTCTCCCCAGCGGATGGTGTACATTCTGCTCAATAAGCCCAAAAACATGATCACGACCACCTCCGACGAGCGTGGCCGCAAAATCGTGCTCGATGCCATTGAGCGCACCACCAAGGAACGTGTTTTCCCGGTAGGCCGCCTCGACCGCAATACCACTGGCCTGCTGCTGCTCACCAACGACGGCAAGCTCGCTGAAAAACTGACCCACCCTTCCTATCAGATCCGGAAGGTTTATAAAGCGACCCTCGACAAGCCTTTCAGCCCCGAAGACCTCGAAAAAATAGTCGCGGGGGTAGAGCTCGAAGATGGTCCTGCCAAAGTCGATTCCATCGACTACGTGGACCCCGGCAAACCCACCGTCGTGGGGCTGGAAATCCACTCAGGCCGCAACCGGATTGTGAGGCGGATCTTTGAACAGCTTGGCTATGAAGTCATTGCGCTGGACAGAACCATGCTCGGCCCTTTGACCAAAAAGAACCTCCCCCGCGGAAAATGGCGGGAGCTGGACCTGCGGGAAGTTGCCTTTATCAAAATGCACGACAGCCGCGGGACCACCGAAAGCATGCCTGAGGTGCAGAAAAAGCCTGCCAAACCAAGGGCGGCCAGAAAACCTGGCAAAAGAAAATAGGGAGCAGTCAGGAATAACTGTAAAAACAACATCGCCTGCCGGTTTGCACGGGCAGGCGATTGTTTTGTTAGCCTTGACAAGCTGAGACCCTAGAAAGCAAACCCGATTGACAGGTTGCTGCGGAAGGTGGGTACTGCAAAAAAGCCGGTTTTGGCGTCAAGCCCAGTGCCAGTGTTGGTAATCTCTGCGTTAAAGAGAGGAAAATCCTGAAGCCCGGCGTTCACCTCATCAATAAACTCCTGAAGATCGGACTCCAGAGGACCACTAACGGTTCCTGAAACACCCATTCGGGTAGGAAGAACCCCGATGCCATTGTTCCAGTCGATCACAAAATGGTCGCCAATGATCCATTGCCAGCCGATGCTGAATCCACCGCCAAAACCGCCCCAGGAGATCGTTGCGTCAATATCGGAATTACCTGCCTGCTCTGTCCAGGTCACTTCTGTGCCGACATTGTACCGGAAGAAACGCAGCCAGGGGTTAAGGTAGAATCCTGCAGGAGCATCCTTCCCTCCAAGGTAGAAGCGTACCTGAGGGGTGACAGCAAAGCCAGTCAACTGAAGAGCATCAAAAGTTCCACTCTCCAGGCCAATTGTGTCCACAACGAAATCTTCTCCGGCAAACGTACGGGGGATGACTACCTTAAGGTCAGCCCCCAGAGAGACCCGCTCCGACAGAGCATACTCATAGCCAAGCTGGACGTTGTTGACTACAGGCAAGAGTTTAAGTGGCGTTATTTTTACCACATGCTTTTGAGCCATGGCAGGCAGGCAGGCCACCGTAAGGACGAGGGCAGCAAAAAAGAGACGAAAACGGTTCATAAAAATGGGTATTGTGAAAAAGAATAAGTTCTGGCAATATTACGAAGCTTGTGCCCACGGAGGTTGCTAAGAACCAAACAACGCGCCTGTTCTCTGATCAAGCGTGTTCAGGCATTCTGGCTTGTTACCGGCGCTGCGACTCCTGTCCATTGCTGAAACTGGTTCCACCATTTGCTTCTGAGCGAAGAAAGGCTGGCAGCAACAGCAGGCTGGCTGCTTTTCAGGCGATTCCATCGCCACGCTGGCTGGAAAGATTTCCAGGCCCGCCTGAACTTCAGGGCAAACAGGGCCAGGCCCATGATGGCACCGAGGAACAACAACGACTGCCCAAAGCTGCCCAGCACCACCCAGGAAATGGCCCATAAAACCAACCAGTAAATGGGGTAGAGAAACAGCGAAAAGGTGAAGCGAATGGAGCTATGAAAATGGTCGTCTTTGAACTTCGTCACCGCTGTCCGGTTGGCAAACCAATAGGGAAGCAGGTTGGCAAGGGCACCGAGGCCAAACACGGGCAAGCCCAGCACGAGGAGCAAAGCCTTGAGCCACAGCATCAGGGAAGATGCTGGCCTGGCAACATCCTTGTCACGAACACCAGTTCTGTTCAATTCTGCACGGTAGGCACGCACATCACTTGTAAATTGCGCCCAATCATCCCCTCCGGCCTCAGCGTGTTTTTCAAGTTCGGCGATGATTTCCTTTTCTTTCAAAAATCGTTCGTCGAGGGTATGCTGAGATTTGCCTGCCTGGCCCAGCAAAGCCAGGGCTCCATCTTCCCGCACAGCGTCGATCACGTCATAGTCGGCCTCGTTCTGGATGTGATGGATCAGCGATTTCATCGATTCGGTGAGGTCGCGGCGAATGGCGATGAGGGCGGCGTTGGGGTTAGTTTGGAATTGGTCGGTGTATTGGGCGAATTCCAGCGGCTGGCCAAATTTAACCAGCACATCAGCCCCGGGCTGAAGGTGTTCATAATACACGATCCCAGTGGGGATGAGCAGCAAGCCCAGTTGAAACTGCCTGGCCTCTTCAGCCTGAAAACCAATTCTGGCAAAGCCCTTTTTGAGGGGCCGCAGCCGCCGAACCCGTCCGTGGTTGCCTTCCGGGAAAATCAGCAGGGTGTCGCCAAGTCCAAGCTCCTTCACCATTTCGTCGAAGATAGCTTCATTTGCCTGGGCCACGTCGCCGATATTGTCCTGCGCCCGGTAAATCGGTCTCAGCTTCCAACTGTAGAGAACGGCATCGAAGAATGATCCGAACACATCGGAACGAGTCATAAAAAATGGCTGGTACTCGGGCCAGCAGGCCCCTGCAACGATCAGCGCGTCGATCAGCGCATTTTGATGGTTGGAGGCCATGACTGAGGGCCGATTCACAACGGGCCTCACAAATTCGTCGTAACCAGCCACTTCATAGCGGCGGTAGTAGAAATACTTCAGCCCTACCCTGACGAATCCTCTGAAGAATTGGAAATTGTGCGACTTCTGCATAGGCGCAAAAATGGGAAATTTCTTGCACAAGCGAGGGAAAATCCTGCTGACAGAAAGCGGAGAAAGTGAAATTCAGGGGAATCGGGGGCATAAACAAACAGCCTGACCCTTGCGGATCAGGCTGCTTAACAAGTTCAAGCAGGGAGGATTATTCCTCTTCGCTTTCTTCGGCTTCTTCGGCCTCCACTTCTGCGGGTTTGGCTTTGGGGGCCTTGCCCTTTTTCTCCTGAGCTTCCATTTGCTCTTTGAGCTTGGCCAGCACGTCGAGTTCGCCGAGGGTGGTAGAACCAGACTGAGCTGCAGGCTTGCTGCCACCAGGAGTAGCAGCTTTAGGAGCTTTCTTCTTGGCCGCGGCCTTGGCATTGGCAACCTCGGGGTCTTCCTGCCAGGTGCGGGTATGAGAAAGGAGGAGGCGCTTGGCGTCTCTGTTGAATTCGATCACCACAAACTCTGCGGTGTCTTCCACTTTCAGTTCCTCAGTGCCGTCGGCAGTTTTGAGGTGCTTTGGCGGAACCGTAGCTTCGATACCGTATTCCAGCTCCACAACTGCTCCTTTGGTGTCAATGCGCTTGATTACGCCGGACACAGTAGAGTTGAGGGAGAAGAGTTCGGTGTATTTGTCCCAAACATCTTCGGTGAGCTGCTTGTGACCGAGGCTGAGGCGGCGGCTATCGAGGTCGATTTCGAGCACAACCACATCCAGGAATTCGTCATCGCGGATGAACTCGGAAGGGTGGTTGAATTTCTTCGTCCACGAAAGGTCGGAGATATGGACCAGACCGTCCACACCTTCTTCGAGTTCGACGAAGAGGCCGTAGTTGGTCATGTTTCTCACGCGGCCTTTGTGCTGGCTTCCCACCGGATACTTGGTGACGATAATGTCCCAGGGATCGGTTTTGAGCTGCTTGAGACCAAGCGACATTTTGCGCTCGTTGCGGTCCACGTTAAGTACCATGGCTTCCAGCTCGCTCCCGACTGTGAATTGCTCACCCGGGTTTTTAACGTGCTGAGACCATGACATTTCAGAGGTGTGGATAAGACCTTCGACACCGGGCATGATTTCGAGGAATACCCCGTAATCAGCGACAGTAACGATTTTGCCCTTGATGACGGACCCTTCTGTGAGGGTCTGAGGCAGCGAATCCCATGGGTGGGCGGTAAGCTGCTTCATGCCAAGGCTGATACGCTTCTTGGCGTCGTCGAAATCCAGTACCACGATGTTGACCTTCTGGTCGAGGTCGAGAACCTCTTCGGGGTGGTTGATCCGGCCCCAGGAAATATCGGTGATGTGCAGCAGGCCGTCCACGCCGCCGAGGTCGATAAAGACCCCGAAGTTGGTCATGTTCTTGACGGTACCTTCGAGCACCTGACCTTTTTCAAGGTTCTGGAGGATAAGTTTGCGCTGCTCTTCGAGTTTAGCCTCGATGAGGATTTTGTGAGAAACCACCACGTTTTCGTAGGCGTGGTTGATTTTCACTACTTTGAATTCCATGTCGCGGCCCACATAGATGTCGAAGTCCCGAACGGGCTTAACGTCAATCTGGGAACCGGGAAGGAATGCTTCGATGCCATCAATATCGACGACGAAACCACCTTTGGTGCGGCGCATGATATGGCCGGTGAGGATGGTATCGCGGTCCATGGAATCGTTGATCCTTTCCCATGAACGCAGGTGCTTGGCCCGGCGGCGGGAGAGAAGCAACTGTCCGTTTTGATCTTCAACTTTTTCAATATACACCTCAAGGGTGTCGCCAGCTTTGAGGCCGGGGGAGTCTCTGAACTCGGAAACGGGCACAATCCCTTCGGATTTGAACCCAATATTCATCACGACTTCTTTGTCCCCGATGCTGGTAATCGTTCCAAAAACGATTTCATTCTCATTGAATTCACGGAGGGTCCCGGAGTACATGGCGGCCATCTTCTTCCGCTCGTCGTTGGAGTACTCATCTCCATCCTTCCACCAGTCGTCATCGTCCTCATCATGGACGGCGCTGGCGAAGATTTCATCTGCATTCAGCGTGGAGACAGCGGTTGCGGGAGCGGCTTGCTCGACCAGCGGTTGGTTCTCCAGGGAATCCTCTTGGATGTTCAAATTGTTTGTTTCGTCAATCATGCATAAGATCTCCTTTCTGCCCAGGTTCTCTGAGCCGGGCAAAGTTAAGAAAGTATTTTGGTGAATGACAAGGCAATGCGATTTTCTTTGCACCCTGATTTGAAAGCGAGATCTGCCACTCCCCTATCGAAATTTTCACATGAAATATCATACTTGAGTTTAATGCGGCAGCCGAACTGTTTGTTTCAAGTTTTTTCTCAAAACATTGAGTTAAAGCTAGCTTAGCTATCAATCCGCAATTCCTTAAAACTATTCTTCCAGGTTCCGGAGCCTGATCAGGTCTTGAGGCGTGTCGATGTCCAATTCTCCCTGGGCAAAGGGCACCCGGTTCACCCGTTCTGGGTACTGGTTAAGGATTTGCCTGGCCCCGCGGTCACCCTGCAAGCTGAACAATTCGTCAAAATAAACCCTGGAAAACAACGCCGGAACCCCTGCCATGCCCCGATAATAGCTGGCTGTCAGGGAATGAGGGCCTGCGGCATGGGCATGGAACAGATCAAGAACCAGCTCCAGATTCACAAGCGGCTGGTCGGAGAGCAAAACCAGCACCTGCTTAGCATTTGGGTCTATTCGAAGGATTTCAGATAAACCTGCCCTGATACTGCTGGCCATGCCCTCCTGCCAGTTTTGGTTGCGTACCACCCCCAATTTACCCGGATCGACAGCTTCCAGGATGGCGGTTTCATTAGCTCCAACAACCAGCGTTTTTCCGGAAAAATCAAGGCCGGAGACAAGGTCAATCATGTGCTGCAACAAAGGCTTGTTGCGGTAGTCCACAAGTTGTTTGGGGCTACCAAGCCGGCTGGAAGCACCCGCCGCGAGAATCATGACGCCGGAGTGGGAGGGTAGCATCAGAGGATAACTGTTTTGAAGCGAACTTCTTCCTGATGATGAATCGGGGCTTGCCGGTCGCGCAGATGAACAGCATGTGCTCCGGCAAACACTGCCTGAATTTCGGCGAGAATGGACAATGCGATTTCAGCCGGGCTTTCCGCGCCCAATTCCAGCCCCACGGGACCATAGATTCCGGCCAGCTGCGCTTCGGTGGGGCGAATACCATCGGTAGCCAGCTCCTCCATCATCCGGTAAAATTTTTTCTTCGGGCCAAGTAACCCCACGTAAGGCAAGCCGGGTTTAGCGAGCAGGAGTTTCAGCACGGCCAGGTCGTAGGGGTAGTTGTGCGTCATGAGCACAAAGGCCGTGCGGTCATGTGCGGGAACTTTTGCCAGTAGTTCCTCCGGCTTTGCAACCATGACCTGGCAAGCGGGCTCAAATCTGGCTGGGTTTGCGTGGCTTGGGCGACCATCCACTATAAAAATATCCCACCCGAGCAAGGCTGCCATCCCCGAAAGAACACGGGTATCGTTTCCGGCCCCAACCAGCACAAGGGCGAGCGGAGGCTCCACTACCTGCAAAAAAGCATGAAGCGAATGTTGATCCTCCTGGAAGCGGATGAATTGTGATTGTTTTCGGAGCAACGCCTCCTGCGCTTCTGCAGTAATCAAAGATTCCCAGGCACCAACATTGCGATTTCCCAAATGTTGCCCCCCTTCCTCAATCACAGCGAGGGTTCCTGGCTGGTCCTGAGCTATCATTAAGCTAAACAAACAAACCAAAACAACCGGGCGCTGAATGCTTGTGGTTAACCTGAGCAGTTCAACCGGGTTGTTGGCATTTAACGGGTCAACGGGTTCAAACAGCACCTGGATCACCCCATTGCAGCCTAACTGCGCCCCCAGTTGGGCGTCATCCTCGTCGTTGGTGTCGTAGGTAACGAGCTTGTTGCGGTTCTGAACCAGCGACAGGAGCGCCTTTCGAAGGGCATCACCCTCCAGGCAGCCACCGCTAATGGCACCGGTCATGTTTCCCAGTTCATCGACCAGCATACGGGCACCAGCGCGGCGGTAGGACGAGCCTTCCACCTGCACAACCGTTGCAAGAACAGTTCGGGTACCGGCAACGCAGGCCTGGTCGTATGCAGAAATAATGGCGGCGGATTCTTTCATGAAGGAGATTGTCGCAGCTGTTTAACAGCAGATCGAATCTGAGAAACAGCCTCGTGAAGGTCGGATTCTGTGGTGAATCTTCCCAATCCAATTCTGAGCGAGGAAAGGGCCTTATCAGTTGAAAGGCCGAGGCTGGTGAGCACATGTGATGGGGTAACCGTGGCTGAGGAGCAGGCAGCCCCTTGCGAAACGGCCAGACCGGGCAAGGCACGAATAAGTTTGATTCCGTCGATACCCTGAAAAGCGATGTTGGTTGTGTGGGGCAATCGCAGACTGCCCTGGCCATTCACCTGAATATCCTCTTCTAGTTTTACTTCCGACTCCAGCAGATCACGCATGGTGGCCAACCTTTTGCTTTCTGTTGGCATTTCTTCGAGACAGATCTCGCAGGCTTTACCAAGTCCAACGATCCCCGGCACGTTGAGGGTGCCAGGGCGCAGGGCTTTTTCCTGCCCGCCTCCAAAGATCCTGGGCTGTAGTTTCTTCACAAGGCCTTTCCTCACAAAAAAAGCCCCTGCCCCTTTTGGACCGTAGAGTTTGTGGGCCGACCACACGGCGAAATCTACCCCTGAGGCAGCAAGATGGAGGGGAATTTTTCCAACGGACTGGGTGGCATCCGTCATGAATAAAACTCCTTTCTCACGGGCGATTAGGGCGATGTCAGTCAAAGGATGAATTACGCCGGTTTCGTTGTTGGCGTGCATGAGGCAAATGAGGAGGGTGCGGTCTGTGATGGAGTCGGCGAGCTGGTTGAGGTTGAGCTGACCATTGGGCGAAACTGGTAACCGGGTGACTTCGACACCTTTTTTTTCCAGGTAGCGGCAGGAGTCCAGTACTGCGCTGTGCTCGGTGACACAGGTAATGAGGTGATTACGGGGCGAATGATTCCCTTCAAAGAGCCCTGGCAGGAGAAGCGAAATGGCTTCCGTGGCACCAGAACAGAAGAAAACTTCACTGGAAGCGGCCCCAACGAGCCTGGACACCTGGTCACGGGCGAGGTCCACGGCTTCCGCAGCCTCCCACCCAAAAACATGATTGAGGCTGTTTGGATTGCCAAAATGCCCCTGAAAATAAGGAAGCATCGCTTCCAGGACCCTGGGATCAACCGGGGTGGTGGCGTTGTGGTCGAGGTAAATGCGGCGGATCGGGTTCATGCAGCGACAGAAGAAAACAGCCCTGGCTCTTTTTGAGGGTTTGGAAAGGAATTTTGCCATGTCCAGGAAAAGGCTTTGGCAGCAAACAATCCATCTCCAAGGGCCCCACTAAGTAGTAACACAATACAGAAGATCGCGCAGGAATTCGAGTTTTTTTTCTGGCTACTTTATCTTTCAGGCAGACTGCCAGTTATGTCAAAATTTTTGCTCGAGCTGAGCAGTGTTTGCGAATTCATCCCATGACTGCATGGGGGTTACTTCCAGTGAAGCGGTCATCGACTGCACTGCCGGGTGTGGGATTAGCTCCGCTGATCACGGCGGGGGAAGGTTCAAGCCAAAAGGCCCTCCCTCCGGTCGGCTTTTTGGTCGTGGTCTGCTGCGAAAACCTGCCGGTTTTCTCCGCATCCCCCAACCAAAAAGCCCCCTCGCTTGCGCTCGGGGGCCTTTTGGCTTGCAGAGAGTGAGGGATTCGAACCCCCGGTACCCTTTTGGAGTACACGCACTTTCCAGGCGCGCCCGTTCGACCGCTCCGGCAACTCTCTGTGATTTACTCGGTCTCGGATCGGGATGCAAATATAGAGGCTTTTGACACTTCCTCCAACAACTGCCCGAAAAATTTGTCATGCCTCCAGCATAGAAATTCGGGAGCCCCATTTGCACTTTTTCCTTTCAGCGATGCTCTTTTTTTAGGGAAAAACCATTCAGCCGGCTATTTTATGGAGCCACTTTCGCATGGTTTCCAAAAAAATGAGCATATTCGCAAGGTAAAACCAGCTAACTCTGCCCGTGGGGAAATCGATCAAAAGCAAGACAGAATTTGTTTGCCAGCACTGCGGAACCACCTACATCAAGTGGCAGGGCCATTGCAGCCAGTGCAATGAGTGGGGCAGCCTGGTAGAAGAAACAGTGCGCCCCAGTGCGGGAAAACCCGCCAACGGAATTCTGGCCCGAAAGTCGGTTCCGCTGAAAATGCAGGACATCCACGCCACCACAGAGCTGCGCATGCCCACCCCCGACGAACAGCTTAACCGGGTGCTGGGGGAAGGCGGAATCGTGATCGGATCGGTGGTACTGCTTGCCGGAGAGCCTGGCATCGGCAAATCCACGATTTTACTTCAGTTGGCAGCCAGCCTGCAGCAGCGCGTGCTCTATATCAGCGGGGAAGAGTCCCAGCACCAGATCAGGATGCGGGCCGAGCGCCTTGGAGCCGTTAACTCCAATCTCTTCATCGCCTCAGAAACCAACCTCGAACTGGTAGAAAACTTCATCGCAGAACTGAGGCCGGAGCTGCTCATCATCGACTCCATTCAAACCCTCCAGACAGACAGTCTGGACTCCGCCCCCGGCTCGGTGGCACAAGTGAGGGAATGCACCGCCCGCATGGTGCGCATTGCCAAAGATCCCGAAACCCCCATCCCCATTTTTCTCATCGGCCATATTAACAAGGAAGGCAACCTGGCCGGACCAAAGGTGCTCGAGCACATTGTCGATGCAGTGCTTGTATTCAGCGGAGAGCATCATTCCAATTACCGCATTCTTCGCTCGATTAAAAACCGCTTTGGTGCCAATGAACTGGGGCTGTATGAAATGACGTCCACGGGCCTGCGGCAGGTGAGCAACCCTTCTGAGATTTTCCTGAGCGAAGGCAATGAAGACCTCAGCGGGGTGGCGATTGCGGCCACCCTCGAAGGGCAACGCCCTTTGCTGGTAGAAATGCAGGCATTAGTGGCGCCGATGGCGTATGGAACAGCCCAACGCTCTTCCACTGGCTTTGACCTGCGGCGGCTCCACATGCTGCTGGCTGTTCTGGAACGCAGGCTGGGGGTGAAAATGGCTACCCAGGATGTGTTTACCAATGTTACCGGAGGTCTTCACCTTACAGACCCTTCTGTCGACCTTGCCTTGATTTGTGCGCTCATCTCCTCCCTTCACGATCTTCCTATTTCCCGAAAAACCGCCTTTGCCGCGGAAGTCGGGCTTTCGGGAGAACTCCGGCCTGTGGTTCGGCTGGAACAGCGAATTGTGGAGGCTTCGCGCCTTGGATTCGACCAAATGTTTGTGGCACAAAGCCAGGCAAAAGCCCTTCAGCAGGCATTTCCAACCCTGAGGGTACGAGGAGTATCTCGTCTGGATGAGGTGTTTAGAGCAGTTTTTGGCGGAGAATCATAACCCCAACCCATGGCAATGATGCGACTTTCTCATATGTGGCTTGGCCTGGTGCTCCTGTTATCAGGGCTTCCCATGAGTTGTATGCCCGACGCCAGCGAGGACAATTGTCTTTTTCCAGTGCGTGAAGGGCAGATGTACGGCTTCGCGAATGCAAATGGCAAGGTAAAAATCCCCCCCCAGTTCGCCTATACCCTACCATTTGCTGAAGGGCTGGGCGCGTTTAATGTGGGAGGCAAGCCTGCAGGCCGCGACATGCCCTCCGATGGAAAATGGGGCTTTGTGAATGTGTTGGGTGAAATCGTGATCAACCCGAAGTTTGATTCACCGCCAGTGAAGGGAATGCCCTACGTTACTGAGTCTGCAGGAAAAGTGCTGCATGACGCCTATGTGTTTTCGGAAGGGTGGGCAGCGGTTATCAAAGATGGCAGATGGGTATACATTGATGCCCGTGGCGAGATTGTGCTCGACCAAACTGCCAATGGCCGCCGGTTTGATGCGTTGCGGGCTTTTCGGGAAGGGCTGGCGAATGTGATGGTGGATGGCCGCTGGGGCTACATGGACAAAGGGGGGCGTTTTTTGCTGGATCCTCAATTTCTGCTGCCAGCCGATTTTCAGGAAGGGCACGCCCTTGTGGTGCTTGACGACAACGGGAGAAAAAATTGGATTTTGATCAACAAAGCTGGCAAACGGGTGCTGCCCGAGTACCGGATCGTTTCAAACGTATATGACGGAGTGGTGGCGGTAATGGGAGATCTCAAAGGAGTTCCGGAACGCGATGGCCATGAATTGAGGTACTGGTTTTCGGATACCTCCGGGATTCGGGTTCCCGAAGAGCCGCAGTTCGATCTGGTGGGTCATTTTGGCGAAGGGCTTTGCCCTGTGCTGGTGGGATCGGAGCCTAGCAAGGAGCGAGAAAGTTTCCGGGATCTTTCTCAGGCGGCCAGGCGAATCGGAGGCCAGTATGGTTACATACGCCGCAACGGAACGTTTGCCTTTATCCCTACTTTCGATGATGCTAAATCGTTTCACCAGGGATTGGCTGCGGTAAAGAAGGAGGATTATTGGGCCTACATGAACGCCTTTGGTGAATATGTTACGGAATTTGAGTTTCGCTGGGCTGGCGATTTTAATGCATGCGGGATTGCAAAGGTTCAGTTGGGACCCGCTCACAATGACTACGACGGTCACTTTGCTTATCTAAGTTTGAATGGAGACCTGGTTTGGATCGAACAAGATCTTCCTTATTGAGTGGGAGGCCCCACCTGGCTTCGTAATCTTTAAACAAAAAGGACTTTTTGTTCCGCTTTTAAAATAACCCTTTCCAATTAAACCAAAATGGCCACCCGGCACCGCAATGTCTGAAAATGAGAACAGGAAGGTCTGGATAAGCAACAAGCCATGCCGAAACTGCGATGTTTCAGGAGAAAACCCTGATCCGGGAGGATAAGACGATTCATTGATTTTTCATTTAATAAATCAATCCAGGTGAAAAAAATATACCCTGCTCGCTTTGTTACTATTCTATCTGAAATCCGTATAAAGCTCTCTTTGTCAGGGTTTTTTCCATCCTATGATCCATTCATTGAATGTGAAATTACATTAGGAACCTATCAGGATAATATTTATCTTCGACCAAGCATGTGATAAATTGGAAAATGAAATTGCCGAAGTCATGAGGGAAGCGGAAAAGCGTTCTTTTCGACTCGGGGGAAATGCTGAAAAGCGATTATCCCACAAAAAATCATCAGGGGATTCATACTTTTCACATCCCAGTTCCAAAACTTACATCTTTTTGCTAAACTTGCGGGCTACCAGTTGAATCCTGCCAGACGGTTTTATGGCTTTTTGTTCCGTCCTGATACATGTATCACCTTGCCGACTCAATACTGGCCTGATGCAGAACCAACAGGGAGGGAAATGAGGCTGTCGAATGTCTTTCCGAGATTTATTCGGGTAGTATCCGTGCCACCAAATTATTATTGTCATGAACTCTCACATTGCAACGCTCCAAACCATTGCGGAGCTAAGCCATCCAGGCATTGAGCTTGGTTTGCCCCCGTTTTATCGGGAAATTTTATCAAAAGGAGACATCTGGGACTACGAAAAACTCCAGGAGTTTATGGTCCAGGAGCTTCAATCCGGGTCCGTCCAGATCGAAAACTCCGCCAGGTACGTGGATTTCGTAGGCAGGCAGCTCATCATGATTCAGTTTTGCCGACGCGACCGTCAGTTGCTGGAAACCCTAGACATCATCCACCACCGTGTTCAGGCAGCTAAATCTGCTGCAAGTGTTTACCTCGAAGTTCCTATTTGGGAAGCCTACCTTTCCATCGTAAGAGCTGCTTTTTTGCGCACCACCCGCAACAGTACGCTCGAAGCTTTTGAAGAGTCACTTAGCAACATTCCCTGGTCCACCCTCCAGCAGGACCCTAAATGGGTATCGCTTGTAAGTGGAGTTCTCGGCCTCACCTACGTCCAGGAAGACTCCTCCGACCAGGTTTCTAAAGCCATTCTGTGGCTGGAACAAGCCATCAAAACCGGAGAAGCTACCCGCGTACTGGTGTTCCAGTGCGCAAAGGCCGATTTCTATCACAAAACGGATGCTCCGATCGAACAAACCCAGAAAATCGTCACGGCATTCCGCTCCACCGACATTTCTTTTCCCAACAACATTGTCAAGCAGCAGTATTTTTTGGCCTCGCTTGACCTTGAAAATCGCGTGCTTGCTCACCAAATTGCGACTTCAAAGCCCAGTTACACACAATTTGAGCGCAATCAGACTGCAGTAACGGCCTTCGACCACGCCTGTCGCCGGGTGGAAAGCATGCCCAGTGTTTCGGTTGCCTATCTCGAAGCCAAACTGGCCGAGCTTCAGGTGCTGTTGCATCGCCAAACGGAAGACCATGTCGAGCAGGAGCTCTTCGCGAGCCGCACGCTGAAGTATTTTGACCGTGCCCTCGAAGCTGCCGAGACAATGAAAGATCCTCTCACAGTGCGCGATTTGCGACTGCGCAGAGCCCAGGCGGCCGCAGCCAATCAAACCAATGTGACCGAAAAAGAGCTGAAAGAAATTCTGGCTGCCTACAAAAAATCTCAGGATTACTACGGCTACGCTCAGACTGTTAAGCTCTTTTTGCAAGTTATGGCCAAAGGCCATCAATGGGTAAAGTTGTATGACCTGATTCAGGATATGCTTCGTTATGGCGCAAAGCAGGACGAGGAAAATGGATACTATCTCCAGATTTCCGCCATGCAAATGGCCAATGGCTATTTTGTTGCCGAAACTGTAAAGCCCGCCGTTTCCTGGATGGTCCAGAAGCTGGCTTCCTACTTCGAGGCGGTCTCAGCCCTGATCACAGAATTGATGGACCCTGCAGCCATTAAGCGGATGGGAAAATCACAGTTTCAGTTGTTCAGAGAATCCTACGCAGATCTTGAGCCAGCCAGTCATTTCAATATTTACGTTTACTACCGCTACCAATACCAGACTGTGCGGTTGATGAAAGTATCTTTCGTGTATGTCGACGACGCCCTGGGTAAGCGGCTTGCCCATCAGTTGCTCGGCGAACTGGAAGAAGACAACAACCCGATGAGCATCATCAAGGCTGACTGGCCCGATTTCAAGGATGTGCCAAACTCGGTGCGGAACAAGACCCTGAACAAGTGTATCAGCATCTCCAAAGGCGACCTTCCGCTTGCGGCAGAACTGCTCGACTTTAGCTACAGAAACCTTCGTTCCTACATCACCTTCAAAGAAGTCAACCGCCTCGGCTTTTTCCTTGATCACCAGGACACCGCCAACAGACAGTTGGAACTGGGGATCCGCTACATGTTCCATGACCTTTATAAGTCGGGAACCATCTTCGAGGTCGTGTTTGACATGCCCAAATTCCTCGTGGAGCATGCCCAATCCGGGTTTTACTCTACAGATCTGGAAGAAGCACTCGTGATCAAGGGCACCACGGCGAAGAAGTATATTAAGATCATGATGACCATCGACATGATCCGGCAGGAGAAAGTGCCCGGAAGGAAACACTTCTACCGGATTCAAAAAGATGTGATCATGAAGCGCCTCGGCAAGGACCAGACCACCCTGATTCAATAGGGAATTTGGCCAATGCTGTTCTTCACTCCGGGAGTTGTTCAGGCAACTTCCGGAGTGTTTGTTTTTCGTCTGTTTTTTCTAATTGCTTATCTTCCGGCACCATTGTTCGCAGCCAGTAGAAAATGGTCATTTACCCCAGAAAACCAAGTTGCAGCCCTTATGGCCGGACACAGTAAATGGGCCAACATCAAGCACAGGAAGGGTGCCAGGGATGCCAAACGATCCCGCTTGTTCACCAAGCTTGTGAAGGAAGTCGCCATTGCCACCAAAGAAGGCGGCCCCGACCCCGACGCCAACCCCAGGCTTAGAATGGCGATCAAAAATGCACGCAAAGCCTCAGTGCCGAAGGAAAAAATCGACGGGGCAGTCCACAAAGGATCAGGGGCTGATGGCATGAACTACGAAGAGTCCACCTTCGAAGGATATGGCCCGCACGGTGTGGCCATTTTCATCGAATGCCTCTCCGACAACAACAACCGCATCGTTGCCAACATCCGCAAGTATTTTAACAAATACGGTGGCAGTCTGGGCAAAAGCGGGTCTGTGGATTATATGTTCGAACGAAAGGGCGTCTTTATCTTTTCCGCAGATGGGCTAAACGAAGAAGAGCTAACCCTCGCTTTGCTCGAGGGAGGCCTCAACGGCTTGAGCCTTGAGGAAGGGAATTACCTGGCCACCTGTGCGTTTCCCGATTTCGGAGCGATGAATGCGGCACTCGAGGCCCTCGGCATCGAGGCAGAATCCACCCTTGAACGCATCCCTGCCACGACAATTACCCTTGACCCTGAACAAGCAAGGGCGGTACTCAAGCTCCTCGACGCCATCGAAGATGATGACGACGTGCAAAATCTGTTTCACAACCTGGAACTCACCCCAGATCTCGAAGCCAGCCTGTTAGGGGATTGAGCCGGGAATCCTGGTCACCTGGCAGCTCCGCCAATGCCAAGATTCAGGCCATAGAATGATTTCTGTAGATGGTTCCCACCGGGCAATGACCTATCTTCGCTCGTCTTCAATAGAAAAACCCATGCCTACTCCTCAGGAAATCCTCGCGCAAAAAAACCAGGAAGCCCTTTTGCTGGGCGGGAAAAAACGAATTGATTCCCAGCACGCAAAAGGCAAGCTCACAGCCAGAGAGCGGATAGAACTACTGATGGACGAAGGGAGCTTCGAAGAAATCGGCAAGTTTGTGACCCACCGCTCCACGGAGTTCGGCCTCGAAAAGCAAAAATTTCTGGGCGATGGCGTCATCACCGGCTATGGCAAGGTAGATGGCCGCCTGGTATATGTATTTAGCCAGGACTTTACCGTGTTTGGTGGATCGCTCTCCGAGGCTTATGCCGAGAAAATTTGCAAGATCATGGACCTGGCCATGCGGAATGGGGCTCCCGTGATCGGGTTGAATGACTCCGGCGGTGCCCGCATTCAGGAGGGGGTCGTGTCCCTGGCTGGTTATGCCGATATATTTTACCGCAATACCCTTGCTTCGGGAGTCGTTCCGCAAATTTCCGCCATCCTTGGCCCTTGTGCCGGGGGCGCTGTTTATTCGCCGGCCATTACCGACTTCACCCTCATGGTGGAAGGGAGCTCCTACATGTTTGTGACAGGGCCTCATGTGGTGAAAACCGTTACCCAGGAAGACGTGAGTTCCGAGGAACTGGGAGGCGCTTCCACCCATGCCAGCAAATCAGGGGTAACTCATTTTGCCTGCGCCAACGAACTGGAGTGCGTCAATAACATCAGGCGGCTGCTGTCCTTCATGCCTCAGAACTGTGAGGAAGAACCAGTGCGTTTTGCCAAAGACCCCGCTCCCGGACTGGTACCAGAACTGAACCAAATCGTTCCGCCCAACCCCAACAAACCCTATGACATGCGGGAAGTCATTGAGCTGGTGGTGGATGGAAACTCATTTCTGGAGGTCCACAAAGATTTCGCTGAGAACATCATCGTTGGGTTTGCCCGACTCGATGGCCGAAGCCTGGGCATTGTTGCCAATCAGCCTTCGGTGCTGGCCGGGGTGCTGGATATTAAAGCTTCTGTCAAGGGCGCGCGTTTCGTTCGCTTCTGTGATTCATTCAATATCCCGCTGCTGGTATTTGAGGACGTGCCCGGCTTTCTGCCTGGAACAGACCAGGAGTGGAACGCCATCATCACCAACGGTGCCAAGCTGTTGTATGCATTTTGTGAGGCTACCGTGCCCCGTGTGACCGTGATCACCCGCAAGGCCTACGGGGGTGCTTACGACGTAATGAACTCCAAGCACATCGGCGCCGACATGAACTATGCCTGGCCTACTGCTGAAATTGCCGTGATGGGCCCCAAAGGAGCCGCTGAAATCATTTTCAAGCAGGAAATCACGGAATCTCCGGATCCTGAGGCCAAATTGCAGGAAAAAGTAGACGAATACACCGAGATGTTTGCCAATCCTTACCGGGCGGCTGCAAGGGGGTACATAGACGAGGTCATTTTACCTGAACAAACCCGCCTGAAGTTGATCCGCGCCTTCGACATGCTCGAAAACAAAGCTGTTGCATTGCCACGCAAAAAGCACGGAAACATCCCTCTCTAACGGAGGTGCCGCTAGCGCCCCATGAAATGAAGGAAGTTGTCTGCAAATGCACTGTCGCTGCTCAGGGGCAATTCGCTGCCCGGGAGGTACTCCAGTGGGTTAACTGGCTCGCCATCAAGGTGCACCTCGTAATGGAGGTGAGCTGCAGTGCTGCGCCCCGTGGAGCCCACTTCCCCGATGATCTGGCCCTGGCTCACGCGCTGGCCTTTGGTTACTTTCACTCCAGACAGGTGGGCATACAAACTGCGGTACCGGCCTGAGAAAAAGGCCGAGCTGTCGTGAAGCAGGATGATGTGGATACCAAATGTGCTGGAGTCGTTGAGGCCTGCGATGTGTTCCACTACGCCGTCGGCGGTGGCAAAGACATCAGCGCCATCCGGAGCCGCAAAATCGATCCCTGCATGCATTCTGTCTTCCTGCAAAATGGGGTGCAGGCGCATGCCAAACCCTGAAACGAGCGGGAAGCTGTCAGCAATGGGCCGCAATGCGGGCATGTCTGTCAGGTCCATGGAATCGATTGGCACAAGGTTCCACTGAACCTTTCGCAAGGAATCCAAACGACTGCTATGGTGCTTGTTGGCCTGAAGTCGTTCTGGATAGGAGAGGATAAATGATAGGAGGATCGCGGTAGTCGCAAGCAGTGTGGCGGAGAAAAGCCATCTACGGCCAGCTTCCATATAGGGGCATTGGGGTCCGACAAGCGGCAACAAAGGGTTACCGGAAACCTGAGATAGGTTTCATTGAGACCACAAAGGAACGCGGCTTTTTCCCATTTCGCAAATGATCTTTTTGTAAAGCCTTCTCTCTCACCGAAATCGATAAAGAAAGGGCGCAAAATCGCGGGTATTACCTAGAGAAATTCCTCCGGATCCACCCGCACCCCTTCCCGGATTACCTCATAATGAAGATGCGGATCAGTGCTGCGGCCTGTGCTGCCTACATAGCCAATGGTGTCACCTTCATCTACGATGTCGTTTTCCTTGACTTCCAGGCAGGAAAGATGAGCGTAAAGCGTCTGAAATTCATGGTCGTGCCAAATGAGCAGGTGGTTTCCATAGGAGCTGGTATCAGCATCGACTGCGATGAGGACCCGCCCTGCGGCACTGGCCAACACTGGTGTGCCGGGAGGGGCAGGAAAATCCAGGCCTTCGTGCATTTTTTCGACACCAAGAATGGGATGATTTCTCAGGCCAAACGTACTTCCAGTACCGATTTCAGGAGGAACTGGCCTGCTGCCTGGCACGATCTCAATGGCAAAAGGATCGATTGTGCGCAGGTGGGAGACCTGAGATTTGAGGAGGGAAAAGGAGGCCGAAGCCTGGGCAAGGGGAGGGATGTGAGTCCGGGCCGCAGAGGGATCAGCCAGGGTGTCGCTGAAAAAGGCGACAGCCATAAGCAACCCCAGTGCAGCACTCGTCCATTTGTACTTCATAAGGTCGGATTGGGTCCAACAAAGACGAAAAGAACGAGCAAAAACCATCCTTTGAGATGAAAGGAATAAGCCTAAACTAACGCAAAAGGTCTGCCCAGAAGCGTAATCCTTCGCGATCCGCCAAGATCTGCCGTTCAATGGCAGTGGATCGTGGGCGAATGAGCAAGGAGCATGCCCGGCTTGCGCAAACGATCAAATAAAATCAGGCATTGCATCCTTTCACAGCATCCTTTCAATTAACAAGCTAACAGTCAATGAGTTAGCAAGATGGTCACTCATTCACCACCCTTCTGAGATAGGGCCTCATTAGGTTTTTAAAAAATCCAGTTGGACCCGGCCTTGCAGAGCGCCCTAAAAAGTGCCGTTACCAGGCAGGGGTAATGGAAGAAGTGGGTCGTGTTGCACTTTTGAAAATCGTATGGTCATGCTATTTAATGCGCCGTAGTGTTCCGCTGCGTCCAGCCGGCCTGGGAGGGTTCCATCAGGTGGGTAACGGCCAAAAAGCGCTTTCGTCCCCATTCCAATTCCACGCTTTCCCACCTCAATTCCCTATCTTTATCCGGCAGCCCAGGTCCTTCGACTAAAAAATCAACCGTAACTACCTGAAAGCCAATTCAATCTTCTTTGCCCTTTCATCCTTTGACGCCCTTCCCTATGCTACGCTTATTACTCCTCTTCACCTCCTTCCTTCCGCTCCTCTCCTTTGCCCAGTTCATCCAGGATGATTTTGAAGGTAGCGGCACCATCACTACCTGGGCGGGCGACGACTGCGGCCTCGACATCAGTTTTGCCAACCCCGTTCCCGACAACGCCAACCCCTCCGCTACGGTGCTCCGCTACCACGACACCGGCGGCACCTACGCCAACGTTAGGTTTGACGTTCCCGGCAATCTCGATTTATCTACCAGCGGTACTTTTTCCCTCGCCATCTACGTCCCTTCGAGCGGCATTACAGGCACCCAAAACAACCAGATTTCCTTCAAGCTCCAGAACAATACCCTCGCCCAGCCCTGGACCACCCAATCAGAAATCATCAAACCCATCGCCCTCAACACCTGGCAGGTGGTCACCTTCAACTTCAGCGCCGATCCCTATGTGAACCTGGATCCCACCTCGCCTCCTCCCGCCACGCGAACCGACTTCAACCGGGTGCTGCTGCAGGTGAATGGCGAAAATAACGCCGATCAGGTCGTGGCCTACGTGGACAATGTGCTCTTTGACGGGACCGCCGTGGCCTCGATCTATACTGAGCTGGTCTGGAGCGATGAATTTACCGGAACCGGGGCCATCGACGGTAACAAATGGCACCACCAAACCAAATTGCCCAACGGCACCAGCTGGTACAACAACGAGCAGCAGCACTACACCAACCGCATTGAGAATTCCTTCGTGGACAGCGGCTACCTGCACATCATGGCCCGTCGCGAGACCTTTACCGACCAGGGCCAAACCAAGCAATACACCTCAGCGCGCCTCAATTCCAAGTTTGCCTTTACCTATGGGCGGGTAGAAGTGAAAGCGAAACTCGCCTTTGGCGTGGGCACCTGGCCTGCCATCTGGATGCTTGGCAAAAATGTCAATGAGCCCGGCGGCTACTGGCAACCCCAGTTTGGAACTGTCGGCTGGCCGGCATGTGGCGAGGTTGACATCATGGAGCATTGGGGGTACAATCAAAACTACGTCTCGAGCGCGCTGCACACCCCTTCTTCCTTTGGGAATACCGTGAACTTGTCGGGCATCAGCCTGCCGGATGTATCCAATACTTTTCATGTCTATGGCCTTGAATGGACACCCGAAAAAATGATGTTCAGCATCGACGGCAGTGTGTTTTACACCTATGCCCCTGCCATCCGCGACGCGGCCACCTGGCCCTTTACAGCCGACCAGTACCTTCTGCTGAATGTGGCGATGCAGCCCGCCATTGACCCGAATTTCATCCAAAGCCCGATGATCATCGACTATGTGAGGGTGTATCAGGAGGCAGACACTACGACCGCGCTGAACGACCAGGGCGTGTTACCAGGCATGAAAATTTTCCCCAACCCAACCAGCGACCAACTGAACATTGAGCTACCCGAAACCTTGCCTGGGACCGGCATCCGGGTGTATTCTTCGCTCGGCCAGTTGATGCACACCGCCACCTTCCAGCGTGAAAGCCGGTATGTGGTGGACTGCGCGGCCTATCCTGCAGGCGTGTACCACCTGGTAATCAGCTCGCCGCTGGGGCAAGTGAGCAGGTTGTGGGTGAAGCGATAGGGGAAATTCTGGGTATAAACCTCTCATTGCGCCTCTCAGAAATTGTTGGATTCGAAGAAAGGGGGAAGCGTTATTGCCGAACCCGAAGCGCGTAAGCCTGGGCCGGATTGTCTGCAAGCAACTGCCGAAGTTCCGTTTCGGTAAATCCAGCTCGCCGCAGAGCAGGCATGACCAACGTAAAAATAGGAGTATGAGGCTGATAAGGACCGCCACCGGGCTCGCCATGGGTGTACCAGCCAGCATCATGCGAAATCAGTGCGCGATGTAAGAGACCGGCATCCCGCAGGGACCTCAATTGCTCGACATAGCGATAAAGCGCAGCAGAATCAGATCCTTCAGGTGCAATCCAGCCCATCCCGTCGAGCGAAATCCAGGCTCCCTTCTTGGCCAGCTCTTCATGCACGGCGCTACTGCCTCCCTGGGCATGTGTCCACACCCACGCTGAAAGGTCCAGCCCTTCCGCTTCCAGAATACGAGCCTGCTCCAAAGCAGGTGCATCAGGCCCCGTGTGCGACACGATGGTCATTCCCGTGCGCAGATGCGCGCGCGCAGCGGCCCTAACCAGTTTTTCGTCGATCGCTGAGAGCTGAGAATCGGCATCCACGGCGATTTTCATGAATCCCGGCCTGACGCCGCTACCTTCAATGCCGTGCTCAAACTCCGCAATCCATCGGTTGGCGAGCTGATCCTCTGTTTCGGTAAAGGCGTGTGCTGGCAGGTATTTGTCCTGCACTGCCCCGTAGTAGCCGGTGTTGGTGATCAATTGCAGTCCGCTGGCCGCGGCAAGGCGTTGCAGAAGGCGGGGGTTTCGCCCCAGGTAAGAAGGGGTGCACTCCAGCATTGTGCGCACCCCTGAGGCGCGGACCTCAGCCAGGCGTGGCAGAACGGCCAGAAAGGCCGAGTCCTCTTGCCAGTCTTCCGGCCGGATGCTGTCGGCTCCCCGCCAGTCGAGAAATACGTGCTCGTGAATCAGGGTCAGGCCGAGGCTATCGGCAGGAATCGGCCCGGCGATTGTCATCACCATGGCCATTCGTGCCGCAGGCTCGGGCGTGCAGGCAGCCAGCAGTAGAATGAGGCCGCCGAACAGGCTGCGGATGCGGAAGAGAGAGAAAATTGCCATGCGGGTAAATTCGGCGTTTTCAGGCAGTTGAGCAACTGCAACATTGACAAAACCACCTGGAACAGAAAGGTGCTCATCATCATAAACAGTCGATCGTCAGCTAAAACGCTATCAGTACCTGAAAATCTGCAAGGAAATTGGGAAGACGCACTGCAAAACCAGGCAGTTACCTTATCTGAAAATTTACAGCTCAGCGCGTTCGAGTATCTGATCTTAAAAAAGTAGCCGTTGTTTGCTGGCCAAGGTCCTCAGGTTCTTTCCAGTTTTACCCCCCGCGCTTGTCCGAAATCTAATGCCCTGAGCCCCGGTGGACTCCCCTCCTATCCCACCTCCACACTCCGCTTCAGCCCGTTGAAGGCCGAATGAGGCAACAGGCCCGCGTGCTGCAACTGGCCCACGATCACACTCGGCGGGATCCGCAGCTTTTCTGACCAGGCCATGATTTGCTCTTCCGTCAAAGGGCCTTTGGCGGCGATGGCCTGCCGCTGCTTGTCTGGCAGCAGCCAGTTGGCAGCAAACTCATTGGCTTCGCGCTCCTTTTCCGCATCTGGCTCGGCTCCTTCGACGTTTTCCAGAAAAATGTCCTTCTTTCCGTGCAGCAGCAGGTGGGCGGCTTCGTGGAAGAAGGTGAACCAGAAATGGTCGTCGGTTTTGAACCTGCCGGAAAGCTGGATGATGGGCTTGTTGTGAAACCAGCGGGTGGCACCGCTGATGGGTGCTTTGGGCAGGCCGGGGGTGAACACCAGGGCGACCCCGCACTTTTCGCAGCGGGCCTGCAGTTGGAAGAGGAAGTCATCCGGCCGCTCATAGGCGAGCTCCCGAATCGCTGGCAATGAATCGCGAAAGCGCTTTTTGTCGAACGCTGGCAGGTTGAGGCTGGCAGCCTGGATTTCGCCCCGGCGCAGCCAGGCAGAGATGGCATGCGGACTGGACGTGTGGGCCAGGGAGATGCGGAATGCTACAGAGACCTCCTGCGCTACATAAATCTTCTCCCACTCGTCAGATGAGGCGACGGAGAAAAACTTCAGGAGGCTGTCCACAAGCAGATGTTTCTCTTTGGTGTCGGGCAGCCAGCCGAGTTTGCGCATTTCATTGACGGGAAAATCGCGGACCCAGTCTTTTTGCCTCTCCAGGGCTTCCTCCTGCTCAAGTTCATGGAGCTCCTGGCGGTAGGATTTTTCACTGTTCACCCAGAAGCCCGCGGGAATACCGAGGACTTTTTCCAGCTGGAAGGCAGTCGGCAGGGTGAGGGGTTCCCTTCCTTTGATGAGGTCGTTGATTTTCTCTTTGGGACGTCCCATTCTTTCGGCGAGTTCAGCCTGGCTCATCCCGATAAAATCGAGGTGTTCCTGAAGCGTATCGCCGGGCGGGGAGAGCAGGGTTCGTTTGAGTTCCAGGATCGTTGCCATGGGAGGTGTGATTCGGTTGGTCAGTGGTAATCTTCGATGCTGATGATGCAGATGCGGGTAACAGCTTCCCAGTCCAGGCCGCCATCGGGCTTTCGGGGAAGGGGGTTGTGATCGGGCACGAAGAGCAGCCTGAAGTTGCCGGAGACATCCACAGCGAGTTCTCCTTTGCGGTCGCCGCTAAGCTCATGGCACCTGGCAGCCGGGATCATGCGCATCACGTCCAGGCTCTCGGCATCTCTCAGGTTTTTGAGCCTCATTTTGATCTTCGGCGCCAACTGCCCAAAGGTCCTTGTGAGCTCCCGGGGGTCGGTGAGTTGCTTTTCGAGCTTTCTGTTACTGAAGCTGAGTTCCACGACAAATGTAATTATTATTAACGAAAAAGGTTAATAAAATCCTTTAAAATTGAAGCAATTCCTTTCCGACCAAGATTGAAAATAAGTAAAATTTTTAGTAAAAAATCAAAAATAATAAAAATGCTAATTTGTAGAGCATAAAATAAACTAATTCGGCCCGGCAGCCTGACAAGCATGTCAGTACATCATTCCCACCAGCCGCTGCTTCAGTCCACTCTGGTCAAAAACCCAGAGAATTTCATAAGCTCCGGTCCCGTCGCTGTTCCATTGATGAAAAGGTGTGTTTCAAATTGCGCGAAGCGGATTTTTTGACTTATTTGGCAAGGGAGAGGCAAATTACGCAAAACGATCCTCCCAAGCGCAAACCCCATGGCAACCTTTCGTCCTGTCAAAGAAAAAATCATCCTCCTGTTCCTGCCTTTCCTGCTAGCATTGCTGGGGCTAACGGGTATACATTTCTGCATTGGTTCCTCATCCGGGAACAGGCGATCGCAGAGATAGATGCTTTGATCCCGGTGAATGCGATTCCGCTTGTTCTGCAGGGGTCTTTGCCGATCTAGAAATCAGGTTCAGCCCTTAGACCATGTTTGGAACTCTCAGCGGCAAATTCTATTCAGAATGATACTGATGAAGGCCAGCTGTATGAAAGCGGCATGGGACTCGGGAAGTTTTTCATAATCGCGATTGAGTCGCCGGAAGAAGTTGAGCCATCCGAA
>JBGSKC010000012.1:0-65670 GCA_041741415.1 Bacteroidia bacterium | reverse complement strand
GCCTGCGTCCAGCTTGGCGACGATCGCTTGTCGCTGACTTTCACTAAATTGACTCTTCCGCATGGCGGGTTCTTTTTGAATGTTGAAATGTACATGTTTCTTTCTACTTTTCAGCGGTTACGAGCAATGGGAAGAGGACACCCTCATTACAGGCAATCGCAAGCCCGGGAGTTGCTCAAGGCCCTGGACTGACGTGTTTGCAGGTCCGACCGCACAGGGCTGTTTTTTTCTGCCGATCGCGTATCTTCCCGGCAAATCGACAGAATGAACTCCATCGCCGAGCATGTCATCATCGGTGCCGGGCCTGCAGGCCTGGCCATGGCGGGCCGCCTTCGCAATGCAGGCCTCCCGTTCCGTTTGCTGGAGGCGGGCGAGAACCTGGGAAACAGCTGGCGGAATCATTACCGGCGGCTTCACCTGCACACAGTGAAGCGTTTTTCTCATTTGCCTCACCTTCCCTTTCCCGGCGAATACCCCAAATATGTTCCCAGAGCCGCCTTCGTGACCTATCTGGAACAATATGCCCAAACGTTTGGTATCGAGCCTGAATATGGCTGCAAGGTGAGCCGCATCCGGAAGCAAATGGACGGCTGGGAGATCAGCCTGGAAAATGGGGATCGCATTTCGGCCAACAAAGTATTTCTATGCACCGGCCTCAACCGCCAGCCTGCTCAGCCACAATGGCCCGGGCAGGATACTTTTGCTGGGATTATGCTGCACAGCAGTTCTTACCTTGAACCTCAGGAAGACTGGGGCCGTCGTGCCATGGTTGTGGGCATGGGAAATTCGGGTGCCGAGATTGCTCTCGACCTCTGCGAGCATGGCTTTGAGACCGCGATTTCGGTGCGGGGGGCTGTGAACATCGTTCGCCGCGATACCCTGGGCAGACCAGTGCAGGTGACCAGCATGTTGCTCAGCAAGTTGCCCAACTGGCTCAGCGATCCGGTTGGCAGAGTATTGGGGCGAATTACCGTGGGAAATCTCTCAGCCTACGGCATTCAGCAGTCGCCGATGGCTCCCGCTCAGCAGCTCAGAACCCTTGGAAAAACGCCCATGATTGATGTGGGAACCATCGACAGAATCAAGTCTGGGGAAATCAGGGTGTTCGGCGGGATCCGTGCTTTTCGCGGTTCTGTGGTGGAATTTGTCGATGGCAAAACCTGGCAGCCAGATGTAGTGGTGCTGGGGACTGGCTATCGCCCCGGGTTGGCGGCATTGGTCGAAGGCGTGGTTACTTTCCTCGATATGCGGGGAAACCCGAAGGGCCTCTGGAGCGAAGATCTTCCTGGCTTGTATTTTCTCGGCTTCAATCCATATAGTTCCGGCATCTTGCACGGCATTCACGAAGACTCGGGCACCATTTTGAAACAGGTAATATCCCTTCGCAAATAAGCCTTCTGAGCAGCGCCTCCCTTGTTTTTGATCATTTGACAGACCAGTCCTTAACATGTTGAAAATCAACTCCCTGACTTTGTATGTTCATCAGCCGGAGCTCGTTGCCAACTGGTACCGGATGCTTGGATTTGCCGTTAGAAAGCGGGGCATGGTGCATCATGTAGCGGTGGGCAGCAGCGACCTGCGGCTCATTCCGGGAATGAAAGAGGCCTGGTTTCATGTGGCCTTTCACGTTCGGGCAGAGGCCTTCGACCAGGTCGTAGCGGAGTTGGGCGGAAAGATTTCGTTGCTGCCTGCCGGGGTTGGCGGCAGCATTGAACGGGAGTTTCCGCGCTGGAATGCCAGGGCCGTGTATGCGGAAGATCCGGCCGGAAATATTGTGGAGTGGATTACCCGGCCCGGAGTTGCCTGGGCCACCGAGCCTAAGCCCCAGCCGGATGTCACGGCCATTGCGGAAATCGGAATTCCGCTGGTGAATTGGGGCGAAGACCTGGCCGAAGCGCAGCGCTGGCTGCCAGTATGGGATCAGCCCATGGCAGATTTTGTTGCCCTTGGCGACTGGGATGGATTGGTGATTGTGGTGCCGGAAGGAAGAGGGTGGGTGCCGACCGGAAGGCCAGCCAGGTATTTTCCCTGCTCAGGAGCGCTGGAAGTAAATGGAAGGTGGGTATATTTCAATAGCCTCGACGGAAAGTTGCGCTGGAGCAGCCATGTGTAGGCAAAAGGCAGGCTGGAAACAAATCAGAATTCGGCAGTAAATGAAAAACCAGGGGACTCATTCCGCGCTGCGGAAGAATCTACCCTGGCCCTTGCTCTTGTAATTCCAGGATTACCGTCCTGTCATGTCAAAGATGGCAGGATGGCAGGGACTGGCAAGGGCAGGATGAGGAAAGATCTTTCGGGTACGCATATTCCACAAAATGGAAGATCATTTCCGTTTGCGTGGAAAAAGTATCCGCTGACATGAGCTTTTTCTTTCCATAGGGGTGTTGATGCCAGCAAGGGAGGCATGATTTTGTGCAGTGGGCGGGCGCAAAGCCGGATATCTTACATCTTCTTTGAAAAGTCATTAGACCGACTTCTTTTCTTTTTATAGAAACCGGGATCAAAACAATTTTAGTTGGCCTGTGGTGGGTGGTGGAGGCGAAAATGCTTCGAAGTTGTAGGAAGGCATGGATCGTGTTCCGAAGTATTTGTTTCTCAGGAGTTTGAACCAGCGGGCATAGCCTTCGGCGAGCTCCCCTTCGCCGCGCATGCGCAGGCCGAAGCGGCTGTCGTTGAGTTTGCCCTGGTGGGCGGCTTTGATTTGCGACAGGACTTTTTCGGCGCGGTCGGGGTAGGTTTGCCGGAGCCATTGTTCAAAAATGGGGCCTGTCTGGCCGTTGAGGTGAACGTAGGTATAGCCCGCCTGGCAGGCCCCGGCTTCTGCTGCAGCCTTCATAATGTCGGCAGCTTCATGGTGATTGAGGCCGGGGATCACCGGGCCGAGCATCACGCCAGTCGGGATGCCAGCTTCGCTGAGCTGGCGGATCACCTCAATACGGCGAAGCCCCGGACTGGTGCGGGGTTCCATTTTCCGGCGAAGCTCCTCATCAAGCGTGGTGACGGTGAGATAAACATGGACGAGGCCCCGGCTGGCCATCTGGCTTAGCAAATCAAGGTCGCGGAGAATGAGGCTGTTTTTGGTGATCATGCCAACGGGGTGGGAGAAGCGGTTAAACACTTCCAGGCACTGCCGTGTGATCTGGTGGGTTCGTTCAAGCGGCTGATAACAATCTGTGTTGCCCGAAAACATGATGGGTGTGGGCTTCCAGCCGCGCTTTCTCAGGGTTGCATCAAGCAGGTTGGCAGCATTTTTTTTGACGATGATTTTGCTCTCGAAGTCGATGCCTGCGGAAAAGCCATAATACTGGTGGGAGTTTCGGGCGTAGCAGTAGCTGCAGCCATGTTCACAGCCCTGGTAGGGGTTCAGGGAATAATCGCCGGGCACGTCGGGGGAGGTGACGCGGTTGAGAATGGATTTGGGGTGCTCAATGAACACCTGGGTGCGGGTGGCTGGCTCCCAGGCTTCATCAAGAAATTCGGACTCCGTCGTATCGTAGTGATGACGGAGGAAGGGATTGTCATTGTTTTGTTGGGCACCCCGGCCCTTGATATGTTCGGGTAAGACTTGCATAAGGAGGACCAAAGGGGTGGAAAGGCTAGGGTAGGAAAAGCATTCCAAATTGCTTAGGCAAATTACAATTTTAATTAGGAAAATAAAACCTATTGCAAAAATAATGAACGCAAAATTGTGGCTTTTGAAGAATTTTTGACAAAAAAATTGGTGCTGCGAATATAGCAGCACCACTGGTTGATTCATGGTTGAAAATGCAGGGATGGAGAGGTGGGTGATTTATGGTTCCTGAATCAGAACCGAAACCACTGCAGTGCCCTGGTCGGTTTCGACGTGGAAATAATGCAGGCCGGGGTTGAGGGTGGCATTCCACACCACATTGGTGGAGTAGGTGCCCTCAAACTTCAGCGCGCCGTCGGCGTCGCGGATGGTGAGCCCGATGAAGTGCACATCCTGTGCAGCCTGAATGGTGAGCATTTCGCCGGCAGGGTTTGGTGAAATCGCGACCAATGGCGGAGCAGGAGGCGTTTCAGAGCTGAACAGCACGGGCTGTATGCGGACATACACCTGGGCGTGGAGCGCAGAGCCAGCGAAGCTCAGGAAAGCGAGCATCAAGCTGGCAATCAAGGCAAAAAAGCGGGGAGCATGGGTGGAAGGGCGACCGGAGTGGCCGCCAGGAAGGCTTGCGTTCATGATTGGTTGATTATTGGAGTGGATCTGAAAATGGAAGTTGAACCAAAGAACAGGGGTCAGGAGCCTTTTCCAGCAAAACAAGGGTTATGCAACAAATTCGTTACTTTGAATTTGTTTTGATCACGATGTGATTGATTCGCTCAAATGCTCTGACTTGCCCCGTGATACGGGGGTAATTTTGAATGGGTTGTTATATTTAAAAAAAACTTTTTTGATTTATGTTACTTCGTCTGGTATGACGTGCCTGGGCTGATCGTTTTGCAGACTTTCTCCAATCTGCCACCTCTTTTTGCTTTCCCTTCCGCCTGCTCTGCCAAAGAATTCCCTTTCTCTCCAACCGCTTCTTTCGTAAGTTGCATCACCAAAATAACCCGAGCACATGAATTTGCCCACACAAATTTCGTCTTACTTTCTCCTTGGCATGATGGTCCTGGGCAGCAGCATCGGAACCCCCGCCTGCGGCCAGCAACAAGACCATGTGCCTGCCCCCCTGGAGCCTGCCACCAAGGTAAAGGTGGATACCCTTGCCACCGACCTTGAGGTACCCTGGGCCATTGCCTTTCTGCCCAACGGCGACATGCTCGTTACTGAGCGGCAAGGCACCATTCGAATTATGCGCGATGGCAAACTCCTTCCCAACCCAGTGGCAGGCGTGCCTGAAGTAAAATCCAAAGGCCAGGGCGGCCTCTTCGACCTGAAGCTCCACCCTGACTACGCCTCCAACGGCTGGCTTTACTTTACTTTCACTTCCGAGGCCAAAGAAGGCGAAGCTGGTGATGGCTCCAACACTGCCCTGATGAGGGCCAGGCTCCGCAACGATTCCCTCGTTGACCAGCAGCTCCTCTTCAAAGCATCGCCCAACTACTCCACCAACCACCACTTTGGTGCCCGCATTGCCTTTGATGATCAGGGATATCTCTTTCTGAGCGTGGGAGACCGCGGCGAACAGAACGAAGCCCAGGATCTTTCTACCTATCGCGGCAAGGTGCTGCGCTTACATGATGATGGCCGGGTGCCCACCGATAACCCGTTTGTGGGACAAGCCGCTGCGAAACCAGAGATTTACAGCTATGGTCACCGCAACCAGCAGGGTGTGACCGAGCGGGGCGGACAGATCTGGGCCACTGAACACGGTCCACAGGGCGGCGATGAACTGAACTTCGTTCAGGCAGGCCACAACTACGGCTGGCCGGTGATCACCTACGGCATTAACTACAACGGAACCGCAATTACCGAAGAAACTGCCCGCGAAGGCATGGACCAGCCCGTTACCTATTGGGTGCCCTCCATTGCTCCTTGCGGCCTCGATTTCATCGATTCCGACAAGTATCCCGGATGGAAGGGCGATTTGCTGGTGGGATCCCTGAAGTTCAGGTACCTCGTGCGGCTCAATATGGAAGGTGACAAGGTTGAAGGACAGGAAATTTTGCTGGAAAACATTGGCAGGGTGCGCGCTATTACCCAGGGACCTGATGGGATGATGTATCTGGGGATTGAAGGACCGGGAATGATTATCCGGTTGCAGCCCGAGTAGAGACCGCTTCGCTGCGAGAAGTCAGACCGCTTCGCTGCGAGAAGTCAGACCGCTTCGCTGAAAAAAGCGAGACTGGAATGCCTTCGCCAGTTCGCAGGAACCCACTCCTGGCCCCTCCGGCGGAGAGGAAAGTGCTGAGGTTTGGGGAGCTGAGAGCCGGGGCCGGAAGGCACAATTAACCCAAAACTCCCAACCCAAGGCCCTGCTCCCCTCTGTCAACTCTGCCATCACTGTTATCACTGTCATCACTGTCATCACAGATATGCGCATTTTTCTACCTCTCATCTCCCTGACTGTCCTGGTATTGTTTTCCTTCAGTTTTCCGCAGGATGACCTGAAGGCAAGCATAATAAGGGGCGAGGCCCTGTATGGGGAGTACTGCATTCAGTGCCACCTGCCCAATGGCAAGGGTGTGCCTGGGGTGAACCCGCCGCTGGCGGGATCAGATTATTTGCTCAAGCAAACCGAGAAATCCATCCGGGCAGTCAAATACGGTCAGCAGGGTGCAATTGTGGTTAACGGCGTGAGCTACAACAGCTATATGCCCAACCCGGGGCTGGAAGATCACGAAGTTGCCGATATCATGAATTATGTCCTTCGCAGTTGGGGAAACAAATCTAAAACGATTGTGACCGAGGCGATGGTGGAGGGAATCCAGCGGCAGTAGGATGGCGAGAAGTGAGATGTCAGACCGCTGCGGGAGGTTTGGAGGCGAGAGCCGAGAGCCGGGACAGGAGGCAAAGCCGTTTGAGAAGCGAGACCGGAAAGCTATTTGACCAAAACTCCCAGCTCCCAACTCAAAACTCCCAACTCCTCTCTGTCAACGCTGTCAGCTTCTGATAGCACCAAAAAACTGTAAAATCTGTTTTTTCACCTCCTCCCCATCTGCTCTTTGCTCCAAACTCTGCAGCGCAGCCACGGCTTTCGCCTCGCCGATGCGTTCTTGTCTATGCTGAATGAGGGCCCGGGAATATTCGCGGGGGAACTCCGGGTGGCCCTGTATGCCGAGCATATGACCGTTCACAAGCATGGCAGCCACGGGGCAATCCTCGCCTGAAGCCAGTACCACAGCTCCTGGCGGCAGCACCTGCACCTGGTCCTGGCACATCATGGGAAGGTTCAGGTTGCCGGGTAAGGGAGCCAGCGAAAATCCGGTGGCTGGTTGCAGTGGCTGAAAGGGATGAATCCCGACGCACCACCCGCTTTCGGCGCGGGCTACTTTTCCACCCAGGGCTTCTGCCAGCATCTGATGGCCAAAGCAAATGCCGATGTATTTTTTCCGGGCAGCGGAAAGGGCCTGTACAAAGTCCTTGAGCTGTAAGATCCAGGGAAGATCGTCGTACACCGAAGCCCGGGAGCCGGTGCAAACCCACAGATCACACTCCTCCACGGAAGCAGGAAACGCCCCATCGACCACCCAATAATGGGCCCAGTCCAGGTCGGGAAGCCATGCGGCGAAAAAATCCGGATACTGCCCGGCGATCGCAGCAAATTCCGGGGCGATGTGGTCACAAATCAGGAGTCCGGCTTTCATGGTGGTAAAAGTAATGCCATTTTCTGTTCTGTGAATGCCTATCTTCGCCGCCAATCTGGAACGGATCCCTTCATGCATCCTTTGTTGCGCTACCGCCAGGCCTTGATGGCCGTCATTTTTGCGATTACCCTTTTCTTTGCGTGGGGCATGACCCGGCTGGGAATTAGCTTTAGCTTTCAAAGCTTTTACCCCAAAGACGACGCAGAATTTGCTTATTATGAGCATTACCAGACCCTGTTTACCGAAGATCAAAACTTCATCAACTATGTGGCGGTAAGCCCGGAGGGCGGTGCGGGTATTTGGGACAGCGCCTTTCTGGCCCGGGCCAGCGATCTGTTTGAAGCCATTGCGGAGCTGCCAGGCATGGATTCTGCGCTCACTGCAACCAACTTCCCGGAGCTGAGCCGCAGGGGAATGTCCATTCGCCAAAGGCCTTTTCTTCGCTACCAAACACCGGAAGAACTCGCAGACAGCAGGCAGCGGGCCCTGGCCGACAGCACTTTCTTCGGCAATTTTATCACAAGGGAGGGCAGCCACTTGTGCGGATTTTTCTTCATCGAGCCGGCCATCTTTGATTCGAGGGAGCGAGACCAGCTCAGCCATGCCATGGATTCGCTGCTCCAGGCCCAACCCCTGCCTTTTGTTATTTCCGGCATTCCCTACATCCGAACCCAGTATGTAGAAAAAATCGGCAAAGAGCTCCTACTGTTCACTTCTCTGGCGGTGTTGCTCATCACCGTGGTGCTGTTTTTAACTTACCGCAACCTCTGGGGAATTCTTATCCCCCCGATTCTCATTTTCCTCGCCCTGATCTGGACGCTGGGCATGATGGGCTGGACTGGCCAGGACATCAACATCATCAACAACCTGCTGATTCCCATCATGTTTGTGGTAGGAATGTCGGACATTATCCACATGTTCACGAAGTATTTCCAGGAGCTTCGGGATGGGCGAAGCAAGGAGGATGCTGTTCGTGTAACCCTCAAAGAAATCGGACTTTCCCTGTTCCTCACCTCCTTCACCACGGCCATTGGCTTTGCCTCGCTGTATGTGTCGAGGGTGCCGCCTATTCGGGAGTTTGGTGTTTCAGCCGCAGTCGGGGTCATTCTCACCTACTTCATTTCCATTGTGTTGATTCCCGGTATCCTGATTCGCTTGCCGGAGAAAGCTTTCGTTGGTGTTCGCTCCCTGGAAAATGCCGGGATCTGGGAGCGCTTGCTGCTGTGGGTGGAGCGGTTTACCAAAAGGAGACCCAGGTTTCACCTTGTGTTTTGGGGTGTACTCATCGGCCTGAGCCTTGTGTTGATTCAGCAAATCCCTGTGGATGTGCATTTGATCGAAGACATTGGCAAACGAGACCCCGTGCGGCAAAGCATGGAATTTTTCGAAGAAAGCTCCTACGGTCTTCGCCCTTTTGAGCTGGGGTTTCAGGTAAAAGGCAGCAGCCGCAGACTGGACGATCTCGAGCTGCTCCGGCAAATGTCGGCCATGGAACACTACCTCGGGAAAGACCCTCAGTTCAGCCCTTTCCTCTCTTTGCCCAGCTTTCTGGAAGAAGCCAACGGTCTGCTCACTGGTAACAAACGCCTGCCCGACACCCAGGAAGAAGTCGATCAGCTCATCGCCCTCACCTACCAGCAAGGGCAGCAGGAGCTCCTGAGCAGGCTCATTTCCCCTGACGGGCGGGAGGCCCGCATAACGGCGCGTATGCCCGACATTGGCAACGTGGCCTATGAAGCCCTCAGCGCCAGGCTCGACAGCTTTGTGGTGGCCAGTTGTGACACCAGCCTGTTCAGCTACCAATCTACCGGCCACGCCTATCTCACGGAACAAAACCTCAAGTATGTCCGACGCAGCCTCCTGGGCGGCCTGAGCCTGGCATTTGTCATGATTGGCCTCACCATGGGCCTGTTGTTTCGGTCCTGGAGAATGCTCATCATCAGTTTGTTGCCAAATGTGATTCCCCTTTTACTCACAGGTGGTGTGATGGGCTTGTTTGGGATCACCCTCACGGCCAGCACCGCCCTGGTGTTTGTGATTGCCTTTGGCATTGCCGTCGACGACACCATTCACTTCCTCAATCGTTACCGAATGGAACGCAAGCGTGGCCTTTCCGTCGACCAGGCCATTTCTGTTACCATCATGGGAACTGGCAAGGCCATGACGCTCACCTCCTTCGTGCTGATGGGGGGCTTTGTGCTGTTGCTTGCCTCCGATTTTGGCGGCACCTTCAACACAGGTCTGTTCACAGCCCTCACCATTGTGTTTGCCCTGCTGGCAGATCTGCTGCTGCTCCCGGTGCTGGTTCGCTGGATTGACCGGTGAAGAGACCGCTTCGCTGCGAGAGGCGAGACTGGAGGCGAAGCCTTTCTTCACCCCCCTGAGGGCGGGCTTTGACGCCCTGGAGGGGGACTGGGGGGTGAAAAAGGCAAAATAGTAACATTTGAACTTGCCACCCAGTCGTCGGCAGTCATGGTAAGCAGGGCCTCTTGGCCCGTCGCCGAACCATGACAACCAGGCGCCCTCCTTCGGCGACGGCCTCTAGGCCTGCTCAGGATGACGCGAAAGCAGGCCCGGGGGCCGTTCCAGTCTGACTTCCGACCTCTCGCTTCTGGCGCCCTCAGGCATCGCAGGGTGAAAGCGGCCCCCCAGCGGAGGCCCAAGCTCTGTAGCCGGGCAGCGCCCTCCGGTAAAAGGCACTTTGCGACCGCTCAGCGGTCGCAGGTTGAAACAAAAAAAGGGGTTCCATCGCTGCTACAAAGGTTCGACCCCGCTGGGGTCGGGTTTCACCAAGGCCCCTCGCCACCCTTCCGGCCCTTCGATGGGCTCAGGGACCGGAAGAGCGGCGGCCCCTCTGGCCCCAACTCCGAACCCCAACCCCCAACTCTCATCCCACCCAACGCTGCAGGTGCTCCTCGGCCTCAGCACAGCTGCTGCCCCACGCGAGCAGGCCCTCCTCGTGGCCGCCCATTACCAGCAAGCCATGCGACGGAAGGCCGGACAACAGCTTTTGCACTTCTGCTGCCATGGCGGGGGTACCGTAGAGAACATCGGGGTGGGTGACAGGCAAATGATGCATCAGCCGGGCCCAGGCCTCGCGGTTGTGAAGGTGAATCACCACATTCACTGCTGGTTTGGCAGCATACACAGCTGCATGGGTCAGTGCCTCAGAGGAGGCTGCGGCCCCGCCGGTACACCGAATAAAATTGGCCGCAGGATCAGCTTCGAGTACCCAGGAAAGATGGGCTTCACTGAGTTGTGGCAGGCCGCCAGTTTGGGTGCCGGTGATGAGAAACTGCCCTTCGGTGTTCAGGCGAATGGACACATTGCCAAAGCCCACCCCTGGAACGGGGTCCCAGCCAATCCAGCCCTTTGCCACCATCCGCTGGCGAAGCGACAGCAGCGGACCGGCATCTGCCTGCCAGGGCCAGGGCCCCGGACTGAATTCGAGGCGGTATTTGGTGTAGCCTTCGGTGAATGCCATAATTCCCTGCTAGTCAGCATTTTTTCTGCCCAGGCGCCAGCCCAGGTTGATCTGGCCATCCACGCCCAGCCAGCGGCCCTGAACGAGCAGCGGGTCGCCGATTGTCACACTCGGCCCGGCCTGGATCGACACATAGGCGGAGCGCCCCCACGACCGCTGCAAGCCAATGGCGGGGTTCACCACCAACCGGAAAAAATTGCCGGTTTGGGTGATGGCCTGCCCAACATTGAGGTCGAGGGTGAAAAAATCGGCAGAAAAGTCAGTCACAGACTGGCCGTTGGATTCGCGGGAAAGAAGGTCGAAATAGTAGCGAGGCTGAATGCTCAGTTGTGGGGTGATGATCAGCTGGGTTTGGATAAAAGAAGGCGTCGAAACGACCTCCGGCTGCAATCCAAGCGAGCCCTGCAGGAGCAGGCTCCCTGCCCGCCCAACGGGAAACTCAATTCCTAACGCAGGCCGCAATACACTCAGCCGCGGAACCACCCGCTGGCCTCCGTCCTGCCCCATGGAAGCAAACGGAAGCAGGAAATACCAAACCAAAATCAAAGGCAATACAGAAAAGCGCATAGCTGCGAAGTTGAACAAACAATTTCTTTCGGTCAACCCTATTTTTTTTGCCCTCCGGATGTAATGAACGCCTTTCGCTTGTCTTGGTGGTCAAAGGCCTCAACCTGACATTTGACACAAGATCCTCCTCATGTTTGCATCTACCCCCTCCCCACTTGCTTCCTCCACCCAATGGCAAACCCGGCTTGTATGGCTGGGATGGACTGCTGCTGCCACGGTGCTGGCGGCTGGTTTCTGGCTGCATAAGCTCGACAATGCCAACCAGCGGGCGCTGGCCAGGAAAAATACCTCCTTTCCTGCCATCGGGGCGCAAGCTCCAGCGATCATGCCCGGCGGCCCCTCGGGTTCTGTAGCCCCATTTCCCCTTGCAAACTCCGCATCTTCCTCACCGAAAAACTGAGTATCTTTCCCTCAGATTTTTTCGGATATGAATCTCTCCACCCTGTTGTTCTGCCTGCTCTCCGGCATGGCCATTTCCGCATTTGGGCAAAGCAACCCCAACTGGCCCGCCGAAGCGCAGCGATATTTTGAAACCAAAGGCATTTCCCCTGCCGCCGACACCGTGCTCGTGGTTTCGCTGGAGGAACAGTGCATGTACCTCATTGCCGGTGGAGAAGTGCTCCGCGAATTCCGCATCTCCGGCGCAGCCCTCGGGGCAGGTAACCGCAGCGGCTCCAACCAGACTCCCACCGGTCTGCACCGCGTGAAAGAACGCCACGGCGATGAAGTGCCCGTTGGCGGAATCCTCAAATCCAGGGTGTTTACCGGACAGATTGCCGATATTTTTACCGAACCCCTCGACGTTGAGGAAGACCATGTCACAACCCGTGTCCTGTGGCTGGAAGGCATGGAGCCAGGCCATAACAAAGGCGGACAGGTGGATTCCTACAACCGCTACATCTACATCCATGGCACCCCCGAAGAAGGCCTGATCGGGAAGCCCGCTTCGCATGGCTGCATCCGGATGTTCAACAGGGAAGTTGCCGAGCTGTATGCCATCACGCCGGTAGGGCGCTGGGTGCTCATTTTAGCCTGATCCTCTTCTTTTACAGCACGCACCTTGTAAACTGTCCGCATCCGTACAGCCCTTGTTCGGCATCGCACGGCAAATGGAGGAGATTTTAATGAAATAGATTGATTTTCAGGAGTTTATGGCTGGTATGAGCTTTGGTTAATGGGAAGCACAACTCTCTGCGCTTGCCGCCCATGCCTAACCCAATTCTCCTATGCGAACCTTCCTTGTATCCCCTGCTGTCAAAGAGAGTCAAGCCCCGCGAAGCAAAGCCAGCCTGGCCTGGTGGCGCCCCGGCGAGCGACAGGAGTGGCACAACCGATCCTTCGGCCTAATCTATGTTCCCGACCACGCCTGCAAGATCAGCCTTCATCACAGAAGGGTGGACCTCACTGCAGGGCAGTTTTTGCTGGTGATGCCCGGAAGGCAGATGTCATCCGTTCCCTCCGCTGATGGCCTCGGGCTGCTATTTCTCCAACTGGATTTACCAACCCTCAGCGCGTGGCGGCAGCAGGATCCTTCGCGTCGCGAGGGCATTTTCCCCGGCGTTCACACCCGCCCCGACTTCTGCGAGCAGAGCTTTTCCGCCTGCGAAAGCCCCCTCGGGAAGGCCCTTACTGAGGTTTTTTACAAACAGGAATCCACTTTTAGCCCCAACGATTGGGCTACCCTGCTGATCCAGCAGCAGTGGGAGGTTCACCAGCAATTGGAGCGCATCACCAGCGCTAAGCTCTCGACCCGCCAGGACCTGTACCGACGGCTTTGCCAATCGCGCCGCTACATGCTGGAGCATCTCCACCTCGGCCTCGACCTCGACACCCTCGCCCAGGTGGCTTGTTTGTCAAAATATCACTTCATCCGCCTGTTCAAGGAAGTGTATGGGCAAACGCCAAGGCAATACCTCATTTCCCGACGGCTTGAGCGCGCCAGTACCCTGCTGTTGTCGAGCAATCTCAGCTTCCACGACATTTGCCAGGAGGTGGGATTGAAAGACAGCAGTTCGTTTGGGCGCTTGTTTAAGCGGAGTTTCGGGGCAACGCCTCAGCTGTATCGCCAGCAGCAGGGCGTCTGAATGCCGGTTCCGGGGCAGTCTCCGCCTTTCTCGCCCGGATTCTGACCGTTCGCCCGGCTCGCCTTGAAGGAGCATGGTTTTTGAGAGATCTTTTTACTACCAGCAAAAAGTTTTTCACTACCATCACCCTCCTGTCCATGCGATCGGTGCCTCTCTCCTCGTCCCTCCTCACGCCTGCTTTGAGCAAAAGCCTGGCCACCGCCCGGCCAGAACCAGCGCAGATTCCCTTTCACGCCGCTTTGCTTCGCGCGCGCTTGTCGGCAGCAGGAGCGGGAGAAGTGCTGTGGGGATATGCCGAAGAAGAGCCTATGAAGGGCCTTCCGTTCGATTTGCTGATACTGCACCGGGCAGACCGCCTGTTCTTTCGGCAGGGCGATTTTGTGCTGAGCCGCAAGGAAGACCTGCGCCTGGGGCTTCGCTGGCAGGCAGCTTCTCCACAGCTGCTGGTTGCGTGCTGGGAAGAGCTGGTCGAATGTGCGATGGAGGCAAATCACAAGGTGGGGTTTGGCTGGATCGAAGATGGCCCTGCCAGAACAGGAGAGGAAGAACTTGTGGCCTGGCTAGATGCCGCTGGTGTTGAATGCATGGGAGTTGATCACCGCAGTTCTGCCTCCGGGCTGAGCGTGTGGGTCATGGAAATGGCTGGAGAGCAGGCAGCAATGGTCACCCGATACGATTTGGGCACTTTCCTCGAAACCTGGGGCTTGTCAGTTACAGACTCTGCACAGGCAGAAGTGGTGGCAGTGGCCAAGGCTGCCCAGCAGGCAACTGACCGCGACGAACAGGGTCTCACCAGGCTTCACCACGCCGTGATTGCTGGTGATGTGGCGGCGCTCAAGGCTGGCCTTGCAAAAGGCATTGATCCTAATTCACGTGATTTTAGCTGCACCACCCCACTGCACCTTGCTGCTTTGCACAACCGCTCCGAATGTGCTGAAGCTTTGCTGCGCGCAGGAGCGGCCTGGCAGGAGCAGGACAACCATGGCAGAAACACCCTGCACCTCGCCGCTGCCCAGGGTAGCAGCGCCGTGCTCGGGCTCCTGCTGAACAACGGAGCCGACCCCAATTCTACCATGTGGAAAGATATCACTCCCCTCCACGTGGCAGCCTGGCACGGTCAGGTCGAGATCATGGACCTGCTATCCAGATTCAAGGCCGACATGAACTTCCGAAATGATGACGGAAATTCTGCATTGCATTTTGCCGCCGGTAACAATAAAATTAAGGTCGTAAAACTCCTCATCGGCTATGGCGCCGACCCCCAGCTCGGCAATCTTCAGGGCAAAACCTATCTCCAGGTTGTCAATGAAGGTTATCCGGGTAAGGACATTCCGGCCATTGGGTGAGGAGTTCATTAGCTAACTCATCCTCATGATCAATTTCCGGCACCTGATTTTCCCTGTTTCGCTCCTGTTTCCTTTCCTCCTGTTTGCACAACCAGCCAACGGACCTGTTCTGGAAACAAAGCCTTTCCTGATGGTTCAGTTTCGGGGGATGTACAGCTACGGGCAGGAGCAACTGGACGAAAACGGGGCCTTTGTGCCGGTGGACCCCAATTTGCGCTGGCTGCTCCGGCGGGGCCGCGCAGGGGTGAGGGCCAGCTATGGGAAGCAGTTGACTGGCTTTGCTTCCCTGTCATTTGACCAGATCGGTCAGCGCCCGGAAATGTCAACAAGAGGCTCGGGCAACACCAGTCTTCCCAATATTGCCTTGTTTGATGCCTTTCTCACCTGGCAGGTGGTGAACAGCAAGCCATGGCTTTACCTCACGATGGGCCAGTTTCGCCCGCAGATCGGGCGCGAAAGCATCACCTCGGGCTTCTTTGTGCCCAGCATGGAGAAAGCCCTTTCCCAGACTTACCTCCGCAGGCACCTGGTGCAGGTGGGACATGGCCGCGCTCCGGGAGTCAATGCCGGAGGCTTCATTTTGCCTGGAAAGCCCCTTTCATTTACCTGGTACCTCGGCCTCTTTTCCCCCTGGGCAGAACCGGAAGAACAAACCGCCCTCCTTGGCACCGCCCGCCTGGCCATGCACCTCGGCGACCCCGAGCAGGAAGAATATGCCATTCAGTATGACGTCACGCGGTTTGGCAAACGAAAAGGCATCACCCTGGCTGCTTCCGGCTCCCGGCAGGGCGGTAATGGAAAATTTTACGATTCCAGCAGCCTCGGCGTGGACCTCCTGGCAAACGCAGGCCGCTGGAGCCTCGACGGCGAATGGCACTGGTTGTGGCGCACCCCTCTGATCGTCAACATCGGGCGCTACTGGAAAGGGCAAACTGGCTACCTGAGAGGAAGTTATGCCATGCCGGTGGGGGAGAAATGGCTCGAATGGACGGCCATGGTGTCGTCGGCGCAAGCTGATCCGCAGCCATTTTATACCGAATTTTCAGATGCCTTCTCCGGTACCGACAACGTGCTGGAATTTGGGGCGAATCTTCACCTCGTGGAGCGGAAAATCAAATTGCAGGCCCACCATTGCTGGCAGTGGGGCAGCAGCATAGGGCCCGTGGGCAACATCAACAACGACTACTTTTTCCAGCAGGGCCTCGGGGAGATCCGGCGGGGCAACTACTTTGGTGCGGGGATGGTGGTGGTGCTGTAATAAAAAACTCCCGACGGGAGGAACCCATCGGGAGCTTCAGAACGGACAAGCAGAGCTTATCTGGCGACCGGCTTGCGGCTGGCCGACCAGGACATCATGCCTCCGTTGAGATTCACAGAGGCCTCAAATCCCTGTTGCGCGAGGTAGGAGCAGGCGCGGGAACTGCGGGCACCGCTGCGGCACACCACAAAGTATTGCTTGCTTTTGTCCAGCGCAGTTACGCGGTGAGGAAAGTTCGGCGACATGATGTCGGCGTTGATGGCACCGGGAATATGCCCTTCGGCAAATTCGGCGGGGGTGCGAACATCCAGGATCACGGCCTTGGAACTGGCCTTCATCGCGGCGTCAAATTCGGCGGGTGAGAGGTTCTCAAACATGCGCGTCGTGTTAAACAAACGTTTTAGCGAGGTAAAAATCGACTTTATCATAGGTGGTGTTTGCAATGCGTTCATCCATTTCAGCGAGGGTTTTGGGCGGTGGCACAATCACCTGGTCGCCTGGCTGCCAGTTCACGGGCATCGCCATTTTGTAGGTGTCAGCCGCCTGGAGCGCCAGCAGCGAGCGCTTGATTTCCTCCATGTTCCGGCCCACGTTGAGCGGGTAGTACATGATCAGGCGAACCAAGCCCTGCGGGTCCATGAAAAACACAGCCCTGACAGCTGCAGTGGCACTGGCTCCGGGGTGGAGCATCCCGTAAAGGTTGGCCACTTTCATGTCGAGGTCGGCAATGATGGGAAACTGGAAGTACACCCCGGTTTTTTCCCGAACGTTCTGCACCCAGGCCAGGTGGCTGTGGATGGAGTCGATGCTCAGGCCCAGCAAACGGGTGTTGTGCTCATCGAAAAAAGGCTGGTCGATGGCAAAGGCACTCATTTCTGTGGTGCAAACGGGCGTAAAATCCGCCGGGTGAGAGAACATGATCACCCAGTGGCCTTTGTTGTACTCAGAAAACTGAAGGGGCCCGGTCGTTGTAATGGCGCTGAAATCGGGGGCTGTATCCCCGATTCTGGGCATGGAATAAGTGTGGTTTGACTCACTCATGATGGAAAAAATGAAGAAATACAGAAAGAAGGTTGGCTAAGGTTAACAGTCGGCACACTCCTGCACGCAGCGCAGCAACTGGGCAACCTGTTGCTTGCGAACGTGATACACAATGGATTTGCCGTTGCGCTCGGAGAGCAGCACCTCTATGTCTTCGAGGGCTTTGAGGTGCTGGGAGCCGTTAGACTGACTGATTCCTACCGCATCCACGATGTCTTTCACCGGCATAGCACCCTTTTCGAGCAGCAATTCGATGATCTGAAGCCGGGTGGGGTGCCCTACCGTCTTCAGCATCCTGGCGATTTTCTTCGCCCGAAGGGCGCTCTCACGCAGACTGGTAGCAGTAGTGGTGGCAGTCATGTTAAAAAATTATAATATGTTGATTTGAGCGAACAAAAAAGGGGAGGGTTGCTCCGGTTTCAGCGTTTCAGCCGAATGCTCCACATGCCCCGCAAATCACCGGGAGAAAAGCCTGTGGCTTCGTCCTGCGGATATTGCTGGCGAATAACAGCGGTAAGTTCATTGGTCAGGGTGGTGCCTGTCACACCATGGCACACTGTGCACTGTGCCTGGAGCAGGATGGGCACCGTGACCCACACGGAGTCCTGGCCCAGCGGCAAGACAGCAGCCAGCAGGGTGTCGCCGCGCTCCCAGGCTTGCTGGTATGCCTGCAATTGGGCCAGCTCTGCTTCATCGGGGCGGTTGTGAGGGTTGCGAACCCGCAGGCTCGTTCTCCGGATGGCCGCCTGGTGAAGCGCCGCCACAGAATCGGTGATCGGGTAGGCGAGCAGGTTGCAGGCCGCTACGGCATCTTCTGGGCCACCCTCAGCCAGCCTTGCCTGCAAGGTGCTGTTCAGGGCCTGAAAACCAGCCATGGCCAGTTTTTTTCCCTGCGCCACATATGCCGCCCGGATCGAGTCGTTCCACACACCCGGAACCGCCCCTTGCGTTGGCTCCTTCGGTGAGGCACAACTCCCCAGAAGAACTACCATCGGCAGCACAATGAGTCCAATTCTTTGCTTCAAGTTGCTGAAAATCATGGGGTAAATTTATTATAAAATCATAATATTAAGAAATGATTTTTCTCAACCCCGACTGAATTCCTGCCTGATCGGATTTCCTGCAAAGCACATTTGGATTGTCCTCAGGGTCGCAAAACCGGATTTGATCCACACAACCAGCCGCTTCATCGATCCTGCCAGAGGATTTTGCCGAAAAGCGCTAGTTTCCCTGAGCCAACTCATTCTCCTGGCTCCGATTTGCCAATTCTCCACCGTCTCTCAACGGAACTCATCAATATGAATTTTCCTCTGCTGCTACATCGCTCTTCCAGGGCGCTGCCTCTGCTGCTCCTGGCATGCCTGGCCTTTTCTGTCTCGCCGGAGGCCCGCTGGTCAGAAACAGAACGCGCCGACGGCATCCGGCTGGTGACAAACACTAATGGCCCGACACTGGGCTATTTTCCCGAATCCGGCGTCAGCATATTGACTGTCAACGGGCTGGCCTTCAAAGACCTCAACCGGAACGGCAGCCTGGATGCCTACGAAGACTGGCGCCTGCCTTTTGAGCAGCGGGCCAAAGACCTGGCTGCCAAAATGAGTGTTGAGCAGATAGCTGGCCTGATGCTGTACAGTGCCCACCAGCGCATTCCCGGTGGCGGCTTCGGCCGGGGAGGTACTTACGGGGGCAAGCCTTTCGCAGAGAGCGGGGCCCTGGCTTCTGACCTCTCCGACCAGCAAATGGCCTTTCTGACAAAAGACAACCTTCGCCACGTGCTCATCACCCAGGTGGAGAGTCCGGAAGTGGCGGCTGCCTGGTCTAATAATGTGCAGAAGCTCGTGGAGGGCCTCGGCATGGGTATTCCTGCCAACAACAGTTCTGACCCGCGGCATGAGTCGGCTACCGACGAGGAGTACACCCTCGGGGCAGGTGGTAAAATCTCCCGCTGGCCCGGCCCTATTGGTTTGGCTGCCACCTTCGACCCCGCCCTTGTGCGTGCTTTCGGCGACATCGCCTCCAAAGAATACCGCGCCCTCGGCATTACAACGGCCCTCTCTCCGCAGGTGGATATCGCCACCGACCCCCGCTGGTACCGCTTCAGCGGCACATTTGGCCCCGACCCGGTTCTCAGCACCGACATGGCCCGCGCCTACGTCGATGGTTTTCAGACCTCTTCAGCTGGTGCTGCGATCCAGGGAAGCTGGGGCTTTGAAAGCGTGAATGCCATGGTGAAACATTGGCCGGGGGGTGGATCCGGCGAAGGAGGCCGTGATGCCCACTATGGCTTTGGAAAATTTGCCGTTTTCCCCGGCAACAACCTCGCCCAGCACCTGCTTCCCTTCACCGAGGGGGCATTCAAGCTCGAAGGCGGCACTGGCATGGCCTCGGCGGTGATGCCTTATTACACCATTTCCACCGGGCAGGATCCGACGGGAGAAAATGTGGGGAATGCCTTCAGCAAATACATGATCACCGACCTGCTTCGCGGCAGATATGGCTACGCCGGGGTGATTTGTACCGACTGGGGCGTTACCCGGCCGGATGAAGGCATGGCAGCTTTCGGCAGAACACCCTGGGGCGTGGAATCGCTGACCGTGGCTGAGCGGCACTACAAGATCTTAATGGCAGGCTGCGACCAGTTTGGCGGCAACAACGACATCGCCCCGGTACTGGAAGCCTATTCGTTGGGAGTGAAAGAGCACGGCGAAGCTTTCATGCGCCAGCGGATGGAGCAATCGGCTATTCGGCTGCTGATCAACATTTTCCGCACCGGCGTTTTTGAAAACCCCTACCTCGATGTGGAGGCCACGAAGGCTCTTGTTGGCAAGCCAGCCTTCATGGATGCAGGCTATCAGGCCCAATTGCGCTCGGTGGTGCTGCTCAAAAATGAAAACAACGTGATGCCGATTTCGCCAACCACGAAGGTGTTTGTTCCCCAGCGCTTAGTGCCTGCTTCGAGAAGCTTTCAGGGCGAAGAAATCCCCGCCCGGATGGTGGACGCCATCAAGCCGGAGTTGCTTTCGCGCTATGCAAAGCCAGTAACCAGCGCCGCTGAGGCCGATGTGGCCATTGTGGTGATCGATGCTCCGCAAAATGGCCGGACGGCGGGGTACAGGGCCAACGACAGCACTGGCAACGGCTTTTTTCCTGTTTCGCTCCAATACCTTCCCTACACTGCTACCGAGGCCCGCAACCCCAGTCTGGCAGGCGATGCCCGCCCTACCGATGTGCTCAACCGCAGCTACCAGGGGAAAACCACGGTGGTGACCAACCAGTCGGACCTGGAAATGATTCAAAAAACGCGTGAAGCCATGGGCGGCAAACCTGTGATCGTGATTCTGCGGGCCGGAAACCCCACGGTGGTGGCTGAATTTGAGTCAACTATTCAGGGATTGATTCTCAATCTGGGCGTTCAGGACCAGGCCATTCTGGACATTGTGTCTGGAAAGGCGGAGCCATCGGGCTTGCTGCCGATGCAGATGCCAGCCAGCATGGCGGAGGTGGAGCGTCAGATGGAGGATGTTCCTTTCGACATGGAGCCGCACGTAGACGAGCAGGGTCGTGCGTATGATTTCGCTTTCGGACTGAACTGGAAGGGGGTGATTCAGGATGAGCGGACGGCGAAGTACAGAAAAAAATAAAAAAACCGATTTCAGTAGGGAAAATTCCACTTTCAGACGTTCTATGTTGGAGCGATTCGCGAAATGCGCTTTTCTGATCGTGGAATTTTCCTAACTTTTCCATGGAGAGCGGCTCATTTCAGCGACAACGGAGGCACTCCCTTTAACAGAGAAATTACGAATGCAGCGATCTTTCTTGAAGGTTGCCGGGCTGATTGCCTTGGCGACTCTCCTGGCAGGCGGTCTCAGGGCCCAGATGATGTACAGCGGGGAATTGGTCGAGGTCGTTTGGACCCATGACAGCACAACCCAGAAAGTGATCAGAAATCCTGAATTGTTCCGGGAGGGCTGGCAAAATCTTGCGCAAGTGAAATTTTGGCGCCGCGTGATGCGGCTGTCGCCTGACTATGCTTATTTGAACGTTGCCGATACCCGGCAAATCCTGATGGGCGTCCATCTCGACCAGTTCAATCGCCAGAGCCCGGCCCGCCAGCAAGCCATTAAAGACAGCGCCTTGCAGGCCAACAACCTGCCCATTGGCACCAGGCTGTACCTCACCTCGGGGAAATCTGATTTTTACCAGATCCATGCAGCCCTGCCGAGCATCCACAAAGGCATTCAGGTGTTTATGAACGAAGGAGTGGATCCATGGTATGCCCAGGCCATTCTCCTGATTGAGTCGCCGGGTGCCAACCGCCACTCCAGCGTAGGTGCCGCCGGGCAGTTTCAGCTGATGAAAGACGTGGCCATCGATCACGGGCTTGTGGTGAATTCCACCCGCGACGACAGGCTGGTGTTCGACAGAGCGGCAAAAGGCGCAGCCCGCCATTTGGAGCGCATCTGCATCCCTCAAACCAAGTCCATTCTCGACGACATGGGCATTGCTTACACAGAGCAGGACCTCTGGTTCAGGTTGCTGGTTCTGCACACCTACCATGCCGGAGCAGGGAATGTGCGCGCAGCCATGCGCAAGCTCAACCCCACCGAAGGCAACAAATACCTCATTCCCAGCCTTTGGCAAACCAGCGCCGCCGGGTTTCAGAATGCTTCCCAAAATTACTCCCAACTGGCCATCTCTGCCCTGATTGAGCTCGAAGTGGTGCTGCGAAACGAAGCAAGGCCAGCCCCCGCTACCTCGAGAACACAGGCTCCGCCTGTAGCGGTAAGGAGAGGATTAGATTGACCATAAGTCTTGGATCTTCCACGAAGAGGCTGCATTTTCAGAGAAATTTTCACTCATGAAAGTCAGCCTACTGCTCGTCGTGATGCCCTTGTTCCTGGGCCTTTTCCCAAAGCCACAGGATTCACCCGTTACCTCCACCCCTTTTCACCAGGCTTATCTGGAGATTCCGGACGTAGCACGCGCTGCCCAGACCACCCGGCTCGACGGCGGAATGATCAGCTTTTTGCTCAACAAAAAGACCCCCATTGACCAGAAAGCCGCGTTGGTAAACGCACTCGGCTGGGACCAGGAGGGAACCCCCAATTTTGATGCATTCTCAGCGGCCCTTAAGGCGAAGCGCAAGATCAATGTGCTGAGCCCCGACAGCAAAATGACCGCCCACGACCAGTTGCTGTTGGGGTATTTGCTGCTGCTGGAAGATTATTTCCATCCCGACAGAGCCCTGCCTTACCTGGAAGGTGCTGCGAAGCGGCTGCCGTTTAGCCAGACCGCCCAGGTGCTGCTGGCCATTTGCAGGGCACAGATTTCTTTTGACAGCTCCTGGTGCGAAGTGTGGAGGCATTTCGAGCGTGTGGAACAACGCACCGACTTGCAGGCTGACCTCCGCCCGGCAGCCCTGGCCATTATCCGCGAATACCTGATTCTGTACCAGCCCGAATGCGGGTGAGAATGCCACGCCCCGGGCGGCTTCTGTTTACTCCTTACCCTCGCTTCTCAAAAAGATTTTGCGATCTTGGCCCATCGCCGGACCAACCCACACCCCATGCGCCGCTTGTTAGACCTTTTTAGCCCCGATCTCCAGCCCCTTCGCCTCCGGCTTGCAGGGGTGGTGCAATCGCTTCAGGAGCAGGCCCTTGCCCTTCGGCAACAGGCCCTTGCCCAGTCACTCAGCGATTTTCGCGAATCGGTCCATGAACCCTTTCTCTTCGTGATCGTCGGAGAGGTGAAAACCGGCAAAAGCTCCTTTATCAATGCCCTCCTGGCCACCGGAACTGAGGTCGTGGCTGTGGCCCCCGATCCCTGCACCGATACCATCCAGCAAATTTTGTATGGCCAGCAGCGCGAGGAAATTGTCATCAACCCCTACCTAAAAAAAATCCTCATGCCGGTGGAGATCCTCAAAGATATCTCCATCGTGGACACCCCCGGCACCAACACCATTTCCGAGCACCATCAGGAAATCACGGAGCGATACATTCCCCGGGCCGATCTGGTGGTCTTTGTGTTCGAGGCTAAAAACCCTTACCGGCAGTCTGCCTGGGACTTTTTCCGCTTCATTCATCAGGATTGGCACAAAAAAATCGTGTTTGTTCTCCAGCAGGCTGATTTGATGGAAGCTGCGGACCTTGCCATCAATGTCCAGGGCCTCACCCGCCATGCCGAGAAATTAGGAATCGCCTCTCCCGTGGTTTTTGCGCTGTCTGCCAAGCAAGAGCTGGCGGGCGGGGAGGAAAGCGGATTTGGCCCCCTTCGGCAATATATCCAGGACAATATCACCGGGCTGGACGCGGGCCTGCTCAAACTGCGCAGCAATCTGGATTCCTGCAGGCAATACCACCGAAAGCTGGGAGAGCACATTCAACTATTGAAAGACACCCTGACAGCAGACCGCATGTTCCGGCAGGAGGTGAGCCTCGCCCTGGAGGAGCAAGCGCAGCGTTCGAACAAGCAGATTGATCAACTGGTGGAGCGAATCATGTCCGATTACGACCGCATCACTGGGCAGGGAAAAGAGCAGTTGGGCAAAGAGCTGGGAATTCTTCCTTTGCTGGGAAAAAGTTTTCGGGCAATGGTGAGCAAGAGCGCCTCGCCGCAGGCAGCGATGCAGGCCTTCAGTGCAGAACTTGAGCAAACCCTGCGGGCGAGCTTCACCCAGCGAATCCAGGACGGGATGGAGGAAATTGCCGATTCGATCCGGCAAATGGCCCAGATCATTGACTTAAAAATCAAGACCAACGGCGGGTTGGCCCGGCCCCAGTCGGATGTATTTGGCGACATTTCCGACAAGCGCAAGCTGGTGCTGCAGGAGTTGAAGGCTAATTTCAGCGAATTCATGGGCAGTGCAGAGAGCTTTGTGGGGCGCGAAGTGTTTCCGGAAGCTGCTTCCTTCACACCCAACGTGGCTGCGGGCAGCGGCATGGCCGTGATTGGGGTGGTGCTGGCTACCGTAAGTACCCTCCCGGCCCTCGACATCACGGGAGGGGTTATTTCTGCCCTCGGGGTGCTGTTTGCCGGAGGTACCATTGTGCTCAAGCGCGGAAGCATTTTGAGAGGGTATCGCGACGAAATTGCCAGAGGCCGGGATTTGCTTGCTCACACCCTCGACAGCAAGCTTAAGGCTTATGTGGCCCATATTCGCAGCAAAATCGAAGGAAATTTTGCCGAGTTCGATCAGCTTTTGCAGGCCCAGCAGGTTTTCGCGGAGGAACAGGCCAGGCAAAGCACTGCTATTGCCGATACCATGGACCAGCTTGGGAAGAAACTGGGTTGACCAAGATCATCCTGTAGTTTCCTTGCAAAGCAGTTCAAGGATGTGAAAATTCTTATAACTTCAGGTCTGATCTGTGTCGCCGGAGCTCTCCTTTTGCGGTCTGCTTCAGGACAAATTCAGGAAACTGCCTCCTGCAGGCCGTTATTTAGTTCTACTCGCCAATACCAACTTTCCCATGATTTTCGGGATCCTCACAGAACAACAGGACAGCCGGGTGGCCATGGTGCCCGCCACGGCCAAAAAAATGATCGCTGCCGGCCATGAAGTCTGGGTGGAGCCCGGAGCAGGGGCTCTGGCTTTTTACTCTGATCAGGACTACCAGGCCGCAGGCGTGAAGCTTGTCAATGCCAAAGGCATTCTTGCCGGGGCCGAAGCCATAGTTTCGCATAACCCGTTGAGCGAATCGCTCATGGCACAGCTTGCTCCCGGCCGCATCCTGATTTCGATGTTCTCTCCCCGCAGCAACCCCGCTGTGAAAGAGCAGTTTGCCTCCAGCAACCTGCTGGCTTTCAGCATGGACATGATCCCGCGCAGCTCGCTGGCCCAGTCCATGGATGTGCTCTCGTCGATGGCATCGCTGGCTGGCTACAGGGCGGTATTGCTGGCTGCCACGCATTTGCCTGGCTATTTCCCGATGCTCATGACTGCAGCAGGTACCATTCCTCCTGCTAAAGTGCTGGTGCTGGGAGCCGGGGTGGCAGGCTTGCAGGCCATTGCCACTTCCCGCCGCATGGGGGCCAGGGTGGAAGCATTTGATGTGCGTGCAGCTGTGAAAGAAGAGGTAGAATCGCTGGGAGCCAAATTCATTGAGGTGGCAGGGGCCACCGAAGACAAAGGCGCTGGTGGCTATGCCGTTCAGCAAAGCGAGGAATACCAGCAACGGCAAAGGGAGCTCATTCATGACCACGCCTCAAAATGTGACGTGATCATCACCACGGCCAATATTCCGGGCAGGAAGGCCCCGTTGCTCATTGAGCAGCGAACGGTGGAGGCCATGCGGGCGGGCTCTGTTGTGATTGACCTTGCTTCGGCAACCGGCGGCAACTGTGCCCTTACCCAGGATGGGCATACCATCCGGCATGGCGGTGTAACCATCATCGGCGACTCCAACCTCACCATGGGCATGCCCCGTGATGCCAGCCTGCTCTATGCGAACAACGTGTGGAGCTTCGTCGATTTTACCTTTAAAAAGGGAAAAGACCAGATCGATTTCTCCCACGAAATCGTGGCTTCCACCTTCCTGGGCCAGGTTCCGCAACCAGCCTGATCCCTTTTTTCTTTCTGTCCATTTTTACCTCACCTTCCCATGGACTTTCTCGCTGAATTTCTTCAGGCCAACATGACGATGATTTACGTCCTCATCCTGGCCATTTACCTGGGTCTTGAGCTTATTTCCAAAGTGCCCACTGTGCTGCATACACCGCTCATGTCGGGGTCGAATGCCATTTCCGGCGTGGTGGTCATCGGGGCCATTATTCTGGTTCGCAGCGTCGAATCCAACGACTACCTTGCCCTCAGCCTGGGCTTTGTTGGCTGTACCCTGGGCATGATCAACGTGGTGGGCGGCCATGCCGTGACCAACCGCATGTTGGAGATGTTCAAAAAGCGGAAATAAGCCCGCTGCTCATTTTATTCATTGAATCAGACAACGCTACTCGATATGACCGGATTGATCGAACTGGGCAATCTCGCCGCCGTGATTTTGTTTATCCTCGGCCTGAAGCGGCTGAGCAGCCCGGCAACGGCCCGTCAGGGCAACCTGTTTGCAGCCGCGGGAATGGGCTTGGCCATTGTCCTCGCATTAGCGATTCCCCTCCCGGATGGCGGCGACAACAATTATCTATGGATCCTGGCCGCGCTGGCCCTGGGGTCTGTGATTGGCATAGTTTCTTCGAAGCGGGTAGCCATGACGGCGATGCCCCAGATGGTTTCAATCTTCAATGGCCTGGGCGGCGCTTGCGCAGTGGCTATTTCGGTGGTGGAACTCATGAAATACCAGACCATGGAGTCGGTGCCAATGGGCGAACATGTTACCACCCTGTTTGCCATGTTTGTCGGGGCTGTGGCTTTCACTGGGTCTATTCTGGCTTATCTCAAGCTGGATGGCAAGGTGAATGACAACAAGCTCAAGATTCCGGCGCCCACAGTGGTCAACATGACTTTGCTGGCGGCCATCCTGGCAGGCATTGCCTTTCGCACCCTGATGCCCGGAGAACCGATTTACTGGGCCTTCGTTGTGATGGGGATTTCGCTCATTTATGGGGTCACCTTCGTTGTGCCAATTGGCGGTGCCGACATGCCCGTTGTGATTTCGCTGCTCAATGCCCTCTCTGGCGTTGCCGGGGCTTTGGCAGGGGTGGTATATGACAGCCAGGTCATGCTGGTGGGTGGAATTCTGGTGGGGGCCTCCGGCACGATCCTTACGGTGCTGATGTGTGAAGCCATGAACCGCTCGTTGTGGAATGTGATCGTGGGGGGCTTCGGTGGTAGCACTACAGGCGCAGCAGCAAGCGGCGACCAAACCATTACTGAGATCAGCACCAGCGATGCCGCTATCCTGATGGGGTACTCTGAGTCGGTGGTGATCGTGCCTGGGTATGGGATGGCCGTTTCCAAGGCCCAGAATGAAGCCCATGAGCTGGAAAAAATCCTCGAATCCCGCGGTGTGCGTGTCCGCTATGCCATTCACCCCGTCGCTGGCCGGATGCCCGGCCATATGAACGTGCTTCTCGCCGAGGCCGATGTATCCTACGACAAGCTGCTCGACCTCGAAGATGCAAACAATGCCCTCGCCTCTACCGATGTGGCTGTGGTGATTGGGGCCAATGACGTGGTAAATCCCGCCGCCAAAGAAGACAAAGGATCGCCCATCTATGGCATGCCTATCCTTGATATTCTTCAAGCCAGGCAAACCATCGTGATGAAGCGTTCCATGCGCTCAGGCTACGCCGGGATTGAGAACCCGTTGTTTTACCATCAAAAAAACAGGATGCTCTTCGGAGACGCCAAAGACACCCTTTCAAAGCTTGTCGCCGAAGTGAAGAATTTGGGCTGATGCTCTTAGTCCATCAGTACCTATCGGTCCAGCCAGGCCTTGAACTCCGGTGTGCGGTCTGAGCTGACCACGATGTCGTCATCAATCGGGGGATTGAGCTCCACCTTCAGCCTGCCTTTGAAGTAGGGGTGCATCTTGTGGGCAGCATCAATGTGAATGATGTATCGACGGTTGAGCCTGAAAAAAACCTGAGGGTCCAGCAACTCCGCAATGCGATCGAGTGACTGGTCAACAGGAAAGCGCCGCCCTTCCTTCGTTACGAGCAGGCTCACCTTTTGGTCGGAGTAAAAATAGGCGATCTCTCCGGTGGGCACTGCCTGGATCAGGTTGCCATTTTTGACCAGCCAGCGGACCTTAAAAGCTGATTCCGGAACCAGCTGACGCAGCAAGGCCTGCAGGTCGCTGCTCACTTGTTGCGGCGAAAACTGGGTTTTCCAGTCGCGAAATCGGTTCAGCGCCCGGCTCAGGTGCTCCGGCCGGATGGGCTTGAGCAGATAGTCGATACTGCGAAGGGAAAAAGCATCGAGGGCATATTGGTCGTAGGAAGTGGTGAACACCACCGGAAAGCGGATGTCCACCTGCTGGGCAAGGTCGAAGCAGGTGCCGTCGGATAGCTCAATGTCGAAAAAGCCGAGGTCAGGTGCCTGATGGGTGGAGAGCCATTCAGCGGCTTCCTCCACCGAGCCGAGGGTAGCCAGCAATTGAATCTCTCCCTCCTGCTGCTGAAGGAGGTTGGCCAGGCGCTCAGCGGCCAGGGCTTCGTCTTCGATGATGATAATGTTCATGCTTCTTTTCGTTCAATCAAGGGGAGGCGAACCAGAAAAGTTTCTTCACTCGCGTCGATCACCAACGGCTTGTGGGTGAGGTATCCGTAGCGGCTTCGCAAATTAGACAGCCCGATTCCGGTGCCCGAGCTGTTCCGGCTTTGCGGGCGGCGGTTGTTTTCAACCAGCAAGTAATCGCCTGCTGCCCGGATGCTGAGCCGAAGCGGCTGCCGGTCGGAGGCCTTGTTGTGTTTGATCGCATTTTCGACCAGCAACTGTAGGGCGAGCGGAGGAATCAGCCAGGCGTGAATCGCCTCGGGCGGCGAAAGCTCAATGTGGATTTGATCGCGAAACCGCACCCGGATCAGATGGAGATAGGCTTCCAAAAAATTCCACTCACTTCGCAGCGGTACCAGAGATGCCTCTTTGTTTTGCAGCACATACCGGTAAACATCTGAAAAGGAGGCGAGAAATTCCTGGGCATCCTTCGGAGATTTGTCGATGAGCGAACTGAGAATGTTCAGGCTGTTAAACAAAAAATGCGGATCAAGGTGGCTTTTGAGGGATTCGAGCTTGTTCTGAATATTTTCCTGCTCCAGCCTTTCAGTCAGCAGGGTACTTTTTTTCCACAAGGCAAACAGATAACTCACCACCTGGGCCGACACGAGCGGCACCAGAAAGATCAGCCCGTAGCCATTGAGCACCTGAAACTGGTCGGGTTCCGGGGTGTTTTGCAGCATCAGGCGGTGAAACAGCCAGAAGCTCAGGTTCATGAGCAGGAGGCTGAGGCTGAGGCTGGAGAGGAGTTGGATGAAAAATCGACGCTGGGGAGCATCCTGCCAGGGCAGTCGTTGTTGCAGCCATTGGTGGAGCCACTGGTTGAGGAGCAGGAGCAAAGCCAGCACGAGCATGAGCCAGCTCCAGCCCACCCAATAAAACCGCGCAGTGGGAACCGGCAGGACCCAATTTCCCAGCGGTGAGCCTATCACCAGCGGAACCAGCCAGCCCCAGGCCAGCAGGCGGGCACGATCAGGAAACAAGCGGCGGGGGGTCAGCTCCTTTTGCATGCTAGTGTAGGCTTAGCGAAAGCAGATCCGGCCAGGGCACATACTTTACCTGTTTGTCGGAGACCCACAGCAACAGCCCCCAGTTCTGGTCGCTCAGGTCGTGTTCTTCACCCAGGAAGAGCTTGTCGCCATTGCGCAGGGTAACCGCACAAACAGCAAAGCTGCGGCGCTCAACCTGCACGATGTTACGAAAGGGAAGGTAGTAATAAATGCCATCCTGCATGCCTTCCACGGTTTCCAGGTCCAGGTGTTCGTCGAGGTCAAACGCCAGGGTTCCCGCCCAGATCCGCCCTGATTGCAGGGTGGCAGTACCACACAAGGTGGAGGGTTCCCCAAATTCGTCGTACCCGGGGCTAAAAGTCGGTGCCTTTGTTGAAAAGCGGGCAAATCGAAATTGCGACCAGGGGATTCTAACTGTTCCCAATTCCAGGCTTTTCACGATGATGTCGTGGTTGCCAAAGCTCACATCGTCGCCGCCACCCAGCAGGAAGCTGCTGCCCTGAAAGGTAGTCACGAAGGAGCTGTCGCCCTGCGCTCTAATCTCCTGAATGTTGCCAAAAGGAATGGAAAGGACCTGATCGGTGGTTTTTCCATCGAGCAGGTCTGTGGTGAGGCGTTCTTCGGCATCCCACTGAATGAACCCTTCAAACGCGCCCTGGGGGGTGAACACCTGGCCATACAGCGGTTTTACCAGGCCATTTCGGGCATTGATAGGGGTGGGCAGGAAAGTGATTCGTTTGATGCGGCTCCAGGCAATGCGGCGTTCGATATTATCCTCATCGAACAGGTGAAGTTCCTTGCCAGGGCTCTCTCCACCCTGCACCAACTGGCGCTGGCCGTTTCGAAAGGTGAGCCTTGCGGCATCAGGCCCGCTCACTTCGAGGCCGTCGAGGTCGCCGAAGCGGCAGCGAAACAATTGGACGTGGTCAGGGTAGCGGGGCCGCCACAAAGACCAGAAATTCCAGTCCAGGCCACCGTCGTTGCCTGCGGGAGAAAGCCTCCGGATCTCATCGCCGCTGAGATAGGAGAAATAACGCTGGTCTGGTTGTTTTCGGGCAATAAAAAGGTCGTCCCAAAAGGCTTCCTCTTCGCCCCAGCGGAGCACGCCGAGCCATTTCTGGCCTTCCACTGTCTCGACAAGGCCATACTGAAGCCCTTGTTGCGGGTGGGGCTGAGCGGGGAGAAAAGTTGGAAAAAAGAGGAAAAAAAAGGCGATTTGCCGATACACCGACCGGTCAAATCGCCATGATCTCTCTGGAACTACTACTTGAGGCATAGGCAAAAGTAGGCAGTGAGCGGTGAGCTGCAAGTGAATGAAAATGAGTTGGGACTTGCAGCAGACGAGCCGGGCGGTGGGGTAGTGGAGTCGGGAAAGGGAGCTACTGGCTCAGGAGGGGTTTTTTTGATTCACGCCCACCCAAAACTCGCCGACTTTACGAATCGACTCTTGCCATTCTTCCTGATGGATGGGTTTGGTCACATAGCCGCAAGCGCCAAGGCGGTAACAGGTGGCAATGTCTTCAGGATGGGAAGAGGAGGAAAACATGACAATAGGAAAGCGGGTGTAGCCACGGTCGTTGAACATTTTGAGGACCTCGGTGCCGTCCATGAGCGGCATTTTGAGGTCGAGAAGGAGAAGGGAAATGTCGCGGCTGGAAACCATGTCGAGGTAATCCATGAGTTTCATCCCGGAATCGAGGTACACGAATTCGGCCTGAATTCCGCTACGCTGGAAAGCCAGTTTAACCAATTGGGCCTCCAATGGGTCATCATCTACAAGGATGATTTTGGATGGATCTAAAGACTGAGGTCGCATGACTGCGCAGAAAATCGAATTAAATGTGGCATAATTTTTCCAGAATATCACCCTTGACCCGGAAATGAAAGAAAAAAAGTAGTCCCTTTATCTACTTCCGACTGCGCCCAGATCTGACCTCTTTGCCTTTCAACGGCCCGTTTTACCTTAGCAAGGCCAATTCCAAAGCCGCCCAGGTCGTCATGATGGTGCAGTCGCTCAAAGATCCCAAATAGCTTGCCATAATATTTCATGTCGAATCCCACCCCATTGTCAGAAATCATCACGCAGGTTCCCGTTTCCTGGTAGTAAGCCGAAAAGGTAATCGCTGCCTGCGGTTGAAGGGAAGAAAATTTCACGGCATTGGTCAGTACTTCCAACAGAACCAGCTTTACCAGTTTGAGATCTCCCCATACTTTGGCCCGAATATCCACCTGCCAGTGAATCTCCGGCGATTGCTTTGTTTGGGATAATTTTCCGAGAAGTTCTGGCCAAAGTTGCTCCAGGTCTACCCATTCCGGATGAAGGGGGCCGCTTGCATCTTTCGCATAGTTGATCAATTCATCGACCATTTGCCCTAGCCGATTCCCCGATTGCTGCAGATAGCCCAGGTATTGCTGAACTTCGTTTGGGATGACTTCCAGGTGGTTGTCGATGATCAGTTGTGAGTAGCCTTGCAGGTGCCGGATCGGAGCACGAAGGTCGTGAGCAATGGAATAGACAAATTTCTCCATGTACTTGTCTGCCCCCTGCCAGGAAGCCAGGGCCTCTTCCAGGGCTTTGTTGCGGAATTGCAGCTGATGTCCAAGCCGGAAGTTTTCCTGGCGAAGGTCATCCAACTCCTGGTGCAGGTCGGAGCATTCATGGAGGGCCAGGTATAATTGCTTGGATTCGCGCATGGTTCCCTGCGCCTGGGTCTGGCCTTTCAGTTGAAACCAACCATAGCCCTGGTTTCCTTTTCGAAGGCGCAGATACCTGGAATCCGGAGGGTGGAGCAGGGTAAATTGCTCAATGAGCCAGTTTTCAAGCCCGGGGCGATCCTCCGGATGGACCAGGGAGCAAATGGGCGGATGATTGGGAGCAGCATCGAGGTGAAGCAGGCGGGAGAGTGGTTCGTTGAAATAGACCCAGGAAAAATCGGGAGCCAAAATGGCCTTGGCTTGCTCCAGCATGGCAGGGAAGGGCAGGGCAGAGGTTTCTGCTTCCGGCCGGGTATGGTTGCTCCACTGGCTGATGTCCTGACAAAGCCCCGCGACCATTTCTTCCTCGGTTGCGGGGTCTTTTTTGGGGGCTTCAGCCTTGAGCCACAACAGTACCTGCCTGCCCGACGAATCTGTCAAGGGCAAATGGAGCTGCCAGTCCCGCCGGGTTTGGAGCGTTTCCTTGAGTTGTTCTTTCCAGGCTGATTGTTGATCAAAGGGAAGGGCACACAGCACATCGTCTAAGTTGCTGCCGCCGGGGAAGGATTGTGCCTGCAGCCCCAGCATGGTCGGCAGCCCTGCAGAATACTGAAGCCAGTTCCTTGCCGGAAAATAGACCCAGTAGGCCAGCCCTGCGAGGGAAAAAGCCTGCTCGAAATGCGTGGCTACCCTGCCATATCGCTGGTTTGCCACTACTTCCTGGGTGTGATCTGCAACAGAAATGATGCTGCCCGTGATCGGCCCGCCAGCCTCTTCCCGCCACGGACCCGCCTCCCAGCTCAGCCACTTTACTGTGCCATCCAGCATCACCATTTTGCTCTTGCTGCGGGAAAGGGAGGCCCCTTCAGTAACCCGATCCAAAACAGGCCGCCAGTATGGCTCAGTGCCCGGAAACATCTCAAACAGGCTTTTCCCCTCCATCCTGCGATGCTCATGGTGCAGCTTTGACCAGGCTTCACTGTGAAAAAGGCAAGCGTGTTCAAGGGTGAAAACACCAAATGCGCCCTGCGCCAGGTGGTGAATGGCTTCCTTGGTCGGGAACATGTTCAAGCTGGGTCTTTGGTGAAAAAGCAGAATGCCGGGGAGGGGAATAGGAACTGCCAAATTATTCGATTTTTTTCATGTTGAGGAAGAGCAAAATGGGCATAGTTCCTACATAGGGAATGAGCTATAACCTATAGCAGCCACCCCTTTTTTCAGTTTTTTTTTCGCTGCAATGATCCTGTAATAGCTCATTTCAGCGCCTTGTTTTGCGGGATTCTTGCTTTTGAAGCTTGGCCCACGGTCATTTTTCCTTAACTTTCCCGATCAAAAGCTTATCTTCAAGTCCATGTACCAGGAGATTCAGGATCATATTCTCATTCGTCAGGAAGAAGCTATTCAGGACTATCGGCTGCTCGTGCAGTCGAGGGAAGCCAGCCTCATCGGGCGGCGGGAAGTCCTCACAGGCAAGGCCAAGTTTGGCATTTTCGGCGATGGGAAAGAACTCCCCCAGCTGGCCATGGCAAAGGTCTTTCGTCCTGGCGACATCCGTTCTGGCTATTACCGCGACCAAACCCTGATGTTTGCCACCGGGATGACAACCTTTCAACAGTTCTTTGCCCAGCTCTACGCCGACCCCAACGAGCAAGCCGAGCCAAACTCCGCCGGCAGGCAGATGAACGCGCATTATGCCACCCGCCATCTCGACGAGAATGGCCATTGGCTTTCTCTCACAAATAAACCGCTCAGCGCCGCCGACTCTTCCCCCACTGCCTCCCAAATGCCGCGCATCGTGGGGCTGGCTCAGGCCTCCAAACTCTACCGCCTTCTGCCCGGGCTCGCTCACATGGACCAGTTCTCCCGGCAGGGAAACGAAATCGCCTTCGGCACCATCGGCAACGCCAGCTGTGCCGAGGGCCATTTCTGGGAATCGCTCAATGCCATTGGGGTCATTCAGGCCCCGCTCATCCTCTCTATCTGGGACGACGACTATGGCATTTCGGTTCCGAATGAGTTTCAGCTAACGAAAGACCTTTCCGAAATGCTCTCCGGCCTCCAACGAAGCGAAGACGGCCGTGGCTTTGAGCTCTTTCAGGTAAAGGGCTGGGACTACGAAGGCCTCGTTAGCACCTACCGGGAAGCAGAAAATTGGGCCAGACAGCACCACGTGCCCTGCATCATTCACGTAATTGAGCTCACCCAACCCCAGGGGCATTCCACCTCCGGCAGCCACGAGCGATATAAGTCTCCCGAAAGATTGGCCTGGGAAAAAAACGCCGATTGTTTGCCCCGCCTTCGCCAATATCTCCTCGACAAAGGGTTTGCAACAGAAGAAGAACTGGCTTACTGGGAAAAAGAAGACAAAAAAGCCGTTCGGCAAATCAAAAACGACGCATGGAAAGAGGTTCAGTCACCCATCCTGGCACAGAAAGCAGCCCTCGACGCCATTCTGGCCGACTGCAGGGATGAAACAGTCAAAGACATCCGGTTCCGGCTTCAGCGCGACCTTGCCCCCACCAGGCGGCTGTTGTTGCGCTCTGCCCACGATGCCCTGCTGGCTTTGTGGGGCCAGGAGGATCCTGTTTCGCCACGGCTTCAAGACTGGTTTGTTCGCACCAAAGCCGATGGAGATGCGCTGTTTTGCACCCACCTCTATTCTCAATCCACCGATTCTCCTCTGCGCATTGTTCCCGTTCCGGCAGTTTATGGCCCTGATCCCGACGTGTTAAGCGGGTTTGAGGTGCTCAACAGAAACTTCGACGCCATGTTGGGCAGAGATCCAAGGGTGGTGGTGTTTGGGGAAGATGTAGGCCACCTCGGTGATGTGAACCAGGGCTTTGCAGGCCTGCAGGAAAAATATGGCCTTCTCCGCGTAATGGATACCGGGATCCGGGAGGCTACCATCATTGGCCAGGCAATTGGGCTGGCCATGCGAGGCCTTCGACCAATCGCAGAAATTCAATACCTCGACTATTTCCTCTATGGCCTTCAGTCTCTTTCTGATGACCTGGCCACGCTGCATTACCGCACCAAAGGCGGCCAGAAAGCACCTGCCATTATCCGCACCCGGGGCCACCGCCTCGAAGGCATCTGGCACGCCGGTTCTCCGCTTGGGGTCATGGTCCACGCCCTCAGGGGCATGCACATCTGCGTTCCCCGCAACATGGTGCAGGCAGCAGGGTTTTACAACACGCTTCTCCTCGGCGACGACCCCGCCGTGGTCGTGGAAGTGCTCAACGGCTATCGCCTCAAAGAGCGCGTTCCGGCTAACCTCTCCGAATACAGGTTGCCACTTGGCGTTCCGGAAGTGATCCGAAGCGGAGAAGACCTCACCATCGTGACCTACGGCGCTTGCTGCAGGGTCGCTTTGGAGGCTGCCACCCAACTTGCACAAAGTGGGATTTCCGTCGAAATTATTGATGTCCAAACCTTGCTCCCCTTCGACATTGGCCATCTGATCCTCAAATCTCTCAAAAAAACCAACCGCATTCTCTTCCTCGACGAGGATGTGCCAGGCGGGGCTTCCAGTTACATGTACCAGCAGGTTATGGAAGTGCAGGGGGGCTACCGCTGGCTCGACTCGCCCGCCCAAACCCTCACCGCCAACCAGCACCGGGCAGCGTATGCCGATGATGGAGATTATTTCTCCAAACCCCAGGTGGAGGACATTTTCCGGAAAGTGTATAGCATGATACAGGAAACTGATCCGGCAGAATTTCCCGACTGGCTGTAAACATGACAGGCCAGAGGGCCGGGAGTAGAAGTCAGACCGGATCACCTTTGGCACTTGTCAAGGTGCCAGATTGAAATTGCAATTGATAGCATCTGGTATCCTGCCACGATCCTGCCTTGAATCCGATTTTCCGGAATGTGCCCACCAGCTCAAATCCGAGTTTTTGGTGGAAACGCTCGCTCTGGTCGTTTGGCAAGCCAATGATGGCGATGACTCCCACAATTCCCTGGCTGCGGAGGGCTGCAAATAATGCCTGATAAAGCCGTGTGCCGATGCCTTTCTCCTGAGCCGCTGGCGCAAGGTAAATGGATGTTTCCGCCACCCATGAGTAGCCAATCCTGGCGCGATGCTGGCTGGCATAGGTATAGCCGATCAGGCGCTTGCCTTCCAGACACACCAGCCAGGGGTAGCGAGCCGTGATGGCCTCCACCCTGGAGCCCCATTCTTTCAGATCAGGAACCTCATATTCCAGCGAATAGGGCCCTGATTCCACATAAGGCCGGTATAGCTCCAGTGTGTCCACCAGGTCTTTGGGCTCAATCGGGCGAATGAAAATGCTGGAGCTCATAGCAAAAAACAGAAGCCGGAGGAATAAAATGGCCGGAAAGACAGATTGTGGCGTTTACCTGAAAAGGGTTACAGTTCCCGCCTTTTGGTATCGGGCTCCATCATTGATCAGCGCTTCCACCACATAGACATAGACGCCTTCCTGCACATCTTTTCCCTGAAACTTTCCATCCCAGCGATCGGGCAGGCCGTCGAGGGTGCGGATGTGAATGCCCCAGCGGCTATAGATCCTGGTTCTTACCCAAATGATGCCAATGCCGTCTGGTGCCCAGGTGTCGTTCTCGCCGTCACCGTTGGGGGAGAATGCATTGGGCACATAAATCGCACCGGGAGGCAACAGGGTAAATCTCCGAACCGCAGTATCCGGGCAGGCGAAGTTGGGGTCGAATGCCACGAGAATCACCTCATAAGTGCCGGTGTCGCGGAAAGCATGGCTCGGGTTTACCTGCTCGGAGTAAAAGCCGTCGCCGAAGTCCCAGAAGTAGGCAATCGCGTCCTCGGAGCGGTTGATGAAGGCTACTTGTTTGCCTGCTTTGACAATGAAGCTGTCGGCTGGGAAAAACTCGGGAATAAAGTCGGCTGTGGGCCGCGGGTCTGAGCCGATTTCAAAGCTGAATCGACCGGCACAGCCGTTGGAGTCTGTAATTTGTACCACATAGGCGGTATCGCCAAAGAGCCGGATGGCCGTTGGTCCAATCTGGATAGAATCCAGTTCCCACTGATAGTTAAACCCTCCCACGCCACCAAAGGCCTCGATGGTAATGAACCCATTGGCCTCCGAGCAAAAGGCATCGGCAAAGTCGATCAGTTCTGCTTCAATCTGCGGTGGCTCGTCGATCAGAACCGTGTCCCGGATGTTGCAGCCAGTGGTATCTGTTACTGTAACTTCATACTGACCCGCGGAAAGGGTAGTTACCACAGAGTCTGTAACGCCATTGCTCCAGGCAAAGGCAAACGGCGGTGATCCTCCGGAAACACCAATGGCTGCGGTCCCGTCGGCTGCGCCAAAGCAGGTAGCATCTGTGAACACAAGGGTGTCCAGGCTAATGACCGGTGGTTCAAAAATCTCAGTGCTAAGGGCAATCTCACAATCGTTGTCGTCGGTAATCACCAGGAGGTAGTTGCCGGGACCAAGGTTGCTGATCTGAGCTGTGGTAGCCCCTGTGCTCCAGGAATAGGCATAAGGCGGAATACCGCCTGAGGCCGTGGCGTTTGCCCTGCCGTTGCTGTCGCCCGGGCAGGTCACAGGAATGGGCTGAATATCTCCTGAAAGGGCATTAGGCTGATTCACAGAGGTATCAACCTGGGTCACACAGCCATTGGCATCCTGGATCAAAATGCTGTAACTGCCCACTGGCAAGCCTGTCTGGGTGTTGTCACTCGAATAGCTTATCCCGCCGTCGGGCGAGTAGAAATACGGCGGGGTTCCGCCCTGAGCTGCCACTGTGATGCTGCCACTGGCCGTTTCAAAACACAGCACATCGACCACGGCTGTTACCAGGCCTTGCACAGGTGGGGGCTGGTTAATTGTGACGGTAATAATGTCCTGGCAGCCGTTGGCGTCGCGAACGAAATAGCTGTAAGTCCCTGCCCCGAGGTTACCAAAGAAATCATTCTGGAAAAATACCTGACCATCAAGCGAATACAGATAGGGCGGGGTGCCGCCGCTGGCAGTGAGGGTAACCTGCCCGTTTTGATCGCCAAAGCAAAGCGGATCCACCTGGCTGGAAATGCCCCCCACCACCGGGCTCGGAGAAGCTATCAGGGTATCCAGGGTAACAACACAGCCGTTGGCATCTCGCACAAACGTGGTGTAATTGCCAACTGGCAGGTTGGGGAAAAAGGAAGAATTGCCGTAGGTAATGCCATTGAGCGAGTATTGGTATGGCGGAGTTCCTCCACCGCCCAGTACCAGGAGAGCGCCAGTGCTGTCGCCAAAACAAAGGGCATTCTGGTAGTTGCCAATGTAGGAAAACAGGCTGTCGGGCTGGGTGAGATTCACGTTCAGGTCGTAGCGGCAACCGATGGAGTCAAACAGGAAAATGACGTAATTCCCGGCGGTGAGATTGGTGAAGGAGCTGGTTGTTTGGATAGCTCCGCCATTGAAGGAAAAGGAGTAGGGGGGGGTTCCGCTGTTGCCGCTCACATAAATGGCACCATCGCTTCCACCAAAACAAGTAATGTTCCGAATCGAATCCAGGGAGGCATATGGGTTGGCAATCTGCAGCACTTCGATGCCCAGGGTGGTGTCGCAGCCCACAGAGTCAATCACAGTGACGAGATAAAAACCAGGGTTGAGGCCCGTAAAAGAGGGCACACTGATGGGTGTTCCGCCGTTGAGGGAGTAGGTGTAGGGTGGTGTTCCCCCCGTCCCGGTTACATTGATCACGCCAAAGGGATTGTTGCAATCTGCATCGATTTTGGAGAGCAGAATCCCGCCTACACTCACTACCGGCTCAGCTACAACGATGGGCGGGGAAGTCAGGATACAATCATTCTCATCCCGGATAAGCACTGTATAAGATCCTGCGCTTAACCCAATGAAAGTATTGATGCTCAACCAGGTATTCCCGCCGTCAATCGAGTATTCATATCCCGGTGTTCCGCCGCCGGCAGTTACCGTGATCGATCCGTTCATGTCGCCTTTGCAGGTAACATCGCTCACCGACACGCTTGCAAGGGTCAGGGCCGGCGGCTCGTTGATACTGAATTGAACCGTGTCTTTGCAGCCAAATAAGTCCTGCACCGAAACCTGGTAAGGCCCTGCGCTCAGGTTTCCTGCCGATGCCCCGAAGGTCACGGAGGGAATCCACAAAAAGTCGTTTCCGCCTGCGCCGCCCGTCACCACCATCGTGGCTGCACCATCATTTGCGCCAAAACAGCTGATTTCGGTAACAGATGGGATGAGTTGCAGCGGTGCAGCCACCTGAACAAAAATGGAAATGGTATCGGCTCCGCAGGCATTGGAAGCAATCACCCGGTAGGTCGTGGAAGTTTGCGGGGCAAGGCTCACCTGACCCGAATTCGGGTCGCTCACCCCCAGTATGGGCGTCCATTGGAAGCTGGCTCCTGCCAGATTTTGCCCTTGCAGCACCACGGAAACGGAGTCGCCCTGGCAAATACCCACAGAAGGGAATGTACTCAAAACAGGGGGTTGGCTCACCTGAACCAGCACATTGGCAGCGTAGGAGCAGTTGAGGGTGCTCACGTTTACCGTGTAGGCGGTGGTGCTGGTGGGATTGGCTATAGGGTTGGCACTGAAGGGGTTGCTCAGGCCCGTTGTGGGCAGCCAGGTAAAGGTGGGTGCTCCGACTGGCGGCCCGTTCACAACAAAATTTGCCTGCAACTGCACCGATTGGCCCAGGCAAATGTCGGCAGAGTCAACGGTGAGCGTGAGCTGGGCCTCCGGGATCACATTGAAGCTCCGCACGATGGGGCAGCCGAAAGGAGGGGTGTAGGTGACGGTAAACAGAGAACTGGAATCTACCAGACCCGTTGTGTTGGGGCTGGTGGGGTTGGTAACGGCGCTGGCAGGTGTCCACGCATAGGTACCACCCGGTGGGTTCGTAATGTTGGCGTTGAGGGCAACTGTGGTGGTCGTGGTAGGGCAAATCTGGATGGGAACTGTGGGCAGCACTTCCCCTGTTTGCACCACGATGTTGTAGCCAGCCACCGCCTTGCCGATGATGGGGCAGCCGTCATCGGCAGCAGAAAGGGTGTAGAAATAATTCCCGATATCGGCCGGGGTGGTGGCCCAGGAAAAGGTAACAGTTGTAGGGTTTGAGCCTACCAGGGTAACGGTCGCTCCGGGAATCGCCTGAGCCACCGTAGTGATCACACTGAGGATGTTAAACGGGTCGCTGTCAGCAACAATCACGCTGAAATTCAGGGTGTTGCCTGCGCAAACAGAAAAGGTGTTTCCGTTGTACTGACCGCCGGTGATGTTGAATGGCGGGGAAATATTAGGCGGGGTGTTGGCACAACTGATCACCACCATTTGCAGGTCGCGCATGGTGGTTCCGATCAGAACGCCGTTTCGGTACTCTTTCACCAGGAGGGCCACAATTCCTTGCTGGAGGCCTGAAGGCGTGAAGGAAATCTGGCCGTTGAATGGATCAAACCCGAAGTTGTTCGGCGGATTGGTCGCCATTGGATAGTTAACATTAAACCCAGTATCGTAGGGCACCGGAATCGGCATTCCTCCCGCACCTGTGTAAATAAAGTCGAGGGGGTTGACCAGCTCAAACACCAGCGAGTCGCCGTCGTCGTCAACGGCCCCGTTGTTGTAGGAAAAGGGCTGCCCTTCGCAGATGTAAGGAACCGGGGCAATGGTGAAGTATGGCGAGTTGTTGCAGGGGGTAATTTGGTTGTTCAGGAAAGCCTCAATGTACATCCTGGTTGCCGGGGTGATGATTGAGTTGGTGATGGCATAGTTGCGGCAGCAAAGTTGCCACGAGAGCTTCCAGTCCGTACAGGCCTGCGGAAAGGTGTAGGTGGTCCTGTAAATATGTTCCTCAATGCCTGGGAGCGGCCCGCCATTACAGGTGCTCAGGGGCTGCTGGAGAGGGCACAGCGGCGACAATTCCACGAGGCTCACCCGCGGTGCCTGGATCACAAACGGTGCCACGCCGCAAGAGCCCGACGAAATGGAAATGTTCTGCATGGTAGTCAGGGCAGACCCCACGCAGTCGCGGTAGATGGTGAGCGTGATCTCATAGGTGTTTCCACCCAGGCACCGGTAGGTCAGGTCCGACCCCATGGCGTGGGTTGCGAACGCACTGCCGGATGCCATCAGCATCCAGCCAAGGAACGCCAAAGCGCTCCGGCTGTATCGCAACATAGCGGGTAACATTGGCTGCATAGGCTCTGGTCCGTTTGCGAGCAAAGGTCCCTGAGGCGGAATGGGGGTGAACCCCTGAAAATCGAGCAAGGCCAGCCGTAGAGCAGGACCAGGTCCTCTGTATTGCCTGCCAGGAAAAAAACAGGTGTCCCCGCCGGAACGATTGTCTTAGTTCTCTGTCAAAAAAGGTTAACGACGTGCGATGTTACGCGAAATTACTCCTTTCACGAAATCAAAAGACCGGGAAGTACACCCATGTAAGATTCCCTCCCGATTTGTTGTTTCCAAAAATACGGCACTGAAAATCGTTTCGTGTCAGCCCTCGGGAATTCGGATGATTTTTCCCCGGACATCCTGCAAAACTCCCCCTCGCTGAAACCTCACCACATAGAAGTAAATGCCCGGCGGCAGGGTCCCAAGGTCAAATTGGATCTCCTGCTCCGGCCCGTGGCGCCAGGCCTGCTCCTGGAGCAATTGCCAGCTCGAATTGAATAATCCCCCATACACGGGCTCGCTAAGCGCTGTTTCCAGCCGAATGTTGAGCTTTCCTGCCGTAGGGTTTGGATATGCATTCACCAGTTTTGCAGCATCAAACAAAACGGTCACAGTGTCGCTGTAGCCAGTCAATGGCACCTGATGCTCCAGGGTAACGTGGTATTCGGCTGCACCTTCCAACGGTGTGTTGTCGGAGAAAGAATAGGTTTGGGGAATCCAATGATTTCCCGTACAGAGGATGTCACCAATAACCTCAAATTGGGCTTCTCCCGCACCTTTTCTCCAAACCTGGTAGCGCTCTCCCATCAATTCCCGGGAAATGTCCCAGCTAATTTCCACCGAACCCAACATTTGCCTCGCTTCTGCGATCTCCACACGGGGCGGATAGGTAGGGCCCACGCCTTTTCCTTCGCCACTTATCCCAAAGCCCAGGCCATCCCAGTGGTTCAGGTTCAGCTCGAGGGCATAATAATGATCCAGCGGAATGAGCTTCCAGGCCCGATCGCCACTTGCCAGCGCCTCGGCCGCGAATTCTGTCCAGCGGTCGGCAGCAGCACTGCTGTGGCGCTGCACGGGGTCCGGGTCGGTGCCCATCCGAAATACAGTCAAAGGAAGGGGCCCCGTTGCCTGCCCCGGAATGCGCGAGCGCAAGTCATCAAGGTCCTGCTCGTCGAGGTACACCCGCACCCTTGCCGGTCCAGCAGGCAGCATGTCGGGGGCCAGCGTCCAAAATCTTCCTCCCACAAACCATCCCTGCTTGTTCTGAACATAAGGCGCATCCGACAAATCATGCCCTCCCTGGCCATAGCCGCCTGTCACAACCATTTGAATCTGGTCCGGATCGAGGCCGAGGCCAGTGCTGTCCATGGCATAAACCGAGAAAAGCAGCACATCAGAGGCGGTTTGCGGAGTTGTTTGAGCGTATTTCCAGAAATGGGTCCATCCGTCGGGAGCTGTGCACGCCGTATCGGCCTGGAAAATGCCCGCTGTGCCAGGAATCGCCGCCGGAAGCCCGCATACCAGCCTGGCGTCAATGCAAAGGTTGTCGAGGTAAAAATTCTGGCTGTATTCGGCCTCCAGTTCCACCTGTACAATGACCCGAATCACCTGGCCCGCGTAAGCGCTCAGGGAGATGGTGTGAAGGTTCCATTCGCTGCAGCCTGCAGGAACCCAGCGCTGCAACCCGGGGTTGAACGGCGTTTGGGAAGATTCGAGGTCTGTGGCCGACTGGCTGTAAATCTTTTCGGGAGAAGCTCCGCACGATGGAATGACCCATACGCTCATGCTCAGGGCCTTGTCGGCAAAGCTTTCTTTGTAGGCGCTCACGAAGGTGAAAGTAGCCTCGTTGAATTCCGTCAGATCGATCGGTCGGCTGTACAGCGCATCTGTGGTTCCCTGGGGCGAAGCGCTCAGACCTGCCCCGTTTTCCCACATGCCATTGGTGTTGTAGCGGTAAACGTATTTGCCGGTCACCCCGCTGCAGTCGTTGTAGGGCATGTTGTCGAATCCCACCTTGTTGTCCCAATTAACTTGCCCAAACTCATTGAGACCGTCTTCGAGGGTTTCGCAATAAGGGAAAGTCGTGACGGGAGCAGCTGCGGGCAGGCGCACAAAGTTGAAAGAGCGCAGGTTATCGGAGTCGTCGTCGTCGGGGCCGGTGCCATTGATGCTTTCGATGCGGAGGTTCCAGACGTGCCTGCCAGGGCCGAGGAATTTGGCAGGCAGTTGCATATTGAGGGTGTCTCCTGGCAAAATAACGCCCGTCCAGGTCCAGGTGAGGGGCGAAAGCTGATCGACTTTTTGCCAGAAATCGATGCTGACGATGTTTTCGGATCCGCTGTTGTACACCTCGATTTTGGGAAAAATAAGCGAATCGCAGGTATAGGTGGGGGGCTTGAGCCATTTGCCAAGCCCGGCATTGTCAAACTGGATGTTGCAGGTGGGGCCGTTGAGGAGGGATTGCCTTTCTGTGGTGAGGGCAAACCTCATGCGCAGGCGCTGCATGGGGGTAAAGGTGTTGCGGCAAACCGGCCCGCCGTCGTCCATGAAGTTTTCATACATGTCCTCCACGTCGGTGTCAAAAGGATTGTTGGCGGAGGTATCGTCGGCATCGCTGCTGCAGGAGTTCACGGTTTGGCCTCCGGCGCAGTCTACCGCCTGGCGGCTGGCATCTGGCGGGGTGTCGCAAATGCCGTCGCCAAAGGCCAGGCAGTTGTCGTTGGTGCAGGCATCCGGGGCAATCTGAGGCTGGTAGTAGGTATTGAACAACCCGAGGTAATGCCCGGCTTCGTGAACCAGTTCTGTGGTTTGCCCCGGGTCATCTCCAAGGTGGCGGGCTTCTACCACAATACCGTCGGCCAGGGTGCCATGAGCCCCGGGCATATAGCTGTAGGCGTTGATTTCGCAGGATTGCCCGGCCTTGGCGCAAATTTCATTAACCACCCAAATGTTGAGGTAATCGCGTGAATCCCAGTGGGAAAGGGATTTCATGCAAACATCCTGCGGGCTACCGCCACCAGGGCAGGGGTCGTCGCGGAGGAGGTTGGAATAGGTAGTGGGCGTTCTGAGGATCCCGGAGGTGGGGTTTCCGGCAGGATCTACCTGGGCGAGGCAGAACTCGATGCCCACATCCGCAGGCAGAATGCCGGCATTAGTGTGCTGAGGACCACCAGCGTAGGGGCCCGAATTGCGGAAAGCCTGGTTGAGGTATTGAATGGCCTGCCGAATGCGCTGGTCGGTCAGGTTGGAGGTCTGGTCGTTTGGCAGAGCATCCCCCGGCAGGTGCATCACATGAACCACTACCGGAATGGTGAGCACCGCCCGCTCAGCGAGCAGGTTTGTGCCCTGCAACCCCGACATGTAGCGGTACACCGAGGCTTCGAAAGCCGCCGACCGCTGCCGGTACTGGCTGTCTTGCGAAACAGCCAGGGCATGGAAGTCAAGGGAGGATCCCGGTTGGGCCACAGCCACATTTGCCAGCCCAAACAGGGCCAGTAGCGAGCCGAACAAGCCGGTTGAAATTGTTGTGTAAAGTACCCTCATGTGCATTCTGCTACCTGCTAAAGCTTGTAGGGAATAAGCCTGTGATTACGCGGAGCAAGTGCGACAACGGCGCAGAACCCGTAATGGGGGAAGGCAATTTCAGTGCCTTGATAGGGGTGTTTCGGAAAACGTCAAAACCTTCGGTGAAAGGAACCCTTCAAAACCGGAAATATTCTCCCAGGTTAACAAGATCAAAAACCTTGCCGTAGTGAAGAGGGTGAAAAAAAATCAGATGATCGCAGAGAGAGACCAAATGTGGCCAATCGGCGAATAGATTGATCAGACCGATATGGAAACTAAAAATAAGTAAAAAAAAAGGGACGGCCCTATTGGACCATCCCTACAGCACAACCATGAAAACACAAGCTATTATACAAAACTCTCTTAGGTCGATGTTCAGAGAGCGTGTAAGTCATTTGGTGATTCAATATTAAGGTACTGTTTCCAAACAAGCAAGTGTTGGGGCAAAAAAATGGAAATATTTTTTGGGGAATATCACACAGGAGCCTCCAAAGGCTGTTTTGCCAAACAAAAATGGGGCAATGATCTTTTTCTCGCATTTTGCAGGCCTACTTCAAACAGCGGTAATGGAAAACAATCATCCACTCAACAAACTCATCATCATCGGCGACAGGGTGCTAATTCGCCCCAGGACCCAGCAGGAGCGCACAGAAAGCGGTTTGTTTCTGCCGCCAGGGGTGCTTGAAAAAGAAAAAATCCAGAGTGGTTTCGTGATAAAAGTGGGCCCCGGCTACCCCTTGCCCATGCCCACCGAAGATGAACCCTGGAAAGACCAGCACGACGCTGTGAAATACATCCCCTTGCAGGTCAGGGAGGGCGATTTGGCCATTTTCCTCCAAAAAAATGCTTACGAAGTCGTCTATCAGGGTGAAAAATATTTCATCGTTCCTCAAAACGCAATCCTCATGCTGGAGCGCGACGAAGATCTCTTCGCCTGAGTCTGGGATAGGATCCTATCCATTGAACCAGAAAAATCAGGTAAAAAATCTGCTATTTTTTTTGGTTGTTTCTGCCAACTTTTTTATTATTGCTAACGTAATGCGATTCGTTTACTTGCTATGCAGTTTTGCTTGTGCAGCTTTGGTGGTGGGTTGCACCTCCTCCTCTTCTCACGAACAAGCTCAAAAACCTGAAAGCCAGGTCATTATTCACACCAGTGTCGGGCCCGTCGCGATTCATTTGTTTGACGATACTCCTATTCACCGTGATAATTTCCTCAAGCTGGCCCGCCAGGGGTTCTTTGACAGTCTGACCTTCCACCGGGTGCTGCACAATTTCGTGGTGCAGTCCGGCGACCCCCGTTCCCGCACCGGAACCTGGAGCGATTCGGTCATGGGGCCAGGGTATGACCTCCCCGCCGAATTCTCCGAGCACCATGTTCATGTGCGCGGGGCCCTGGCCGCCGCCAGAAAGCCCGACCTCGAAAACCCGCAACGGATGTCCTCCGGCAGCCAGTTCTACTTTGTCACCGGCATGCCTCAGCCTGAAGCGCGCCTCGACAGCATGGAAGCGGTTGCCACCGGCATAAGAAAAGGAAATGCCTTCCTGGAATTTGACCGCCAGCGTGAGCAGGGAGCTTTTCAGGGTTCTTTCCAGGACTTCCTCGCTCAGCACCCGGTCACACCCTTTCGATACACAGCCGGGCAACGCAAGGCTTACCTCGAAACAGGCGGCGCTCCTTTCCTTGATTTTTCCTACACTGTGTTTGGAGAGGTCGTCGAAGGCCTCGAAACAGTCATGAAAATCTCCCGCCAGCCCGCCAAAGATGGTATGCTGCTCGACGATGTCAGGATTAATTCTGTGACCATCCTGCCCTGAACCAGCCGCCAGTACCAGAAACCATCGAACTGGCTTGATGCAAGGCGGGCTGGAAGGCCTTCTTTTCTCTTTCGAAATCGTGGAAGAACTGCAAACTTCTTCCCCAGGCAATCTTTTTTTCCCGTTCTTTATTGACTCGCATCAGGTGAGAGAAACCTATGCTTCCTTTGTTCCCTCAGCCATGAAAGCGCACCGAATTCCACTCAATAGCTGCAAGGAAACAACCACAGAGCTGGCCCTTCGGCAGCTACGAAAGTTGTTCTCCTCATTTCACCCACTCGAAACCGTAACCATTGTATCATGAGCCAGGATCTGCGAACCGAAAAGATCAAATCGCTGCAACTCACCGTTGATAAGCTCGAAAAAACCTACGGCAAAGGCATCGTCATGAAACTAAGTGACAATGCCGTGATGGACATTCCAGCCCTGTCCACCGGGTCGCTTTCACTCGACATTGCCCTTGGCATTGGCGGGGTGCCCCGTGGCAGGATCATTGAAATCTACGGACCGGAATCTTCCGGCAAAACCACCCTGGCGATGCACATGATCGCCGAGGCCCAGAAAAAAGGCGGCCTTGCCGCTTTCATCGATGCGGAACACGCCTTCGACCGCTCCTACGCCGAAAAGCTCGGAATCGACACCGAAAACCTCTATGTCTCCCAGCCCGATTTTGGCGAGCAAGCTCTCGAAATCACCGAATATTTGATTCGCTCCGGTGCCATTGACATCATCGTCATTGACTCCGTGGCAGCCCTTACCCCCAAAGCTGAAATCGAAGGGGAAATGGGTGAGTCGAAAATGGGCCTCCAGGCCCGGCTCATGTCTCAGGCCCTGCGGAAACTCACCGCGGCCATCTCCAAAACCCACTGCGTTTGTATCTTTATCAACCAGTTGAGAGAGAAAATCGGGGTCATGTTTGGTAACCCCGAAACCACCACAGGCGGTAACGCCCTGAAATTCTACGCCTCCGTTCGCCTGGATATCCGCAAAATGGCCCAGATCAAGGAAGGGACTGAATCAGTCGGTAACCGGGTGAAAGTTCGGGTGGTGAAAAACAAAGTGTCTCCGCCCTTCCGCGTCGCAGAATTCGACATCCTCTTCGGTGTCGGGATCTCGCACGAAGGGGAAATCCTCGACCTGGCTACGGAGCTTGACATTGTGAACAAATCTGGTTCCTGGTTCAGCTACGAAGGAAATCGCCTCGGCCAGGGCCGCGACAATGTGAAGCAGGTGCTCAGCGACAACCCTGAGCTGCTCGAATCCATCAAGTCGAAGGTGCTCGCTTCCAAAGGAATCCTGAAGGGTGCCTCCGAGGAAGAGCTCGCAGTTCCCGACGCTGATTGATCATCGTTGGTCCTTCATTGCCCACCCGGCGTCATGGCAACAGCCACTGTTGTGATGGCGCCGGGCATATTGGGAAGTCACGACGACGTCATCCATTTGGCTTTGCAAAAGCAGCCTCGCAATCTCAGCACTTGGTCGGACTGCCTTGGGCCGCTGCCCACCGGGTGCAGCAACATGCGAGGCATGAAGTATGTTCATTCCTCTCGCCTTGGATCTTCAACGGAAAATCATCCACGTTGACATGGATGCCTTTTTCGCATCCGTGGAGCAGCGCGACAATCCCGGGCTGAAAGGGAAGCCGATTGCCGTTGGAGGAGCCGGGGGAAGGGGAGTGGTGGCCGCCGCCAGTTATGAAGCGAGGAAGTTTGGGGTCAGAAGTGCCATGCCCTCCACCACTGCCGCCCGCCTCTGCCCCGGTTTGGTTTTCGTCAGACCGCATTTCGACCTTTACAAGTCGGTTTCCAGAACTATTCGGGAAATCTTTTATAGCTACACAGATCTGGTGGAACCCCTTTCGCTGGATGAAGCTTACCTGGATGTGACCCACAACAAACAGGGCATTCACTCTGCCACCCAGGTGGCCAGGAAGATCCGGCAGGAAATTTTCGAACAAACCCAGCTCACCGCCTCGGCAGGTGTATCGATCAACAAGTTTCTCGCCAAAATCGCCTCCGACCTCAACAAGCCCAACGGTCTCACGGTGATCCTGCCGGAGCAGGCAGAGCGCTTTCTGGAGCAACTGGCCATTGAGAAGTTTCACGGCATCGGGAAGAAAACGGCCGACCAGATGAAGAAAATGGGCATTTTCACAGGTGCCGACCTGAAAGCCAAAACTGAATGGGAACTTGCCAGCAGGTTTGGCAAAAGTGGCCGCCATTTTTACCGGATGGTCAGGGCCATCGATAACCGCCCTGTTGAGCCGGACCGGCTCAGGAAATCAATTGGCGCCGAAAATACCTTTTCGGAAGACCTCGCAGATCCGGCGGATATGCTGGAGCAGTTGCAATACCTGACTGAAAAAGTAGCCGCACATGTCCAAAAGGGGCAGACAGCCGGCCGGACACTTACCCTCAAAATCAAGTTTCACGATTTTGCCCAAACCACCCGCAGCAAAACCCTGCCTCATTGGGTAAGCCAAACGGAGCAGATGATGCCCGTTGTTGAGCATTTGCTGAACCACCCCGCGCTTCCTGAGCGCCCGGTGCGACTACTTGGGGTGTCCCTTTCCAACCTCGATAACAGCCCGGAGGGAGAACCGCTACAGCTGACGTTTGATTTTTGACCGGAGCGCAGAAAGCGGAGTCAGCAGGCGTGCCTGCTGGATTTGCTCCCGGTGAATGAGCAGGATTTGCCCGTGCTTGTGGTCGGTAAATTGAATCAGGTCATCTCTGGCGTCGTATTCGAGCGAATCCTTTTCAAAACGCCAGGCATACCGGAGGTAGTAGTACACGCAGGGCAGGTAGAGCGGCAAAAAAAAAATTGCCTTCCCGATGCTCTCTGCCAGCAGGTGCAGCAAATGATCGGGGGAGAAATCCTGAGAAGGGACCCTGCGTTTCGCAAAGCGGTAACGTTGGGCTAAGGAAGAAGGAGAGCAGTTCCGCGGCGGAGGGGGTTGGATGGCGGGAAAATTTCAGGAAATTAGAGGTATGGCAAGGGCCGGGCACTGGTTGGTGCTGTGCGCCTGACCGGTGTGCCTGTTCAGAAAAATCGAAGGATGAAGAAGAAAATCTTGCTATCGCTGGCCAGTGTTTTTTTGATGCTTCAATCATATAAGCTGTTGGAGAATATACACCGGGTGGATGAGTATTCGTGGGGAGTAGCTTTCTTTTTGGCCTGGGTATTGGGCCTGTTTGTAACGGGGATTTTTGCTTTCGCCGGCTTTGCCTTCCCGACCCAGCGGCTGCTGCCGGATTCCTATTACAAAATCTGGTTTCCGGAAAGGCTGGATATGGTTTGCAGGGTCCTGGGAGTGGAGGTATTCAGGAAAATGCTGCTGCTCACTTTGTGGCGCAACAAGAAGCAAAGGCGAGGCTATTTCGACGGAAAAAGGACCGGGATTTCCGTGCTGGAAGTGCAGTCGAAAAAATCTGAATTTGGCCACCTCCTCCCCTTTGTGCTCATCCTGGCAATTGGCCTCTACTTTTTCATCATCGGCCTCCAAAGGCTGGCTGCTTTCACCCTGCTGATCAACATCGCAGGCAATTTCTACCCCATCCTCCTCCAGCGCCACCACAGGATGCGGATACAGGCGCTGCGGGAGAGGCTGGAGGGAAGGGTTGGGAGGGAAGTGAAGACGACCTGAAAACTTCGCAGCTGCCTTTTTGCCAAAGTCAGCATCGAAAATTCAGGATGAAAATCCCAATCCCGCTGGCAAGCAATCCGATTTTCTCACTAATTTAGCAACGTCCTCCCCGCTGATCCCCTTTTCCCGCTATGAAGCACCTCGACCGCGCCATCAAAGACCGCTACATCTACCTCGACGAAGAAAAAGACCTCCTTATCTACCTCTTTGAGGAAAAGGAAAGGAAATTCACCAACCCCGAGGAGCAAGTCGAGCTCCAGACCTACCTCGACCTGATCTACGAATACGGCTACCCCGTTTCTCACCTCCGGGTCTATCCCAAGGTCCAGATCGGGTCGTCCACCCGCGAGGCCGACATCGTGATTTACAGCGACGACCGTGCCCTCGATCCCATCGTTGTCATCGAATGCAAAAAGGAAAAGGTTTCGCCCTCGGTGTTTGAAATGGCCATTGACCAGGGCTTTTCCTACGCCGCCGTCACCGATGCGCAATATGTGTGGGCCACCTCCGGCGACCAGGATGCCGTGTTTGTGGTGCTGCCCGACAAGCTGAACGAGCGGGAGAAAAACCGCCTCGATCGCATCCCCGATTTCAAGGAACTGAAAAAACCCGGCGCAGCTGTCAAACGCCGCGTCGGGCGCTGGATCCAGGCCCCGGTGACAACCGACACCCTGCTCTTTTCCCTCATTCTCATCCTCGCGATGATCGCAGGCTCCTTTGCCGTGGTCTATTTCGACGCTGATATTCAGCAGTTTGTCCAATCATACTTTCGCAGCTGGAACCCTGATTACAGTTGGGTCTTTCTACTGGTGGCTGGTGCGGCAACGCTGTTTGCCCTTGGAATCGGGCTGGCATTCATGCGCAGCCACAGGCTCTTTGGCAAGTCGAATCAGCGCCGCCGCCTCATCTACTTCATGATTTTCCTCGTGCTGCTGGCCCCCAACCTCGTCTTTGGCGTGGCCCTGCAGGACCCCACCTGGTGGTCGCGGGCTTCCTTCCTGCGGCGTGAGTTTCCCATCCTCTTGTATCTTTGGCCATATTTGAAGGCGTTTCCCCTTCAATTTTTGCTTCTTTACAGCCTTATGTGGCTCTCCAGCCGTGGCCAGCAATCCTAACTTTTCGATGTGATGGATCCCTTTTTCCTCCCCGACGAAGCTGAAGAGGCATTCAGCCAGTGGCTCTCTCAACTGGCTCCCGGTAAGGTGGCCTTATTGGCCTCTAATCACCCCGACTGGCGCATGGCCATGGCGGAGCGGGTCATGGCTGAGTTTGACCAGGGCCACCCTGTGATGCTTGACCTTTGCGAAACGCACATCGATGGCTGGCAGGAAACCCTGGCAGACAAGCTCGGAGAAGACCTGCTGGCTGATCCCAAGCTGCGCCTGCATATTTTTCATACGGAGCACAGCTACCTCGACAGCCTGGCCACGGGTCGCGACCTCTGGCAAACCTGGGGGGAAGCGGCCGAAATGCCGGGCCTGGTGGTGATCTACACCGATCTGCCCATGCTGGAAGCGCTCCAGCAGCATGTCCCCGCCTGGGTGAATACCTGTTCGCCCGTGCTGGCTGTGCCTTCCCCTTCCTTCGACATGCCATACGAGGCCATGAGCAGGCTGGCCGCCAATCAAGCCTCTGCTGCCAGCCTAGACATCGCAGATTTGCTTCTCAAGCAAGGGGCTCTCGCCCATGCCGAAGCCTGGTTTCGCAATGCCCTCGACAGCGACAATGACCAGGAACCAGGCAGAAGCCAGCTTGGCCTTGGGAAAATTGCCATTTCCCGTGCCGCAGTGGTGGAGGGAATCGATTGGCTTGGCCAGGCCCTTGACCACCTGGAAAAGCCTTCCCTACGTGGGGAAGCATCGCTGCTGCTGGGCAGGGCTTATTTCTCCCAGCGACAATGGCAGGACAGCATTGAATGGCTGCAGGAAGCGCGGGAGCAACTGGATCCTGTTTCAGACATGGAAGCCTGGGGAGATGCCACCCGCATTCTGGGCCGGGCCTGGGAAGAACGGGGCCATCCGCAGGAAGCGATAGACAGCTTTCTGGAGGCCGCTGTCCATTTTCAGGCGCACCCCGATTTTGCTCTGGCCGCCGCGAAAGTCTATCAGCAGGCTGCAGCCGTTTGCCAGAACCAGCTCCGCTGGGAGGAGGCCCTACAGCATTTTTCCGCCGCCCTTCCCCTCGCCGAACAGTCAGAAAACGACATGCTCATCGATTCGCTCCACGATTCGATTGAAAACATGAAGGAGCAGGTGCGAAAAAAGGGAGGAGCTTCCGGGAAAAAGGGCTTTCTTGGAAGGCTGTTTTCCTGATTGTGTTATCCGCTCAATCCCCCAGACTATGACCCAGGAGCGCATCTTTTTAACAAACGAACTTCCCCGGATTCTTGAGCCCCTGCAGCCGGAGGCTACCGGGTTGTGGGGCAAAATGGGCCCTCAGCAAATGGTGGAGCACGTGTCCGGCCTGTTCCTTCTGTCCACCAAACCCGACCACGGCCACCCCTATGTGGTGCCCGACGACAGGCTCGAAAAGGCGGTTGCCTGGCTCTGGACCGACAAGCCGTTTCACGAAAACACCAAGGCACCCATTTTACCGGAGGAACCGCTGCCGCTGCGCTTCGGAAGCCTGGCGGAAGCCAACAGCAGACTCCTGGGCAGTGTGGATCGCTTTTACAAGTGGTATGAAGAAAACCCTGGTGCCCGGGTGGTACATCCGTTTTTTGGCCCGCTCGACCATGCACAATGGGAGCGGTTTCACTTCAAGCATGTCCATCATCATTTCCGGCAGTTCAGCCTCCTGCCAGGTCTTCCCGCTACGGTTTAGCCGGGCGTCTCTCTTTTGCCTACCTTTGTGCCATGGCAGAACAAGTGGAGAAAGGGCCCCGGATCATCCGGCACCGTAGCTCGCAGGAGGAATATGAAGCTTACGATCATTTGTCGGATGAGGAAGATTCCTTGTTCGAGCACTACACCCTGACTGCTCCGGCGGGGTTGAATCCAATTCGGGTGGATAAATTTTTGTCCAATACCCTTCCCCAAACCAGCCGTTCCCGCATCAAAAATGCTTCCCAGACTGGCTCCATCACGGTGAACCAGGAGGCGGTGCGCGTTTCTTACAAGGTCAAGCCCGGCGACGTGGTGAGGCTCATGTTGCCCTTTCCACCCGTGCCCACCATCAAGGCCGAGCCAATTCCACTGGACATTCGCTATGAAGACGACAGCCTGCTGATGGTGTACAAGCCGGCCAGCATGGTGGTTCACCCTGCCATCGGCCACCGAACAGGCACCCTCGTCCAGGGTCTCATGTGGCATTTTGACCAATTACCAACAGGCAGCAGCACAACAGAGCACCCGCGCCCGGGGCTGGTTCACCGCATCGACAAAGAAACCACGGGCCTGCTTGTGATCGCCAAGACAGAATTCGCGATGGCGCATTTGTCAAAGCAATTCTACGACCGCACGACCGACAGGCTTTATCATGCGCTGGTGTGGGGCAATGTGAAGGAGGATCAGGGCAGAATTGAGGCGCACATTGGCCGGAACCTCAAGAACCGGAAGATTTTTCAGGCCTTTCCGGGCGGCGAAGAGGGCAAACATGCAGCAACGAATTACCGGGTGCTGGAACGGTTTGGGGTGGCCACCCTCGTGGAGTGCAAGCTGGAAACAGGGCGCACCCACCAGATCCGGGTGCACATGAAGCACCTCGGCCACCCTTTGATGGGCGACTACGAATATGGCGGCGACCAGATTCTGGCAGGGCCTTCGCACAAAAAATACCAGCAAACCATGGCCAACTGCCTGGCCCTGTTCCCCGGGCAGGCCCTCCACGCCAAAACTCTTACCCTCAACCATCCTGTGAGTGGTCAGCGCATGGACTTCGACTGTGAGCTGCCTGCGCATTTTGTGGAGGCGCTGGAGCGAATCAGGGCCTGGGCTTCTGCGAAGCAGGAATAGGGCAGGGGATGCCCTCATTGTTGCATTTACCTCCGCGCCCGCACAGGCTCGCCTTTCAGCAGCGACTCATAAAGTTCCAGGTAGCGGCTTGCCTGCACAGATTCATCATAACGGCGGTGAGCATCAAGGCAAATAGCCTGGCGGTCAAACAGTTGCCGTTGCGCCAGAAAGTCGCGGATGCTGTCGGCAAGGGCCCGGGCAGAAACCTCTTTGGCGAGGAGGCCGTTTTCGCCATGCCGAACCATGTCGGGCACTCCACCGATGGGGAATCCGATCACTGGCGTTCCCACACAAAGGCTTTCCAGCACGGTATTGGGCAGGTTGTCTTCTACAGAAGGAATCACGAAGGCGTCGGCGGCGGCGTAGGCCATGGCCATTTTCCGTTCGTCTTTGATCACGCCGAGGTGGTAGAAATTGGGGATGGCCTTCATGCTGTCGTCAGCTTTGCCGACAGCGCAGAGCGCGATATCGGTGCCAGCCAGCAATTCCAGGGCTTCTTTGAGCAAATGAAAGCCTTTGCGGCGGTTGGTAATGACCTCCGCCACAAACAAAAAGGCGGGCTTGTTGGCCGGGATGCCGAAGGCGGCTTTGGCCTCAATCGGATCTATTTCGCCAAACACCGAGGTGTCCATGCCATAAGGGATGTTGAGGTGAGGAAAGCGCCCCAATACTCTGCTTTCCTGCGAACGCCCTGCGAGCCAGCGCGAAGGCCCCACCACTGTGATTCGCTGGTTGCGCATGGCCGCAACTTTGGTGCGTTCCTGTTGGTCAATCAGGTCCTGATAGCCGGAAAAGGGAAATTCTACCTCGTAATGGTTGCCGCCGGTGAAGGGCTCCATGTCGTGGAGGGTCCACACAACGGGCTTTGTATTGTTCCGGAAAAAGCCGGGATAGTCCATGAAACGGCCCACCCAGTGGAGGTTCACGACGTCGGCGGCCTGGTAATGCGGGTTGCGCAGAAGGTTGGAAAACTGGTTGCTGAGGGTGAATACCTCAAAATGGCTGGGCCTGCCTCTCAGCTTCAGGCTGTTGATTTTGTTGTAGGCGCGCTCGCCGATGTCCATGGCCTTCCGCTGCCAACCGACAGGAAAGGTGGAATCGTAGTAGCCGAAGCTCTGCGGGATGTCGGGATTGTTTTTGTACAGAGAGAGGAAGCGTGAATCCACGCCTTGTTTCAGCAGGCCTTTGTGGAGGCGCATGGCGGCATGGGCGGCCCCGCCCCAGTCAAGCGTGGATACGTGGAGAATGCGCATGATCAAGCAATGCTTTGGGTGGTTGGAGGTAGTCTTTGAGGAAAAGCAAGCGCTGTTTTGCCCAGCGAAGGTTAACCCTCAGGACATGCTTCGGGGAATAGTTGTTTTGATACTTGTAAAAGTGTGCCAGTGCTTTTCTGGCGGCTCTGTGCTCGCGAATGGGCTGGTTTTGATCGATCGTCACTGCCGGAAGTAATTCCCTGACGGTCATCGGATCAACCCGGTCACTGGCCTGGTTGTAGTGAGAGCCTGAGCCGTCGAAGCCTATGTTCTGCACGAGCGATTGCCGCGGGTAGAGGCAGAGGCCCTTGTTGAAATAGATGCTGGCAAACCAAAGAATTGCCCAGCTGTTGTGGCGGCCTGTGAGGTTGCCTTTGAGGTAATTGGAGAATTTGATGGCGCCGCCAAGGTTAAAATCCTCCAGCCTGCGCTCGCGGAGCAAGCGTTGGAAAAAGCCCGCAGAATCATGCTGATAGTGCTTCCAGGCGCGGTCCCAGGTTGCCCAGCCCCAGCAACTCATGAAGGTGAGGAAGAAGGTTTCGGGCAAATGGTCGCGGTGAACATCGGGCATGTAGCCGGAAATGTGCATCACCTTTTCCTCCTCCTGATACAGGTCGAGGGCTTCGTTCATAAAGCGGAGGAAGCCGGGGGCGGTCACGATGTCGTCTTCCAGCACAATGACCCTTCCATGCCTGGTAACCACTTCTGTAACGCCTTCGGAGATGGACCTGGCAAGGCCTTTGTTGACTTCACTTTCGCGGATGATGACTTCGCCGCACCATTCCTGCTCGCGGATCGTGGCGCGCAGCTCACGCACTTCCGCCATTTTTTCAGCTGAAAGCCCTGCTTTGGGCCCGTCTGCAAAAATGTAGAGGGTTGAAGCAGCGGCCTCGGGGTTTTGGCTGAGTGCCTGCAGGGTGCGCCGGGTGTGATCCGGGCGGTTGAAGGCAAAGAGGGCAATGGGGGCGGGTGTTTGCATCGGAGGCAAAAAATGGGACAATGGCCGGCGAAAGGAGGAAAGAACAGCAGAAAGATAAGCGGCTCAGGAAAAAGGCTTTCAACAATCGTTCCGCGATTCTTTCCGGGGGGCAGCAGGCAACCCGGACTGGTGTTTCAAATTCGGGACAATGTTACCAGAAAACCTACCTGTGGCCAAAGATTGGACGGTTGAATTGTGCAGATGGCAGGAATTGTTGTTTCAGTGGCTGTTTGGGCCGAATTAGCCGCCAGGACCACCGCCCGAGCGGATTTCCCTGAGGCCGGAATCATCCATTCAGGTGGATTTTTTTGCCGTTCATCTGACATGGATCCCTTGCGCAACTACCTGGCCTTATTTTCGCTTTTGAGTAAGGCAATCACCCACTTTGCGTTCTTCCTTTCAGCTTTGGCAGGCAAATTGTCTCCATCAACCGTCAATCTGGGTAACACTCTATCTACTACGCGATTCCCTATTTGACGAATCATCCCATCAGAAGCTCACATGTGCGGAATTTTAGGCGCTTTTCCCCGTCAGGACGACCACGTTTTTCTCCCTGCTCTCAATTCCATGTACCACCGCGGCCCTGACGGATTCGGTGTGTGGCATGAAGACAACAGCCTGCTCTCCCTGGGCCACAGGCGTCTGTCTATCCTTGATCTCTCTGAAAACGGCAAGCAGCCGATGCACTACCGGCACTACACCATCACCTTTAATGGCGAGGTGTTCAATTTCATGGAGATTCGTGAGGAGCTGGAAGCCAAAGGCTACCGCTTCGTTTCGGAATCCGATACTGAAGTCATTCTCGCCGCCTACCAGGAATGGGGTGCCGACTGCCAGCTCAAATTCAATGGCATGTGGGCTTTTGCCATTTGGGACGCCAACCGGCAGGAGCTATTCCTTAGCCGCGACCGCTTCGGCATCAAGCCTCTTTACTATACCTTCAACGGCGGCACGTTTGCCTTTGCCTCGGAGATGAAGGCCCTCTATTCCTTTCTGCCTGCCATTCGGGTATCGAGGGATTTTGCCTACCTCCGCGATAACATGTTTGACTACGAAACCACCGACAAATGCCTCATGGAAGGCCTCAAGCGCTTCCCTTCCGGGCATTTTGCCGTGTTTCGCCCGGGTGACCGCACCCTGGAACCCAAGCAGTGGTGGAACACCCTCGACCACCTCGAAGAAGTGCCCAAATCCTACGAAGAGCAGGTAGAGCGATTCCGCGAGTTGTTCCTCGATTCCATCAAGCTGCGCATGCGCTCCGATGTGCGCATCGGAACGGCCCTCAGCGGGGGCGTGGACTCCAGCGCCGTGATTTGCGCCATGGCCAATATCAACAAGGGCAACGACAACCGCGTCTCCGACGACTGGCAGAACGCTTTTTGCGCCATTTTCCCGGGCATGTCGCTTGATGAGACCCACTTCGCCGAGCAAGTCGTGAACCACCTGGGCATTTCCGCTGTGTACAAGGAAATTGATCCGGCCAAGGGGATTGACAAACTCATGGAATACCTTTGGTTGTTCGAAGAACTCTACATCACCAGCCCTATCCCGATGATCGAGATTTACCGCGAAATCAAGCGGAATGGGGTGACAGTGAGCATTGACGGGCATGGTGCTGATGAATTGATCGGCGGCTATGGCGGCAATATCTTCGACGCAGTGAAGGATAGCCCGCTGGATTTCGGCAAAATTTCCCAGATCGTGGATACCTTCACCCATGGCTTTGTCATGGATGGCGTAAAGCCCCCTGCAGAACTGACCCGCCGGGCCTTCAAGCAGGTGCTGGTGCGCTACCGGGACCTGGTGCTGAGAGACAAAAAAATCATCAAGGAAGACCCGGTAAATGGCCAGCTGGGCTATTTCAATCAATATCTCCACGAGGAATTCCACCACAAAGTGCTGCCGACCCTTCTGCGCAACTACGACCGCTATTCCATGGCGGCGAGCGTGGAAATCCGGATGCCTTTCATGGATTACCGGTTAGTCAAATATGCCTTCTCGCTGCCCTGGAACTCCAAGCTCCGGGATGGCTATACCAAGCATATTCTCCGTCAGTCGATGGACAAATATGTGCCCAAGGAGGTGATCTGGCGCCGGAACAAAATCGGGTTCAACACCCCCTTCATGGAGTGGATGCGCGGCCCGTGGAAAGAATTCATCCTCGACATGGTGGCTTCGCAAAGCTTCCGGGAGTCGGCGCTGATCAACCCATCGAAGGTGAGGGCACAGGTGGAAGGCGTGATCCATGGTTCCACTGCCACCTGGAAAGATGGCCAGGAAGCCTGGGTAGCACTCGCCCCTTACCTTTGGGAGGAGGCTGTTCTTTCTAAGGCTGGAAAGACGCCGGTTTTTTGAGAACCGGGAACCGGGAAGCGAGAGCCGAGAGCCGGGAACCGGGAAGCAAGACTGGAGGCTTCGCTTAACTGGCAAACCCACCCCTGGCCCCTCCGAGGAGGGGAAAGTGACCGGGGCGTTGCCCACTGTCTGAAGTCCCCTCCTGGGAGGGGATTTAGGGGTGGGTCTCGCAGCCTGAAAGCGAGTAATAAAGTTCACCGTTCTTATCTGTTCACCAGTCTCTGATCTGTCAACACCGTCACAACTGACATCACTGTCATCCCTGTATTCATGAGCGTTGTCGCTGATTTTCAAAAAGTAATCCAATCCAAGGGCTTCAAGAAGTACTTTTCCAACACTTCCTGGATGCTGTTTGGTCGCCTTGGACAAATGGCCGTGACCTTTTTGGTAACGGCATGGGTGGGCCGCCACTTAGGAACTGCCGAATTCGGCGTGTTGAATTATGCCCGTTCCATCGGAACCTTCTTCACGATGTTCATGGCCCTGGGCCTGCATTCCATTGTGGTGCGTAACCTGGTGGCGAACGACGGTGACAAAGACCGCATCATTGGCACCTCTTTTTTCATGCGGATCGTTGCCTCGATCATTGGCTTGCTGGCCTATTTTGTGGCCATGCCCTTCATCGATCAAACCACTGAAACCAACTGGCTTATCATCATCATCATCCTGGGTTGCGTGTTTCAAACCACCGATGTTTTCGATTTTTATTCTCAGGCGAAGGTTCAGGCACACTACACGGTGAAGGTGCGGATGTTGTCCATCATCGGGATGGCCATTATGCAGGTGGCCCTGATTCTGCTGGATGCTCCGCTGATCTGGTTTGCCATTTCCATCACGGCCAGCACCGCCTTCATTGGGTTTGGGCTCATGGTGGTGTATCAGGTCAAATTTGACAGCATGCGCAAGATGCGGGTGGATTTCGGCTACATGAAGGAATTGCTCAAAGATTCCTGGCCGCTGATCTTCTCCGATCTCGTGGTTGTATTGTACATGTCTACCGACAAGATCATGCTCAAGTCCATGGTGTCGGATGAGTCTGTCGGGATTTACGCTGCTGCGCTTCGCTTTTCCGAGGTGTGGTACTTCCTCGGGCCGATGGTGGCAGCCTCGTTGTTTCCGGCCATCATGAACGCCAAGAACCGGGACCCGCTCCTGTACCAGCGCCGCCTTCAGAACTATTACAACCTGATGGTTGTGGCAGCCCTGGCCATCACGATTCCGGTGGCCTTGCTGGGACCCTGGGCGTTGGAACTGCCGTTTTTGTATGGAAAAGAATACGCAGAAGCTGGTGCTGTGCTTGTGATCCACATCTGGACCCTCGTGTTCATCTTCCTGGGCGTGGCCAGTTCCAAGCATTTGGTGGCCGAAAACCAGCAGCGCATGGAATTGATCAGAACCCTGATCGGAGCCGTGATCAACATCGGGCTGAATTTTATCCTCATTCCGAAATACACCGTGGTGGGGGCTGCTGTTGCCACCCTCATTTCTCAGGCCTTTGCTTCCTATTTTGGATACCTGGTCAATCGTAAATTTTGGCCTGTTTTTGTGATGCAAACAAAAGCTATCTTCATGGTGGACATCATCCAGAGACTGGCAGGAAGGGTGAAAGGATCTCCCGAGGATTTGTAATCCCGGCATTTCTGGTCTTATTTTCGTGATTGAATCCAAACAGCATGCCCTTTATTCTTAGTTACTTCGTCCTGCAAAACCTGCGCACCGTCGTCCTCGACGGCATGGGCGAGCAGTTGCTGAAGTTTCTGCCTAATTCGGTGCTGTTGTTTGGCGCTCTCTACTACATGGCAAAAGGCAAGGGAAAGATCTTTTTTCCCCGTATCAAAACAGGGTTTCACCTCTTTGTTTGGCTGGTGTTTCTGCTCCTGTTTGTTTTGAGCCTGCTGCGAACCGCTTACCCAACGGCAACCCCGATCGGTACTTTCAACGATTCCTTCTCAATCATTTTCCTCAACCTCGTTTGTTTTCTTTGGGTGAGCGTGGAGGTGAGGAAAAATCCAAACTTCGAGGAGGTGTTTAACCGGGTGGTGTTTCAATTTCTGATCATCCTGGGGGTGGTGCTCACCTTCTTCTGCTTCCTGTATTTTCTCGGCTACAAAGACCCCAGAACGCCACTGCAGCGGGGCGGGGAGCTGAACGTGCTGCTGAAAATCATTGGGATCAGCCTGATGAAAAAGATGATTCCCTACACCGAATCCATGCACCCCAACACTGTGTCGATCTGGGCGGGGGCTGTCTTCATCATGGCGATGATCTATTGGTATGTTGTGAAAAAAACCTTGAAGCGAACCATGTGGCTCTACGCCATTATGCTCTTTGCCGGGATTTTTATGCTCATCGCCGACTCACGGGGAACCGCCCTGATGGTGGTACTGGGCGTGGCGCTGGTGGCCATCACCTACTTCAGCAATGCCACGGGCTTTTTGAGAGTGTTTATCCTTGCGGTACCATTTCTGCCCTTTTTGTTCATGGCAGGCCTGCAAGCCATGGCAGGAGCCTCGTTTCTGTCCACTGTCAGCCGCGATGGAGACGCCGCCAACGTAACGACCATGTCGGGGCGTACCTACATCTGGGCCGAGTGTATCAAGGAAATCAACAAGTTTAAAATGCAGCATTTTGTGGGCTGGGGCGAACACGGTCAGTCCACTGCGGGGGTGTCCAAAAACTACACCCAATGGTTTGGCGAGGAGGAGTACGAATATGGCTACGACCTCATCGTGACCCACAATTTCTTCTTTCAGGTGTTTTTTGACATCGGCTACCTCGGCGTGCTGATGTTCATGATCAGCAGCCTGGCCGTGATGAACGGGGCTATCTTTCTCTACCAGCGAGGCTACTATGCCGCCCTGGTCTTTGTGGGGATCTCCCTCTACTACGTTCTGTCGGGGATTCTGGAGTCTAATTTCGGTAACCACAACCGCTCCTACAACGAAGTGATGATGATGAGTTTCATCATTTTGCTCACCTTCCGCAATGAATTTGAGCGGCTGCAGCAGCAATACACCCGCGAGCAAATTCTCGTCCCCGTCTGATTTTCCGGCAACCTTCTTTCCACGGCCCTGTTGATTATGAATCATGGCCGATCCCTTTCAAAGCGCGTTAGCTCCTTTTTCCATGGAAGAGCCTGCCTTGTCTTTCGCGGCTTCTTTGTTTCAGGAGAAAAAAATGCCCAGAGGCAGCTTCCTTCTGCGGCCAGGAGAGGTGTGCCATGACATTTTTTTCCTGCTGTCGGGCTCAGCGCACATGTCCTACCTCCGCGACGACAAGCAACACATCGGCGATTTCATGGTGGAAGGAGAATTTGTGACGGATCTGGCGAGTTTTCATGAGCAGAGGCCTTCCCGTTTGTTCATCACTTGCTTTGAAGATTGCGAGCTTACGGTGATGCACCGGTCTCATCTTCAGGCGATTTCGGAGAAATTCCCCTTCTCGTTCGAGCGTTTGAGCCGGTTGGTGGCCGAGCGAAATTCAGTAATGTTTGCCAACAGAATCTGGTCCATGCTGATGGACTCTCCGGAGGAGCGCTACCTGCAGTTGCTCCGTGAAAAACCGCATTGGCTTCAGCGCTTTCCCCTTTACCTCATCGCTTCCTACCTTGGCCTCACGCCCGAAGGGTTGAGTAAAATCAGGAGAAGATTGGCAAATGAAGGAAAGGACCGCATTTCTTGAACCAGTTCAAGGAACGGCAAGCTGCCAGGGTCGAGGTTTGAGTCATCATTCACCCTTTACCCGATTGCGCTATGAATCGTCTGATGCTCCTGCTTCTGCCGCTCCTGCTGGCTGCTCCCCTCGCTGCCCAGCAGGATGACCGGCCCGATTTTCCCTTCTCCAACCGCTTTTCCCTCGTTTCCGGCACCACACAATTGCTCCTTGGCGGTGCCAACATCGAGGCCACCTGGTACACCCGCCGCCTCAGCTTCGACTACTCCCACGGCTTTAGCCTCGAGTTTCAGGGCTCTGCCCTCACGCCTGATCAGCAGAACCAGCGCCTGGCATACCGCATTCCCTGGACAACCGGCTTCGGGGTCGGATACAGGGTTCTTCCTTTTCTGGACATTCGCCTGGAACCCAAACTTCACAGATATGACCTCTTTCACGACGATCAATCATTTGACAGCCAGCCCCTTATCAGCTACACCACTGCGACCCTCGGCCTGGGGCTGTATTATCGCTACTATCCCTTCAGGAAGCTGACAAACGCCCTGGAAGGCATCGTGATCGTGCCCAGCGCACGCTACTGGCCCAATGTGTGGTCGTCGCTGGGCCGGGAAGGATTTTCCTACAACAACCGCCTCACCGGGCAACCCGAAGTGCATGAAGCCGCCAGGCAGGGCATTCCGGGAACGGGAGGCTTTTTTGTGAATGTGAGCATTGGCTACACGTTTGGCGGAGAATAGCGGTTCTGCCGCCAACACCGGAAACCGCCTCCTGAAGGTGGCTGATGCAGCTGCGGCCAAGCAGCCCGAAGAAGGCCGACCCTAATGCCGGCAGAGATCTACAGTGAACCGCGTCTCAGCGTTGAGGTCTGATATCCGCCTGCGCCTGACGCTTCCGGAAGTATTCCAATACCTCCTCTTTTGTCATGCCCGATAGTCGTTTACTCAGTTTCTCCCGCTGTGTGCGCATGAAATCTACCGCATCAAAGGTTTTTTCAGTCGTCTTCATAAGGCAAGAATTCTCTGGGTGAACGAATTTCGAGTTGTTTATACCCGTTGCCGATGTTGATGGAGTTGTAGCCCCGTATCCTTTGTACATTCACGATGTGCTTAAAGTTCCAGCTGATGAGAAAATCAGCGTTATGAATGGTTGCAAGCGCAATGTGCAGACAATCCGCAAAACTGGTTTGGCCCACCACTTTTCCTTCTATGTAGGCTGAGTATTCCAACCCTTATGAGGGTTCGCCACAGCTCCCAAAACTCCCGTAAAAACATCTTTGAAACCAAAGGGTAAAAAACCATATTTACCTTTCAATCTTTGCATATGTCTTCCTTTTACATCCGGCTCAAAGACGATCGCTACCGGGGCTTTCTGATGAACCTTCTGTCCCGGCTGGAGTTTATTGAGGTGTCCGAACAACCGGATGACCAGCCTGTGGCACAATCTACAAAGGTGCCTCACCGCATTTTTGATTCCGCCGGGCTTTGGGAGGATTACGAAATAGACCAGGACACCCTCCGGCAAGCGGCATGGAAAAGATAGTGTTATGTGACACCAACATACTGATCGATTTCTATCGAAAAAGATCAGGGGTCATGACAGAACTGGAAAGGATTGGACAATTCAACATCGCAATCAGTTCGGTAACCTTGGGCGAATTGCTGTTTGGAGCAAGGAACAAAAGTGAATCAGACCAAATCATGCGGGATGCTGGTAGTATCCTCGTCATCCATGTTGACAACAGGATCAGCCAGGGTGCTATCGACCTTATGCGTACATTCTCACTTAGCCATAAGCTCAGTCTGCCCGATGCACTCATTGCAAGCACTGCCCTCATCCACCAAATCCCGGTTTATACATTGAATATCAAGGATTTTCGGTTTGTTCCGGGACTGAAAATCTGGGGTAAATGATGGTAGAATACCTCCACCATTGGATGGCGGCTCTGAAAAGGCGTACGTTTGGATTGCTATGCGTTTCTCACGCGGCACCAGCACCAACGAAGTCCAGCCCCACGCAACGGTCTATCCCTCTTTCGTCATGGACAACCTCAGCTATACCTACACCGGAAACCGCCTGATGAAGGTGGCCGATGCACCTGTGGCCAATTAAAACGGGAACTGGACCCAATTTTTGAACGGAACCAGGCCCTCCGTTCTGATCCCAAAAAAAATGCGTATCTTCATTTGAAGTAATTGTCTGGTCCTTAACAGGTGAAAGAGTGGCAGATGCCATCGGCGTTTCTGTTCCGCTGCCCGTATCAAGTTTCAAAACGATCATGATGTCTTTTCACACAGCAACCCTTCCTGAACCTGTTCGCAGTCTGGCGGAAGAATACATTCGATACCTGCTTTGGAAGCACACCCTTCCAGGCAATGGAGAGACCGGCAATCCACAGCCCCCCCGGCTGGACATGGAGGCGTTTCTCGCCCAATGGACCGGGATTGTGACTGTCTCCACCGATCAGCAGGATGCACGTCTGGACTACCTTAGCAAGAAATACTTGTGACCACGCTGCTGCTGGATACCAATGTCATTCTTGATTTGGTCATGAGAAGGGAACCCTTCGTCGGCCCTGCAAAAAGTCTGTTTCTGGCCCTTGAGCCCCCATCTTTGGGTGCTGTTATCTCAGCATCAGCGGTTACGGACATCTACTACCTGATTGCTAAAGTAAAAAGCCCTGAAATGGCCCGGACTTTTTTGGCTGAACTCACCCAGAAAGTTGGAATAGTCCCTGTCAATCAGGAGGTTATCTATTCTGCACTGGCCTCGCCAATGAAAGATTTTGAAGACGCGGTTCAAGCATTTGCTGCTTTCTATGCTGGAATCGACTTTTTGATTACGAGGAACACTTCAGATTTTGCCTTGTAACCAGTGCCGGTTTTATCACCCACCGATTTTCTCGCACGGCGATAGCGGCCACGTTGCACCGAAGCTCTAACCCTTTCTCCTCCCGTAAATCCCCTATCTTCCCTCTCCAACCCCCTCCCATGTTTCGTGCATTGTTTTCGGTAACGGTTCTTTTAATGGTATTTCTTTCAGGCTGCTCCAGCGTGGAAGTAAAGAAAGTCTGCTCACCCAATAATCCGAGACAGTGTGTATACTTAAAACGCGATACCCGGGGTCTAAATTACGAAGTAGCAGCAATCTCAAACAATAGTGCCAGAAAGATTGACCGTGACTCCAAAGATGATGCGATAATTCCTTTTGTTCAAAGCACAATGTTCTATAAGACCATGTTTGGAACCTAACTGGCTGATTTTTTGACGATTTTAAAAAGTGGGGCCGCTCAGATAATTTGGAGGTATCAATCTTTCAAATTATGCAAACAAAGTTTGCCGAGCTGAGCGACTCCCAGTGGCAATTTATT
>JBGSKC010000011.1:0-39555 GCA_041741415.1 Bacteroidia bacterium | reverse complement strand
TTTGCAGGCTTAGCCATCGTTCTGCCCTCCAGATTTTTCCTTAATATCGCACATTTCCGGGGGATATCCCAGCGTTTTGGCTCCCTTTTTCTGCGTTTCCAAGCTGTGGGGGCCGATTTTGGGGTTGTTTAGGAGCGACTAGATAATTTCTGCAAGGATGGCAGGGATTTTTTCCGACGCATTTGTTGTCAGGCTTCCCCATGTCATGATGTCATTAGCTTATGGATCGGGGGCATGCTATATAGCCTTCAAAATGGAGGTGGTCAAATGGCTGATGGTGAGCTTTTTGAGAAACCTTCGATAATATTTTTTAACCTTGGCCAGGCAATCCCGTTATTGTGTGGGCTTTCTGATACCCTTAGGAGGAGGAGTTCAAGCCTGCAACAATGACAGAAAAATAGGGCAGGGAACGAGAATTGAAGATTCGAATCTTGGGTAACAAACTTTTCAGGCTATTTTTGATTATTCTTGGCAGCAGAACACCCAGTCTGCCAAAAGGTTAGGACAATAAACGAATGGCTGATAACCGCAACAAAGTTCCGAAGGGCAACAACAACATCTATTGGATTTATGTCGTTGTGCTCGCCTTCTTCATTCTTGGGACTTTCCTGATCGGCAACAACACTGGCGCCTCAGCGATTGATTTCCAGCAATTTGAAGATTTGGTTGAGAAAGGTCAGGTCGATCGCGTCGTCGTGGTCAATGGCAAGGAGGTCAATGTCTTTCTCAACCCCGATGGCGTGAGCCAGGCCAAAACAGCTGGTAAAACAATTTCCGACGCCGGTCCTCACTACAAATTTCTCTACGACACTGACGGGTTGGGCCAGATCCTCAACGACCTCGGGGTCAACAGAACGTTCGAACAGCAAACTCAATGGGGGGATGTGATTCAGTTTCTCATTCCCATCGCGATTTTGGTCGCGCTTTGGTTCTTTTTTATGCGCCGGGTTGGCGGTGGAGCTGCTGGTGGTCAGATTTTTAACATCGGAAAAAGCCGCGCTTCGCTCTACGACAAGGAGAACAAAGTCAATGTAACATTTAATGATGTTGCAGGGCTGGAAGAAGCCAAGGAAGAAGTTCAGGAAGTAGTCGAATTCCTCAAAAATCCGCAAAAATTTACCCGCCTTGGCGGCCACATCCCTAAAGGAGTGTTGCTGGTGGGCCCTCCGGGAACCGGGAAAACCCTCCTGGCTAAAGCCGTTGCCGGCGAGGCCAAGGTTCCGTTTTTCTCCCTTTCCGGCTCCGATTTCGTCGAAATGTTCGTTGGCGTGGGGGCAGCCCGTGTTCGCGACCTGTTTAAACAAGCGAAGGAAAAAGCACCATGCATCATTTTCATTGACGAAATTGATGCAGTGGGTCGCAGCCGGGGCAGAATGAACATGACAGGTGGCAACGACGAGCGCGAAAATACCCTTAACCAACTCCTCGTCGAGATGGACGGTTTCGGCAGCGACACAGGCGTCATCATTATGGCGGCCACCAACCGCCCCGATGTACTCGATCCCGCCCTCCTTCGGGCTGGCCGGTTTGACCGCCAAATCGCTGTTGATCGCCCCGATATCGTGGGCCGCGAGGCGATCTTCAAAGTTCACCTCTCCAAGCTGACCTTGTCTGAAACAGTTGATATTAAGCTGCTTGCCTCCCAAACTCCAGGGTTTGTGGGTGCCGATATCATGAATGTCTGTAACGAAGCAGCCCTTATCGCCGCGCGGAAAAACAAGGATGCCATCGACATGGACGATTTCCAGGATGCCATCGACCGCGTAATCGGGGGTCTGGAGAAAAAAACCAAAATCATTTCTCCCGAGGAAAAGAAAATTGTGGCTTACCACGAGGCTGGTCATGCCGTAACAGCCTGGTTCCTTGAACATGCTTCGCCCCTCGTTAAGGTATCGATCGTGCCAAGGGGTATCGCAGCCCTGGGCTATGCCCAATACCTGCCCAAAGAGCAATACCTCTACACCTACAACCAACTTTTCGACTTCATGTGCACCGCTCTTGGTGGTCGTGCTGCCGAGCAAATTGTTTTCGGGGAGGTGTCGACAGGTGCTCAGAATGACCTGGAGCGGATCACAGAATCAGCCTACGCCATCGTGACCCGCTACGGCATGAACAGTGTCGTAGGCCAGGTTTCGTTCCGTACCGACGGTGAATACAACTTTACAAAGCCTTATTCCGAGGCAACAGCCAAGGTGATTGATGATGAAGTTCGAATTATCATCGATTCTGCATATGTTCATACCACCAAAATTCTGGTGGAGCAGCGAAGTGCTCTTGAGTCCATTGCCCAGGAACTCCTCAAGAAGGAGGTCATTTTCAAAGACGACCTCGTTCGGTTGATTGGTCCCCGGCCCTTCCCGGAACCTGTTCACCACCTCGACCTTCAACCCAAAGAAGAAGAGCCAGTGGTGGATGAGGAAACCACCAAGGCAGTACCTGGTGCGGAGTAACTTACAAACAAGCAAACATGCAGCCCCTTCCCGGAGGGGCTGTTTTTGTTTGGTGGGTAAGCCATGGCCACGTGATCTTGGCCTTTTTGCAATCTCATCTGCCTGAGGCAGTCGCCCTTCCGATCTTCACATAGCAAGATTTTTTTTCCCGCTTTCAAACAAGCCAGGCAGGTTTGGGTTCCCATGCCAGCTACAAACAAGAGCTGCCAGGGCAAATCCATGCCTTTTGTCTCAAATTGCCAATATGGAATCCATTCAGGGAAAAAACATGCTCATCGTCGGGGCTACCGGCGGCATAGGGAGAGAATCAGCACGAATGCTGAAATCATCGGGTGCCAACCTGTTTCTGGCCGGGAGAAACCCCGAAAAGCTGGAAGCATTGGGAGATGATTTGCAAATCGCCGCAGACCAATTATTTGTGGTGGACATCGCCCGGGAAGACCAGGTGGCGGACATGGCAGGGCGCATTCATGCTCAGGTACCCGCTCTTGACGCCCTGATCAATGCCGCCGGAATTGGGATCATCAAGCCGCTGGAGCAATTGAGTGTGGAGGAATTCCAGGCGAGCCTGAACGCCAACCTCACCGGTTCCTTTTTATTACTGAAGTATTTTCTGCCGGCGATGAAGGAAACCAAAGAAGGGCTGATCATTCACTTGCCCGGTGTGCTGGGGAAAACGCCCATGGCTGGTGCTGCTGCCTACGCTGCTTCAAAGTATGGACTGAATGGCATGTTGAAATCTGTGCGTGAGGAACTCAAGCGCACAAATATCCGCATCACCAACATTTATCTCGGCGGCACAGACACGCCTTTTTGGGACAATATTGACCTGAAGGTGCAGCGCGATAAGTTTGTATCGGCCAAGGAAGCCGCCCGTGCTATCTGGTTCCTGTGTCAGCAGCCCAGTTCTGGCGTTGTGTCAGAAATGGTGATTCAGCCTTTTAATCACCAGGCGATCTGATCTCCACAACCGGGATAAATCACCACCAGCTTCTTTCCCACATCATCCACAGCGCCATTACCCCGGCCAGAATGGCTAGCCGTTTTCGCCAATAAGCAAGGGAAAGCCCGCCATTGCGCTGCAGATCCCAGGCCAGAAGCATCAGAATAGCCACAAACAGAAGCTGGCCTGCCTCAATGCCAAAGTTGAAGGGCAGCCAGGTGAGCAACAGGGTGGACCCGGCTTCCAACATTGTGAATTGGGTTGCGAAGCCCATTCCATGAACAAGGCCAAAGCCGAGCGCGGCCAGGTAAGGCGAGGTGCTGCTTTCCTGGTCGCTTTTGCGGAAGTAGGTGTAAACGGCGGTGAGAAAAATGGTGAAGGCTATCAACCATTCGACCTGGCTGCCTGGCAAAAGCGTCCAGCCTGCTGCCCCCATGCCCAACGTGACAGAATGACCGAGGGTGAAGGCCGTTGCTAACAGCAGGATTCGCCGCCAGGCAGTTGCGGGATAGCCAGCACAAAGCACGGCCAGAAACAGCATGTGGTCGAAGCCACCGGGATCAAGGATGTGTTCAAATCCCAGGCGAAAGTAGAGGAAAAAAGTATCCATAGTGGTCAGCGTTTTCTCACCAGCAGGCCCTCTTCGTTGAGCGCAATTTCCATGATCACCCCGCCGAAGTCGAGCTGGATTTCGTTGTTCTGAATGGTTCCGTCAGGGCCCTCCATGGTTTGGATGGACTGAAGTGGCAGGCCCATTGCTTCTGCCCAGACAGTGCCGCCGGAGACATCCGCCCATTCGAGTGCCACCTGCCCGCGAAACTGGAGCTCCACCCGCTGTGTCTCGGCGTCAAGGTCGAGGGGCATGATTCGAAGAGCATCGCTATGTTCGCCAGCAGTGAAGGGCAAAATGCTCCCGTCCTCAAAATCCAGGACCACCCAGTCAAGAGCCTGAAATTCGCCGCCACGCTGACTGAGGTTTTTCCAGATCAGGTAATGAATCCCGGCGAGCCGCTTTCCCTGCAATTGAGCAAGATAGGCCAGTTCTTCTTTGGAAAAATGAAGCGGAAAGAGATCGTACCACATGCACCGAACTTTTTGTAATTTGATCGGACACGCGAAGAAAAGGAATGTTTGCTGTTTTTACCCAGTTTCTGTTGCGCCCCAGACCCAGGCTCCTGGCTGCCAGCCTGATATGTTGTTGGACCTGGCAGGCAACCGGGATGAAAGGGCAAACCCTCGTCCCGAATCCTTCTTTTGAGCAGTCAACTTCCATTCCTCTTGCTGTTTCACAGGTCGGAAATGTGTTGGGCTGGAACAATGCCTCCCCTTCGATTGCCAGCCCGGATTATTTCCATCTCCTCAGCCCCAGTATTGGTCTTGTTGCGCTTCCGCTGAACCTATGGGGCTATACTTTTCCTTTTGATGGCCTGGCGGCAGTGGGTTTTTATTGCTACACGCCTGTTGGTTACCGCGAGTATGTGAGAACCCAGTTGTTGTCGCCCATGTTGCCCGGGCAACAGTACCAGGTCCGATTCGCCATTACTATCGGAGAACTGGACTCCTCTTCGCTGGGGTTGGCTGGAAGTGATGGTTTTGGGCTCTTGTTTTCCTCTTACCCGGCTAGTCAGGGCAGCGTTTCGCCGTCCTACACCCAGCACATTCCCGCAAACCCGCAATGGGAGCTGCCAGGAATTTTTACCAGTGAGGACTGGGAGGTATTTTCTTTTCTGTTCTGGCCCGATTCCGTGTTTCAGTATATCACATTCGGCAACTTCCGACCCAACAACGCCACCCAGGTCCACGGGCCTGTAAATAGCGCTTGCTACCTGTTTCTCGACCGCGTGGACGTTCTTCCTGTGCTGGCAATGGCAGGACCGAGCACTGCCTGCGAGGGAGATTCCCTGTTGTTTCGGGCCTTGCCAGCGGGTGGTCTGTATGAGTGGCTGATCAATGGCTCGGCCGTGGCAAGCGGCGACAGTCTCTGGCTGGTGGCAGATTCGTCGTTTTCAATAGAACTGATTGCTCCCGGCGCCATGGAGTCAAAGGCCGTTCAGGTTCTGCCAAGGCCCGATTTTTCCCTCGGACAAGACCGGATCTTATGCCCCGGTGACTCGATCGTTTTGGCGCTTTCCCCTTTGTCTGGCTGGGATCTCCATTGGCCAGACGGGTCCAAAGACAGCTTGTGGATGGCAACCCAACCAGGCTGGGTGGTACTGGAAGTGGATTCGCTGGGTTGCCCTCGCCGCGATAGTATATGGATTGAAGAGTTGTTGCCAGCAGCCCTGAACCTTGGCCCCGACAGTAGCCTCTGCCCCGGCGACAGCCTTGTTTTGCTAACTTCCTACGATGGAGCTAAACGCTGGTGGGATGGCGACACAGCCTTTTTCCGCACGGTGAAACTGCCTGGGGTGTATTGGTTGGAGATTGCAAATGCCTGCGGCACCTTTCGCGATTCGATGCTGGTAGAAGCCGTGCCACTTCCGGCTGTTATTTTGCCCGGAGATACCGGTTTATGCCCCGGTGATATTCTGTTGCTCCAGGCAGAAATCCTGAATGCCGATCAATGGGCATGGGACAACGGTAGCCGGGATTTGATCAGGAAAGTAACGGGTGGCACAATCGTTTGGCTGGAGGCAGAAAACCGATGCGGATGGGTTCGCGATAGTGTTAGCCTTTCCCTCTCTATCCAGCCAGAGCTAGAGCTGGGGCCCGATCGGAGCATTTGCCCGGGCCAGGAAATTACCTTAGAAGCAGGAACCAACCTCGGATTTGTTACCTGGGAGGACGGCAGCACCAGCCTGGTGCGGACGATCAGGGAGGGTGGCCTGTATTGGGCAGTGGCAGAAAATGAATGCGGCCGGATAACCGACAGTCTGCAGGTAGAGACTTTGCCTGTTCCCAGCCTTCCATTTCTGCCGGATACGGTGTTGTGTGTGGGCGACAGCGTGTTGTTGGATCTGGAGTTGCCTTTGGTGGAGATCCGCTGGTCGGATGGCTGGCCTCTGCCCAACCGGGTGCTTCGGGAAGAAGGTGAGTGGCAAGTGAGTGCTCAGAATATTTGCGGAGAGGTTTCCAGGCAATTTTTTTTCGGAATTGATTCTCCGCAGAACGTGGTTGGCTGGGCAGATACCCTGCTGTGTGAAGGGGAAGAATTGCGATTGATCCGACCGGAGAATGTGAGCACCTGGGCCTGGCCCGATGGTAGTGACCGAAAGGAATGGGTGGTAAACACACCCTCGGTGATAAACTGGACGGCGGCGAATGCTTGTGGCAGCCAGTCGGGATCTGTGAAGGTTGCATTCAGGCCCTGCGACTGCGAGTGGTATGTGCCAACGGCATTTTCTCCAAATGGCGATGGCGTCAATGAATGGTTCATGATCGGGAGCCATTGTCAGTGGCTTAATTTTGAGCTGGTACTCTGGGATCGATGGGGCAGGCGAGTGGCTGTTTTTAACCATCCTGATTTCAGGTGGGATGGCAATGGCCTGCCGGAGGGCGTATATGTGTGGCAAATGACCTGGACCTGGCTGGGACCCGAAACCAGGCATCGCATGGGGCAAGGGGGTACCCTTACCCTGATTCGGTGAGCTGGTTTAAATAGATTATCTTTTTCTCCTGTTTTTTCAGTTGCGGAGGATTCCGGGTGGCAAAGTGGTCAACGAGGGATTTTGAATGGAACGTTCGTTCAATAAAAAAAAATTCAAAGATGAATGCTGATTCCCCAAAATGTGTATCTTTCAGGGCAACATGAAAGGATACATCCATAACAACTTAATAATCAACCCGTTTTACCAAAATTATGCAGAACAGTTTATCTCCTGACCACAAGCTAATCCGAATAGGAGTTTTTTACGACGGCAACTTCTTCTACCACGTCAGCAATTACTACAACTACGAGCACGAGCGAAAGGCTAGGCTCAGCATTGCAGGGTTGCACGACTTCATTTGCCACCAGGTGGCGCAGTTTGAAGGAACCGATTCACGGTTTTGCCAGGTTGTAGATGCTCACTATTTTCGGGGTAGGCTCAATGCGTTTGACGCACAGGAATCCAACCGACTGCTCTCGGAGCGTATTTTTGACGACATTCTCATGCAGGAAAATGTAGTAACCCACTACATGCCCCTGAAAGTGAGAGATGGCCGGATCGAAGAGAAAGGCGTTAACGTTTGGCTAGCTCTGGAAGCCTACGAATTGGCCCTCCTCAAGCGGTTCAACGTGCTGGTCCTCATTGCCTCCGACAGCGACTACGCCTCGCTGGCCCGCAAATTAGCCACACTTGGCACCCGTGTCATGGTGCTGGGCTGGGATTTTGCCTTCCTCGATGAAAGAACCGGGCGCGAAAGGCGCACTGTCACTTCCATCGACCTGCTCAGGGAAGCCACTTATCCTATGGCTATGGCCGATATTATTGATGATGACAACAACCAAACGGACCCCGTTGTCAATAATCTATTCATTAATCGTGACCGCAAACTCAAGGCCACTTACCACGAGCCTGGGGTTGTTGATGCGGATGATTATGAAGAAGAACCTGTGTCTTATGAACAGGGAGAAGTGCTTCAAAGCGAAATCCTAAGCTTGAAGAATGGCTACGGCTTCATTAGTATGCCGCCCAACAATCTCTATTTTCACTGGACCTTCCTTACTGAAGATGATTTCAACGACCTTTATGAAGGCGATGCTGTTGAATTCACCATCGGGAAAAACGACAAAGGCCAGGATATTGCCCTGAACGTCCGGAAGATCAAAGACTGAGATTCATGACAGCAATGAACCCCAAGCTGGTGGCGGGTTATTTTGCCGCCGATCTCGTGGAGGATGGTCAGCGCGTTGGGCTGGGAACCGGGTCAACGGCTTTTTTCGCCATTGAACGTCTCGGCCAGCGAGTTGCCCAAGGCCTGGCCATTCAGGCAACCGCCACTTCCCTCGGCACCGAGCAGCTTGCTCGCCAGTGGGGAATTCCCTTGCTCTCTCTCAGCGAAATTGGCACCTTAGATATTACAATCGACGGTGCAGACGAAATCAACCCCGACCTCAACCTGATCAAAGGTGGAGGCGGGGCTTTGTTTCGCGAAAAAATGGTGGCCATGCGCTCCGCGCGGATGGTCGTTATCTCTGACCCTTCTAAGCTGGTGTATGTGTTGGGCACCTTCCCACTGCCTGTCGAGGTGGTGGCATTCTCCCACGACCTCACCGGAGAACTGCTCAGGGAAGCTGGGGCCGATGCCCGCCTCCGCCACCATCCCGATGGAAGTTTGTACCTCACCGACAACGGCAATGTGATTTACGACTGCCATTTTGGTGAAATTCACCAGCCCAAAGAGCTGCACATATGGCTCAAAATGATCACCGGGGTGGTGGATACCGGCCTGTTTATTGACCTGGCCACCGAGGTGATTGTGGGTCGCCCCGATGGCTCGGTGCAGCAGCAGTGGAAGCCGGCCCAATAGGAGGACTGGCCTTTCCTTGCACGCCGGGTATCTCCCTCTTGGAGATTTTAGGGAGAGGCACGGGAGAGGTAGTTTTAGTTCGTTTCCTGTATATTTGCGGAGATGAACAGAGAGCAATTGATCGGAACAGATGTAGAAAAGGCAGCTATGTTGCTGTCGCAGGGTCTGCTGGTGGCAATCCCAACAGAAACGGTGTACGGGCTTGCAGGCAACGCTTTCGATCCAGAGGCGGTTGTTAGGATTTTTGAGGCAAAAAACCGGCCCACATTCAACCCGTTGATTGTGCACAGCAATTCTGTGAGCAAGATGAGGCCTTTTTTGTCGGGCTTTCCGAAGTGGGCTTATGCTTTGGCAGAGGCATTTTGGCCGGGGCCGCTTACCTTGCTGCTCCCTCGCAATGAGATCATTCCCGACCTCGTGACGGCTGGCCACGGGAGGGTGGCGGTGAGAATTCCCGATCACCCGCTCACCCTCGACTTGCTCGCGATGCTTGATTTTCCGCTGGCGGCCCCGTCTGCCAATCCTTTTGGATACATTTCACCCACGACCGCCGGGCACGTATCCGAGCAACTTGGCGAGCAGATATCCTACATTTTGGATGGCGGCCCAGCCCGGATAGGCCTGGAATCCACCATCATTGGCCTGGGAGAAGAAGGCAGGCCAGAAGTGTATCGCATTGGGGGATTATCCCAGGAAGCAATTGAAGCTGTTACGGGGCCGGTAACCATTCATCAAAGCCCGGTTGAGCAGGATCCGGAGGCATCCGGTATGCTCAAGGTGCATTATTCCCCCCATACCCGGATGATGCTTGGTCCGCTGGATGTGCTTGTTCCAGAATTTGCTCACCGGCAACCACTCCTGCTCACATTTAACCATCGCCATCCTGCCTACCCTGCTGACCTGCAGCTAGTATTGGCTCCAACAGGCGATATTCGGGAAGCTGCCCATCGATTGTTTTCTGCCTTGCGGGAGCTGGATGCCCGAGGCGCCTCCCTGATCCTTGCAGAGCCTGTTCCGGATAAAGACCTTGGTCGTGCCATCAACGACAGGCTCCGCCGGGCAGCAGCAAAGAAATAAGCTGGAGCCGATAACCGGGAACCGCGACAGGAATTGAAGATGGCCATCACTTCCATCACCTCCACCACTGTCATCTCTGTCACATGCCCTGGTCCTGGATCCCATCTCTCTACTTTGTTCAAGGCCTGCCCTACGTGGTGGCCATGACGGTTTCAACGATCATGCTCAAAGATCTGGGCTATGGCAACGAAGAGGTCGCATTGTATACCTCCTTGCTGTACCTGCCCTGGGTGGTCAAGCCATTGTGGAGCCCTTTGGTAGAGGTAAGCCTCCCCAAAAGAACCTGGACCATCTGGATGCAGGGTTTGCTGGGCCTGATCTGTGTGGGGGTAGGGTTTGTATTACAGTTGCCTGATGTCCTGCTCGCAACCATTGCTATGCTATGGGTGATGGCTATGGCTTCTGCGACCCACGACATCGCCGCTGACGGATTCTACATGCTCGGCTTGGATGAAAACCAGCAGGCATTTTTTGTGGGATTTCGGTCCTTATTTTACCGGATCGCCATGATGACAGGAGAAGGATTGGTGGTGGTGGTGGCGGGAATGCTGGCTGCAAGCCAGGGGAAGGCCATGGGCTGGGGGCTAACTTTCGGGGGGCTGGGGTTGTTATTAATCGCCTTTTCCTGGTACCACAGTTGGGTGCTGCCGCGCCCTGCACGGGACCGGCAGGGGGAGCAGGTAGCCTGGCAGGAGGTAAAGGTGGCGATTGCGAGTTTTTTCCGAAAAGACCAGATCGGAGCAGTACTGCTGTTTTTGTTGTTGTTTCGATTTGGCGAGGCTCAGTTGGTGAAACTGGCTGGTCCGTTTATGCTGGATGCGCGGGAGGTTGGTGGCCTGGGATTGTCTACGGTGGTTGTGGGCAACATAAATCTATGGTTTGGAGTACCGGCGCTAATTGTTGGAGGAATTTTGGGCGGTATGCTGGCAGCCCGCGACGGCATGAAGCGCTGGTTCTGGCCCATGGTACTGGCAATTAATTTGCCCAACCTTGCCTATGTTTGGCTGGCTTTCCGGCAACCGGAGCATTGGCTGGAAATCGGTGCCATGGTGGGGTTGGAAAAATTCGGGTATGGATTTGGGTTTACCGGCTTTATGCTCTATTTGCTGTTTGTGGCACAGGGCAGCTTTCAAACCACCCACTACGCGCTGGGCACAGGCCTTATGGCCCTTGGCATGATGATTCCGGGGATGTGGAGCGGCTGGCTCCAGGAGGAAATTGGGTACACGGCCTTTTTCATTTGGGTTGTGGTGGCCACCATTCCCAGCTTTATGGTTTCAGCATTGGTGCCATTAGACAAAGATTTTGGAAAAAAAGAGCGATCCAAGATGGCAGGGTAACCATACCTTTCGGATAATTCGCACGTTTTACCCAACGAAAAGGTGGCCATCCCAGAGAGCCATTCGTAGAGAAACCCATCAAGTTCACCACATAACAGAAGCCTTATGCAGATCAAATTCACTTTCGCAGCTCTCGCTTTTGCCGGCATGATGAGCGGCGCAGCCTTTGCCCAAACAGAAGCGGCTCCGGCCATTCAGGTAACCACAGGTGAGCAAAAGCCAATTGAGGCTGTTGCCCCCCAAACGCCGGCCGTTCCCAACTGGATGCAGGATGCCCAAACAATGGAGCAAACCACTGTTGAGTGGCTGGAAAATGAGCACGATTTTGGGCAAATCATTGAAGGATCCACAGTGAGCCACACTTTCCGCTTCAAAAACACTGGTACCGCGCCCCTGAAACTGCTCCGTGTGAAAGCTTCCTGCGGTTGCACCACGCCCTCTTATACTGAGCAGGAGATCGCTCCGGGAGAAGAAGGATTTGTGCAGGTGGCCTTTGACAGCTCTGGCAAACTCGGCTTCCAGAATAAGGCCGTGACAGTTACCGGCAATTTTGAAGGAACCAACATGATTCTCCGGTTCAAAGGAGAGGTGGTTGCTGCCAGCAGCGAAACGCCTGGTCAATGACCCTGTGAGGGATAAAAGATTGAAAGCCCCGGGAGGAATTCCGGGGCTATTTTTTTTAAAAGGCTGAGCCTTGGGAAAGGAAACTATCCAGGCAAAAAATAATTGCAAGGAAACCGGAAAGGCTGAAGGTGAGTTGCTCTCAAAATTCACCACCTTGAAAAAAAAACTTCAAGCCCGGTTTCCGCCCTCGGCTTGTATCAATGTGTTAGAGATCGATCCAACTATAGCATCCCAACGGGTTTCGATGATTGAAAATGGTACTGGGCTCGATGAACTGCTATGAAAAAAATTTATCGGTTGATGCCATTTTGCAAGGCGTTCACAGGCTGGAACGAAGGGTTGGTTGATCCTTTTTTGCATCTTCCTCCCTGACTCGCATCTTTCCTGCATGGATGCTGTCAGAATTCAAGACCAAAGACGCTGGGCCCTGCAAATCTTCCTGTGGGGAGGCTTCTGGCTATTAGCGCCATTCCTCCTGGGAGAGTTTGCAGACAGCCAGCATGTTCTTCGCCGAAGCATCATCGTGTCTGCCACCGTCGCTGTGCTTGTTGCTATCAACGTCCTCTGGCTCCTTCCTAAACTTTACCTGAACGCCAAACCAGTTCTGTATTTTTTGCTGGGCGTGGTAATTGCTTCCGTGTTGATGCTTTTTGCAGAATGGATTGAGGGGCAGGTTTCCGATCCTTTCCGGCCTTCAAGAAAAGGACCACCTGGCAGAAACGATTTCAGCTTTTTTCGAACACTGTTCCGGCTTTTCCCTTATCTGATCGCCTTTTTTGGCAGTGCAGCCGTTGAAATGACCATCAGTGCACAGAGGCAGGCAAAATCAGCCATCCAGTGGCAAAAAGAAAAGCTGGAGGCAGAAGTCAAATGGCTGCGCTGGCAGCTCAATCCTCACTTTTTGTTCAATGCCCTGCACAACATTTATGCACTTAGTATTCTGAAGCCTGAAAAAACGCCGGATCATCTCCTTCAGCTCTCCGAGATGATGCGCTATTTGCTATATGAAAGCAACCAGGATCGCGTTCCGCTGAGCAAGGAAATTGAGTATCTTGAGCGATATCTTGCCCTGCAGCAACTCAAAGACAGCCGCGGGCTAAATGTGAAAGCCAGTCTCGGTCCACTGGATCGTGATCCCCTGATTGCGCCTCAATTGCTCCTGCCTTTTGTCGAAAACGCCTTCAAACACAGCAATGTGGAAGACAGAGAATCAGGATGGATTAAAATAGATCTCAAAGTCAGCGCCTACCAGCTCAGGTTTGAAGTATTAAACAGCCTTCCTGCCAAAGCCTACACCAAAGATGGCCAGGGCGGACTTGGGCTTGCAAATGTTCGCCGCTTGCTTGATCTTACCTATCCGGGAAAGCACTCTCTCGATATCAGCCAAGATGAACAACGTTACCGTGTATGTCTGGATCTGACGCTCAGCTAACCCCCCTGCGTTGTCTGGTTGTAGACGATGAGGAACTGGCCCGAAGCCTGCTGGCTGCCTATATTTCCCGGCTTCCCAACTTAACGCTTGTGGGCGCAGCAGCCAATCCCCTCGTCGCTTCTGGCTTTTTGCCCTCAGGGGTTGATCTGGTTTTTCTCGATATCCAGATGCCGGAAATGACTGGTATGGAATGGCTGCGCACCTTGCCCCAGCGCCCTCAGGTGATTCTCACAACGGCTTATCCCCAATATGCCATTGAAAGTTACCAATTGGAGGTAACAGATTATTTGCTCAAGCCCTTTGCCTTTGAGCGCTTCCTTCAGGCAGTGCAAAAGGCCGCAGAATGGAAGCGGCTTCGCGACAGGGATGAAGCAATCCAGGAAGCGAATGGGGCCAAAGACTTTCTGATGGTGAAAGCAGGTCAGAAATTGGTGAAAATCCGGTGGGAAGATCTGCTTTTTGTTCAGGCCAAAGGCGAATACGTTCAGTTTCACTGCAAGGCTGGTCGGCATCTGAGCCTTCAGTCGCTCAGGCATTTGGAGGAAACCCTGCCAGCCGGGCAATTTGTGCGGGTGCACAAATCCTTTCTGGTAAATATCGGGGCAATTGACTCGATGGAGGGGAACATGCTTCATATTGCCGGGGAGGAAATTCCGGTGGGAGCCAGCTATAAAGAGCAATTGTTGAAGGCGTTGGGGTAGCGAATGCCCTGTGCGGTATCTGGGCTGGTTGAAAGGGGCAAATGGTGATGACCATGATTTTGCCGGGTACTTTTCCTTGCTCTTGCGTTTCGTTTTTGTTGGGGTTTTCCAAAAAATAACTATCTTTGCCCCCTGACTTTAACCAACACGCGTAAGCATCATGCCTAAGATGAAAAGCAACGCAGGGGCCTCAAAGCGTTTTAAAAAAACCGCCTCTGGAAAATTCAAGCGTAAAAGCGCCTTCAAGAACCACATCCTCACCAAAAAGTCCAAGAAGCGCAAGCTGCGGCTCGGTCATGACGCCCTGGTTCACCCTTCCGATGAGAAGCGTGTCGAACGGATGCTTTCCGCTTAAGCATCCTCCCAGGTTCCCTTCCTTTTTCCATTTACCTAGAAAAAAGAACTTTCTGTCATGCCTCGTTCCGTTAACTCAGTCGCTTCCCGCGCCCGCCGCAAAAAAATGATGAAGTATGCCAAGGGCTACTTCGGGCGCAAAAAAAATGTGTGGACAGTCGCCAAGAACCAGGTCGAAAAGTCCTGGCTCTATGCCTACCGCGACCGTAAAAGCCGCAAGCGCGCCTTCCGTCGCCTCTGGATCGCCAGGATCAATGCCGGTGTTCGCCAGTACGACATGAACTACTCCACCTTCATCTTCAAGCTCAGCGAGCAGCAAATTTCCCTCAACCGCAAGGTCCTTGCAGACCTCGCGATGAACCATCCCGAAGTCTTCAAGGCCGTGGTAGATCAGGTAAGGGGATAACTCATATTCACTTCGTGAAAAAAAAGGGATGCATTTGCATCCCTTTTTTGTTGAATTAGCCCAGATTTACTTGTTGGGCTGAGGCGTTACCCGCAAGTAGGGGCGAACCTCTGTGTATCCTTTTGGGAACCTGGCATCGAGCTGATCGACTGGAATTGCAGGGCTGATGATCACATCCTCACCGTCTTCCCAGTTTACCGGAGTTGAAACGCTGTAATTGGCTGTCAGTTGAAGGGAATCCAGCACCCGCAGGATTTCGGCAAAATTGCGACCTGTGCTTGGTGGGTAGGTCAAAGTCAGTTTAATGGTCTTATCAGGACCAATTACAAACACAGATCTCACCGTATTCTTCGTCGAAGCATTCGGGTGGATCATGTCGTACAGGGTGGCTACTTCCCTGTTGGCATCAGCAATGATGGGGAAGTTCACTTCCGCACCCTGGGTTTCCTTGATATCTGCCAGCCAGCCGTCAAAATCGTCAATGGGATCCACGCTCAGGCCGATGACCTGGGTGTTGCGTTTCTCAAATTCGGCTTTGAGCCTGGCCACCATTCCCAGCTCTGTGGTGCAAACAGGGGTGTAATTGGCAGGATGCGAAAACAGAATGCCCCAGTGATTACCAAGGTATTCATAAAAATTAATCGGGCCTTGTGTGGTTAAGGCATTGAAATCGGGCGCAACGTCGCCAAGTCGAAGGGTGGACATGTTGAACACGGTTTTAGGGGTGAAAAGGAAAAATATATACTGAGAAAGAATAAAACTATTCGCTTCCCGGCCTTGGATACGTCCCGAAGCGAGGGAGGTTTACTCCAATCTGATCACCCCGTCGTCGGTGTATTTTCCCAGGTTTACCCGCTGGTTGCTCTGTGCCGACCGGAATTGATAGGGCAGATGCAGCCCCGCAACAACCGGCGACACCCGCAGGAAGGTGGAAAGATCCATGCCAAGCGACGGGCTGTATGCCGCCAGTTGCCTAAGCAGGTATTTCCCGGTGTCGTAACCTTGAACAACATCCTCAGAGGGTGGGAAAGAATACTGCCGCAGATACCGCTGGTAAAACTGCTGATAGGCAGGGTCGTCAGGGTTCAGGTAATAGGAAGTAGTAAAAATAAGGTTGAAGGCAGCTTTGGTTTCGGCTGAAATGGTGGGGTAATTGCTCCAAAAATGGGGCGACCCCAGAACAGGAAATTTTTTGCCTTGTTGTTGTAAAATGTTGAGAATGAGGCTGCTTGCTTCTTCATTTCCCATGATAGGCAAATAAATCCCAGTGTTGGGTGAATTGGCCGGGATGCTCCTTACCAGTGCAGGGATCTGCTTCACTGCAGAGCCGGCATAATCCGGACTGAAAAGGAGAGAGTCCACACGCCCGCCCCGGCTTTGAAAGGTGGCCTTAAAGCCTTGCATGAGCTCTCGTGTGGCTTCGCTGCCGTCGCTGAACACAAACATTCGTCGGAGACCCATTCGGTCGAAGGCATACTCCGCCATTCTGGCACCATGGGTGCTGGCGGTAGGGTTGGCCAAAAAAGTATGGCTGCGCTCCTGAACCAGTTCACCTGTTGGGCTGAACGGGACCAGTTGCGGTACCCGCCGGGTTTCCGCCCAATCTGACAATACCCTTGACTGAGGGTTGTACACATCACCCACCACCGCCTGAACGCCCAAAGAATCCAGCTTTTTAAATAAGCGCCTAACCAAAAAGGTGTCTCGCCGGGAGTCTATCACATTCACATACACCCGCTTGCTGCTCTGCGCCTGAAACTCCTCCACCGCCATGCGGAAACCTTCATAAAACTCCAGCGGGCGGGTCATTTGCCCCGGTATCTCGTTTAGCCCGGCAGGGTAGGGGATCTGGTCCAGCTGAAAGGGCAGCACAAGCGCCACCCGAATCGTGGAGGGATCCTTCCAGCGTGGGTCCACCGTGACAACTGGCTGTACAGCTCCGCCGGAGCCACTCACCGGCATCAGTTTTTTGAGCCAATCTGTCATTTCTCCCCCCTGCTCGCGATAGCTGCTCAACCGATGACGAGCCACCACAGGGCCGTCTTCCTGCAAAATTTTGTAGATCAGCGCCTCCATCACCTGAGCCTGATAGCGGTCAGGGGCGGAGCTGGTATACACATCCAGCATGTCGCGGTCTGCTTTGTCAAACAAGTATTGTTTCCACGCAGCCATGGCAAGGGGTTTAATCCCCGGATCTCTGGCAGTCTGTTGCAGGCTAAGCAATGCACCAAGTGCTTCGAAGGTCGCCTGTGGTCGGCCTGGCTGGCGAAGGGTAACCAGGGCAAGATGATACTGCGCATCTTCGAGATACCTCGATCGGGGATATTCGCGGATAATGGCCAGGAACCTTGTTTGGGCAATGTCGTCGTAGCCAAGGTGATAGGCAGCCAGGCCGGCAAGGTAGGTTGCAGCAGTGGTGGAGCGGTTAAACTCTCGCTCCCTCGCCATCTCAAAGGCATCCCAGGCGGTCATGTAGTCTTCATTGCGAAGTGCCTGCTTGCCTTCCATCAGGAGGGCGTCGGTGCGGGGGTCCGATTCGAGGGTCACGGATCGAAGGGCAAAGCAACCCGACAGGAGAAGCAGCAGCAGCCAGGGCAATGTTCGGTTCATGAAAGGAAGGTTGAATGACAGGGGTCTTTCTTCGAATGGCCGAAGAAAAAACAATTCGCCCCAAGATACCAAATCCATTTGCAGAACCGCCAATCTGCTCCGACTATTCGTCTTCCCGGTTCCAGGCCCAGGTCGTTTTTCGGGTTAACTTTAGGACTTGGCTGTTTTCAAATCGGCCTAAGTTCACGTATTGGTTGCTCTGGTTGCCCTCAAAAGAAAAATTCTGATGCAAACCTGCAAATTCCGGGTAACCCCGGAGGTAGTCAGCCAGGGAAATGGCCTCAAAGGGGTACTCATTCAAGACGGTGAGCAGCCATTTGCCGATGTCGTAGCCCTGGGTGTGGTATTCGCTTGGCGGAACATGATACTGCTCAAGGCTGCGGCGAAGGTAACTTCGGTATGCGCTGTCCTGCCGGTCGCACATAAAGGAGGTTGAGAAGGTGAGCAAAAAACGGTCTTTCAGGTCCCTGTCGATGTTATTGAAGCGTTTCCAGGCATGGGGAGAGGCCAATACTGCCACATCCATGCCCATTGCACCTAGTTGACTGAGGATAAGGCCCACCGTTTCCTGGTCGCCGAAAATGGGAATGAACACACCGTCGCAGCCTTGAAGGCGAATAGACCTGACAGCCGAGGAAACGCGCCGCACATTTCCATCGCGGAATACAGAATCCACCGATAATCGAATAATTTCTGCCCCCTGAAGCCGGATCAGTTCCATGAAAGGCTCCGCCATTTCATCTGTCGCATGGGTACCATTGGTGAAAACGGCAATCTTTTTCAACTTCTGGCTGTCGATGGCATACTTGGCCAGTGCTTTGGCATGAACAGCAATGGGCGGGTGCGCCAGGAAGGTAAATGATTTTCCTTCTACCAAAGATTCGCTGGGTGAAAAGGGCACAATCTGAGGGGTCCCGGTTTGCTCTGCCCAGCGGGAAAGGACCTCTGTCTGGGTGTTGAACACATCGCCAATTACCAGATCAGGAAACCACGCGTCCAGTTCTGCCAGTTGGTCCACCACCACAAGGCTGTCCCTGCGGCTGTCAAATACCCGCAGGTTCACTTTTCGGCGAAGCTGCGGTTCCATTTCTTTTGCTGCCATCTGAAGGCCTTCCCAGAATTCCAGGGCCATTTTTCCGCTTCCCGGAGCCAGATTGGCACTATCCTGTTCAGCTTCCGGCAAAAACAAAGGCAGAAAAACGGCAATATTGACCTCATCCCGCCGGCCATACCGCCCAGGCCGCCGCGGGTCGAAGAGCCGCTCCAGAAACAGCCGGGGCTCACCCCCTTCCTGCAAATAGGCCCGATAGGCTGCTTTTGCTTTTTCCTGCTCCCGGGCTTTGTGTTCAAGGCAAAAGCAATAAGCCTCCACCAGGTCACCGCGCTGCAACACTGGTATCTCGTTCATCAGGTTCGCGATCAGGTCAATGTCGCACTCCTGAAACAAGTACAGTCGGAGCTTGTCGCGACTCATTTTCCCAAGCATGGTTTCTTGTTGGCCCTGCCACAGCTCAATAAACTCGCTGTAACCCTCTTTCTTTTCTTCCTGTCCTGATTCTGCCAGGAGAATGGCCCGGTGGTAGCGAACTTCCGGCAGGTAGGTGGATTTGGGAAAATCCTCCAGAAAGGCATCGAAAGATGCCATGGCAGAGTCGCTATTACCCGATTGAAACCAAGCCAGACCACGCAAATAGCTCGCGCTGGTGGTTTGAGGGTGAAAAGGAAGTGCAAGTGCAGAATCAAAAAAGGCAACTGCCTGCGCAAACTGGCCTTTGGCCAAAGCGCGTTTACCCGCGGAATGATACTCTATGGCAAGCGGGTCTGCCAGCCAGGCTTCGGTGCTGTCGGGCTCAATCTGAGCAACAACAGTGAGCGGAATAAGGAGAACAATCAGAACCGAAATGCGCCAGAGCATAGGCTTCTTGAACGAGTTAATGGTTCTTGCAAGTCAGCCACATCCACTTGATGGGCCTTGATTGGGTCATGAAAGCTGGTGAAATCGCCTGTGGAGGCGCTACTCCCATTCGATGGTGGCCGGTGGCTTGGAGCTGATGTCATACACCACCCGGTTCACGCCTTTCACCTGGTTGATGATTTTGTTGGACACCTCCGCCAGAAACTCGTAGGGCAAATGCGACCAGTCTGCGGTCATGCCATCGCGGCTGCCAACCGCACGCAAAGCCACCACTTTTTCGTAGGTTCTTTCATCACCCATCACCCCGACAGAGGCAACTGGCAGCAGAACAGCAAAGGCCTGCCAGACTTCATCGTAGAGGTTGTGCTCCCGAAGCTCCTGGATAAACACAGCATCCACTTCCTGTAGAAGCGCAACTTTGTCGCGGGTCACTTCACCCAGCACCCGAATCGCCAGGCCAGGGCCAGGAAAAGGATGCCGCCCCACAAATTGGTGGCTCAAGCCCAGGTCCACACCCACTTTACGCACTTCGTCTTTGAACAAATTGCGCAGCGGCTCCACCACTTTCAGTTTCATTTGTTCAGGCAGGCCCCCTACGTTGTGGTGAGATTTGATCGTGACAGAAGGACCTTTGACAGAAACGCTTTCGATCACATCGGGGTAAATGGTGCCCTGGGCGAGGAAGGAAATATCGTTGAGCAAGCGCGCTTCTTCCTGAAAAACTTCGATGAAGGCCTTGCCGATAGCTTTGCGCTTCGCTTCGGGATCAGTGAGGCCCACCAGTGCTGAAAAGAAGGCTTCAGAAGCATCCACACCTTTTACATTCAGGCCCAGCTGCTGGTACTGGTGCATCACCTGGTCGAATTCATTTTTTCGGAGCACGCCATTGTCCACAAAGATGCAATAGAGCCTGTCGCCGATGGCTTTGTGGATCAGGGTGGCAGCCACAGTAGAGTCAACCCCGCCGGAGAGACCGCAGATCACACGCTCATGCTCGCCGAGCTGGGCACGCAGCGCAGCCACTGTTTCCTCGATAAAGGCAGCCGGAGTCCAGTCGGGGCCCAGGCCACAAATGTCGTAAAGGAAATTCCGCAGGATTTCAGCGCCTTCCACCGAGTGGGTCACTTCGGGGTGGAATTGCAACCCGTAAACGGGCAGACTTTGATGCTGAAAGGCCGCAACCCGAACAGATTCCGTGGAGCCTGTAAGTTCATATCCGGTTGGCAGTTCGGTAATAGTATCGGCATGGCTCATCCAAACCTGGCTGTTGGCTTCAATGGAGGTAAAGAGCCTGTTGCCTGTAAGCGGCTGCAGCCTGGCACGGCCGTATTCGCGGGTGGAAGACCGGGCTACCTGCCCTCCATAATTGCGGGCAAGCAATTGGGCGCCGTAGCAAATGCCGAGAATTGGCAGCTTGCCGATCCAGGGACCAAGGTCCAGGTCGGGTGCGTCGGGGTCATTGACCGAGCAGGGGCTGCCGGAGAGGATGATGCCTTTTAGGCTTGCGTCGGCGTGGATGCCCTTTGTGTAAGGGACAATCTCGCAATAAACGCTTTGCTCACGTACGCGCCTGGCAATCAGCTGGGTGTATTGTGAGCCAAAATCGACGATCAGTACTTTCGGATGCATGGTTGCAAAGGTACATCGCCGCGCTCAAAGGTGGAACTGGCAGTGAAAAAATCAGGGGATCTCCTTCTCCTACACCAACAGCAAAATGAGCAATTGCACGGCAAAGATCCTGAGCATTGTTACCAGCGGGTACACGGTGGCATAGGCCTGCGAGGGCAGGTCGGAGTCGAGGTAGGAGGTGCTGAACGCCAGGGCAGCCGGGTCAGTGTAGGCGCCGCTCATGATGCCGGTGAGCTGTAAGTAGTTGATTTTTAGTACATAACGACCAACCAGGACCAGGCAAATCAAGGGAATGAACGTGATAAAGCTGCCATACAGCAACCATTGCCAGCCATTGTACTCGATAAAATTAGCATAGAACGTTTCGCCTGCATGAACCCCAACTGAAGCAAAAAATAGCGTGATGCCGAGGTCTTTCATAAAATGAATCGCTCCGGCATTGATGTAGGAGTGAATCACGCCGATGCCGCCATAACGACTGATTACAAGCGCTGCGAGCAATGGCCCCGCTGCAAAGCCCAGCTTAATCGGCACTGGAAGCGAGGGGATGAAAAAGGGAATGGAGCCCAGCACAATGCCTATGATCAGGCCACCAAAAAGTGACAGGAAGTCAGGCTCTAACAGGCGTTTTTCGGAATTTCCGATAATTTTTTCCACCTCCTCAATGTCTTCCCGGTTGCCCACCACCTGCAGCTTGTCACCATAATAGAGGCTCAGGTGTGGCTGTGCGAGCAGTTCCATGCCCGACCGGTTCACGCGTGTCACTTTCAGGCCATAGCTGTTCGTCAGGTCTAATTCAGAGAGCTTTTTATGGGCAGCCGATTTTTTCGTCACAAATAACCACCGGGAAATCAAGTCCTGCTCCGCATCAATGGTGGTATCGGTCGATTCTTTGCCCATTACCTGGATCAATGCTTCGACCTGGGTCGGTTTTCCAACTACCACCATTACGTCGCGATCCTGAATTGGGGTGTTGAGGGTCGGTGAAAATACGGTGGAAGACCCCGAATGCTTAAGCCTCGAAATGATCACATCGCTCAGATGATGATCCTTCAGCACGCGATACAGGGTTTTGCCCAAAACCTCGGGGTGGATCACCCTTAGCTTTTTTCGCACAAGCGCCTGCTTTTCGCTCGCCTGCTCATCCTGAAACTGGGCTGTTTCCTTGTTCAGGTCGATTCGAAGCAGATACCTGGTAGCAATGATCGTGAAAATAATCCCCAGCACCCCCAACGGATAAGTAATTGCGTAGGCTACAGTTGGATCGCTGAAAGTGAGATCAGGAACGGTGCGCTGGATTTCCTGTAAGGTAGATTTGGCCGCTCCCAGCCCTGGGGTGTTGGTTACAGCACCGCTCATGATGCCAACGGCATGTTCGAGGCTGGTATCCGTGAGCCAGTAAATCAAGCCAGCCAGAATAGCTCCCAGCAGAACAGTTCCTCCTGCCAGGGCATTGAATCGAAGCCCGTCTTTACGGAAGGAGGAGGAAAAAGAAGGACCGACCTGGATACCGATGCCATACACAAATAGAATCAGGCCAAGGTCGCGGATGAAATCGAGGATATTTTCTTCGATCCGGTAGCCGTAATGGCCCATAACCAGCCCCGTGAACATCACTGCGGAAACGCCAAGGGATACTTTTTTGATTTTCAGCCGCCCGACAAACACACCGATGCCAATGGCGGCGAGAATCACAATCAGCGATTGCGTCACAGAAGGATGCTCGCTGGGCAAAAACAGGTCTTTGATCATGTGGTGCTGTCTTGCATACAGCGCAGCAAAGGTAATGCCGCCCTTTTCACTTAAGCCTTGCCCGTGTTGGGTTCAGGAATGATCTTGATCACCGGCCAGGCCAGAATTGGTCAGTGCTGCTTGCGGCTGTTCAGCTTCACTACCCACTGGTGAACCTCCTCCTGCGTGAAGGTATGGCCTTTCTGCAATTTCCTGACAAGGGTCAGGGGCAACTGGAATACTTCGGCGAGTTCCTTGCTGGTCTGGCCTTTTGCCGCAGAGGTAAGCAAAAAGCGGGCAAGGGAATTGATTCTGCCTGAGAGCTCGCCTTCCAGTTTACCTTCCTGCTTACCCAGCTGGATTCCTTCCTGCTTGCCTAACTGGATCCCTTCCTGCTTCCCCTGCTCAATGCCCGCCTGCTTGTAGGCATTTTGAATGCGCTCGATGATTCCCATGCCTTCTTCTTTTTTTGTGAGTTCAGTAATGCTTTTGTCAAAAATAGCATTCATTTCCGGTTCGGAAAAGCGGGTGTAGTATTTGATGAATCCTCCGATTTTTTCAATCTCCACCTTGCTGTAGCCCAATTCAAACAACCTCCTGTAAAGCCTGATCTTCTGGCTAAGCAGGGCTTTATCCGAGCGCTTCCTTCCGATGCTGTCCTGCGCAATCAGAAGGGCCTGCGCAAAGGGGTTGCGATTGTCAACAAACGTTTCCCGGGGCTTGTCGAGCAGCTTGTAAATGGTGAAATCATACTGTAGTCTGCTCAACACATTGTGAACCTCAAACGCCTCTGGCCGAAAATTCTTCCTGTCATCCGTCAGGATCGCAAGGGCCTCCACCATCACCCCATAGCGATCAAAAATGCGGTAGGCATACGTGAACATCCGCAAAGGGAATTCCTTGTCGGGATAGCCCTGCACCTCCAGGTGGACCAGCAGCATGGTTTCTTTTCCATCAGCCAGCAAGAGCTTCACCAGTTTGTCAACCCTCCGATTCCTGCCCACGTCATCAGGGGCCAACTGGTCAAGTTCCTGATCCAGAAATTCAATCCTGGTCAGGTCTGCTTGTTGTGCCAGGTCAGGCGCGAAAAAATCGAGAAGCTGAGGGAAAAAATCTTCAATCAGGCCCTTCCAGAGTTGATCCCGTGTCACCATGCCACGAACTACCGCAGCTGGTGCCTGGCCCCCAAACATAAATTCTGGACTTGCTCAGAAGAGGATGAATCAAAAAGGGATCCCCGGCCTGCCAACCCTGGGTTTTTCCGGAAATGCTCAAAAATCCCCCTAAAAAATCTTCACAGACACCCGGTACGCGCCTAGCTCATTTCCCGCCAGGCATACCGCTGTCCGGTTCTGCTGGCATCACAAGCTCCCGAAACAGCCGATCCAGGGTTGCCCCGGCATTCCTGCAAAGGCCGGGGTGCACCGCAGAGCACTGCAAAATGGTGCTTTTTGTGGCGGTGAGCCACCGGAAGCGTTCTGCCTGACCCAACCCGCCAATGACACCCGCCTCCCGGCTTCCCTCACAAATTTGCTCCCAGGCGGCCAGGTAGTCCTGCAATTCGCCAATGTCCAGCCGGGCAGACAAAGCCCGGAGCCGTGCCTCATCCACATGAATCTTCATGCCAAGAAACCGGGTCGGCTTGCAAAACAAAATCACCCCGACGTTCAGGCATTCTCCGCGTTCGACCTGCGGCACCACCCGGATCATCGCGTATTCAAATACCTGCCTCTCTTGCATCGCTGGCTTCTTTGGTGAGTTGATCGAGGCGGGAAAACCGGCTTCCGATGAAGCGGGTGTACACCTGTCGTTTTTCCCCGGGGGAAACATCATCGAAGTCGTCCTGCAGCCACTCATCCGGCACGAGGTCCACAATGGCGGCTATGTCCGGCAGGCTCAGCGCCGCCCGGATGCCTTCGGCTGCCTCGGGAAGGAGGCTGGCACGCTGCAGCAGCACGTGGTCGCGGATCGCAGCAAAGCGCCGACCAGCCTGCTCCTCCCATTGCGACCAGTTGTGATGAAAAAAGAGGCTCGCACCGTGGTCGATCAGCCAAAGCTCCCGGTTCCAGTTGAGCAGGTTGCTGTTGCGGTGGGTGCGGTCCACATTGGTGATGAGGCTGTCGAGCAGCACCAACTTGGAGGCGGCGAGCGGATCGGCGACCGACACCAGCGGATCAAACGTGATCGAGCCGGAGAGATAATGAAGCCCAAGGTTGAGCCCTACACTAAACTGAAGCAGATCCTGGATTTCCTCGTCTCCTTCTATTTTGCCAATTCCCTCGGCGAGGTGCAAAAACACAATTTCCGGCACCCTCAACCCGATGGCGCGGGCCAGCTCCCCGCCGATGAGCTCGGCGATAAGTGCTTTTTTGCCCTGGCCCGCTCCGCGAAATTTCATTACATACAGCAGCTCGTCGTCGGCCTCCACAATGGCCGGGAGCGAGCCGCCTTCCCGGAGCGGTTGCACGTAGCGGATAACCTCTGCATGGCGAATCTCAGGCATAGAAAGGAGCCTCGGTGAATAATGGGCCAGAAAGATAGGGGTTTTGGATGGGATGCGCGTGGGTAGAGGTCAGAGGTCAGAGGTCGGAAGTCAGATTGGAGAGGTAGGTTTCATGGTTCGGCGTCGTTCTTTCGGTCCCTGAGTTCGTTGAAGGGGTGAAAGAGGCCCACACGCTGTCATGGTTCGGCGACAGCTGAAGCAGCCTGCTCACCATGACAGCGAGGGCCATCGTCATCCTGAGCAGGCCTGTAGGCCGTCGTCGAAGGATGACTCCCTTCTTTGGGTCATGGTTCGGCGTCGTTCTTTCGGTCCCTGAGTTCGTTGAAGGGCCCGAAAGAACGCCTGGGGCCAACACTCAAACCCTTGTCAGGGTCGAATCCAAACCCTGACAAGGGTGGGGAGACCGGCTTCGCCTCCAGTCCCGGCTCTCGGTTCTCGTTTCCCGGCTCCTAACTCAGCTCTACAGGCTTAGCTTATAATAAAAAATCGGCAAAAAGCCCAACTGGTACTCCTCCCGGATGTTCTGGCCCTCCGGGTCGTTCGGGTTGTAGGTCAGGGTGAGGATGTTCTGGGTGTTGAACAGGTTCACGAAGTCGATGGCGAATTCGTGGGTCACCCGGGCGCGGTTCCAGCGGAAGTTCACCTTCGCATCCGCCCGGAAATAGGGACTGAACTGCAGGGTGTTCACCGTTTCATCCACATAAATAATCTCCAACTCGCGCTCCGAGCCTGGTTCGTCCACAGGGCCATACCACCTGCCGCCAACATAGGTCACGCTGCCACCAAAAATCAGCTGCGAGCGTTGCGAACCCAGATTGAAGCCCTTGCCGCCCACGGCATTGAAGGCATAGCGACCGTTGAAGGTCGTGTTGCGGAGTACTTCATCGCTGCCCCGGTACTTGGAGTCGAACACGGTTCCGCTCAGGATGTAGTAGTATCCGTCCACAAAGCGCCGGGTCAGCATCAGCTCCACGCCCATGTTCCGGCCTGTGCCGCCATTCACCAGGGTATCGGGGAACAACCTCGAAAACCCAGATCCCGCGTTGATGAAGGAAAAGGAGGTCGGGTCGGTCTGCACGGGAATGTCGTAGAGGTATTGGTAGTAAGCCTCTGTCTTAAGGCGCACCTTGCTGTTGATTTGCCAGCTGTCGCCTACGATGAAGTGGATACTCTTGGTGAGGCCCAGCTCCATGTTGGTTTCCTGCGGGTCGGAGCCGCGGGTTTCGAAGCCGTAGAAATAGAGGTAGGGTGTCTGGATCTGCGAATGCAGCGAGGCGGCTGCCGAGAGGGTGTGGGATTCATTTGCCCGGAAATCAAGGCCCAGGCGTGGCTCCAGCGGCGAAAAGCTGTTGTCATTCAGGCTCCAGTAAAGGCTGGTGAGCCCGGCAAACAACGACAGCCGTTCGGAATAGAGGTAGCGGTACTGCACAAAAGGCTGCACCAGGGCGGCTCCTTCGCGGGCATCCCAGCGAACGCGCCAGGGGGCCATCAGGGTATCCGGCTGGGTAATCACCTGGCGGGAGGAGTCGATGTAGCGCATGAAATAGTAATCCACATTCAGCCCCGCCTGGAGCCGGTGCCGCTTGGCCTGGTCCAGGGTCCGGTTGTAATGGGCATAGCTGTGGATCTTGGTTTCAGCGAAAACATAGTCCAGAATCGGCGGCAGCGAATCATACACAAAGCTGTTGTTCTCAATCCGCCGGAAGATGTAGTCATGATGGGTCACCACGCTCTGGTGTGAAATGGCTGCCCCTGCCTGGATCTTGGCTCTCGTGCCGATGGGCTGAACATAGGTCAGACCCGTGACACCCATGTTGGTGCTGAAATACTGGTCGCGGTCGTTGCTGCCATAAATGAGGGTGGCAGTGTCGGGCGTGGTTTCGGTGGAGAGAATGATGTCGATGTCGCTCACACCACCGATTCCCCAAATGGCCAGGTATCCGCCTTTTTTTCGCGGGAAATACAGCCTGAACCCGAGATCCTGGTATTGTGGCACGGCATCGGTTCCCACATTGATGCCCATGAAACTGAAGAGCTGCAGGGTGGAATAGCGGTAGGTGGCCAGGTAGGAGGAACGCTTTTCTTTGTTAATGGGTCCTTCAATAGCCGCTTCGGTGCCGAGAAAGCCAAGTTGCAGGCTCAGCTCATGTTTGCTGTCGTTGCCATTCCGCATGGAGAGGTCAAACACGGCGGCGGTTCCGTTGGCATAATTGGCAGGGAAGCCGCCGGTGTAAAAATCGGCGCTCCGCAGGTACTTGTTGTTGAGCAAAGACTGGGGGCCGCCGCCGGTTCCGGGAACGGCAAAGTGGTTGGGGTTGGGGATGTTGATGCCTTCAAAGCGATAGAGCACGCCGGAAGGAGAGTTTCCGCGCACGATCAGGTCGTTGCGGGAGTCGTCGGCACCCTGCACCGAGGGGGTCACCACTGCCTGCCGCACGGGGTCTTCGCGGGTTCCGGAGGCCTGCAAGCCCGGGTCGAAGGCAATGGAAATCTGGCTCACGGTCACGGCGTGCTCGTTGTTCACATCATCTCCGCGGCCAGCTTCGATCACGACCTCGTCGGTGGTGAGGGGCCTTGGGTTGAGGCTCATGTCAAGGACCAGTTCGGTACCGGCAGTCAAAAATGGCCGCAGGCTCACGGTGTCGTAGGAAATGGCGCTGATCATCACATTCCGGTAGCCTACTGGTACCTGCTCGAGCTTGTAAAAACCAAATTCATCGCTTAAGCCGCCGATCACCGTGCCGTCGTCGCGCCAGGTGAGCACCTGTGCCGATTGAATCGGCGATTCTGTTTCTTTGTCCACGATTCTTCCGCGAATCGTCTGAGTGGCTGTTTGTGCCTGGATGCTGCCAGCGAGGAGCATCATCATGGTTAAAAGGAATGTTTGCAAGGTCATGTAGCATGAATTGAAAGTGGTCTTCATAGATAAGACTTTGTTCCCTACCTGCCAACGACTTCTTTTATCTTTAGCCAAAATTTCATCACTGACTGATTCATGAATCCGGAGCAAATTCGCAAGGCACATCTCTCGCTGGAAGTAGAAGGAAACACGGCATTGTCCATTTTACTGACCCGCGAAGGAAAAATTAACCGCATGGGAAACGGGACAGGCGATCCTGAGCAGGCTGGCTGGTTCATGGGCCAAACGGAAGAACCGCTGCTGGCTGACTGGGTGAAGCTGCTCTCCCCCGAATTGATGGAGCTAACAGGCCGCTATGAGTATCCCGATCCCAAAGGGGAGCGCTGCGAATTGACAATCACCCTTGAAGACGAGGCCGGTAACAGCACCGGATTTGCCTTTACCTACGGCACCGAATCAGACGGGCCGCCCGAGGAAATTTTTGAACTTGTTAATGCCGCGATGGACCTCAGTGAGCCCTGGTGGGAAGCCCAGCGCCTTCGGAAGCAGCAGGGAAAAGGAAAGGGAAAATGAAGAAAATGAGCATCTTGGAGTTTGGTTCTATCTTCTGATTGGTTCTCCAATGAAATTCCTCGTCCACCTTTTCATGATGCTGTCCTTGTTTTCTGCAGCCTACTCACAGACACCGCTTTGGTCCCATGGGGCTCCGGGCGCGCTTGGCACGGCTGAGCAGGATATTCCCACGCTTCAGGCTTACTGGGCGGAGGAGCCAAATGGCGCCGCCGTTGTCATCTGCCCGGGGGGCGGCTACTGGATGCTGGCCATGGACCACGAAGGTGAGCAAGTGGCTCGCTGGTTTCAGGAGCGCGGGGTGCATGCTTTTGTGCTGAAATACCGCCTCGGCCAGCACGGCTACCACCACCCCGTGATGCTCGGCGACGGCCTCCGGGCCATGCGAACAGTCCGCAGCCTGGCCGCAGAAAAGGGCTTCGACCCCGGCAAAATCGGCATCATGGGCTTTTCGGCAGGCGGCCACCTGGCCTCCACGGTTGCCACGCAGTTTGACGAGGGAAATCCCGAAGCGGAGGATCCGGTCGACCGTTTTTCGGCCCGGCCCAACTTCTGCATCCTCGGCTATCCTGTCATCTCCATGATGGCGCCGTTGGTCCACGAAGGCAGCCGCGCCAACCTCCTGGGCGACAACAAAGACAATTTCGATCTGCAATACGCCATGTCCAGCGAAATGCAGGTCAAACCCAATTCACCGCCCACTTTTCTGGTGCACACCACGGCAGACCAGGCGGTGATTCCCGAAAATTCGGTCATGTTCTACCTGGCCCTTCACCGGGCAGGCATCCCCGCTGAGCTTCACATTTATCAGGAAGGCAGACATGGACTGGGCCTGCTGCCGGAGGAAGATCCGATATTTGCCACCTGGGCCGACCGCCTCGAAGACTGGCTCAGGATCAACAGCTGGATGCGGTAAATGAAAGGATTACCAGGCTAATTCCACGGGTTGCTTGCTGGCGACTGCGGCATAAATTGCCTCGATTATTTTCATGTCGCGAAGCCCCATCTCGCCGGGTGTTGCCAGCTGTGCCTTGCCCTGGGTTGCGAGGGCGATGTGGTCCATGTGCAGGGCCTGTTCGCTCACCTGGCCCAGATCGAGCTTTTTATCGCCCACATACCCCTGAATACCGTCGTAGCCAAAAGCAGGAGACAAGCCGAAATTGCCCTGCTCGCAGTAAACGTCGAGGTGGTGAATGTTCACAGCGTAGCTGGTGGAGCAGTTCGCCAGTGTCCCTGAAGGAAATTGCATTTGCCAGAGGATCGTTTCGTCCACGTCGGGGAAGCGCTCCGGGTAGGTTTTCACTTCCTGCGCCGTGATGCGAACAGGCAGTTCATTCGCCACATAACAGGCGGCCTGGATGCAGTAAATGCCAACGTCCATCATCGCGCCGCCACCAGCGAGGTTTTTGTGAAAGCGCCAGTTTTCCCAGCCAAAGGCTCGAAAGCCAAAGGCTGCCTCAATCAGTTTGATTTCCCCCAGCGGTTTTTCCTTCGCCACCTGCATGATCTCCACATTATGAGGCTCAAAGTGGCAGCGGTAGCCCACGGAAAGGGTCACCTTGTTTTCCTGGCAGGCCCGGATCATTTGCTCGCATTCGGCCACTGACACCGCCATGGGCTTTTCCGTGATCACGTGTTTGCCTGCTTTTGCCGCCCTGATCACAAATTCGGCGTGCATCGCATTCGGCAGCACCACATACACAAGGTCGATATCCGGGTCGTTTTTGATCTGGTCGAAGGTGTCGTAGGAATAGATGTGGCTGGGATCAAAGCCGTAGTCTGCGGCCCAGCGCTCGCCTTTGGTGCGGTCGCCGGTCACAACGCCTGCCAGACGGCAGTATTTGGTTTCGCGAAGTGCGGGCCCGAGCTGGCCTGTTGCATAGCTGCCCAGTCCTACGAGGGCTACTCCCAGCGGCTTGTCCAGGGAGCCGGGGGAGCAAGCGGCCTGAAGGGCTGCCCAGCCCATGCTGGCAGTGAGTCCAACGCCAAGGCTGGTTGTTTTGAGAAAATCGCGGCGGGTGGTCATGGCGAATGGGAGTTTGATGTGAAATGGATGGATGAGTCGGATAGGAAGGTCCGAAAATCCAGCCAGATCAGCCTCCTGCTCCACAGCTAGTTCGTCAGCTTTTCGGCTGCTTCCCGGCCCAGCAGGGTGCCGAGTGCCACTCCCATTCCTCCCAGCCGCACAGCCACCACCAGCCCCGGGGTTACTTCTTCCAAAATCGGCTCCCGGCTTTCGCCTACCCCCAAAATTCCACTCCAACGCTGTGCAATCACAACTTCCCGGCCCGGCAGAATGACGTCTCTCAAAAAAGCCTCCAGCAGGGATTGCACCCTGTCTGTCTGACCGAATTCGCCCGTTTCCTCTTCTTCTCCTCCGTGGTTCCGGAATCCGCCCAGCAAGACCCTTTCGCCGACATTCCGGAAATACACATACCCCCTGTCGTAGTGAAAAGTGCCTTCCCAGCCAAGGCCGGGAACCGGTTCTGTGATCAGCACCTGGTTGCGCACAGGCCGGAGGGCCAGCTCCGGCAGTAACTGCCGGGCAAAACCGTTTGTTGCCACGATCACCCTGTCCGAACGAAAGCTCCCCAGACCCCTGATGCTGATCTCATAATCCTGGCCGGTGTGTTCAATCGCTGCCACCGGCCAGCCGGTACGGATCTCCACGCCCAGCTCCAGGGCCTGCCGGTGCAAAGTCTGCATCATGGCCCCGGGGTCGAGCTGGCCTTCCAGCGAGGAGACAAATCCTGATCTCAGGTCTGCCATGCCGGGAACTGGCGGGCAGGGCCGAAACGCTTCCTCAACACCGGAAAAGACTGCCACCCCGGCATTTGCCAGGTCGAACACATTTGCTGCATCTTCCCAGGTGGCCTGGTCCTGCTGCCGGAACACCTCATAACCGCCGCCGTGGCGATAGTTCAGAGCAGCATTACCGGCTTGCTCCCGCAGGAGCGCAAGCCCCCGGAACCGCCTTTCCATCAGGGCGAAGGTGCGGTCGGGGCCAATGTTCCGGATGTCATCCGCAATTTCAGAGAGGCTGCCGATGCAGGCGAAGCCTGCATTTTTGGTGGAGGCCCCACTTGGCAGAGGACCGCGCTCCAGCACAGCAACCGGCCAGCCGGGATTCGCTTTTTTGGCCGAAATGGCAGCCTGGATGCCTGTAATTCCCCCGCCGACAACGGTGAGGGCTTGTTTGTTCATCCAGTGGGTGGTTTCCCAAAAACTCAGGGACATAGGAAGGAAATTTGACTGGAAAGACGGGTCAATGGTCTGCGGCATCCCGTTACCAGCCTGCTGCCTGGCCGTCTTTCCTGGATTCGGAGGCGCCAAAATAGACTTTTCGCTCACCATCCCAGCGAATGGCCTGGTAGCCGCCATAGCCGCCTATGTTGTAGCCGATGGTATGACCCATGAGCTGCAACTGGCGGATCACCTCGTAGTCGATCCCGGATTCGAGGTTGAGGGTGCCGCCGTCGCTCATGTAGGGCTGGTTGTAGTCCTCTCCGCCCACATGATAAATCCGGGGTGCGTCACCGGCCTCCTGGAGGTTCATGCCGAAGTCGATGAGGTTTACCACAATCTGCACATGACCCTGAGGCTGCATGGAACCACCCATCACGCCGAAGCTTACCATTGGCACGCCTTCTTTGGTGATGAAGGCCGGGATGATGGTGTGAAAAGGTCGTTTTCCCGGCTCATAAACGTTGGCGTGGCCTTCTTCCAGCGAAAACAGGGCCCCGCGATCCTGCAGCATGAAGCCCAGATTGCCCGGAACTACCCCGGAGCCCATGCCCATGTAGTTGGATTGGATGAGAGAAACCATGTTGCCGTCACCATCGGCCACGGTGAGGTAAATGGTATCGCCATGCTTGAGTTTGCCTTCCTCCACACTACGCTTTGCCCGTTTCGGATCGATGAGGGCCCTTCGTTCAGCGGCATACGCGTCGGAAATGAGCCATTCAACCGGAACATCGGCAAACTCCATGTCGGCATAGTAGTGAAGCCTGTCGGCGAAGGCCAGCTTTTTGGCTTCTGTGAAGGTGTGGATGTATTCGGCGCTGCCAAAGCCCATGGCGCGGAGGTCGAAGCCTTCGAGGATCTGCAGCATTTGCAGCGCAGCGATGCCCTGGCCATTGGGCGGGAGTTCCCACACATCATAGCCCCGGTAGTTTACAGAAACTGGCGTGATCCACTCTGAGCGATGGGCAGCGAGGTCTTCGTAGCTCAGAAAACCGCCGATAGATTTCATGTGCTGATCAATGGCCCGGGCGATAGAACCCCGGTAAAAGGCATCCCTTCCTTCTTTGGCAAGGAGTTCGTAGGTGTCGGCTAACCGCGGGTTTTTGAAAATATCTCCTTTTTGCGGAGCCTGGCCATTGAGGAGGTAGGTATCGGCAAAATTAGGCCAGTCGCGGAAGCGGCGGGCAGAGCTGCCGAGGTAGAAGGCGATGAGTTCGGTGACCGGGAAGCCCAGCCGGGCATATTGAATGGTGGGTGCCAGAATCTCAGCCATGGGCAGTTTGCCAAATTTCCCATGCAGTACAAACCAGCCGTCCACGGCGCCGGGCACGGAGACTGGCAACGGACCGTAAACAGGAATATCGGTGAGGCCCTGCTGGCGGAAATAATCGAGGGTGAGGGATTGAGGCGAACGGCCGGAGGCATTGAGGCCGTAGAGTTGTTGGGTTTTGGCATCCCAGACGATGGCGAAGAGGTCGCCGCCGATGCCGGAGCCCGTGGGCTCCATGAGCCCAAGAGCGGCATTGGCCGCGATGGCTGCATCAACGGCGGAGCCGCCTTTTTTGAGAATATCAACCGCAATTTGTGTGGCCAGCGGGTGGCTCGTGGCGGCCATACCATGCTGCCCGATCACTTCAGAGCGGGTGGCGAATGGGCGGCCCGTGACTCGGTCCTGGGCCATAACCAAGCTGGAGAGACCAAAGAGGGTAGCGAGAAGAAGGGTAGATTTCATTGAATTTGGTACCTTTAGCCTGAATTTGAACCGATTCAGATGAAAAAGCTCAGAGATTTTTGGCAGCAATACAAGGATTATATTCAACTCGATGTCTGGATGTATGTTCTGATGTTCCTCGCTATCATCGTTTTTGCGATCGCTAAATTTGTGCTCTGAGGCTTCAGGCCCATGCCACGAAAAGCGTTAGCTTTGCGTTCTAGCTGAAAACCACAAGATTTTTCCAATGAAACACCTGATCCGCCTGCTATCCATTTTCTTTCTGGCTTCCATTTTCTCCTGCGATAATTCCCTCACCTTTGAGGAGCAACTTGATATCGACAAGCAGCTGATTGCTGATTATGTTGCTGCTAACAACCTGTCGGGACAATCGTCCAGCAACGGCATTTTTTACGGCTTTACCGAACAAGGCGACACAACGACTTACCCCACGCTTGCCAGCACTGTGGAGGTGGTTTACACGGGCAAATTACTCGACGGCACCGTGTTCGATTCTTCGGAGGGGTTTCCGGTGTCTTTTCAATTGTTCCAGACCATCCAGGGCTGGCAGCAGGGAATTCCTTTTTTCTCAGAAGGCACCAAGGGCTATTTGCTCATTCCATCTAACCTGGCCTACGGCATTCGCGGCAGCGGCATCATTCCGCCGAGCGCTGTTCTCTACTTCGATGTCGAGCTGCTGGACGTGAGATAAGTCTCAGGTTGGCCGGGTTTTTATCGGCTCGGCTCGAACAGCATCCGGCTTTTTCCATCGCCAAAGTACACCAGCAACTGGCCCGGCTGAATCTCATACCGGATGGCACCCCGCCAGGCCGCCTGAAAGCGTTCGCCCCAGGCTGGCTCGCCAAACAAAGTTCCATCCACCGACTCTACCTCCAGCAAGCCTTCTTCTCCGAGGCGGTATTTTCCTTCCAGCAAATTGGTCACCGTGGTAACAGAATAGCTCCCGCGTTTGCCGCGATCTTTGGCGCTCAGCACAACCGAACGTGCCAGATAGTCGGGCTCCGGCTCCAAAATACCCTCAGAAGGTGTTTCGAAGGCCCAAAGTCTCCATGTTCCGGTAAGGGTGTGGAAAGAGTCGGGAGCGGTGCAGCCCGCCAACGTCAGGGGAAGAATCAGGATGGAAAGTCGAAGTCGGTTCATGAGCAAGCGATTAGGCTGCATGTTCCGCTGTTTTCATCTGACCTTCATTTCGAAATACCGAATTTTCTTTCGCTTGCTGGTTCTTTTTCGGGGAGAATGCAGTGTTGTTATTTAAAATGGATCAATCGGATGTGATCCAGCCACAGGTAGCCCGAACGTCCTGCCGAAATCTCGGTGTCGTAGGAACTGGCGCGAAACAAAAGTTTAAATGCACTTCCCTCCGGTAAAGCCCGGGCCAGGTCGTTGAGGCGAATGTATGCGGTGTTCCATTCATTCGGAGAAAAAAACACCACATTGGTGGGAAGTTCTGTTTCGAGGCCGCCTCTAGGCAGGCCCACCAGCAACACGGAAAAGGCGATGTCATTTTTGTAAGTTACTTCGCACCAGATATCGTTTGTGCCGCTTTGGGGGAGCGAAAGAACGGGCGAGGTTCCTTCAAACAAGTATTCCTGGGGCGTGAAGGTGACTTTCCCTGCAAACTGCCCAACAAAACGATCCTCAGAGCTCACGACGATTTGGGTAAAAATGCTGGACAGCGACTGACTTTGCAAGATCACCGAGGCGGATTCGAAATCTTCTTCGAAGGCATAGATCAGGGTGGTGTCGCGCTGCAGGTAGCGAAATCGCGGCTCAACACGCAGGGTATCGAGCGGTTGAAGGCCTGCCACGGAGAACTTTTGATCGTCCCAGAAGGGATATTCTGCCCGAAAGCCTGAAAGTCCTGTTTCAAACACGCCACCGCCGATCCGGATAGAATCGAGGCCTTCTTTCGTGAGCATAGGGACCACAGAGGGAATTTCAAAAACCCCTACCTGATCCTCCTGCTGAAAGAGCCATACATCTTTGACACCAAGGGGAGACCACACCTGCCTCACTTCATCCACCAGCACCCGCGGGTTCCTGAATTCGACGTAAACAGGAAGACTCTCCTCGGGGTTGAGCCGGTCGCAACCCGCAAGCAGCGGAATCACGCAGAGCCAGGCGCTTATCGATTTTGCCAACTTTAGCTTGTTTGTCATAATGCAAAGATAGCCTGGTTGCAGAAGCCTGAGAGAGAAAAATCGGGCACCGATTACAAAAAAAACCCGCCTACCGGCGGGTCTATCAACTCAATTCAAAAAGCTTTCAAGCAGAAAATTCATCAATCCAGGACTACGTTTTGTTCCACCACTTTCCCTCCAACGAGGTTAATTTGCTGGGTGGCAGGTTTTGGCTGGATGGCGGTTGGGCCTTGTGCCGAAATCACCAGTTGATACTCACCTTCCGGAAGGCCGTCAAACGAAAAGCCATCTTCCCGGTGAAGTACTTGAGAACCAACAAATTCGCGACCATTGCCCATGCGGTAGAGGTACACGCGGAACATACTGGCAGTGCTTCTGGCAGGACCCATCGGGAGGCCGTGAATGGCACCCCGCCGAAAGTTCAAAGCTTCGTTGCTTGCCAACAATGACTGGGTATCGCCAAGTGCCTGGAAAAAGGAAGTCGTTGTGACGCCGGCAGTGGTTCTGGATACAAGCAACCTGTTTGCCTGAAGCTGAAACTCGAAACGGGTTTGAGGCGCATCGGCTTGCCAGGCGTTTTCATTCCGGCTCACTGGAAACCAGGTGCCGTCGAATTCGGAATGCGCAACCCACAACTGCTGGTTTGACTCCCGAAACTCGATGGTTTCTCCCTGATGGTCGAGTGACGTCCAGGAACCATGCAAAGCAGTGGCGCCGAAGGAATTCGGGCCGCCGACCGACAGCAGAATAAAATGGGCAAGGGTGGAAAAAAGGGACGAGAACATGAATTGGTCGTGTTTCTTGGGGGGAAAGGCGGGAAAAGGCTGGAATTTTACTTTAACAAGAACTGTTCCAGAACGCGGAACAATTCGGGGGCATCGGTTGATTGGAAGGGAATCATGCAGGAACAGACGAAATGATTTCCTGTTTTGCAGAAAATTTTCAAGCAACCCGTTGGAAGTGATTCAGTTAAACTACGAACCAACTATTCCAATCGTTGGAAATACCCTACCCAAAAAGGCCGAATGGTACGAAATGACGCTCCAACCTACGAATTGGGAAAGCAAACAGTTTTTTATCAGGAGAGATTTGTAGCCAGGTACCAGCATTTGCAGACTTTCCCCATATTCACAGCATGAACAAGGCCGGATCAGGAACGAGTGCATCGAGGACTCAGCTGCTGAAAGCGCTTTTGGCTTCGCTGCCCAGCCAAGACAAGTCGCTGCGCCTGCTTGTAGCTTGCAGCGGCGGGTGCGATTCTGTTGCACTTGCCTTGGCAGCGAAACAAACGGGCTACTCTGTTGCCCTCGCACACGTGAATCACGGCCTTCGTGGAGGCGAGTCCGACCAGGATTCGAGATTCGTTCAGCAACTCGCCGACCAGTTGGGATTTCACTTCCATGCATTGGAAATTCCTTCTGAGAAATGGGATCAGAAGCAATCAATCCAGGCTCAGGCGCGTCAGTTTCGGTATGCATTCTTCGAATCGCTGCTCAACGATTTTGGCTACGATTTTTGCCTGCTGGCACATCACCAGGATGACCAGGCCGAGCAGCTGCTACTTTCTTTTTTTCGCGGAAACCAGCCCCGGTTGTTTGCGCCGATGCCATCCCGGCGGGACCGTTTCCTTCGACCCTTTCTGGCTATACCCAAATCAACCTGTATCTCAGCACTCCGGGAGGCAGGCCAAGTCTGGCGGGAAGACGCCAGCAACCAATCGCCGGAGTATCTTCGCAACCAGGTCCGGCTGGAGCTCATGCCCGCGCTTGAGGCTGTATTTTCCTCTGCCAGCAGCCATTTGCTGGATAGAGCAGCCTGGTATGAACAGCAATTGTCGCTGCTGGAAACCCTGTTGGATCCCTGGATCGAACAAACATGCCGCTTTCAGCATGGTATTCACACCTGTTCGTGGGCCGGGCTTCCTTTGTCCATCAAAAAAGATCATCTCCGCACGTTTTTTACCCTGGTCCTCCAGCGCTGGGGCTGGCATGGCCATCCGCTGTGGCAGGGTGCCCAGCTGGCAACAGCCGGAACCGGTGCGAAAGTGGAGTGGGAAGGAACCCTCGTGCGTGGGCGGGAGGAAATTCAATGGATTCCCCGCTATGATGACGGAGCGGCGAAAACAATAAATCAGCATGAGCTTCCCTTTTCGGGCTTTTGGGCAGGCAGGCTGGTTCAAATGGAATGGGTCACGGCACCGGAAACACTTTCAGGAGGGGATATTTTGCTTGATTCAGCGGCACTCAATTGGCCGTTGGAGCTTTCCGGCGTGCAAAAGGGAGATAAAATGGCCGCGCTGGGCATGAAAGGAGCAAAGCTGTTGAGCGATGTGATGATTGATAGCAAATATTCTCCGGCTCAGAAATGGCGCGCAGTCACCCTTCGCGATGCAAGCGGCCAGGTGCTCTGGCTGAGCGATTTTCGCATTGCCGAAGCAGCTAAAATCACCCCGGGCCGTGGGCGGTCTCTTCGCCTCGTCATCGAGCCAGCAGATTGATGTTTCTGCATTGAACAAGACTCAGTAAGTTTGCCTCATGTTACTCCTTCGCCTGTTTGCCTTCACGGCCTTGTTCCTCACGGCCTGCCAATTTTCGCCCAAAGAAACTGATTCGGCACTGGCCGGGCCAGACAGCCTGGCGGTTCCCCGCACAGAGGAAACGCCAGCCGAAGCCATTCTGCGCCTCAGCAAGCTGATCCAGGATAATCCCCGGGACTATGGCTTGCTGCAGGAGCGGGCCCAGGCCTACTATGTCATGGACAGTCTTTTCATGGCCGTCAGAGATGTGGAGAAAGCGCTGGGCTTGTATCCGCAAAGCCCCGATCTTCACTACCTCCGGGGGCTGTTTGCCAAGCAGGCAGGTGACTCTATCCAGGCAATGGCTTCTTTTGTCCGGGCAGTGGACATGGGCACAAAGGATCCCGAGGTTCATTACGAGCTTGGCCAGCAGTATTTTTTCAGGAAAGACTACCCGAAAGCCCTGAAAGCCTACCAGCAGGCTGCCCAACTAGCCCCCGAGGATCCACAGTATGTTTTTGCCCAGGGATTTTTGGAAGAACAGCGGGGCCAGCCCAGCAAAGCCCTGAACCTCTATAGGCAGTCGCTGGAGGTGGATTCTCTGTTTGTGAAGGCATTAACCCAGCTTCACGACCTTTATTTTGAAACTTTTGGGTCGGTAAAAGAAGCTGCATTTTACAACGACCGGCTTCTGCGCTACTACCCCTTCCATCCGCTCGGGCAATACCAGCGGGGCAGCAGGGCCTTGTCCACCGCCATGAAGGCCAACCGGGAGACCGAGGTAGAAAAGTTTTCCGAATCGATTAATGCAGCTGCCGAGGCCTTTACCCTCGCTATCAACACAGACACAGCCTTTGTGGAGGCTTATTTCAGCAGAGGATTTGCCTACCTCCTGGGGGGGCAACGAATTGACCTGGCAACCAAAGATTTTGAGCGATGCCTTGCGCTTCAGCCAGCTTACCCACAGGCGCATTTTTGGCTGGGAAGCATTCAGGAAAAATACCAGGATTACGCCTCTGCGCTGAAACATTATGAGCAGGCTTTGGGCGAAATGCCTGATAATCAGGATTTTCGAGACGCTGTTCGCGAGATGAAGACCAAACTAGGCCGCTAAGCAGTATGCATAAGTAAGAGCAGGATCGTAGTTGATGAGCAAGATTTGCGGCAATGAATTTTCTTACATGGCGTTTAGACCATGTTTGGAACTCTCAGCGGCAAATTCTGTTCAGAATGATACTGATGAAGGCCAACTGGATGAAAGCGGCATGGGACTCGGGAAGTTTTTCATAATCGCGATTGAGTCGCCGGAAGAAGTTGAGCCATCCGAA
>JBGSKC010000010.1:0-29955 GCA_041741415.1 Bacteroidia bacterium | reverse complement strand
AGGCTGACGGCGAAGACAAAGAAGCCTCAAGGCCATCATCCATCACAACAAGGATTGAAACATAAAGATAGGCGAAGGCTGACGGCGAAGACAAAGAAGCCTCAAGGCCATCATCCATCACAACAAGGATTGAAACGTGCCGACGAGCTTCGGCGTCTTCATCTGGACCAGCCTCAAGGCCATCATCCATCACAACAAGGATTGAAACCTGCCGACCTGACCTCCAGGTGTGTGCCTGTTTTGGCCTCAAGGCCATCATCCATCACAACAAGGATTGAAACTCGGGTGATTCTATCCGATATCCTACCCGCATCGTACACCTCAAGGCCATCATCCATCACAACAAGGATTGAAACCCACACGCAAAAGCACTTCCTCCAGGCGAGTCACGAGCCTCAAGGCCATCATCCATCACAACAAGGATTGAAACCGGAATTGTGGAGCTTTAGACGAGGATAGGGAACAGCCATCAAACCCCATCATCCACCACAACAAGGATTGAACAGCTTCCTGCTTTCCGCGTAAAAGCGCAGGAAATTCGCCTCAAAGCCCCGCCAACGCCATCAGGATCGAAACAAACGGTCGGTCGCGCAAGCGGCTGGCCTCCGAAGACAGCTGCGTGCCGTCTTCACAAAATACCCAGTCGGGTCGAGAAAGCGGTCCGGCCCCGAAGGCGGCCGCGTGCCGCCTTTCCTTTTTTATTTAGCGAAAGTCCATCCGCCTGAGTCAGCCTTCATAACTACTGGCCGCAGGCTCCTCCCCGGCCCTTCATTCCCAATATCACAATCACCCGCCGTTTCTTCCTCTGCCCGCAGGATCGCAACTATTTTTTCTCCCAATTCCCCGCCAGTCCCTCCCCTCCCCCACCAAAGTCATTGACAGGGCCGCCAGGCCATGTTATTTTTGCTGATAATCAGGCATCTATTTCCCTCTATATTTCGTTGTTTTACCAAGGATCTTCTGTGTTCCTGGCTTTTTGGGCCGGCGGTTCCTGACCCACAGCACCTCCTAAGCCTTATCGTCGGTTCCTCTACTCGCCATTATGTCCCTACTTCTGTACTTTTTGGCCTCCCTGATCCTGGTTCACGCAGTTCTTCTGATCGTGGGCCTGGCCCATTTTCATCAAATTTCCCGGCAAATGCCTGCCGTCCTCGCGGCTTCCCTCCTTATCAGCGCCATGATGCTGGCCATGGTCTTTCATCGCTGGGATGTGCTCATCCTGAGTTTCATCGTGTATCGCTGCTGGACCATGATCGAATCTCTCCTCCTACATGGCAGGATCACCACCTCCGCCCTTGCCCTCGCTCCCGTAAACCTCATCACGATCGGTGGCTCCCTCGCAGCCTTTTTCTCCGGCATGTGGATGATCTTTGGCGCCACCTACCTTTTCCACTGGACCATCACCCTCGTCGTCGGCAAGCGCCTCGTAGCCAACCAGCCCTCCTGAGTAAGTCCTGGTTGATATTTGCCCGAAATTTAAGCAGACCTTCACCCGCTCCCAACGCAAAGCCGCGCCCTGAACCTGAGTCAGAACGCGGCTGATTTATTTGATCTTCTGGCTGGACCAGCAGATCATTTACAAGTGAATCACCTCATCATAAGCGGCGGCAGCTGCTTCCATCACGGCCTCCGACATGGTGGGGTGCGGATGAACTGCATTGATGATCTGGTGTGCCGTGGTTTCGAGCTTGCGGGCCACCACCACTTCGGCGATCATTTCAGTTACGTTGGCACCAATCATGTGGGCACCGAGGAATTCGCCGTATTTGGCGTCGAAAATCACCTTCACAAAGCCGTCTTTTTTGCCGGAGGCTGCTGCTTTTCCGGAGGCGGAGAAGGGAAATTTACCGACTTTGACTTCGTAGCCTTTTTCTTTGGCCTGCTTTTCGGTGAGGCCCACGCTGGCCACTTCGGGCTGGCAGTAGGTGCAGGAGGGAATGTTGTCGTAATCGAGGGGTTCGATGTCCATTCCGGAGATTTTCTCCACGCAGATAATGCCTTCATGCGAAGCCACGTGCGCGAGAGCCGGGCCTTCGGTCATGTCGCCGATGGCATAGATACCGGGGGCGCTGGTGCGGTAGAATTCATCGACCACCACTTTGCCTCGCTCGGTTTTGACGCCGAGGTTGCCAAGGCCGAGGTTTTCGATGTTGGCCACAATGCCCACAGCAGAGAGCAGCACATCGGCCTGGAGGACTTCTTCGCCCTTTTTGGTTTTGATGGTGGCTTTAATGCCGTCGCCGCTGGTGTCAACGGCAGTCACTTCGGCGCTGGTCATGATGTCGATGCCCATTTTTTTGTAGATGCGGGCCATCTGGCTGGAGACCTCTTCATCTTCACGGGGCAGCACGTTGTCGAGGAATTCCACGACGGTGACTTTGGTGCCCATGCTGTGGTAGAAGTAGGCGAATTCCATTCCAATGGCACCGGAGCCCATCACGATCATGCTGGCAGGCTGGCCTGGGAGGGTCATGGCTTCGCGGTAGCCGATGATTTTTTTGCCGTCGATGGGGATATGCGGCAGGCTGCGGGCGCGGGAACCCGTTGCCAGGATGATGTGTTTGGCCTCGTAAAGGGTTACCTGGCCGTCGGCGCTGGTGACTTTCACTTTGCGGTCAACAGTCACGGAGCCATCACCCATGATGGCGTCAATTTTATTTTTGCGGAAGAGGAAATTCACGCCTTTGCTCATGCCTTCGGCCACGCCGCGGCTGCGGGCAATCACCTTGCCGAAGTCGTGGGAAACCCCTTCCGCATGAAGGCCATATTCTTCGGCATGATGGAGGTAGTTCATCACTTCGGCACTTTTGAGCAGGGCCTTGGTCGGAATGCAGCCCCAGTTGAGGCACACCCCGCCGAGAGACTCGCGCTCGACCACGGCAGTTTTCATACCGAGTTGCGAAGCCCGGATCGCAGCAACGTAGCCGCCGGGTCCGCTTCCAATGACGATGACATCGTAGGCTTGAGACATGTTCTGACCAGATCTTTGGTGAAGAATCCCTGCAGACACTTTGCAGGCTTGGCAAAGGTAGGAAAAAGCCGTGGAGGGTCAAGATCCGATACGCCGAAAGGCGGCTTTTCACGGCAGGGGACCCTGTGAGAAAGTTGCCGGTTGGGTTTACCGGGGGTTAATCCTGAAGCCTGTAGTTGTAGGATTTGTAGCAGATATTGTATCCGCCGCGGTCGAGTTCCGCCACGATCGCTTCGATGAGCGCATCATCGGTGGAATTAAATCCTTCCTTGAGGTTCATGCCGAAAATGCGGCCAATGCCCTGCCAAAAAAAGGCGGAAGCTCCGTTTTTGGTGTCTCTGATCAAATCGTAGGCGGTGATGCCGGTTTGGCGGCTGATCAGCTTGATGAGGATTTTCCCCTGGGTTCGGGACATTTTCCGAAAATCCTGCTCATACCTGGCAAACAGCTCCTGCTCCCGCTGCTTGATGTATTCCTTTTGTGCCTGGCTTCCCTGGATATTGGCCATATCCTGCTCCACTTCGTTCAGCAGCTCCGCCACCCGCTGGGCATAAGGATACACAGAATGCACCATCCATTGCAACTTGGTGAATCGCTCCAGTTGCCGCCTTCCCTGGCGAAGTTCCTGGGCTGTGGGCGGGCGGCGCACAATGTCTACCGCATCGATTGACCCATACATATACGTCTCACCGTTGTATTGATACAGCCGGAAACGCTGTCCGGGAACCGTCTTCAGGCTGTCAAATACATCGTCATGCACCTGAGAAATCCCCAGGTGACACCACATGCTCACGGTGAATATCAGCAGCTTGTTCATGGTGCGGTGCATACGACAAGACTAACGTTCGGTTTTCCCCTGAAAACTACGAATCCTGCCTCAAATGATTGTGACGATGAGCGGAGAAAACTGTCACGAAAATACGCTATTCGTTTCTCACATCTGCAATCACCTCCTGGCCGAAACCGGGGCGGCTGAGCCATCGAATGATCTGGGCGGCGGCCACCTCTGGCGTAGAGAGCAGACCATCGGCATGCAGGCTGGTAAAGCGCTTCACTCCGGGAAAAATTTCCTCGGGCTGCTTGCGGATATACTGCTGCATGAAGGTTTCCACTACGCCGGGCGCCAAAGCAACTGTCTTCCATGGGTGCGCCTGGGTTTCCTGTTCTTTGGCAACGCAGCGGGCAAACATGTCGAGGGCCGCCTTGGAGGTGCAATAGGTGCTCCAGGAAGGCATGGGATTGCGCGCCGCCCCAGAAGAAATCATGACAAGTTGCTTGGACATGGCCCATTGCTGAGTGAGTTGCACCAAAACCTCGGTCATGCGCATGGGGCTGTGGAGATTCACCATCATGGTGTCGTGCACCAGGGCGGGATCGGTTTGTTTGCCAATGAGCCGGATGGGATGCAGCATTGCCGCATTGTGAATCATCACGAGGCGGGAAAGGCTGGAGGTGTCGAGACGGTCGAGGCAGGTTTCCACCCAGGCACCGGCGGCATTCGGGTCGCGAAGATCCACAAGCTGGTGCTCATATTGGCCCGGGCCAGCATGGGCCGCCAAATCCGGTTGCTCACTGCGTGCCAGGCCCATCACAAGATGCCCGGCTTTGATCAGTTGGGTGGCCAGGGCTTCCCCGAGTCCGCGGGAGGTGCCGGTAATGAGATATGCTTCCATGAAGGGCTGGGTAAGAGTTAGAAACCTTTACCCTGCAATATGGGCTTTTTTTAAGGAAGAAGGCAAAGACTCGCAAGCAGCGGTTATGCGGCAAAGCGACGGCTCGTGGCCATGGACCAGAAGGCTACGGTGGTATGGATGATATGGACGAATTCGTCAAAATCGACCGGCTTGGTGATGAAGCAATTGGCAAATTCTCTGTAACAGTTGTCGATATCGTCGCGGGAGGAGGAGGTTGAAAACACCACTACGGGGATGGTTCGGAGGCGAACCGAGCTTTTGAGCTTTTTGAGAATATCGAGCCCGTTGATTTTGGGAAGGTTGAAATCGAGAATGATGAGATCAGGATACGTATTTTCGGGGTTGTTTTCCAATGCCTGAAAGGCCTTCAATGCTGATTCCCCATCCTTGATAACAGACATCGTCACAGCTTCCTGGATGTCCACTTCCTCCAGGACGGCTTCCATCAGGGCCACATCGGCTACGTTGTCTTCAATTAGCAACAGGTGCATTAAGGATTGGGATTGATTGGTTGAACTGACGCAAAGTTAACACCAATTTATTCAGAAAAATATTCGCACCTAATTTTTCCTAACTTCGGACAAATCACGAAGTTGTTCCTTTTTTTCAACAATATTTACCTGAATTTGATAATCGCCCGAACGTTGAGAAGGCGGGCCGAGAGGTAGTTGGGCACAGCGAAGGAGTTGTTCTGCAAATCTTTCACCCACACATATGAAACTGTGTTTTCGCGCTGCAGCAAGTTGAAAATTTCAATCGTCGCCCAGATGGATTCCACGCCCACTTTCCGGTAGGTTTCCGGCAGCACCGTGATGAGCTTGCTGAAGCCAATGTCCACCCGGTGGTAGGGTGGAAAGGCGTAATCTGTCCGTTGCTCAAAATTATTTGGTGGCCCAAACCTCAGGCCGCTGCCATACACATAGGTCATCTGGACCTTGTAAGTGGGGTTGATCGGCAACTCATCCTGAAAAAACATCGAAAAGGTAAAGCGCTGGTCGGAAGGCCTTGGAACAAAGCCGCGTTCATTTCCCAGCACATCTTCACTGGTTTTGAGCAGGCCCAGCGAAAGCCAGGAGTCCACACCTTTGATAAATTCTCCGTTCAGCCTGGCATCCAGTCCATAGGCATAGCCCCGGGCCACGGCATCGGGGTAATATCGGATCCGTACATTCTGCACTTCGTAGGGAATCAGGTTGTCGAGGTCTTTGTAGTAGGCTTCGGCAAACAGCCGGAACGGCCTGCCCCAGCCAAAAAACCGGTAATCCATCCCGGCGATATAGTGAATGCTGCGCTGCGGCTTCACGTCGAGGTTCACCGAGCCATCCAGCCGCCGGAATTCCCGGTAAAAGGGCGGCTGATAATACAGCCCCGAAGCCAGCCGGATCCGCAGCTTCGTTTCGCCGTCCTGATCAACCGCTGCGCGCCACAGGAGCTGCACCCTCGGGCTGAACATCCAGCTGTCGATCAGGTCGTAGTACATCCCCCGAACCCCGCTGTGCAGGGCCAGGGAGCTGGTCAGTTGCCACTCGTGCTGCACAAAGGCACTGTACTGAAAGCTGTTGAGGTTGATCTGGCCGCGGATGTATTCCTCGCGGCCAAACTTGCCGAGGGAATCCACAAGGTAGCCCGCTGAATCGAGCACGGCGTATTCCTTCAAATCATCCACGAGGGTCTGGTACTGAATTTTCGCCCCGAACAACACACGGTGAGTGGCGTCGTTGTCGGACAGCCAGCGGCCGCGGGCCTGGGCACTGTACACGTTGGAGGTGAGGAAGTTGCGGGCATGGCGGAACTCCGACCCGATGCCCAGGTCGAACTCGGCTTCATTGAACTCATCCGACCCGAAATTAGTGTTCACCTGCCCCAGCAAATATCCGCCTTCCACATCAAACCGCTCCTCCTCCCGGGTGTTGAATGCGGTGAAAATATAGTCGAGCTGCAGCCGGGTGCTGAGTTGCTGCTCGATCATCACGGCTCCGAGCGAGGTGGTGTAGGAACTCAGTTCGCGCCCTTCAAACGCCACCAAAATCCGGAAAGCCTGCTGGATGGTGCCAAAGGTGGTTTCCTTGGTCACGGGTTCAAACAGGTAGCGGTTGCGGCTTGTTGTGAAAAAACCGGTGATTTTGATCGGGGTGGTGGCGGCGTAAATGGTGTCCACCTTGCCGTTGGGCCGCTCTTTGTAGCGCACAGCCTGGGGTTTGGCTTTCGGGGTGTAGGTAAACATGCCCTGGTAGTCGAGAAACAGGGGTTTGTATTCGCCGCGGGTGTCGAGGCTGTTGAGCAGATAGGCCATGGAAAAGCGCCTGGCACCCATGAGGTAGGTAAAACGGCCCGGCTGGTCACGGTCTTCGCGGTTGCGGCTTGTGCCTTCGATGTGGAAGTTGGTGGTGAGGATGCCCACCTCCCCGCTGGCCCGAAAGCTCCTCGGCTGCCGGTAGGTGATGTCGAGCACCGAAGAAAGTTTGTCGCCATACTGAGCGCCAAAGCCGCCTGTGGAAAACTTCAGGCCCTGGGCCATGGAGGCATTCGAAAAGCCAAGGCCCTCCTGCTGGCCCGAGCGCGCGAGGAAAGGCCGGTAGATCTCAATGCCATTCACATACACCAGGTTTTCATCAAAATTCCCGCCCCGCACCTGATACTGGGAACTGAACTCGCTGTTGGTGGCCACCCCCGGCTGAAATTTGACCAGCTGCTCCACACTCGCCGTCGGAATCGGAATCTCCAGGCTCTTCTCCATCGAAATGGGGTTCACCAGCATTCCCTCCCGGTCGTCGATGCTCGTGGGATCCTTTTCGCCGATGATCTCAACAGTCTCGCTCTCCAGGTCCAGCATTTTGATGGTTCGGTCATAGACCCTGCCCGGCTCCACCCGGATTTCCAGCACTGAAGGCTGATGCCCCACATGCCGGAAGGAAATATGATAGACAGTGCCTGGCTGAAGGCTGAACGAAAACGCGCCTTCGCTGCCTGTGCGGGTGACGCCGCCGGTTTCCTCCACCCTGATCGTTGCCCCCTCAATGGGCTGATTCACAGGGTCCACCACCCTTCCCTGCACCGTTCCGGGCTGGGCAAAGGAGGCAACAGGAAAGGACAGGAGCAGCAGGCAGGCTGAGAGGAATTCCTTCATGATGGGCAAATATAGAGACTTGTCCTTTGCTTTGCCATGGCAGGAAAAAGTACCCTGACAGGAACTGCCGTTGGGTTTAGGAAAAAATGGGAAAACCAGCAGGCACAACGGCGGCGAAGAAGTATCTTTCGCCCGATGAAAACAACCCCTTCCCTGATCTCCTGGCTTGTCTGGCTGGCTGCGGCCATTTGGTTTGTCATTGGCAGATGGCCCGACCTGGGCATGCCCTTTTTTTGGGATGAACTTGGCGTGTATGGCCCCGGGGTGCTGCACCTGCTGGACCACGGCTGGGGCCTCCTGCCAGCCGATATGCCACCCGATCTGTCGAGGGGCCACCCCTTGCTGTTCTACAGCCTGAACGCTGCCGTAGCGGAATTCGCCGGCTTCAGCCCGTTTACCATGCACTTCACCGGGCTTGTCATTGCGCTTGTTGCATCCTGGCAAATCAAACAGCTCGCCGGGAAGGCTTTTGGCGAATGGGCAGGCCTCATCGCAGGGCTGAGCTGGCTGGCCATGCCTGCGGTGTTTGTGCAGTCGGGCCTTTTGCTTCCCGAAATGCTGCTCACCTGCTTCGTGCTGGCAGCCCTCGGGGCCTGGTGGCAGGGCCACACCAAAGCCTACCTGATCTGGGCCAGCCTGGCCATTCTCACCAAAGAATCAGGCCTCGTACTGCCTGCGGCGGTGTTTGCTTATGTGCTGTTTCAGCCACAGAAACGAAGCCTCAAAGCCCTCGGCCTGGCCCTGGCCCCCTGGCTGTCGTTTGTGATGTTTTTGGTGATTCAGCGGGTGCAAAACGGCTGGTTCCTTTTCCCCTACCATCAGTCGCTCATTTCCTTTGCCTGGCCCGAAGTATCGGATAAAATCATCATGAGCCTGAGCTTCCTCTTCATCCAGCAAGGGCGTTATGTGCTCGCCGGGATTGTGTGGGTGGCGATCCTGTGGGTTGTTCAGCGCGGCCCGCACAGCCCGCAGCAGCAGGCAGCGAGGCAGTTGATGATTCTTTCAGGCTGGCTCCTGCTGGCGATGCTCGGCTTCTCGGTGCTCAATGCCTACATGGACCGCTACCTGCTTTTTTTGCTGGCGCTCGAAGCCCTGGCAGTGGGTGCAACCTTTGATGCCCTCCAGCGATGGCGGGCAAACAGCGGCTGGGCGCTCTATGTCGCGGTGCTCCTGTTTCTCGCCTACCACTGGGTGCCCGGCAGGTTTCACTACGATGTGAGCATGGAATACCGCGAGGTGCTCAAAGCCCAGCAGCAGGCAACCGATTACCTGATGGAGCACATCCCGGCAGGCGACACCGTCTATGCCAACTTTCCGCTATACTCCGGCTTCACAGATCCCCGGCTGGGCTTTGTGAGCCGGAAACCCGATTTTTACTACACCGTTCGCCACACCGACCCCCTCAACTGGATCGCTGAATTTGAGCCGGGGGTGCCCTGGGTTGGCCCGCCCCTGCCCGACAGCAGCCACTGGCAACTGCTTCTGCCACCGGCACGGGTGAGGGTGTTTCAGGTAAAATGACAGGCTTCCTTTTCTGATACAGCTTCCCTATTCTGCCTATGCGCCGATTGTTTCGCTACCTGCGCCCACACCGGGGCCTGATGCTGAGGGCATCTCTTTCGTCGTTCACCAACAAGGTGCTAGACCTGATGCCGCCTTTTCTGGTAGGCTGGATCATTGACCACCTCGACCACCGCTCGCCGGGCTGGCTCAGCCAGGGCCTCGGTGTGACCGACGTGTGGGCCGGTATCTGGTGGCTGTCCATGGGCATCATCGTGATTTTTGGCTTCGAAAGCCTGTTTGAATGGTGGTACCAGCTCGACTTCAAGCGGCTTGCCCAGCGGGTGCAGCACCTCCTCCGGATCGAGGTCTATGACCATTTGCAGCGGCGGGAAATCGCCTTTTTCGAGCGCAGCCGCACCGGCAACCTCATGTCCATTCTCAACGACGACATCAACCAGCTCGAGCGTTTTCTCAACACCGGCTTCAATGACCTGCTCCAGTTACTCGTGCTCGTGATCTTTGCCAGTGCCAGCCTTGTGGCCGTTTCTCCCGTTCTGGCCCTCATTGGCGTGTCGGCCATTCCCTTCATCATTGGAGGATCTTTTCTTTACCAGCGCCTGATTTCGCCCCGCTATGGCCGGATGCGGGAGGCGGTGGGCGAACTGGCCAGCAGGCTGGAAAACAATATTTCCGGCATCATGGTCATCAAGTCGTTTTCGGCAGAAGAATTTGAAAAAAAGCGGGTGGCCGAAGCCTCCGATGCCTATCAGCAGGCGAATTTATCGGCGATCCGGCTCAATGCAGCCTATGTGCCCATCCTCCGGATGTTCATTGCCATGAGCTTTGCAGGCTGCATGCTATTGGGCAGCTACTGGTACCTGGAAGGAGACCAGGGAATTACCCTTGGCAACCTCACCTTCTTCGGCATGATGATTCAGCGGCTGCTGTGGCCCATGACCCGGCTGGGGGTGATTTTTGACGAACTAGAGCGCGCCAGAGCCAGCATCCGGCGGGTGTTTCAGCTGATGGACAGCAACAACCCGATGCGGGACAGCCAGGGCACATTTGAAACAAGCCGTGCGGATGGAAAAATTGAGCTGTCAAACGTTCATTTCAGCTACCAGCCGGGGCAGCCCATCCTCAATGGCATCAGCCTCACGGTGGAGCCGGGCCAGACCCTCGGGGTGGCAGGCACCACGGGCGCAGGCAAAACGACCCTCATCAAGCTGCTGCTCAGGCTCTACGACCCGGAGCAGGGGGCCGTCATGCTGGATGGCAAGCCTCTACCCGCCTGGACCCTCAACTCCCTGCGCAGGCAGGTCGCGCTGGTGAGCCAGGACACCTACCTCTTTCACGGCAGCATTGCAGACAACATCGCCTACGGACTGCCCAAAGCCAGCCAGGCCGACATTGAGCGGGTGGCCCGCGAGGCCCAGCTCCATGAATTCGTTGCCGGGCTGCCCGAAGGCTATCACACCATCGTCGGGGAAAGGGGAATCAAGCTGTCGGGCGGGCAGCGCCAGCGACTTTCCATCGCCAGGGCCCTGCTCAAAGACGCCCCCATCCTGATCCTGGACGAGGCCACCTCCTCTGTCGATTCCGAGACAGAAAGAGCCATTCAGGAAAACCTCAACCGCCTCGTCGAAGGCCGGACTGCCCTCATCATTGCCCACAGGCTCTCGACCCTGCGCCAGGCCAACCAGATCGTGGTGCTGGAGGCAGGAAAGGTTGTGGAACAGGGTACCCACAACCAGTTGCTCAGTGCCAACGGCAGCTATGCCACCATGTGGAAAGTGCAGCTCGGCGAGCAGCTAACCCTTTGACTCAGAAGCGGGAGGGTGACTTATTGCGAAAACCTGCCCGGGAATTTCCCGACGATCGGTCTGGGTTCATACTTTTGCCCGTAGCTGAATAAGGTATTGTCCTTCATTCACCTGGCTAAGTTCCCCCTACCAGTTATGCTTCGACTTCTCCCTACCCTGTTCCTTGCCATGTTTGTTCCGCTGCTCGCCTTTCCCCAGGATTTCTGGCTGGAGGCTGAGTGCGCCACTGTGGGGGCAAACTGGCAGGTGGTGGCCAGTGCCTCTTCCTCCCAGGGCAGCTACCTGGCTACGCCAGTCGGCAATTTTTCAGCAGCTGCCTCCGCAGATCCCGCCAATTCCGCGGTGTTTCAGTTCAATGTAAGCCAGCCCGGCAATTATGCCGTGTTTGCCAGGGTCATTGCCCCGACTGCCAACGACGACTCTTACTGGGTGCGGGCCAATGGCGGCAGCTGGGTGCGCTGGAACCTCATCCAGGCCAGCACCACCTTTACCTGGGACCAGGTCCACAACGACCTCAACAACTCCCTGCCCGTGCTCTTCGCCCTTCAGGCCGGGATGAATACAATTGAATTCGGCATCCGGGAAAATGGCACCAGCCTCGACAAAATCTATGTGACCCTTTCCGGCAGCACCCCCTCCGGAATTGGCAATACCGCCTCGAACTGCTCAGGAGGAGCCCCGCTCAACATCAGTGCCCTGCCCACCCAGTTTCATGACGAAGGGGATGCCGTTTCCCTTCAGGTGGCAGCAGCAGGTGGCGACAGCACCCTTCATTTCAGTGCCACGGGCCTGCCGCCCGGCCTGGTCATCAACAACCTGAGCGGAGAAATTGCCGGGGTCATTGCGCAGGGAGCACAGGCCGGTTCGGCTTATTTTCCGGTGATCACCGTGGACGACAGCGACGGCACCAGCCTCGACGCGATTTCCACAACCTTCAAATGGGTGATTTTCGAAGCGGGAACGGGCTTCACAAACAACTGGATTTACCTCGAACCACAGATCAGCCCAAAGCATATCCAGCGGCACGAAAACTCCTTTGTGCAGGCAGGAGACCGCTTTTACCTGTTCGGCGGAAGAGAAAGCCCCCGCGTGGTGGAAGAATTTAACTACACAACCAAGAGCTGGAGCAACGCTAATATTCTGGCACCGAAAGACTTCAACCACTTTCAGCCAATTACCTATGAGGGGCTCGTCTGGCTGTTTTGTGCCTTCCAAAACAACTCCTTCCCCAATGAAACCCCGGTTGACTCCGTGTTCGTGATGGACCCTGCGGGCAAGCGCTGGATTTCCTGGACCTCCATTCCGGCAGCGCGGCGTCGGGGCTCAGCCGGAACGGTGGAATATCAGGGGAAATTTTACATTGTTTGCGGCAACACCATCGGCCACAATGGCGGTTATGTCAACTGGTTCGACAGATACGACCCGGCCACCAATACCTGGACCGTGCTACCCAATGCACCACGCGCCAGGGACCATTTTCAGTCTGCCGTGATCGGCAACAAAATGTACCTCTCCGGCGGGCGGCTCTCCGGCGGGCCAGGCGGCACCTTTGCCCCCACCATTCCGGAAATTGACGTTTACGACTTCACAACCGGCACCTGGTCCACCCTCCCGGCCAGCAGCAACCTCCCCACCCAGCGGGCGGGCAATGCCAGCGTCAACTTCAAAGGGCAGCTTATCGTGATTGGCGGCGAAGCCAACGGCCAGGCATGGAACTCCGTCGAAATGATGGACCCCGCCTCCGGCACCTGGGAAACCCTTACCCCGCTCAACTTCGCCCGCCACGGCACCCAGGCCGTCGTAGCCGGGGATGGCATCTACATCACCAGCGGCTCGCCGGTTCAGGGTGGTGGCAAAATGACCAACATGGAGGTCTTTAGCCAGGACAACCCCGGTACGGCAGACCCCATCGACCCTTCCCAATTATTCGCACTCAGCACACTGAGCTTCCCTCCCACCCCTCCCGGCGACACCTCCTTTGCCACCCTCCGCATCTGGGCTGCCAATGGCAACCAGGGCATCATGATCAAGGGTATTTCGGTGCAGGGAGCCAGCGCTGTTCAGGCGACCACTTCGATGTCCTTTCCGAGGCTGCTTAAAGCCAATGACACCCTCGAGATTGTCTATCGCTATTTGCCAACGAATTCCAACGGCCTTTCCGGGCAGATTGTGATTCAGCAGGGGCCATTTGGCTCGAATGTCCTGGTTCCTTTGTCCATTCAGACCGGAGCCCCGGTTCCCATTGTGCTGCCAGCCATTGCCAACAGGAGCAACACCGTGGGCGATGTGGTGAGCTTCCAGGTGCCAGCCAGCGGCGGCGACGGAGCTTTGGTGTTTTCGGCGAATGGGCTTCCAGCGGGGCTCATCATCAGCAGTTCGGGACTGATTAGCGGGACTGTACTTGCCTCGGCATTGGCCACCAACCCCGTCACCATTACTGTCGATGACAGCGACGGAATCACATCTGACAAAAAAACAGCCACTTTCACCTGGACAATCTCTCCGCTGCCGGTACCCATCGTGCTGCCAGCCATTGCCAACCGCAGCAACACCGTGGGCAATGTGGTGAGCTTTCAGGTGCCAGCCAGCGGCGGCGACGGAGCTTTGGTGTTTTCAGCGAATGGCCTGCCAGCGGGGCTCAGCATCAGCAGTTCGGGACTCATCAGCGGGACTGTGCTTGCCTCGGCGCTGCCCAGCAACCTCGTCACCATTACTGTCGATGACAGCGACGGAATTACCTCTGACAAACAAACAGCCACGTTCACCTGGACAATCTCTTCGCTGCCGGTGCCCATTGTGCTGCCAGCCATCGCCAACCGGAGCAACACCGTGGGTGATGTGGTGAGCTTCCAGGTGCCAGCGAGCGGCGGCGACGGGGCTTTGGTGTTTTCAGCGAATGGCCTGCCAGCCGGGCTGAGCATCAGCAGTTCGGGACTCATCAGCGGGACCGTGCTCGCCTCGGCCTTGGCCAGCAACCTCGTTACCATTACTGTCGATGACAGCGACGGAATTACCTCTGACAAACAAACAGCCACTTTCACCTGGACCATTTCTCCGCTGCCGGTGCCCATTGTGCTGCCAGCCATCGCCAACCGGAGCAATATCGTGGGCGATGTGGTGAGCTTCCAGGTGCCAGCCAGCGGCGGCGACGGGACTTTGGTGTTTTCAGCGAATGGCCTGCCTGCGGGGCTCAGCATCAGCGGTTCGGGACTGATTACCGGGACTGTGCTTGCCTCTGCTTTGCCCAGCAACCTCGTTACCATTACTGTCGATGACAGCGACGGAATCACATCTGACAAAAAAACAACCAGCTTTACCTGGCAAATTGATTCTCCTCCGGCACCAGTTTTCAATGAAATCTGGCTGGAAGCCGAGTGCGGCGTGGTAGGCAGCAACTGGAGCCAGCACCAATCTGCCATGGCCTCCAACGGCCTGTATGTCACCTCGCCCAACACCAATTTTAACAACACCCCTTCCCCATTAGCTGCCAACCAGATTTCCTATCCCTTCACTGTTTGGACGGCAGGGGTGTATTATCTGTTTGGGCGGGTGCTTGTGCCAAATGGAAATGACGATTCCTTCTGGGTGAGGATAGACGGGGGCAATTGGATTCGCTGGAACGACCTGCCGCTGAGCCCTCAGTTTCAATGGGTTCATGTGTTTAACAACCTCAGCGGCAACGCCCAGGTGAGTTTTGCCCTGAGCGGAGGGAACCACGTGCTGGAGGTGGCCGGAAGAGAAAGCGGAGCTAGTGTTGACAAGTGGTTCCTGAGCCAACAGAACCTGGCCCCCATCGAAGAGGGCGGCACTGCCACCAATTGCGGGACTCTCTCTGTGCCCATCCAGGCCCAGGCTGTTGCCAGCCAAACCAACACCGAAGGCGACAATGTCCTGCTTCCGCTGACAATCAGCGGGGGCGATGGCCCCATCACTGTAACGGCCTCCGGCCTTCCCGGCGGGCTGGCTGTTGCCGGGACCATCATTGCCGGCACGCTCAATGCCGGAACAGCCAGCCAGACTCCCTATCAGGTGATCCTCACCATAGACGACGCCGACAGCGACCCGACCGACAAGATCGTGCTGAGCTTTAGCTGGACGGTGCTGCCAGCGCCGGTTCCGTTGAGCCTGGATCTGGTGAGTGACCAGGACAACAACGAAGGCGATACCGTGAGCATCCAGCTGAGTGCCAGCGGCGGCGAAGGGGCACTTCAGTTTTTTGCCAGCGGACTACCGGCGGGACTGACCCTGAACCCTGCGAGCGGCGAGATTTCCGGGGTGATCGCTACCGGAGCGGCCAACGGCAGCCCCTACCCCACCCTGCTGTGGGTGGACGACAGCGATGGCGACCAGACAGACACCGCACAGGTTTCCTTCGTCTGGAATGTCCACGAGGTGATTGTGCCTTTGGTGACCGACCTTTGGCTGGAGGCAGAATGCAGTGTGTTGGGCGGTAACTGGAGCATTGTTTCCTCTACCCTGGCTTCCGGTGGCCAGTATGCGCTGGCACCAACAACCGATTATCTGGGCGCAGCCTCAGCCGATCCTGCCAACCACCTTCGCTTTCAGGTAACGGTGAACCAAACTGCCACCTACCATTTGTTTGGGCGGGTACTTTCGCCCGGCGGCAATGATAATTCCTTCTGGGTGCGGGTGAATGGCGGGGCCTGGATTAAGTGGAATGAAATTGCGGGTAGTGCCAGTTTTGCCTGGGATCATCTCCACAACAACAACCTTGGGAATGTAGAGGTCCAGGTGACCCTGCAAGCCGGAAATAACGAAATCATTTTTGCCGGAAGAGAAAACGGGACCGGTCTGGACAAGCTTTATCTCACTACCGGAACTGCGGTGCCTGCCGGATTAGGCGGAACGGCTCCCGGCTGTGAGCCTGTTCAACCTTCTGTTCCTATTCTGATCACAGGCATTCCCGGCCAAACAAACGAAGAAGGAAACTTCGTTTCGCTGCAGGTGCAGGCAAGTGGCGGAGACGGGGCCCTTGTCTTCTCGGCCAGCGGCCTTCCGCCAGGGCTTTCCATCAGCGGCAGCGGCTTGATTCAGGGTGTGATTGGCGGAGCTACCAACAGCCCCTACCTCGTGACAATCACCGCCGACGACAGCGACGGCGATTTGAGCGACCTGCAATCCATCCTGTTTGCCTGGACGGTGGAACTGCCTGTTTCGGAAGCCTGGCTCGAGGCCGAATGCGGCGACATCGGAAGTGCCTGGACCATTCTCCCCAGCCCTGATGCCTCAGGCGGATTTTACCTGAAAGCACCTGAGCAGACTTTCAACAACGCCCCTTCGACAGCGGCTGCCAACCTCGCCACGTTCGAAGCCAATATCAGCACAGCAGGGCAGTACCGACTGATAGGCAGGGTGCTGGCTGCCAACAGCAACGACGATTCCTTCTGGGTACGCATGAACGGCGGCACCTGGGTGCGGTGGAACAACATCCAGCTCAGCAATACCTTCATCTGGGATGAGGTGCATGAGGATCGTACCGGCAATACCGTGGTGGTCTTTACCCTGAGTCCTGGCATTCAGACCATCGAGCTGGCGGGCCGGGAAACAGGCACATTGATCGACAAGCTGTTCCTGACCAGCGAGCCGGGAATTCCTTCGGGACTGGGCGAGGAGGCCGGCAACTGCGAAGCCGTGACCAGCAATGCAGCAGAGCATGGCGGGAACGGAGCTGGTCTGCCATTCGGCGGCACATGGGAAGTTTTCCCCAACCCGGTACCATCCGGCGCAATGAACTTCACCATTCAGTTTCCGGTGCCGGTGAGCGGCTTGCACACCCTGAGCCTGAGCGACCTCCAGGGCCGGACCATCGGGACTGAGCAGACCCACTGGCTGCAACAGCAGCAGGTGCTGCGCGTGGAGATGAGTGAACCCCTGGCCGCAGGCCTGTATCTGATTCAGCTCAATGATGCCAGTGGCAGCACTGTTAAGCGGATCCTGGTTCAGGCGGGGCTTTAACTCAAAAAACGGCACAAATACGAAAAAGGGAAAGGCTATTCGCCTTTCCCTTTTTCGTCTAATAATCTGAGTGCCTTTGCGTATTTTCGAAGTCAGCAACCCAGAAAGATGACGATGATGCGCATATTTTTTTTGATGGCTTGTTGCCTGCCGGTCTGGCTGTTGGGCCAAACCGGCGTTGGCTTTCGCTTTTCAACCAACCTGAACAGTTTTCCCCGAGCAGATGAGCTGGGCCTGGTGAACAATGCTTTCACAACCGGCGTGTTTGGCGTTTTTTTCAGCCAATACCATGAAAAACATGGCTTTGAGGCCGGGTTGAACGTGGTTCACAAAGGGGGAGGGTTCAACCTTCCGGTGGTAATGGAAGATCTTGGCAACGACGGGCAGAACCTGGAGATGACGGCCATTGAGATGGACCTCAAAGTGGGGCCGCGCCTTGGGGCGATTAACCCCAAAATTGGCTATATCCTCGGCTATCGGGTGGTGCAGCGCGGTTTTTTGCAGCCCGGCTTTGAAAATCCGGTGAACCCCATTTACCTGATGCTGCCGTTTGGGGCTTCGTTTAACCTGCCCACCCAGTATGGTTCTGTCGGGGCCGGGGCCTACTACAATGTAGGCATTTTCAATGTCCTGTCGAATCCCGGCTCCGGAACCGGCGCGATTTACAACGGAGGCCGCCACCGCTACCTCAACCTTGAGATGGTGGTGACCTTTGGGAACAGGATGCCGAAAAAAAGATGAAAAAAGGAGGTGGGCCCAGTTGGAATCGAACCAACGACCTGCTGATTATGAGTCAGCTGCTCTAACCGATTGAGCTATAGGCCCGCGTGGAGGCAAATATACGGTTCCTGCCGATTTTGGCAAGCCAGGAATGAAAGAACCTGCCACCCACCCAACGAAAAAGGCCGCATCACTGCGGCCTTGCTTTTGCTCACTTGTACAGATGCGGAAGCTTTATTGAATCAGCAGGGTTTGGCTTGGCTGCCAGCTGCCGTCCAGTTGAAGTTGAAAGAAATACAGTCCGGTGGGGAGCTTGTCGCCAAAGGTCATCACCCGGGCATCGCTCCATTCGGCCTCCACTTCCTGGCCCAGTTGGTTCAGCAGGCGAACCGCGGTGATTTCCTGCTCTCCTCTGAGATCCACCCGAACCTCGCTTTGGGCAGGGTTGGGATACACCGACCAGCTCACAGGCAGGGCCTCCATTTCTACCTCCACAACGTTGGAGTAGGCAAACTGGCCATCGATGTCGATTTGCTTGAGCCGGTAGTAGCTCACCCCGCTGCCGGCTGTCTGATCCAGAAAAGCATAGGATTGGGGCCCGGTGGTGGTGCCGTTTCCGGCAACCGTTCCGATAGCGTAAAAAACGTTCCCATCGGCGGAGCGCTGAATGTCGAAGCGGTCATTGTTCAGCTCGGAGAAAGTGGTCCAGCTCAGTTCTACCACCCCGGTATTGGGAAGGGCCATGAATTCGCCCATTTCTACCGGAAAGCTCACTTTGGAGACGAAGGTTTCGGGAATGCAGGGGTCGAAATTCATCGAGAACATGCGATCGGTGGCGTTTGAAGGGCCATTTTTGTTGGGATCGGCAATGATCTGGAACCGGACCTGGAAGCTGCTGCTGTTCAGCACCGTAACAGAGGCCATTTGCTCGGTTGCCTCGACACTGATGCCATCCTGGTTGTCGATGGTGGCCGCCTGAAACATGGTGAAATTTTCACCGGCAGCGTAGGCGAAAAGGTTGGTGGGGGTGTCCATTTCGAAAATGTTCACATCGGCAAAGCCCACGCCTTCACGAAGGCGGTAGCCGTCGCCGTCAACGTCCACAGCAGAAATGACTGTCGAAGTAATGACAACGGGGTTGGTGGTACCGGCAACAACGAAGGAGACCTCACAGTCAAGGTAAGCCAAAGATCCGTTTTTGTGCTGGTTGTTGATGTTGATCTGGGGTTGCCAGGCTGCCTGAGAGCCAGTGTTGGTGAGGTCCATGCTGTAAAGCGACGCATTGTTTTTTCCCGTGATTGTCACGATGGCGTCTACGTTAGAAAGCACCTGAGAAAAGCGGTAGGCAGAACCCACAGCGCCCCAGGTTCCAGATTCGTGGTCGGGGTTCTGGAAGGATAATTCGGGGTTAGTGCTGCACTGGGCGGAAACAGAAGCGGGGGAAGAGAAAAAAACGAGGAGGAGAAGCTGGAGAAGAACGGTGAGAGAGAAAACGTTGCGCATAACCTGTTAGTAGGATTTACCCAAAACTACGCGCAGTTTCTGCGAGAGGAAGACCCTGCTGCACAGGCTGTCATAAACGTTCATTCAATGAATCAAAAGCGGTCCTGACCGGCGCTTAGTACACGAATCAAATTGAACGAAAATCTGAATTATACTTAGTTTTCATTCTCCTTTTCAGAAGCCTTCTCCTCCCGGACGGCGATATTTCTGGCAAGGCTGACGAGCCTGTCTTCCAGTTTGCGAATTTTCAATAAATGAAGCAAATGACTGATAGACAAGGATAAAAGACCAAGGTAGGTAATCAGATCCACCCCCCTTCCGATCCCGACTGCATTGGCTACAACGGTGCTCCAGTCCGGAAAAATAACAAACACAATCAGCACAGAAGCCGCCAAAACGAACAACAATTGAAGCAGAGAAGTCCTACGAAGCCTCGGAGTAAAGAACAGCAATGCTGTGATGAGCAGAGGGATGAGGATGAATTGGATTGGACGCATGGCAGAGATGACAGAGTTACAGTGATGGCAGAGTTACAGAGGGGAGCGGGGCTTGTGGGGTTTGAATATTCTTGTCCCGTCCCGGTTCTCGGATCTCGGCTCCCGGCTCCCGGCTCTCGCTTGAATGAGCAGGCTGGCAGAGGGCGGGTGCTTGCTCAAGAATGATTATCTTGACTCAGAAAAACAAGGAAAGCTGCGGGGATTTTTTTTGCTGCCTGTTGAGCTATCTCCGTTGGTCAACTTATCTTTCACTCCCGGTCCGGACCTCTTGTCAGGGCCGAAGCCAAACCCCGACAAGGGTAAGTTCCAGTCTGACTTCTGGCCTCTCACTTCTCACTTCTTTACTATGATACCAGGCAAAGTAGGCGTAGGCCTTATCGGCTCGCAATTCATTTCCTCCATTCACGCAGAGGCTTTCCGCTGGGTAAGTGATGCGGAAATCCGCGCGGTGATGTCGCCCACAGCGGCCAATGTGGAAGCTTTCGCCGCCAGGTTTAACATCCCCAATGCCTACACCGACCTCGACCAGATGCTGGCCCGGCCCGACATCGATATGGTCGTGATTGGAGCCCCCAACCATTTTCACTGCGACATCACCCTAAGGGCGGCAGCAGCAGGCAAGCACATCGTCGTGGAAAAGCCATTTTGCATGAACCTGCAGGAGGCCGACCAGATGATTGAAGCCTGCCGAACAGCCGGGGTCAAGCTCATGTATGCCGAAGAACTTTGTTTCACCCCCAAATATGTGCGGCTCAAGGCCCTCCTCGACGAAGGCGCTCTCGGCAGGCCCGTTCTGTTCAAGCAATCTGAAAAGCACGATGGCCCCCATGCCGATCACTTCTGGGATGTGGAGCGGTCCGGCGGCGGGGTGACCATGGACATGGGCTGCCACGCTTTCCAGTTTTTCAGGTGGCTGAACAAAAACAACCCAGTCCGCACGGTCTATGCCCAGATGAATACCTCCGTTCATACCGATAAAACCATCGGAGACGACAATGCCATCATCATCCTTGAGTTTGACAACGGGGTGGTGGCCATGGCCGAGGAAAGCTGGACCAAGCTGGGCGGCATGGACGACAAAGCCGAGATCCACGGATCAGAAGGCGTGGCCTATGCCGATGTGCTGCAGGGAAATTCTATCCTGACCTACAGCACCAAAGGGGTGGAATATGCTGTGGAAAAAGCTGGCAACACAGTGGGCTGGAGCTTCACGATGTATGAGGAAATCTGGAACTATGGGTTTCCGCAGGAAATGGAGCACTTCGTCGATTGTGTGAAGCACGACAAAACCCCGCTCGTGACCGGAGAAGATGGCCGGGCCGTGCTGGAGATCATCTATGCTGCCTATGCCTCAGCAAGCCTCGGCAGGAAGGTGGAATTGCCATTCCGTCCTGAAGCAGACAAGCCCTATAAACTCTGGAAATCCATCTGATTGCCGCCATGATCGTTCTGCTGCTTGAAAACTACCGGGAAATGTCGCGATATGCGGCTGATATTCTGGCCCGCACCCTGACCACCAAGCCCGACGCCCTGGTTTGTGCTGCCACGGGCCATTCTCCCACCGGGTTGTATGCCCATTTCGTTGATTTAGCCCAGGCAAAGCCCGAATTGGCCCGGCAGGTCAGGATCCTCAAGCTGGACGAATGGGCGGGCCTCGGCCCAGAAGATGAAGGATCCTGCGACCACTACCTCACCCGGCATTTGCTGGGCCCTTTGGGAATCGGGCAGGATCGGGTGATTGCATTTGACGGAAAAACCCAGGATCCGGCGGAAGAATGTAAACGGGTTCACGCCCAGGTCCAGGCCGAATCACCGCTGGACCTGGCCATTCTGGGACTGGGCACAAACGGCCATATCGGCATGAACGAACCCGGCGACAGCCTGGAGGCATTTTGCCACGTTTCCACCCTCACCGAAGAAAGCCGCCAGCACGGAATGATCCGCCACATGGCCAAACCTCCAACACATGGCCTCACCCTGGGAATGGGCAACTTGCTGAGCGCCGAACAACTTATTCTGATGATCACGGGCCCAGGCAAAAACGACATTTGCAGGCACCTGCTGGCAAAGAAAACAGTGAGCACGCAGCTACCTGCCTCTTTCTTTTGGCTGCACCCAAATGCGATTTGTTTGATCGACAGTGAGTCGGTGATCATCTGAGACCAGCAAGACCATCAGGCCAAACACCACTTTCTTTAATTCACGACAGGAGCTTCTTCCACCTGCCTGACCACGTTGGTCGTCCGGTCATAAAGAAAGGCCACAACTTTGCAATTTTCGGGCAGCCAGCCAGCCCGGAGAGTAAAGGTGTAGGCTTTGGTGAAGCGCTCATCAGCGGCAATCGCCTGATCAGACACAGGCTCACCCCAAACGCCGTTGATGGCTCCGCGAAGCACATCGTGGTGGGTGTACTGCTGAATGTCGGAGTCTGCGAGGCGGTAGTCCTTTTGCCAGTCCACGATATTGTCTTCGATGAGATAGACAGCAAGATGATCGTTGGCCGTAGCGCCGACGAGGTACTTCAGGTCGATCACGGTGGTAAGACGGGCGCTGTCGGGCTGGTAGCAGTTGAACACCCGGATGCCTGCTTCAGGGGCCTGGTCTAGCGCCTGTTGAATCTTAGTGCGGTAGGCGCCGCCCCCCACGATCTTATCTTTGCGATCTACGAGACCGAGGGGCACCACGTCAAAGGGGTTAAGGGCGTTGTACAACTCGGTTCCTTCTTGCGTGCGAAAATCTGTGTTAAATTTTTCACCAGTGCTTTTCGGGTTAGAAAGGGCCCCGGCATGAATAGACATCACGATCATTCTGCCGGCAAAATCGTTGACTTTGAGCGAATGGATCAATTCCCCCACCTCCGGGCAATTGCCGCACTGGTGGCCAGTCATTTCCTCCACCATGACCTTTCTCACAATGGTTCCGGTAAATGGCTCGGTCTGCTCCGAAAGCAGGACACACTGCTCATCTGCCGGGATCTGCGCAATGGGATTATCGAGGTAAGGAGCCTCAATGATGTCGCAGGAAGCGAAAACAAGCAGCAAAGCGAAAAAAGGGAGGACTCTCATGGGCAGGTACTTGGCGTGAAAAGGCAGTAGGACTGGTGTAGAAAGCGAACGATACGAGGAATTCAAATGTAGGGAAAATTGGCAGTTCGGTCAATGGCAGGCTTGTCGTTGAAACGACGTTTTGCCACGCATCAGAAGCTGGAATTGATGGACAGGGAGAATCCATTGGCTGCGGGTACCTCGCGGCAAATGCCTCCTACACAGAGCAGCCCGCGGCGCTGGCGGCTGTAGCCAAAGGCGATCCGGTGAGAATCCAGGGCATAGGCCACCTGGCCGTTGTAGTAGTGAACCCGCAGGGCCGGGTTGGGGTTGGCGTAGTTCCATTCGTCGAAAAAGGTGAAGTACCAATGTGGCGAAATGGACAATTCTGCCAGGGCCAGGGCCCATGAACCAAGGTCTTCTTTGGTGTACATGTGCTGCAACTCCATCCTCACAGAGGTGCGTTTGGCGAGTTTGTACTGGCCTTCCAGCACCTGAATATGGGTATTTACCACGCCAAATCCAGCGTTCACTGACTGGAACTCAATGATGTCTTTGTTGTAGCGGAGATAAATGTAAGTGAAAATGGTGCGAAAGTCCTTAGTCCAGCGGCGATCGAGCTCGAAGTTGATGTCCTGAAAATAGAGTTTGGCCGGATCGCCGAGGAAGGAGGTTTCGTAGCGAAATTTCGGCTCCACAAAGGTGGTGTCGAGGCCATGAATGCGGGAGTAGTTGAGCTGTAATTTGGTACCATATTTTCCGCCCAGCGGGGAGGTTTTGGGAATGGTGTAGAGCAGGGTACCCTGGAGGCCCACTTCGCCATTGAACTGGGTGGCATAAGGATACAACGTCGGCAGGCGGTAGGTGTGCAGCTTGGAAATGGGCGGCAAAAAGCTCAGCGAGAGCTCCTGGAGGCTGACTTGCCGCTCGGAACGAAAATCGAAATTGTCAATTCGCTTGGCAGACAACAGCAGGCCGAAGCCCTTGGTCGCATAGCTGGCGTTGAGGTAATAGGCTGAACCAGGGTTGTAAACAAATTTGTTCAGCTGAAAGGGGTCGTTGACTTTATATGCGTATTCCCCATCCACCGACAAGCCTCCCCTGATCATTCGGAACCGCCCGCCAAAGGCCGATACATTCTCCGGTAGTTGCAGCACCAGGTCGTCGTCTTCCTGAAATTTGCTCATGATGCTGCCGCCCAGAAAAATGCGGGTTTTGGACTCCGCCATTGGCTTCACAATGTCATTGAGGGAAAGGTCAATGTCGCCGCCACGCAGGATGGAGCTGGTGAGATCCCAGAATTTGCGCTGCTTGCCAATCAGGCCCTTCACGGTAACGCCATTCGATGGGCGAAGCTGCACCCGGATCCCGTCCACTGAGTTATCAATTCCGAGGCCCCACTCCTGGTAGGAACGAAACACGATGCCATTGCCAAACTGGTCGTAGAAATTTCCCACCGTGATGTCCAGCTTGTCGCCGCGATACTCAGCGAAGCGATACGGAATTCCCTGACCCTCATAGCGCTGGTCAAAGCCAAGCAATGGGTTCAGATAGGCCTCATACCGCATCCCTGCCGTGACGTTGCCCTTTTGGTAGGTGAGCTGAAGGAACGAATTCGACAACAGACGCTCATCCACCGCGTTTGCCCCGATCACCGAATCCTCAAATAAATACTGAACATCGGTCTGAAAGCTGCCGCTGATCCGGCCTAAATCAGGGTCCTGCGCCCAAAGCCGGGCCGGCAACGTGCAGACAACAAGGACCAGAATGGAGGAAAAAATTGACTTCATGAGAGGTAGCAATGACGAAGCAGGCAGGGAAAAGGGGATCAAAGCCAAAAGTAGAAAAAATCAAGAACCCATCATGTATGTGACAACCAGTCACTTCCCCTTCCTGCAGCAAAGTCGGCGGCATGTCTTTTTTCAACTTTTTTTCAGATCGCCAAAACCTTTGTGAAAAAATGATAGTATAACTATTAAATTTGATAGACAAACCTCTTTCACCGCAAGCAAGTCCTCTTCCATGATCCAGACCAAAACCAAGATAGCAGTTGCACACGGCGACGGGATTGGCCCGGAAATCATGCAGGCGGTTCTGCGGATTCTTCAGGAAGCTGGCGCAGCAGTGGAAACGGTTCCCATCCCGATGGGGGCAGAACTTTACCATTCGGGCAACAGTGCCGGGATTGCTCCCGAAGCCTGGGACATTCTGGCCGCCCATCCCATTTTGCTCAAGGCTCCCGTCACGACCCCGCAAGGTGGTGGCTATAAAAGCCTTAATGTAACTCTCCGAAAATCTCTCTCTCTCTTCGCCAATGTCAGGCCCGTCCGTGCTTATTCGCCCTATATCCCGACCATCGCCCCCAACATGGATCTGGTTATCATCCGGGAGAATGAGGAGGATTTGTATGCAGGCATCGAACACCAGCAAACGGTGGATGTGGTTCAGTGCCTCAAGCTCATAACCCGCCCTGGCTGTGAGCGAATCGTGCGGTATGCCTTCGAATTTGCACGAAGCCAGGGCCGCCGGAAGGTGACCTGCATGACGAAGGACAACATCATGAAGCAGACTGACGGGCTGTTTCATCAGGTCTTTCGCGAAATCGGGACTGAATACCCCGATCTGGAGCAGGAGCACATGATCATCGACATTGGTGCCGCTCAGATTGCGCACCGCCCGGATAAATTTGACGTTGTGGTGCTGCCCAATCTGTATGGCGACATTGTCTCCGACATTGCGGCACTGGTGGCAGGATCAGTCGGACTTGCAGGTTCGGCCAATATTGGCCCACGTTGCGCCATGTTCGAGGCTGTTCATGGGTCAGCACCCGACATTGCAGGAAAGGACATTGCCAACCCTTCAGGCCTCCTCTCAGCGGCCTGCATGATGCTCAGGCACATTGGCCAGGCCGACATTGCCACCACCATCAGCAATGCATGGCTCAGGGCCCTCGAAGACGGCATGCACACCGCTGATATTTTTCAGGAGGGCTTCAGCGCAAAAAAATTGGGAACCCAGGCATTTGCCCAGGCTGTGATCGACCGCCTCGGCGAAACACCAGTACACCTCCAGCCCGAAAAGCCAGGTTCAGGACTCACCATCCATTTGCCTGAATACAAGCGGGAAAACCCTGTAAAGGAGCTTGTCGGTGTGGATGTATTCCTCGACTGGACCGGCTCCTCAGTGGAAGCCCTCGGCGATGAACTCGTTTATTTCGCAGGCCCGGACCTTCAGCTTAAGATGATCACCAACAGAGGGGTGAAAGTGTATCCCGGCGGCCAGCCGGATACCTTCTGCACCGATCACTGGCGCTGCCGCTTCGTGGCCGCAAACGCCCCGGTCGATGGTGACAGCAAACTGTTCGCTCCCATTCGCTACGAACATATCCTGGACCTGCTTTCCAAACTTCATGTCGCAGGACTCCAGACCGTGAAAACTGAACAGCTCTACCTGTTTGACGGCAAAAGAGGATTTTCCCTCGGACAAGGAGAATGACAAGAGTTGGGAAGTTCGGAGCTAATCCTCCGTCTTTGACTCCAGTCCCGGTTCTCGGCTCCCGGTTCTAACAAACTCGCTTCACGTTTATAAAGGTTGGGTAAATAACCGTTGGTACCTCTCGGTCCGAAAGGGCCGGGGGGATTTTTTTAAGCCCATCAGGAGCTAACATGTTGCACAGAAAGGTTTTCAAACTACGAGAAAGCCCTTTTCCCGCATCTGCTCCCAGAACATTTGCACTTGCGGATGCTCCCACGGCGCAAAGCCTGCTTCCTCCCAGGCCTTTCGGAATCTCGCTGCCGTGACTATCTCTCCGGAAGGCTGCAGCCCCGGCAGCCACAGTGACAGCCAATCAGCCAGCGCTTCAGACACCTGGACCGACCAGTCTTCCTGAGGCAACGCAAAGGTGAGTATTGTTTTTCCGTCAACCTCTTCCCGCTCGGGCAGGCCACCCAGCCAGAGAACGCGGTTATGACCTTTTCCCCATGCCTCTTCCCACGGATCTGGTGCATCAGCCAGGGCTTCGGCGAGGTAATCGGGGGAAACGGTGGTTTCGGGAACAGGGAAATCGAACCAGAACCCAAGTGGCTCATCAAAGCCGGTTCCCTGCATGTAGTGAAGCAAAGAATTGCGCAGCCCTTCGCTGAACTGCTCATGCTGTGCGCCGGAAGGATCTTCGTGGAAAAGGTCGTTGTCGGCAAATCCCCCGAAATCCGGGCCCACCCTCACCACACCATATGCAGCCGGGTTGAGCCCCACCGGGCTGTGAGCAGTCATGGCAAACTGGTGCCAGAAGCCCGATTGGATGAGTCCGAGGGAAAACATCTGCCTGACCATTTCCAGGGAATCAATTGTTTCCTGCGCCGTCTGGGTAGGAAAACCATACATAAGGTAGGCGTGAACCATGATCCCGGCATCGGTAAAGGCTTCGGCCACGCGGGCTACCAGGGCGACGGTTACGCCTTTTTGCATCAGCGCCAGCAGCCTGTCGCTAGCCACTTCCAGCCCTCCAGACACCGCAATGCAGCCGGAGGCAGCCAGCAGCCTGCAAAGGTCAGGGGTGAATCGCTTTTCAAAGCGGATATTGGTCCACCAGCTAACAGTGAGCTTTCTGCGCAAAATTTCAATGGCCAGGTCCCGCATCAGGGCAGGGGGAGCCGCCTCATCTACAAAATGAAACCCATCCTCGCCGGTTTGGGCAATCATGGCTTCCATGCGGTCCACGAGCATCACCGCATCCACCGGCTCATAACGGCCGATGTAATCCAGGCTCACATCGCAAAAGCTGCATTTGCCCCAGTAACAACCATGGGCCAGGGTGAGCTTGTTCCAGCGGCCATTGCTCCAGAGGCTGTGCATGGGGTTGAGCAAATCCAGCACCGAGAGGTAGCGGTCTAATCGAAGCCCCTCATAATCAGGGGTTCCCACCTCGCGCTGGGGAACATCTTTTTCCTTAGCTCCCACCATGAACCGAACACCAGCTTCTGTCCGGCAAAAAGTGCGCTTGAGCTGGTCGCGGGGGCGCAGTCCGCGCAGATGGTCGAGCAGACAGAGTAGCGGTGCCTCGCCGTCATCGAGGCAGACAAAATCGACGTAGTCGAACAGCCTGGGTTCCCGCAGGCTTCGCAGCTCGGTGTTGGCATATCCACCGCCCAGAGCTACAGCCACCCCGGGGTGGTGCCGCTTGAGGTATTGGCCGATTTTGAGTGCTGCAAACAGGTTTCCGGGAAATGGAACACTGAGACAAACCAGCCGGGGAATGCCTTTGGCGAGCCCGGCTCCAAGGGCCTCCAGCAGGATTTCTGATACAACCGAGTCGGGAGCGCGAAGGGCCTGCTCCAGTTCGTCAAAATGGGTGGCAGTGCGGCCCAGTCGCTCGGCATAACGGCTGAATCCAAAATGCGGGTCAACGGCTTCTTTGATCAGGTCGGCGAGATCTTCGAGGTACAGCGTGGCAAGGTGGCGGGCCTTGTCCGCGATGCTCATCACCCCGAAGGCCCAGCTCAGGTCTTCCAGGCCCTGAAAGCGGCCCGCCTCGGGCAGGTAGGTTCGGGAATTGATGCGATGTGCCAGAGTCGGATTTTTGTGCTGCAAAAACCGGATCACAGGCTCAACAGTCGCGATATACTGGTCGCGGAGCTGGTAGATCCGGAAGCTATTTTCAGATACTTCTCCTTCAGATTCTTCGAGCGCAGCAAACACCCGGCTGAGGCCTTCCCGGGAAAACAAAGCCAGAATGGTGTCAATGCCGAGGTCTGCCTGGCTGCACGCCACACCCTGGGTCCGGAGAAAGCCCTGAAGATAGGCCGTTGCCGGATAAGGGGTGTTGAGTTGAGTAAAAGGCGGCGTGAGCAGCAGCACTTCGGGCATGGGGAAGGTGGAAATTGAGAATGGAAAGGAGAGAGCAAAAAAACAGAGAAATCAGGCCTGAATCATTCAACAGCGGAGCGAAGGTACTGTTTTCCAGCGAGGCGGGAAATTGCAGGGTGATGCAGCTTTTGTGGGCTACCCTTCGTTTTCCTGCAAACCTGATCTCATGCGCCCGATCATTCTCTGTTTCCTCCTGCTTGCTGGTTTTTCTTTTGCCTGGGGCCAGCCTGGCAATCCCTTCACCCCGGGCGAACACTCCAGCGGCTATTACAGCACCCTCACTGTGGGCCTGCTCACAACCGGAAAACCTGCCTGGTCGGCATGGGGAAACAATGTGGGGATACCCTATCAGTTCAAACTGCAGTCTTCCCACGGCTATAGACTGACGCCGAAGCTTTCCCTTGGGATTGGCACCGGGCTGGTCCTGATCGAGCAGGGATGGATCATGCCCCTCGTGGCGGAATTTCGTGGTGATTTGCTCAAGGGAGAAATCACCCCTACATTTTTCGCACAAGCTGGCGGCGGCATCCCCTTGTTCATGGGGCGTGCATTCAGAGTTGAATGGGGCAATGCCCAGGAAGAATACCAGGCTCGCGGCGGCTTGCTGGTCGATGTGGGACTCGGGATAAAAGTCAGAGGGGCTGGGAGAAGCTCCACCCTCCTCACCATTGGGTATCACGGGCTGGGCTTTGAGGAGGAGTTCACATCCTGGGGAACCCGCTTTGAAACCAGTTATTTTTTTCAGCGCTTGCAATTACAGGCAGGATGGATGTTTTAGTGGATGCTATTCAATGAGTGCTGCGGACTTTGGGAAACAAGAGAAAGAGACATAACGCGATTTTTCCGCTGGTGATTTTGAGCAAAAATGACTGAGTTCATCCGGCATAAGGCTGCTGGTCGCTTTCTGATAGCGATTTGGAACCACAAAACGCTGCCACTTTCCTGAGCAAACCCCAAAATGTGTGTTTGGCCGCGCGCCGCTCTGCTGCGAGGTTTGGGCATGCTTACACCTGACATTCTCTGGAAAGGCATCATCGAAGATTTCTTTCCGCAACTTGTTGCCTTCTTTTTTCCCGATCTCGCCGATAAGATCGATTATGAGCGCGTGGAGTTTCTCGAACAGGAACTCACACAGCTCTTTCCCGAACGAGAGGGAAAGGACCGCCGCGTGGACAAACTGGTGAAAGTCTGGCTGCGCAACGGCGAGGAAAAATGGATGCTCATACATCTTG
>JBGSKC010000009.1:0-3572 GCA_041741415.1 Bacteroidia bacterium | reverse complement strand
TAAATTGCCACTGGGAGTCGCTCAGCTCGGCAAACTTTGTTTGCATAATTTGAAAGATTGATACCTCCAAATTATCTGAGCGGCCCCACTTTTTAAAATCGTCAAAAAATCAGCCAGTTAGGTTCCAAACATGGTCTTAGCCCTGCCGACAGATTTTTTTGAGGGATTCTTTGATGATGGGTTTTTCAGGCAGGTGCTCGAAACCTACGGTGTTTCCCTGGTCGTATACGACATTGTTAATTGTCAAATTACAAGATGGATCAACTAACCACATACAAAACAATTGTCCGGGAGATCGTTCAGGATATAGCTTCAATATCCCCCTCTGATGAAGCGGTGAAGACGCAAGTAATCATGGACGAGCAGAGAGGACATTATCTGTTGTTTTCTGTTGGGTGGGAAGGCGGTAACGTGCGCGAGTACAGCCCATTTGTTCACATCGATGTTTGCCCAGACGGGAAAATCTGGATCCAGCACGATGGGACTAACCTCAAGATCGCCTTGATGCTCGTTGATGCAGGCATTCCTTCTCAGCAAATTGTGCTTGGGTTCAAAGCTCCTTATCGCCGGGCGGAGGTACCTGGGTTTGCGCAGGATTAGTCCCCCTTCCTTGCCAAAAAAAATTGCACAGATTCCCAATATTGGCTATCTTCAAGGCAAGGAATTTGCCCAATGAATGTCTTCGCAAAAACGTACTACGATTCGCCGATCGGCACAGTAGAAATCTCCGCCACAAAGGTGGGGATACGCACTTTGTCTTTTGTGGAATTCCCGACCTACGAAATTGAACCCAGCCACGACCTGCTGCTCTCCTGCATCGAACAACTGGACGAATACTTCGCAGGGGAGCGTACCAATTTTAACCTCTTCCTCGACCTCCAGGGCACGGAGTTCCAACTGAGGGTTTGGCGCGAATTGTTGAAAATCCCGCTCGGAACCACCTCCAGCTACCTGGATGTGGCCAAACAAATTCAATCTCCGGATGCCGTTCGGGCAGTTGGGGCAGCCTGCGGCAAAAACCAGCACTGGCTCCTTGTGCCCTGCCACCGCGTCCTGAGCAGCGATGGCAAGCTCACCGGCTACGCCGGGGGGCTAAGCCGCAAGCGCTGGCTCCTCGAACATGAATGGGGCGTGTTGCATGGCAGGCAGGCAGAGTTGTTTTGAATAGCCAAAACCGCTTCGCCGCAAGCGGCCAGACTGGAACCAAAGACGATCCAGCTTAAAACTCAAACCCCAGGCCCAGATAAATGCCACGGCTGTACAGATGCTCGGTTGTGGACCAGGCAAATTCGATCCTGCTGAAGTGAGTCAGGCCATATTCAACACGACCCTCCAAAAACAATTGATATTGCTCCCCGAGGTGCCACCGCTTCTGCAATCGAAACAAATAGTCAAGCTCAGCGGGCGTTCCTTCCCGAAATTCCATCGCCCGTGTGTCCCAATGTTTTCGCAGACTAACCTGAGGACCAAGTCCCAGCGAAAATCCACCTTTGCGAAAATTGTACATGGGGGTGAGGGCCAGGGAAAGATAGTAAGTCTGGCTGACCCCACTGTTTCTTCTTCTGGCAAATCCAAGCAGTCCGTCAAGACGAACGCCGGTTTCACCAAATTCATACCCACCGATCAGGCTGCTGCCCCAACCGGCATCCAGGGAGAGGAAGTTTCGATCGTAGGTCCCAATATCTCGATACCAGCTCACCGAGCTACCCGCCCAAACGCTCAGCGACCATTGCGGTAGGCTGTCTTTCCTTTCCTGCCCGCTCAAACGAGGAAAAAACAGGATCATAAACAGGGAAACAAGCACATGGCAAACTTTCATGACTGTTCTGAATGAGGGGTGATTCGGGTTTGTGCAAAGAAGCCGGACCGGGAAATTTCATCCGCCCGACCCCATCCTGATGGTGAATCTCCAAAGCTGGGTATTCGTCTGTGAAAGCACCAAACCGGCAGAAGAATGAGGATTGAATTAAAGTTAAGGAAGCGTGCTCAAAAAAGAAACCCCATAAAAAAGAACCAAAGACTGACCGCCATTCGGGATTCTCTCTTCCGACTTCTGCTAGAAACCCCGTATTTTAACCAGTCTTTTTCGCTCCAGAAACAATATTTCATGTATCCCAGAACCATTTGGCGGCACCCCGACTTTCCTGATCGCGTCCAGATCATCGACCAGCGATGGTTGCCCCATGAGCAACGGGTTGTGACGCTCGGCAGCCCTGCAGAAGTGGCTGAGGCCATTCGCGACATGTGGGTGCGGGGCGCTCCCCTGATCGGGGCAACCGCCGCCTATGGTATGGCCATGCTGGCCGCAAGGACCCAGCCCGGCGAGCCCGCATTTGAAGCTGGCAAACAGCTATTGCTCAGTACACGCCCCACCGCCATTAACCTGGCCTGGGCAATTGAGCGAATGGCTGCCAGCATCCGCGCCGCTGACCCGTCTCATCGTGTAGCCGCAGCGTGGCTGGAAGCAGATGCCATTGTGGAGGAAGATGTGGCTCATTGCAGGGCCATTGGCGAGGCTGGATTAGCCCTTCTCCAATCGATCCACGAGTGCAACCCCAACAGGCCCGTTCAGGTGCTCACCCATTGCAATGCCGGTAGAATGGCCACAGTGGAGTGGGGAACAGCCACCGCCCCGGTTTACCTGGCGCATCAGGCTGGCATTCCCGTGCATGTGTGGGTGGATGAAACCCGGCCCCGCAACCAGGGGGCTTCTATTACAGCCTGGGAACTGGATGATGCAGGTGTGCCCCACACCCTGATCGCCGACAACGCCGGGGGCCACCTCATGCAGCAGGGCAGGGTGGACCTTGTGATCGTGGGGGCCGACAGGTGTACCCGGCAAGGCGATGCTGCCAACAAAATCGGAACCTACCTAAAGGCCCTGTCAGCCCGCGATAATGACGTGCCGTTTTATGTAGCCCTCCCTTCCAGCACAATCGACTGGGAGGTGAATAACGGACTGGCAGAAATCCCCATCGAGGCGCGACCGCCCAGGGAATTGACGCACATTGCAGGCTGGGAAGAAGAAACCGGAAGCTGGCGCGAGGTGCGTTTAACCTCTGCCACCTGCCAGGCATTTAATCCTGCCTTCGACGTGACACCTGCCAGGCTGATCACAGGTCTGATCACGGAGCGGGGCTGCTGCGAGGCCAGTGAAGCAGGGTTGGTGAGAATTTTTCCGGAAAATGAGCGGCAGGGACAACCTTCGGGCAATAATGAGAGTTAGAACATCAATTGCTAATATTTGCATATCATGGCAAGTGGTTAGCTTCAGAAAATCCATCTTTTCAGAACTCCATTTCTATGTCGGTAGCTGCTCCTAATGCCCTGAGAAACAACACTGCCAAACTTAAGAGAGTGGCTAAGGTGATGAAAACCATCTCGCACCCAGCCAGGCTCGCCATTGTAGAATTGTTGCTTGAACAGGGGGCTTTAGACCATGTTTGGAACTCTCAGCGGCAAATTCTGTTCAGAATGATACTGATGAAGGCCAACTGGATGAAAGCGGCATGGGACTCGGGAAGTTTTTCATAATCGCGATTGAGTCGCCGGAAGAAGTTGAGCCATCCGAA
>JBGSKC010000008.1:0-20887 GCA_041741415.1 Bacteroidia bacterium | reverse complement strand
GGCGCAGACCTTGTCAATCAGCCCGCTGGCTTTCCAAATCCGGTAGTAGTAGTACACGCTTTCCCACTTGGGGTAGCGGCTTTCGAGGTTGCGCCATTGGGTTCCGGTGCGCGTGAGCCAAAGAATGGCATTGAGCATCGTGCGCATAGAATGAATCTTGGGGCGGTGGTGGACAAAGAATTTTTCAATAAATTGCCACTGGGAGTCGCTCAGCTCGGCAAACTTTGTTTGCATAAATTGAAAGATTGAGACCTCCAAATTATCTGAGCGGCCCCACTTTTTAAAATCGTCAAAAAATCAGCCAGTTAGGTTCCAAACATGGTCTTATCAGTCAAAACCATTTACGAAACGGTTGGGATCAGCCAGTCGAATGCCTCTCAGCACCTCAAGGCCCTGGAGGATGTGGAAGTGCTGATTTCTGAGCGCGACGGCAAGCAAATTTTGTATCGGGTCATTAACCCCAATATTCCCAAGCTGCTCGAATGCGTGCAGGAGTGTGCTGATTGTTGATGCCCGATGGCAATGCAACCCTTTGGATTACTTGTTCAGCAGGGCCGCCGCATAGTTTTCCCAGCTCATGTCTTTGGCTGATTCGGCAACATTTGTGCGGTCGATAGGCTGGTCGAGAAACAGCAGCATTTGACTGGCCATGCTCTCAATGTTTTCAGGTTCAGCTAAATAGCCGTTGTAACCGTGCTTCACGGTCTCAGGGAAGTGCCCCACATTCGTTGCCAGGACAGGCATTTGAAAATTATAAGCCAGCGATTCCACGCCCGAAGGGGTCGCTGTGAGGTAATACGTCAGAATCGCGTCGCTCACCTGGAAGTATTGGTATACCTTTTCATTCGGCACAAACTCATTTACCACCACACAATCCTGCTCCAACCCCAGTTCCTGAACAAGGGCGAGGGGATTGTAGTTGCGCTCGTCGTCGGAGTTGCGCAGAAAAAGCTGCTTGGCAAACCCAAACAGGGCGTTTTTTACACGGGTACCCAATTTTTTCTTGTCGAGGGTTTGCCAGAACGACTCCCCCACGATAAGCAGGCTCACGTCGTTGCGCTGTGCGCGCACTTTAGCAAAGGCCGGGATCACGTTGTGGAGGCCTTTGTATTTGCGGATAAACCCGAAAAACAGGAACACGTGCTTCTTAAGGCCCATCGCTAGTTTGGCGGCCTCAACATCAAAATCAGGCCTGGGCTGAAAGAGATTGTACACGGGGTGGTACAACTTGATGATGGTTTTCTGGCCATTGGCGGCTCGCTCGCCCGTTTCATTTACCGCAAAGCGAGTGGCAGGAAAGGTGGCTTGGAGTTCATTCGCTGTGGTGTAGGCGTGAGAAATAAAGGTGTCGGCAACTGCGAGGCCATATTTTGTAAAAAATTTATCCAGCACACTGGCTTCTTTCTGCACAAGCACGTGAACGTCAAAAACGACTTCGATTCTGGTGTGCCGTTTGAGCATCCTGGCAATTCGCCCCAGCGGAAGGCCCTGCAAGGCGATGGCCCACTGAAACACCACCATGTCAGGCTGGAGATCCCGGATAAAGCGGTAAGTGGCCCGCCAGGTAGCCGGGCGGTTGTAGTCGGTGAGGTAGGTAACCTGGATGCCCGTTCCTTCGAGGAAAGTTTGGGTGGAGCTTCTGTCCACAAAATCGCGGGGAATGATGGCCGGGTATTGCTGTGTCCACGAAACGATATGAACTTCTGTGTCGGGCAGCACATCAAGGGCTTTGGCCAACGACGTGTTGTAATTGGCAATTCCGCCCTTAAACATGGGGCCAGGGCCGAAGCAGACGATTTTGCGGGGTTGGGACATGAGAATGAATTGGGCAGAAAAAAGCAGATGTCGCAAAAATGGGGATTAGATAGCAAAGGAAAAGGACATTTTCTGTAAGCTTCTCAGCCTTTGATCAATCCTTCCTCTTTCATCATCCAAAAGGCGGAATTGGCGATTTGCCCTCCTTGCTGATGCTTGCCCGGAAGGAGTAGTTTCCTCATCCTCAGTTGTTTGTTAGGCCGGAAATACACTTCAAATGAGGCCCTCGACACGCCTTCCACTGCTTCCCGGAACACCACGTCTTCGATGAATTCCCGTTCGATGCTCGTTCGCAGCGATAAATTTCGGTAAGCCACGCTTCCCACCACCGATAAAAGGGCAAACGCGAAAAAAAAGAAGGCCAGAAACCAGTTGTCGATGATGACCGATAGGAGGGTGGTGAACAAAAAACCCAACGCTCCCATGAAATACCAGAAGGCCATGGAGGTAAGTTTGCGCTTGTTGGCCCAGGCCAGAAACCAGCCCTTCAGCCCGGCATGAACCAGCTCAATGCGGTCGTGATGGAGAATGCACTGCCCCTCCCGAAGGGGGAAACTACGGGTTGTTGCGCGCATAGGTCATTCGGTGGGGGCAGAAACGCTTTGGTAGTGGAGCATGGCGTCTTCGAGCCGGAAAAGCTTCTTTTTCACCACCCAGCGCTTGTCTGTGAGCTCCCAGGCGCGCACGCTTTCGGGCATTTCCTCATCGACACTGAAATCCCAGCGCTGTTCCACATACAGCGACTCGCCGGCGATGCGTTCAAATTCGCCGAAAATCTCCATTTCCTCCACCTTGATCCATTCTTGTTTCAGCACAGAATCTTTGCGGGCCATGTCGCCAAACCACTCCGACCAGATCAGGTATTCGGCTTTGGCTGCGTTGAACAAGCCACCATTTTCGAGCTGAAAGCTTCCTTCATCCAGGGCTTTGCCTTCTGCGTCTTTCACGGAAAAGGTGTGGATGCCTGGCTCAACAAAGGCCCGGTAGTGGGACTTCGGCGGAAGGGTATAGGTAACTGCGTCGATGAGAACAGTTAATTTGTCTTCACCGGCATTGTCGATCAGTACATTCGACTCTTCGCAGCCCATGAAAAAAGGCAGCAGGAAGAGGAAAAGCACGTAGCGGAAAATCGTTTGCATGAGTAGGAAGCAATGAATGGGTGACAAGTTAGGGAATGTGGCGCATAGTTGCGAGAGAAGGCGCGGTTTCAGTGCTGGAACGCAAATCATCCTGAAAGCTGCCTTTTCTCATCTGATGCGGAGAAAAACGGGATGAATTTTAGGAACGAATCAGGACCCCGTTATCTTAACCCCTTATCCCATGAAAAAGAGAACCCACAGTGTGCGCGAACGCCTCAGCGACCGCATGTTCGACTCAGGTGGCTTCAATAGCCACAGCAGTGGTGTAGAGGCTGTCCGGCAGCCCCATTTCAGCAATGCCAGCACGCACATTCAGGAGCACCAGGATTTTCTGGAGCTCGGATTGGCCGTTCCGGGCTACCATAAAGAGGATCTCACGGTGGAGGTCCAAAACCATCTGCTCTCGGTTATTGCCCGCGCCGCCAGTACCCAGACCGAAGGCGTCCACGCCCCTGGTTTTACCCGCACCTTTGAGCTTGACGACCAGTTTGACCCCAAAAAAGTGGAAGCCACTCTCCATGGCGGCCTGCTCAGCATTCGCATTCCCAACAAAAACGGACGTATTTCCCTGGCCCCTGCCAAAATCAATGTCCCCATCCACTAGCCGCAGCTTCTTCGCCAACAATAGCCTATGACGCCTTTTTTCCTTCCATGACGCACATCTTAGGAAAGCCTGTTTTGAGCCGCCTGCCCGGGCGGCTTTTTGTTGGCACAGGCTCACTGAACCACAAGCCTGCTGGCCATCACATGGCCCTCACGCTGCACCGTGACGGAATACACACCGGGCGAAAAACAGGGAAGCACAAGGTCTCCCCCTTCTGCAGGGATTCTGCTGCGCATCATCAATTGGCCCTGTGCCGACCATACCGCCACTTCCTGGGTGCCCCGCCCGCCCGGAATCACCCGCACTTTTCCATGGGCAGGGTTTGGAAAAATCTCCAGGCCCTGCCTGTTCTCATCTGATTCCTGAACCGGGGTGGGCCCGCCGTGTGGGTCTGTAAAAATGGCTTCCAGGCCCATGTTTTGCAGGAAATACGAAGAGGCTGCCTCCAATCGGGCATCGTCGGGTGGCACCAGGGTCCAGCCATAAGGCCCGAGCCAGCGCAGCAACTCCCAGCGGGCATCTCCTTCGGTGCCTGGCTTTTGGCCTGCATTGGCCTGCAGGCAGCGGTAGAACCGGGTCTGGCCATGTACCCCCAAGCCCACAATGTCGCCGGGCTCATAGAGCACAGAATCACCTTTCCGTGTGTTTTTTTCCAGAAATGCACCCGAAGGCCCCACAACGGGTGTCCAGGTTTGCCAGGCAAGGAAATTGCTTTCCTCCCCGGTGAGGTTGAGAAATGCCGGGGCTCCCACGGCACGCTCATGGTTGCCAAAATCCACAATGGTGGCATTAGACCCTGCCCATGCCTCAAACAATTCTCCCCGCGCAGGTTCCACCACGTTGTCACGGAAAGCGACAAACTGATCATTGCTCGCCACCCGGATCACATGATCGCTCACAGGCCTTGCCGTGTAAACCTTGTCGTAGTCATAGCGAAATCCACCGAAGGTATTCTCCCGCCACATCACCACCCGCACCGCTCCCGATTCTTCGGCCTGGAAGGCCCCCAGTGGTCCGCGCCCCTGCCAGGCCAGGTTGTTGCGGATAATCAGGCTGTCGGTAGCAGGCAAAGCTCCTTCCAGCCCGCGGGTTTGAAGGTTAAAAAAGGCGTTTCCCGCCGCCAGCAAAATATTGTTTTCAAACACCACGCGCCCTCCCCGCAGAGAAAGCTGAACGGTGTGGTCCTGGTGCATGGCAAAGGGCGCTTTCCAGCCCATTCCTCCCCAAAACACGTTGTTTCTCACTTCGATGCCCGGCCCGAGCTGCCCTGCCTGAAAGGCCTCAGCGTGGGTTCGCAACACGGCGTTGTGCTCCACCACCACCCGGTTGAGCTGGTGCTGGGGGTCGGGATTTGTGGAGCCCAGGTACATCCCTTCCCCGCCCACGTCGTGGATGTAGGTATGGTGAATGAACAGGTCTTCCATGTCAACAGTTCCGCCCTCCTGCTTCACCATGATGCCTGCAAAGCCGCCGTCAGAAATCTCCAGGTGGTCCAGCTCAAAGCCGGTGGCCTCGCCATATACGGTGAGGGCAACCTCATCCGAGGTGTAGCCATTCCGGATCCAGATGCCATACAGCCCGCTGCTGAAGCCCATGTTTACCGGGCTGCCGTCGCGTTCGCAACCCGCAAAATCAGGGTGGCCCGATCTCTCTGCTGATTGCCCGGTGAAGCGCCAGAAAGATCCGCCCTGAAGCAAAACCTTACGCGCCTTTACCTGACCGCCAAGGTTGGAAATGGCAACCCGCTCACGGGGGGAGTTGCCTGCTACCGGGGCGAGGTTGAGAAGAATGACATCATAGCTCCCCGCAAGGAGATGAATTTGATTAGGATAGGCAACCGGGGGAATGCCAGCACTCAGGAAAAAGCTGCGCTGGTTCACATTGGGAGACAGCAGGAGAAAATCGCCCGGCTGAACTCCGTAGTAAGCTGCCAGTTCTGCATCTGCCAGTCCGTTACTGTCCCATTTGCCCGATTCATTCACCACCACCACCTCTGTCACCGAGATGGAAAGTACTCTTCCCTGGTGCCGGGCTTCCACCAGCAAATACACCACTGGCATTGCCTCGAAATTAACTGGCGAGGCTGAAAACAATGAATCCCCGCTGAGCAGCACCAGGGAATTGTCGAGAGAATCTGCAGGCAGCCGCCATTCAATGCCTGCCAGATCGGTTTCCAGGCTCAGCTGCCCGATGAAGGTATTTCGCGGAGCATTTTCCCGGAGCACGTTGGGGGTTAACCGTGGGCTTCCCTGCGCTTTCATTTCATTCGACCCCAACGCCAAAGCCACGGAGAACAGGGCCAGGAGCGCAAGCCGGAAGAGAAAACGAAGGGAAAGGTACAGAGACATTGCAGACTGTTGTGGGCAACCGGAAAACAGATTCAAAAGTCATAACTATATGTTTACTGGCTAATTCATTTTTTCGAATAGACTAACGCCTGCAAAAAAAAAGAGGCACCTTCTGGGAAAGTGCCTCTGTGATGCTCACAACTCATGAAAAGCTACTTGAACGGGGATCAACTCAGTTCCGTGCCGACTTTTTCAAGCAGGGCTTTGGTGGCTTTGATGCCATCGACTTCAGCGAGGACAGAGCCTTCGTATTCGACGCCGATGTGGCCTTTGTAGCCAGCGTCCTTCACAATCTGCAGGAGGCGGCGGTAATCGGATTCAGTTTCATTGCCAGCTTCATCGAAGGCATGCGACTTGGCGCTCACCCCTTTGGCATAAGGCATCAGTTCCTGGGTGCCCTGATAGCGGTCGTAGGCTTCTTCGCACACGGTCCAGTCGCCTTCTTTGCGCTTGATGCAGAAGTTGCCAAAATCGGGCAAGGTGCCGACGTTGTCTTTGCCCACCTGGCGCATCACTTCTGCGAGCCAGGAGCCATCAGAGGAGAAGCCGCCATGGTTTTCGACGATCACGCCGATGCCCATGGGAGCAGCGAATTCGCCAAGGCGGCCGAGGCCTTCCACTGCTGCGCTCAGCACTTCTTCGCGGGAACCTTCGCCGTAGGCATTCACCCGGATCGAGTGACAGCCAAGGTATTTGGCGGCTTCCACCCACTGGTGGTGGTTTTCAACGGCTTTATCGAGGTCTTTGGCCTTTACACTGCCCAAGCCGCCTTCGCCGTCCACCATGATGAGCACAGAGGTTACGCCGTTGTCATCGCAGCGCTTTTTCAGGTCGGCGAGATAGGCTTCGTCGCGGGCTTTGTCTTTGAAAAACTGGTTCACATACTCCACGGCTTCAATGCCGAAGGTGTTCTTGGTGTAGGCCGGGAAATCGAGGTTGTCGAGTTCTTTGGCAAACATCATTTTGTGAAGCGACCATTGGGCCAGGGAGATTTTGAAAAACATTTCCTTGGCACCGGCCATGGTGGTGGCAGTGGTGTCGGTTCCTGTGGCGGTGCTGCTGGTTGACTCTTTGCAGGCCTGGAGCAACATGGGGCTGAGGGCAAGGCCTGCGCCCGCGATCAGGCCACCTTTGACGAAGCTTCTGCGGCTAACTTGTTTCATAGCGAATGAGTAGTTGAGGAGGAGAGACGAAAGTTCATAGCAAGATCCAGAATTTACCTCATTTTCCATCCCGCCTCGTCATGGTCGCAAAAAAAGGAACAAAAAAACGCCGGGCTTCGGCAGAGGATGCCCGGCGGGGAATTGTCTTTTGCAAGGGGGTCAATACAGGCTAAAGCGGATGGCCTGCTGCTGGTCGTCCCAGCGGATGCGCGCCTGATAGCTGCCTGCGGGCAGGTCGGAAAGGTTCATTTCCCAGTGCTGGCGGCCCTGGCCGCTGAGCTGTTCGCTGCGAATCAACTGGCCCTGGAGGGTGTAAATTTCCAGTTGGGCGTGGTTCAGAACAGGAGCTGGCAGGGTAATAGCCACCATGCCTTCGGTGGGGTTGGGGCTAAAGGCAACGAGGCGGCGGTTCACGACCACTTCCTGCACTTGTGAGTAGCGGCGGGTGCCGTCGATGTCAACCATGGAAAGGCGGTAGGCCAACTGGCCCCGGAGGCCGGATTCGGAATCTGCAAACTCATAGGAGGCCTCTTCGCCGAGGCTTCCGCGGCCTTCCACGCGGCCAATGACGCGGAAATCGCCGCCAGCCTGCTGCCGCTCAATGTCGTAATGCGAAAACGCTTCCTCGCGGGCCGTCCAGCTCAGCGACACCTCGCTGCCCATAGCCTCCGCCTGGAAGGAGAGGAGGTGGACCGGCAGGGTAGGAGGTGTGTAGGAGACGGGGTTGGGGTCGGCGGCTGAGAAGTTAACGGGCCCGTTACCATAATTTCCTGAACCAGGAGTAGCTGGTGTAAGGAAATGGTTTGATAATACGCCAGCATCTGAAATAATCATGGCAAATAGCTCGATTGGTCCAGATAAATAGTTAATAGAATCGGCGGGAATCGCCATTTCAAATCCTTGGGTTAGGGAACCATTAGCTGGGTTTGCCTTTAGTTGGGCACCAGGATATACAGGAGGGTTATTATTATCACCTAAATAAAGTTTAGGGCCTCCGCCTGAGCCGATAGTTCCGCTGAGGACATAAATATCCCAAAAATAATTTCCCATAAATTCACCAATGACGAGACATAGATCGGCATCAAAGCCAACATCGAATGTGACGCCATTATTGATATTTATCAATCCTTCTGGGGCATTAAGTCTTCCGAAATTGCACACATTGTAGCCGCCAGGAGCGATATCCAAAAATAAAGCGATTTGATCTCCATTAGCAATGTTTCCTGCAATCGCCAGATACACATTTGTACCGTCGAAGCTGGCATACAAGCCATTGATTTCTCTGCCGGCACCAAAAGAAGGGGCAGCATAAGTGGTGTAAGCCGGGGCATCATTTTGAGACAAGGTGGTCCAATCAGTCTCCGTGATATTCCCATCCACAGTAATTTGTCCCCATAGCCCGCCGGCATTCAATGTGAGCAGCAAAGGGATCAGCACGTAAAAACGCTTCATAGTAGGTAGCTTGGTAGGTGAAAAAATGAAGTTAGTCAGTAAGCAAATTCCAAAAAATGGAATAAAATGTATTTGAAAAATCCATCATCGGACTTTTTTTCTGCGCAAACGGTCAATCTCTCCGAAGCCCCGCCGACCAGCTCCTCCTGCCATCGCTCAGCCGCAGCCAGTACACGCCCCCCGAAAGACCCGCCTTCTCAATCCGCAGCGCTGCCGCTCCGCTCCATTCGCCTGCCTGGACCAGCTTCCCCTCCGCCGACCAAACCTCCCAGAGCATGTCGCCTTCAGCAGGCCGCGCAACCAGCCAGGCATTCCGATCATCCTGCACCCGCAAAGCTGCTGCGCCGGGTGCCAGTTGCACCGTGTTCGACAACACAACTTCTCCGCTCATCCGCGTGGCCGCCAACTGATACCAGGCTCTGCCAGGCTCCGGGTCCAGGTAGCCGCCATCCGGCAAACCAGCGGGCAGATCAGCAAGGGTTTCAAAGCCCTGCCCCAGGCTCCGCTGCAATTCCAGCTTCGCCACCTCCCTCAACTCATGCTGCCAGCGCAGGGTCTTCCCGCCAGCCTCCAGACTGCCGCTGAGCTGTAAATCAGCCGCCGACAACGGGTTAAAAAATCCGTCGATGTTGGCCAGCACAAAATCGCCCACATTCGTTGGAGCCAGGGCCGCAATGTTCAGGCTGGTGATCTCGCCTTCAGGGCTGGCAGTTCCGCCCGCACCGAGGGGCTGCACATTCACCCACTGGCCTGCGCCATTGTCTTTCAAAATTCTCAGGCCTCCTGCTGCCGGCACCGCGTCAGAATATTCGCTGTCGCCATAATCCAGCGTCACAGCCAGGGCATCGAGGGCAAAGCCAGGCACCGATTCCTGAACCCGCCACGACCGGATGTTGGAAATGTTGGCAATGATTTCCGGGGTAGGGGAGGGCCAGGAATAGGCCCCGCTGCGGTCGCCGATGAACATCTCGGCAGTGTAAATCTGGGAGGTCGCTGCGACAGGGTCCACCTGCATCCGAAGGCGGCGGTGGTCGCCCACAGAAATGCCGTTCAGGGTGCCGGTTTTTCCCACCGGAAAATCAAGGATGGTGGAGACTGCCGAGGCAATTTCTCTTCGGAGCGGCCCATCCACAAAGCTGCTGGGATTGCCGCCGATGTCGCTGGTGGCTGCGGTAAATATCACATTCGCACCCACAGGCAGGGTTAAGTTGTGAACAGCATAAGCTCCCGCTGGCGTAGCCCGGTTTCGGGTTACCAAATCGCCGGAAACCAGGGCGAGTACCCCCTCCACGAAGCAGTCGATGTTGGCAAAGCCCAGGCTGTCGTAGGAAACGAAATGTACATCTGCCCCATCATTGTTGTTGCCCAATCCGTTGTCGTTGTCGATGGTGAGGTTGTTGAACACCACCTCAACTGGCAGGGTAGGGGTAGCTACGACTACTGTCTCGGAAGTTTCGCCAAGTGCACCAGTGATGAGTTGCTGCCCGGTGCCGTGAAAGGTGAAATTGAGTTCGCCAGTACCATCTTTTGCAATGAGGTTGGAGTAAATTTCGAGGTTTCCGGTGAGAAAGAGTTCTACCGGAGCTGCTGTGGATACGGGTCGAAGGTAACCTACTTCCTTGCCAATCAGGATTTTATGCAGATTAAATAACCCGGTTCCGGCTGAGCTCGTGAGGAACACAACGTTGTCCTGCCCGGGCATGAAGCCCCTAGTAAACAGGTCCACCTGCGCGCCTGCGGCTCCGTTGAACTGGACGGTTCCGTTGTTGTCAACGGTGCTCAGGGTGATTTCAAATTCGGTGAGGCCGGTGGCTGTTGGACTGGCCCTCAGCAGGCCGTTTGTTCCCACAGTAATATTCCCCAGGCGAAACAGACCCACTTCCAGGCCAGCCGTGGGCATGATGGTGAGGGTGTCGGTAACCACGAGGTTGATCCTGCGGTTGTTCTCATCGCCGGGATTGCTCACCTCCGGCACAAAATCAATCCGGCCAAAATTAAACAGCCTGACTTCGTTTTCGATTGTCAACACAGCCAGCACGTTGCCGGAGGTGTTGTCGGCGGGGAACAGTCCCGAGCCTTGCCCGACGTAAATATCCCCCTGAACGAAGGTGGTGCCGTTGCTCAGGAGAATCCGGTTGCATACCTCGTCGTTGTTGTAGGCATACATCAGGCCGGTATTGTCGTTGTTGTTTGGGCTGTTGTCGTTGACGGTGATGTCCCAGTAGCGCCCGGCGGGAAGGAGGTAGCCGCCCGTGCCCGACGCAGAATTATCCTGGCGATAGGTCACTGACTCCCACTCAAAGGGCTGTCTGTCAGTACCGTTGGCAGTGTTCGTTACGGAAAAATAGTGGTGCAACCAGAGGGTGGTGAAGCTGGAATTGCTGGCTACCGATGGATTGGCCACAGGCACAGGCTGGAAGGTACCGTTGGCGTCGAAGGCATTGTCGTAGGAAAAATAGGCGCACCAATTGAAGGCTGCCGGTCTGCCTGCTCCGCTGGTGATGTCATTCCACGGAATGCGGACCTCCATGGTACTGCCGGAGACTGCCTTGGTGATGGATAACGTAGTGGCTGTGTTCCATCCGGAAGCTCCGTCGTCGGTTGCGCAGGCATCATAGCCCGATTTGGCAAACAGAAAATAATCAGCGTTAAAGGGGAGCTGGGCGATGATGTCATCAAACACTCCCCGTGTCTGGCTCCCATTGGCCGGGAGGTTGGCGTTGACGGGGAAGGTGGGATCAATGTCGATGAAAAAATTAATGGCGTCATTGGCTGGAGTCCAGCCGCCGTTGGCAGCGAGGTAGAGGTAGGTGTCGTCCCAGGTCAGGTACCAGGTCGCGGCTCCGCTGGAAAGCTGGTTGGTGCCGTTGGTGGTGGAGCCGTATTCGCCCGGAGCGATGGCGCCATCGATGGCAGGTGTGGTGAATTGGGCGAAAGCGCCCAATTGCCACAGGCAAAGGGTGAGGGAAAAAGCCAGGGATCGCATAAAGAGCAGTTGTAGTAGGGAATAGTCCAACATGAAAGTAACGATTTTGACATCTTCTGAAAAGAAAAGGAAGGGTCAATGGATCAACTGATACCAAAAACGGCCCGCCAGAGCTGGCGAGCCGTTTTATTTTTTGAAATAGTATTCCGTTTATCGAAGCAACTCTCTGGCAATAACCAGTTTTTGGATTTCGCTGGTTCCTTCTCCAATGGTGCAGAGCTTGGCATCGCGGTAGTATTTCTCGACGCCGAATTCTTTGATGTACCCATAGCCACCAAAAATCTGAACGGCGTCATTGGCTACGGCCACGGCAGTTTCGCTGGTGTGGTACTTTGCAATGGCTGAGGCCTCCGTTACAGGCTGGCCATGGTTGATCAGGTGCGCTGCCCGGAAGGTGAGCAGTTCTCCTGCCTGAATCCGGGTGTACATATCGGCGAGTTTGAAAGAAATCCCCTGGAATTCAAAAATGGGTTTGCCAAACTGCTCCCGCTCTTTGCTGTATTTCAGCGCTGCCTCAAAGGCTCCTTTCGCAATTCCAAGGGAGAGGGCCGCGATCGAGATGCGGCCGCCGTCGAGTACTTTCATCGCCTGCTTGAACCCGTCGCCAATCTGGCCGAGCACCTGACTCTTGTGAATGCGGCAGTCTTCGAAGATCAGTTCGGCTGTTTCCGAAGCTCTCATGCCGAGCTTGTCTTCCTTTTTGCCAGGGCGAAAGCCGGGAGTTCCTTTGTCAATTACAAAAGCAGTGGCATTGTTTTTGGCCCTGGGAGCGCCTGTGCGGGCAATCACCACGGCTACCTGGCCGGAAATGGCGTGGGTAATGAAATTTTTGGCACCATTAAGCACCCAGTACTCTCCATCCTGAACGGCCACTGTGCTCATGTTCCCTGCGTCGGATCCAGTATTAGGCTCGGTAAGGCCCCAGGCACCAATCCATTCGCCGGTAGCGAGCAGGGGCAGGTATTTTTCTTTTTGCTCGTCGTTGCCAAATTTCATGATGTGGCCGGTGCAGAGGGAATTGTGGGCTGCGACCGATAAGCCAATGCCACCGCAAATTTTACCGACTTCTGAAACGGCGGTCACATATTCCATGTAGCCCATGCCGGAGCCGCCGTATTCTTCCGGCACCAGGATGCCCAGCAAGCCCATTGAGCCCAACTCGCGCATGATCTCCAGCGGGAATTCCTGAGACTCGTCGTAGTGTCTCACCACTGCCTGAAGCCGGTCCTCGCCATAACGGCGAATCATGTCGGCAATCATCTGCTGGTTCTCGCTGAGCTGGAAGTTGAGCTGGAGGGGCGTTTGCTGAAGAATAGGGTCCATGAAAAAGGGGTTGATCTGATGAATCTTGAAAGTTACTCAATTTGCAGGCCTCACCCAAAATCAATCAGGGTCAGGATTCGCTCACTGTAAGGAGTCAGGCGACTTTGTCCGTCCAGTCCCGGCAATCCAACCAGAAAACAAAAGCCCGCTACTTCTGCTCCCAGGTCTTTGACCATGCTGGCTGCGGCTGCGGCGGTGCCGCCTGTTGCCAGGAGGTCGTCGTGAATCAGCACGCGGTCGCCGGGTCGCAAGGCATCACGGGTGGACTCAAGTTCTGCCTGCCCATATTCCAACTCGTAGGAAACGGAAACTGTTTCGGGAGGGAGCTTTCCTTTTTTTCTCACCATCACAAATCCTGCCCCAAGCTCTCCTGCCACCTGCGGACCCAGCAGGAATCCTCTGCTGTCGATTCCGATCACCTTGGAAATACCCTCTCCGACCCAGGGTGCTGCCAGTGCCCCGATACTGGCTTTGACAAGGCCAGGATGTAAAAACACCGGGCTGATGTCGCGAAACAAAATACCTGGAATGGGAAAATCGGGGACTGCCCGGATGTGCAGGGCTAATTCATCGCGCAGAGACATTGTTTGCTGTAGTTGAAGGACGAATGATCATGTGAGGGAAGCAGCTCAAGCTACTCAAATTCCCCTCACAGATGAAAATACTGCTGCAAGGCCTTATAGGTCTTGTCGTCCATGCCAGGCACCTGCGCTACTTCTTCCCATCGGTCAAACCTCCCTAACTCGCGCCGGTAATCGACAATTTCCTGGGCCATTTGCTGGTCAAGGAAGGGGAAAAACGCCAGGCTTTTCACAAAAGCCCGGTTGAGGTCCCGTTTCGGGAAATGGTCCGTCTGTCCTACTGTGAAATAGGGGCTTGACTGGCCAAACAACTCATCCGTCATGCCATACACGTGGCGGAGCTGCCCGACTTCAGCAAAAAAGCCAATTAAGCGCCGATATCGCAGAATGCGCTGGGCAAGCACGGGCCCAATGCCAGGCAAGCTCTCCAGGGTGGTTGAGTCGGCTTCGTTGAGGTTAACAGAGCCGAGGGCGGGTTTTGCTGCACGGGGAAACGATTCTCCTGCCTCAGACCCACCTCTGGTTTCACCGAATGCTGAGTTTGCAGTGGAGGCAGACTGCCCGGTGGCCGGGGACAGGGAGGGAGGAGCAGCCTCCACAAACACAAAAGGCCGGATGGCCGCTAAGGTTTCCTCGCTGAGCTGGTACACTTTCTTGAGGTCGTCAACATGATCAAATCCTCTCCTGGCTTCGCGGTAGTTGATGATTCGCTGGCTAAGAACGGCCCCGATTCCTGGCAGCTGCTCCAGATCGGCGGCGGTGGCCTCGTTTAGGTCCAGCCGCGGACCGCGATAATCTGGTTTGCTAAACGCAACCCTGCCCGATGGAACTGTTTTCGGGTTGAGATAAAGCTGGTCATGTAGTTCTTCCAGCAAGGTGGGAGGGAGGTTGTACACGTCGCGCAGGTCATCCACAGAGTGAAAGCCGCCCTTCATTTCCCGGAAGCGCACGATTCTGGCAGCCAGCACAGGCCCGATGCCGGGAAGTTGCACCCAGTCGATGGAGTCGGCCAGGTTGATATCAATGCGAAGGACCGCAGGAACAGGTAGTTCCGGCTGGTCGAAAGTTTCGATCCAGGCAGCAGAAGAGTCCGCGACCTCAACAGTGGGTGCGGTGTTGAGCTTCCATGCATACAGGCCGCCGAAAACAATCAGCAGGCTGGCCGCAATCAGCGCCAGCCCCTTTTTTTGGTGAGCTGTGAATAGCATTCCTCCCTTCATTCAGGCATTTTACTTGGGTACCGACTGATTAAAGTACAAGTTTCGGCACCCTTTTTCTCACCAGAAGAGAAATGGCTGATTGAGAGGAAATTTTTTATGCGCCAATGGTCAGATTGCCGGGTTGATCGGAAATCGTGACAGCCTTGCCTGCATGTGGAATGGAGAGAATGACCCTGGTGCCTTTCCCCATGACAGACTCCAGCCGGAGGCTGGCTCCCATGGATCGGGCGGCTTCTTTGACAAGATACAATCCCAGCCCTGAGCCGGAGGAGGTATGGTCGCCTCGCGAAAACAGGTCGCAGGCCGTTGGCAAAAACGCTTCCGACATGCCTTTGCCATTGTCTTTGATCTCCAGCCGGATAAAACCATTTTCGGCTGAGGCCTTGATTTTGACCCATCTCCGTGGCTTGGCAGGGTCTTGAAAATGGATGGCGTTGGCCAGCAAATGTTGCACCATGCTGCGCAGGCGGGGGGCGTCGAGGAAGGTTTCGAAGGGTTCGGACTGGAGCTCCAGGTTCATGTCGCGGGTTTCGGGCCACTCACTCACGGAAGCCAGTGCGTCTTCGAGGCAGGATTTAAGATCAAGCGGCATCGCAACCGGGGGGCGCGACTGAAGCTGCCCTACTTCGACAAGCTCACCGAGCAGGCCCATGAGTTTGTTTGACTGGCCCTGGATCAGGTCGAGGTAATGGTGTATCTCCTCCTGCGACTGGCTCAGGCGGGCGATTTGTGTCAGGCCGGAAATAGAAGCCAGCGGAGCCGTGAGGTCGTGCGCTGTTTTGTGGATCAATTGCTCCAGTGAGCGCTGCAACCAAGCCGGATCGGCTTCCTGTGACACTGTGCAGGAGGGTATAGAGGGATCTTGAGCGAAGGGAGTCGCTGATTGGTAGGGTATTGGCATGAAAGGGAAAAGCAACTGGAACAAAAAACAGTTGCAAGTCCCGTTCCAAATTTGACGGATTCCGCAAGAAGATAAAAGCTTTCAGCAAGCCTTTCCTGCATTCCCCTTCGCCTGCCTCCCTCGAAATGCCGAATTCATCTGCTTAGCCCAGAACTCTCCCGTTCTGTCATCACTGGACCACAGGTCTCACCTCATACCCCGCTTTCCGCAACTGATGGATCAGCCCATATTCTCCGGGCAAATGCACAGCGTGAACGGCAATGAGCACCCGCTCGCGCTCCATCATGGTTGGGAGGAGCTCCATCCATTCGGCATTTCTGGCGTCTACAAGGGTGGCGGTGTTATTTCCGAAGTCGGGCACAGACTGCGACAAAGCCCAAACGCTTTCAAGATCCTGCCGCCAGTAGGCTTTGAGCAGCTCCTGATAATTGAGGCAGAGAGGCCGCTTGTTGCGCAGGGTGTTCATGAGCAAATCTGTCTGCTCCTGAAAGCTATACATTTCCAGGTCTGCATCGCGTGCCCAGCCATTGGAGAGGGGGGTGAGCGGCAAATGGGTTACCTGAAAAAGGTATTGCTCATAGTTAATCGGTGGATCCTGCTCATTAAACCCCAGGCAAAAGTCGCACATAAACTGCCGCGACAACAACAAGGGCTGGTACCGCCGCATGAGCTTCAGCAGGGAAACCGCAGATAGGCTGTCGCGCACAAAATCGCTTAACGCCACATAATCGCGCCGGGGGAGAAGCTCCTCTAAAGTGGAATCCATGGGAACAGTTCCCCGATACAAATGATCACGGTCGGTGTCGGCAGGATGCACTTCCATCACAAGCCTGTCCACTTTTCCTACCACAGGAGTGAGGCCTGGCACCATGTAGAAGGCATTTGCCGGGACTTTGTACAAAATGCCGTAGAGGTAGGAAGGCTGCCGCAGCCGCGGCCCGGAGATTTCCCACAGCACATACTTAACAGGCTGCACCCGGATGGGTTGATCGAGCAAATCAACGACCTGCTGCCCATAGGCGGCTGGAAAAAAGAGAAACCCAAGCCAGAGGAAGGCAGCGTGCCGAATGCTTTGCATAAAGCCAATCTCCTGAATAATAAGGGAGTACGTGCTAACGTGCTGAATTATTGGCGAAAATCCAAGATCGTTTGCGAAATGATGTCGCAGCTAAGGCTCATTTCTTCATCGCTGATCACAAGTGGCGGTGCAAACCGGATGATATGCCCATGTGTGGGCTTGGCCAGCAGGCCATTCTCTGCCAGCGCCAGGCAAATGTTCCACGCGGTGTCGCCCTCGGAGTCGTCGTGGATCACGACAGCGTTCAGGAGCCCTTTGCCCCTCACTTCTGCGATGAGGTCGGGGCGCTGCGACTGCAGGGCAAACATGCGGCCCCGAAATTCTTCTCCGGCTTTGGCGGCCCGTTCGGCGAGCTTTTCATCTACCAGCACGTCAAGGGCTGCCATGGCCACCCTGCAGGCGAGGGGGTTGCCGCCATAGGTGGAGCCATGCTCTCCTGGCTGGATACAGAGCATGATTTCGTCATCGGCGAGCACGGCTGAAACTGGCAGCAAGCCGCCGGAGAGGGCTTTGCCCAGCACCAAAACATCCGGGCGAACGCCATCATGGTCGCAGGCCAGCATCGCGCCTGTGCGGCCAAGGCCTGTTTGCACTTCATCGGCGATGAGAAGAACCCTTTTGGCCCGGCAGCGATCCGCTACGCCGCGAAGGTAACCCTTGTCGGGCACTACCACCCCGGCTTCTCCCTGAATGGGTTCCACCATAAAAGCCGCCACATTGGGATCTTCAAGGGCGCGGTCCAAAGCCTGGAGGTCGTTGTAGGGAATGATTTCAAAGCCTGGCAGGTAGGGTCCAAATCCGCGGTAGCTGCTGGGGTCTGTGGAAGAGGAGATGGCTGCGAGGGTGCGGCCCCAGAAGTTACCGGAGGCAAACAGGATCTTGGCCTGATTGTCTGGAATGCCCTTGACCTGATAGGCCCATTTTCTGGCCAGCTTAACTGCAGTTTCTCCGGCTTCTACCCCCGTGTTCATGGGCAACACCTTGTCGTAGCCAAACAACCGGGTGAGGTAGGCCTCGTAGGGTCCGAGCACGTCGTTGTGGAAGGCGCGGGAGGTGAGGGTGAGGATGGCAGCCTGATCGATCAGGGCCTGTACGATTTTAGGGTGGCTATGGCCTTGGTTAACAGCGCTGTAGGCGGAAAGAAAGTCGATGTATTGTTTGCCTTCCGGGCTCCAGAGAAATACTCCCTTCCCCCTCGACAACACCACAGGCAGGGGGTGATAGTTGTGAGCGCCGTGGCGTTCTTCCAGGCGGATGGCTTCTTCAGAGCTGAGGTGGAGTTGGGTCGAAAACATAGGCGAAGGAGGTCATTTGCCGGAGAGCACTTCCGGGAATCACCTCCAAAGGTAGCAAACCCCCGGCAGAAGGCCTACACTGCGGCGCATTTCGGATAACTGATGAAAGGAAAGGAAGAGGGGGTGGAATCCAGGGAAATCGATGGAAACCGGATTTCTTTCTTTTCCAACAATACCATGAGCTTGCTTCATGAGAAATTTGTTGTCAATTTTCTCCCAATGGCTGCAAAATCAAGAGATGTTTACCGGGTGTTCCCGGGTTTTTTTCGCCGGATACTTGTGTACGTGGCCCTTGGGGGCGCCGTGCCCTTGTTTTTTTGCGGGGATGATTGCTTTGCTACTGTTTCAGACAGCATTCAGTCGATCCTGTTTGGTACGATCATGAGTTTTGCCCTCTGGGAAGGGAATGGCTGGCTTTCGTGGTGGCTGGATAATCGCCTCCCCTGGCTGGAAAAGCCCTATCAGCGCTTCGGCTGGGGCCTGCTGGCTACCGTTTTTTACACAGTGACTGCGGTGCTGGTTCTGTACATGGGGTATTTTTACTTTCTCACCGGCGGGAGGCCCTGGGATGCCCCCTGGATGGCTGGAACCGTCATTTCTTCCATCGTCATCACGGCCATCATCAGCCTTTTTTTGCATTCCCGGGCCTTTTTGCTGGGTTGGCGGGAAGCCAGCCTCCGCGCAGAACGCCTTGCCCGCGAACAGCTCCACTCCCAGTATCTTTCTCTTAAAAATCAGCTTCAGCCCCACTTCCTCTTTAACAGCCTGAGCGCCCTGAGCAGCCTCGTTCACCAAAACCCCGACCTCGCAACGCGGTTCATTCACCAGCTCTCCGGCATGTATCGCTACATTCTTTCCTATTCCGAAGATTCGCTCGTGCCGCTCGACCAGGAGCTCACCTTTTTGCGCTCCTATCTTTTTCTGATGCAAATCCGCTTTGGCGATAACCTCCGGATCGACATCGACCTCCCGGCACTGGACGGCTACATGGTAGCACCACTTACCTTGCAGTTGCTCGCCGAAAATGCCTTCAAACACAACGAGGTTTCTCAGGCCAATCCCCTTTCTCTCCGCATTTACTTCGCCCCCGATGGCCATCATGTGGTCGTGTCGAACCCCATCCAGCCCCGGACCATGCCCGCCGAATCGACAGGAGTGGGTCTTTCAAACATCCGCAAGCGATACCTGCTTTTGTCAGGGCGCCAAGTCAGCATTCACCAGAGCAATGGCCGGTTTGAGGTGTTCATTCCCCTTATTCCTACCGAATCTGCTCAAACCCTGCCTGCCCATGAAGATTCTGATGGTGGAAGATGAACCCCTTGCCGCTGCACACCTGCAGTCGCTCGTTCATCGGTATGAGTCTCATATTGAAATCCTCGCCAGGCTGGAGTCTGTCCGGGAGGTCGTGGCCTATTTTCAGCAGCATCCAAGCCCCGACCTGTTGCTCCTCGACATTCACCTCGCCGATGGCCTTAGTTTTGCCATTTTCGACCAGGTGCAGGTGGAGTGCCCCGTCATTTTTACAACCGCCTACGACGAATACGCCCTGCGTGCCTTTCGCTCCAACGGCATCGACTACCTGCTCAAGCCCATCGGCTACGAAGATCTTGCCCAGGCCCTCGACCGCTACGTGAACTGGTTCCAAAAGGGGCAGCAGCTTCCGCCCTATCAGGTGATCGACATGGAGGTGCTTCAGCAATTGATGAAGCCTGCCACGCTTAAGGAGGAAAAAAGCCCGTTCAAAACCCGGTTTTTGGCTAAAAAAGGGGAACAGCTCGTGTCGGTTCCCACGGATGACATCCTTTATTTTTACTCCGAAGACAAGGTGACCCTGTTCAAAACGAAGGACCAGCGGCGGTTCATCATCGAGCCGACCCTCGGCGAAATCGAAGCACAAGTGAGTCCGCAGGATTTTTTCCGCGTAAATCGGGGATTTTTGGTTCGCTTTGAGGCCATCGAAGAGATCCTTGCCTTTAGCAACCGGCGCTACCGTCTCAGCCTGAAGCATCACGCGGGCGAAGAGGTGCTGGTGGCGAGGGAAAAGGTCGCTGCTTTCAAGGAGTGGCTCGACCGCTGACAAGGCTTCGCTGGCACTGCCTGCCTTATTAACTACCCATCAAATCGTTTCGGGCTTGTCCCTCAGCGTCATGAACAATCAATCTTTTCCTTACAGCTTTGAGCCCCAAGCCAATGCTTCGCCAGCCGAGGATCTTGGGTTTGGCAATAAAATCGGGCAGGATGTCCGGCGTTTGATCAACCGCGACGGCAGCTTCAATGTGCGCAGGTCGGGTGCCGGCTGGCGGTCCATTCACCCCTATCAACTGCTCATTTCGTTGTCGTGGGGCAAGTTTTTGCTCGTCGTGACCCTGTTTTTCATGTTGGTAAATGCCTTGTTTGCCGCGGCTTATCTGGCAGTGGGGATCGAGCATCTGGCAGGTACTTCCGGGCCGGAGGCATCCTGGATTGATCATTTTGGCGAAGCCTTTTACTTCAGTGTTCAGACCTTTTCCACGGTTGGATATGGGGCTATTGCTCCGCGCGGCCACATGGCCAATCTCCTTGCCTCGTTTGAAGCCCTGATCGGGTTGCTGGGGTTTGCCCTTGCCACGGGGGTGGCTTTTGGCCGTTTTTCAAGACCCAGTGCAAAAATTAACTTTAGTCCCCACGCCGTGATCGCCCCATATCAGGATATCAACGCTTTTGAATTTCGGGTGGTAAACGAGCGGAAAAATCAGCTGATCGGCCTGGAGGTACAGGTGGTGCTCTCCTGCTCGCATTGGGACGGCAGCATGTGGGTGCAGAAATTCTACCCGATTGAGCTTGAGCGAAGCAAGGTGACCTTATTTAGTCGCTCCTAAACAACCCCAAAATCGGCCCCCACAGCTTGGAAACGCAGAAAAAGGGAGCCAAAACGCTGGGATATCCCCCGGAAATGTGCGATATTAAGGAAAAATCTGGAGGGCAGAACGATGGCTAAGCCTG
>JBGSKC010000007.1:0-69795 GCA_041741415.1 Bacteroidia bacterium | reverse complement strand
GCCGCCGGGCAACAGCAGCATCAGCTGGCCGAGGGCCAGTTCCGGCTGGCCCCAGTCGGCCACGGCGCGGGGACTCAGCAGGGCACGGCGCTCCCAGCCAGCCAGGGCGTTGGTCCAGGGCTGGGGTTTGCCGCTGGCAGGCGACAGGAAACGGGCCCCGTCGCCGAAAATCAGCAGGCGGTGGCTGGGATAGCGGCCCAACAGCTCCTGCAGGCCCAGGCCTTCGGGGTGCTCCGGGCTCCAGACCCGGCGCGGGTCGCCGTCGTAGTAAAAGCGCTCTGCGAATACGGCCTCACCCAGCAACGTCTCATAGATGAGGTTGAAGAGGCGGGCCTGGTGGTTCTGAATGGCGTGCTGGTCGATGAGGATGAGGTACTCGGGCGGGCGCTCGCGCTGGCGGTAGCGGGGCTGGATGAGGCCGCCCTGCCGCAGGGTGGCGCGCAGCGTGGCTGTGAGGTCCAGCCCCCAGCTGTCAGCGACCTCGCGGCGGCGCAGCTCGCGGGCCAGCAGGGCAAAGTTTTCGCCGCTTTCGACCTCCGGTGCCGGGAAGTCGGGCTGCCAGGCCAGCGGCGGGCGTTCGTTTTCCTCTCGCTGGCGTGCGTAGAGCTTGCGCCTGCGCAGGCGAAGCCAGCGCAGCAGGGCGGCAAGCCCGGCAGCCAGGAGGATAAACCCGAGCTTGAGCGGCCAGCGGTAGTTCCGCAGCCAGGTCCGCCATGCGGCTTCGGCTTCTGCCTCCGGCAGTTCCGAGAGGTCGGAAATCCGGACGGGAAGGGTGTCAAGGCGGGTGGTTTCGGGCTCTTTCCGGGGCTGCGAAACAGGCTGCGCACAAGGTTGGGCCGCGAGCAGAAAACTGTCCACGATGGATCCGCTGCTGTCCTGAATCAGTACCCGCAGGGCCAGGCTGTCGGGGTAGAAGCCCAGGGTATCAAGGCCGTAGCGGAGGGAAAAGCTGCCTCCCTGCCCGTCGTTGAGGGTATAGGGACGCAGGCTGTCATGGAGCTGCACCTCCAGCCCGGTGTGCGTAGTGTCGAGGCAGATGCTGCGCAGGCTTACGGGCTTTTCCTCCGGGGGCAGCACCCGCGCTGCCCAGGGCCGCCAGATCAGAAAGGCCAGGAGCAGGAGGAAGGAGGCAATAAGGGCTAACAGCAAGACACGGCGGGCCCGGCCATTGCCTGCTTCGGGCTGTTCCCCTCCCCCTGTTCCTTCCCTGCCAGGTTCAGCCAGCCGCTGCCTTTCCTCCGCGATGAGCTGGTAGAGCCTTGCCTGATCGGCCTCGCTGTGACAAAGCAGGGGCGCAAGCAGGAAAGGCAGCCGGTCCAGGTCGTCGCGCTGCTCCGGGTCGAGGCTGCGCAGCAGGTCCTGCACACGCACATAGGAATCCACACCCAGGCGAAAGCCCTCGCGCGGGAGCCGCTCCATCAGGGCGGCCAGGAGGCGATATGCAGGTGAGGGGTTCAGGGGTTTATCCGTTCAGGTCTTTGATGAGCAGGGTGAGGTCGTCCTTGTCCTTGGCGAGGACGGCATAGGAGGCCGCGAGAAACCGGCGGTCGGCGGCGCTCAGGCCTTCGGGGTCAGTCAGTTTCTCTCCGGGGAAGCCTTTGGCATGCAGAGCCGCCGCCCAGAAGACAAGCTAGGCGGTAGCGGGCTTTTTCTTTTTCACAACCTGCCGCACTTCTTCAAAGTGCCTGATAATGGCTTTAAGCTGGGTTTCTGAGAAGCCCAGGCCCTTGCGGCTGAGGATGTCGAGGAGCTGCCTGTCTTTCGGAAAAGGGATGTGAAAATAGGCCACCCGGCGCAGAAAGGCATCGGGCAGCAGCTTTTCGGAGTTGGAAGTGAGGATCACAACGGGGCGGACGCTGGCCTCGCTCTGGTAGGAGGCATTCACCTCCGGCACCTCGAAGGCCAGGCGGTCGAGGACAAAGAGCAGGTCGTTGGGCAGGTCGCGGGGAGCCTTGTCGATCTCGTCGAGCAGCACCACGCGGCGGGTGCCGCTGCGGATAGCCTCTCCGAGGGCCTGGTAGCGAATGAATTTTTCCTCTACCTGGGCGTCGCTCAGTTCTTCCCTGCGGGTCTGGATGTACTGAAAGTGCCGCAGTGAGTCGTAGTGGTAGAGCAGTTCCGTGGCTGTGGAACTGGTGCGGCAGTTGTACACGAGTGGTTCGCCCAGGCCAAACTGCCAGGCGATGTGGGCGGCAAGCTGGGTCTTGCCGGTGCCCGGCTCGCCTGTGAGCAGCAGGGGCAGGCCCAGGGTGAGGGCAACGTTGACGGCTGCGGCCAGCTCTGGCGAAGGCACATAGGCATCCGGGGCGAAGCGGCCGGGCAGGCTGACCGGCTGCGGGAGCTCGCCTGAGGTGCCGGAAGGAGTATATTCGGTGAAGGCCATGGGCGGAAATTATATGCGTTTGGAATGGATGCGATAAAAGGCCCGCTGGAGCTGCTCCATGCGGCGCATGTCAATGAGTTCTTCCTGCTGATAGCGTTCCTGCTCTTTGCCTTTGAGATTTGAAACCATCCGGTCCAGGAGCGGCTCAGCGTAATCGCGGGAGAGGCCCTTAGATTCGAGCCAGTTTTCCAGGTCGTTGAGGCCCACAGGCAGGAACTGCCGCGTCACCATCTCCGCGGAGGGCTCTTCCTCGTCGGGTGGCAGGAAAATTCGCAGGTGGCGGTCCTGAAACTCGGCTGCCAGCCGGGTCATTTCGTTGATGACCCGGTTTTGCCCGCTGCGCTGGTGCAGCCCCCGCATCTGCACCACGAAGATCAGCACCATGTGGGGAGTCGGGGGCAGCTGCCGGAAATAGGTACCGGTCAGCCAGTTGAAATACCTCCGCACCTCCTGTTCGTCCCAGCCGTCTTCCTCCCAGGCAAAGCAGGCAGCCAGCCATTCCATGCCCGAAATGCGGCTGCCCGGCCCCAGCAGCAGGTCGAATTGCTCGGCAGCGGGCAGTTGCGCCAGCTCGGCGAAGTAGCTTTGGGTCTGTTTGCGGTCTTTTGTGAAAGTATCCGACAACTTCTCCACATGCAGGCGATTTTCCGGCATGCGTTTGCGAAAATGTACCGTCGTTTCCTGCTCCTCTGCCCATTCCAGCGCCATCCGTTCAATGAAACTCTCCGGCTTCTGGTCGGGGCAGACAGGCAGCAGCAGGAGCTGGAGGGGCAAGGCGGTATTGAGTTGTTCCCCGATCCGCTGGCGATACACCCTCCTTTCCTTGCGGCGGTCGGCATTGATCTGGTCGAGGAAAGCCACCCCATCGGGCTGGAGGCTGCTGATAAAATGACCCAGTTCTGTATCCTCCCCCAGCCAGGACGGCAGGTCGTCCGGTAGTTCTTGTCGCTTGAATATCAGGGGTTTGTCTAAGTCGGAAAGGTTTTCCATGGCGCTGCCGGCCTTGCCTAAATGAAAAGCGTCCTCCACATTGCGTCCGGAAAACAAGGCATCGTAAAAGCGGATGGAAAAGATTTGCATCACCTCCTGCGCCGGATTGTCGCGCATGCCAACCGTAAAAGGGATATGCTCGGAGGTGGCCCGCACCAGGTCGTCTGAATAGCAGGCGCTGAAAAAGACCAGGTGCAGCGAATTTGTCAGCCTCGCAATCTCCGCAAACGCCCCGGGGCGTACCAGGCCTCCCTCCTCCAGTTCCAGGCCTTCGGTGTTCATTCCCCAGCCGCAGATATGCAGGCCCCAGGGGTTGGTGAGCAAAGCATCAAACAAGTCTTTTGTCCGCGCAGCAGTAACGACTTTGATTTCAAAACTGTCGCGTTTCTTGCTGCGGTCCAGCGCGCCCCGCATCTCACGCAGTTCCCGGTCATAGCCATCGCGCGAACCTTTGGGGTTCGCACTGAGAAAGATGATTGTGTTCTTTTCCTGCATGTGTTCTGCAAAATGCCGTATTGTTCACAATACTATACATTTCGTCTATGTTGTGCAAAAGCAAGCCGGAGAACAGAGATAAGCTTACAACACGGTGCCGGAAGGGGCAGGGTTGCTTTGTGATGGTATGGCGCGCTTCCGTTCCCTGAGCACGTCGATGGGCCGGAAGGAGGCGAAGAGGCCAGGTGAAACCCTAAGCCCTGAAGTTATACCGTTAGAATCCAAAGAAATTGTAAACATTCAGGGCTTGGCCGGAGGCTGGGGGGCGTGTTCCGGCGGTGCGCCCTGCGGCCCAGGTGAAACCGCACCCCAGCGGGGTGCAAGCTTTGTAGCCACGGCAGCGCCCGCGAAAAATCCCCTCCGGCGACCTCCAGGTCGCCGGGAATGTCATGGCACGACCTCCCCACAGTAGAGACGCACGGCCGTGCGTCTCTACTGTGGGGGCTGAGATCGCCTGCGGCTATTAACATAACGCTCCTCTGGAGCTCAGGAACGGCGACGCCTCCCGTCTGTCATGGTGAGCAGGCCCTCAAGGGCCGTCGCCGAAGGATGACACCAGGCGTCTTTTCCCCCAAACTGCTTAGCTTTGCCTCTCCTTCTGCCTGCGGCGTGTGGGCAGCTAACTTCTCTCCCCATGCCCCTCTCTCTCCGACACTTCATTTTTGACTGCGACGGTGTGATCGTTGACAGCGAAATCCTGGCATCGCGCATCGCTTTGCGCATGCTGGCGCCATTCGGCTACCACAGCGACGAGGAAACCCACAGCACGCGCTTTGCCGGAATGCTGGAGACCGATATCCTGGCCGCAGTGTTTGGGGAGCTGGGCACAGCCCAACCCGACGATTTTTATGCCCGCATCAAAGTCGAGCATCACATTGCTTTCCGGGACGAGCTGAAGGCCATTGCCGGCATGGGCGAGCTGATCAACGAACTGCCACTGCCAGTGTCGATTGTGTCGAACTCGGGGCTGGGTCATGTGGCCAACTCCCTGGCCCTGGCCGGGCTGAGCGATAAGGTTGAAGGGCGCATTTTCTCCGCCGAAGAGGCTGGCAAGCCCAAGCCGCATCCCGACGTGTACCTCCTCGCGCTGGAAAGACTCGGCCTCGAACCCCGCCATACCGTGGTGGTGGAAGACAGCGTGGCGGGCGTCACCGCCGCGCGGGCAGCAGGCCTGTCCGTGATAGGTTTTCTCGGCGCTTCTCATATCTTCGGAGATCATGCCCGGAGGCTGCGTGAGCAGGGTGCCGAATGGATCGCCCGCGACGCCGCCGAACTGAACCTCCACCTCCAATCCCTGCTCGCCGAATGAATTCCCCCCTCCAACCTTCTTCCCGGCTGCTGTCGCTCGATGTGTTCCGCGGCCTCACCATCGCCGGTATGGTCGTTGTTAACGACCCCGGCGACTGGGCCCACGTCTATGCGCCGCTGCGCCACGCTCCCTGGCACGGCATCACCCCCACCGACCTCGTCTTTCCCTTTTTCCTCTTCATCGTCGGGGTGTCCGTTGTGCTGGCTTATTCCCGCCGCAAAACAGAAGGCCAGCAGCCAGGATCCATGCTCGGCAAGGTGTTTCGCCGGTCGGCCATGATCTTTGGCCTCGGCATTTTGCTCACCCTCATTCCCGATTTCAACTTTAGCGAACTGCGCATTCCGGGTGTGCTCCAGCGGATCGCCCTGGTGTTTCTGGCCTGCTCCCTGCTGTTTTTTTACACAACAGAACGAACCCAGCGCTGGATCGCCGCGGGCCTCCTGCTCGGCTACTGGCTCCTGATGGCCTTTCTGCCCGTGCCGATTGACGAAGTGATCCGCGAAGCCCTGGCAACAGGGCAGGTGATGCGGGCCGGAGGGCCGGTGGCCGTTTCGGGCCTCGTGCAACTGGGCGACGGCTTCATTGCCGGAAACTTCGAGCCGGGAACCAATCTGCAAGCCTGGCTCGACCGTTTGCTCGTGCCCGGAAGGCTCTATGAAAAAGCCTGGGATCCCGAAGGTTTGTTCAGCACCCTGCCCTCCATCGCCACGGGCCTGCTGGGCATGATGGCCGGGTGGATCCTCCTGTCGAAGGACAACAGACAAATGCAGGCTTTCTGGCTGCTGCTGCTCGGCTTCGCCGCGATGACGATCGGGAACGTGTGGGACTGGGTTTTTCCGTTTAACAAAAACCTCTGGAGCAGTTCCTTTGTGATGTACACCGCCGGACTCGCCAGCATGACCCTCGGGGTATTGGTGTGGCTGTTGGATGTAAAAGGCTGGAAAAGCTGGATTTTTGTGCCTCAGGTGTTTGGAGCGAATGCCATTACGGCCTATGTGATCCACGGCACCATCGGCGATTTGTTCAGCATCCCGATTGGCAGCAGCAGTGTGAAAGGCGGCTTCATGGATGGGCTGGAGGCCATCGGGCCCGACCGCACCTTTGTGTCGCTGCTCTGGGCCCTGCTCTACACCGCCATTGTGTTTGTGCCCGTGTGGTGGATGTACCGGAGGAAGATTTTTGTGAAGCTGTAACGCATTCCTTTTTTCTCACCCATCCCCCTATGGACGTTTCCGGATTATGGAGCGGAGAGCTTGCCCTCGGCCCTGAGTATGGCGAACACAGTGGTAAACTCCTCTGGTTTGACCTGGAGCTTCACCAAAACGGCCATTCCATCACCGGAATCGCCAGAGACACCCATGGGTTTGGCCTCAACGCAGATCCGGCTGACATCACGGGCCAGGTGAACGGAGATCAGATGACCTTCCTCAAACGATACCGGTCCACCCAACTGACGGATAGAACTAATCTGAAATGGGGACCCGGGCCCGCCATTCACTACTCCGGCACTCTCGACGCGATTTCCGGGCGATTTGACGGGGTTTGGAGGATGGAAAGCAAAAAAATTCTGTTCGGTTTGATTTCGATCAATCCCCCCTCCACCGGCACCTGGAACATGAACAGAAAGGTCTGACAGCTGGCTCCATTCTCCCGGATCAGGAAGCCAGAAAGGAGCCTGAGCGGAGCGCCTCATTCCCTATCTTTGCGGCATGAACCTTCACGAAGATACCATTGTGGCCCTGGCGACACCGGTGGGGATCGGGGCCCTGGGCCTGATCAGGATGTCGGGACCGCAGGCCATTGCCATTGCCAACAGCCTCTTTTCGAAGGAGCTGACGAAGGCGAAAGGCCACACCCTGCACTTTGGCGAGCTGCGGGAAGGAGACCGGGTGGTGGATGAGGTGCTGCTGAGCCTGTTCCGGGCGCCGCGCTCCTACACCCGCGAAGACCTCGTGGAGATTTCCTGCCACGGCAGTCCCTACATTTTGCGGGAGGCGCTGCGCCTGCTGCTGGCCGCCGGGGCCCGGCTTGCCGAACCGGGTGAATTCACCCGCCGCGCCTGGCTCAACGGTGCCATGGACCTCGCCCAGGCCGAGGCCGTTGCCGATCTCATCGCCTCCTCCTCCCAGGGAGCCCACCAGCTGGCCATCAACCAGTTGCGCGGTGGTGTGAGCCAGGACCTCGCCCGGCTTCGCAGCCGCCTGCTCGATTTTACCTCCCTCATCGAACTGGAACTCGATTTTTCGGAGGAAGACGTCGAATTCGCCGACCGCAGCCAGCTGGAAACCCTTGTGAACGACATGCTGGCGCATTTTTCTTCCCTCATCCAGAGCTTTCGCCTCGGCAATGCCCTCAAGCAGGGCGTCCCCACGGTGATCCTCGGCAAGCCGAACGCGGGCAAATCCACCCTGCTGAACGCCCTGCTGCAGGACAACCGCGCGATTGTGTCGGACATTCCCGGCACAACCCGCGATGTGATCGAGGACAGGCTGCTGCTCGACGGCATTGAGTTCCGGCTGATGGACACCGCAGGCATTCGCCACACAACCGACCAGATTGAAGCGGAGGGCGTGAGCCGGAGCATCGGGCTGGCCCAGAAAGCCCAGGTGCTGCTGTATTTGTTTGACGCCATAAAAGAAACCCCGCAAATGGCCCAGGAAGCCGTGGAGGCCCTTTCGCTCCCGGCCGGGGTGGCGGTGGTGCTGGCGGGGAATAAATTTGACCAGATCCCCGACCCCGAAGGCTATGTGGCAGCCCACGACCTGCCGGGCCTGCGCTACGCCTGGCTGGGTATTTCGGCCAAAACAGGCAGCCACCTCGACGGCCTGCGGACCTGGATGGTGGAAGCAGTGCGGGACCTGGGGGCCGACCTGCCGGGGCAGGTGGTCATTTCCCATGTGCGGCACCTGAACGCCTTGCAGCAGGCCGAAGCCGCCCTCCTCGACGTGAAAACAGGGCTGGCACATGGCCTGCCCGGCGATTTGCTGTCGATCGACATCCGCACCGTGCTGCATCACCTGGGCACGATCACGGGCGATATCAGCACGGAGGAGGTGCTGGGGAATATTTTCGGGAAGTTTTGTATTGGAAAGTGAAGGCCGCGAAAGCGATTTACCAGTACCCTCTTTGCCATTTCAGTTGAGCCGGCAATGAATCTGTGGCCATCTGTGGGAAATCTGTGTGGATCTGTGGTGAATCATCCCCGAAACAGCGGTGGCTTCGATGGGAGGTAAAATTTTTTCAGGCTCTTGCCCGTCTGCAAAAAATAGCCAATCTTCGTTTTATTGCTTTTTCATCACATTAACAGCAGCCAAATCATGCAAAGCATATTCATCAGAATCGCCACGATGATGCTCGTTCTGGGGGCAGGCTTTCCCATAGCCTGGGGCCAGACAAGCGCGGATACCATTTCCATGAAAAGGACATTGAGCGGCTTACAATTCCAAATGGGAACACAATGGTTCTATCTGCCGGGGGCTGTCTCAGCCATGAAGCCCAACCCGGAAGCCTACCAGCTCATGAGAACCGCCCGGACTCACTACATGTTGGGGAATGCGATCGGGATTCCCGGAGCGTTTTTGTTGGGCTGGTCGCTGGGGGGCGCACTGGGGGGAGGCGAACTGAACACGAATTTGCTTACCATTGGCGGCATGCTGCTCGTGGTTTCCCTGCCATTTTCTCAGAGTTTTTCCAGGAAATCCGGTGAAGCCATGAGGATCTACAACAGGGGGGTTCGGGGCTCTGCTTCCGTTTGGGAGCAAAGTCACATCCGGTGGTATTCTACCGGGACAGGCCTGGGCATGAGGGTTACCTTTTAGCGGGAAAGCATCTGCCCGGCAGACGTATTTTTTCCCTGAGTAGCACAGGGCGGGGATGCTGTCTTCAAAAAAATAACCCGGACTTTTGCCATTTCACAAAAAAGGCTCATCTTCAATAAATAAGCAGAAGGGCAGTAACAAGCTTTCTGCTTCATACCACAACCACGCACGACCAATGAAAAAACCACTTCTCGCAGTGTTGTTTGTTTGCCTGATGTCCTCTGTGTTGTCGCAGGAGAGCCGAAGGCCGGTGAACAGCGTGTATGTCAGCCTGGTGGGCGACGGTGCTTTATTCACAGTGAACTACGACCGGCAGGTTTTTATCACCCCCGATGCTGCGATTTCCGCGAGGCTGGGGCTGGGGTACCAGAATGAGTTTTGCTTTGATATTTTCTGCCCTTCCGATGAAAAGTTCATTGTTGTTGCGCATCACCTCACGGCCAACATTGGGGATGGAGAAGATTTCTTTGAATTTGGCCTGGGCGGGCGCGGTTTGCTGGGCAAAGAAAGGCAGCATCTGCTCATATATCCGGTGTTTGGGTACCGGTCCCTGCCGTTTCATTCGGGCCGCCTCAACCTCCGGTTAACAGTTCACCTGCCTTTTCCCGGATTTTACAATGAGGAGTTCTTGTTCATCCCGTTTGGGGCGGGCATGGGAGTGAGTTTTTAGGGGGGATGGCGGAGAAGAACCCAACCGATGTTTAACAAAAAAAATTATTGCCAACGCGGTTGACAATAATTTTTTTGTCTTCTATATTGGCAATAAATTTATTGTCATGAAAAACATTGTAGGACAGGCGCCAAGAGGGGAGAATTTTTTTCCGAGAAACCGGATAGTAGCCACCATTTATAAACGCCTCGAAGGCCAGGCAAATATCTTATTGTCAGCACCAAGGAGGGTTGGTAAAACCTCGATCATGAGGTTTTTGGAGGATTCACCAAGGGAAGGGTTTTGCTTTGTTTACGTAATCACAGAGTCTGTTTACAGTCCGGAAGAGTTTTACAGAGCACTGCTGAAAGAATTGCTGGGAAGCAGTGCGGTTTCTAAACTGAAGAAGAGTTCGACCAAGCTCCTTAACTCTCTGGACCAACTCCTGAAAAGAATTAGAACAGTTGAGTTTGGCGCAGATGGTTTGAAAGTCGAATTAGGCGAGGGAAACAGCGATACCTATCAGGACGCATTTGAAGCCCTGCTCAAGGAAATTGACACAGAAGGAGCAACGATTGTCCTGATGATTGATGAGTTCCCTCAAACTGTAGAAAACATCCGTGAGAAATCAGGCAACCAGGAAGCCATTCACTTTTTGCAAAAGCAAAGGACCTTTCGTCAAAAATCTTCCCCCTCCCTGCGGGTAATCTATACCGGATCCATTGGCCTGCCTTCCCTTGTCAATAAGCTCGGAGATCCGGAGCTCATCAATGACTTGAACCCGGTAGAAGTCCCTCCTCTTTCCCATGAAGAAGGCTGGGAGATGGTCGAAAAGCTGCTCCTTTCTGCTAAGGTTCAGTGGGAAGATGGCGTGATCGATTATTTACTTCAGAAAATATCCTGGCTGATTCCTTTTTTTCTGCAACTGGCAGTGCAGGAAGTGATTGACGTTTTTGAACAAACGCATCAGCCAATTAAGAAGGGAGATGTTGATCATGCGCTGGATCAGATGATTCGCCAGAGGAACAATACCTACTTTGAAAGCTACTATGCCCGACTGAACGATGCCTTTCCCCCGACAGAGCTTGGCTTTGTGCTGGCGCTGCTTTCTGTGGTAGCAAACGAAGGCTACCTTTCACGGCAGGCAGCCCTTGATCTCGCCCGGGAAAAAGGCGTGTTGGCTCCGCAACCTGTTTTGGAAGCGCTTCAGTACGACGGATATCTGTATGTCTCTGACCCCGGCAAAGAGTTCCGCTTTCAGTCTCCGATCCTGGCACGGTGGTGGAAAAAATTCAAAATCAGTTAGCCATGAAGGTTCAGTCAAACTTGTTCCAGCTTTTCAACCCCCATCAGCTTAGCCGGGAAGAACTTCTTCGTCATTTTGTCGTCCGCATTCAGGATTTTGACAGGATTTTCCGCGACATCCAGACCACAGATATGCTGAGGCCAGAGCAGCACCTCCTGATTGTTGGTCAGCGGGGGATGGGCAAAACAACTCTTTTGCTCCGGTTGAAATATGCTGTAGAAGCCGATTCTGCCCTCCAGACCTGGCTGATTCCCCTTGTGTTCCCGGAGGAATTGTATGGGGTCAATGATCTTGGCGGACTTTGGGAAACCATTGCGCTTGACCTGGCGGATAAGCACCCAGGCTTTCAGGGTCTTTATGATCAGATGAAAGCAATTCCCTTTTCAGATCCCGGCGAGTATGAACGCCATGGCTTTGATTTGATTTCCGGAGCCCTTCGTCAATCCGGGAAAAAGCTGCTGATCCTGCTGGACAACATGGCAGAGTTGTTTCAAAAGTTTGGCAAACGCGATTCCCAGCGGCTGAGGGAGGTGCTGATGACCTCTTCAGATCTTCGCATCATCGGTGCTTCATCGGTGGTGATGGAGGGTTTTTTCGATTATAAACACCCGTTTTACGAATTTTTCAAGGTGGTCAAACTCAATGGCCTCACTGCCCAGGAAGCCAGAAATCTGCTTACTATGATGGGCCGTTTGCACGGAAAAGAGGCAGAAATTCAGCGGATTGCGGAGGAGAATCCCGGCAGAGTGGAAGCTTTACGGAGGCTATCGGGAGGAGTGATCCGCACGATGATGCTGTTGTTTGAGATTATTTCCAATCATGAATCCGGGCAGGTATTGCAGGATCTTGACCTTATTCTGGACAGGGTAACTCCTCTGTACAAGCACAGAATGGATCATCTGGCTGCCCAGCAGCAGCAGATTGTTCATGCCATTGCGATGAACTGGGATGCCACGAGTACCAAAGAAATAGCTGCCAAAACCCGGCTCGACAGCAAGCTGGTATCGGCTCAGTTACAACAACTTTGCAGCAATGGCCTGGTGGAGAGATTACCGACCAGTACGAAGAACCACCTGTACCAGCTCAGCGAGCGCTTTTTCAATATCTGGTACCTCATGAGGCAAAGAAAGTCTCACGACAGATTGAGACTTGTCTGGCTCACCCGGGTCATCGAAGCATGGTGCGACACGAAGATGCTGACAGCCATGGCCAGCAACCACATGGAGGCCATCCGCAACAAGCAACTTGCCCCAGACCAAGCCTTTCTGCTGACAGAAGCCCTGAAAGCCAATGCCCCCCAGGAGCTCCGGTACAACCTGAACCTGGTCACCCGCGAACTGCTGCAAGCATCCGGGTCTGAACTCGCAGATCACCTCTCTTTGTCGGACAGGGAGTTGGTGGAGGAGGCTGACATGTTAATTAAGCGGGGCTACCATTCTGAAGCCCTCACTGTATTGGAAGCGATCCAGGAAAGAGACGGAAAGACAGAGTTCCTCACCGGACTGTCTTTGGTCAATGTAGGCAGGCCGGCTGAGGCAATCACGCATTTGATCAAGGTAGGACCGAAGGAAGACAACGACGCCTGGCTCCTGGCAGGAGATATTTACAGGATTCATTTAAAAGACTATACCAATGCAGCCCGGGCCTATAAAATGGCAGCGGAAAACGACAGGCCACAGGCTTGGGCAATTCTGGGAGAAGTTTACCAGAAACATCTTCTTGATTTTGAAGAAGCTGAACAAGCATACCGGGAGTCTATCAGGGAGGGCAATCATCGTGCATGGTTTAATCTGGGAATTCTATTTCACTTGAACCTAAACAATCCAGAAAAAGCGAGACAATCCTATCTGCAAGCGATTGAAGCCAAAGAAAATGAGGCATGGTTTTTTCTCGCCGCCCTGTACCATGGTCAGGACGACTATCGCAAGGCGGAGGAAGCTTATCTGCATGCTGTGCAGGTTCGCAACTATGATGGCTACCCCTATCTGTATCTGGGCCATATTTACCGATGGGATTACCAGGATTTCCAAAGGGCTGAACAATTGTACCTGACAGCAACAAAATATGGACTGGCAACTGGCTGGGAATGTCTCGGGGATCTCTACTCCGACGACCTCCACGACTACCCCAAAGCCGAACATGCTTACCGCCAGGCACTGGCAGCAGGGGAAAAAGAAAGCCTCAATGCCCTTGCCTGGCTGTTGTTTAAGCTGGCAAACAATAAATCAGAGGCCCTCTCCCTCATACAGCAAGCACTGGAACTGGACCCGCAAAATCCGGCCTTTTGCCATACCGCTGCCTGCATAACAGCCTGGAACGGACAGGCAGAGGCTTCATGGGCCCTTGCCCGTCACTTCCTGTTTGACGACCACAGCTACGAGCAGTTTCCAATGGACATTCAGCTCTATCTTTCCCTGCTCATTGCGATGGAGCAACATGCCCTCGTTCATGAGTATTTTTGCGGGGAAGCAGGGCTCCGTTTTTTCACCAAAGATCGAATGAAGCCGCTCTGGTTTGCCTTTGCAGCCATTCACCCGGAAGAGTACCCGGATGAAATGTTAAGAATGGGGCCAGAATTGAAAGAAACAGTAGATGAGATTCTGATCAGTCTCAAAAGCCTGAAGGAAAAGTACAGTCTGTCGTAGCCCCTCATGCTCAAACCCATCAAACTCTACGAAGCCCTGCGGCAGTTGCAGCCCGCTGAATGGAACCGCTACCAGCAGTTTATCCATTCAGGGCTGGCGGGCGTGAACCCCGATACCCAGCGCCTGCTCACCCTGCTCCTTCCTTTTTATCCGGATTTCGACCGCGACAAGCTCCTCGATGAAGTGCTGTTTGACAAGCTCTTTCCCGGTGAGCCTTACCAGAACGAAGTCCTCCGCACCCTGCGAAAATACCTCCTCGACCAGCTCATGGACTTCCTCGCCTGGCAGCAATGGCAGCAGGACGAGCTCCAGGTTCGGGTGCTGCGCATGGAAGCGGCCTACCACAGAAACCTGCCCAAAATCTACGAAGGGGAACGCCGCAGGCTCGACAATCTGCTTCAGCAGGAGCCTGCCAAGGATGCCACCTGGTTTCGCAACGCCTGGCTCATGAAGGAGCTCGACCTGGTAAAGACGATTACCTCGGGAAAACGCAGTGAACTGGTAGAACTGGATGCCTTCCTCCACGACCTCGGCAACGAGTACCTGCTTCGCGCCCTGCGCCTCACCGTTTCGGGGCTCAACCAGCAGGAGCTCTTTGGTCAGGCATTCGCCCTCACGGGCCTCCCGGCCCTGGCCGTGGAGTATTGCCAGGCCAACCAGGCAAGCCTGGAGCCCACAGTAGAGCTCTACTTCAGGCTCTATGGCATGCTGGCCCTGCCCGACCATCGCCAGCACTTTGAGCGACTGCGCCTTTTGCTGCAGGCCAACGACCACATTCTCCGGGAGGCCGACCTCGAAAATGTGTACAACCAGGCCATCAACTACTGCAACCAGCAATACCGGGCGGGCGATCCGGCCTTCGAAGGCCACATGTTTTCCCTCTACCGCCGCATGCTCGACCTTGGCCTCCTGTGGCAGGCCAACACCCTCTCTGCCAATCACTTCAAAAACCTCGTGACCCTTGCCCTGCGCCTTGGTGAGCTCGCCTGGGCATCCTCTTTCATGGAATCCCATGCCGGGCGCCTCGAAGGGAAGGCCAAAGAAGCAGTTTACACCTACAACCTCGCCCATCTCCGTTTTTTCGAAGGGCGCCACAGCGAAGTCCTGCGCCTGCTCCAGCAGGTTGATTTCCTCGATCCATTTTACCGGATCTCCGCCCAGATGCTCATGCTCAAAGTTTACTACGAGCAGCGCGACATTGAGCCCTTTCTTTCCCTCATCGACAGCTTTCAGGGGTTGATCCGGAGAAGAGAATGGCCGATGCGGCGAAAAATGAGCTACCTCAACTTTGCCCGCCTTCTCAAAGCCCTCATGATGGTGAAAATCGGGCGCGGCCAAAAGGAGGCATTCCTGCGAAAACTTCAGCAGGCCTCTCCCCTCATCGACCGGGAGTGGCTGCAGCAGGCCGCAGAAGCCCTTTGACGCCGGGCCGGCAAGCCCGCGGGAAACCACCATCCAAAAAGACAAGCGTTTTTTCCGTAGCTTTCCGGCCTAAATGAACCCAATGAAACCTGCTGTCTGGATTGTGCTCATGCTCGGGCTGATGCTCCCAGCTTGCAAGCAAGCTGAGGTAACTGCTCCTTTCAAAGTCAAAGAAAACCGTGTACAGACCCTGTCAGAAGGGGTTCAACTGTTTATCGTCAAAGAAGGCAAAGGCCCCAAGCCTGCCGTGACAGATAAAATCAAGGTCAACTACCACGGCATGCTGGCCGACGGCACGGTGTTCGACAGCAGTTTCGAACGCGGCGAGCCCCTTATGTTCCCGCTCAATGCGCTGATCAAAGGCTGGCAAATCGGCCTTGTGGAAGTGCCTGTGGGCTCCCTCGTGCGGCTGGTCATTCCGCCTGCTCTTGCCTACGGCGATCGCGAAGTGGGCGGCATTCCCCCAAATTCCACGCTTACCTTCGACATTCACCTCCTCTCCATCGAGACTGCACAATGAGAAAAGCCCTGTTGCTAGCCACCCTCCCGGTCATCCTGATGTCCTGCCAGGAGCGAATTCCTTTTCAGGTGGATGCTGACTACTGCTACCGGCACATGCTGCCCCTGATGCAGTTTTCGCTGGAATATCCCGCTGATCTTCAGACCGATCCGCCTGCGGCCGGGGGCCGGAACCTTCACTACAACACCTTTTTCAAGGCTGACCCGGATGGTATCCAAACCGAATCCATTACCCTCTCCTACCTCTCGCTGAGCCCCGACAGCAGCCAGCAGGACAAAGACATGGAAATGATGATCGGGCAATTCGAGGAGGACTACCGGGGGGCCGGGTTTAACCTGGAAGATAGCTTTACCGGCCAGGCAGAATTCGACGGAGAAACCTACCGGGTATTCCGGGCCACCGGGAGCATCGACAAGGAAGACTATGGCCTTCGTGGCAAATACCGCATCCAGGTGCTGCTCATGACCCCGAAATTCGACAATAACGGCCTGCTCGTGAGCTTCCTGGCCCGCGACGACAGCCCCATTCAAACCTACGAAGACTTTGCCCGGAAAGGCTCCATTGGCACCGTCTGGAAAACCCTCAAAATCGAAAAGCCCGTGCTGCCGGAGCGGAAATAACCCTGCCATTGCCGGCCAGCCGCCAGGCGCTGTCCCTTTTTGGCATCCAACGTTCACCCAGACCTATGTCCCTGATCCAGGAAATCCAGCGAAGAAGAACCTTTGCCATCATTGCCCACCCCGACGCCGGGAAAACAACCCTCACCGAAAAACTGCTGCTTTTCGGGGGCGCTATCCAGACAGCCGGGGCGGTCAAGTCCAATAAAATCAAGCGGCACACCACCTCCGACTTCATGGAGATCGAGCGCCAGCGCGGAATTTCGGTGGCCACCTCCGTCATGGGCTTTGAATACAAAGGCCTGCAGGTCAACATCCTCGACACACCCGGCCACCAGGATTTTGCCGAAGACACCTACCGCACCCTTACCGCCGTTGACTCCGTGATCGTTGTCATCGACGTGGCCAAAGGCGTGGAGCCCCAAACCGAAAAGCTTGTCGAAGTCTGCAAAATGCGCGCTACCCCGGTGATCGTGTTTGTGAACAAGCTCGACCGCGAAGGCCTCGACGGCTTCGAACTGCTGGATGAAATCGAGCAAAAGCTGCACCTCCCTGTGCGCCCCCTTTCCTGGCCAATTGGCATGGGGAAAAATTTCCAGGGCGTTTACAACCTCTATGAAAAAAGCCTGGTGCTCTTCACCGCCCACGGTAAACAACTGGAGAGTGACGTGGTGAGCATCACCGACCTCAACGACCCCATGCTGACGCGCCGCATCGGCGAATCTGCCGCCAACACCCTGCGCGAAGAAATCGCCCTCATTGAAGGCGTTTATCAGCCATTTGATCGCGACAGCTACCTGGCAGGGAACCTCTCTCCCGTATTTTTTGGCTCGGCAGTGAATAATTTCGGGGTCAAAGAACTACTCGATTGCTTCGTGGAGGTGGCACCTGCCCCCCTCTCCTGCCCTACCGAAGAGCGGGATGTTCAGCCCGAGGAGGAGCAGTTTACCGGCTTCGTGTTCAAGATCCACGCCAACATCGACCCCAAGCACCGCAACAGGATTGCCTTTGTGCGGGTTTGTTCGGGTAAATTTGAACGAAACAAGGCCTACAAGCATGTAAGGCTGGCAAGGGAACTTCGGTTTTCCAACCCCACCTCCTTTATGGCGGCCAAAAAGGAAACCATCGATGAAGCCTATCCCGGCGACATCGTGGGCCTCTACGATACCGGCAACTTCAAAATCGGCGACAGCCTCACCGAAGGCGAAAACCTGCATTTTACCGGCATCCCCAGCTTTGCCCCGGAGTTGTTTCGCTACGTGGAAAACGGCGACCCCATGAAGTCCAAGCAGCTCGCCAAAGGCATTGAGCAGCTCATGGACGAGGGCGTGGCTCAGTTGTTCACCCTCATCGACAACAACCGCAAAATCGTTGGAACGGTCGGTGCCCTGCAGTTTGATGTGATCGAGCATCGCCTGCTCCACGAGTATGGTGCTACCGTTCGCTACGAAACCGCCTCCCTTTTCAAAGCCTGCTGGCTCACCTTCAAGGACCAGGTCAAATGGAAGGAGTTCCTTGTCAGGAAATCGCGCCAAATCGCCAAAGACAAGCACGGCAATTACGTTTATTTGGCCCAGTCAGCCTGGGACCTCAATTCGACGCAGGATCTGTTTCCCAGCATTACCTTTCACTTCACGAGTGAACTGCGATAGCCTTTAGCAGGCTGATGATCACCCTTTTACCCAATTACCATGCGCCAGTTTGCCCTGCTGATTGTCCTGCTTTGCTATTCTTTTCCCGGCCTTCAGGCGCAGGGAATCACCCAGCAAATCCGGGGGCGTGTGATCGATTCCGAAACCCGGGAGCCGCTGGTGGGTGCCAGGGTGGAAGTACTGGGCCTTCCCGCGCCACTGGGTGCCGTGACCAATCAGGAGGGAGATTTTGTGCTGCAAAATGTGCCGGTAGGCCGCCGGGCTGTACGATGCAGCTACGTGGGCTACGCCGAATTTCTCCGCGACAACCTCGACGTCAACTCCGCGCGGCCCTATCAGCTCGACATTGAACTGCGGCCCGGTCTGGAACTGGATGAAGTCGTGGTATCGGCCTATCAGCAGGCAGAGGCTGTAAACGAATTTCAGGTAACGAGCGTGCGCCGCCTGGATCCCGAAGAATTGCAATACCATGCTGCCACCGGCAACGACCCGGGCCGCCTCGTGCAGGGCCTGCCGGGAGTTCAGAGTGGCAACGACAACCGCAACGAGGTCGTGATCAGGGGCAACTCCCCGGCGGGGGTACTCTGGCGCCTCGAGGGCATCGACATTCCCAACCCCAACCACTATGCCGGGGGCGGTTCCTCGGGCGGGGGAATCACCATCTTCTCAGCCTCTGTGATCGGCAGCTCCGATTTTTCCTCGGGGGCTTTCGCCGCGGAGTATGGCAACGCCTTTGCCGGGGTATTTGACATGCACTTCCGCGTGGGCGACAAGCAGCAGCAGCAATATACCTTTCGGGCCGGGGTGCTGGGCCTGGATGTTGCCACAGAAGGCCCCATTGTGAAGGGAAAAAGCTCCTACGTCGCCAATTTTCGCTATTCCACCCTCGGCATCCTCAATGCTGCGGGCATCTACCTCGTGGGGCCCCGCATCGCCAATAATTTCTACGACCTCTCCTTCAAGGTCCACCATGAAGGCAAAAAGACCCAGCTCTCCCTCTGGGGCATCGGCGGCCTCAGCACACAGGTGCTGGAAGTCGATCAGCTACCCTGGACAGTCTGGCGGCAAAAATACCTGTATGACTACGGCTCCAACACTGGGGTGATCGGCGGGACCCTGCGGCATATCATTGACAACCAGTCGTTTGTAGAAGTAAACGCGGCTTTCATGAGCCAAAATGCCTTTACCTACGACGACTCGATGCGCAATGACCTGATGACAACCGACCGGGTCAAGACCGAAACCTACATCAACACGCGGGTTTCGGTCCATGGCTTTTACAAGCGCAACTTCGGGCGGCAGCTGAGCCTCAAAACCGGCCTGAACGCCAGTCGCCTGATCTATGACTACTTCGATCAGCAGTGGCACGACAGCCTTCCGGCGCTGATCACCTTCATGGACGAGCAGGGCGGAACCTGGGTGGCCGAACCCTATGCTCAGTTTCGGTACCGGCCGTCGGCGAGGCTGACCCTCGTGGGGGGCGTTCATGGCATGTATTTCGGGCTCACCGGCGCGAGCCGGGTGGAACCCCGGATCTCGGCGCAGTGGTCCATTGCGCCGAAAAGCACCCTCTCCCTCAGCTATGGGCAGCACAGCAGCGCGGTTCCGATCGGCAACCACTTTGTGATCATCAACGGGGCCAAACCAAATGCCGACCTGCCGCTCATCAAGGCACAGCACTGGCTGCTGGCCTTCGACCAGGTGATCGGAGAGCGGTTTCGCTTCAAGGCGGAGGCATACTACCAGCAAATGAGAAACACCCCGGTTTCAGCAGATCCGGGGCGAAATTTCTTCGCGCTCGACCTGCTCTGGGGATTTGCGAAAGAGCCACTCGACCCCGACGGCAAAGCCCGCAACTACGGCGTGGATGTGTCGGTGGAGAAGTTTTTCAACAAAGGATCCTTCTTTGTGCTGTCGGGCTCCTGGCAGCGCTCGCAGTACCAGATGCCCGACGAAACCTTCTGGCGGTCAACGGGGTGGGATGCCCGTTATGCCGCCAATTTCACGGGCGGACAGATCTTTCCATTAGGCAAAAGTTCCTTCCTTGAAACCGGGATCCGCTTCATTTACAACGCTGGTTACCCCGAAGTGAGGATCGTGGAAGGCTATGCAACCCGCGACGGGCTCGAGCCCAGATGGAATTTGTTCAGCCCCAACGCCACCCGGCTGCCGCCCTATTTCCGGCCCGACCTGCGCATTGCGTTCCGGCGAAACGGCAAAAAAGCTGCCTGGTGGCTCGCATTGGATGTGCAGAATTTCATCAACAAAACCAACCAGGGCAAGCCGTACCAGTGGCTGCCCGGCCAGACCTCCTGGATCCACTACCAGCAAGCCCCCCTTACGCCGTTTATCACCTACCAGATCGATTTGTAAAAATCGCTGATTATCAGGACCTTGAATAAGTTCATTAACGAATGTTCCGGCGCCCCCGGCAGTTTCGCTGCCGGGGGCGTTTCGCTTATGGAAGAAAGTGAGTAACTTGACCAAAAACGAAATCCATGGTTCGCTCTCTAACCGCCATGCTACTCTGGCTGCCCTTGTTCGCCCTGGGCCAATCGCCCGGAGGCAGCTCCACCAACCCGGGACCAGCCATCTGGGGGCGGGCGCAGCGCCAGTACCCCCTCGACCAGCACTACGAAGTTCAGTTTACCTTTGACCGCAGTCTCCCTACCATGCGGGGCCCAGCCTCCAGCGGAACGCTGATTTTCAGTGCAGGCCGCTATCAGATTAAGCTGGACGAGCTGGTGTGGTATTTCAATGGCGACACCCTCTGGGAATATCAGCCCCAGCTCAGAAAAGTGGAGATTCAATCTGGCATTCATCCCATGGCGCTGTCGCCTGCTGAGCTATTTCTCATTCTGGACCGGGTGCCAGTGACTGTGCGGCAGCATGGGGAAATGGAGATCAACGGTGCGGTCTGTGACAAATTGAAACTTGATTTTACAGGCCGCAATCTTCCCTATCACACAGCTTATTTGTGGGTGACAAAAGAGGAAGGGATCGCCAAAATCGTATTTTTAGACACCACACAGACCAGCACGACCCTGCAAATAAAGTCCCTGAAAGCGATTCCGGAGCCTCCGGCGAGCACCTTTCGCCTGCCTTCCTCCTGATGTCTCGAAGTGTGGCCGGGGTTTTCTATCTTGGCATGGTGAACCGAATGCTTGTATTGATAATCTTTGCCCTGGCAGCTTGCGGGCCTGAGCCAGCCTCGGAACCGCCGGGGAGCCTGCCAGATCTGCGCCAACGACTCGCGCCAGGCGCGCTGGTGGCCGAAGAAGGCCTGGAAGCCTGGCTCGAAGGGCTTTGCCCACCTGGCATGGTGCTGCGCGAAGCCTGGGCCAGGCAGCTTGACATCGAAGGTTTTCAGTGGTGCGAGGGGCAAATGGTGGCCACCACCGGGCAGGGGTATCTGGCTGTGATTGCCAGCGATTTGGCCGCAGACAGCGGTGCCTACCTGCACCTCTACCAGCGATACCTGGCAGAAGCCCCGGCAGAATCAGACCCGGAGCTCGACTGGGTGATGCAAGCGGGAGGTTTTGCCTGGATCTGGCAGGAAGCAGGAAGCGACATCCATTACCTCGAAGCTGGCCTTCACGACCGCCTTCACCTTCGCGTGCGAAGCAACCTCCCCAACGCTCCGGCACTGATCAAAGAGGTGGCTGCCCGTGCCGATTGGCCCATGTGGCGGAAACTCGCCGGACTAGAATAACATCCTTGCCATTATCCGCCGGAATTCTTACACATTCAGCCTCTCTGTCAGAAAGGATTTTTTTGCGCCAAATCAGAAAGCTGGCTACTTTTGCTTCGGAATATTTACAAAACTACTTTACCCATGGGTGCTTCTGCCAACACAGTTTCAGGTTTTGCCAGCATGAGCTTTCAGCTCAGCGAAGAGCACATGATGATCCGGGACATGGCCCGCGAATTCGCCGAAAGCGAGCTGAAACCCGGTGTGATTGAGCGCGATGAGCACCAGCATTTTCCCCGGGAGTTGCTGCTTCGCATGGGCGAACTTGGCTTCCTCGGCATGATGGTGAGCGAAGAATATGGCGGAGGCGGCATGGACACAGTGTCGTATGTCCTCGCCATGGAGGAAGTTGCCAAATGGGATGCCTCGGCAGCCGTGATCATGTCTGTGAATAATTCCCTCGTTTGCTGGGGCCTCGAAAAATATGGCAACGAGGCGCAGAAGCAAAAATACCTTCCCGGCCTTTGTTCAGGCGAAACCCTTGGTGCTTTTTGCCTTTCTGAGCCGGAAGCCGGCAGCGATGCTACCCGCCAAAAAACTACAGCTGAAGACCGCGGCGACCATTACCTGCTCAACGGCACCAAAAACTGGATCACCAACGGCGGCATCGCCGGGGTGTACCTTGTGATGGCCCAAACCGACGCCGACAAAGCCCACAAAGGCATCAACTGCCTGATTGTGGAGCGCGGCATGCCCGGTTTCGAGCTCGGCCCCAAGGAGCAAAAAATGGGCATTCGCGGGTCCGACACCCATTCGCTCAACTTCAACGACGTGGTGGTTCCGAAAGAAAACCGCATCGGCGAAGACGGTTTCGGGTTCAGATTTGCCATGAGCACCCTCAACGGTGGCCGGATTGGCATCGCCTCCCAGGCCCTCGGCATCGCTTCGGGTTCGCTCGAACTCGCCACAGCCTATGCCAAAATCCGCAAAGCATTTGGCACGGAAATCATGAACCACCAGGCCATTCAGTTCAAGCTCGCCGACATGGCCACCGAGATCGAAGCCGCCCGCTGGCTCATCATGAAATCTGCCTGGGAAAAAGATCACGGCCAGGATTATGTGCAGTCTGCCGCCATGGCCAAGCTCTACGCCTCCCGCGTCGCCATGAAATGCGCCGATGAAGCGATTCAGATCCACGGCGGCAATGGCTATGTGCGCGAATACCACGTGGAGCGCTTCCTGCGCGACGCCAAAATCACAGAGATTTACGAAGGAACCTCTGAAATTCAGCGCATTGTGATTGCCAGGAGCTTGCTCAAAAGCTAACTTCCGCAGCATCGCTGCAGGAGCTGAGTTGGAAGCCTAAACCGGGTGAGGGACAAAACCGAAAAGGCTTGAGGCAAAAGGCAGGGACAGCTGTGACCTGTCCCTGCGGTTGTTTTACTTCTTTTTCCACAACTCATACACCGACACATCGGGGTTTTCCTCATAGCGGGAACCGATGTATTCGCCTGTTTGCGGATTCACATAGTAGTGATCGGCCCCGGCTTCCACTTTCATTTGCTGCGTGCCATTTGTCACGGTTTCTTCCTCGCGAATCGCATCAATGAAGCGCTCGTGGCTGCGGTCCTGGGCTGCCTGTTGATTGGCCCAGGCCTGGTTGTGGGCATCAAAACTGCGCTGCATATCCGCCATGCGCTGCTGGTGGGCCTGAAAACTGGCCCTTGTCTGTGCCTGAATCTGCCGTGTTTGCTCCTGCATTGCGGCCATCCGCTGCTGGTGGCGCTCATTTTCACGGGCCTGCCATTCTTTGTTGGTCTCAATGGAAACCACCACTTGCTCCAGGGTCGCCGCCATGTCTTCGGGCGATTCGCTTGTGATGAAGCCGTTCACATCCACCAGCCATACCTGGTCAAGCCGCCAGCTGATGCCATTCAACTGCGCCTGCACCAGTTGGCCTTCCTCCTCAAACTGAAATGCGATGGAGGTAGTTGTGATTTCAGGCTGAAGGCCATACTTGCTGGCTTCATTCCTCATGCGTTCTTCCATAAATGGGCAAGGCCGGGTAGAAAGCACCTGAAAACCAGGCAATTGACCGAATTCCCGCCGTGCATACTCAGCAAAATAGGCCTCTGCAGGAACGAAAGCCTTCACCTGAAGGCTGGGGGAACCCATGTTCATTCCGGCGGGCATTCCCATCTGTGGTGCCGGGAGGTAATAGACCGGCAATTTGGCATCGCCGAAAAAGAGGAAGCTGGCTCCGTCGGGGCTTTTGGCGAAGCCAAGGCCACGGGCCTGGTCGCCGGGGCGAACAATCGCGAGCTGGTGCGACCATCCGGCGGGCATTTTCACAGAAAAAGCCTGCTCGCGGGGCTCCTCCACTTTGGTGAGGCGGGGGGCACCACCAGAGCCGCAGGCAACCAGCAGGAAAGAAACAGCGAGGATCAGGCAAATTTGATGAAACATGGCAGGTAGGTTCAAAGATTTATCTGTTATGGACAATGCGGCAAAAAGGTTAACAAGCCATGTGGCGGTAAATCGATCTTATTCTCCTCGTTTTTTTGGGCTGTTTACTTATTTTCAATTTCTCTATCAACCCCACGGAATGGATTCAATGCGAAAGGACACGAAGGGATTTTTCAGCGGCCTGTTCCTGGCTTGCCTGCTGTTTGGTTCGGGCCCTGTTTTCGGGCAACTTGACCTGAGCCAGAAAGACAGCCTGATCAAGGTGCTGGCAGGAAAAATAGCCCCGCTCGAAGCCGCCAAAACCTGGGAGTTGCTCGGCCGGATTTACCGCCGGAGCAACGCCGACAGCACCACCTATTGCTACAATCAGGCATTGAAGCTCTTTCGGGCACAAAAAAACCTCTCCGGCACCGAGTCAGTGTTGGGTAACATGAGCTACCACTTCTCTAAGCTCGGCGATTTTGAGCTGTCCAATCAATATGGGCGGGAAGCCGTTGCGCTGGCCCGGCAGCTCGACAGTTCCAGCAATGAAATCAACCATCTGCTGCGCCTGGGCACCAATTTTTCGATGATGGGCCTCGTTGACTCCGCCCAGGATGCATTTTTTGCGGCCCTGCGCGTGGCCGAAGCCACCGACAACCTGGACCAGCAATACTACGCCCTCGTCAACATCGGCAACCTGTACTACCAGGCCTCCGACTATGACCAGGCTGTGGCATGGTACAAAAAAGCGGAAATCATTTGCCGGGCTTCCAATGATGAGCGCAGCCTGGGTATGTTGCTGCTCAACCTCAGCAAAGCCCTGTACTATGGAGACCAGTCCCGCCTCGACACAGCCCTGGCCCTGAGCCGGGAAGGGGTTGCCATGCTGGAAAAATATGTCAACCTCGAAGAATACACCTTCTATGGCTACCTCAACCTCATGGAGTTTGAAGCCCTTGTTGGCAATGAAGCCGCCAGCCGGGCAGCCTACCTGGAGGCCGATGCCATTGCGGAGAGCCAGCAAAGCGACAACAAGCGAATGAATGTCGCCTACACCTGGGCCGTGGCCCTGGAAGAATTTGGCCAGACCAGCCAGGCCCTGGAAAGCTACAAGCGCACCTATGAACTGGCCCAAGCCACTGGTGACATGATCATGATGCGCAATTGTGCAGGGGCAGCGGCAGAGCTCCTGGAAAAGCTCGCCGACTGGAAGGCCGCTTTTGAATGGACAGAAACCTACTGGAAGCTCAAAGATTCCCTCGCCAGCACCGAGCTCAAAGGCCGGATCGAAGAACTGGCGGTGCAGTACGAAACCGAAAAAAAGGATAAAGAGCTCGTCCGCCAGTCGGCGAGCCTCGCATCCCAGCAGCAACGGATTCAACTTCAGGGTGGGGCCCTGGCGATCCTGGCCCTGGCGCTCGGGGGGGGCCTCGTGATTTACAACCAGCGGCGCAGGCTCAACGAGCAGCAAATCCGGGAGCTGGAGCAGGAAAAGGAAATGACGGCCATCCGCGCCATGGTGATGGGCGAAGAAAAAGAACGGACCCGCCTGGCCAAAGACCTCCACGATGGCCTCGGCGGGCTCCTCTCCGCCGCCAAGCTCCAGCTCAGTGCCCTGCCCGGCCAGGTACCCGGCCTCGCCGACAGCGCCGCATTTGGCCAGGGCCTCCAGCTCCTCGACAACGTGAGCTCCGAAGCCCGGAAAATCGCCCATAACCTCATGCCCGAACTGCTCTCCCGCCTCGGCCTCGTCGAAGCTCTCGATGCCTTCTGCCAGCAGGTGAGCGCCAGCGGTGTCCTGAAGGTGGACTTTGAGTATGCCGGGCCGCCGGAACGACTCCCGGATTCGCTGGAATTGTCCATTTACCGCATTACCCAGGAACTGCTCAACAACGTCATCAAGCACGCCAACGCCTCCGAAGCCTTTGTGCAGATCCTCCGCGACGAGCAGGTGCTGTCCATAACTGTGGAAGACAATGGCCGCGGGTTTGCAGGCGAACTGTCAGCCCCAGGCATCGGGCTGGAGTCCATCCGGTCGAGGCTGGCTTTTTTGGGCGGGAAAATGAATGTGCAGTCTGATCCGGGTCGCGGGGCCTCCGTGTTTGTCGAAATCGTCCTGAACAAATGAGCAAGCTTCGCATCGCCATTGCCGACGACCACCCCGTGGTGCTGAGTGGAATTGTGGCCATGCTGAGCCAGCAGCCCGGCATTGAGGTAGCGGGCCATTTCACGAGCGGGAAGGCACTTCTCACCTGGCTGGAATCCAGCCCCCGGCCTGATGTCCTGCTCCTCGACCTGAACCTCGGCAGCGAGGATGGATTGGTCCTGTGCGGTCAGCTCTCCAAATCGCACCCCGGCATGGCGGTGGCCATTCTCACGAGCTTTGACCAGCCGGGCATGGTGCGCAGTGCCCTGCAGGCTGGTGCCAGGGGCTATTTGCTGAAAAATGCAAGTCTGGATGAATTGCTCGAAGGCATTCGCACCGTGGCCGAAGGCCAGGAATATCTCCACGCGCCTGTGCGCGAGCGCCTGATGGCTGAGGCCCTCAACAGAGCGCCTTCGGGCTATTTGCCGAAAATTAGCAGAAGGGAAAAGGATGTGCTTCGCCTCATCGTGGCCGAGCACACCACCCAGGAAATCGCCGATCTCCTGCACGTGAGCGTCAATACCGTCGAGACCCACCGCGCCAACCTGATTCAAAAGCTGGGGGTGCGAAATGTGGCGGGGCTTGTAAAAATGGCGGTGGAAAAAGGTCTTCTGGAAGAATGATGCGGGGCCGGGTCATGACTCAGCACCCAAGCCTGCGCCAGTTTCTCCAGATGATTTCAACATCCAGTTCCCAGCGAAAATCCCTGGCATAGAGGCGGTTGAGGATCTCCGGATCCAGGTCTTTTCCCTGCGTTGAAAGCCTGTGGCCAAGGTGAAGGTAGCCGGGAGGCAGGGGTGGCAATTCACCGGAGGGAGGGGTGGCATAACCCACGAGGCTGCGGCGGCCCCGCCACACGCGGGCCAGGGCCTGCAAGGCCGCGAGGGGGCGCTGGTAGGCCCAGAAGGTTACCGGAAACAGCAGCAGCAGGCCTGTGCTGGCCAGCCATTCTGTACGGCGCTTGGCCCGCAGGGCCGGAGGTTGCCGGAGGGCGTCGCCCATGCTCCTGCCCACCTGGGCTGTGATCACCTCCTGCGGACCAATCAGAACGGGATCATCCGGCGGTAGAAGCTTCACACTGGCCCCACTGCCACGCAGGGCCAGCATCTGCTCCAGTACTTCGCCGCAATGGTTGTGCTGGTTTGTGAGCACAACCTCCTCCACTTCGAGCAGGGCAACCCATTGCCGGAGGCTGCTCATCCCGCCCAAACGGGCTATTTTCTCTGGCTTTCCCTCACTCACAGCCCCGATCAGTTCCACGGGATCCTGCAACTCCGAGAGGATCAGGCTCACGGCTTCGTCGATCAGGTCAGGCGGCCCGGCCAGCAGCACACGCTTTCGCTTTCGTTCGGTGAAAAAAAACTGACCATTTTCCCGCCAGTTGATCAGCCCCCGGATCCCCAGGCTCATCATGGAGGTAAAAACAGCTCCCAGCCCCACGATCGCGCGGGAAAAATTCTGCACAAAGGGAAACATGTAGGTGGCTGTCGCGATGGCGATAAAGCCCCAGAACGGTGCGGTAAGCAGCGGCTGCAGCCGGAAAGGCCGCCGGTAGGCCCCACCCCAGGCCAGCAGGCCCACAAACACAAGCGCGTAGGCGGGCAGGTAAATCTGCTTGAACTCCGCCGGGTAAGCACCGCCTTCGATGTATTTCACATAATGCTCCCAGTAGGCCTGGATGCCAAACAAAATGCCATAGACCAGCCCCAGTTCCAGCACCGGCAGGCCAAAGCGCTTTACCAGCCGCTGCGCCACCGCCAGGAAGGCCCGCAGGTACACCGCCAGCCGGATGGCCAGGATGAAGCTGCGCCGGTGCTGCCCGCCAAAATGCCGCTGGGCAAAAATGATCATCGCCTGGTAAAACACCCGGACATAGTTCAGGCTGCCTTTTTTTGTGCTTTCGCCTTTGTAATGGAGAATGCGGGTTCCGGCGAAATAGTTGTTTTTGTATCCGCCCTGCACCAGCCTCCACGACAGGTCGATGTCTTCGCCATACATGAAGTAGGTTTCGTCGAGCAGCCCCACCTTATCGAGGGCACTTTTGCGCAGCCACATAAAGGCTCCCGATAAAATGTCCACCTCATGGGTTTCGTCGGGGGAGAGGTAGCTAAGGTGATACTGGCCGAAGCGCCTGCTGTTGGGGAAGAGGGCGGCGAGTCCGAAAATTTTGTAAAACGACACCCAGGGAGTAGGCAGTGCCCGCTTCGATTCCGGCAAAAATACCCCCTCACCATCGTGCATGTACACGCCCAGGCCGCCAACTTCCGGGTGCTGGTCCATGTGGTCGAGGCAGCGGCGAAAGGCATCCTCCGGCACGAGGGTGTCGGGGTTGAGCAGCAGGAAGTACCTGCCCCTGGCGATTCGCATGGCCTGGTTGTTGGCTTTGGCAAAGCCGGGGTTGTCGGGATTGGCCAGCAGCAGAACCCTGTCGCCAAAGCGCTCTCTCACCATCTCCACGCTTCCGTCGGTGGAGGCGTTGTCCACCACAATGACCTCGCCTTGCAGGCCTTCGAGGGCTGCCAAGGCAGAGTGGAGGCACTGCGAGAGGTAGTGCTTCACATTGTAGTTGACGATGATGACGGAGAGGTCGATGCGTTGATTGGTTGAGGGTCCCTTGCAGCAAAAATAGCCAAGAAGCGGAAGGGAACAAGCTGCGCATTAGCGGCGGAGCTGGCGGTCGCCCAGGATCCCCTGCATCACGGCGGCCCGGTATTCCCGCCCGACAGGCAGCACCTGGCCCGAAGCCAGTTGCACCTGGTGAGCTTCCACCACTTTCACATGCTGCACCCCCACCACAATGGATTTGTGGATCCGCACAAACTGCTCCTGCGGCAGTTGCTGGTGAATGCCCGAAAGGGTGAGGTGGGCCACAAACCGCTGCGAAGGCGTGTGAAGGGTCACGTAATTTTGCAGACCCTCCACATAAAGCAATTCGCTCACCTCCACCCGCTCCCAGCGCTGTTCGCACTTCACAAACACATGGTCCTCCTGCTTGTTCTGCGGGCTGCGCTGTTTCCAGGCAACGAGGTCCCGGGCGCGGTTGGCAGCCCTGAGGAAGCGGTCAAATGAAATGGGCTTCACCAGATAATCGAGGACATTCAGCTCAAAGCCCTCCAGCGCAAAATGCGGGTAGGCCGTTGTGATGACGACCATGGGCGGGTTGGCCAGGGAACGAAGGAATTCCAGGCCGGTCATTTTCGGCATGTGGATGTCGAGAAACAGCAAGTCAATGCCCCCGGCGGCGAGCAGGTCGTTGGCACGGATGGCATTCTCGCAGGTAGCTGCGAGGTCAAGGAAGGCCACCTCGGCCACATAGCCGGCAAGGCCTTCCCTGGCGAGAGGTTCATCATCCACGATCAGGCAGCGCAGGTTCATGGTGTTCCAGGATAAGGGTGGCGTCGAATTCGGTTTCTCCGGGGGTAATATTCAGGTGGTGGGCTCCGGGGTAGAGCAGGGCCAGCCTGCGGGAGAGGTTTTCAAGTCCCAGGCCTCCGGCACTGGTGCTGGCAGCCCGGGCCTCGCTTGTGTTCCACACCCGCAGCCGGAGCCGCTGCGGGTGCCCTTCCAGCTCTATGCGGATCGCGTTGGGCCGGTCCACATGGGCCGACACGTGCTTGAAGGCATTTTCCACAAGCGGAATCAGCAAAAAGGGTGCAATGGCATAACCGCTCAGCAGGCCTGTTTGCTCAAATTCCACCTGCAGCTGTGGCCCTTTTCTCACCTTTTCCAGCGCCACGTAGTTGCCAAGGTATTCGATCTCATGCTCAATCGGCACTTGGTCGGTTTGACAGTCGTAGATCTGGTAGCGGAGCAGGTCGGAAAACTGGAGCAGGGCGTTTCCAGCCTGGCGGGGGTCTTTGTGAATGAGAAAGTAAATGCTGTTGATGGCGTTGAACAGAAAATGCGGGTTGATCTGGGCGCGCAGAAAATCAAGCTCCGCCAGCAGGCGGGCCCGCTCCAGTTCCTGGGCATGCTGCACCAGCAGCCGCTGCCGCCGGATGAGGTGAACCCCCACGAGGATCATCACCACGAAGTAGGTGCTGAGAAACATGGCCCCGAAGGCCTCCCATGTGAGGAAATAGGTTTCCCAGCCAGGCGCCGGATCCACCAGCCAGTTTACCAGCCCGATAGGAAGGGCACAGAGGCTCACAAACACCAGAAACCGGAAAGCCCCCTGCACATAGCGGTGGTGCCGCAGCACCGAAGGCAGGATCCAGTCGATCGTGAGGTAGGTGGCCCCGGCGTGGCACAACAGGTAGGCGGCATTGATCACCAAACCCTCCCAGGTCTGCGTGTCGGGGATGGTGACGGTCCAGAACAGGAAGTAGGCAGTCCAAAACAGCAGGTGCTGCCACCAGATGCGTTTGCGCGGCACAAAGCTGCCCGGGTTTCGCCTGCCAGCCCCGGCAGCAGCCTGTTTTGTTTCCTGCAACACCGCAAACGGAGCCCGCTCTTTAGGAAAAGAGGGATTGAATTTGATTGAAGAACCGATCATGAAGAGATAACTGAAGAGTCAAATCTTTTGATTTTGCCGGAACCGTTCAAGGAAATTTGACAAACGCCCATTCCTTTTTGACAACCTGACTCCGAACCGCTTGTTATAGCCCGTTTCAGCGCTTGTCAAATGCAGTCTGCGGTTGGTCAACAGGCAGTGCAGGCTCGTCAAATCCGCGTGGCCGGAGCCGGAAAGGGGCCGTAATTGGAGGCAACATCACGCTAATTCTTCAGCAATGAAAGCCACGATTGTCCTCCTCTTCCTCTGCTTTTCTCTGAGCATTACCGCTTTTGCCCAGCAAGGCCGCAACAGCTACTACCTCAGCTCCGGGTTGCACATGCTGTCATTTCCTCAGTTGAACGACCGTCTTTCCGACCTGGGCCTCAGTGCCACCCCCGGCCTGATTGGCGGCACCGGCTTTGGGGGGATGTATGCAAACGGCTGGATTGTGGGCGGCGAAGGCTATTTCCTGTCGTCCTACCAGCTCAGCAACCAGACCCTCAACAGCCTGGACGGTGGTCTTGGGTATGGGTTTGTTGGGTATGAGCTTGTCCGCAAAGAACGTTTCAGCCTGGCCGGGTTGCTGGGAATCGGGGCAGGCGGCGTGCGGCTGTCGATCCTGGTTGCACCCAGCAGCGCAGAATTTGACGAATTTGTACAGGGCAGCACCGCGAGCGGGGCGATGGTGTCCACGGGGTACGTGCTGGGGCAGGTTTCGCTGAGCGCGCACTACTACGTTCCCGGCGGCCAGTTGATCGGACTAAAAGTTGGCGCCTATGGAACGCCCAGCAGGGCCTGGGAGGGACCTTTCGGCAGCCTGACGAATGCCCCCGAAGACCGTTTCAGCGGGATATTTGCCACCCTGATGCTTGGGCTGTATCGTTAAACAGACTCCGGAACTCCTCTGCCCCTGGCTGTTGCGGCTCCTGCGCACGGCCGGGGGCAGTTGTTTTGCCAGGCGTTCAGGTGGAAAAAGATGCCGCTTCAGAATAGCAGGTGGCCGACAGGATGAAAGTTTCCAGTGGAGGGCTTTCATGCTTTTCTTTTGAAGGTGCAAGTAACAGAAAGGGGAAGCAGCATGGTTTACGGACGAGGAATTTCTTCCGCTGCCTCAGAATCTCGTATCTTCGCTCTATGAAGCGCTTCTTCAACACTACAGGTCGTTGTCTGCCAGAAGACCACTACATGGTTCCTCCCTTCCGTGGGCTGGAACAAGAAATCATGCGCCTGATTGAAGCAGAGCAATATTTTCTCATTCACGCACCGCGCCAGACCGGAAAAACGACCTTTTTGCACGCCTTCGCCAAAAAGCTTAATGAAGAGGGGAAATACATTTGTCTGGTGGTTTCGCTGGAGCAGGCCGGCGTTCCAAGTTTTGGGGAGGAGTTGGCTAACAAGCGAATGGTGGATGCCATGTATGAAATGCGCGCCCGCTTCCTGCCACCGGAATATTTTCCTGCTGAGCCCCGGCATCCGGTAACGTTTAAGAGCTATGTGCAGCAGTGGGTCGAAGCCATGCCTAAACCTGTGGTGCTGCTGATTGATGAAGTCGATTCCCTCTGGGATGATGTGCTGGTATCATTGCTTAGACAATTGCGGGACGGATTTCAGATTCGCCCTGATAGTTTTCCGCAGTCAATTGCCATGGTTGGCCTTCGCGACATCCGCGACTACAAGATGAAAGCCCGCGCTGAGAATCCTTCCATTGGTTCCGGATCGCCCTTTAACGTCAAGGCTGAGTCATTTTTCCTCCCCTTCTTTTCCCGCGAAGAGGTGCGCGGCCTCCTCGACCAGCACGCTTCCGACACCGGCCAGGTGTTTTCGGAGGAAGTATTCGAACAACTTTTCTACTACAGCGGCGGGCAGCCCTGGCTCACAAATGCCCTGGCCAACGAGATTGTGGAGAAGCGGCTGCGCGGCGATTACAGTCTCGAAATTACTCCTGACATGGTCGAAAAGGCCAAAGAAACGATCATTGCCCAGCGGCAAACGCACCTCGACAGCCTGGTGGATAAATTGCAGGAGCCAAGGGTGCGAAAAGTCATCAATGCCATTATTGAAGGGGGCATTCTGGCTTTCGACGGCTCGGACGATGCCATCCGCTACTGCCGCGATCTGGGCCTCATCACTCAAACCAGCCCCATCCAGTTTTCCAACCCCATTTACCGCGAGATCATTACCCGGGTGCTCAACTCGCCTGTTCAGGAAAGCCTGCCCAGCGATATTGCCCAGACAGCCTGGTACCTCGACAGCTCAGGTCGCCTGCAAATGGAGAAATTGCTGGATGCTTATGTTGCCTTTTATCGCCGGCATTCGGAGTCGTGGCTGGAGCGCTTCGACTATAAAGAAGCGGGTCACCAGCTTCTGCTGATGGCTTTTTTGCAGCGAATTGTGAACGGCGGCGGACGCATTGAACGCGAAATGGCGGTGGGCAATGGCCGCACAGACCTGGCCATTTTCTGGAAAGACCAGGTCATCCCGATGGAAATCAAACTCCACCACGACAAGTACATCCGCGAAGAAGGCCTGCGCCAGCTCAGCCGCTACATGGACAAACTGGGCCAGCAGCACGGCTACCTGGTGATTTTTGAAAAACAGCCCTCTTCCGAACTTCCCTGGGAGCAGCGCATCCGTCGGGAAGTGGAGCAGGTGGAGGGGAAGGAGATTGAAATTTGGTGGATGTGAGGGGGAGACTTTGGAGGGAAAGCACTCAGCGGTTCATCACAATCATGAACATTTCTACTCCGCCACCGGCCCGAGCAGGGTTCGGTTGATGAGGGAGCGGGCCAGGGTGATTTCATCCGTAAACTCCAGATCGGTGCCCACCGGTACTCCACGCGCAATGCTTGTCATGCGGACAGCCAGCGGGGCGAGTTTTTTCTGCAGGTAAAAAGTCGTGGTATCGCCCTCGATGTTGGCGCTGAAGGCAAAGATGATTTCTTCAATCCCCTCCTCCCGCACCCGCTGCAGCATGGATTCCACATTCAGCATAGAGGGCCCGATGCCCTGAAGCGGATTGATCAGCCCGCCCAAAATATGGTAAAGCCCCTGAAACTGGTGGGTGCTCTCCAGGGCAATGACGTCCTTCATGTCCTCCACCACACAGAGCAGCTTGCTGTTGCGGCGGGGATTGGAGCAAATGTGGCAGAGATCCTGGTCAGACAGGTTGTGACATTTCTGGCAATACTTCACGTTCTTCCGCAGATCGATGATGGCTTTGCCGAGTTGCTCCGCCTCCTCCTCCCGCTGCCGCAGAATGTGAAGCGCCAGGCGCAGCGCCGTTTTTCGCCCGATTCCCGGCAAGCCCGACAATTGAATCACCGCTTCCTCAATCGCTTTTGATGGATACTCCATGCCCGTTTGACTACTCGCTTGCGTGGCGATCTGCCACTGAGTAAACTTACAAAACTTCATCCACAAGCGGCTTCTCATGAGGAAAATCCTCCTGGCACTGGTCACTGTTTTGCTGGTGGTGCTGGCGCTCTGGCTTCTGGCCCTGGCCGCCCGCCTGATTTGGGATGCCCCCTACTGGATCGAGCTCTCACCCGAGTGGCTGGGCCGCCTCGTTGAATGGCTTTACCTCTTCACCGTGGGCATGGCAGTGTTTCTTGTGGTGTGGAACCAGGGAAGACCAAGCCGCACCCTCGCCTGGGTAGTCGTGCTGGTGTTTCTGCCTGCTGTTGGCATTCTCGCCTACCTCCTGCTCGGCGGAAATCCGAGAAAGGAAAAACTGTTCAGCCAGAAGGGTGCCCAGGACCTGCAGCAATTTGACGAATGGTTTTCAGGCTTCCGGGCACGGTTTCACGACCAGTCCTGGTCGGAGCAACCGGCTGTATTGGCCAAGGCGCAGCTTGTCCAGTTGCTCATGCAAAGCAGCAAGGCATTCCTGAGCATGAATAATCGGGTGGAGCCGCTTCAAAATGGCCGCGCCACCTTCCAGGCCATGTTTCAGGCCATCCGGCAGGCACGTCACCACATCCACCTGGAATTCTACATCATCGAAGACGGAATCCTGCTCGAAGAGCTCGTGACGCTTCTCGCCTCCAAATGCAGCGAAGGCGTGGCCGTGCGGCTGATCTACGACAGCGTGGGGTGCTGGGCATTGAAGCAAAAAACCCTGAACCGGATGCAAGCCGCAGGCATAGAAACAGGCCCTTTTCACCCGGTTCGCTTCCCCCGCCTGGGCAACAGAATCAATTACCGCAATCACCGGAAAATTGTAGTGATCGATGGAACCGTCGGCTTTGTGGGGGGCCTGAACCTGGCCGACCGCTACCTCGACGGCCTTGAAGGCGTGGGGCCATGGCGGGACCTGCACCTGCGGGTGGAAGGGGAGGCAGTAAAGGGCTTGCAGCTGATTTTTCTCACAGACTGGTATTTTGTCAATGGAACCGACTGTGCCAGCCCGGATCTGTTTCCGGAGCTTCCGCTGGCAGGGAGTGCGCCAGTGCAGGTGGTGGCCTCGGGGGCCGATTCGCGTCATGCCGGGATTTTGCAGGGCTTTGTTTGGATGCTGTATGGGGCGAAGGACTATTGCTACATAGCGAGCCCCTACCTGATCCCTGTTGAAAGTGCCTTGCAGGCTCTTCGCAGTGCCGCCCTGAGCGGGGTGGATGTCCGGATTCTGCTGCCCAGGCGCTCTGATTCCCGGCTGGCGGCCTTCAGCATGATGTCGTATCTGGACGAATTGCTGGAAGCAGGGGTGCGCATTTATTTGTACCAGCCGGGTTTCCTGCATGCCAAGCTCATGCTCAGCGACGATTTGCTCTGCTCGGTGGGAAGCGCCAACTGGGACCAGCGCAGCTTTGACCAGAATTTTGAGGCCAACGCCTTTGTGTATGACCGGGAAACCACCCTGGCGCTGAAAGCGCAGTTCATGGCCGACCTGGAGGCGTCTCAGGAGCTCACGCTGGAGGCCTGGCATGCCTACCCTGCCTGGCAGCGAATGCTCTGGGCGCTGGCCAGGCTGGTGAGTCCGCTGTTGTAGGGAGTGACATTATTCCACACCCCCGTGAATTGAGGAACATTCCCTTGTTTTTCCCTCCGAATCCCTACCTTTAGCCTCCATCCAAACTCCCTCGCTTGTGGGCCTGCTCACCCTCCTCGTCTTTTTGCCCCTCCCCGGGATGCTGGCCATCCTGCTCTGGCCAGGCAGCAACCAGGCCTTTCGCTGGATTAATCTCGGCATCTCCCTGGGCCAGTTGCTTCTCGTGCTCGTAGCCATCCTGCCGCAATTTCTGACAGCTCAGGCGGGTCTGGCTGCCAGCAGCAGCCTGCCGGGCGATTTTGTCCTCACCGAAGTTGCCCCCTGGATCAGGCTCGACCTCGGCACTTTCGGCAGGCTCCACATTGATTATGTCCTCACCCTTGATGGCATGTCGCTGCTGCTCGTGCTGCTCACCGCCATCGTGATGACCGCAGCAGCCATCAGCAGCTGGAACATCGACCGCTCGCCCAAAGGCTATTTTCTCCTTATCCTTCTGCTCAACCTCTCCACCATGGGCGTGTTTTGCGCCGGCGACTTCTTCCTCTTTTACCTCTTCTATGAGTTCATGCTCCTGCCGATGTTCTTTCTCATCGGGCTCTGGGGAGGCCCCAGAAGGGAGTATGCTTCGCTCAAGTTTTTCCTGTACACCCTCTTTGGCTCCGTGTTCATGCTCCTGATCATGGTGGGACTACTCTTTAGCTTTCAGCACCCCGATAGCACGGCGGGCAACACCATCTATACCCTGAACTTCTTCCACCTCATGGCCACCGACGGCAGCGGATTGGCCACCCAGCTCATCCCAGGCTCCATGTTTGACTATGGCCAGGCCCTCTTTGGGATGGATGCACGACTGCTGGCCTTTGCTGTTCTGTTTGTGGGCTTTGCCATCAAGATTCCCATGGTGCCGCTTCACACGTGGCTCCCCGACGCCCACGTGGAAGCCCCAACTGCCATTTCCGTGGTGCTGGCGGGTATTTTGCTCAAAGTGGGAGGCTATGGGGTTCTGCGCATTTGCTACGGCCTGTTTCCGGAAGGGGCCATGTTTTTCAGCGAATGGATCGGCGGACTAGGCGTGCTGTCCATCCTGTATGGTGGGTTTGTGGCCATGGCGCAGAAGGATTTTAAGCGAATGGTGGCCTATTCTTCGGTGTCGCACATGGGCTTTGTGCTACTGGGTGCGGCCTCGCTCGAAGCCGCAGGACTGGCAGGAGCCATGTTTCAGATGTTTACCCATGGCATTATTTCTTCGTTGCTCTTCCTGCTGGTAGGCGTCCTGTATGATCGGGTCCACGACAGGCAAATCGACCATTTCCGGGGCCTGTGGGGCCTCATGCCACGGTATGCTTTTCACACCCTGGTTGGTTTTTTCGCCTCCCTGGGCCTGCCCGGGTTCGCAGCTTTCGTGTCGGAGGCCCTTGTTTTTATGGGCAGCTTTCAATCGGAGGCTGCAAGCGGCGCTCTTCCCCGCTGGATGTCCATGGTCGCCGTGCTGGGAATCATCCTCGGCGCTGTGTACTACCTGCGCGCCTACAGGCAAATGTTTTTCGGGCCATTTGACCCTGATCACACCAGTACCTGGCGGCCCAAACTCACCGACCTCACCCTGAGAGAATACCTCGTGCTGACACCGCTGGCAGCCATGACCTTTCTGCTGGGAATTTTTCCGTCGATGCTGCTGGAATTGTTCGACCAAAGTGCTGGTTTCCTCCACGAATACCTGATGCGGGCAGGCGGGTAAAACGTGCAGATAACACACCGCCGGTACAACCCTTTTCTGCCTGACAAGCTCTTCTGAAAATTCTTGGGCTGCCAGTTGACAAACCCCGCTTCTTTTCTCATTTTCCTGAGCAAGTTCAGCCCTGGGTCTTGCCGGCTTCCCTTTTCCGAACATCACCCACTCTGGGCAGTTTGGAACAGCAGCTAATCAGAAAAATTCAGCCTTTGCCTACATTTCCGGCGCAGAAGGCAATACCGCCCCGGCCGCTCTGCGTTGCAAGATCGTGGAAGCTTGATTAACAAGTGATTCATGAGCTGGTCGATGGTGAACAGGGGCGAAGGCAATTCGGGAACAACATCGATCCTGGCAATCAGACACAAGGATATGCGCCATGGAACTATATTTGGTATAAGCTGGCTGGGGCTGTTTTGGCTGGCTTTCTGCCCATTAATGGGCCAGCCTGACTATGACAGGCTGATTGAAAAAGGAATGGAGTATGCCGCCAGGGGCGACTACGCGCTGGGGATCCCGGTGTTCCTGGAGGCAATCGAAATCAATTCCGATCGGGTGGAAGGGCATTATGGGCTGGGCTATTGCTACAGTCTTCGTTGTTATGAAGAAAAACAAAATTGCCAGGAAGCTAAAACCGAGTTCACAACTGCCATCGCCATTGACCCCAGCTACCGGCACGCCTATTTCAACCGGGCCGTAGCCCGCACTTATCTCGACGATTGGGAAGGGGCCCTTCAGGACCTGAACAAACAGATCAACCGGGACCCCAGCCATGCGATGTACTTTTCCCGCAGGGCCGAAGTGCTGTATTTGCTCGGGCGTTATGAAGAGGCTTGTTCAGATATCCGGCACGTTCGCCGGCTTGGCGGTGCCTATGCCCATGAGTGGTTTGATTCCTTATGCCCTGAGGGCTAACGCCATTCAGCAAAAACCGACGGAACCCGGGAAATTACCCCGTTTTCCGTCGGCTATTGTGTTGCAACAAGGCTCCTGGATTATGGCTTTGGATACTCAATGCTCACGCTGCCAACGTCTTTGGCCGCAATTTCTCCATAGACAGACTTGATCACTTCAGCACCGAGCCCAATCATGTTGGGGTTGTCGGGGCGAAGCCTGGCGATGATTTCAAGTTCGACAAACTGGCTGGTGCCGGGCACGGAGAGCAGGATTTTAGACCCGATGGGCAGACTTTTGTGGTAGGCATAGAACTGAGACGAAGGATTTTTTGCCTTGACCGGCTGGATCGTTCCTGTTTCTTTGACCCGAATGTAAGCAGCGCCAGTGGCCATGTCCACCACTTCCCTTTCCTGATAGGCGTAGGGGGTAGTAGTGGCGGGCCGCATCACGGCTGGGTTAGCAGCAGCTTGGGCTGGCGGGTTAGCAGAGGCTGTCTGGCTGGAGACAGGCCGGGTAGTTGCGGCAGGCCGCGAGGTAGTAGCAGGGCGGGGGGCAGGATTGTTGTAATTTACAGCATCCTCTCCGGATGGGTAATAGGGAGTTGCTGGCTCGTCGTAGTAAACGGGCCCTGTGTAGGCGGTGGAAGGCGAGGCGGACACAGGCCGCCCCGTGGTTGAGGCAGTGGCTGGTGCAGAAGCGCGGGCAATGGACTGGTCAACGACCATTTGCATTTCCGGGCTAAGAAACGAGCGCCCGCCACGCAGTTCGCGAAGCTCTCGCTGGCGGTCCTGGGGGTTCTCCAGCGAAAGGGCTGCGGCAAGCAGAGTTGCTGCTTCGATGTCGTATTGCTCAGCGCTAAGCTTTTCATACCCTTGCACCCAGCCTTCTTTGCCCTTTTGCCGACCGGTGAGCTTGATCCAGCCTTCCCGAAACTCCGAGAGGATGACCAGTTCGCCAGCCACAAATTGCTGGTTGGTGATGGCGGTTGTGGTGCCGGGTTTGGAGAAAATAGCCGCATCCTGCAAAATGACCACTGCTCCGCCGCCGGAGACCAGATAAGCATCGCTCACCCAGCCCTGGGTGCCGTCTTCCGTTTGCACGTAGAGGTAATTGCGGTTTTCCCCGCGCACAAAGGCTTCGCGGCCCTGGTGGCGCACCTCCTCAGTGAACACGATGGTGCCCACATGGGGTGAGCTTTGGTTGGGGAATTCGTGGACCTTCACGTGGTCCCAGGCCGAGATCAAAAAGGCGCCTGCTTCCACCGTTTCGTAGTACACCCCTGGCTGAGCAGCAAGGGGCCGGTAAAGGAAAAAGAGGGAGAGCAACACCCAGAGGGTCGGAAAATAACGGAGATGCGCGTTCATCAGATTGCAATTAGGGTCTTCACAAGGGAAGGTCTGGGATAGACAGCCCCGATGTTCTGGCCGAAAAATAAAACTATCAGCCGATATTACAAAGATTTTTTTTCCTCCTAGTGCCTAAATATGAGCAAGTTAAGCCCATTTGGTTCTATCATCACTTGAAAAAATGCCCGACATATCTCATGGCTCATAGCTGAGGGAGAGAACGGGGTTGGGTGAGTTGCCAACAAGGGCTTCATAACAGGCTGCTGGCAAGCCCAAAAGGTAGGGACTACCTGCTGGGAGCCTTCCCACCACCCGCAGCTCGATGAACCCTGCATTGCCGGGAATGTCTACATAGATTTTTGTTCCGGGAGCCAGTTCCCGGTGGTAGGCATAATAGATATCCGGCTCATAAGCGAGGTTGCTGATGATCGTGGCCCTGCCGGATTCGCTGCGGACCTGGCCGCTGCTTGCAGGGGCCGGCTCTGCCCAGGAGCCTGATGCAGCGGGTTGAGAAGCATTCCAACTGGCGGCGTTTGTCCTGGTTGCACCAGCAGAGGCATTCCACGAATCAGTTGGAGCAGTTGTGCGGCGCGCTGGTTGGGCAGCATAATAATCGATTGACCCTACTGGCTCACCAGAGGAAATCCTTCCCTGCGGGCTTGAAGGGGTTACCGGGCCGCCGCTCACCAAATCGGGCTGGTAGGCCTGGCCGGAAATGGTCATGTCGATGGCCTGAGCCAGGGGCGAACCAAGGCGCTGGGCTTCTGCCCGTAGCTGAGTGAGTGCCTGATTGCGCTGAGCAGCATTTGGCTTTCGGTTGGCGTCGTGCAGGAGGCTCGCCAGCTCCAGCTCCTGCATGCTGGTGGTGATTTTGAAGCTGCCTTCGATCCAGCCCACCTGCTTTTTCTCACGCCCAATGAGCTGAACCCATCCTTCGCTTTCCCCTATCAGAACCACCATTTCGCCTGGCAGAAAGGCCTGATCGGTGAGGGTGGACACGGTGCGCGGACGCTTATAAATACGTCCGGGTTGAGTTACCACGGCCATAGCCTGGCCTTCGACAAAGAGAAATTCCTGTACCCAACCTACCACTCCTTCGGAATTTTTGACCTGGATGTAAGTCCGCTTTTCTCCGGCGGCATAGGCTTCCTGTCCGGTTTTTTGCAACATTTCCCCAAAAAACACCCCGGTAACGTGCCCAAAATCCTGGCCCGGACCGCTTCTCAGGCTGGCCTGGTTCCAGATGCAGAAAAGTTTATCGGAGACAAGCGTGCCACCTTGAGCTGATAACCAGCCAGGTAAGATGAAAATGGCAACAAAAAGGCCATTAAGCAGAAAACGGGCGCTAACGATTTGCATGTTGATTCGTATTGAAAAGCGAAAAAGGAACGGTCTGCAGAGAAAGATACGAAAACCGCGCCAGATGAGAAGCTGTTCAGATTTTGTTGAAGATCGCGGAGCCAGCGTTTTGAAATCTAGAACCATTTTCGTATTATTAACCCTGATCAGGAATGGAAAGCTAGGACAGAAGGGGCAATTACTCTGCTCTCTACATGTGAACAGAATAAACCTCAGGCATGCAAGGCCTTCGGCGTGTGGCAACCACGATGTCGGCCATTTTCCCTTGCCAGTTGTTTTCAACCCAAATGCCTATGAAGACTCCACCAAAGCACCTGATGTTTCGAGAGCGCGGATTTGAATTGGTCCGCATGTGCAACGAAAAAATGGTTTGCGCCGCCCGCGATCTGGCTGAGTTTACCAAAAACGGCATCAACGCAGCCTACATCGTTTCGCTCGCCTATAAATGCGACGAACTGGCTGAAGCGCTCCAAACTCCTAAGCAACCCGACCAACCGGCCCCCGGCCTGGACAAGCACGTCGCGGCAGAGATCTGGACCTCAGTGAGCAACCTCTGCGAAACTGGTCGCAAAATCTTTAAGCACCAGCCCGCCAAATACAACGATTACGTGATTCCCATTCCCGAAGAACAAGCCTGACAAACGGGCCGTCCGGCTTATACAAGCCATGGCCGGAAGCGAAGATTCATGAAAGATATTTGTCAACCTTTTTGACCTTTCATCTCTTCTCTTCCGGCCTTTTGCTTTTTTCCACCGACCTACCTCCATGCAGGATCGCAAGTTATGGCACATGATTGCCCTTCTCTCGGAAGAAGAACGGCGGCAGTGGATCGAATTTCTTGCCTATCAGTTTGGCCAAAAACAGGTGTTCCAGCAAGCGGCCGCCGCCATCCTGATCAGCTCTTTTCCACATGCCCCCAGCGAAGCAGAGGTCTGGCAGGAACTCTACCCCGATCAGCCCTATGACGATGCCCGCCTGAGAAAAGTGTTTGGTGACCTCACCGGCTACCTCGAAACTTTCTTCTCCTCCCTTGCCGCAGCCAGTTCGCCCCTCGACCAGCGCGTGATGCTGCTCAGAAAGCTTCTGCCACAAGCAGATCCTACCCTTTTCGGCCAAACCTGGCGAAAAGCCTGCAAGGATGTGTTCAAATTCGCCTCCTCTGCCAGCGAACTCGCCAAATACCGGATGGACCTCGAAGTTCTCAACCGCGAATACAGGCTACAACACCGCATGAAAGAAGGTTCCTTTTGGACCCCGCCCCAGGAAATCGCCTTTAGTGAGCTGGGAATGCTTCAGAGAATCGCCTTCCTTGACACCGCCTGGAACCTCTACAAGGTACTCGAACTGGTGGCTAACGCTGAAAATGAGACCATTCGACAGCAAAACCGCCCTGAAATTCCCCTCGAAAAGGCCTATCTCGACCTCGCCCGCCACGATGCCCGATTTGGAAGCCTCCCCCTCGTGGCCGTCTACCTCCGAATTCTCGACCTCCTGCAACAAAAACAAACCAATGTACCCTCCCTTCTTCGGTACCTCTATCGCCATTCTGCAGGCATCCCAAAAGTAGAGCGCGACCTCCTCTTTGCCTCCCTGCTCAATCATTTGGTCAGAGAACTAAACCGCAGTGAGGCTGTCAGTACTTTGCGCGACCTCATTCAACTGTATGACTGGGGCATTCAGACGGGGCAAATTCTCTACGATGGTGTTTTGGTGCCAGCCCATTACAAAAACTTTTTCAAGCTGTGCCTGCGTGCTGGCGAACTGGACCGCGCCCGGGAATTTCTTCAGACAGGCCAGGCCCTGCTGCCGAAGGAGGCACGTCAGGAACTGTTTTCCCTTCACAGCATGTACCTTGCATTTGCCGAAAAAGACTTCGCGCGCACCGTCAGGATTGCCAGTCACACGACCTTTTCTCAGGTACGGGATGAAATTGACGCCCGCACGCTGTTGTTACAGGCTCATTACGAACAAGGAACCTGGGAAGAAGACTGGATTGAAGGGCAGCTCAGCCGCCTGATGCGATTTGTGAGACAACAAAATGAGTTACCACCTTACACGCGTCAAAACGTGGCGGGGCAACTCATTTTGTTTCGGCGGTTGGTGCGGTGCCAGAGCCACCTCGATCATGAAAAACTAGCATCCAGCCTGCCAGAACCAACTGGCGTTGAAACAGGCTTGCCGGGCTGGATCAGGGAAAAAGTGAGGGAAAAGATGGGCGAATAAACAGGACCGGGCGTGACCTTCCCTTTTGCCTCTTTATTTCCTTACAGACCTGAGATAGCCCGGACAGCCAGGGTTTGTTTACCAATGCGCACGCGAACCCACAAAATTTGAGCAGGCAGAGACGGCATCAACAGCCCTTCTTCAGCAGAAGCATTGGCCAGCACACGACCCTGGAGGTCCAGCAATTCGAGGGTGCTGCCTGAAGGGGCATTGTAGGCGCGTACAAGGCCCGCCTGCTGGTCCACAATCATGCTCAATTCGCTCAATTGCGATTGCATAGATACTTTGGCCTTGAGTTCGGGCTCATTTTTGAGCATAATTTCCTCAATGACCACGATCAGGCCCTTTACACGCAAAATTTCGCCGAATCCACTTACAGGCTCCTGGTTCGTCCGAATCAGTGAAACGATAATGACCTGTCCATCACCACTTAGTTCTGCTGTGCCTGCCCAGTTGTTGTCGGGGGCAAACCAGGAGTTGTCGGCTGATACATCAAGGTCTCTTTCGCAGTCGGGGTCAATGGAAGCCCCTTCAGGCATCTGAACCTCAAACTGGACGCTGGTAATTTCTCCAATGGGGTTATCCTGGGTACCATAGTTGATGATCAGCTCAACGGGATCGCCAGTTTCCCATCCGGATGGAGGGGTAAATATCGCTTCAACCCTTCCTGACTGTGCCGAAACCAGCAGCGGGAGAGACAACATCAGCAAGAGGGCATGGCGAAGCGAGCGGGAAACAAGGAACGGTGCAGTGAAAGAAAAGAATGTCATACTGAACAACTGTATTTAAGTTTGATTAATCCAGTCGAACAACATTACGATAACCTAAATTAACCAGAAATTTAACTTTACTGAAAAACTAATCAGCCTGAGAACAAAAGAGAAATGATTTCAGGTAGCTGCTGCCTTGTGTCAACCCGCCCGAATGCCGGGCTAACAGCGAGTTTGCCGCGATGGGCTGTACCGATCGCCCGGCAATATTGACCACTTCCTTACGCTGGCGCCTGATCAAGCGCGAAATGTTGCTGTTTCTGCTAGCTTTGCATCGTTCAAGCACATGCTGGCAGCACATTTGTCCAGTAGTCGTTACCAAACGACCCAATCCCAGTTTTCAACACCATGACCTTTCCCTACTTCCGCGTCTCCCTTGTCCTCTGCTCGTTTTTCTGCTCCCTTTCTCCCGTTTCAGCCCAATCGCCCACGGTGGATCAAATCACCAGCAAATGGTTTCAGGAGGAACGATTTCTCATGGCCGACCGCAACGACGATGCCCGGCTCGACCGCACTGAATTGGCGGCCTTCCCCGAAGAATTCGTGTATTTTCTTGATCCCCGCCAACTGAGCTGGGCCGATCAAAACCGGGATGGTGTTCTTCATTTTTCCGAAATGATGGATGCCCGGCAGTCGGAACTCAACTTCCGCTTCCAGCAGGAGCGGCGAGCCTACCAGGAGCTCGTTCGCAGTTACCCGCTTCTTCCCCAGGCAGACACCAGGTACCTCAAGGATCATCCCGAGTTAGTAACCATGCTATTCGGCAACTTGATTTGGATGCTTGAAAACGCGGAGCTTGCCCGCTCAGTGTATGAAGACCCCGTTTGGGCGGCCCGCCACCCGGAGTCTATGATGGCACTTCACCGCAATTTGCGCTGGATGGCAGCCAATCCTGCTAAGGCCAAAGATCTTTACCGCGACCGCCAGGTGACCCAGTCGCTGCCAGAACTCCTCGCCTGGAGAGCCGACCACCAGGACCTGATCCGTCGTCACCCAGGCCCCTCCCAACTCACCCAACTCGATTTCATTCACGCGGGTATCCGCATCAGGCGATAGCAGTTTTCATTTACCAGAAGGAAGGCCCGGTTGCTCCCAGCGACCGGGTTTTTATGTTGAACACCACCCTTTTCCCCCGCCATGCAACCTAGGAGAGGAACGGTTCGGCAAAAATAGTAAGTTTACAGCCTCATTCCAGATCAACCGGCATTTCATGGCTCTTGCCCAACACAGCTCCTACGATGTCCGCTATCAGCAACAGGTGGATAACGCCCGCCGCTACCTGCTGCCATTCCTGACCGAAGGCATGACGCTCCAGCCCGGCATGAGGGTGATGGAAATCGGTTGCGGCGAAGGGGGCGTGCTCGTGCCGTTTCTGGAGCAAGGAATAAAAGTCCTGGGAGTGGATCTGAACGAAGGGCGTATCCAGACAGCCCGTCAATTCAATGAATCAGCCATTCGCGAAGGGAAGGCGGATTTTTTATACAAAAACGTCTATGACGCTGATTTCGTCGCGGCCTACCAGGGTGCTTTCGACCTGATATTGCTGAAAGATACCATCGAACACATCCCTAACCAGGAGGCTTTCATCCCGCATCTGAAACAGTTCCTGACCAAAGACGGCACCATTTTCTTCGGTTTTCCACCATGGTATATGCCGTTTGGGGGGCACCAGCAGATTTGCCGGAGCAAATGGCTGGGAATGTTGCCCTGGTATCACCTGCTGCCCAGGCCATTGTACAAAGGAATTTTACGTGCCGCCGGTGAGCCCAACATCGTGATCGACGAGTTGATGGACATCCAATCGACGGGGATTTCCCTTGAACGCTTTGAGCGAATTGTGAGGAAAAGCGGCTTTCACATCGTGAAAAAGACCCTTTTCCTGCTCAACCCGATCTATGAGTTCAAGTTTGGCTGGAAGCCGCGGGAACAGTTTAGATGGCTGGCAGCCATTCCGGGGCTGCGAAATTTTCTCACCACCGCAGGCTGGTACCTGGTGAAGTGAGACCACTGCACCATAGGCTTAATGAAACCGGAGTTAAAGTAGGCTCCGTTAAGCATTTCGCCCAACAGAACATCCCGCTATTGTATCTCTCGCCTCTCAGCGTCCCACTCCCGGTTATCCCAAAGCTGCGATACCGGGAAGCGTCTGTCCTTCAAGGAATTCCAGGAGAGCACCTCCTCCAGTTGACACGTAGGACACTTCGTCTTCGAGGCCATATTTGGCGATGGCTGCAGCTGAGTCGCCGCCTCCGATGAGGGAGAAGGCACCGTGTTTGGTCGCCTCCACAACGGTTTTGGCCACAGCCTCGGTTCCTTTGGAGAAGGTTTCCATTTCAAATACGCCCATCGGACCATTCCAAAGGATGATCTTGGACTGCATGATGGTGTCGTAGTAATATTTGAAGGTTTCAGGTCCAATGTCGAGGCCCATCATGTCGTCGGGCATGTCTTCATTACGAACGACCTTCACTTTGCCTCCTTCGCCGAAAATATCGGACACGACAGAATCAACAGGCGTGAGGATTTTGACGCCTTTTTTGTTGGCGGTTTTGATGAGGTCGGCAGCTGTGGCGATGCGGTCGAGTTCCACAAGGGATTTACCGATTTTGTAGCCTTTGGCTCTCAGGAAGGTGTAGGCCATGCCACCCCCGATGAGGATATAATCGACGCGGTCAAGGAGGTTCTCGATGATGAGAATTTTGTCAGACACCTTCGCCCCGCCCATGATCGCGCAGACGGGATGTTCTTCGCTGGTGAGAACTTTGTTGGCGTTTTCGATTTCTTTCTGAAGAAGCTTGCCGCAGTATTTTTCTGTCAAAAATTTCCCTACAACAGTGGTAGATGCGTGGGCGCGGTGAGCAGTACCAAATGCGTCATTGACCCAGAGGTCGCCATGGCGGGCGAGTTGCTCCGAGAAGGCCTCGTCACCTTTTTCTTCCTGTTTGTAAAACCGGAGGTTTTCCAGCAGTAGCACCTGACCGGGCTGCAGCGCGGCGCTCATGGCAAAGGCTTCTTCCCCGATACAATCGTTGGCGAAGAACACGTCGCCAGTGAGGTAATTTTGCAAGGTGGAGAGGGTATGCCTGAGGCTGTCCTTCTCGTTGGGACCTTCCTTTGGCCTGCCGAGATGCGACATCAGGACACAAGATCCTCCTTGGTCGAGGATATACTGGATGGTGGGGATGGCTTCACGAATGCGACGGTCGTCCGTCACATTAGAGTCAGCGTCGAGGGGCACGTTGAAATCAACGCGGATCAAGGCACGGCGGCCGGCAAGGGAGGCATCTTCCAAAAACTTCATGGGAGCGGTAGTTCGGTGGCTCTGGTTCGATTCGATGCCAAGTTATTCAACCTTTCCTACCAAAAGAAGGTAGCCAGCCCAATTTTCAGAAAATTCTTTTCAAGCCGATGTCGTAAGATTGAGGCTCGAACGAGAAATTCATCTCCTGTTTCACCTGTTATCTGAAAGCGTTATGAGCGAGGTTCAATCTTTCAATGAATTTCGGGAGCGAATGAATGCCCGCATCCTGGGAGGAGACTCCAAGATCATCAAGCGGATGTTCAACCTGGACAGTAACACCTACCAGGATGGGGCGCTCGATAAAAAAACGAAGGAATTAGTGGGGTTGTCGGCTTCCATGGTGCTTCGTTGCGACGATTGCGTTCGTTACCACATTCAAAGCGCCTGGCAGGAAGGTGCTACTGAGGCGGAATTGGTTGAAATTTTCGAGATTTCTCTCCTCGTTGGAGGCACCATCGTGATTCCTCATCTTCGCCGTGCATATGTGTTTTTGGACGAATTGATTGCCAGCGCTGCAGGCACAGAGGAAGCGTAAGAAAACCCATTTTTCAGGCCGGGAAACCACCCTTATTTTACCTAAGTTGTTGATGCTCAAAGAATCTAAACAAACCTTGAACTCAGTTACACAGGCCTGCCGAGGCAGGGCCAACTCCTTGTTGGGAGTCCTTGATAGGAATAGTAAGCGAAGGAGCCTCCTCCATGGTGGCTCCTTTTTGTTGTGCTGCCTGGTGCTGGCCAATGGCTTTGCCCAGCCCTTTTCCCGGCCCACAGATTCTCTCCTGCTCGCAGATGAACGGCTTTCGGCCCTTTTTTCCTGGCAAAATGACACGCTCCTTTTATTCGCCAGTGCGGAACAGCGGAAGTATGGCCAGCCTGAGTTTGTTCTTTTCCCCTCCGAGCAGGCCATCTGGAAGCACTGGTTGTCAACCCTCCCGCTTGATTCCCTGGTTGCCCGCTACGTGTCTAAAGGGGCCAACCCAATGGCTTCTATTCCGCCTGTATTATCGGCTAAAGAGGTTCCTTCCGATTCATCCAGGCCGCTTGCCGGCTGGCGAATCGCCCTCGACCCCGGCCACATGGCCGGTGACCTGGAATTTGCACAGGGGGTAGAAGGCAAGGCCATTGTGATGGCACCCTCCACCCAGACAAACGGGCAGCGAATTGGGTTTTATGAATCGGAGCTCACGTTGGCCACTGCCATGATCATTCGCGACTCACTGGAAAACCTGGGCGCTGAAGTGCTTCTCACCCGGGAATCTCCCGGCGTGGCAGCCCACGGCCTCGACTTTGCCACCTGGAAGCAGGTAGCCTTTCCCGACACCCTGCGGCAGGCAGTGGCGCAAGGAAAAATGAAATCCGCCCAAATGATGTGGTGGACTTCCCGGGCCTCTGATGCCATGATTTTCCGAACCTACTTCAACCGATCCGACCTGAAAGCAAGAGCAGACATGATCCGGGCCTTTCAGCCGGATGTAACTTTGATGATTCACTATAATGTGGATCTTCCAAACTGGGCCGTAACGCAGCAAGGCAGGGCCTATTTGCCCGGAAAAGCAAATTATAGCATGGCTTTTGTGCCAGGCGCTTTTCTGTTTGGGGAATTGGACGAAGTGGAAGACCGTGTGATGCTGCTGCGGATGCTCCTGACAGACGATCTTGAGCAGTCGATCCAACTGTCGGCGGCATTTGTGCGGCAAAGTGAGCGCCTCACAGGCGTTGCACCAGTTGCAATAGACGCGGATCTGGCCTATTTGACTGTTTCCTCCCTTCCGGCAGGAGAGCCCGGGGTCTTTGCCAGGAACCTCACGCTGACCAGGCTGATCAGCGGGCCGGTTTGCTATGGAGAAAGTTTGTGCCAGGACGCACGGTCGGAAGTGTTTCGGCTTAATCAGCGTGATCTCAAAATAGAGGGACGATGGGTGTCCTCGCGGGTTCAGGAAGTAGCCTCGGCTTATGTGGCTGCGGTAAGAGAGTTTGCCGGAAAATGACTTTTCAGCCCTTCGCTTCCTGTGGGTCTATGCCAAGGACACGGGCAATTTGTTCTATGGGAATTCCAGATTCCCTCATCAGGCGAATGGCTGCCTGCTTTTGACGGCGCTCTTCCTCAGCCTTGGCTTTTTCCTCATCAGCTCTGGCTCTTTGTTCCTCAGCCCTGGCTTTTTGTTCCTCAGCCCTGGCTTTTTCTTCCTCAGCCCTGGCTCTTTCTTCCTCAGCCCTGGCTCTTTGTTCCTCAGCCCTGGCTTTAACTTCTTCATACTCAGAGCGGATGCCATCAATCTGCTGCATGAGAATTTTTACTTCTGCTTCCTGGATAGCGAATAATTCTTCCAACTCCTGTTCTGCCAGGAGTTTATTTCTCATGTCCTCCTCCAGCAGCGGGGTTTGGAGGTGCTTGGCGATATCAGCAAATTCCTCAGGCACCTCTTCCAGATCCAAAATATAGTTCTGATCGCTTATCCATGCCTGATTGAACAGGGTAAGAAATTGCTCTATGCGCGTTCTCCGCTCTTTGGGCAAACGCCTGATCTGGAGAACGTAGCAGGTATGGGTGAGGAGGTTGACAAAGTCACTGTTAATATCCAGCTCCTTTTTCTCGGAAATATCAATCACCTTTCTGTCCACCTTGGCTGCCATCACAGGAAGGTCCTCGATGTTGTACCCCATGATGTAGATCGAAATGATGGGATAAACAGGCTCCTGTTCGATTCGCGGCAAGGCTGGGTTGCTACCCGCAGGCTGGCCGGCAGCGGCCGGGCTAAGCTTGCTTTTTTTGGAATGGTGGCTATAGGCAGCGCTCAGGTAACTTCGGAATCGAAGCACGTTGGTAGGGAGCTTGGATTTTTGGAGCTCTATCAGCACGATCTCTGTGCCGCCGTTTTCTGTCCGGATTCTTGCCTTAAAATCGAGCCGGTATAAGGTGAATTGCCGCTCATTGTCTTCTACCACCACTTCCTGCTGGGTTAACTCCAGGTCAAGCACTTCCCGGTCCAGGATCACAGACAGCACCTTGCGGGCCAGCCGGTCGTTGGACATGAGGTATTTGAACGCGTTGTCGTAGAGTGGATTGGCGATTCTCATAGGTGCTAATATACGTTTTTGGTGCAGCAACAGACTGAAGCTGCTCAGCTCAGAATTTGCAGCTTGGCAAATTTCAGCAGAAGCACCCGCTGGCCTTTGTCCTCAAATTCTACCGTGGCCTTCAGCCCTGAGGCGTCTTCTTCAATGCGAAGCACATTTCCGGTGCCAAATTTCTGGTGGCGAACACGCTGCCCCGCCCGGATCTGTTTGGGGTCAGAGGCTTCGAAGCTGGCATCCGGCTGGCCGGGGTCCATGGCAGCCGCCCGGTGCACCCGCCGGATGCGCCGCGCAGCCATGTCCTCCGGCGACACTACCCCCCGGCGGGTGTTGGCATCGCCTGTGTTTACCTCCCGGCGCGCCGCCTGGTCAGGAAGCCGGAGAAACTGCGCATCGATTTCTTCCAGAAAACGGCTCCGCTCATTAAACTGCATTTGCCCGAAACGATACCGCGACCGGGCATAGCTCATCGTCAGCATTTTTTCCGCCCGGGTCACCGCCACATAGAACAGCCGCCGCTCTTCCTCCAGATCCGCCCTCGTTTCCATGGCCATTCCGCTGGGAAACAAGGTTTCTTCCATTCCCACAATGAACACCGACTTGAACTCCAGCCCCTTGGCCGAGTGAATGGTCATCAGGGTCACGTAGTCGTTGTCTTCGATCACCTGGTCCTGGTCAGTAAACAGGGAAATATCTGCCAGGAAGGCCTCCATGCTGCGGTCCTCGTTGTCGGGGCTTTCCACAAAGCCCTGGGTGGAGTTGAGCAGTTCCTGCACGTTTTCCCAGCGGGCCAGGTCCTCCGCGTCTTTGGTTCCATGAAGCTCTTTGAGAATGCCGGAGTTTTTGGCGATGTAGTTGGCGGCGAAAAAGGCGTCGTTCTTCTTGCAGCAAATGCCAAAGTCCTTGATCATCAGGACAAATTCTTTGATTTTTCCTGCGATCCTGCCCCCGAGTCCAACCCGTTCGATCTGGAGCAGGGTTTCCCAGAGGCCGAGCTGGTTGGTGTCGGCAAATACCGTGATGGCATCCATAGAAGACTTGCCGATCCCCCTTGCCGGGTAGTTAATCACGCGGTCGAGGGCTGCCTCATCAACCGGGTTGACTGCCAGCTTGAAGTAGGCGACCATGTCTTTGATCTCCTTTCGCTGGTAAAATGATAACCCGCCGAATACTTTATAAGGAATGCTGCTTCGCCGCAACTCGTCTTCCATGGCCCTGCTTTGGGCATTGGTGCGATAAAGAATAGCGAAGTCTTTGTTAAAAAAGCTGTAGATCTGGCGCTGCTCGCGAATCAGTCCCGCCACCCGCCTGGCTTCTTCCTGCTCACTGTTGGCCTCTACCACCATGATTTTATCTCCCTCGTCGTTTTCTGTAAAAACGCGCTTGGGGATTTGGTCGCGGTTGTAGGCAATCACGGAGTTGGCCGCCTGCACAATGGTTTGGGTGGAGCGGTAGTTTTGCTCCAGTTTATATACCTCCAGCTCAGAGTAGTCCTTCTTGAGGTTGAGGATGTTCTGGATGTTGGCTCCGCGAAAGGCATAAATGCTCTGGGCATCATCCCCCACCACACAGATATTTTGGTGGGCTGCAGCCAGCATGTTGGTCAGGATATACTGTGCATGGTTGGTGTCCTGATACTCGTCCACCAGAATGTACTTGAAACGGTGCTGGTATTTGTAGAGGATGTTGGGATGGGATTTGAACAGGACAATGGGCTTGATCAGCAGGTCGTCAAAATCCATTGCATTCGCCTTGAACAACCGTTGCTCATAGGCTTCAAAGAGATTGGCCACCTGAAGGTTAAAGTCGTCGGTGGCGAATTCTTTGTATTCCTGCGGGCTCACCAGCCTGTTTTTGGCTGAGGAAATGGCATGCTGAATGACTTTCGGCTTGAACACCTTGTCGTCGAGGTTGCGCTCTTTGAGCAGGCTCTTGATGAAGCGGTTGGAGTCGTCGGAGTCGTAGATGGTGAAGGCCTTGGTATAGCCGATTTTTTCTGCTTCCACCCTCAAAATCCGGCTGAAAATGGAGTGGAAGGTTCCCATCACGATGCTCTTGGCCTCCGGGCCAATGAGCTGAAAGATTCTTTCTTTCATCTCGCGGGCTGCCTTGTTGGTGAAGGTGAGGGCAAGCAGCTCCTGCGGGTCCGCCAGCCCCTGGCTCAGAATAAAGGCCAGCCGGTAGGTCAGAACCCGCGTTTTCCCGGAGCCCGCACCAGCAATGACCATCTGAGGGCCATCCACGTTCATCACCGCCGCTCGTTGGGCAGGGTTTAGTTCTTGTAAAAAATCAACGTTGTTCATGTGCCAATGCTACGTTCGCCTTCACCCCAGGACCAATAACCGGAGGCCTGCTACGAAGATGCTAAAAAATTAGTTCAAAGTCTGCCGGAATGCTCCCTTCCTTCCAAACTTTCTTCGAATCTACGCCCTTTGAAGAGGCCTTCAAACAGGAAAACCAACCCCGGCACGCAAGGTTGGTTTTCGCTTTATTTTTCTTTCCTGGCCTTTGGATACAGGCAAACCAGACTGAAGATGAGAGAAGATTGGGCTTATTCGTCAGAATCAAGCGGTTTGCCCTGGTAGAAGTCAAGAACCTTGGCCCTGAACAAATAAGCATATTTGGCTTGAACAAGGTCGTTTCGGGCGCGCTCCAGGTTGTTTTTGGCCACCAGGTATTCCAGCGAATTAGCAGCCCCAAGGTTGAACTGCCGCTCCGTGTTCTGGAAGGCGAGTTCCAGGGCAGTCAACTGCTTTTGGGTAGAGGTGTAGGTTCCATACGCCGACCTTGCCTGGACGTAGGCCTGCTGGATGGTTTGCTCCAGCCGCTGCCGCTCCTGCAACGCCGTCAGTTCGGCTTGCTTGCGTGAGATCCCAGCCTGCTGAATGGCGGCCTCATTTTGGAAACGGTTGTAAATGGGAATGTTTAAGCTCAGGTTGAAGGAGGCGTTGATATTATCGCTCACCTGGTTTCCAAAGGAATAATCGACGAACTCAGGAGATACAAAGCTATTCGCAAGGCGAATCTCCTGAAAGGCGGATCCTCCTAAAGAAGCAAACACGCTCGCTGTATCTAAAATCGTGATTTGCCTTCCGCTCGGAATGCTCCGGCCCGACGCCCAGCCAGTCCCCACCGACCCCGAAGCAGAAATACTGGGGAGCAAGCCTGTTTTGGCGATATTCTCGCCCAGCTGTGCCGACCGCACCTGAAGATCCGCGCTGGCAACAGAAGGCATGGTGCCCTCGGCGATTGCATAGATCTCAGTCATTTCCAGTTCGAAAATGTCGTTTACAGGGATCTCAGCCTCAACCGCCTGAATCCCGAAGGGCTGTGCCGGATCAAGCTGAAGCAATTGCATCAAGGTCAGGAAGGCCGTCTCCAGTTGGTTGCGGGTGTTGAGCAGGTTCAATTCGTCGGTGGCAATTTGAGCCTCGATTTGGAGCAAATCCGCCCGGGGCAATGAGCCGGCCTCTACCAGCCTGGCTGTTCTGTCGCGTTGCTGGCGGGTAGAACCCACCTGAATTTCAGCGCTTTTCACCAGTTCCTGGTTGCGGATAATGTCCAGGTAGGCCAGCGTCACATTCAGCATCAGGTCGTATTCGGCCTGATGAAGATCGAGGCGGGAAACCTGCTGATTTACCTCGGCCTGGGTAATGGATTGGGTAATCCTGCCAAATTGGTACACCGTTATGTTGCTTTGAATGCCGCCATTCAGGCTCTGAATTCCCTGGGAGGTAAACTCATTGGTAAACGGGTTTACTGTGTAGCCAAAGTTGGAGCCGAATCCAAAGCCGGCGTTGAGGTTTGGATACCTGCTGGCGCGGTTACGCTCCAGCTCGATGCCGTTGCTTTCGAGGTTGAGTTGAGCTTGTTGAAGGCTCAGGTTGTTTTCAAGGGCATATTCCAGGCAGCGACGAAGGTCCCAGGAGGTCTCGGAACTGGGCTGAGCCAGCAGCGGGGATCCTGCAAACACGAGGAAGCAGGCGAAAAGGATGCGATTGAGCATGTTCAGAAAGGCTTGCAGAGGTAAAACGGCTGGGAGAGACAGACAACTTACAGTAAGAATGCGAGACTGCCGATTGGTTAAACAAAACTCGCAAAAAAAGCCGTTTGCCGGGGCAATGACAAGCTTAGGAAAGAGGAGGTTGGGAGGCTTCGAGGTCTAAATACGTCACATCCAGGATCCAGCTCAGGCTTTGCAAATAGGCCAGGGTGAGCGGCCTGAGATCGGAATCCAGTTCGAGAACGAGCTTTGCGAGGTCGGCCTTGCCCCTTCTGTTCACGGTCATGGTGGCAATGTTGCAATTTTCATGCGATACCACCGAGCTGATGAAGGCTACGGAGCCGTGAATGTCGTGAGCTGTGACGAGCAAGGTGGGGGCTGAGCCGGTAAAATTGCATTTAAACCCATCGATTTCGACAATGCCAATCACCCCTCCCCCTCTGGATACTCCTCTCACGGTCATGTCTTTGTCGGCGGTTTTCATGTACACCTTTACAGAGTTGGGGTGCATGGCCGAAGCGTTGGTAACTGCCTTCATCTGGAGATTGATCCCGGCCTGGCGGGCGAGGTCAAGAGCCTGCTTGATGCGTTCGTCGTCGGGGCGCATATCGAGCAAACCGGCCATGATGGCCCGGTCGCTTCCGTGGCCTTCGTAGGTGCGGGCAAAAGAATTGTAAAAGGTAATGACCACCTCTTCGGGCTGGCGGCCAAACAAGTGCCGGGCTGCACGCCCGATCCTGGCCACGCCACCGGTGTGGGAAGAGGAGGGCCCAATCATCACAGGGCCGATCATGTCGAATATACTACTTCGCTCTGCCATACGTTCTGCTTCTGTGCGGAAAAACCGGATCCCGGAAATAGCTGGTTAAGAATGGCCTGTTTCAAAAAATCGAAAGATGTTGGAGAGGCAGGAATATTCATTCGAAAAACCGAAGAAGGCCATGCTATTTTACAGAAGTGTTAGGGAAAGTTCCGCCAGCCCCGACAAAATGTCAACCTCATTTGAGAATTATCTCAGGCAAACTTGTAACTTTCACTCCCGTGGCACTAAGTGCAGGTACTCCTAACGTGATCCCGATGAAACGAATGCTAGCAAAATCTGTTGTTGCCCTGATCTTCCTGGCCCTTTTTTCCAGCCAGGCTCTCGCCCAGGACCCGCAGTACTCCCAGTTTTACTCCAACCTGGTGATGCTTAACCCGGCATTTACGGGTTCTGGCCCAGGGCCCCGCATGGCGATGAACTACCGCGCTCAATGGGTAGGCATTGCCGGGTATTACAAGCAGTTTGCCTTTTCCTACGACCAGCCAGTTTATTTTCTCGGCTCGGTTAATGGCCTGGGCATCAACTTCAACTCCGATGTGGCAGGGGAAGGCGACCTCGCCAAGCTCAACATGACAGCCAACTACTCCTATCAGGTGGAGCTGGTCGAAGATGAGCATTTCCTTCGATTCGGAATTAATGCTGGTATTACTCAGGCCAGTATTGACTTTTACAAGCTGCGTTTTCCTGACCAGATTGACCCGCGCAATGGATTTGTTTACCCCACCAACGAACCCGTGAGCCTGTGGGCCCAAAGCCGTGTACAACCCGATGTGAGTGCAGGCCTGGCCTATTTTAACGAGTACGCATGGTTAGGCTTCACAGTAAACCACATCACCGAGCCAATTGAGCGCTTTTCCGAAGGAATTGCTCTCACAGGTGATGCCCGGCTGCCCCGCAAATACTCTGTGACCGGTGGTCTTCGCATTCCGGTTCAAAGCTATCGCAACCGCCGGGAAATCTCCATTACCCCGGCATTCCTCTATAAAATGCAGGGCGAATTCAACCAGATTGACGCCGGCCTTTACCTCAACATTGAGCCCATGGTCTTCGGTGTGTGGTATCGCCATCAGGATGCCATCATTGGCCTCATTGGCGTGAGCTACGGCGCTTTCAGCTTTGGCTACTCCTACGACTACACTGTCTCGACCCTTACCAACGGAATCTCCGGAGGTTCCCACGAAATTTCCATGGTGATGGAGTTTGAGCAGCCCCGCCCTAACCGGAAAATGAAGCACAGATCGCTTCCTTGCCCCAAATTTTAATTTCCAGGGAGACGGCCTATCTTCGTGCTCAAATGGCTTTTGCCTCCCTTTCCTCTAAATTTCTATCCTCCGCCTTTTTCACCGACAATAAGACACCTCTACCCGTCGTATTTTTTTGGTGTAATCATCCACGTGACCTATGAAAAGGAGAAGTCTCAACATTGCCCTGTCTGCCTTCCTGGCCCTTGGGTTCCTCGCAAGCTGTACCAGCCACAAGGACAAAATCAACCGGGTGGGAAGAAGCAGTTCTAAAACGGGTATCAAGTACAGTGAAGAAACCTACCAGCCTCCCAAGTGGAGGGAATCTGATCCGGCACCTGGTTTGGTGCTGATCCCCGGTGGTACCTTCCTCATGGGTGGAGGAGAGGACGACATCGAAATGTCGATGAACAACCGCCAACGCCAGGTGACTGTTCAGTCATTTTACCTTGACGTTACCGAAGTTGCCAACATCGACTGGAAAGAATTCCTCGCTGATGTGCTGCGCAACGACGGCGGCGAAACCCGCTACGAGGAGCTTTATCCCGACACCACAGTGTGGGCAAGAGACCTCGCCTTCAATGATCCCATTGCCGAAACTTACTATAGCCACCCCGCTTTCAACATGTACCCAGTGGTAGGTGTCAACTGGCACCAGGCCAACGAATACTGCAAGTGGAGAACCCAAAAGGTGAATGAGGCCATCACTGAAAAAGACGAAGAAGCCATTACCTATCCTTCCTACCGCCTGCCTACTGAAGCAGAATGGGAATATGCTGCCCGCGGCCTCCTCGAATCTGAGATCTATGCATGGGAAGGAAAATCCCTCCGCAACGCCAAAGGCCAGTTCCGCGCCAACTTCAAAAGAGGCCGTGGTGACTATGCAGGATGGCGAGGTGGCGATGGCAAACACATGACCGACGGCTACATGATCACTGCCCCTGTGATGGAATTCTGGCCCAACGACTTCGGCCTCTACAACATGTCTGGCAATGTGGCCGAATGGACGCAGGATAACTACCGCCTTCTGGCTTTTGAAGACGTTGACGACTTTAACCCATACCGTCGCAAAGGAAAAACAGAAGTTCGTCCCGACGATTGGCTCGACGACGTTACTTACGACCGCGATGAGTCGCTCCTCTTTAACCCAGACCCACTCGCTCCCATGGAGAACGATGACTTCGACAACGTGAAAGTCTATCGCGGTGGCTCCTGGTATGATATTGCTTACTACCTCTCCCCTGGCGTTCGCCGCTATTTCCCTGCCGACAGCGCTCATGCTACCATCGGCTTCCGCTGCGCCATGATCCGGGTGGGTAGCCCCGACTGATCAGGTCACAAGATTTTTTCTTCTCATCGGCAGGCTCATCAGCCTGCCGATTTTTTTTGCAGTAATGTATGTTCCAAAAATGATTTATTTCTAAAATATGGAATAACTAATCTTGAAGCAAGAACGAAACTCCGTTATGCGTCTCAAGGCTTCACCACAACCCAGGGCTCTTGCCCAAACATTGCAACAGCTTAGCACCCTCGGCCTTCGGGTCGGCACGGTGGCTGCCATGGCCGTTGCCATGTCAATGCTCTTTACAGATTTACAAAGTTGGAACGCCCAGCCCAGTCTTTGCAATTGGCAACTCAGCAGCCAGCAAGCAAAGCCCGGTGATTGGGTCATTGCAAAGTTCCACCTTCCAGAGGCTGAGGCACTGGAAGACATCGCCTTTTCCCTGGATTTGCCTCCCTCCAGCGGCTTTCGCTTTATTCCCGGAAGCCTGGAAGTGTATCAGGGTTCTTTGGAGGGTGCCACGATGGAGGGCTTCAATGGCGGAACTTCTCTTCGCCTGGCCAACCTCCCCCGCCAAACAGGCTCGCTTCAGTTTGAAATTGGCATCCAGGTACCTGCCGACATGAATTGGCTGGGCAAAGCCCTTGAGCTTCGCCCAGCCCTGTCGGTGAACCAGCAACCCACCCATATGGCTGCTCACACCTTGCAGATTTTTGCGCCCAGTTTGAACATGAAGACAAGGCCTGTAGCCACCGATGCAGGAAAAGTGGCCTTTGAAATCGAAGTACAGAACCCTGCAGATGGCATTGATTTCCAACAACTGGGCTTGCCCTTCGAGATGGAAATCGACCTGGAGGCAGATCAGGCTGACATTCACCTGGAGCTTGTGCAGGTTGCCAGCGATTTTGCCTACGGAAAAATCAGGCAGGAGAACCAGCGCATCCTCATTCCCGGGCTCCTCCTGACTGCAGGGCAACAGCTCACTGTCATGCTGCCGCTTTACCTCCATCAGGATGGGAAGGCAGAAGAAGTCAAGGCCATGGCCCGCGTTCAGTCTGGAGAAGCCACGCTTGGCAAAGCCGGGCCTGTGTCGGGGATCGAATTTCCCGTTACCTGGGAGCGGCTCAAGGCAGATGTTCGCGAAGATCGGGCAGTGTTGCGCTGGGAAGTTCTTTCTGAGCAGCTAAACCGGGGTTTTGTGATTGAGCAGAGCTACAACGGAGGCCCCTTTGCCAGGATAGATTTTGTTCCGGGAAGTGACGACCATACCACCCGGCATCAGTATCAATTCACGACTGAGCCTCTTGCGCCTGGCCGCCATGTGTTTCGATTGCAACAACAAACACACGATGGAAACTTGTTCCCGGCAAGTCAGCTGGAATTGTTTGCGGGTTGTTCGCAGCCGGTGGAAGTGAGCGTGCCGGATGGAGAATTTGCTCATGTCCAGGTCCAGCGAGGCCAGCAAGTCAGGATCCTGCTCCAGAATGCCGAAGGCCAGGACATCGAGGTATTGTACCAGGGCTTTCTACAGCCAGTTACCACATATGATGTATATCTCCATTCAACGTCCCTTGCTCCCGGTCAGTATCAGGTGGTGGTGAGCGGTGCTGAAACCTCCGCTACAGCCCAATTCAAGGTAGCTGGCTAACGGAATCCTTGAAAAATGAGCAGGTATCCTGCTAACTTGAAGGCCGAAACTTAAGGCCCCTGGTCATGTTGGGCATTCCTTACACCATTCAGGAAATTGCAGATCTGGGCATTGCCCTGGATTTATTTCAGGGCCGCTGGCCCCTGAACAAGCTCAGGTACCTGTCTTTTGACACACGCACCATCGCTCATGGTGCAGAAACGGTGTTTGTTGCCCTCAAAACCCCTCACCGGGATGGGCACCAATTTCTGTCGCAGGCATATCAAAAGGGGGTGAGAAATTTCATCGTTGAACAACCCCTTCCTTTCCGGGATGCCAACGCCGTGATTTGCGACAACAGCCTGGCTTTTCTCCAACGCTGGGCCTTTCACCATAGACTTCGGTTTTCCTACCCGGTGATTGCCATTACCGGCAGCAATGGAAAAACGATCGTGAAAGAATGGGCAGCGACATTGCTGGAATGGGAGCTTCGCCTCGTGAAAAGCCCGATGAGCTACAACAGCCAGCTGGGGGTGGCCCTGTCGCTGCTTCATCTGCATCCGCAGGCAGACCTGGCCCTGATAGAGGCGGGAATTTCGCAAGCGGGTGAAATGGCAGCGCTGGCAGGGATGATTCAGCCGGATTGGGGAGTTCTTACCCACATGGGCAGCGCCCATGCCGACGGTTTCCCCTCCGATGCCGGGAAACTTTCAGAAAAGCTTTCTCTGTTTGAAGAGGTGGATCGGGTGCTGGCGGGCTCCTGGCAGCCGGAGATTCAGGCTGCCAACCCGTTGTTGCCATGGCGAACGGTTGGCTGGCAGGCAGGCGACCTGCTTCGCATTGCCAGGGCCATAGAAGAGGAAGCAGGTTGGCAAGTTTTGCTGGAGGAAGCTGGTCAGGCACATCAGCTTTGGCTTCCGCTCCCCGGTCAGGCAAACCTCGAAAATGCACTTTTGGCGGTACTGGTAGCCCGCCAGGCAGGCATGAGCATGGAAGCAATTCAGGCCAGGCTGCCCTTGCTGCGCCCGGTGGAAATGAGAACAGAAATCATCACAGACCACCCCGACATCACCATCATCAACGACGCCTACAACTCCGACATTGACTCGATCCGCAACGCATTTCAGGCTTTGAGGCAATTCAAAGCACGGCCAAAGCACATTCTGGTACTCAGCGACATTCCGCACCAGGGCACGGAGCAGAAAGTAATTCAGCAGCAAGTGATGCAGGAAGCGTGGGAGTTGGTGGGGAAGGAAAATGCTTTTTTTGTGGGCCCTGTTTTTCGGTCCATGGCCGAAGAGCAAACCTTTGAAACAGTGGAAGCCCTTCAGGCGGCGATCAAGGTTGCCGATTGGAACAACAGCACGGTTTTGCTCAAGGGCGCCAGGACCTTTTCTCTGGAGCGACTCATTCCCTGGCTGCAACGAAAGCCTAATGCAGCCTTTTTCCGCATTGACCTTGGCCGTTTGTCCCACAATGTGAGGTGGTTTTGCGAAAAACTTCCAGCTGGCACCCGCACCATGGCGATGGTGAAGGCTGCATCTTACGGCGGAGGAACCTGGGAAATTGCTCAACGGCTCGCAGACGACGGGGTGGATTATTTGGCTGTGGCATATCCCAGCGAAGGGATCGCACTTCGGGAGGCGGGAATCGAATTGCCCATCATGGTGATGAACCCCGACCCTGGCAGCCTTGATTCCCTGGTACGGTATGACCTGGAGCCCGAAATCAGCCAGCTGAGGGTGCTCGACCGCTATGTGCAAGCGGCGGCCCTGGCCGATTCGCCAAAAAGAAACATCCACATCAAACTCGAAACAGGCATGGGCAGGCTCGGATTGCAGGAGCAACAGCTCCCCGACCTGATTGCCCGCTTGCTGGCGCATCCAGACTTGCGGGTGATGTCGCTGATGACACATCTGGCTGCGGCTGATGACCTGGCCGAAGCTGCTTTCACCCATCAGCAAGTTCACAGATTTGACGCGATGGCAAGAGAAATTGAGCAGGCACTTGGGTTTCGGCCCTGGCGGCACGTGGTAAACACTGCCGGCCTTCTCCACTACCCTGCCTACGCCTTCGACATGGTGCGACTCGGGCTGGGTTTGTATGGCATTGACCCCACACCCGACCGGGCAGCAGAGGGCAATTTGCTGGAAATCGGAAGCTTGCACGCCTTCATCAGCCAAATTGCCAGCTACCCCGCCGGAACCAGCATTGGATACGGGCGCTCCCAGGTGACAACTCGCCCCAGCAGGATCGCCACGCTGCCAATCGGCTATGCCGATGGGTACTTCCGCAACCTTGGCAATGGCATCGGCCAGGCCCTGCTACACGGACAACGCGTTCCGACCTTTGGCAGAATTTGCATGGACATGCTCATGCTGGATGTCACAGACCTGCCTGAGGCCCGGGCAGGTGACGAAGTGGTTCTATTTGGCAGCCAGGGTGCAGCCACCTTGTCAGTGGCAGATGTGGCAAAAGCCGCAGGCACCATTCCCTATGAATTGCTCGTCAGGATCAGCCCACGGGTGCGAAGGATTTTTGAAACCGGCGGCTGAAAAGATTTGCAACTCCTTAGCACATTCTGTAACAAGCAACTCCCCCTCCTGGACTATTGAGGTTGAAAGCTAAGCAGCCTTAGCCGACTGACTTCGAATGACCAGTCAAGCGGTCGTATTTGAGGTCGGGTGTCCCAGCGAGAAGGCGAAAAAATTGCAACTAATTGATTGTGAGCAACTTGCCGAAATTCTCTTTTAGTTTGGGTGTCCCAGTGCGGAAGTCTGGATAGGAATTCAGCCATTTTGACCTCCATAAAAAAGAAAATCCCCCCGCAGGAGCGCCTGCGAGGGGATTTTTAAGTCAGATAACTGGTTCTAGCGAAGAATCGTGATGGTCTTGCTTTCAGTGATTTCCAGCCCGTCGAAATCGGTGGCTTTCATCACGTACACATAGACCCCTTCCTGAACTGGGCGCCCGTCGGGGCTGGTACCATCCCATTTGAAATCGGGATTGCTGGTTTCATACACCATTTGCCCCCATCGGTTGAAGATTTGGAGGTTGAAGGTCGTGATCTGATAAGCGCCGACGTAGTAATCGTCGTTGAATCCGTCGCCATTGGGTGTAAAAGCAGAGGGCAGGGAGACTCCTACCAACTTTTTCACTTCAATCACGCGGGTGGCTTTCATTTCGCAACCATTCACATCTTCTGTGATAACCACTACTTCGTAAATACCGGGGAATTGGTACTCGTGAGATGGAGTGGCGGAAGTAGAACCGTTCCCGTCGCCGAAATTCCAGTTCCAGCTATTCAATGCGATGGTGGAAGCGGTGCTGAAATCTGCAACAGCAAACGGCATTTCCAGTACATCGGCATTGGCCTGCAAGGTGAGCTGCTCGTCAGGGAAGACAAATGCCGTAACAGGTGTGCGGCGGTTGATACATCCTTCAGGCGATTCAGGCTCCACAAAATAAGTGATGGGGAACACCACAGGCGGGGTGGCATAAGAGAAGCCGGTGTGGAAAACGGCTGAATCGGTGTCGCTGTAGTACCAGTTAATGGTATTGTTTGCGGAGGAGGTTACCCGCAGCACAGCACCGCTTCCAAAGCAGGTGGTGTCGTTTTGGAAGGTGAAAATTTGCGGCAGGGCATAAACCTCCACCTGGCGGGTGCGAACATCTGCGCAGCCAGAATCTGTTACCACCCGGATGGTCACGTCATACAGGCCGGATTCGCCATAAGTGTAGGCCGTTTGGCTGCCAGTCGAAATGCCGATCCCATCGCCGAAGTTCCACTCGTAGGAAACGAGGTTACCGTATTCGAGGCGGGAAACATCTTCGAACACCATGGAGTCGCCAAGGCAAACGTTATCAGCCGCAAACACTGCGAAAGGCGATGGATTGATAATCACTTCTTTCACCACTGTATCCACGCAGCCAGCGGATGAGCGTACTGCCAGGATGACATTGTAGGTCCCTGGGCCATTCACATTCACATAGCTGTTTGTGGGCTGCGGGCTGTTGGAGGTTCGTCCGTTGCCAAAATCCCAGTAGTTGTATTCGATCGGCGTCTGCGGGTCTGTTGTGGTGCGGGTAAGGAACAAAGTTTGGTCGTTTTCGCAACGATCTTCCACCACAAAATCGGCCACTGGTTGCGGATAGGCCCGCACTGGCTTTTGGACAATCCCGGTACAGCCCTTGTCTGTCGTGACTTCGAGTGTCACGAGGTAGGATCCAGGATCGCCATACACGTGGGAGGGCCGGATGAGGGTAGAGGTGTTGGACGGGCTGCCGGGGTCACCGAAATTCCACAAATGCGCCGTTATCAGGTCAAACACACCCGGCACTGTCGAAGCAGTGGAGGCAAGAACCACGCTGTCTTCACAGGCGCTGATGATGTCAAAATCGGCAATGGGGTTGGGGTTAACGAATACCGTTTGCACGTAGTCGTCTGTACATCCGAAATTCGAAGCCACCTCCAACTTCACATTGTAGAAGCCATAACCCGGGAAGGTATGGTTGGTGCTGGCACCACTGGAGCTTGCGCCGGTACCATCCAGGAAAGACCATGTGAACCCGGTGATATTCCCACCGATAGCGATGTTGCTGGTGCTGGTAAAGGTGCTTGCGGCGCCTTCGCAGGGGTTGGTAAAGGTGAAGTCCGCAGTTGGAACGGGCCGTACTACAACAGCCTGCACGAGGGTGTCTTTACATCCTTTGTCAGAGGTTACAACCAACTGAACCGGATAAGAGGCAGCTACTCCAAAGCTGTAGCTGGGATTCGACTGAATAGCCGTTCCACCGTCGCCGAAGTCCCAGGCATACTGCACAATTGTGCCATTGGGAACGGTTGATTGGTTACTAAAGCTAACGGGTGTGCCGTCACAGACAGTAGGGGCTGTGTAATCGGCCACTGGTTTGGCGTTCAGTTGAATCGTAGCAAAAGTGGTATCGCCTGCGCATCCATTTGCATCAAATCCGATCACATATAGCGGGGTGGTCTGATTCACGTTTGGCAGGGTGATGCTACCGCCCGGGAACCCGCCTGGGCCCCATTGATAGCTGGCCGCACCTGCGCCTGTGAGAGTCGTTGCATCACCCGGGCAAAGTGTTAGGTCACCGGCGATCTGCGCCTTGGGGCCATTTTTCACATTCACCGTCACCATTTTGGGGTTGCTGGCGCAGCCTCCGTTATAGGTTACGACAGTGTAGGAAGTGGTTTGGGTAGGCGCTACCGTGATGGAATTGGTCGTTGCACCGTTGCTCCACAGGAAGGTATTTCCTCCTGCCAGGTTGCCCTGGGCCGTTACCGTGACCTGATCTCCTTCGCAAATGGTAGGGTTGGCAGGGAACACGTTGGTTTGAAGCGTCGGGTTCACGTTTACTGTCACATAATCGAAGGTCGTACAGATTCCGTCCGTGACTTCCAGCACGTAATTGACTGACGTTTGAATCAAGCCATTGTTCGGGAAGGTGAAGATGGGCTGGGCCTTGGTCGAGTCATCCAGGGCAAGGCTTGGCGTCCAGAGATATGACTGGCCGGGGATGGCCGAAGTTCCGAGTGTTGAAATGTAGTTGGAGCAGAGCGTCACATCAGATCCCGCATTGGCAGTTACCCCAGTGCTCAGGGTGGCAATGCCAGGAATCGTGGTGGTACAGCCGAAGGTATCCTGCAACTGGAGGTTGTAGAAATAGCTACCCGGCGCTGGATACAGGTGGTTGAAGGCAGAATCCTGGTTAAATGGATTCAACTCCAGGTTGCCGTTTCCTGTCCAGTTGGTTATCGGGAAAATTTTGTTGTACAAACTCGGCAGGGTCGAATATGGCTGAACCGCGAGAATGACCTCATTACAACTATCAACCGGAACCGCAGAAGCAGTGGACGCCTCAAGGACGTCTTCCACATAGACGATGATGGTGAACTGGTTGAAACCAGGCACGGGACATGCATCATCCTGGAGAGAGACCACGAAAAAGTTGGCTCCTGCGTCCTGGACGGTGGGAGTCCAGCAGAAGCGGCCTACCGGTGTTTTCCCAACAATGGAGTTGGTGATGGCTGGATTGTTGGCATCGGTGAAGCTGGCGCCAGCAATTGCCTGGTTCCAGGTGAGGGTGTAATTGAAGGAGGTATCCTGCGAAAGGCCGGGGATGTCGAAGCAAATCTCAACGCCGGGGCAGGTTCGCACTTCGTTAAACGAAAGCGGGAAAGCGGGTACCTTGTCTGGCCCGATTTCCAGATTCTGGATACCGCCGGTAGCCGGGCTCGGCGAAGTACAGCCCGGGATGGCCGTTATCTGCATATCTCGCGTGATCTGGCCAATGCGGATGCCGTTTCGCCATTCAATTACCCGAACACACATTACCGCCACGACTTCGTTGCCGCTTGGTTTTGGCGTGAAGGAAATGTCGCCGGTTATGGGGTTGATGCTGACGTCCCAGGTGGGGCCAAGTGGCTGCTGGGCAGAATAGCCAGCGTTATAGGTTACCGGAACATTTGCCCCCTGGTAGCAAGGCCCAAGCTCATAGGAGAGCGAGTCGCCATCTGGATCGAAGGCTCCCTGGTTAAAGGTAAAGGGCTGGCCGGCGCAGATATAGGCGATTGGCGGAATGGGATTTCCCTGAACATCCTCGAAGCGAGGGCTGCTGTTACAAGGTGTGATGCTCAGGTCGATGAAGGTAGAGTCGGAGAAAATGGCTTCATCAGCTGCGCCGGAGTCGATGGTGGAGTTTCGGCAGCAGAGGTTCCATGTGATTTTGTAGCGCGTACAGGAAACGTTACAAAAATTGTAATCGCGGTAAAAAACGAGTTCCCCCACCCCGTTGATGGGCGGGTTGGGGTTGGTGCCATCGCAACCCGTGGCCGATTGCTGCCCTGGAGGCGGGTTTTTGGCCTGGGGGCAGAGGGGAGTCACTTCCTCCCACGACTCGAAGGTCCAGTTGGAAATCGCGGTGGGCTGGGTACAACCTGCGCCAATACCGAGAAACTGAAGGCTGGCGAGGGACGCAAAGCCAGTGGTGGGGGTGTTGAAGGGCGAAATGGGAATGTAGGTTTGGGTGGCAGCTCCTTCACAGTCGTAGTACGACCGGTGGTAAATTCGATAGGAGCAAGGCCCAATACACTGGTAGAAAATGTCCACGCCCATGACGTGGGTGGCTTGTGCCTGCTGGAAGGCCGTGACACCCAGCAACAGGAACAAGGAAAGGCGGTAAAACATTCGTTTCATAATCCTGAGACGTTGGAGCATTCGTGTAAAAAACGGTAGCGAAAAGGAACCACCTGCCTCGGCAGGCCAACGCATCCTGGTCAGAAGCTGCGTGTGAAAGCTGAAACAAACCTGAAGACAAGGCCATCGATCTCAGTTTCAACATCACATTTCCGACACGAGCTTCGAAGCTAACAAAAAAAACTTGGATTGACTATTCCCGATTGTAGCCAAAATCGCTGTTTAGCTGGAATTCAGCGCCATTGGCAGGGAATGAGCCGCGAATGGAAAGCAGAATTTAGGAATTTTTACTAGCAAGTAAAAAGAAATTTGCTTCGCCTTTGAACAAATTTTCAGCTGGGAAAAGCAAAATCAAAGGTAAGAACCTGATGACTTTCAATGTTTAGCCACTGATCTGCGCTTGCAAAACCGGGGTTTTAACGGTCGGTTTGCGTCAAAATTATTTTGAACCTCCGTAGAAAACGTGGATAAAATGGGAAAAGCATGAAGCAAAAGCTTGACTTATTGTCACAATTCTGCTTTTTTAATATAAAAATGCTTTTGCGCTTATTTTCTGATCAGCTCAATTGCATGGGTAATGTTTCGGCCTTTCAGAAGCTTCCATCAGAACTCCAGAAAGGAGTAAGGTTTTTATTGCCAATGATTTTTCTCTACTTTTGAAAAACTCTGCACGACACTTCGCTTGTCCATGGGAGAAATTTACACGAAAGATGAAATTCAGTAGCATCCTGCCCAAGTTTCTGGTCCTCCTGATCGGAATGCTTGCTTCCCTGCCATTGTCTGCCACCCACTACATGGGCGTGGACATCACCTACGAATGCCTCGGCACCTGCACCTACCGGATTTATCTGACCCGGTACTGGGACTGTGGTGGAGCCGCCAGCCAAACCTATCTTCCGATCAGTGTCAACAACCCGCCTCCCGCTCCCTTCGCTGGCGAATGGGATATTTTTGGCGTTCCCAACAACCCCGGACAACTTTGTAATGCCCCTGTTCCAGTTGGAAACTGGATTCTGGAGCCAGGCTCGGTTGCCGACGTAACCCCGGTTTGCCCTACTGTCACCACCGATTGTAACGGCACTCAAACAGGACAGGTCAATGGGGTGTTTGGCTTCACCTACTATCGCGACTACGACTTCTGCAACACCAACTGCGATGTCTATACCCTGGAGTTTGATGGTTGCTGCCGAAACAATGCCATCACCTCCCTCACCAACCCCGGTGGCAATAACCTCTATGTCGGCTCTGTCCAAATCAACACTGCCACCACTCCCTGTAACAATTCGCCGATTTTCACCAACCCGCCGATTCCCTACATCTGTGCCGGTCAAACCTACACCTTTAACCAGGGTGCCTTCGACCCCGATGGTGATTCTCTCGTGTTCTCTCTCGGCCCATGTTTCGATGCACCTGGCGTGGGTGGGCAAGTATCATATGCACTCCCCAACTTTACCCCAACCCAACCACTCGGCCCTGGCTGGTCGGTATTGGTTAACTCCCTCACCGGTGACCTTACAGTAACCCCCAACCCAACAGGACCTATCCAGGTGGGGGTGCTTTGCCTGGTAGTGGAAGAATATAGAAACAATGTGAAGATCGGGCAGGTGGTGCGCGACATTCAGGTAACGGTCGTAGACTGCGCTGCTCTAGGCCAGGTAAACTCGCCGCCCACCATCACCCAGCTCACCAACCTCTCGCCCGGCCTCACTGCCAACGGGCTGGTAGTCAATGCATGTGCTTGTGACCTTGTTCAGTTCGACATTCCCTCCACCGACCCCGACCTGAACCAGACCTATACCATGTTTTTGACCTCGTTCCTGAACGGGTCCTCTTTTGCCAATGCCAACAACCCCCTCGTTCCTGTCGATACCATTATTTCCAGTGTTGCTCCCCCCACAGGGCAATTCAGTTGGGTACCAACCAAAACAGGGGTGTACACGGTCCTCATCACCGTCAAAGACGATGGTTGTCCGCTACTCGGGATTAACCAGTACTCCATTGTCATCAATGTGAACTCCTGTTCGCTGGATCCCTATGTAAATGTCACCCCCATTAGTTGCTATGGGGTGAACTTCGAAGGGATCCCTTGTGGCGGCGCATCCCCATTCACCTACTCCTGGACAGGAAACGGCGGATTAAGCGGAACAGGTGCCAGCTTCGACCATACCTACCCAGGCCCCGGCATTTACAATTACACCCTTACGGTAACCGACTCAACGGGAGTTTCCTCCAGCGTATCGGGAAGCCTTAACTTGCAGAATACTTCTGTTGCTGATGGGGGCCCGGACCTGCTCTTGTGCCCCGGCCAGGTTGGCACCATCGGAACGCCCGCTGTGCCGGGATACACCTACCAGTGGTCTTCGCCCAACAACCTTGGCTGGAGTGGCACGGTGAACCCTGCGACCGCCATCGCAAACGTTGCCCTCAATAACGGCACGAGCAATGCTATCGTCATTCCCTATGTGCTCGCTGCAACAGACCCCAAAGGCTGCGTAGACCTCGATACCGTGATTGTAACGTACACGCCAAAGCCACCCTCTAATTTCAATGTCACAAACACCGTGTGCCTCGGCTCCCCTGCTACAGCAGTTTATACCTCTGCTGCCGTTCCCGGAGCCCAGTACACCTGGACTTACGGCGGTGGCGGAACCGGCACCTCGATTGGCCCCGGCCCTCATAATATCACCTTCCCCACTCCCGGAACCTTCCCCGTCAGCCTGACGACAGTAGTAAACGGCTGTGTGTCAGATGTTACGGTAAAGCAGGTGAAGGTGAATAAAATCCCCACTTCTACCTTTAACATCACCTCGCAGATTTGTGCAGGCCAGCCCGCTGCGGTGAACTACACAGGTAATGCCATCGTTCCGGGTAACGTCCAGTTTATCTGGGACTTCGACGGCGGTACCGGCGTAGGAGGAGCGGGCCCATTCATCGTATCATGGACTACTCCCGGACAGAAAACGGTAACACTTACGGTTGTAGAGAACGGCTGTATCGGTGCCAGCTTCACCCAAACGGTGAGTGTGTTCCCCGTGCCTACTTCAGCTTTTAACCTGGCACCCTCCGTTTGTGCGGGTGATCCAACCCAGGTTGCCTATCAGGGCAATGCCAGTCCTGGCGCCGCCTTCGCCTGGCAATTTGGCTCGGGCTCAACGTCGAGCGGAACGGGCATCGGTCCTTACAATGTTTCGTGGAACACCCCCGGCACGAAGACTGTGACGCTGCAGGTGGAGGAAAACGGCTGTATTTCGACTGTGACGAGCAAAACCATCGTGGTGAACCCTGCTCCTGTGGCGAGCATTGCCCCCGTTGCCAACCAGTGTTTCCCC
>JBGSKC010000006.1:0-65522 GCA_041741415.1 Bacteroidia bacterium | reverse complement strand
GAAGGGTTTGGATAAGTGCCAGTCAGGTCGCCTCCGGCAGCTGTGCTGGTTGTGATGTCGTCAGAAGGATTGGTGTCGCCGGTGTTCGTAACCACGTTTCCCGCAAGACTGATTCCCGTCCCGGCTGTGTAGGTGGTACCTGCAGGTAATGCCACCGAACCGCCGCCATTGCTCAGGCTCAGCGTGTTGCCACTCAAAGTAAGCGCCTGTATTTCATTCGTTGCGCTGGGGTCGATTGCCGAAAAGGTGGTGCCAGTCAGGGTCAGGCCTGCACCAGCTGAATATGTCGTGTTCACATCACCGGCAGGTGCCCAGGATGTGCCGTTGAATTTCAGTACCTGGCCGTTGGTTGCGCCCTGGCCAGCCAAATCGAGTGGAGAGCCCGCAGAACCATCGCCAGCAAGGCGAGCGCTAACATTGACAGCGCCACCGCCGCTTGAGACGAGGTCAGTAGCTGGCGCCCAGGAGCTGCCATTCCATTTTAACACCTGATTCACTGCCGGAGCCACATTTGAAACAGGCTGGTTTTGAATTTTGACAACAGTAAGCGTTGGAAATTGACCAGAAACATCTCCGCCTGCTGCTGTGCTGGTAGTAATGTCATCAGAGGGATTTGTGTCGCCGGTATTGGAAATGGTATTACCCGCGATGCCAATCCCCGTTCCAGCAGTATAGGTCGTCCCGGTGGGCAGATTCACCGTTCCGCCGCCCTGGCTAAGGGTGAGGCTGGTGCCAGACAAGGTAAGAGATTGAAGCTCATTGCCAGGGTCGGCATCGGCGTCGTTGACAGAATCAGAAGCCGGAACCCAGACGGCTCCATTGTATTTCAGCACGAAGTGATTGACTGGAAAAGCGGCTTCTACGTCTTGCAAGTCGTCGAGGCGCATGTCCGTGGCAACTTTGGCAAATGGCACAGCCTGAAGTTCCTCGTTGCTGGCAGAAACGCCATTGATCTGGACGTCAAGAAAATAAGGGCCTGAAACCCAGTTGATGGTTTCGAAAGTTCCGGTTACCACAGCACCATTGCCGATAGAGAGGGTAAACAGGCCGTAGTCGTTGGTCGCAGGACTGTGATTCTCTTCGAAAACCACAAGACCGTTTGCCGTGTTGGCCCTTACAACCATTTTCACAGTCAGTGACTGGTTGGCAAGGACAGCGCCGTTTTGATCCCGGGCAACAGCCTGATAGGCAAAGCCCTGTTGCTGAGCAGCCAGCGGCAAGGCACTCAAGCTCAGGCATAGCACAAATAGAAAATGTAGAATTGGTTTCATAGCCTCATTAAAATTACTCGGGTGGCAGGAAGTTGATGTAGAATGCACAGTTTGAACTGACGCCTGGATGCCAGGCTCTACTTGTGAGGCAAAGGGGGGGATTGCCGCTGGGAGGTGGGTAAGGGAATTGATTTCTGGAAATTACACGATTTTTCCGCTCAAAACCCTACCACATTCGGGGATTTTTTCCCTCTGGAATTATGCCTCCCCTGCGAAAACTGAATTTCTTGCTTATTTTCCCAGCATGAACACCTCTGCCTGGAATCGATTGTGGCTTTCTGCCAGCTCTCCCCTCAACCCAGCACCGGCGCAAGCGTTAGGTCTGTTTCGCATTTGGTTTGGCCTCCTCATGCTGTGGGAAGTAATATATTTTCTGCGGATCGATTTTGTCAACATTTTCCTCAGCGGTCCTCAACTCCATTTGCATTACACCTGGCTTGGCTGGATACCAGTATTGCCGGAAACAGTGCTCACGGGCATCGTGCTGGCGTTGCTGGCCTCCACCATCCTGATTATCCTGGGGCTCTGGTACCGATGGGCCATGCTGTTCTTTTTCGTCGGATTCAGCTACTTGTTTGTCATTGACCAGGCCTACTACAACAACCACCTGTACCTGATCTGCCTGCTGGCGGGCTGGATGAGCATTCTGCCGATGGATGCTGCCTTCGCCTGGAAAAAACCCATTCGCCAGGCTCCCGCGCTCAGCTATGGCGTGCTACGGTTTCACATTGTGCTCGTGTATTTTTTTGGAGGGATTGCCAAAATCAACCCCGACTGGCTGTACAGGCAGGAGCCTGTCCGCGAACTGATTTCACAGGTACCTTTTTTTACCAATATCCTGGGAGAAAATGGCGCTGTTCATTTCCTTACCTATGGAGGACTCATCTTTGACCTCGTCATCGGCATTTTTCTTCTTTACCGGCCTTTACGCCTGTTCGGAATTGCCGGGGCCATTTTTTTCAATGGGAGCAACGCGATCCTGTTCAGCGACATCAACATTTTCCCCTTCTTCATGCTCGGAAGCATCATTCTGTTTTTGGAGCCGGAGCAGGTGGAAGGATGGTTTAAATCAGGCAAAAAAAGCGAGAAAAAACTGAAGGGCTTGCCTGCCTCTGCGCCTTTGCGGGGAGACTGGAAGTGGGTGAGGCCCCTGCTGATTGGCTATGTGGTGTTTCACTGTATCTGGCCGTTCCGGCACCTGCTGATTCCGGGACCAGTAGACTGGACGGGTCAGGGGCAGCGGTTTGCCTGGCGAATGAAGATCCAGACCCGCTCAACAAAGGCTATGGAGTTCTATGTGATGGATTATCGGAGCAAACAACTCATCCCCGTAGACCTGGATGCCTATTTGATCAACTTTGATCAGCGCAGCGCCATTGCGATGTATCCGCAGGCCCTGATGCAGATGGTGGATTTCCTCGAAGAACGGGGAAAAGAAAAACTGGGCCACAGCGAGGTGGGTGTGAGGGCGAAAGTAGAGGTTTCGTTTAACCGCCGCCCTCCGCAGGATGTTGTGGACCCCGAGGCAGACCTCAGCAAAGAAACCTACACCCCCTGGGGCCGCAACGACTGGATTATGCCACTGAAGGAATAGGGCGGTCAGAATTTTTCTAAAAACAAGCCTCATTTTCGAAGAAGTCGCAGAAAACGGGCTTTTTCATTAACAAAGTTTTCTTTAGGTTTGCCTCATGACCAAAGCTAAGCACACATACCGCCCCTCTTTTTTTGGATTTTATTTTTATTATCTCCTTCCCCAGGGGCTCGGTATGGCATGAATAACATCAAACCTTCACCAACGTCCCTGAAGCCAAAACTTCCGGGACGTTTTTTTTTGACAGTATGCAAAGCCTTTCACCCAACCTCCACAGCACCGAGACACAAGCCCTCCGCATCGCCATTCAGGGTGTGGAAGGATCCTTCCATGAAGTGGCGGCCAGGCAGTTTTTCGGGCCCGGCCTGGAGTTGGTTTGCTGCGATTCTTTTCCGGAGCTGTTCAGGCAAATGGGGCTTCCCAGTACAGATTTTGCGGTGATGGCCATTGAAAACAGCGTGGCGGGTACCATTCTGCCCAACTATGCCCTGCTGCGCCAGTCGGGGTATGACATCATCGGAGAGGTGTATCTGCGAATCTCGCACATGCTCATGGCGCTGCCCGGGCAACAGCTCGCAGGCATCCGGGAAGTTCACTCTCACCCCATGGCGCTGGCCCAGTGCAGGCGATTCCTCGATCAGTTAGCCGGAACCCGCCTCGTGGAAAGCGATGACACTGCAGCCAGTGCTGAACGCATCGCCACCCAAAAACTCGAAGGCATCGCTGCCGTGGCCAGTCGCCTGGCAGCGGAGCGCTATCAGCTCGAAATCCTCGTGCCTGCCATAGAAGATGATCCGGGCAATTTCACCCGCTTCTTCATCCTGGCCAGGGCCGGGCACCAGCACCGGGCCGCCTTACCCGCCAGCAAAGCCTCCCTTTGCTTTTCACTGGCGCATCAGGTTGGATCCCTGGCCCATATCCTGCTGGTGCTGAGCGCCCACGGCATGAACCTCAGCAAGATTCAGTCTTCGCCGATCGTAGGAAAAGCCTGGGAGTATTTCTTTCACCTCGATGTCGAGCTTGACGATTACGACCAGTACCAGCGCGCTGTTGCGGCCATTCAGCCCCAGGTCAGCGATTTTAAGGTGCTCGGCGAATACCCTAAAGCTCCGAAAACCCCGCAGGAATAAACGTTTTTTACCTCCCCCCTCCTTCCTCCAGTTTTCACTCATTTCCTTACCATCATGATCATCGAGCCAGCAGAACGCCTGGGATCCGTGCAGGAGTATTATTTCGCGCAGAAGCTTCGTGAGCTTCGCGAGCGCATGGATTGGGGAGAAGACATCATCAACCTGGGCATCGGCAACCCTGATTTGCCTCCCGCCGAAGAAGCCGTCAAATCGCTGATTGCCGCCTCTGTTGAGCCCGGCAACCATGGTTACCAATCCTACCAGGGTATCCCGGCCCTCCGGAATGGCCTCTCCAACTGGTACCAGAATACCTATGGTGTTTCCCTGAGCCCGCAATCGGAAATTCTGCCTTTGATGGGCAGCAAGGAAGGCATCATGCACATTTCCATGGCCTTTCTCAATCCTGGCGATCAGGTCCTGATTCCCAATCCCGGCTATCCCACCTACAGTTCCGTTACGCGGCTGGTCCAGGCAGAACCGCTTTTCTACCCGCTTGTGGAGGAAAAAGGCTGGAAACCAGACCTCGAAGCCCTCGGGCAGCAGGACCTGAGCCGGGTAAAGCTCATGTGGATCAACTATCCGCACATGCCGACAGGCGCCACCGCCACACTCGAAGATTTCCAGGCGTTGGTTGATTTTGCCAGAAAACACCGCATCCTCCTTTGCCACGACAACCCCTACAGCCTGATCCTCAATCCCAACCCGCTATCTGTTTTTTCGGCAGAAGGAGCCAAAGAGGTGGCGGTAGAACTGAACTCCCTGTCTAAATCTCACAACATGGCCGGCTGGCGCATCGGAATGGTGGGCGGGGCAAAAGAATACCTCGACACCATCCTCCGGGTGAAGTCAAACATGGACTCGGGCATGTTCATGCCCCTGCAGGAGGCTGCAGCGGCAGCGCTGGCAAGCCCCTACTCCTGGCACAGGTCCCGCAATGACGTTTATGCAGACAGAAAGCAGGTGGCGCTGGCCCTGCTCGATGAGCTGGGCTGCAGCTACCAGCCCGACCAGTGCGGGATGTTTGTTTGGGCGAAAACTCCGGAGGCCCAAAGCGGGTTTACTTTTTCGGATCAGGTGCTGAATCAAACGCATGTTTTTCTCACCCCTGGCGGAATCTTTGGCAGTGAAGGAGATCGCTATGTGCGAATTTCCCTTTGCACGCCCAAAGCCCGGCTCGTTGAAGCCCTGCAACGGATCCAGACCCATCAGCCTGCCTCCCTCACCTCCTGAACTCATTTGCTATGACAGTTGGAATCATTGGCCTGGGCCTGATTGGCGGCTCATTAGGCCTCGACATCCGGGCAAATGGCTTTGCCGATCGCATTCTGGGAGCAGAAGAGAACCCGGAACACGCCCTGGAGGCTCTCAAATTTGGCCTGATAGATGAGGTTCTCCCGCTCGATCACCTTTGCCTGGAAGCAGATCTTATTGTGCTGGCCGTGCCGGTGCGGGCAATGGCACAGCTCTACCCTGAGGTGCTGAACCGTATCCGGCCCGATACAGTGGTGGTGGACATGGGTTCAACCAAAGGTGCGCTGGCAGAAGCGATTCAAGGGCACCCACGACGGGGAAGAGCTGTACTCGCCCACCCCATGGCAGGAACAGAGTTCTCAGGCCCCAATGCCGCTGTCCACAATCTTTTCCAGGGAAAGGCCGCTATTCTTTGCGACCTGCATCTTTCGGACCCCGATGCACGCGAAAAGGCCGAAAGGCTTTTCAAAAGCCTGTTCATGCGGCTATTGTTTATGGGCAGTCAGGACCATGACCTTCACGCAGCCTATGTTTCGCACGTTTCGCACATCAGCTCTTTCGTGCTGGCCCTTACTGTGTTGGAGAAGGAAAAAAGCGAACAAAACATCTTCGACCTTGCCTCCGGCGGTTTTGCCAGCACGGTTCGACTAGCCAAATCATCGCCGCGCATGTGGGCAGATGTGTATGAACAAAATGGGCAGCACATCACCGATGTGCTGGATTCCTACATTGAGAAAATGGTCGCTTTTCGCAACGCTATTGCCGAAGGCGATTTTGACCAGACATACGCCTGGATGGCAGAAGCCAATGACATCGGGCGCATCCTGAACCGGCACCAAATCAGCAGCTTCAGTGCCTCCAAAAGCTGAATACATTCACCCAACAACGACTCACCACTCATGAACTTCATTCCGCTCAGTCAATGGGGCCTTGGCCTGGAGGATTTCTCCGTGATCGCCGGGCCATGCAGTGCCGAAACCCCCGAGCAGGTGCTCGAAACCGCCCAGGGCGTGGCAGCACATGGTGCAAAAATGTTGCGCGCCGGGATCTGGAAGCCGCGCACGCGGCCCAATTCTTTCGAAGGGGTGGGAAGCCCTGGCCTCAAATGGCTGAAAGAAGCTGGAATTGCCACTGGCTTGCCTGTCACAACCGAAGTGGCCAACGTGAAGCATGTGTACGAAGCCCTGCGCACCGGCATCGACGCCCTCTGGATCGGTGCCCGCACCACAACAAACCCCTTTGCTGTCCAGGAAATTGCTGACGCTCTCGAAGGCGTTGACATTCCTGTGCTTGTGAAAAACCCGGTCAACCCGGACATTGACCTCTGGATCGGGGCCATGGAGCGGCTGGAAAAAGCCGGAATCACCCGCATTGCCGCCATCCACCGGGGCTTCTCCACCTACGGCCCCAGCCAGTATCGCAATGAGCCCCACTGGGAGATTCCCATCGAGTTGAAGCGACGTCTCCCCGACCTGCCCATCATCTGCGACCCCAGCCACATCTGCGGGCGACGAGACTTGCTGGCGGCCATTTCGCAGGAAGCCCTCGACCTGAACCTCGACGGGCTCATGATCGAATCTCACCCCAACCCCGATAAAGCCCTTTCCGACGCCAAGCAACAAATCACCATGGAGCGATTTGGCGAACTGCTCGCTGGCCTGATTCATCGTGAACCGCTGTCGGACGACCCCTTGTTTATCCACACCCTCGAGCGCTTCCGCGAGCAGATTGACCAGCTTGACGACAAGCTGCTCCAGATCCTGGCCGACAGGATGGCCATTGTGCGGAAAATCGGGGAATACAAACGGGAAAACAACATCACCATCCTGCAATCCTCACGCTGGAACCAGATCATTGAAGAGCGCCTCAGCAAGGCCCAGAGCATGGGGCTGAGCGATATCGTAACCATGGAAATCCTGGAACAGGTTCACCAGGAGTCCATTCGCCAGCAAACGGAAGTAATGAACACCCCCAACAAGGAAGAAAAGGCCTGATAAGCCGACGTACCAGCATACAGGCAGCCGGATTTTGCGTCTATTCGGGAAATGATTTCCTGATGAGGACCCAATTTCTGCTGCCTGTCTGTTTATCCGTTCTGATGATATCCCTGAGCTGCCAATCCGGAAAAAGCCTGCCAGGCGGCTGGGAAAACGAATACCTCGGCCACCGGAAAGGGTTGGCATTTTACCCGGACAACTACGCTAATTACTGGGTGTACACATTTGATCCGCCAAGGCAGCCAGAGATGGGGTTCCGGATCGAAGGAAAACTGCCTGCCGCGAGGTACATGAGCGTAAACCTGTATCTACACAAGTCGAGGCAATCGGTAGGGAGCGTGTATGATGCCCGGCTGAACTTCAGCGCAGATTCCACCTTTGTGATTGAGGTGCTGCCTGCGGGGAGTAATTCTCACCACGGGAACGCCCTGTTTTTCTCTCCGGATTCAGGCAGGTATTCCCTTTTTTTGCGCCTGTATGATCCGGCCATCGACGACCAGGGTGGCCAGCCGCTTCCGGTCATCAGTCCGTTTTTTGCCGATGGAAGAACCGCTCCTCCCCTGCCCCACCTGAGGTGGAACATCCTGTCTTCCAAACTATTGCCTTCCGTGATCGGCAATTTGATCGCAATTCGCAATACGCAATCAAACCATTACCCTGCTGGACAAGAACGGCTTTCTCTGCAGGCCTACCGCCATCCGGGCACTGGCTATTTTCCCAACCACGACAACCAGTACCTCATTCTCCCTATTCACCTGAAAAACGACGAACTTGCCTGCATTCGCTTTAAGCCTCCGCACCATGCTAATCATCGACAAGATCCCTCAGCACAAGTACGCTATTGGTCGCTGGCTTTTGGCTTGCCGGACACCCGGAATGCCTGGACGCTTCGGGATGTGGACGCACAGGTGGCAGAAGATGGATTCGTTTACCTCGTGATCGGGGATCAGCCACCTCTGTTACCATTGCCTGACCATCAGTTTAGGCCATGGCAAGCCCCGCATCGCAAAGCCGTGCTTCTGTACCGGCATTTGCTTACCCACCCCGATTTCAGTGCTCCTATCTCCGCTGTGCCCGCCTATGTGCCACATCCTGCCATTCCCAATCCCACTCTGGAGGTCATGGGCGAATATGCCCCGCAGGGCTTCATTGTAAAGAGGGAAACTCCCTCCACAACAATTGACAGTTTGTGGAGGGAGTTTCGATGAACAGCAGGTTACTTAATGGATAACAAGGAGCGGAGCCGTAGTCTGGCTGCCTCCGCGGACGCGCACCAGGTAAAGCCCTTCGGGCAAATCGGTGAGGGTGAGGTTCCACTGGTGATTGCGCGACTCAGCCCCGGAACGCCAAGTGGCGATGATCCTGCCATCGGCGGAGATGAGCTCAGCGCGCACTGGTTGCGAAAATTCGGAAACCATATCCACAGTAACCACCTGATTTGCCGGATTAGGCCGAAGGGTAAGTTCAAATCCCTGGGGGCCTTCGATTTGCAGCTCGAGCACCCTGCTCATGGAGGCTCTGCCGTCAACGTCGATCTGACGGAGGCGGAACTGGTAGCGGCCTGGCATCAGAGGCTCCGTGAGGAATTGATATGAGGTTGGCTCCTGCGCATTTCCAGCGCCTTTGACAAAGCCGATGGATCGGAACGCTTCGCCCTGTGCAGCCATTTGAACATCAAAGCCCTGATTCTGGCTTTCCCAGGCAGTGCTCCAGTTCAGAACGCCGCGTTGGCCTTGCGCTTCGACATCCAGCCCAAGCCATTCTACAGGGAAGCTAACCGGGCAATCTTCGAAGATGGAGATATCGTTGCTCACAAAGCTGCACCCAGCGCCTGCACTGCCTAGCGGATCTTCATACACCCGAAGCTGATAGTTGCCAAAATACTCGCCATTGACGTCGGCAGGTGTAATAAAAGAAACTGGATTGGGGTCGGCTTGGATGAGGTTGCCGTTCTTGTACCATTCATAGAAAAGCCACCCGGAAGCGATGGTTTGGGAGGGAACAGTGAAGGTAACAGGCTGAACAGTGTTTAGTTGTTCGCACTGACCAATGCTGACATTGGGAGAGATGTCGATCGCCCGGGCGCAGAGCCCAAAAAAGACACCGTCAATGGCGATGTCGTTGCCCTGGGTGCCGGGAACTGTGTTTTTGATGGTGATAGTAGCTGTGGTGCTGGAACCACTGAGCCAGCGGCCTGATACCTGCGTCCAGATGGTGGAATCAACGATAGACTGGCGCAGCAGGGGCTGAAATTCTCCTGTTGGTGGAGCGAGGTTGCCGTCGATGTAGTAAGGAAACACAGCGACGCCGTTGATTGTGAGGTCAAAAACGGGGTCGATGTTGGAATAGGGGAAGGTGGCTTCCAGATAATAAAGATTTTTTGCGAAGGCAGAAAAAACATACTCTGAGCCTGGGCAAACATCAATAGTTTGTTGCCAGATGATGAAATTAGCTCCTGCGGTATCTGTAGGATCAACCATCATAAAATTGCCGGCACCGGGCTGGTTGCGATCGGAGGCCGCCCAGATCGTGGTGAGGTCAAAGCCGGTTCCATTGTAACAAGCAGCGCCGCCTACCGGGTCGTGAACCACGGAAGGAGCAATTGTATAATCTCCAAAAGCGCAGGCATAATCGGGATGATACTGATAGGAAGACAGAAAAAGCGTGTCTCCGAGGTCAAACTCAGGGTTCTCGACCAAATTAGGCCCGATGACGAGGCAACCGCCCGGAATAGGATCCTGGGCCATCAAGGGGCCCATGCAGGCAAAGCCTGCCATCATCAAACCTGAAAAAACAGAGCGCAAAGTTGGATTCATAAGCTAGGGGTAGGTAGCCTAATGGAAGTGAAACTTAACCCATGGATACCGATTAGTTGGGGTAATTTACGGATTATCCAGGAATTTTGAGTGAACCACAAATAAAGCAGAAAAATTCAAATTCTATTTCATTCCAAACCTGACTTTTCACAAAGATTGTCTCAATGATGGTGTTAACCTGATCAAATCTGTTCCGCCACCAACAAAAAAAGCCCTCTAATGCAAGAGGGCTTGTGGATTGAGTCATATGTTTGCAGATGGATCAGTTTCCTTCTGCGGGGGCGCCTTCTTCAGTACCTGCCTCAGTTCCTCCTTCGACAGGTTGCTCGAAGGTAGATACATCCTGAACAGAGTTCTGGATAAACTGGCTATTGACGTTTTCTTGAATCCGAAGCCGTGTGGAGGTGCTGCCGCCACTACCCACCACGTTTGCCACAAAGGCGAGCAGAACCATGCTGCCAAACAAAACCCAGGTGGCTTTTTCGATGAACTCCGCGCTGCGGCGCGCGCCGAGCAACTGGCTGGCATTGCCACCAGCGAATGTGGAAGAAAGCCCGCCTCCCTTGCTGTTTTGAATGACCACGGCAAAAATCAGGGCCACTCCAGCCAACATTGCGAGCACACCAACGATAATCATGTCAGGTTTTGCTTAATTTTTTCAATCTGGGCTGTAAAGTAAGCCTTTTTTTCAGGATAACGCAAGCAAAGCTGCTGGTAAATCCGTGCCGCTTCCTCAGGATGCCCCTGTTTGAGGTGAAGCAGGGCTAAGGTTTCCGTCACAAGGGTGTCGTCGATATCGAGGCTGTGCTCAGGTTGATCGTTGGTGGCTGGGAGAATTCCCTGCGAATGCGGACGCTGAGCCTTTGGCGGGTGCGACAAAAAACGCTGAATCAGCGCTTGCTCGTGGGGCCGGGAAACACGGATTTCCTGACGAATGGAGGCATACTTTGGGCCAAACACGGTCATCACTTCCTTTACATAGTCGTCCAGGTCACTCACAAAAGCCTGCGGCTGAGGGGCTCCGACCTGAAAACGCCATTCAGATGGGAGCCTTACGGCATCTTGCCGGGTGCGAAGCACCGGAACAACGAGGGGAGCCATATGCCGGGGAGTTGCTGGCTTCATCGGCTGCAGCGCGGGCGTAACAACGATGTTAATGGGCGGTGAAAAGGAAGTCATGATTCGTTCGGGTTGAGGCTTAGAAAAATCAACAACGCTTTCACCGGGCCTGACCAGTTCCCGGAGCCTGCCGCGTTGCGGAGAATAAATTGCCGCCTTGAAACGGCTATCTGGACCATCCTGAAGAAGTGCACGCAAAATATGAACCAATGACGCATAAGGTGCTTCAATTTCTTTTTTTGCAAGCCACACTTCGTCCTCCTTCAGCCAGGAGCCATTTTTCGCCCGCAACATGATGGCCCGTATGTCATCGGTTGATTCTTTCATATGCAGCTTGCTAGGAACGAAGAATTTACCATTTTCCGATACTCTTGGTAAAAATATCCTGGGTGATCTGCTCCAGCACCTCATTGATCCTGTCGCGCTCTATGGATGAAAAATCCTGGTTTGCATCAAAATCAACAAATTTTGTGAAAGTATTTTCCCAGCTGTCATTTGGCTCTATTGTATTTTCATAAAAAACCCTGACAGAGATGGTCAGGCGGTTTTGCTCCGCCCTGGTGTCACCACTAATGGCCACCGGCGAAATCTGATACCTCGTAACAGCTCCGCTCACCCGCACATCCGCATCGCCGGAGCTGAGCTGAAGGCGGGATTGGCTCAGGAAACGATCCTGGATTTGCTGGGTAATTTCCTGGGAAAGATAGGGCACCACCACATTCGCCTCGTTGGTGAAATTATCCACCGAAAGGGTTTGCAGCCGCGGGTCCACCGATCCGCCTCCGCTGAAGTTGAAGCCGATTTTACAAGAAGTCAGCAGAATAAATCCACTGATAATCAACAGACTATGTTTCATTCTTCTATGTCGTAGGCTTTGATTTTCCGGTACAGGGTTCGCTCGGAAATGCCGAGTTCCCTGGCGGCCTTTTTCCGGTTATTGGCAAATTTGCCGAGGGCTTTCACAATCATTTCTTTCTCCTTCTTTTCAAGGGAAAGCGATTCCTCCACCAAGAGGGTGGAAGCTCTGGACAAGGGTTGTATCGGCTCAATATACTCCGCCGGATGGTAGTCATCCTCTGGTAAATCGGGCTCAGAAAAAGGGTTACTCAGGGCCGTGCCGGGCATAAAATCCCGGTTTTGCATGCTGAGGTAGAACATCTTTTTCAGGTCTGTGACCTCCCTGCCCAAATCGAGCAGCAGCTTGAAGAGCATCTCACGGTCCTGGCCTGAAAAGCCGAAGTCGCCCCCCATTCCGTGGCCCATGTCCTCGCTTTGAAAACCGTCATTCACCCGCACAACAGCAGGCAGGTAATTATCCTGAATCAGCAGATTGCGCTGCAAGATTTGGGAGGTTACCCGCTCGCCTTTCACCAAAACTGTGAGCTTCTCGACCAGGTTGCGAATCTCCCGCACGTTGCCAGGCCAGCGGTATTTGTTTAGCAGTGGAATCGCTTCGTCGTCAAGTTCAATGGCATTGCGATGATATTTTTCTCCGAATTCCATGGCGAAATACCGAAACAAAAGCTCAATGTCCTGCCCTCTCTCCCGCAGAGCTGGTACGTGAATCGACACCGTGTTGAGGCGGAAAAACAAGTCTTCCCGAAACTTTCCCCGCCGGATCATGTCCACCAGGTTTTTATTTGTAGCGGCGATCACCCTCACATCTGCCATCCGGACCTTGCTGGAGCCAACCCGGAAGTATTCTCCATTTTCGAGCAGGCGAAGCAGGCGCGCCTGGGTGGCCAGAGGCATTTCCCCGATCTCGTCCATGAAAATGGTGCCCCCTTCCACCTCCTCAAAATAGCCCTTTCTGGCATCGTAGGCTGAGGTGAATGCGCCTTTTTCGTGGCCAAACAGCTCAGAATCGAGGGTACCCTCGGGGATAGCCCCCGTGTTCACCGCCAGAAATGGCTTGTGCTTCCGCTTGCTGTATTGGTGGATGATTCTTGAAAAAATATCTTTCCCGGTTCCGTTTTCTCCGTGAACGAGCACAGTCACATCAGTAGGGGCCACCTGCATGGCCACCTCCACGGCAGTGTTGATCGCCGGGGAGTTGCCAATGATGCCATACCGATGCTTAATTTCCTGAACAGTCATGAAAGGGTTGTTTGGATGGAAGGACAAGGCGCTGCGCCCTGCTTCAGGAATCGGTTACCATTTCGCCGCGCAGGGTGGCATTGCTGGCGGAGGTGATTCTCACCCGGACATAATCGCCGGGGTTGTGCTCACCAATCTTCGGGAAAACCACCATTTTATTTTGGTCGTTCCGCCCGCACCAATCATCCTCCGAGCGCTTGGACCGGCCTTCAATCAGGACCAACTGCTTTTTGCCAACATCACGCAGGTTATCCTCCAGCGACATTTTGAGCTGCAGGTTAATCACCTCGGTAAGGCGGCGCTTCTTTATCTCCTCCGGCACATTGTCGGGCATGCGCTTGGCTGCCGGGGTTCCGGGGCGCTCCGAATAAGCAAACATGAAGGAATGGCTGAATCCACTTTCCTGCATGATAGCGAGGGTTTCCTGATGGTCCTCCTCTGTTTCGCTGCAAAAGCCGGTGATGATATCCGAGGAAATGGCGCAGTCGGGCATAATTTCCCGGATGCGGGCCACCTTCTGGCGATACCAGGCTGCGTCGTAGCCCCGGTTCATGGCTTCGAGGATTCTGCTGCTGCCGGATTGAACCGGAAGGTGGATATAGTTGCAGATATTCTCGTGGCGGGCCATTGTGTGCAGCACCTCGTCTGTGATGTCACGGGGGTGCGAGGTCGAAAAACGGACCCGCAGAAGGGGAGAGACCGCCGCAACCATCTCAAGTAAATGGTGGAATTCAACTGTTTCAACAGTTTCACCCTGCTCCAATGCCTTGACAATCTGGGCCTTTCCTTTGAGTTCGTCATTGGGCGACCAAAGATAGGAATCCACATTCTGGCCCAGCAGGGTGACTTCGCGGTAGCCCTGTTCGAACAACTGGCGGGCCTCTTCAGCGATGGAATAGGGATTCCGGCTGCGCTCCCGGCCACGGGTGTAGGGTACCACGCAAAAGGAACACATGTTGTCGCAGCCCCTCATGATGGTGATGAAGGCTGAAACTCCGTTGGTATTGAGGCGAACGGGGGAAATATCGGCGTAGGTTTCCTCGCGCGACAGCAGCACGTTCACTGCCTTTTGGCCGCTTTCCACCTCGCCAAGCAAGCGGGGAAGGTCGCGGTAGGCGTCGGGGCCGATGACAAGGTCCACGAGCTGTTCTTCTTCGAGGAGTTTGCCCTTGAGGCGCTCGGCCATGCAGCCCATGACGCCCACCATGAGGTGAGGCTTTTCGCGTTTGTTTTTGCGGAATTGCCGCAGGCGGTTCCAGACCTTGGCTTCGGCATTATCGCGGATCGAGCAGGTGTTGATCAGCACCAGATCAGCCTCTTCCATGGTACTCGTAAAGCCGTAGTTCATGCCTGTGAGAACGGATGCGATGATTTCCGTGTCGGAGAAATTCATCTGGCAGCCATAGGTCTCAATGTAGGCGAGCCTGCCGTCGGGCACGGTTTGCAGGCTGGGCTGATAGGCACTGCCCTGAAGCTGCTCGTCGTGTTGTTCTTCGGTGAGAACGGGAGAAAAGGTACGCTGCGTAATTTTATCTCGCATGAGCGGGGATTGGACAAGGGTAACACACAAAAGGCCGGTCTCGTGACAATCACGATTCCGGCCCGAAATATACAAAAAGGGATCCATCCTGTGACAAAATGGCAGAAGAAACCTCAATTAACCAGGGCTTCGTCCCGTGGCCGTTTGGCCGGACAGGATGTTGATGGTTGTGGCGTGCAGGGATGGAAAATGTGGGGAGAATGTAACCGTGACTGCCGGGTTCCCATGCAGTTGAGTACACGGCAAAGGAGTCAAGGTGTGGAAGACAGACAAGGCGGGCGCATCAAACTACGATTGAGAATCCGAAGAATGGGAGAATGCCGAAATTCAATTCGAAAGAGCTTTTTCTATTGTCGTAGAAGTTCACATGATTCGCTACTGAAAAACAGCCAAAATCCAGCGAAGTCCTTTTGTTGGTAACCCTCAGGGCAATAGAACAAAGCCCTGCCGTGTAGGAAAGAGAGGTCTCAACGGTTGTCAAGACCCAGTTTTCTGAAACAAGGCCAACGTTTTTGCCTATCCGCTGATATCCGGAAAACATCATAAGAGGCCGCCTTGACAGTTTCCCGTTGATGGCCAATAAGCTCCATGAGCTGGTAAAATGGCTGCGCGGGTTCCCGAATGTGACCATGCCGTATAGGGTATTTGCTTGAAAAGAAGACCAGGAGGGAGCAAACCGTCCGGCCATAATACCTCCTCCTACATATATCTGATTCGCCACCTGCACTCCGGCTTTCAGGCTCGCATACCCCAGGAACGAAGGCTCCCCTGACAGCGTCGCCATCAGGGAAGACAATATTGCTGCCCCACCGGAAACAGAGATATGGTTAGTGAGGCCAACAGTTCCGGAGCTCATGATGAGCATAGGATTGCGGTAATAGCCATTTCCCGCATGCAGGGGTATGGCAGAAGGGGCAAACAGGTAATGGGTGGAATGCGTGTTCCGGTAAGGGGCGCGCGGCAGCTTTGCCGCTGAAATGCGCAGGCTGGTTGCTGCCAGCATTTCGGAGTATCCCGGAACTTTTTGTTGAATCACCTTCAACTCCTCAATCTCCACCCAGCCGAGCTCATAAACCTCATCGTCCGTTCTTAGCAGGATGTCGTGATTGTCTATCTCGAGAACTTCGCCATGCAGGACCGCTCCCCCAACCCGCACCACCTTCAGCGGTATGGGGGAGCTCTGCACCAGGGTCTCCTTCAGCACAAACCAGTCCCGAAGCCCTTTCAAATGACGGTGAACATGCCTGCGCAGCTGGCTCACCTGGCTTTCTGTCAAAATACTGACTTCGGGTTCGCCAGACCCGTGCTGGAAAACATGTAGTAGCGTCTCCTCCTGGCCTGGTATCCATAGCATCCGGAGAGAGTCAAACTCCTGCTCGTGGAAAAGGGGAAGAGCCAGCCCGAGTGCTACCCGTTCCGCTTCCTGTGCGTCGATAGAAGACCCCAGCAGCGGATGCAGTGATACGGGAAACTGGGCATACAAAGTCCCCTTCAGGCAGAGCAACAGGATCAGGAGACCGCAGAAGCGAATGCTCCCCGGAGAGCCTGTTGTTGATAACAAGGTCTGGTTTTGGCAGGTCAGGTTCATATAAACAAAGATTGGAGAAGGAACATCAGATGATCAGAAGCAGCGCTCTGAACGGCCCCGGCTTGTCTGCCTTTGTGTTGATAATTGTTGGTTGTGGCGTGCAGGGATGGAAGGAAGCAGGCAGACAAAAGCAAAAGGATTGGTTCAGAACTCTATGGAACATCCCAGGTAGGGAAGCGGGATGAAATCGCTTAATCCGTTGAGCAAGGTGGCATTATCACCATCGAAATGAGCCCCGAAGAAAAAGACGCCCATATCAACCACGATAAAGTCTGAGAAAAACCTCAAGGCGCCTGCATGCACGGCTGGCAGGGTTGAAAAACTACCCCTGTTGTCCCAAATCAGCCAGTTTTCCGTTACCAGCCCTACCCTGTTGGAAATCCTGTGAGCAGCGCTGAACGCCCCTACAGGAGATCCAAACTCCCCGGTGTTATTCATTCTCGCGCCCAAAGAAGCAGTGAAATGCGTGTTTTCATTGCCAAGGGTCACCATTCCATATGCAGTTGCATTGGCGACATTCTCATTAAAAAGTGCCCCCGAGGAAATCACACCATTTATAAGCAGTCCTCCTCCAACGTGTACATGTTCTGCAACCTGGCAGGCATATTTTGCATTTACAAAGCCTAATACGATTGGCTCTTCCAGGTCCAGGGAAAGCAGCAGTGTGATCATTTCCACCCCTCCTGCCACTGCGATGTTATCCGTTATGCCGACGTTGACGCTGTTCAGGCCAATCATCACGTTCTGGTAATATCCTTCACCCTTCTTCAGAGGAATGGCAGAAGGGGCAAACAAGTACCTCGTGGAATGGTCAAAGCTGGATTTGTCGTCCCTGCCCTCTTCCTCCACAACCTCAATGACTTGGGCGGTGAGGGTGAATGGGATGGATAAGACCAGCAACAAGGTCAGCATGATAAATCGAACGAACACAAAGTTCATGATGTCAAAATTGAAGGTTGGGAAACAAGAATGTTGGTTTAAGCTAGGATTGGGCGAATACAATCAAATTGCCCATGACAACCCGGCGTAAGGCAACGGAATCGTCAGATGCCACTTGCCTGGGAAAGTTCCCGTCTCCGCTGCTTTTAAAAAGGTTAGGGCCAGCAGGCCAAAATCTACTTTGAGGCGTTGGAACCCGTACCTCACGCAGGCAGTGTTCATGAGTTGAAGGGAAGAAAGGCCGTCCTGGGCAGCTGACTCACCAACACTTGCCATGTTTTCGGAAACAATGCTGATAGAGGGGAATTCACGGAAAAGCCGTAGCGCCCCCGAAAGCCCGTATGCCATCCTCACGACTTCGCCATTCCAGTTTAAGGCTGCCGAGGCGGTGAAATTGGAAAACTCATTGCCAATCGTCAGCATTCCTTTGCCAGATATCCATCCTGAATTTTCCCGATTCGATACTATTCTACCGGTGTTGATAGCTAGCGAATTCGCCCCCATACTCACCCCGGCAAACACGCCTTTAGCCAGCCTGCCCGACAACTTCAGCGATACGAGGCCAAAATGATTCTGGCGCTGGCCTTCCCGCAAAGAGTTGAGGGAAGAAAAAGGCTCGCCGCCCACTGTTACAGACAAATTGTTGGTGATGCCCACCGAAAACCGGTGCATCAGGAGCATGTTGTTCTGATACAACACAAACCCACGCTTGCCAGGAATGGCAGTGGAACTGAACGCATAGCGCACATCCGCCTTCCGCCTGTCCGCAGAGTCGGGGGTCACTCCGACAGTCAACACTGAAGCTATGCCACCGTCAGGCTTCTTCACCAAACCGGTTGTACCCTTGTATGCAGCAGCAGGAGATCCTACCCCCAATAAGTAGGTAAAGAGCAAGAGGTGACCATACATCTTCCACATAACGGGTTGAATAAAATGTGAAGAATTGCTGAGATCCTTCACGAAACTACCCGCAGGCTTTCGCCTCTCCTTGGCTGATTTCCGTAAGCCAATGGAATAGTTTACGGAATATCCGTAAACCCTCACTCAAACCTCAGGGGCATTATCGAAAATCGATAATCTTCTTTTTCGATAAATCGTAAAAAAGCCACATCATCCGGAATAGACTTCCAGAAACCCTGATGAGGTCACGAATTCCTGTACGGATCCCTCTTTGAGCCACAGCACTTTTCCCGGGTAATCCCGGAGCAGGCCATATTCATGGGTGGCCATCAGCACCGTAGTGCCCTTGCCAACCACCTTGCGCAAGGCTTGCATCACCACCTTTGTCGCTGAAGGGTCAAGGTTGCCGGTTGGCTCATCAGCCAAGAGCAGCAAAGGGTCATTGACCAAAGCCCGGGCAATGCTCACCAACTGCTGCTCCCCGCCTGACAGCTGGTAGGGAAACTGCCGTTCCTTGCCCTTCAGGCCAAATTCCACCATTAGCTCATTCAGCCTGGCCTCCATTGCCGGGCGCTCCTTCCAGCCTGTAGCCCGCATAGCAAACAGCAGGTTCTGGGCAACTGTGCGGTCGGGCAACAATTGAAAATCCTGAAACACGATGCCGAGTTGTCTCCGCAACACCGGAATTTGCTTTCTTTCCAGGCCTGCCACCGCTGTACTTCCAAGTGTGATCTGCCCGTTGCCGAGGGCCAGGTCGGCGTATATCAGGCGGAGCAGAGAGCTTTTGCCCGAACCCGTTTTCCCCACCAAATACACAAATTCGCCCTGATGAATAGAAAAACTCACCAGGCTCAGCAACGGGTTTCCGCCGATGGAGCAGGAAACCTCAGAAAATTGAAGGGCAACGGGTTGCTGAATCTGCTGCATAAAATCAGGATAATTCTACTCTAACCATTTTCCCATATTCTTTCATCTCCTCAATCAAATCCTGAATGCGGGCCGCATGGGCCTCATCCGGGATCACTTTGTCCAGCCGCTCCTTTCTGCCCGGCCGGAAATAGCCAATCAGGGTAAGCGCCTCATCGCGAAGCTGTATATAATCAGGGATCTTGGCCTTCCCTTTCACCTTCATCAAATAATACACCGGCATGGTACCTGCTTTTGAGCTTTCATGAAGGCAAAAAATGGAAATTCGTCATTGAATCCAAACCGTGTCCTGCATGATGTAAACTCGCCGGCTGTCTGGCAATGGCAAAATGGCTTTTCCATCCACGAGGCCCTTGGCTGTCGAGGGCTTAGCAGGGTCGCCTTTCACCCACGATTCCGATCTGACAATGCTGCCCTCTTCGTCGTAGTAGTTTAATTGTCCGTGAAGGAGGTCTCTGGCAAAATCGCCACTGAGATAAGGCATGCCATCTGGTTGAAAAACGGTAAAACCACCCTGCTTTTGGCCGTTGTAGTAGGAGAAAATGGCTAGCAAGGTACCATCGTAATCATGATGGCTCCATTTGCCAAACTTAGCTCCCCGGTAAAATTCCCCGCTTACAATCACTACACTGTCCTGAGAAATCAGAAAATATGGGCCGGTAGCTTCGTTCTGCTCATAAGTAAGCACTTCTGCGGGCACACCATTGGCGTGAAATCGGGTGAAAGCTCCTTGCTTGAGGCCTTCTTCAAAAGTAACTGCCTCCTCAAGCGTGCCATCTTCCCGAAAGGTGCGGCGCAGGCCATGTTCCTTCCCTGCCTTCATCGGGACCTCACGAAGCACCTTGCCTGTTTTGTAAAAGTATAACCGGGTGGTGTCTTCTTCCAGTCCGTCTACATACCATGACCGCTTCCAGAGCTTTCCGCTTTTGTGGTATTCAAGGTACTCGCCCTGGTATCGCCCCTGATTGTCGCAAGGGACGATAAATTCCAGGTTGCCCTCTTTGCCATGGCGGGTGCAGGTTTTTAGCTCATCCTGGCAACTGACGAGCACAAAAACAAACAAGGGCCAGAAAAATGCGGCCCTTGTCCATGCTGCATTAGTTGGTTCTTTCTGCATTGCCTTCACCGTAGGGCGTCTCCTGCTCCAGCTTGGCGTAATTAGCCGGAAGCACGATGGAGAAGAGGAGGTAAAGAAAAATGGACATCCCTGAAGTGGGGATGATGCTGAAAATGAAGGCGAAGCGAATAAGAGCGGAAGAAATGCCGGTGTATTCGGCGATACCACCCGCAACGCCTGAAAAGACGCGGTCTGTGCGACTTCTTCGAAGTGATTTCCGCTGGGAGGCAGCTTGGGAATCGTAAGTGGTTGTTCGCCGCTGGTACCGGTACCGGTCTCTGTCTGAGGTCCGGTTTCGGTAGCTGCCCGACTGCCCGGACTTCTCCTCGCTGGAGGCGTTTGCTGGCCGGGTTTTGCGATACACGTTCAGAGCAGGGAAGTTCAGCTCTTTCTGGCGGAAGGCCAGTTGGGTGGTTTTTAGCACGCCATAGCCAAGTGCGCCAAATCCGAGAATCGGCAGCACCACCGTGATTGCATCAAACAGGCTTTTTACAAAGCCAATTTCACTGAACAACGTTGCCGCCAAAAGCCCGGCCCCCGCAATGAGGGCCATCATGCCAGCAGCCCCCAACTTGCCGTTCTGGTCTTTTTCCTCCTCTTCTTCCAGCACGCGGATTTTCTCCACATCATCATACATGAGAGAGGTGTCAAACTCTTCAGCAATGCTGGATCTTCTTCTGTATCGTTCTTCGGCCATAAGTTCAGTCGTGAATCTGGGTGCGAATGGATTCAAACGCCCCGGCAGATTGTACGGAGAAATTTCCGGAAGTTTTCACCCATTTCCAAACGACTCCTCCAAAGGAAGTACCCAATGTTGCCCCCGAAAATCCAGCGGGTCGCTTTGTTCATACAGATAGTTGATCACCGCTTCAGGGGGAAGCAGACTTGCAAAGCTCGCCAGCGAAAGGACTCTTTCCTGCACCATTCCATCAGGTTCCACAGAACGCTTCAATTGCCCGATGTGGGCAAATGGCTCGCTGTGTTGCTGCCGCTTGATTTTACCAGCCTTCTTCGCCAGGTTATCCAGAAAATGCCGGGTCTTGGTGCCGAGGGCATCAGCGGAGCGCGACAAGGTTTCGGACACATCCTCCTTAATATATCCCTCCAATGCATCCATTAAAGAAAGGATCCGGACCTGAAATGCCTCCATCTCCGACCGGTCCCAAACCTGTGGAAGGTATTCTTCAAACAACTGATGGACAGGCTTGTGAATGTCATCCAAAGCAAAGCCAAGCTCCTGCCACTGGCTGGCTTGCTGCGCGGAAAATATGGTTCCTGATATTCTGGGGAGCAGGAGGGGGAATGGAATTCCGGCTGTTTCAAACAGCCCTTTGAGCTGGAACCAATAGCTTAATTCGCCCCAGCCGCCCACATAGCAGAGGTTGGGCAGAATCACTTCCTGGTACAAAGGTCTCAGGCACACATTCGGACTGAGTCGCTCCGGGTTATTGCAAATGAGTTCCAGCAATTCCTCCCGGGTCCAGCGAAGATCGCGGTCAACAGCCTCAAACCCTTCTCCCACAGGTGAAATCCGGTTTCTGCCTTCCTCATCCAGGTAAAACAGGTTCACCTCCCTGGGGTGAATCTGGGCGGGGTACCCTGCTTCTGCCATGGCCGCCGAGGTCGCCGAAACGGCTTTAAAGGCCATCTGTTCCTCCACCTCCCGCAGCATCAGGGGGATAAATGCTGATTTCAGGCGAGTGTCATCTGCATCCAGAATTAGCAAACCAAAACGACCAAACAGCTCGTGGGCAAAGGCCCGGAAAGCATCCCGCATGGACACACCTGGCGCATAACATCGGGCCAGGGCCTCAGGAAAAGATTCTGGCCGCAAAGCTTCAATAGATGGCTCCAGGACATGGCTTCCAACCATGGACCGAAACTCTCCAGGGTAGGTTTTTTTGGTAAAAAAGTCCTGGAAATAGTGGTTGATCTCCTCGAAGTCGTGATCCTCGGTGTGGATCCAAAAAACAGGCAGCACGTTCATTCCCTGGCTGGTAAGCCGCTCTGCCAGGAGGATGGTGGAAAGGACCTTGTACACAGTGAACATTGGCCCTCCAAACAGCACCAACTGGTGCCCCGTGGTAATGGTAAACGAGCCTGGTTGGGCGAGGCGCTCCAGGTTTTGTTCAACGCGGTCGCCTGGAATCAAGCCCTGACGAATGTATTGCCCCCGAATCACCTCTGCCAGCAAAACCCTGTCCAGAATCTGTGCGGCTTTGGCTTCCGCAATGCCCTGAAAGTTGGGCTGAACCGGTGAAAACTGGTAAAATGGCTGAAATTCAGGCAATTGCGCCAAATAATCCTTTCGAATGTTGCGGGTAAACGTTGTCAAGATCGGGGGTGATTTTGTAGGCGAAACAGAAGAACATCCAGCCCAAACAACAGGGCAAATATAATGGCAAAGAACCCGAGGGTGAGCAAGGGTGCCCATATGAGCAGGCCTCCAAGTATTCCGAGAAAGGTGCCGAGGTTTTGAATATACACCAACTGCTCGTTCGTGGCTTCCCACACCATCCGCTCCAGTTTTCGCTCGTCGAGGTAGCTCATTTGCTTGGCCAGCAGGTCGGTGATGTCGATGCTGTTGAGCAGTTTGACAAACACCTCCATGATACGCTCTGCCCCCTGGCTCTTTCCTTTCCGGATCCAGGCTGCCAGGCGGTCGAGCTGTGCTTCCGACCGGGCGAGCACCTGAGCGCCCAGTTCGGGAATCTCTCCGATGAGCTGATCAAGCGCCGCTTCATATTCCTCGCGGTTGTAGCGTTTGTAAGTTTGAAGCACCAGTTTCCTGATTCCCTTGTCCATCTGGCCTTCCAGCTTTTTATCAATGATGGACTTTATCTCTGTTTTCACCTCTTCCCGGGCGGCATAGGCCTCCAGAGCTTGAAGGAAGGCATCTTTTATTTCACGGCGAAACTCCTCGTCGCGCAGCAACCCAATGGTACCGTCGGCCACCAGGTCGTTTACCCGCTTCACAAGGCCTGTTTCCTCCACCCGCTTTCTGATAAGCTCCTGGCTGAGCACATGGGTATGCATTCCATGGGCCAAACGCAGAATGATCCGGTCCCGCTGAGCCGGAATCAACCCCTGGCCCCAGATCGGCCTCCGCACCAAAGGCCGGAACAGCATGTGAATGGCAATGTAGTTGGTCCCGTAGCCAATCAAGCCGGAAACAGCGACTGTGCGAAGCAAGCCTTCGAAGTCAAGCGGAAGATCCATTCCCAACCAGGTGATCCGGGTTTGAAAAGGGGTATCAAAGGGAGGAAAGAAGGACAGAAGAAAAACCATGCCGCACAACCAGGGCAATAACCTGAGAGCCAGCAGAACGATTTTCATGCTGGCGGGCAGGCTTGCTTTCTCCGTCTTCGGGAGCGGCGCCTTCGCTGGTGGCGTTGCCAGGGCCGATACGAAGGGAAAGTGCTTGCGCAAATACGATTTCAGTCGCTCGACCATGGTAATCTTATTGGACCAGCAAGAATGATTGGTTGCGCTCCTCAAAGAGGAAGGCCAGAGACCATTTGGGATACACCCAACGAAGATGAGAAAGGCCGCGGATCTGCACCTTTTCCTCCCGTTCGGGCGGTCCGTAGAGCATGAATACCTTTCCCCGGTCGCTGTCCCAACCCTTGTCGGGTGCCCCAAAACGACTATTGGCTTCCATGATCCGGCTGTAATACCGCTCCATTTCTTCCTTCGAACGACTTTTATATAAGTCTTCCCAGGTCTGGGTGAATTCTATCTGGCGAAGCTCCTTGGTGGGGGAATCTAAAATGTCATTGACAGTCTCCTCCGGTACGAGGTATTTCATCATCCGCACCGCGTCATCGAGGTTAGCTGCAATCCAGGTGCTGAGGTTGCTCCCCACGGTAAAGCTCTCTGTTTCCTGAATCGGTTCCCTTTCTCCGATCCACAAGGCCATGTCCAGGAGATAAACGCCCTCAGGTAGCTTGCTTGTGGCAATTTTGCCTGAAATCAGCCGGGTCTCATAGGCGCTGATGGAGATGGTTTCCACGCTTTCCTGCAAGGATGCAAACAAGAGAATATCGTTGTTGTTGCGGCCATTCCGCTTAACACGCTCATAAAAAAACGCCTCAGAGCGGAGCGCCTGTGGCCGGGTACTGCGCACGGTCATGAAGTAGTAAACAGTATCGGTTCCGGCCGGGAGGTACTCCGACAGCAAGGGGCGGCGCATCGCTTCCTTGGGATCTGGCAGCAGAGACAGCGTGATATCAGAAACGGTAACCTCGCTGGCTTTGCTCACCATGAACACCGATTCCGGCCTGAGAAGTTGTGATTCATTTGTGAGCGGGTCATAAATTTCGACCTCGCATTCATAGAGGCTGGTCGGAAGGTTGAGGGGAACGCGGAACCATGTTTCCGGCCCAAGGGGCAACTGAAGGGATTTGCGAAACACATCCCGGTAACTCCCCGGTTCCCGCATCCGGATCTCCGCCGTCACCATTCTGGGCGTATTCACCTCCCCTCTGAACTCAAGCAGCCAATCCACATTGTGGGTCGGCTGCATGGTGTTTTTCAGGTCGAATAACCACTGGCCCAGGGCTTCATTTCCTGAGCCCAACAACAGCAAGGGAAGGAAAAAACGGAGAAGCAAACTCATACGGTTCCCATCAGGTCATATTCGAGTGCGTCGGTAATGGTGACCGGGTAAAATTCGCCGATTTGCAGGGGAAGGTCTGACTGGATCAGGACTTCGTTATCCACTTCAGGCGAGTCGGCCTCGCTTCTGCCAACCATGTACTCGCCCTCGGCCCGGTCAACAAGGCAGGGAAGTACCTTCCCGATTTTTGCCCGGTTCAATTCCAGAGAAATATCCTGCTGAACTTCCATCAGGGCTTCCATCCGGGCCGTTTTCACTTCCTCTGAAATCAGGTCCTGCATGGTTTCCCCGGCGTGGGTAGCTTCTTCGTGAGAGTAAGTGAATACGCCCATCCGGTCAAACCGCTGATTTTCAACAAACTCCACCAGCTGCTGAAAGTCTTCCTCCTCTTCTCCCGGGTGGCCTACCAGCATGGTGGTGCGAATGGAGATTCCCGGCACCTCCTCACGAATGCGCGCAAGCAAGTCCACAGTCCGCTCCCGGTTAATTCCCCGCCGCATCGACTTCAGAACACGGTCTGAAACGTGCTGGAGCGGCATGTCGAGGTAGTTGCAAATGTTGCTTCGCTCGCGCATGACCGGCAGAATATCAAGCGGAAAACCGGAAGGATAAGCATAATGGAGGCGAATCCACGAAAGCCCTTCCACATCGGAGAGGGATTTGAGCAAATCAGCCAGCCGCCGCTCACCATAGAGGTCGAAGCCATAATAGGTGAGGTCCTGAGCAATGAGCATGATTTCCTTCACACCCTTGTTCACCAGAAACTTTGCCTCTGAGACCAGTTGCTCGATGCTTCTCGACTGGTGCTTGCCGCGCATGAGGGGGATGGCACAGAAAGAACAGGGCCGGTTGCAGCCTTCCGCAATTTTGAGGTAGGCAAAATGGCCGTCGGTGGTGGGTTTACGCTCCCCTACCAGTTCCTGGCGATAGTTCACCCCCAGATCCCTGACAAGCCGCGGCAGATCCTGCTGGTTTCCATACCAGGCATCCACAAGCGGAATCTCTTCAGCAAGCTCTGTAGCATATCTGGCTGACAAACAACCTGTTACAATCACTTTATTCACCAATCCCTGCTCCTTCCGCTCTGCATAGTCGAGAATGGTCTGGATAGATTCTTCTTTGGCCTGGTCAATAAAGCCGCAGGTATTGATGACGACAATTCCTGCATTGGAGCGCTCGGCTTCGTGCGTCACCTGCTTGCCGCCGGCAAGGAGTTGGGTCATCAGCACTTCGGAGTCCACGAGGTTTTTGGAACACCCCAGCGTGATGATGTTGATCTGATCTTTGGCGGCTTTTGTTGCCTTGTAAAGGTTGGTATGCATAGGGCGATGGTGCCGGAATTAGAGAGACTGGAACATAGAATCGACAAAGGCATGGGGGTCAAACACCTGGAGGTCGTCCATTGCCTCGCCCACCCCGATAAACTTGACAGGAATGCTGAACATATCCGACACGCCAATCACGACGCCGCCCTTGGCTGTTCCGTCGAGTTTGGTGAGGGCTAATGCGCTTACCTGTGTTGCCTCGGTGAAGGCCTGGGCCTGAGAAATGGCATTCTGGCCGGTGGAGGCATCCAGCACCAGGAGCACTTCATGGGGGGCGCCAGGAAGCACTTTGTCCATAGACCGCTTGATCTTGGAAAGTTCATCCATCAGGCCTTTTTTGGTCTGAAGGCGGCCTGCAGTGTCCACAATCACCACATCATGCCCCTGCACCATGCCTTCGCGCACAGATTCGTAGGCCACGGCAGCCGGGTCGGTGTTCATGCCTTTAGAGTAAAAATCAGCTCCGACCCGCTCCGACCAGAGCCGAAGCTGGTCCACTGCTGCGGCACGGAAGGTGTCTCCGGCCCCCATGAGAACCTTTTTGCCCTGAGACCGCCACCGATAGGACAACTTGCCGATGGTGGTGGTTTTGCCCACCCCGTTCACCCCCACTACCATGATCACGTGAGGTACTTTTTTCCCCTGATGCTCGTGCTGGGGAAGCTCAAAATAGTCTCTTGTAACAGGGTGGGTTTCCAGAATCAGTTGCTGGATCTCGTCCCGCAGCAGCACATCAAGTTCTGATGCGTTGGTATATTTGTCTTTGGCTACCCGCTTCTGGATGCGCTCAATGATCCGAAGGGTCGTTTTAACGCCCACGTCGCTGGAAAGAAGCACTTCTTCGAGGTCGTCCAGGACATCATCGTCGACGTTTCCCCTGCCCAGCACACTGTGGCGGAGTTTGGCAAAAAGGCCTTGTTTGGTCTTTTCGAGGCCCTTGTCGAGCTTGTCCTTGTTCTCTTTTTTTCTGAAAAAATTCAGCATATCGCCTGGTGAAATGGCATCCTGAGTGTCACTGGCAAAGGACTTCCTTTGGCTGGCAGGCAAGATGCTGCAATGAGTGCACGAATATAACAGAAAGCCCCCGAATGCGGAGGCTTTTTGCAGCGGAGCCCGTGGGAATTGACCCGTTCACTGGTTTCCAACTGGGAAAGAGGTTTGGGACCTGTTATTCAGGAAGGAACAAAAAATCGCCGGGGATGATCCCTGCTGCGACCGTGTCAATCGGCTGGAAAGCGGCAGAGAGCCGGAACACGCGCCCCCGCTGGGCATAGTCAAGGGCATCACCGAGATAGATCTCTCCCGTCAGGGGATCAACACCCAGGGAATAAAAACTGACTCCATTGGCATTAAATGCTGGATTCGCGGGTAAAGAACTGGCATTCGCCGCCATGGCATACAGAGATCCGTTCATCAAAAAGTACAGGCTGTCTTTGTCAGCTGATACGGCCAGATCGCCAGCAGTAGCCCCGGCAGGAAAAAGGATCCGCCTGAGCTCGGCCTTGTCGGAAGGCCTGATTTCCACAAAGCTGGGGCCAGCTCCGGTGAAAAAATCCCCCTGACAAAGCACCCACAGGTGTCCGTCGGCATCCAGTTCAAGGTTGGCTGCTCCGGCACCAGCCTCCACGCTGTCAACGATTTCGTCAGTGGAGGGATCAAGCAGATAGAGTTTGGCAGAATTGTAATTTGCAATCCAAACCTTGCCATCGATCAGCAGCATTTCCTCTGTCCAGCCCGGCAGGGGAATGGTTTTTTCCAGGGCCAGGGTCGTCAGATTGACCTTCGAAACTGCTCCTCCAAACAAATCCGACACATAACCCTTTCCATTCCCAGCTCCCAGCAAAAACCGTGGGCTGGTGAATCCTTCAAGCCTGCCAGTTTCTGCAAGTGAATCAGGTTCGCAGGCAATCAACCGCTGGCTATTGTTCACCACGAGATACAGTTTGCCGTCAATCAGGGATGCACTTTGGAGCACGTCGCCGGGATTGTATCCATTCTGTTGCCGGAATGCATCCTGGCTAACAGACTCGTTATCAGGATTGTATCTGGTCACAGAGGAAGTAGATTGCTGAAAACCTCCCTCGTTAAGGATCAAAACCCGACCGGGCAATTCTGGCTCGGGTTCAGTACGGTCGCAAGCCAGCAACTGGCACAGGGCTAGTATTGCAAGGCCGCGGAAGGCCCAGCTGGATAAGTAGTTCATGATGAGGCGATTAGACGGTTTATGGAACTAACAGAGTCAGAATGAAGGAGATATTTCGCAGAGGCATGGGCTGCCCCTGCACAAGTTGATAGGACTGATTCCAGAGATTATCGATCATGGCTTGTGCCAGGATCCTGCCCAGAGGGGTTTCCCATTCGGTCTGGGCGTCCAGTTGAGCCAGGTGAACAGCTGGCAGGTGGTAAGCGCCATCAGAGGTGATGTTCCGGCTGCCAAGCCAGCGGTGCAGGTAGCTCACTGTCCAGATTCCGCGGGTCCAGCGCAGGCTGCCAAAGGCGCTGTGCTCAGGCAGATAAATCAATTGCTTGCCCACAGCTCCATCTGCCACAACCAGAGAGGCGGTTGTTTTGCTGGAGGTCCATTGATAGTTTGCTCTGACTATCAATCCATTAAGCCCCCAATCCCAGGTTCTGCTCAGGTTGAGGTGGGCTCCCTGGCTCAGCACCTCGCGCACATTCATGGGCGTCCAGTAGCTGGCCCCAGGCCGCCACAGAATCCAGTTGTCATACCTGCCGCGATACAACCGCAGCCGGTAGTCCACTTCCCGAAACCGCCCCTCAGCGCCAAGCTGGCCCTGCCAACCCGACTCCGGGAGCAGTTCGCGGTTGCCGCCGGGCAGCCAGTAGCGGTCGTTCAGGGTAGGCAACCGATAGCCGCGGTCCAGGCGGGCAAACATGCGCACCTGATCCGAGATTTTCCCCTCCAACCCCAGCCCTGGCATCCAGGGAGAAACTTCCGCACGCGGCCAGTCTTTTCTCAGGCTCGCCACGCTGCTGAATCGGGGGCTCCAGCTTCGTCGCCAGGAAACAAGGGCCCCAGGCATGATGCGCCTCCCACCAACTTCCAGCTGGGGGCTGTTCGCCAACGCCCACTGGTGCTGGAAGGAAATTTCCATGAGGTCGCGTTTACTGACAAACCGCCTCATGCTCAGGTCATGGAAAGCTACCCGGGTGTTGTGGGTCACATCCAGGCTGGAAACGGTATCCTGGTAGTCAAGCCGGTCCCAGGTCCAGCCGCTTCTGGCAGAAACCTGAATTTTCCCCAGTTGGCCAGCATATTGAAGTACCTGCCGGGCAAAGAGATCTCCCTGCGATGCTGTCGGGGGGAGCTGACGATCAAACAAACCGGCCCAGCCAGTCCAGGTGAGGCGGTGCCCTCCCCCCATCTGCCAACTCAGCTGCTGCTGCACAGCACGCTGAAAAAATGCCGCTCCTTCCTGTTGAACAGGCGCAGACTCACCGGGCTCCCTGTACAAAAAGCGATTGGCAGAGGCGCGCTGAAAGAAAACTGTTTTACCGGAAAATACCTGTCTTTTGAACCGAATCCCGGCCATTAGGTGGTTCAGGCCAAATTGCCCGGCACCGGCCTGCAGCCAGCCTTCCCAGCCATCCATGGCCATTGAACCCAGAGAAGAGAGCGCTAGGGTGCCCCCCATGCTGCTGTTGCCAAGCAAGGCGCCATTCGCCCCAGGACAAACCAGCACCTGATCGAAGAAAGCAGTGGGGAGTTGTGCGACGTCGGCAACGCCGTTCATCGGGCTCTGCAATGGAATGCCTTCCCAGGTGACATTCACTTGCGAGGAGGAGCTGCCATCAAGAGAAAGGCTGGCCAGTCCGCCCGGGCCATAGGTACGCCATTGCCCTATACCTTGCCGGAGCAGAACATCTGCAACACTGAGGCTGCCGCCAAGCCGGAGAGAAACGCTGTCGGGTTGATCGAGAGAATGCCCTATGCCAAAGTCCTGCAAGCGAAGCGCAACGATGTCGACTGCAGGGAGTGTCCGCACGGAGTCTGTCTGAGCCTGGAGCGCAGAGAATGTGAGGAGATTAGCAAGAAAAAGAAGGCGTTTCATGCTGACCGGGTTGAAGTACCAGAAACCGATCAGATGAAAAAAAGAGGTGCAGACAGCGAATAACCCAACCTGTGAAAGGCGGGGAAAAACTTGGCAGGGCAGGCCCTGGCACGGGGATGTGGGTCGTTTTTCTTCGCATATCGAACCTGGCTTTTCACCCGAAAGCGGCGGAACGGACAACATGGGCAGGTCTTCTGACTTGCTCCATTCCTGGCGGCCTTCCCATCCCCGGGGGGACAGTGGCATTGAAGAGACCAGGAACGAGTTGCGAAGGCAACGGAGCTTACAGCAGCGGGTACTGTCCCGGATTCTCACCGGATTCCCTTTTCATCCGGCATTGGAAGCCGGAACCACATGTTGATGCAAAGCTAAGAAAAACATCCCGGCCCCCCAAAGCAGGGTTGGAAAAAGGCGAAAAAGAGAGCGGAATGTGGTGGGTATAAAAAAAGCAAATCATTGATAACCAATGATTTGCTTATAAAATACCCGAGGCCGGACTCGAACCGGCACGGCCATTGCTGGCCACGGGATTTTAAGTCCCGCGTGTCTACCATTTCACCACTCGGGCGAAAATAACTCGCTGTGCGGGTGTCCCACAAAGAAAAGTGGTACCCGAAGTGAGCCAAATCAGGAGGGCAAATCTAGCTTTTTCGGGCGAATGTACAAGCAAGAATGACTGCCACACGCGAGCAACACCTGCACCCTTTCGAAAATATCGGCGTCATAACGTTGAATTTCGTCGGGGCTTTTTCTAGCTTTCGGCCTGAATGATATCACTTCAGACCAGAGTTTTATGAAATTGACAACATTGCTTTCAGGAATCGCCCTTGTGGCAGCGATGGGCTTCATGACTGTTGCCCAGGCGCAAATTTCTACCCCGGCAGCCAGCCCGCTTGCTACCTTTAAGCAGGTAGTTGGCCTCACCACCGTAGAGGTAAACTATTCCCGCCCCAGCATGAACAGCCGCACCATTTTCGGTGATGTTGTTCCTTACGGTACTACCTGGCGCACCGGTGCCAATGGCGCCACAACCATTTCCTTTTCTGACGACGTGAAGCTCGAAGGCAAAGAGGTCAAAGCCGGTACCTATGCCCTGTACACGATCCCTGGCAAAGATTCCTGGACGGTAATGCTCTATTCTGACCTTCGCCTCGGTGGAAATGTTGGAGGGTATGACGCTGCCAATGAGGTAGTTCGCTTCACAGTGACTCCCCAGGCACTCCCCTACTCTGTGGAGTCCTTTCTCATCATCCTTGATGAGCTTCGTGCCGAGTCTGCAAGCCTTTATCTGATTTGGGAAAAGACCATAGTTCCCATCAAGCTGGAGGTTTCTGCCGATACTCGCGTGATGGCTCAGATTGAGCGCGTGATGGCTGGCCCAACCGCCGGCGATTATTATGCCGCGGCTTCCTACTACCTCAGCACAGAGCGCGAGCTGGCCAAAGCCCTTGAGTGGGTCAACAAATCCATCGAAATGGGCAACGACCGCTACTGGGTTCACACCCAAAAAGCCCGAATTCTGGGTAAAATGGGCAAAAAAGCTGAAGCCATTGCTGCTTCCAAAAAAGCACAGGCCATGGCGCAGGAAAGCGGCGACGCAGCCTATGTGAAAATCAACCAGGATCTCCAGGCAGAATGGAGCAAATAAAGGCATCGTCTTTATTGAATTTCCGGGCTCAGCCGCTGCCAGTTGGCAGGCGGCTGAGCCCGGCTTTATTTCTGATCATCCTGGTTTCTCCTTTCGCAGGTTTTTGCCAGGACACCTTGCTCATCTCCGCCTATCAGCCGGGTCCGGCTTTGCAGTGGAGCCCTTCTTCGAGTTCTGCAAAACCACTTGCCGCCCGGCAGGAGCAGCCACTGAGTGTTCCAGCCCGCTGGCTTCCCGAACATGAACGCGCCAACCCGGCAGGGCACAGCTTCTTGTGCCGGGTGGAAACCAGCCTCGAAAAGAAAATGACGGTACCTCTATGGATTCGCGCGGGAGAAATGGACATGCTTCCCCAGGCTGGCAGCGGCAACCTTTATCTCAGGGTGAAGATGCTGAGGTTTTAAGTGGCAAATGAGCGCATGTCCCGCCTGAGGGCAAGGAGCAGGAAACTAATCCGCTTTCCTTTTCAACACCTCGTTCACAGCAGAAAAATCCAGCCGGCCAAGGCCCTGTTCATTCGCAAGTGCATAGACTCCCTTTGCGGCATTTGCCAAAGGAACTGCGATTCCCCTTTCCAGCGCAGTCTCTGTTACGAGACCCAAATCCTTGAGCATCAGTTCTAATGGGAAAAAAGGCTCATAAACCTCTTCCGAGAAATTGGCGATTTTCCCCCTGACAACCGGGGCGACAACCGGAAATTCAGGCAGGTTTTGCAGAAGCCAGGCCTTGTCGAGACCCATGGCCTCTCCCATATGCAGGGTTTCGGCAAAAGCCAGAACAGATTGTGCCAGCAGAGAATTAAGCAGTATTTTGAACGAGCTGCCCAGGCCGTTTGGGCCAATGTGAAGAATTCGCTGGCCCATTGGCTTCAAAGCCTCACTTACTTTTTCGAGAACAACAGAATCCCCTCCCACCAGGAAAACCAATCCGGACTGCTCAGCCTGGGGTTTGGTGCCCACCACCGGAGCATCCAGAAAATCAAGCCCTGCTTCCCTGGCAGCGATGGCACATCCCTGAGAAAAGGACGGGTTTACCGTTGAGCAATCTACCCAGACCGCACCTGGCTTCATGCTCAAAAGGGCACCTTTGGCTCCCAGCATGACATCTTCGACGGCTGAAGGAGATGCCAGCATCGTCACCACGAGGTCAGCCTCCTGCACGGCTTCCCTGGCCGACAAAGCGACCACCGAACCAGATTGCGCCAAAGCGAGAGCGGGCTCCGGGGAGCGGTTCCAGACAGTCAGTCCGGGATAGGCTGCCAGCAAATTGGAAGCCATCCTGCTTCCCATGATCCCGAGTCCAAGAAAGGCAATTTTCATTGTCGATAGGTTGAATATGAAGCCCAAATTAGGCTAATCGGCCCTCTGTCAATGCCGGAAAGCAGTCAGTATGCCGGAAAACGATCAGAAAGATCCACTGGCTTCTGAGCCAAAACTCCCGGCGTATGCCCGTAGCATTTTTTGAACTCCCTGATGAAATGAGACACATTTTCATACCCAACCCTTGCTGAAACTTCGGCCACGGGACCCTGCTCCATGCGAAGGAGGTCCCATGCCCTGGCGAGCCTTTTCAGCTTCAGCCATTGCAGGGGAGACATTCCCGTTTTTATGCGAAACTCCCGTCGGAATGCTGATTCGCTGCGCCCGCTCAACAAAGCATAGTCCTGAATCGTCAGCGGATGATGGGCAAATGTTTCCATGATAGAAAGCAAAGGTACCTGGCCAGCCATTGTCCAGGAGGCCACCCGCTGAGTCAAGGCTGGCTGATCCAGTTGGAGAAGCAAAAACAACTCCTTGATTTTCAGGTCAAACCATGGCTCAGATCTGCTTCCCAGCTTGTTATACCCATTCAGAACCTCGTTGGTCCACTGCCGGGCCATAACGGGCACAGCTCCCGAAATAAATTCGGGCAACCCGCCAGGGTGGGATGACAGGGCAGAAAACGTCAGGCGCCGGAGGGCCTCATCTGAACAGAACAAAATAACCGACTCGAAGGAGCCTGCCTCCGCAACAAAATCAGAGACGGTATAAAACCCTCTGGGAATCATTCCGATGGTTCCTGGCTTGACTACCAGGCTGTGCCCTGTTTCTGAGGTGATCAACTGCTCTCCCAGCCGGACGATGGAAAAGGTGTGCATGCGAAGCAAACTTAACCGACCTTCCTGGTTTTCAGGGAGTTGTTTGCGGAGAAGGACAACCCCGGGTGAGCGATGGAGGATCGTAACGGAAGGCAGGTCAAAAAGGCGGTCTGGGATGGTGAGCATGTTCAGGGAGTCAGTCTTTGAAAGCAAAAAACGCCAAGATGATGGATCAAGTCAACCAAAATGCCTTTGAATGATCGCTGAAAAAAACAACACCGGCTTCCGCATCTCCAACAAGATGAGTATTTTGCTACCCATATTTGCCTATGCGCCTGCTTGCTGAGGTTATCCTGCCCCTTCCTGTTAAATCAGAATTTGACTATCTGGTAACTCCCCAGCAGGAGGCTCAGATTCAGCCAGGCATGAGGGTGCTGGTTCCGTTTGGCAAAAAGAAGATTTACACCGGCCTTGTCAAGCGCCTCCACCAGCTGCCCGCCGGAGCCCAGGAAGATCAGTTTCGGCCAATTGAAGAACTCCTGGACCAGCAACCGCTGTTGTTGCCGGTTCATCTTCAGCTGTATACCTGGATTGCCACCTATTATGCCTGCACCGAGGGGGAAGTGTTCCGGGCTGCACTGCCGCTGGGCCTGAAGCCGGAAAGCGCCACCAGAATCGAGATGACGCCCGACCTGGCCTGGGAACAGCTGCCAATGGACGACAAAGAATTTCTGCTCATGGAGGGCTTGTCGATCCAGGGAGCACTCACGTTTGAGGATGCTGCTGCGATCTGGGATGTGGCTAACCCCGGCCCCCGCCTCAAAAGCATGGAATCCCGGGGACTCATCAGGCTCCGGCAGGAGGTCGTAGATACCTATAAGCCCAAAACCAAAACCTACCTCAAGCTCGCCGAAGCCTTCCATGAAGAAGCCCAACTTCAGAAAGCGTTTGACAAACTGAGTAAGGTCCCAAGTCAGGAAAACCTGCTGATGGAGATCGTTTCGGCCTATTTCAAAGGCCAGTCTCTGCCGAAGTCCGAGACACTAAAACGCCTTGAGCTTGGTTCGCAAGTAGCCAAAGCGCTGATTGACAAGGGTTTTGTAGAGCAGGAGGAAGTGCTTGTTGACAGGTTGGAATTTCACGGATACCGCCCCAAGCTGGCGAATGTGCAGCTTACCGGGGAACAGGAGCGGGCCCTCGGCGAAATCCGGGAAGGGTTCCAAAGCGAAACCTGGCAGCCTGTTTTGCTCCACGGCATCACAGGCTCAGGGAAAACACACCTGTATATCGAGCTGATCCGGGATGTTCTGGCCCAGGGAAAGCAGGTTCTGTATCTCCTGCCGGAAATTACCCTCACCAAGCAAATCATCGAGCGGATCCGGACAGCCTTCGGCGAAATGGTCGGCATTTATCACAGCCGGTTCAATGACCAGGAGCGTGTCGAAATCTGGCAAAAGGTCCGGAACCGGGAGTTTGAAGTGGTCGTGGGCGTTCGTTCAGCCATTTTCCTCCCTTTTCAGGAGCTGGGGCTGATTGTGGTGGACGAAGAACATGAGCAGTCTTTCAAACAGCAGGAGCCATCTCCCCGCTACCACGCCAGGGACGTAGCCGTGGTGTTTGCCCACATGCTCAATATTCCCATTTTGCTTGGAACCGCCACCCCCGCCATCGAGACCTACCACAATGCCCTGAGCGGCAAATACCGGCTGGTGGAATTGCACCAAAAAGCCGTTGCAACCCATCCTCCGATCCTGGAACTGGTAGATATGCGAGTCCAGAAGCGCCAGAAACTTCTGTCGGGCGTTTTTTCCAAAGTGCTGGAAGACGCCATTCAGGAAACGCTCGACCGGGGCGAGCAGGTCATTTTGTTCCAAAACCGCCGCGGCTATGCTCCTTTCATGGTGTGCGAAACCTGTGGTCACGTGCCGCAGTGCATCAATTGCGACATTAGCCTCACCTACCACAAAGCCAAAGACCACCTTCGCTGCCATTATTGCGGCTATACTTCCTTCAAAACCCAGGCCTGCGAACAATGCGGCAATTTTACTTTGAACCAGGGCGGAATCGGAACGGAAAAAATTGCAGAACAAGCAGCAGAGCGCTACCCAAACCACCGGGTGGAGCGCATGGACCTCGACACGACGCGGACCAAATATGGCTACCAGCACCTGATCCAGCAGTTTGAGCTGGGGCAAATCGACGTGCTTGTCGGGACGCAGATGGTATCGAAAGGGCTTGATTTTGAAAATGTTACCCTCGTCGGGGTCATCTCAGCTGACCAGATGCTGGGATACCCCGATTTTCGGGCTTACGAGCACGCCTACCAGATGCTCACTCAGGTCAGTGGTAGGGCGGGCCGGTCCACGAAGCAGGGCCGGGTCATCATCCAAACCTACATGCCAGACCACCCCATTCTGGAGCTGTTGCCCAAGCCTTTTGATGTGTACTACCACCAGCAACTCCCCGACCGGCAGGCGCATGCTTATCCGCCGTTTTCAAGGCTGGTGCGGGTGGAAATTCGCCACCCGGACAGAACCTTCATCGAAGCAGAAAGCAAACGGCTGCATGGCATGCTTGCTCCGCATTTCGGAACCAACCTGCTGGGCCCCGACTATGCATTGGTGGCCAGGGTGAGGAACTTGTTCAGGATGCAATACCTGATCAAGGTAAAGCGAAATGCTTCGGTGAGTCAGTTGCGGGATGTGCTGCAAGGCGCTATCCGGGCATATTTCGAGGCTGCCCCGCAAAAAACCCTGCGGGTGATCGTGGATGTGGACCCGGTATAATCAGCCTACACTTCCACCAGCTTCCATTTCCCGAGCCGAAAGAGATAAATGGCGCTCAGGGCCAGGATCGTTTCGCTAATGACCACACCCAGGTACACCCCATATTCCTCCCAGCCAACCGGGTTGGCCAGCAGCCAGGCCAATGGGATCTGGAGAGCCCAGAAACAAACAAGGTTCAGGATGGTAGGGGTACGGGTATCTCCGGCTCCGTTGAAAGCATTGGTGAGAACCATGCCATAAGCAAAGAAGGGGTATCCTGCTGCAATAATTCTCAGGCTCATGGCACCTGCGCGGATGGTTTCAGGGTCGTTGGTGAAAATGTCGAGAATCTGGGGGGCGAAGGCGAGCATGCAAAGAGAAACAAATAGCAGAAAAAACATTGCGTAGCGCGCTGTAATCCAGACAGACTCTCCGGCACGGACGGGTTCTTTGGCACCGAGGTTTTGGCCCACCAGCGTGGCTGCTGCATTGGACATGCCCCAGGCGGGCAAAATCGCAAAAATAATAACCCTGATGGAGGCAGTGTAGCCATCCACTACGGCAGTACCATATTGAGACATGATCTTCATCAGAAAAATCCAACTGGCAGATGCGATGAGAAATTGCCCGGCACCACCGGCACCTACTTTGATGATTTTTTTCACCAGTTCCCAGTCGAAACCAAGGTCTCGCAAGTGAATCCTGATGGTTTTTCCACCGAAATACAGCAGATACACCTGAAATACCACCCCAAAGCCACGCCCGATGCAGGTGGCAACTGCCGCGCCGGTTACGCCCATTTCAGGAAAGGGGCCAATGCCGAAGATGAGCAAGGGGTCTAGCACAATGTTGATGCCATTGGCCAGCCAGAGGGCCCTCATGGCAGCGGCGGCATTGCCCGCACCCCTGAAAATGGCGTTGTGCAAAAACAGCAGCATGATCACGATCTGGGTGCTGAACATGATCCGGGTATAATCGCTGCCCGTTTCGATCACGTTTTGCTCTGCCCCCATCAGCCCCAGGATGTTGGGCGCATAGAAGTAACCAAGGATCCCAAATGCCACCGACATGGAAATGGCGATCATGATGGCGGTGCCACTGCTTTTAGCTGCCCCGGCATAATCTTTCTCCCCCCAGCGGCGGGCTACCACGGCGGTAGTGCCCATGGCCAGGCCAAAAGCAAGCCCATAAACGAGGGTTAGAACCGACTCGGTAAACCCGATGGTAGCGAGCGATCCCGGGCCTATCTGGCCTACAAAAAACGCATCAACCACTGCAAACAAGCTCTCCATGGCCATTTCCAGGATCATGGGGATGGCCAGCAGCACGATTGCCCGGTTGACCTTCATCTTGGTATAATCCGCGTCCTCCCCTCGGAGTGCTTCGCGGAAGGTGTCTAGGATGCCTGCCATGTTCAGGTGGTTGTTCGGGTGAATAAAAGGCAGGCAAATTTAGCAGTTATTTTTGAAGCAAAATTGCAAAAAGCCAACTTTTTTGGAAAACCCACCAGTTTAATTGGATTGAACGAGGGAGATTCCGGCCTTTGTTGAGCTTCAATACAAAGTTGTTATCCAAATCTATTATCTTTCAGGACGAGGGATTATTTTTAGACAAACCATTCTTGCCCATGTCTCAACGACGCCTAGCCGCCATCATGTTCACCGACATCGCGGGATACACAGCCCTGATGCAGGAAAACGAAGCCCAGGCCATGATCCTGCGCAACCGGCACAGGGAGGTATTTGAACAAGCACATAAATCACACCGTGGCCAGATCGTTCAGTATTATGGCGACGGCACCCTGAGTGTCTTTGACTCAGCTATTGATGCTGCCGCCTGTGCCGTGGCCATGCAAAAGGCATTTCAACAGGAGCCCAAAGTTCCCTCGCGAATTGGCATTCACACTGGTGACATTTTTCTTTCTGAAACTGAAGTGATCGGCGATGGGGTGAACATTGCCTCCCGCGTGGAATCTATGGCAGTGCCCGGCGCAGTGCTCGTTTCGGAAACAGTCTTCGACAACCTTAAAAACCAGCCGCAGTTTGCTGGCACCTCGCTGGGCCTTTTCACTTTTAAAAATGTAAGCAAGCCCATGGAAGTCTTTGCCCTGAGCAACGACGGCCTGGCTGTTCCTAAGACCAAAGAACTCACCGGCAAATTTATCAAGCGGGAAAGCACCCGAAAGGACTGGTTCAGTCGCCAGCCCATTTGGTTCCGTTACGTGGCAGGGCTGGTGTTGTTCCTGGCCGTTGCCCCATTCATTTATGCACCCATCTTATCGCTGTTTGACAGCCGGGCCAATGGCAATGAGGTTACTTTTTTTGACGAAAACGGCAAGGAAATCACCCGGAACATTGTCCCGATTGAGGAGCGCAAAAGCCTGTATCTGAGCGAATTTGAGATTTCAGAGAATGATTCTGCGCTTTCGTGGGCAAAATTCGGTATTCCCTATGCCCTTGAAATTGACCTCGATCAGGATCCATATATGTACAACATGTTTCAGGAGGAAAAAGGGCTCACCAGCCTGAAAGAGCTCCTGGAACAAGCCAAGCGGGAGCGCTGCGAGTATTTGCTCAGAGGGACGGCAAAACAGAACGGCAGCCTGCTAGAGGTGGAGGCCTCTTTGTACACCGTTTCGACCGGCCAGGTGATGGAGACCTTTCAGCTGTCGCAGGCAAATGTTTTGCGGCTGGCCGACAGCCTTTCCATTCTGATCAAACAACGGCTTGGTGTGCCGGAGAGCCACCTGGCGACTTTTGAGGACCTGCCTCTCGAAGAAACCCTCACGAAAAATCCGGCTGCTTATCAGGCATTTGGCGAAGGCCTGTATGCCTCCTGGAATCGCCGCGCCGATCTGTTTGTCAGGCTGCAGGCCCCTCTGGAGATGGATTCCACCTTCTCCTGGGCTGCCTTCACCTATGCCACCATTCTCTACTACTACCAGCGAAGCCCGGAGCAATATAAACGCTACGCCAGCATGGCCACCCGCCACCAGGGAAGGTTGCCCGAAACCCTTTCGGTGCTTGTCAGGCAAATGGCCTACAAGGTCAACGACCAGCCCGACAAAGCCCTGGAGCTGCTTCGGCTGATGACCCAGCTGGAGCCGGGAAAATCCACCCACTGGGCCTCCCTGATGATGGAAAGCCAGATGCAGGAGCGCTATGACCTCACCCTGGAGGCCATTGAGCAACTCCGGAAGCTAGGCCACGACCCCGACGAACACAGGCTCCTGGAAGCCAACTGCCTCCACCGGACTGGTGAAAACAAAGACGCCCTCAAAGCTGTCAAGGAGTACCTCAAAAGCCATCCCAACGACAAGGAAGCCCTTCAGCTTCAGGGAGAACTGCTCGTGGCAGAAGAGGAGGTCGAAGAGGCGAGAGCCGTGTTTAACCAGGGAGCCTTGTTGTACCCTGAAGGGAGCCAGTTTGCGCAATTTCTCCTTCATTGCGACTACCTCGATTCTGTGCAGGGCAAACCTTTGGCGCTTGCTGATTATGAAGGCGAATACTGGGTCTCCGGTCTGGCTTCCTTCAAACTCACATTAGGCAGAATAGGCGGGAACCTTAGCGTCAAATTTGGGCAACAGGCGCATATTGAGCTGTATCCAATTGGCAATGAAAAGTTTACAATGGCTTTCCCCGGAGAAATCGAATTCCGGCGAGACAGCACCTCGTCCAAAGTGATCGGGATGTTCTTCTCCTCCTCTACCGGGGACAACTTTGCCGCAAGGAAAATATCGCCCGCTATCCGCCTTGCATTCGACGCCTTCAGAACCAGCCAGCCTGATGCGATGGAATCCGTTACGGCTGCGATGAAAGAGCATCCGGAATTCAAATTCCTGCCTTTGATGAAGCAGTCGCTGGAGTACAGGCAACAAAACCCTGATCAGCCCGACCAGCAGAGCCTGGCAAGGTATGCAGGACGATATGCCTACGAAGGTCAGCAATATGAAGTCGCTGTCAGCAACGGTACGCTCGCACTTGTGCAGGCCAATAACCAGCAGGGATTGAACCCATTCCAGATGTATCCGATCGGAAATAACGCCTTTATTTCGCTTGACCACTTCCAGGCATATTTCGGCTTTGAACCCGGACCCGGTCCCAGCAAAAACCTGCTGATTCTCGGGGTGCAGTCGGACTCCCGGCTGGAAATCCCCAGAATGAAAGTTGCCAGATAACAGGAGAGTCAATAAAAATGCGGGCCATGCTGACTCCTCAGCGTGGCCCGCAGTCTTGTTGGACAACCAGGAGTTTCCCTAGTCGATAATCACGATTTTGGTGATTTTATCGCCCTGCCGAATCGCATCCACTACTTCGAGGCCTTCGACCACCTTGCCAAACACAGTGTGGTTTCGGTCGAGGTGGCTGGTGTTGTCGCGGGAGTGGCAGATGAAAAATTGCGAACCGCCGGTATTTCTGCCAGCGTGGGCCATGGAGAGCACGCCGCGGTCATGGTACTGATTGCCGCCGTCAAGCTCACATTTGATGTGGTAGCCGGGGCCTCCGCGGCCTGTGCCTTCGGGGCAGCCGCCCTGGATCACAAAATTGGGGAGAACGCGGTGAAAAGAAAGGCCATCGTAAAAGCCTGATTTAGACAGCTTCACGAAGTTCGCCACGGTGTTCGGGGCGTCTTTGTCAAAAAACTCGACCTTCATCAGGCCTTTGGCGGTATGAATTTCTGCTGTTGGCATAAGGAAAAGATAGCCGGCGACACCGTTGCCTCCGGATGATAATCACGGGGCCGAAGGTCCGAAAACCTCTTCAGGAAGGCAAACGAAAATCCAAAACACAAGGCAACCATGGGGAAAGTTGCTTAGTCTGGGCTGCTTGCAACTTTGCATGAGGTGCAACCGACTTTTCAGTGAGATATTGGCAACTACGAACAAATTCGTACTCTTAATGATTCGCAACTACCTCACGATCGCCTGGCGACATTTGCTCCGCCAACCTGGCTATACAGTCCTGAACTTGCTGGGGCTTTGTATTGGAATCAGTTCCAGCTTGATCATTTTCCTTTATCTGCGGCATGAACAAAGCTATGATGATTACCACGAGCGGGCCGAACGGATTGTCAGGATCAGTTCAGATATCCGGGAGCCAGATGATGCATTCCGGTGGGCTGTCACGCAAATACCACTAGGACCTGCCCTGGATGAGACCTTCCCGGAAGTTGAAAAAACAGTTCGTTTCTTCCCGGCAGGCAACACCAGCATTAGCGTTGGCGACAAGGTTTTTGTGGAGGAGGAGGTATATCATGTTGACTCCACCATTTTTCAGATCTTCACCTATGAATTGATCGAAGGCGACCCTGCCACAGCTTTTCGGGCTCCCAACCAGGTTACCTTGTCTAACAGCGTAGCTACCAGCATGTTCGGATCTGCAAGCGAAGCTGTTGGGAAAACCCTTACCCTGAATGGTGACCGCGACGCACTGGTAATTGCGGTCTATCAAGACCTTCCGGCCAACTCCCATATCCTTCCCAGAATACTGGTCTCCGTTGCCAGCCTTGAGAATCTTGATCAGGCTGGTTTTGGCGGGTTTGGCATTTTCACCTACGCCCTGCTGGCTCCTGGCACCAGCATACCGGAATTTGAGGCAAAACTATCCACCATCATTGATGCGCATGTTCGCCCCATTTTCGACCGGTTCAACGTCAGACTTAGCTATGAAGCCCTGCCCCTGAGGGACATCCATTTGCTGAGCGATTTTCAGGGCGAACCCGTGCCCCCCGGCAACATGCAGTACATCTGGATTTTTTCGGCGGTGGCAATTTTCATGCTGCTGATTGCCTGCATCAATTACATGAACCTGGCAACGGCAAGGTCTGCAAGAAGGGCAAAGGAAGTGGGGGTGCGAAAATCAGTGGGTGCCTGGCGCAGCCAGTTGATTGCGATGTTTCTCACCGAGTCCAGTGTACTGACCCTGATGGCGCTACTGCTCAGCACGGGCCTGGTTATTCTGAGCCTGCCAGCCATCAACGCACTGCTGGGCCTCCAGCTTTCAGGCAATCAGCTATTTACCGGGGAAGTTGTGCTGCTGATGCTCGGCATCCTCACTTTAGTGGGTTTGATATCTGGTAGTTACCCGGCTTTTTATTTATCGGGGGCAGAGCCTGCACAGGTCCTCAAAGGCGGGTCGGCAAAACTAGGCGGGGCGGCCACCCTGCGCAAAGGCCTGGTGTTGGTACAATTCAGCATTTCTTTGGTCATGTTAATCTGCACTGCTACAGTATTTGGTCAGTTGCAATTTTTACGCGAGAAAGATCTGGGATTCACCGATTCTCCTGTGCTGCGGTTTTCCCTGAATGAAGGCCGGGTAGGGGAAAAATGGGAAGTGCTGGCCGCAGCTCTGAAGGAAATTCCTGGGGTGGAAGCTACCGCTACAGGCGATGCCTCGCCTGGCACAGGCTATCCGAAAAACCTTACCTCCATTGAAGACAACCTGGGCAGCATGGTGGACCGCGGGCTGAATCTTTTTCGTGTTGATCCGGACTTTTTGCCAACCCTGGAGATTCAGCTGGTAGAGGGGCGAAATTTTGATCTCACCAAAAGCACAGATAGTTCGCAGGCGGTGATTGTGAACCAAGCCCTTGTGCGCCGGATGGGCTGGGAGCAGCCGATTGGCAAAAGAGTGAATGTCTCCTTTTTTACTGGCGACACCCTCAGCCCCCCAGCCCGCGTGATCGGTGTGATTCAGGACTATCATCATCGGTCGCTGTATCACGAAGTCGAGGATTTACTGCTGGCTCCTGGCAGGCAGCTTAGCATCGGGCATGTGCGCATGGAACCGGGCAAAGTGGCCGAGGTCATGCCAGCCATTGAAGCAGCCTGGAAGTCGGTGGCCCCTGCCATTCCTTTTGAACCGGAATTCGTCGAGGAAGAATTCCAGGCCCAATATGAAGACGATGAGCGAAGGTCCAGCATTTTCACCATGTTCTCCCTGCTCACCATTTTCATCGCTTGCCTGGGCTTGCTGGGCCTTGCTTCCTATGCTACGGAGCAACGAACCAAGGAAATTGGTGTCAGGAAGGTGTTGGGTGCTTCCACCGGCCAGCTTGTGAGCTTGCTCACCCGCGAGTTCCTGGTGCTGGTGAGCCTGTCGGCATTGCTGGCCTTTCCTGCTGCCTGGCTGGCTATGGATAAATGGCTGGAGAGCTTCGCATACAGGATCAGCCCAAGCATGTTCGTTTTCCTGGCGGCTTTGGGGGCAACCCTGGTCATTACCATGGCCACAACGAGTTACCATGCCATCCGAACAGCCCGTGCCAATCCCATAGGGGCGCTCAAAACAGAATAGCCCCTGGCAACACAGGAGGGAGGTGTCGTCATGGCCGGAAGAGTTCCCTTTTGTGAAACTTTAATGATATTTGCCCCCGGCATCAATGCCTGCTGCATTTTGTTTGGGGCGATTCATGAACGTTAACCTTTCTACCTTTCTTCCTGGATTCAGCGTGGACTGCGTGTTGTTTGGGTTTCATTCCCGGAGCCTTCGGGTGCTGCTGTTGAAACTGAAAAATGCAGACACATGGTCGCTGCCCGGCGGGTTTGTGTATCAGGAGGAAGATGTTGACGCAGCGGCGAGAAGAGTCCTCAAGGAGCGAACGGGACTGGGAGAGATCGTGCTGAGGCAGTTTCACCTGTTTGGCAAGGCGGGCCGCGTTCCGGAGGGACATGCCGACAGGCTGGAAGCGCTGGGGTTGGTCAAGCCCGAGGCAGCAGACTGGTTTCGGCAACGATTCATCTCGATGGGCTATTTTGCACTGGTGGAATACTCACAGGTACAGTCTCCTACCCTGGACCCGATTTCGGAATTGTGCGAATGGGTCGAATGGAATGAACTGCCACCGATGATGCTGGACCATCTGGACATAGCCTCTCTGGCAAGAGAGGCATTGCAGAAAGAAATACTGGAACAGCCCATCGCCATTTCCCTGTTGCCCAAACGTTTCACTATGCCCGAGTTGCAGGCCTTGTTTGAAACCGTGCTGGGAAGGCAGCTTGATCGCCGGAATTTTCAGCGGAAGGTGCAAAGCCATGGGATCGTCACCCGAACCAATGAACGTCGTCAAGGTGGTGCCCACAAGTCTCCCTGGCTCTATGAATTTGATGAAGCGCAATATCGCAGAGCCTGTGAGCAAGGACTTGGTCCTATGGCTTAGTGGAGGCAGGATAAATTCCGCAAGAATAGACGCTGGACTTTTCAGCAAATTGCTTTATTTTACTACGGGAATTGGTGTGAGCTATTGACGATCAGCTCCTTTGGTTAATAGCTATTGCCTCCTTTTTCCACATTTACCCTTCGCTCTGGGACTCATGAATCCTACCCTCATGAACACGACCTCCGGCAAATATTTCTGGCGCAGCATCATTACAGTGGTGGTGATAACCCTGGCTATGGTCTCATCCTATGCTTCCAGCCCTGAACAGGTCGACCCCAGCAGACAGCCGCAATCCAGTGCTCCTTCCTCACAAGAGCCGCCCAAGCAAGTCCCGCAGGCTGTTGCCACCCCAACTGTAGCCACCAAAACACAGACACAGTCGCCCCTGGCCGATATGTGGGAGGGTGTGCTCGAGTTTTTCTACGCCGTGGAGAGCGACTCAACCCGCACAAAATAACTCTTCATCATGTGGGTGTCGCAAAAGTTGGCTAATTTCCAGCTTCAATGATTCCCCATGCTGAAGATCGACTCGCATTCCCACATCATTCCTGAACGGTTGCCCCGCTTTGCCGAAAAATTTGGCTACGGTGATTTTATTTACCTGGATCATCACCGCCCCGGCTTCGCCAACATGATGAAGGGAGATACTTTCTTCCGGGAAATTCAGGCAAATTGCTGGGATCCCGTCATTCGCATTGAAGATTATTCTGAGCATCGCACACAGGTGCAGGTAGTTTCGACCATCCCGGTGATGTTCAGCTATTGGGCCAAACCCCAGGATACCCTTGAGCTTTCGCGATTCCTCAACGACCACATTGCCGAGGTTCAGGCAGATTTCCCCAAAAACTACGTCGCCTTGGGCACCATTCCCATGCAGGATCCCCACCTGGCGGTCAAGGAACTGCAGCGAATTGCCGAAGACCTTCATCTCCCCGGTATTCAGATTGGCTCCAACATCAATAACCTGAACCTCTCAGAGCGCGATTTTTTCCCTGTCTGGGATGCGTGCGAGCAGCTTGGCCTGGCTGTTATGATCCACCCCTGGGAAATGATGGGGCGAAATGCCATGGAAAAATACTGGCTTCCCTGGCTGGTGGGGATGCCCGCAGAAACATCCCGGGCGGCCTGCTCCATGATCTTTGGCGGAGTATTTGAACATTTCCCCAAGCTCCGCGTCATGTTTTCTCATGCCAGTGGCTCGTTCCTCGCAACCATTGGCCGCATAGAACATGGCTTCCAGTGCCGCCCCGATCTAGTTGCCATTGACAACGATAAAAACCCTCGCAGCTACCTCGGCCATTTTTGGGTGGATTCAATTACCCACGACCCTCAGATGCTCCGTTACGTCATCAACAGGGTCGGTTCCAACCGGGTGTGTATTGGCTCAGATTATCCCTTCCCTCTTGGCGACCTCAGCATCGGGGCCATTGTGGATGAACTGGATTTGCCTTCTTCGGACCTCGAAAACATTTACTATCGCGCGGCGTTGGAATGGCTGGGTTTGAAGAAAGAGCAATTTGAGGAGAAGCCAGCAAAAAAAGCCTCTACTCACAGGGTATAGGCTCAAAACATACAAATTAATCCTCCACCAACAAGGCTGCTGGTCATGAAAAAGTTTGTTTTTCTGGTGTTTGCATTGGCCTGGCTTCCAGTTCAGGCCCAGCAAGCCGAACAGCTTCGGCAGCTAAATGAGCACCGCCTGCGGCTCAATACCACCAACATGATTGTGCTGGGAGGTTGGGCACTTGGTAATATCGGGGTAAGCTCAGTGCTGAGAGCGCGCAGCACAGGATCTTTGCGCTATTTCCACGAGATGAACGTGGTCTGGAACTTTGTGAATCTGGGTCTTGCCGCTGGCGGGCTATATGGCAGCCTCAGCAGCGATCCCGGGAGCTTCGGCCTTTGGCAAACCTATGCTGAGCAGCAAAAAATCGAAAAAGTCCTCCTGTTCAACCTTGCCCTAAATTTCACCTACCTCACAGCGGGAGGGTACTTAATCGAGCGATCCAAAACAGCCACCCAGCGGCCTGAGCGGCTCCGTGGCTACGGGCAATCGCTCCTGCTGCAAGGTGGCTTTCTGTTGTTGTTTGATACCGCCCAATTCCTGCTTCATCGCCAGCATGCTTATCCCGCTTTGCAGGAACTCATTCAAGGCTTAAGCATTTCGAGCCAGGGTGTTGGTCTCACTATCGGATTCTAAAAACTTCATGGTCTGTTGTTTCCGCCGCCGCCGCCAGAAGCGGGCGAAGAGGGTGGCACAGAAGGTGAATTTCCGCTGCCAGAACCAGGCTGGTCAGTACGCATAATGGCCTCCGTTCCTTGCTGCACAGCATTCAACTGATCGCGAAAAGCCTGGAGTTTCTCCTGTTCACTTGCAATTGTCTGCCGTTGGTTTTGGTTGTTGGTTTTATTCGTTTCGATGGCCGCCATCGTCTCAATCAGGGTGGTTTGCAGACGCACCGAATCTCGCTGAAGCGATTCCTGAACCTTAACAGCCTTTTCGATCACTTTTTCCTGAGCTTCCAAGGCCAATCCAAGCTCATAAACATTGATCTCTTTTTGCATTGACTCGAGCCATGACACCACTTCGTTCATGATCTCCGGATTAGAACTGGTGGAAATAAAATTATCATTTCCGGCTGAAATGAAAACGGTTGCTTTCGCACGCTCGCTATCATCCCGGCTCAGTTTTTCAACCAGGAGGTAGTAGTCAAGCGCATTAGGAGAAAAGGCAGTCACGACTACGCCTTCGAGGGCGCGATAGCCGGAGCGGGCAGCAGCTTTTTTGCCAGAAGCTTCTTCCAGCCATGTTTCCAGCACATGTTCCACATTTTCGGGCTGACCTGTAAAGATCACAGAGAGGGCATTGCCAGTCACCTTTTTGATAAAAGGCTGAGCGCCCTCACTCACGGCCTGGGCCATCATCAGCCCTGGGTAAATGAAAGCAATCAAAAGGGGGAAAAATCGGAGGGTCTTCATGAGTTAACGTTTAGGATTGGACGAATTCTAATGCTTGGCGTCACCCTTCGTAACGAAAAGTGTTTTCGTAGGAAGGTAACGCCAGATTCATCGAAAACAAAGGAGTTCCTGGAAATCCCCTTTTGACAAAGGAAAAGAAATCACGAGACAGCTTGAACTTAAGTGGTACAAAAAGCCGCCCCGAAGAGAGGGCGGCTCGTCAGAAAAGGAATGCACGCAAAAAGGGTAATTGTTTGCCGGAAAAAGCAGATGAAAGCTGTGACAACGAAACTGGTTGCTGAGGCTGCAGGGAGGTCAAATGGTGGGAACAGTGGCCACGAAAGCCGTTGGATAGAGTCGTTTCATCCGGTGCTCAATGTCGCTGACAGTGACGCGGCCATCATGATTTTCATCGAGACCGGCGTTTTGCTGGTACTGCTTGGAGGGCTTGGCGTAAAGCGTGTAACAGTAATCCTGCCCACGGGCTTTGGGATACAGAATGCCCAGGTAGAGGTCGGTGAGGTCGCGATAATCGCCATACCGCTGGCGAACCTTGTCGAGATAGAGATAAACATACTCCAGTTGCTGGAGGTGGTCCATCTTTTCGAGGCGGTGAATGCTGATGCCAAACTCTTCGGCGGTGGCCGCCATGAACTGGATCAGACCAGTGGCACCGCTTCCTTTGAGGTTCACAGCAGAAGCATCAAAGCGGCTTTCGGAGTACATAACTGCCATGAGCCATTCTGGCGCGATGCCCAACATGCTGGAAATGTCCCGCACCTTTAGCTCAAAATCCTCGGGGCGCGAGACGAACAAACTGGCCTTGTCGAGCAAATAAAGCGCCTCATCGCCGGGAAAGCCCGATGAAGGCGGCGGGCTGGCGAAAACGGAGCTATTCCCGATCAAAGAAGCGAAAGGAAAGGACCGAACATGCGATGAAATGTAGTCCCATTGATTCACGCCCAGCGCGATAAACACAATCAGGAGACAGTTTTCAATCTTTTTAGAAAACACACTGATGGGGCGACCAAGAGCTTTGTTGGAAGGTTGAGGGTGATGATGGCTCACGCCCCTTGGCGGGCCGTAGCCAGGAAAGTGCTGCTGTGTCATATTCATTCCGATGTTAATGGTGCCGGGCATCACCCCGGCGATATTGTGATAACAATATTAGCGAACAAATTTTCTAACTCCAAATTATTAGGATAAAAAACTAATTTTTATTGCAATCAAATTTGAGCCTGTATAGTTTTAAGCGCTAAGTTTGCTAAAGCGTAATCGGGAGTTTTGAGCTGAAACTATCTCCGATTCCAGTCTCGGCTCCCAGTGCGAGGCAGTTCCCAAAAATGCTTGTCTCACTCCTTCCACACTTTTACCCAGCCCCTTTCTCCATGATGGTTTTCTATCCCGATCCAATACCAACCTGCAGGCAGCGATTCCGCAGCCAGGGCATGAAAATCCTGACCAGGCTTCACTTCCGTTTGCCCCAGCCATTGCCCGGATAAACTTCCCCAGCTCAGCCGCCAACCGCTGGCTTCTTCGGTCCTCACCAGCCAGCGATTGCCCAGCACCTCCACCTGCATCGCCAGCAGTTGCCTGCGCTCTACCCCTAGCGTGGCATCTGCATTGAGCTCTACCACAACCGGCAGGTGATCAGACATTTGCTTGAGGGCCAGGCAGACAGAAAAGGGAACTGTTGTGTTACCCGTGCAGCTTAGTTCGCCATCAAATGCTGTCCCATTATTTCCCAGAGCCTGGTAGCTGGCCGAATCGATCCGGATGCGGCTATCAGGAGCGATGAGGCGCTGATTGGCTAAAACAAAATCAAACCGATCGTCCATGCCGCCGCCAGAACCGCAATCACCTGGCGACACTCGCGGCGACTGGGTATGAATTCTGGCATGGGCGGGCCCGTTCCATCCAGTGCTTTTGCCAGAAACATCCACCAGCCTGATGGCAGGGTCGCTGTGATTCACCATTGCCTGAAAAGCAGGCTCCTGGTGGGAATACAAATTAAAATCGCCCATAACCAGCACCATCTCCTCCTCGGGTAGTCGCTCCAGGTAGTTCATGATGGCGTTGGCGGCCCCAAGTCTGGACGCTTCCTCCGAATTACCCTCGCCCGCCTTGAAGTGGGCCACCACGCAGGTGAGAAAAAGTGTGTCGGTGCTGCCACCCTGAATGGAAGGGATGTACATGAGGCGGTAGGCGTTGATGTCACGCAGGGAATGCGCGATCACAACAGACTGTGGTGAAGCGGGCTGAAACCGGGTCTGGTTGTAAAATAAGCCGTTCACGATGTTGGAATTCGCCTGATTGGTCAGGGGAAAATAGGCCATGCTCGTTGTGTAATCAAAAGACAGGGCTTTGATTCCGTTGAGGTAGGCAGTTTGCGGGATCAGCTCGTTGATGGTGAACAAATCTGGCTGAACATGCTCCAGAATCGTTCCGAGCCATTGGTATTTTTGCGTGGTCGTGACGCCGTTGCAGTCGCCAAACATGAGCAAATTGTAGTGCATCACTTTGATGGGCACCTGGCTGAAAAGGCTGGAAACCCATAAAAAACACAGACCGGGCAGGCCGATTCGGAAAAAAGCGGGAGCAAACATGGCAGAATTATTGGCGAAGAAGGATGACCAAAGGTCGCCGGTGAGATTGAGCTTCGCAAATCCACCTTCAAGGTCTTTGTCAAAACACAAGATTGCCCGCCGGAAGTCGTATCTTTCTGTAAATAGTTCCATCCATGAGAGTATTTGCTTGCTTACTCGTTCTTCTTTCCGCCGCCTCGCTTTTTGCACAACGCGACAGCAGTGAGCGCCCGATGCCCGTTCACGACAGAGAGGAATGGCCTGTTATAGAAGGAAGGATTCGCTTCCGCGTGGATGGCCGCTTTGGGTTCCTGCTTGTTGACCCTGCATCGGGAGCTTCTCGCCCCTGGGTGGCAGCCAGGTTTGACCAGGCTCATGATTTTCAGGAAGGAATGGCCAGGGTTGCCAGCCAGGGCAAAGAAGGATTTCTCGATTCAACCGGAAATATCAGGATTCCACTTCAATATGAGCGGGTTTGGTCGTTCCAGGATTCTGCTGCCATGGTTCGCACAGAAGGACGATACGGCTTTCTCGACCACGAGGGCAACTGGATCCTTCCACCTCAGTTTGAACATGCCCAGGTTTCCTCGGAGAACTTGCTGCTGGTCAGAAAAGATAATTTATATGGGTTTTATTCAACGAAAGGCGAATTAGTTATCCCCTTAATCTATGAGGAAGCCCATCCCTTTTTCCAGGGAAAAGCGCTGGTAAAGCTGGGCGACGCGAGCTTTTATGTCGACCGGTCCGGGCGCTGCATTGAAGGCTGCGAATGATCCAAAACATTCGAGCCGAAATGGTTCGCTGTCCCTTTTTTTGAAGGCAGCGCATTCCGGCCAAAATTCTATCTTGCGCCTTATGACAGAATCGCTCGACCAGGACAGACTCCGCTATCAGGCACCTGCTCCCGACATGGTTTCTCTGCTGGAAGCTTCCAGCACTCCCTCTGTGAGCCTCAACCGATCCTTTACCTGGATGCTGACGGCCCACATGGATGCCCTCGTTTCCATCGAAGACCTGGCGCAACCGGAGCTGCGACTGGCGGGCTTGCGCATCAACCCCAGAAACCATGCCCCCAGCCGAAGCACCCATACACACGCCATTTCCTTGCAGCATCTTCAGTCGGGGGAGTCGTTTGAGGTCTCTGGCCTGCCCCAGCCGCTAAAGTTAACCTTTCTGAGCTGGTCGCCCGATGGCAGGCACATTGCCTTTGCACAGTATGCCGCCGACCACCTGGAGGCTTGGGTCATTGAAGTCGCAACCAAAACAGCCCGACGCCTGTGGGAAGGGGCCCTTAATGCAGCCACGGGCAGCAAGCCTTTCGTTTGGCAGCCAAACAGCCAGGGTCTTCTGGTCAGAACCGTGCCCCAGGGCCACGGCTCCCCGCCAGAGCGACCGCTCGTTCCTTCAGGGCCCGTGGTGTCAGAAAATAATGGCGAAATTGCTCCGGTGAGAACCTTCCAGGACCTTTTGCAAGATCCTTATGACGAGGCTGTTTTCGAATACCACACCACCGTTCAGTGGTTGCGGGTAGGGCTTGATGGCAGTGTGGTTCCTGTTGGAAAACCCGACCTCTATCTCAGCGTGTCGCATTCCCCCGATGGAAGTTATCTTCTGGTGGACCGGTTGAAAAAACCATTCAGTTATTTGGTGACATACAACCGTTTTCCGCGAGAAATCGAGGTCTGGACCGCGCAGGGGCAGTTTATCCGCAGCATTGCTTCCGTGCAAAACGGCGAAACAATTCCCAAGGGATTCATGGCCACCCGCGAAGGACCGAGAAATGTGGAATGGCGTTCTGATCAGGCAGCTATGTTGTATTGGGTGGAAGCCCAGGATGGCGGGGACCCGGCCAGAGAAGTGCCAGTGCGAGACAAAATGTTTCATTTAGCGGCTCCTTTTCAGGGAGATCCCGTTTTTGACCTTGATTTTGCCCTGCGCGCTGCAGATGTGACCTGGGGTGACGACCATCTGGCCCTGATTCAGGAATACTGGTGGAACAACCGCCGGGTGGTCACTTCCCGCTTTCAGCCGGGGGCAAACCAGCCTAACGACACCAAAGTAATCCTCTTTGATCGCTCCTGGGAAGATCGCTACAACGACCCCGGAAGCTTTGAAACCCAGTACAACGCCTACGGGCGACAGGTTTTGCTCACCGACGCCAGCAGGGAATACTTGTTTCTGAGCGGGGCAGGTGCCTCTGAAGACGGAAACCGCCCATTTGTCGACCGTTATCAGCTGGCCGACGGCCAGACTGAGCGCCTTTGGCGCTGTGAAGGGCCGGTGTATGAATATCCCATTCAAATCATTGATCCAGAAGGCCCCTTGCTCCTTACCCGGAGGGAGTCCAACGACAGCCCGCCGAATTATTTTTTTCGCCACCTGGAAACGGGCCATTTGCAAAATATCACCGCCTTTCCCCATCCTTATCCACAGTTGAGGGGAGTCGAAAAGCAAGTGATTCGCTACCAGCGCGAAGATGGCGTAGGCCTGAATGGCAATCTCTACTTGCCGCCGGGCTACGATCCTGAGGTTCACGGCCCGATCCCACTGCTGATGTGGGCCTACCCGGAGGAGTTCAAAAGTGCGGATGCCGCGGGCCAGGTTCAGGGCTCCCCTCACCAATTTTTGCGAATCGGCTGGTATTCTCCCCTTTTCTGGCTTCTAAAGGGTTATGCCATTCTCGACGACCCGGGAATGCCGATTGTAGGAGAGGGAGAATCAGAGCCTAATGACCGGTTTGTGCCTCAATTGGTGGGTAATGCCCGGGCGGCCATTGACTTTCTGGTTGGGCGCGGCATTGCCGATCCTGCCCGGGTTGCGGTAGGAGGGCACTCCTATGGTGCCTTCATGACTGCCAATTTGCTGGCACATACCGAGTTATTTGCCTGCGGCATTGCCAGAAGCGGCGCCTACAACCGCACCCTCACCCCCTTCGGGTTTCAGTCGGAGGAAAGGACCTATTGGGAAGCCCCCGAAGTATACCGCGTAATGTCGCCCTTTGCCCATGCCGACAAAATCAAAGCGCCAATTCTGCTGATCCATGGGGCGGCAGATAACAACGCAGGCACTTACCCCATGCAAAGCGAACGCTTCTACCACGCCCTCAAAGGTCATGGAGCAAAGGCAAGGCTTGTGATGCTGCCACACGAAAGCCATGGCTACGCAGCCCGGGAATCGATTCTCCACATGCTTTGGGAAATGACCACTTTTCTGGAGAAACACCTGGGAACCGGCCACCTAACTGAATCAAAGGAGCGGGAAGCCACCATCAGCCGATCCTCATAAGGTGCCAACATCCATCGCCTTTTCTTTGGGAAGCCTGAGGATGAAGGTGGTCCCCTGCTGGTAAACGCTTGACACCTCCAGTTTTCCATTCAAGGCAGTTGCTACATCCCTGGCCAGCAACAGCCCGAGGCCAGACCCTTTTTCATTCATGGTTCCAGGAATGGATTTCACCTCCGACTGAAACAGCGCAGCGACCTGGTCAACTGTCATGCCCACGCCTTGATCCCGAACCGTGAGAGTCCAGTGGGCTTCGGTGGTATCTATCGCCACAAACACAGTTTGGCCCTTGTGAGAGTATTTAATGGCATTATGGAGCAAATTTCGGGTGATGAGATGTAGGGCATTCGGGTCGGTAACAATCTCCAAATTCTCAGGGCATGCTACTTCTATCTTAAGTTGCTTATCCTGAACCCAGGGATCCACCTCCTCCAGAACTGGATCTAGCAGGCTCACAGCCTTTACCTTGCCGAGGTGAAATTTCCAGCCGCTGAGCTGGCTTTGAGCCCAAAACAGAAGATTGTCCAGCAAGTTGGCTGCGCGATTGAAGCGAACCTGGAGCTCTTTCACCAGCATGGCCCGCTCTGTAGGGGAAATTTCGTCGTCGCCCACCAATTGAAGCGCACCCTGGAGCAAGGTGAGCGGATGGCGAAAATCGTGAGAAATGATGCCAAACCACCGGTCTTTGGTTCGGTTGAGCTTTTCCAGCTCCTGTTTCTGGGCGATAAGCACCCCTTTGTTTTTTTCTAAGGCTTGGTTTTTCAGGTTGATGATGGTCTGATTGTGGGCCAGCCGCTCATTGTTAAACTGAATCTGTCGATTCCGGCGAATCAACTCAGAAGTGAGCAGCGCAAGAATGGCCAGGGCAATCAACACCAGAAACAGCAGCAGGCGCTGGTTTTCGATTTTAGCATTGGCCAGTTCTTCGGCGGCCTTTAGCTTCACGTTATCGGCATTCTGGCGGGTTTGCTCGGATTCTGCCAGCAGGGTTTCATACCGTTCTTCGCTTTCGTGTTTGTCAAGGCTATCCTGGATCCGATTGTGCTGATAAATAGAAATCAGGGCAGATTGATAGTCGCCCTGCATCGAATCCAGGCGGGAAAGCAATAAATAGCCGATACTGAGTTTTGGCAAAAGGCCATGGTCTTCCGCAACCTTATTTACCGAAAGCAGGATCTTTCTGGCCTGATCAAATCTTTTCATGGTCAGCAGGATTTTAGCCTCCTGAAGCTTGGCTGAAAGGTAAGAGCCATTCGCCCCTTCAATGCTACTTTTCTGAAACAAGCCCACACTTTGCTGGACCACCGTCAAGGCTGCCTCGTGCTTGCCATTGCCGGCCAGGACACCTGCCAGGGTATTGAGGCAATTGGCGAGCTCAGCTTCACGACCTTTTTGCAAAGAATACAAATTTGCCGAAGTCCTGAGATGAAGTTCTGCGCTGTCCAGGCGATTCTGAGCGTGAAAGGTCAAGCCCAGAGACTCATGCGCCACTGGCAAATGAAAGGAGTCCCTGATCTGGATCGACCGGCGCACCAATTCCCTGGACATCCTTTCGGTAAGCAAAAGATTGCCCTGGCTAAAGGAAATGCCGATCAGGTTAATGACCGCCTTAGTTTCCAACTCTGAATTACCAATTTTGCGGCTGTGATAAAGTGATCTTTCCGACCAGGACCTTGCATCCTCCAATTGACCACGCAGCGCATAGCCCACGCCAATGTTTCGCGCTGCGACACTGATTGCAGAATCATGCCCAAGGATCGTGGCCTGCTCTATGGCCTGGAGTGCATAGCGCTCTGATGCAAAAAAATCGTTGCTAAAATACGCTTTGGAGAGCTCAAGAAGGAGATATGTTTGACCCATCGAGCCTGGCTGAGCTCCATCCAGTGCTGTTAACAAGCTATCAACACGACTTGTGTTTCCAGATGTTTGTGACCTGGTGATTCCTGGCAAACTGGTAATGAAGGCGAAGAGCAGGAATGCCAAAAGCTGAAAAAAGGGCATACTGGCTGGCTATACGAAACGGGGTAACCGGGCCTTGAAGATCTGTCATTTTTTCCTGAAAGCCCACAACCATGGGGTTCAATGTAGGGTTTTGGGTGAATTGTTTGTAAACTATCTGTTTACATTGATTTTCTATTCTCCCTTCCATCGTACCTGAACCATCCTATGCGACAATTCTTCTTTACCGGATGCCTTTTATTGCTGGGAAACATGGCTTTGCTTGGCCAAACCTCTCAGGAAAAGGCGCTTTCTCTGCTCCAGCAACACCTTCAGGCCAACACGGAAAGTCACGGACTTCGTCAGGCCGACTGGCAAACTGCCACAGTGAGCGACTTTTACACCAGCCGGCACAACAACGTTACTCACCTGTACCTTCAGCAGGCTCAGAATCAGATTCCGCTTCGCGGCGCGATCCTTTCTGCTGCCATCTGGCAAGGAAAAATCGTTCAGATGCAGCATCGGTTTCTGGCGGACCTCAGCAGCAGGGTGAATGCAGCGCAGCCTTCCCTGGCACCTGAAACTGCACTTACCCTGGCAGCCAGCCACCTTCAATTAAGCGATTATCAGGCGATTTCGCTCCTGGAGCGGCCTCAGGGGCCCCGCCTGGAGATGAGCTACTCCGTTCCCGGCCTTTCGCACGAACCCGTACGGTTATCGCTCAGCTGGATCGAAGCCCTCAATGGCAGCGTCCGGCTTGCCTGGGAAGTCCGCCTCTACACCATCGATCACCAGCATTGGTGGGGCGTTTGGGTGGATGCCCAGGATGGCACCGTTCTGGGGCAGGAAGACTGGGTGATTCACTGCTCATTTGACCACAAAGGGGGCCACACAGGTGCACATACCATGGGGCTGGCATCTGCCACCCAGGCCGACGAACCACTTCAGCTTTTTGCGCCGTTTCGCCCTATGGCCACGCCGGAATACCGCGTCTTCCCTTTCCCGGTAGAAAGTCCTAATCACGGACTCAGGTCCCTGATCACTGATCCTTCCAATGCCGACGCCTCCCCCTTTGGCTGGCATGACGTGGACGGCAACCCCGGCGAGGATTTCACCATCACGCGCGGCAACAACGTGTGGGCTCAGGACGATCGCAATGGCGACAACGGAACAGGGGTGTCTCCCGACGGTGGTACCAACCTGAGCTTCGACTTTCCCTTGCCGGGCGGTGTCGCTCCTTTGCTGTATCTGCAAGCATCCACCACCAACCTTTTTTATTGGAACAACCTGATGCACGACGTCTGGTACCAGTATGGTTTCGATGAAGTAAGCGGAAATTTTCAAGCGAATAACTATGGGAAGGGCGGTGCTGGCGGCGACTTCGTATTTGCCGACGCTCAGGACGGGTCCGGGTTGAACAATGCCAATTTTGCCACCCCTCCCGACGGTAACAGCGGGAGGATGCAAATGTTTCTCTGGACTTCTGGTGGCTCTTCCCCGGATATTCTGACAGTAAATGCCCCTGCCTCCCTGGCGGGCGCCTATGGCGCTACGGGCGCACAATTTGGTCCAGGCATTCCCACTACTCCCCTCACTGCAGACCTCTGGCTCGCCTTAGATACCCAGAACAGCAATGAAGGCTGTTCCACCATTCAACAGCCCGACAGCGTGGCGGGAAGAATTGCTGTGGTAACCAGAGGAGGATGCAATTTTGTTCAAAAGGTGAAATTTTGCCAGGACGCAGGGGCTGTGGGGGTGATCGTGGTGCAAAATACAGGTGGTGCCCCTTTCAACATGGGCGGCGCCGATCCCAGCATCACCATCCCCTCGATCATGGTGGCGCAAAGCATTGGCAACTCTGTCAAAACAGCACTTGCCACCACCAGGGTTAATGCCACCATCTTTGATCCGGGCAACCCCAACGACCGGGATGGTAGTTTCGACAACGGCGTAGTGGCCCACGAATATGGCCACGGTATTTCCACCCGACTTACGGGCGGGCCTGCTGTGTCTTGTTTGTTCAACGAAGAGCAGGCCGGAGAAGGCTGGAGCGATTTCTTTTCCCTCGTTATGACCTCTGAGCCAGGCGACCTTAGCAGCGACGCAAGGGGAATCGGAACCTTTGCCAATGGCGAGGATCCAAGCGGCAATGGCATCCGGGATTACCCCTACAGCACTGATATGTCCCTTAGTCCTTACACCTACGACGACATTAAAGTGTTCTCCATTCCTCATGGCGTAGGCTCGGTGATGTGTGCCATGCTCTGGGATTTGTACTGGAAAATGACCGACACCTACGGCTACGACCCCGACATTTACAACGGTACAGGCGGAAACAACATGGCCATGCAACTCGTGATCGACGGGATGAAGCTCCAGCCCTGTGCCCCCGGTTTCACCGACGTGCGCGATGCTATCCTTCAGGCAGACCAGATCAACTTTGGCGGCACGAACCAATGCCTCATTTGGGAAGTATTTGCCCGCAGGGGGCTTGGCTTTAGTGCCAGCCAGGGCGATCCCGACGACCGTGGTGATGGTGTGGAAGGCTATGACCTCCCCCCCAGCTGTCAGGAAATTCTTTACCTGGAAAAAACCACCCTCTCAGAATCGGTCGAACAAGGCGGAAGCCTCCTTTATCGCTTCACACTTAACAACCAGAAAGACAGCCTGCTGACCCAGGTGGTAATTCGCGACACCCTGCCTGAACCCTTGCTCTATGTCGATCAATCAGCTACCTGCCCCGTGACAGTGGTTGGAAGCGTCGTGACAATGACCATCGACAGCATTGGAGCAGGCCAGACAGTTGTTTGCGAGTTCCAGGCCCAGGTTCCTGCCAACACCCCTGCTTCCAGCTTCACCTTCAACGACAACCTGGAGGGATCTGTAACCAATTACCTGGTAGCTGCTCAAACAGGTTCAGATGGTTGGTCACTTGATACGCTGAATCCGCGAAGTGGCCAGAATGCCTGGTTTGTTCCCAACGTGGAAGAATCCAACGACCAAACCCTCACCTTGCCGCTGGCACCGATCCTTAGCCCGTCCATTCTGAGCTTCTGGCACGAATACCGCACGGAAGGCGGCTGGGATGGCGGCATTGTGGAAATCCTGCCCACTCAAACTGGCGGCCAGTGGATTGACGCAGGCCCTTTCATGGTTTCCAACGGCTATAACACCACCCTTGGTGCTAATAACCCCGTCGGAAGCGTGGACGCATTTTCCGGCACAAGCCAGGGCTATATCCAGACCAAAATCGACTTGAGCGGTTTCCTTGGACAGCCCTTGTTCATTCGATTCCGCTTTCTTTCCGACGACAACACTGCTGTTGCAGGTTGGTGGATCGACGACCTGAGAATTGGCACAGAGGTGTCGTTCAGCAACACCGCATGTGCGGATGCTGCCACCGGCGACAGGTTCTGCAGCGAGCAACGGTTCCCAACCCTGATCCTGGAAGGCGACACAAGTACAACCCTTCAGCTCGAAGGCCTTGCCAATCCCTTCCGGGTGAAAGTAGCCCCAAACCCCGCTGATGAACAGGTAACTGTGAGCTGGACCCTCGCTGGCCCTTCAGCCCTGACCCTTTCCCTGAGAAACCTGCTTGGCCAGGAAGTGATGCGACGAACTGTTCCTGCTGGTGTTCAGGAAGAAACCCTTCTCCTCCACAGCGTTAGCCCTGGTATGTACCTGCTGGAACTGAGCAATGACAAGGCCAGGAGCTACCTCCGCCTGGTGGTGGAATAACCGCTTAATTCACGTTTGATTCCGGCCCGATCCTGCTTTTGGATCGGGCTTTTTTTATACTTGAAAAAAGCTTCCGTTGTGAACATCCTGATTGCTCCCGACAAGTTTAAAGATGCCGCCGAAGCAGGGGAAGTGGCCCGCTTCCTGGCTGAAGGCTGGCGTCAGGTGCGGCCTGAAGATACCCTGTGGCAGTGCCCTCTGGCAGATGGCGGCGAGGGCTTCGCAAGGATTATGGCCCTCCATCTGCAAGCCCAGCCTGTATTTGTCGATGTTCAGGACCCGCTGGGCCGCCGGATCAACGCCCCATTTTATCTTCATGACCAAACCGCTTATCTCGACCTGGCAACAGCCTCGGGCCTTGCCCTGCTGTCTGCCCAGGAGCGAAACCCTCTTTTTACCAGCACAACCGGAACGGGGCAACTGATGAAAGCTGCCATCAACCATGGAGCCAAACGCCTGGTGCTGGGCATCGGGGGCAGCGCCACGAACGACGCTGGCTGGGGCATGGCCTCGGTATTCGGAGCAGTTTTTCTGGACCAGCAAGGCCAGTCATTGCCTCCAACTGGTGAGGGCCTTGTTAAATGCGCCCGGATCGACTTATCGGGCTGGAGCTTTCCCCAGGGCGTGGAATTGATAGTCGCCAGCGACGTAAGAAGCCCTTTGTTTGGTCCAATGGGTGCCGCCCAAACCTTTGCCCGGCAAAAAGGAGCCGATCTTGGCATGGTAATAGACCTTGATACCGGACTTGAGAAATTTGGTGCATGGTGGAAAAAGCGCTCGGGCGAAGACTTGCAGGACCTGCCGGGTGCCGGAGCGGCCGGAGGAGCAGGAGCCGGGTTGCACGTGTTTTTCAAGGCCCGCATTTCTCCGGGGATTGAACAAATTCTGGCCCTTCCCCAGGTAGCAGACTGGCTCAGTCGCGCCGACCTGATCCTGACCGGCGAAGGAGCCCTCGATTCGCAGACCCTTCAGGGAAAAACAATGGCGGGCATCGCGAAAGCCGCCAGGGCCAGGGGGATTCCTGTTTTTGCTGTTTGCGGACGCCTGGAACTTTCCTGGCAGGAGATGGACAAACTGGGCCTAACTTATGCTACCTCTATCTTAAACAAGCCCTTATCTTTGTCCGAGGCTTTGGAAAACACTCCCGCCCTTTTGACCGATGCGGGGGCAAAGCTCGCCCGTTTAATGGACCATTTTTCCCAAACGACATGAAACAATTTCTCGCCCTCCTTCTTATTGGAACAGGCCTTTTCCTGGCAGCCTGCGAATCCACCCCGGCAACATCTGCCTCCACAAAACCTACTGCCGTTGATTCTCTCCGAACAGTTGTCATGGACCTCCACAATGCTGAGATGGGGAAAATGGGAGAAATCATTCAGCTAAAGCGCCAGCTGAAGGACATGCTCGCCTCCGAAGCAGGCCAGGACGAAGCCTCCGGAACTGCCTGGGGGGAAGCGCTTACGCTGCTCGATTCTGCTGATTTTTCCATGAAAAGCTGGATGCGCAACTGGGCAGAACCAGACAGCACCCTGCCCCAGGCAGAACAAATCGCTCAATTGCAGCAGCAGCTCGAATCCATGGAGGCTACCCGGGATCTGATGAACGCCGCCATTCAACAGGCTACCGCTTATCTTCCTGCACCATGATCCAATTAACTGACTACCAATTATTTAAGGGCCTGCTCCTTCCATTGGTGCTTCTCCCCTTGTTTTTCTCCTGTGAGCAAAAAAAAGCCGAGCCCTTCCCCATCATCGGGCTGGAGCAAATCACCCCGGAAGGCGACACCCTCACCCACCGGATCGGTGCCTTTTCCTTTGTTGATCAGGCCGGGCAGCCATATTCTGAACTTCAGGTAGCCGGAAAAATTTATATCGCCGACTTCTTTTTCACCCGCTGCCCGGATATCTGCCCCATGATGAGCAAGGCGCTTCTGCAGGTTTCGGAGGCCATGAAAGACCGCTCCGACTTCAGGATTTTGTCGCACAGCCTGGATCCGCTGTTTGATACGCCGGAGGAGCTGACCAAATACAAGAACGATCTTGGCACCACAGACCCCAACTGGATTTTCCTGACAACACCGGAGGAAGAATATGTCTATGAAGTCATGATGGACCGCTATCTGCTGTCAGGAAGCCCCACTGGCGCGGTGAATGGCGGCATTTTCCACAGCGGCAAGCTGATTCTGGTGGACAGGATCGGGCAAATCCGGGGCTACTATGAAGGAACCGACCCCGAAGATGTGAAGCGCCTGATCGCAGACCTCCCCCGGCTGTATGCCGAATATGAGCAGCCATGAACAAGCGCTGGAAAACCTGGATCTGGTACCTCTGGCCGCTGGGCCTTGTGGCGGGAATTTTGGTATTGAAGTATGGCGCCGATGGCGAAGTGAGCTCCACCGCAGGTCAAAAGCTCTATGAGCTTCACTGCCAAACCTGCCACATGGCCGATGGCAGGGGACTTGGAAAATTGATTCCTCCACTGGCAGGGGCAGATTATTTGCTGAAGGGCGGGCCCGAGCTGGCCTGTGTCCTTCGCTATGGCCAGATTGATACCATCCTCGTCAACGGGGTTGAATACAACCGGCCCATGCCGCCCAATAAACGCTTGCAGCCCGTTGAGATTCGCAGCATTTTGCTGTACATTCGGTCTGCCTGGGGGAATGAGGCCCCCGATCTCGCTTTCGAAGACATCCGGGCAGCCCTCGAATCTTGTGACACGACCAGTTTGACATTGCCATAACGCAGGCTGGCATCGATTCCTGACTACTTCTGATGTTGACCCATTCGCTGATATGAACCCATCATTTTTCCGCACCACCACAGAACAGGGCGTGGCTTCCGTCGTGATGAACCGCCCGGAAAAGGTCAATGCACTTGATCAGCAGGCCTGGACGGAAATGAAAGAGGTGTTTGACAGGCTCAGCGAAGATCCTGCCTGCCGCGTAGTGGTGCTGTCGGGGGAGGGAAAGCACTTTTGCGCCGGAATTGACCTCGCCTTCCTCATGCAGGCCGGCCAGCAAACCCAGCACGACTGCGAAGGCAGACGGCGCGAGGCGCTGAGAAACATGGTGCTGAACCTTCAGGCTGCCATCAATGCCATTGACCAATGCAAAAAGCCCGTGATTGCCATGGTTCACGGAGCCTGTGTCGGAGCCGGGGTGGACATCGTCACAGCCTGTGACATGCGCTATTCAACAGCAGACGCCTTTTTTCAGGTAAAAGAAATTGACATGGGCATGGTGGCGGATGTGGGCACTCTGCAGCGGCTTCCGCGCCTGATTGCCGACGGGATTGCACGGGAGCTTTGCTACACAGGCCGCAAAATGCCCGGCAGCGAGGCTGAAAAATACGGGCTCGTAAATGCCGCCTATTCTACAACAGTGGAACTTAAAACCAGGGTGGAAGAAGTGGCCAGGAACATTTCGGCTAAATCACCTTTGTCGATCCGGGGTACCAAGGAAATGCTTCAGTATGGCCGCGACCATTCCATCGAAGATGGCCTCCGGTACATTGCCACGTGGAATGCAGCCATGTTATTATCGGAAGACCTGGCCAAAGCTGTGCAGGCAGCGATGACCAAATCCGGGCAGCCGGAATTCCGGGATTAACTTGTCAGGTCAGACTTTACCGCAGAATCGGGCCCTGAGGCCCCAGTTTTTTCTGCCATTGCTTCTGCAATTTTTCCATGTCCCGCGGATCAACCTTTTTCTCAATGTGGCCACAATCCACGCAGGCATTCACCACTGTCCGGAAGGTACGCAGGGTTTTGGGCCAATACAGGCCGGTGTCACTTTCTACCATCGGTACAAACCGGTTCGATTTACAGCGCGGACAATCTTGAGGGTGAGCCATAGCAGAAAAATTTGGAGAATCAGTAGAACCGAAAGACAAGACCTTACATGGCTGGCGCCAGCAACGTATCCGCTGGCACGGGAACCTGGACCGGCGTCCCAATTTCCCTGGCAATGGCCTGAAGCAGCGGCAGGTGCTTCACCTCCTCGGTTCCCGTTTTCACGATCACCACTTTGCGGTATGGGTTCACATAAACGCACTGGCCCATGTAGCCGGAGGCCATGAACTCACCGGGGTCACCGGTCTGGGGAAGCCACCAGTGGTACTGGTACTGGGTGTCGCCTTCTTTTTTAACGGGGTGCGGCTCACCGGGGCGCAGGGTGGTAGCCTCTGTCACCCAGTCGGAGGAAACGATCTGGCGGCCATTCCAATTTCCGCCATGGAGCATCATCAACCCAAAACGGCCATAATCGCGTAGCCGGGCGTTGAGAAAGCCAAAGGCCATCTCGTTGTCGTATTCATCGGTGTTCCACCAGGCCATTCCCTCAGCACCCATCGGCTGCCAGATTTTCTCCTCAAGCACCTCCGCCAGTGTTTTTCCATACACCTCCGCCAACAGCAGGCCCAGCAAAATGGTATTGATGCTCTGGTATTCAAATGTTTCGCCTGGTGTTTCCTCCGATTGAAAACCTTTGACCCAGTCTGGCAGCGATTGAAAATAGACGAACTGCTTGTACATCATCTGGTTGATGTCGGAGTTGGGGTCGTCGTATTTTTCTGAGAAACGAATGCCGGAAGCCATTTGCAGCACATGCTGAATGGAGACCCCTTCAAAACCGGAGCCTTTGAGATAAGGCAGGTACTTGTCAACAGGATCCTGGATGCTTGCAATTTTCCCTTCGCCAACTGCGATGCCGATCAGGGTGGAGGTAACGGATTTGGAAACAGACCAGGAAGTAAAATGGTCTTCGGCAGTGGCCCCCATGAGATAGGTCTCAAACAGGATGCTGTCGTTGCGCAACACGAGCAGGCCGGTTGTGGATAGTTTGGTCAGCTCATCAATTAGAGCTACCCGCTGACCTTGCAGCGTGACGCTGTCGGGGAAAGGCTGGTTGCTTACCGCCAATGCCGAGGGTTCGGCTGCCGGTGCAATTTCGTGGGCGGGGAAAATGTCTTCCATGTGCCGGAAGTTATTTGCCTTTTTTTCTGCGGCAAACAAGCCCAGCATGGGGGCATAGCGGAAAAAGTAGAGCCCTGCAGCTGTCGCGACGAGGACAAGCAGTGCCACTGCCAGAATCTTCAACCATTTCATAGAGAGGCGGGGATCAAGGTAGAATGTGCTTAAATCTACTCAATCCCCGCCGGATCAGAAAATATCTGCTTTGCCTGATTTTACAGAGAATGGCTTCTTCCCCCCTACTCCACCACCACTACCTGAATTGGATCAGCGAGATAGCGGCTCCACACAGCCCCGCCTTCGGGCGTGCCTTCTTCCAGCACCTGAACAGTAAATCGCTCCATCAGGACTGTTGCGGTTCCCAGTACGAGGCCTTCGAGTTTGTTCTTCTCCAGAATGATGGAGCTGGAACCTGGTGCCGTCTGGGTAAATACCTTCGCGTCGGCTTCGTTGGCGCCATTGATTGTCACAATCACACTCTCATTGGTGCCCAGGGCTGCACCAGTCCAACTTAGGGTAAAGGCATCTCCTTTTGACAAGGTATCCAGACCTGCAGGAAAATCGATCGCCTTGGCAATCAGGACTTTGTTCTCATAGGTGTTATTGTCGAGGTCGCTGTAGAGAAAGGTGGCCTGGCTGTCGATGCCCGCATATTCCTTTTCATAATAGCCCAGCAGGGGCTTCCAGGCCATGGGTTCGCCATCGACAGTCACTTCGGCAGGGGCAGACAGCTCGAGGATGGTGCCAGTGGCTCCGCTAAACCTGAAGGTAGCGCGGGCAAAGGACTTTCCCTGGTCGTCGTCATACACTATCCGGTATTCTGTGTAGATGCTGTCTTGGTTTACGTTCATCGAAACATCTCTGGCACAAGCACTTAGGAGTAAGACCAGGGCCAACAGCGGAAGGAAGAAGGCTTTCATTGTTTGGGCGTTGATGTAAATGGCAGGATGAAAAACATGGTTATTCGCTAAGACCATGTTTGGAACCTAACTGGCTGATTTTTTGACGATTTTAAAAAGTGGGGCCGCTCAGATAATTTGGAGGTATCAATCTTTCAAATTATGCAAACAAAGTTTGCCGAGCTGAGCGACTCCCAGTGGCAATTTA
>JBGSKC010000005.1:0-159677 GCA_041741415.1 Bacteroidia bacterium | reverse complement strand
GGGCCCCGGCTGAAACCGTGGAAAAGTCCCGCAATAACCAATGCTCAGACCAGAATTTTACTTCGTTCTTTCGTATTTCTACCTCAACAAGCCACCTTATTCAAAGGCCTTTTTTGTCCAGTCGATGGGGAGCACCTCATTGTTCACCATTCAATAACCTGACTGATGCAAACAATTAAAAGCCTTAAAGGTGCAGGTTTTCTTATTTTCGCTGCCCGAAGCTACTTTGTTCACCATTCAATAACCTGACTGATGCAAACAATTAAAAGCCTTATCTGGGTCCTTGCAGTGTTTTCCTTTCTGGCGGCTGGCTGCCAATCTACTCCCAGCATGTGCGAGTGCAAAGATGAGCTGATCGATGGCCTGGCAGACGGCCTGAAACAACTCACCGACGGAAGGGAGGCGGACATGAAAGAAACAAATGAGCTGTTGAAAGCTTGCGAAGAGGCCTACGGCGACTTGTCGCTTCAGGCGAAAATGGAAAAATTGAAGGAGTGTGGCGAATAACTTAGCCATTCTGGCAGTCTTTTTTAATCAAATGGCTAGGTTTGAGAAAAAACGTCTCACAAAACTGCCAAGTTGGCGCACAATGCCTCATGGCACTGAGGTTGTTTACATCAGGCATCGCCAGCAAGGCGGTCAACAAACAACTAATCAGTCCATTGTCATGAGCTATTCCATTGCACACCACCCCCACTCCGCCCGTCGTCCTTTTGTTCACCATTCGCTTTTGCAGGGACCAGCGGTCAACATTCGCGAGTCCGAGGAAGCCTTCTGGATTGACCTGGTCGCACCGGGCCGCGACAAAACTCACTTTGAGTTATCCAACCAGGATCAGCAACTTCACATCACCGTAAAAGCGCCTGTAAACACGCAAGAAGGAGAATTCCGCCAGCGCGAATTTTCCCTCGAAGAGAACCGCCGCACCTTCCGCTTGCCCAGCCATGTGGACGTGAACGGGATCTCCGCCGCCTACAACCAGGGAATTCTTACTGTGAAACTGCCCAAACGCCCGGAACTGGTGGCCCGCACCATCGAAATCGAATAACCCGGGATTCTACCTTAGCGGGGCGTTGCACCTATTTGCGGTTGCAACGTCCCGCTTTTTCTTTTGGCTGATTGCAACTTTTTCGCCTTTTCATCGCCATAGGTGCAACTTATCACCTCTCTGTTCCCTCTGCCTCCAACATCCAAAGCACGAACGCCGTACCCCTTTCAGCAGAAGGGTGAGCCTGAATATTTAGATTTCATCCGCGATTTTTCTATTTTCGACTTTATGATGCGAAGGCTCTTATTTTTGTTTGCCGGGCTGATCCCCGTGCTCCTGGTTGCTCAGCAACGGCAGGCCGATCAGGTTTTTCAAATTACGGGGATGGTGGTGAGTGAAACCACCGATTCGGCCATTGCCTATGCCCGAATTCAGGTCAACCATTCACGGCGTGGAGCCCTGGCGAATGAAAATGGGTTTTACAGCATCGCGGTTAACCTTCGGGATACCCTCTATTTTTCCCACATTGGCTACCACGACTCTAAGCTCCTGGTTGCCGATTATATCCGGGGCTATCAGGGCGACCGGTCGCAATACATCTATGTGGTGAACTACATGCTGGAAGACACCTTCTCACTGGCTGAAGTGGTTATTTTCCCATATAACACGCCGGAAGAACTGCGAACAGCCATCGTCAACCTGAGTAATTCCGAAAGCCTGCTGGAGAGAGCAGCGCGTGAAAACCTGGATCCTCAAAGACTACATGCCATTATGCAGGAACTGCCTGTTGATGGCAATGAGCGCCTCATGGTTGCCAGGCAAATGTACTATCAGCAATATCAGCAGGAAAACCTCATCCAAACTGCGGCCATCGACCCAATTGCCGCTGCCAGGCTGCTGCAATACATCGTTGACAAGGCAAAAACGAGAAAGCGCCGGGATTTGAATTATTGGACAGAATAAGGCCACACCTAACAGAGATCAAGGAATGGGGGCTGACTTCTGAATCGAGCTGTAAAGCTCCTCCAGCGCCATTTTGGTCTCAAACAAGGTTGTGAGCGTTTTCTCGCCTTCTCCAGGCGAAAACATTGGTTGCAATTTTTCTGCGTGGTCTGCCATTTCAATCAACGACCGAACTTCCTGATTCAATAACCTCAGTACCCGTCCGCGGACAAGACTCCGATGAAACAGCTTGTTGCGTCGGCGCGCCTCCTTCATAGCTGGAAGCAACTGGTCAAGCTCCGACTTTGGCAGACAAGCTGATATTCCCTGCTCCAGCCACTTAGTGCCTTGAATTGCCTGCTGATCACCAGTCAAAACGAGGAAAGGAACCTTCGGGAACGTTTTGCGCACCAATACCAAGGCTTCCAGGCCATCAAATTGAGCAAGCGTGTCGCTGCACAGGATGAAATCGGGAATCGAATCAAGCAAGGCCCTCACGAAATCGAAGCGCATTGTGACCACTTCCAGCTCTACCCTGCGGGGAATCCGGGTAAGCTGCCGGGAAATTAACTCGACCAGATACGGGTCGTCTTCCAGGACAAGAACTTTGAGTGGGCGCTCTGTAAAGTGTTGTTCTATCATAATCTTCAAAACCTGGCCCGGTACACAAAAACAACTTCTGCCGATTCAGGCCTTCATCCTCAGGTCTCATTCAAAGATGCTTAGTCGGATAGCAGTCTTCAAGTGAGTTCTTGCCAGAATATGACACAGGTTTTATCCTTCTGAAAGTGAAACAAGAATACCCGCTTTCCTCCCAAATCTTCGGGGAGGAACACGACATTTCTCAAATTGCACACGCATGCTCAAAAACCCTTGTCGCAAGAAGATATCATGGCTATTTTGAAATCTCTACAACAATCAATACCCTGCTTATGAGACGGAAACTTCCACTCTTATTGGCTTTGACCCTGATGTTCCTCCTGCTGATGAACAAGGCACAGCCACAAACCATGAACATGAGCCTCCGGCATGAGCGGCCACTTGCGCCCATGAGCCTGGAGGAAATCAACCCGGGCTGGGGATTTACCACCCACTTCCTGTCTGCCCCTTCTGCCCGCCTGTCACATTCTCCCTTCGTGGCAGTGCAAGCCGGTGTAGGAATCGACTACCTGCACCATGGAAAAGCAGACCCATTATTCACTTTGCTGGATCCTCTTGGCCAGGCTCAGAGCGTAACCATCCATTCCAGTTCCCTTACTGGCACTGGCATTGTCCGCTTTTCGTTGGCAGAGCGCTTCGCTGTGCGACCATACCTCGGCGCAGAACTTGGGCTGAGGCATCAGGGAACCTATGAAAAATGGGATGGCAGAGGCGAATGCGACGACGACGAGATTATTATCAACATTTCCCGCAGTATTGCTCCTGTAATGGGAATGTCATCTGGCGTCATGATCCGGATCGAGGAAGGCCTGGCCCTGGATCTGGGCATTGACTGGCGCCAGACGGGCAGGCTCAATGTGATACCGCTTCAAACGGTGGTTCCGGCCGAAGCCTATGCCTACCGGTATGACACCCGCTCCACCATGGGGCAGTTTATCGGCTTCCGGGCCGGGATCACCTTCTTGATGACCGATTGCCACCCTGGCTGCGACCACACGCGATGCTGTGCTCCCAGCCGGGCCACCATTCAGGATGACCTCATTCCGGGCGTTCACTACTGACACAGCTTCAATTCCTCCCTGCAACGGATCCCGCTACCCAGTGGGATCCGTTGTTTTTTTCATTTACCCTGATCGAAGGCAGCAAAAACATTTCTACAAGTAAAATATATCCCCTTTCATGAGGCAATCTGTTCATTTCAGGCAGGCGATCTATGCGTTGAGGAGCTTCTGCGCGAATGGCCGGAAGCTTCGGTATCAGGTTTGAGTTGCAACAACTGGAATTTTCCGGCAACAACCTGTTTTGCAAATTCTTAGGAGTGAAGTAAGTGAATGCAGGAAATGGTTTAATGAAAAATCAGCAATTTCCGGAAATTCGTACAAAATAGCTTTCGATGAAATGTGCCAATGTCCTTCCCTTGCTGTTTTTGATAAGCTCCTGCTTCACCGCCGGATTTGCCCAAACACTCAACAGATCTGGGGTTGACAGCACCATATTTGTTTCACATGCCGTGTTTTTACCAGGGCAAAGCATGGCTTCCGGCCAGCAGAACTGGTGTATCGCCACGGCAGACTTCAACCACGACGGCCTTGCCGATGTGGTGGTAGGCTCCAAACTGGATGGAAAGGTTCACCTGCATCTCGCCAAAGGGGAAGGCGCGTTCAGTCATGCTGGCGAGGTGGCTACCCGGCCCGACAACCGGGCCCTCGCCCTGTTCGACGCCAATGCCGACGGCGAGCCAGACCTCGCCACTGTTACCATGCGTGGCGAACTATGCATCGTTCTGAATCAGGGCAACGGAAGATTTGGGCAGGCAAAAGTCTGGCAACTGGGGGGCTTGCTCCAAGATGTTGTTGCCACTGATGTGGACGGAGACGGCGACCAGGATCTTCTGATTGCGGCGACTTCTGCCCACCAGGTGATCTGGATGAAAAATGAGGGCAACGGCCAGATGGTTCGTGCCGGAAGCTGGCCAACGGGCAGAGAGCCCCGTTCGCTTGCGCTGGGCGACCTCAACGGCGACGGCACCACCGACCTGGTAGCGGGCTGTGATGACGGCACCATCACCCTGTTCAGAGGAGAAAATGGCGGATTCCGAAGGCTGGAAAGAATCAGCTCGGGCTCCGCCAACTGGTCGGTTGTGATTGCCGACCTCAACGGGGACGGGCGCAACGACATCGCAACAGCTTCCTACCTGGACAAGTGGCTGAGCATTCATTTGCAAAAATCCGAAGGTAACTTCGCCATTTCCCAGCAGGTTCTCTCAGGCGACCACAACTTTGACCTGGTTGCCGCTGATTTTGACCTCGACGGAGACCTGGATCTGGCTACCTCCTCCACCCTCGACAAGGCCATTGGCTTTCACCTGAATGATGGAACAGGCCAGTTTACGGCGCGCCACGACCTGCCTTCCGGTGACTGGAATGCAGGCATGGCTGTGGCCGATTTTGACCAGGATGGCGACCCTGATCTCATGGTGGCATCTATCAACGACCACAACATTCAATTGCACCGCAACAGCAGCATCTCCCCTGCCAGGCAGCAGGATGATCCGGCAATCTGCCTGAGCGGATACGTGATGGACGGAGACCAGCAAAGCATCCTGCCCAGGGTGCCGGTTTCCCTTCGGAAAGCAGGCAACACCGCGGTGATCGCCACTACAGTAACCGACGAAAAAGGATTTTTCAGTTTTTGCGAGGTAGTTCCGGGCGAATATGTGTTACTGGGAAGAGCCCCGGGTTTCCCTCCCGGCGAGCAGGCATTTACAATGCCTGACACAGATTTTCAGCAGGACCTGCTTCTTTACAGAGGTGCCTCCACGTTTTTGTATGGCCTGATTACCAATGCTATAACCCGCGAAAGATTACCGGGAGCCACCGTTCAGATCCGGGACAGCGCCGGCCAGGTGCTGTTTACCCTCACAGCCGACAGCCGTGGAACCTACAAAACCCCCATCAATCCGGGGAATTACCTGGTCAGGGCAAGCCTGGAGGGTTTCGACAGTGCCAGCGTGGACGTGTGGGTGAAAACCAGCTCTGGAAGTGCAGGCACCCGTGCTGACCTTGCTTTAAACTCAATTCCAACCGATGCCTGCCTGGCGGGGACCGTGTTTGACGAAGAAACAGGAAACATCATTCCTTTGGCGTGGATCGCCATTCGGGACGAAGATGGCGAGCCTGTGAAGAAAATTCAGGCAAAGCAGGATGGCAGCTACCGGGTCTGTTTGCCTTTTGGCGAATACGAATTCAGTACCACTGCCAGGGGATATTTTTTCCAGGTCGATTCTGTGAACGTGACAGAGCCTGAACCCGAAAGAGAGCTGAGAAAAGACATTTTCCTGAAACCGCTGAAGGAAAACGCCCACATTGTTCTCCGTCAAATTTATTTCGATGTAGATAAAGCAACCCTCCGCCCCGAGTCGGTGGAAGAACTTGAGCGGGTGCTGGCCATATTAACTGAGAATCCCAGCCTTGTTGTTAGCATGGAAGGCCATACTGATAGCGACGCCAGCGAGAGCCACAACCAGGATCTTTCCCACAGGCGGGCCAGAGCTGTGGTTGATTACCTGGCTTCGGCTGGCATCTCGAGGTCGAGGCTCGAATACAAGGGCTATGGCGAAGCCAGACCAGTGGCGCCCAACGACAGCCCCGCCAACAAGCAGCTCAACCGCAGGACAGAATTTCGGGTGGTAAAATTTTGAGTTGATTTCTTTTTGCTTCCTACGACGATTACCGGATCGCGGCCCGGGAGCTGGGTTTGTTATTTGGGTTCATCAACCTTTTGCCTAAAAACAGCGCCTTTCGCATGCAAATACGCGTTCTCATCACCCTGGCTTTTTTCACAGCAACCAATGCCTTTGCGCAGAACGGCATTTGGCTGGATTGGGCCAGAGCCGTGAAAATGGGGCCTCCGGGTGCCCAAGCTGTGGCTCCGGATGGCTCGTTGTGGGTGGCAGGTGATTATGTGAATCCCTACATTGATTTTCATCCGCATCCAGACACCCAGCTTTTTTTTCCTGAAAACCTTTCTGCTACCCGGCAGGCTTACTTGCTTCATTACGATAGCCTGGGGAATCCTCCTGAGGTCCTGACCTGGGAAGGAAAAGGCGATGATCAGCTTCACCTCGTGGGGGTGGATGGGCTTGGCGGGATCATGGTGTTGGGGGAAACGGATGACAGCCTCGACATTTCGCTGAATAACTCGCCTGCCTGGATTGCTCCAACCCAGCCGTCCTGGTTTCTGGCCAGGTTTGGCTCCGATCGGAGCTTGTTGTGGGTGCATGTCTTCGAAAAGAGCAGCCTGCTTCCGCTCCAACTGCTCGCAGGCGAAGATGGCAGCGTCTACCTGGCAGGGTCATTTACCGGCTCTGCAGACCTGAATGCCGGAATCGGTACTCAGATCGTTCAGGCAGGAGCTGCAGGAAGCCTCTTTTTTGCACGGTATCAGCTAAATGGAAGCCTTGCCTGGGCTCATGCCATCGGGATTCCGGCTGGTATTGCCCGCATCCAGGCTATCAGTGTCAGGGACTCCGGCTTCGCTGCGGGTGGCTACTTCATTCCGTCGATTGCGCAACCCGTAAGCGTGAGTTTGGGCGACAGCAGCATTTCCCTTACCCAAAACGGAAAGCATCATCCTTTTCTCGCCCTCATTGGTCCGCAGGGAACGATTGACAGGTTTTCCATGCCAGCGGCAGGACCGGGGTACTCGGTTGAAGGGCTGCGGCATGATACGCAAGGCAACCTTGTCATTGCCGTAACCAACCAATTAGCAGGAACCCATCAGCTTGAGTCGTGGAGTCCCTCGCAGCAACTGCTGTGGAGGCATCAGCTGAATGCCAATGGCAACCGAAAACCGGGCCAGCTGGCGCGGGGTTCAGGCAACTTGCTTTGCCTGATGGGAGAATGGTCGAGCTGGATCACTGCTGACAGCACCTACCAAAGCAGCCAGTTTGCCACCAACACGAATATTCACCTCACCTGGCTTGACCAGAACGGAGTGCCGCAGGCGGTAAAATCGGGAGAACGCATCCAGCAACTCACAGACGGTTTTGGGCACCTGTACTTTTCAGGAGGATTTACGGGAATCACAACCCTCGACAATTTAACCCCGCCTTATGAGCTCAAAGGTCTGACCATCAGCGATCAGCTTCAGATGTTTGGGCGGTTTGTGAACCATTGCCAGGCGGCATCATGGGTGGAATTGCCCGTTGACACCTTCAGAACCTGCAACATTTCGCTTGAACTGGATGCGCGCGTGACAGGAACGGGCCTGCGGTTTCAATGGCGGGAGGGCGGCCTCGACATGACAGACCTCCTTGCAGGCACCACCGGGGTTACGGTGAGTGTAAGTGGCAGCAAAACTCCCTGGCTCAGGACAGAGACCCAGATAAACAACCCATGGTCGGGCTTTTCAAGAGGAGAATATCATTTGGAAGTGTATGATGCTTGTGGCAGCGGCCTGCTGAGCCCTCCCTCCTACCGGGAAATATTTGGGAGCCCGTATTTGCCGGGAGCCATTGACCTGATAGACAAACAGGCTGGCGATACCCTTGTAATGAAACCATTTATCGATGACTACCCTGAAGAAGTGCTGGAATTTCAGTGGCTGAAGGGAAATTTTGCTTTGTATGACGGCGGGCGATTTTCAGGTACCCAGGAAAAGGAACTCAGGATTTACCCCGTCCTGCCCAGCGACCAGGGCACCTATCATTGTGTGCCTTATACCAGCATTTGCCCCGAAGGAGCTTTTTTTGACGAATACAGCTTCTCGGTTACAGTGGAAGGCACCTACACCTCTCTGGATCCCTCTGCCCTGTCAGGAATACACCTTTTTCCCAATCCTGCCCGGGAACAATTGACAATTGAGAGCGAACAGCCATGGCAAGGCAACTGGCGGCTCAGTTCTGTTCAGGGGCAGACCCTCGCCGAAGGAAAAGTTTCGGGCGATCTAACCGTAGACATCTTCCTCCCTGAACTTTCCGGAGGATTGTATTTGCTTCATTGTCAGACTAAGGAAGGGAAACGGTCTACCACCAAACTCCTCATTCAACAGCCTTGAGAGGCGCTTTCATTCACCCACTGATCTCTGCGCCATGCTTCAGCGAATCGTAACCTTGATTTGTCTCCCGGCGGCTTTCACTGCCTTGTTGTTTCTCAGCAGCTGCAAGCTGGACCCTGTGGAGCCCGACCCCGATCCGGACCCGACAGATACTACCGAAGAAAAGATCACCGACCCCGGACTTGCCAGTTTTTCCATGACCCAGCTCAACCCGAGGGCTGGAGGACAATTCTACGACATCATGGCCGGATCTGCCTCGAACAGCTTCTTTGCCCTGGGTCCTGGCGGCTTGCAGCGATCCACCAACGGAGGAGATAGCTGGTCTACCACCCTCGCAAAAGCTCAAATCCTGGGCTGGGGGCAATCAACAGATGGGAAGCTTTGGGCAGCAGTGCGCGATGACGGGCTCTATTTTTCTGAAAATGACGGACAATCCTGGGCGAAGCTTCCGTCAACCGGGATAGACTGGAATGCGGGGTTTAACATTTCCCAGCTGGCCCTGCCCGCCGACGGAGACCTGTTTCTGGCACTCACCTCGCATGTCAGCATGCCGCCAAGGCTCTACAAATCTGCCGATGGCGGGCAAAGTTTTGAGGCTCTTTCCTTTCCATCTTTCACTGGCCTTGGATTTGAAATTGCAGCGGCAACCGACGAAGGCCTTTTGCTGCAAACAATCAACACCCTGTTCAGGACCGCCGATGACGGCAACAGCTGGACTATTTTGCTGGAAAAGCCCAATCTTCAGCGAATGGTGGTTACCCCTGACGGCTGGTGCTTGTTGAGCAGTGGAACGTCCATTTGGCGGGGCCCGGATAATCAGGCAGCAGGCTGGGAGGAAACGGGGGCTAATGGCTGGATGTGCGGACAGCTGGAAGATGGTCGCCTGATGGCCAGAATCGTGAATAAAAATCTCCACTGGAGCGACGACAAGGGGAAAACCTGGTGGCCAATGGGCATTTTTACAGGCTTCCCCAACAAAGCAGTCGGCAACGGAGGCCGGGTGTTGGCGCTAAATGAACTTTTCCAGCTCAACTACCTCGACCAGCAGGTGCCCAACTGGTACATTCGCCACTGGCCTCCCGGCGCTGTCAACGCCTGGATCAGGGAAGACAACAGATGGATTCTGGCGACGCAATCAGGCTTATACATCTCCTACGACCAGGGTGGCAAATGGTACAGCCGGATGGATTTTGACATCTATCGCATCCACGCGCTGGCTGCAGAGCCCGGAGGAAAGATTTACGTTTCCCTTGGCGGCATTCTTCACATTCTTGACCGCGAGGCCCAGAACATTGAAAAAAGCCTCACCCTAAACTCTCAATGGGAAAGATTCACAGCAATGGCCTGGGATGAAAGCAAAAAATGGATGATGGTTGCCATTGGCGAAGACGATCCGGGGCTCCAGGGCAGGTCCGGATACCTGACCTATACCAACGACGGCGGCAACAACTGGAGCTTCACCTTCCCTTATGGCAACCTCACTCAGAACAGTTACATCACCCATATCCTGTCGACTGCCGTTCCAGTGTGCTATTTCCTTGACTATGCGGGCAATTCCTGGAAATCGCAGGGCTTCCTTGCCAACGGGTCATGGGAATGGGACCGGAAGCCTGTCTCTGTCAATTTCCCCAGCAACAAAAGGATCACAGGGGTAGCCACGCTGCTGGAAAACAACATCGGCCTCGAGCTTCACCTCACCGACGATGCACGCCTGCATTTTCAGCGAAGGATTGAGGGCACGTTTACCACTGAGTATGCCGATCTTCCTGTGGACATCGGGATTGCCAAAGGCATGTGGCTGGATTCAAACCGGAGGCTGTGGGCATGGGGAGAAAAGGGAATTTTCAGGTCGGTGCAGGCACTTGAGCTGGATTAACCAGCTGATTGAGCCTGATGCGCAGTCATCTGGCCCATGATCGCGGCCATGATTTTTACCCGAAGCCAGCGGGGAGAGGTTCTGAGTCCCTGGATCATGAACCAGGAAAAAAAGCCGGGCAACACCTCTGATTTTTTCCCCAAAGCCCGAAGGATGGGAATCACAATGCTCTCAGGGGATGCTGCACTGCCAAGGCGCATGTTTGCTCTGTCGGCAAATTCGGTGTTCACCGGGCCAGGGGCTGCCACCAGTAAATCAATGCCATTGGCCTTCCATTCACTGGCAACGCCTTCGCCGAGGCTGTGAATGTATGCTTTCGTTGCAGCATAATGCGCCGCCATGGGCACACCCTGAAAAGCGACAATGGAGCTGACCAGGATCATGCCCGAGCGGGATCTGGATTGCCGGAACCGATGTGAAAAATGGAACATCATTCGCCAAACAGCCTCCACATTGAGCCGGAGCATGGCCATTTCATTGTCTTCATTTCCGCCAAAATAAGGGCCAGAGCTGCCAATGCCGGCATTAGCCACAACCAACCCCAGATCAAGCGACTGCACGCCCTGAAAGACCGTGTTAAGGCCTGCTTCGGTGGCTAAATCTGCGGACAGAACAAGGGTTTCAATACCGTGGGCTCCTTTCAGGTCGGAGGCAAGCATTTGCAGAACCTCCTCCCTGCGAGCCACCAGGACCAGATTCAGGCCTGCGGCTGCCAGTTGCTGCGAAATAGCCCTGCCGATTCCCGAAGAGGCCCCTGTTACCATTGCCCAGGGGCCATAAGTTCCCATGAGCCGGCTGGCCAGCCGGCTGTCGATTGTCTTCATCATGATTCTGGATTACTTGTGAGAAAGGTGAAACAACGGCAGACCCAGCAAGGCCATGGCCAGCGTCCATGCGGCCAGCAGGCCATAGGCCAATGCGAAGATGGCTATCACCCATGGCTGCCTGATTCCGGCAAAGGCAAGCAGGGGCAGAACCTGGAGAGCGTGCATTCCGATGAAATGCGCGATCCGCAGGTCGCCTAAGGTGAAACTCCAGCCCAAAAACGGAATCCCAGGGCTGCCATCCGGGCCGCCGACATTATGCGCCAGGCGGCTGCCCATCACAAAGCCCTCCAGGGAAAATACCACAAAAAGGGTGATTCCCAGGCGGATTGCCCAAAGCATAGCCGGGCTGAGATGATGGAATTCGTTCACAAAAAACAAGACCCCGAAATAGGCGGTCCACAGGGTGACCCCGGCAGCGGCAACAGCCATAAGCTGGTACAGACCTGCATAAGCCGGGGTGGAAATATTGAAATGCGAGGCCTGGCCACGTGCTGCCTGCCAGGCGATGTAAATCAGCTCAAAACCAAACAGGATGACAACTGCCCATGAAAACAGGGGCACAGAAGTAAATGACTTCAGCTGGTCGGCCAGCAGGATCATTGTCCAGGTGTAAATCCCGATTGACAAGGCAAATTTGACCGGCTTATACCAGGCATTTGCTCCCGCCACCTCCACATGCTGGATGCGGGCCAGTACCAAAAAACAGGCTCCCAGACCAAAACAAACTGCTCCAAACCAAAACAGCACTTCATTTCGCAGCATTAATGCCTCCATAAAACCCTTCATGTTCATTGCTTTACCAAACTTGCCCAAAGGTCCGGATTCAGCCTTTGCAGAAACGATAACAAATGTTAAGATTTCCCGGCAATATTCAGGCTGGCCTTTTTTGGCGATCTGCCCGCTTCAGGCGGCTCAGGTGAACCGGGGTGATGCCTAAATAGGAAGCAATCATGTGTTGCGGAACCCGCTGGAAGATGCCGGGAAACACCTCTTCGAGGGAGTCGTAGCGCTCTTTGGGGCTGCGGGCGTAGAGGTTGTTTATGCGGTTGTCGTGGTAAACGAAGTAAAATTCGGCGATGAACCTGCCCAGCCGGTCCCCCTGGGCAAGGTGCTGGTAGCCCCACTCAATGAGGCTGCGTGGCAAAACAACGACCTCTGTTGGCTCAATCGCCTGGAGAACAGAAACAGAGGGCACCTGCCGAATAAAGGAAGCGTAGTCTGCAATAAACTGGTTTTCCATGGCAAAATGCACGCTGTGTTCCACGCCATCCGGGCCTTGAATAATGACCCGAATCAGGCCCTTTACCACAAAAAACACCTCCTGCGGCACGCTCCCTGCCTGACTGAGATCCGTGAGCCGGGGCACTGAACGCTCTTCACAATGCGCCAAAAAGTATTTTTCCTCCTCCCTGCTCCACGAAATCATGCTTCTAACTGCATGAGCCAAGGCCCGGGAGCCGGGAGAAAATCGGGGACTAATATCCACAGGGTTCATGCAAATTGGAATTGAATCAAGTAACCAAGCTCTCAGCGCAAATCAATGGATCTGGCTTCGCCGGGAGCGAGGCCATCGAGGGTCCAGGGTCCGATTCGCCAGCGCACCAGCCGCAAAGTAGGGTATCCCACAGCAGCGGTCATTCTCCTGACCTGCCTGTTTTTTCCCTCCCGGATAACAAGCCGGATCCAGGAATCCGGGATCGACTGACGGACACGGATGGGCGGCACACGGGCAGGCAGATTGGGGTCCTCCATTTTCTCAGCCTTCGCCGCAAGCGTTCTGTGAATTTGCTTGTTGATACGGATCTCTACCCCCTCACAAAGCTGGGCCAGGGCTTCGCTGGTAGGAATACCCTCCACCTGAACCCAGTATTCTTTCTCCACTCCCTGGCCGAGCCAGCGGGCATTTTGCCTAGGATCGTTGCTCAGCAGCAGCAACCCCTCTGAATCTTCATCCAGGCGCCCGATCGGATACACATCCCCGGGAACTTCCAGCCAGTCGGCCAATGTGCTTTTCCCCGGCAAATCGGAGGAAAATTGCGACAATACCCCAAATGGCTTGTGGAAAAGGTAGTGAACCATGAGCAGGTGTGGAATGCAGGCAAATGCGAAAGGCAGATGTCAAAGATCGAAAAGGGGTGCCGGGGAAAAAAGAGAAAGTCGGACATTTTCATTAAACCTATCTTTGCTTTCCCGGTCCAAGGCCCGACTTAACCCACATCCAGATGATGAAATCTATCCTTTTCCTGGTTTTCCTTTTACCGCTAGCAGCCTCCGCCCAGAGCCTTTACTTTCCGCCGACCGTAGGTGCCTGGCAAACCATGGATCCGGCGGAGCTGGCCTGGAACCCCGATAGCCTGGCTGCGCTGCAGCAATATCTGGATGAGAAAAACACCAAAGGGTTCATCATCCTGCGCGACGGCAGGATGGTTACGGAGTGGTATTTCGACACTTTTACCCGCGACAGCGTTTGGTACTGGGCTTCTGCGGGAAAGACCATGACTGCAACCCTGGCGGGCATAGCACAGCAGGAAGGCTTGCTCGACATCCAGCAACCTACCAGCACCTATCTTGGCAACGGCTGGACTGCCTGCGACAGCAGCTCTGAAGATGAGATCACGGTTTGGAACCACCTCACCATGACCTCAGGCCTGAATGACCTGAAGGGAGACTGCACGGCAGACAGCTGCATGGAATGCCTGGCAGACCCGGGCACCCGCTGGGCCTACCACAATGGTGCATACACCCAGCTTTCCTACATCATTGAGGCTGCCGCTGGAACACCGATCAATCAATACATGCTGAGCAAGGTGATGCTTCCGATGGGATCTATTGCCACCTACCTTCCTGCTGACGAGAACAGGATTGTATTTTCCACCACCCGCGCATTTGCCAAATTTGGCCTCATGATCCTTGCCAAAGGCAACTGGAATGGCACCCAGCTCGTGGACTCGGCCTGGGTGGAGGCCATGACAAGCCCTTCACAGTCGATCAATCCTTCGTATGGCTACCTGTGGTGGCTAAACGGGCAGGGAAGCTACAAGCTGCCGGGTGTTCAGATTCTGTTTCCCGGCGACCTGATCCCCACAGCACCTGATGATATGTTTGCCGCACTGGGAAAAAATGACCAAAAGCTATATGTCGTGCCCTCAATGAACATGGTGGTGGCACGGCTGGGCAACCAGGCCGACGGCAGTAACTTTGCCCTTTCCGATTTTGACGACCAGCTCTGGGCAAAAATCATGCGCCTCGGCATGGCAAACACTGCTGTGGAAGAAGGCCTGGCCGCATCCGTGCAGATTAGCCCCAACCCCACAAGCCATGGCGATATCAGCATCACGAGCCCATTGCCAATCAAAAGCTGGACGGTGCGCTCCCTCAGCGGACAGCTCATGACAAGTGGAAGTGGCAGCAAAGCTGAGCTAACATCCCTTTCGCCTGGGGTTTATTTTGTGGAAGTTCAGCTGCAAAACGGGGCTATGGCCCACCGCAGGGTGGTGAAGCAATAGGGTTTTGTTTGGGAAAGCAACTTGCGAGGAAGAAGAAAATTCATTTTTCCTCTCATTGAATTCGGCTAACTTTCCCTTATGCCCTTTCCCCGATTATTATCCCCGATCCTGTGTTATGGCCTCCTGTTCCTCCTGAACCAGGCAATACCAGCATGGGGCAAAGTGGTGATTCGCACCAGTACATTACCGGCCAATACCCCGCATGATGCAGTCCTTTTTCTGGCTTCAAACCTCAATAACTGGACGCCAGGGCACCCCGGCTGGGTGTTTAACCAAATAGATTCTGGCAAGTACGAACTGATTATCCTGGAAGCTCCTGATTCTTTTGCCTTCAAGGTAACTCGCGGAAATTGGGAAACAGTAGAAGGCAGGAATGATGGCCAGGCCAGAAGAAACAGGGTTTTTCTGGCAGCTGAGCATCCCTCAGGGGTGATCAGCCTCGACATAGAGTCGTGGGAAGACTTGCGCGGGGACCGCATAAGTTGGTACAATTTCTTGCTGCTGCTCTCGGGCTTCCAGGGTTTTTTGTTGATTTTGGCGATTAACGGAATTCAAAACAACAACGTCAGGGCCAACCGGCGCTTGTCGCTCATCCTGCTGCTGGTTTCTGTGGCGCTTATTGGGCGGGCCACGGTATTTGACCGTGACATCTTCAACTGGCAGCCCAAGTTGTTTTTGCTGCCGGAGTGGATTCTCTTCCTTTTTGCTCCGCTGTTCTTTTTTTACCTCCGCGAACTGATTAAGCTCGAAGTACTGGGTGTCCGGAAAAAGCTCCTGTTCTTCCTCCCCGCTGCGCTTCACATCCTTTCCTTCCTGCCTTTCCTGCTGATGGATACGCATGCCTTCAAGCTGGAAATCGTCAATGAGCAAATCCATCCGTGGTTTGCAGTAGCGGGGGCGCTGGCACTGCCTTTTAACGCCTGGCTGTGGTGGAAAAGCTGGCGAATGATTGATCAGTATGAACTTGACTCGGAGGCAAGCAGATCAGTGGAATCTCCGGTTCCCCACCTCAAAACCGTCATGCTGATCCTGGCAAGCTGCCTCGTGGTATGGGCTTCGGCTTTTTTTGCCTCTGGCCTGGCGTCTTTGTCAGAATGGACTACCATGCCTGTGGTTGGCTTTGCGGTGAATCTGGCATGGGTGCTGTTCTCCGGAACGAATTTTTTCCTCGGCTACCTGGCCATTCACCAACCTGAGATTTTGCGACTACCCAAGCCTGTTACCAAGTACAAAGACACGCCGCTGGCAGACAATGAAATGGCCATATTTCAGCAAAGGTTGACTCATGCAATGGAGGTGGAAAAAATCTTCCTTCGCCAGGAATTAACCCTCACCGACCTTGCCGAGCACGTACGGACCAACACCCACACGATTTCACGCGTGTTGAACGAGGGGATTGGGCTAAGTTTTTACGATTTTATCAATACCTACCGGGTAGCAGAGTTTACCCGCCTGGCTTCACAGCAAGGCAAGGACGGGGAAACTTTCCTCGCCCTCGCATTTCAGGCTGGGTTCAATTCAAAAACAACCTTCAACCGGGCCTTCAAAAAAGTGACCGGCATGCCTCCCCGGGAGTATTTCCAGCGCATGGATGCAAACGGGCAGGCGTGAACTCCCGCCAATCAGGGCGTTGCCAGAATCATGAGTTCTGCCATTGCCTGCAGGGCTGGTTCGGCCCCGGCGATGTTGGCAAACAGCATCACCCCTCTGCCGGTAGCGGGGTCATAAAAGCTCAGGCTAGAATATCCGAGATCATCTCCGCCCACCTTCCAGCCATCCTGGCCAACCAATTGCCGACGAGTCCATCCAAGGGCTTGTGCTGAATCGGCGAAAGGAAACTGAACAGACGTCAGCATTTTATTTTCCTCTGCGCCAAAAAAGCGCTGATCGCCAAAGGCACCACCGAGTACAAGCGCCCTCCACAACCTGGAAGCTGATCGCAAATTCACGCGGAGCAAACCTGCAGGATAAGGCGGGTATCCATAAAGTGTTTGTGAAACCACGGAGCCACCAATATTCCTGTGAGGCAGGGCGATGTTGTCGGGATTGGGAACATTAGCCAAAAACCAGCCACCAGCACTGAAACCGAGCTTGGCAAATAAATCAGACTCGCACCAAATGGAAAAAGGCACCCCTTCAACCTGCTCCACCACATGGGCTGCCATCGCCATGCCAACTGCACTCAGGAAACGGCGTTTCCCGGGGCGGTCAAGATCAAAATGAGATTGCGCATACAGTTCTCCATTGGATTCGAGGTAGGCGCGAAGGAAAGGCCTGAGATCGGGAGCGGGGTCGCCAGCACTGATAAGCGTGGCCAGCAAGGCTGAGTCGTCACGGATGCTGGAGGTATGGGAGAGCAACATCCGGAGGGAAATGGTCGCCTGGGGAAAAATGGGATGAACGAAATCCCAATCGAGGTAGGTGCTAACAGGCACATCAAGGTCGAGCTTGCCCTCCTGCACGAGTTGCAATACTGCCACGGTAGTTACCATGTTTGAGAAAGGCCCTGCTGTGAAGCGGGTTTCCTGATTTACCGACTGGGTTCCGGCAAGCTGGGTGAGGCCAAAATAGCCTTCATAGGTGAGGTCCTCTCCTTCCACGATGCCAACTGCAAGACCCGGAATTTTATTTGCCAGGCGAAGGGAATCGATGGGCCCATTGAGGAGGAATTCGTAGGGAGTGAGGGGGGTGGGAGGCACCGGATCCACAGGGGCAGGAATTTCCTGGCACGCCAGCATAGAAAGGACCAGGGACAGGGCAAGCAACTGCTTCATAAGAGGTGTTGGTACTGGTTCGGGCTGAACAGGATTTGTGGGGAAAATAAACAAACATCTGAATCAACCCAGCAATAAATCTACGGAAATCCGTGATAAAAAAACAGTCGGCCCTGACGGGCCGACCTCCTTACCAAAACCTCAACACAAAAAATTCTTATCGCTTCACTACGGGAATCCTGATTGAAGGTTCTCCTAATGATTTGAATTCCAGCAGATAATAGCCCGAACTAAGCGATTCCATGTCGAATTTCCAGGCGTTTTTCCCTGGATTCATTTCACGAAATTCCTTCCGAACCTCCTGCCCCGTGATTTGATACAAGTTGCAAGCCACAACGCCTGATTGCCGACTAAAAATATCCACGTGGAAGAAATGATCAACCGGATTAGGGTAATGACTGTTCAGGCTCCATGTGTGTTGAAAGTCAAGGCTACCCTCGACGATTTCGGAGAAAAACACGCGATTCTCGCCGTCCTGCCCCCGCAGCCGGAAGCGATACGTTAGCCCTCCCTCAACCCTGTCATCGGTTTCCGCTCCTGCCGTCTCGCTCACATCTAACGGAAGCCAACTGATCCAGTCCTGCCCGTCCCAACTTCTTTCAAGCATGAGCGAATGAAGATTCAAGTCTGGTTGCACCTCCCAATGGAGCACAAAATGGTTCTTTCCTTTCTCCAAAGCCAAGGCCCACAAATCGGCATCCAGCACACAAGCTGGGCCTAGCGTGATCCCCAGCACCACATCGCAGCCATTATTTCCCGTCACCTGAACCGTGTAAGGGCCAGGTGGCAAATTGCTGGCCGTAGGGCCAGTCTGAACCGGGGTTGTGGACCACACATAAGTCAGATTTCCACCGCTGCCGGCTCCCTGCACGGAAATGCTGCCATCCGTGGTGGCGCAAGAGGTTGCATTTGTTTGAGAAACAACCGAAGCCGTCACTGGCGATTGCGCGGCCACCAGCACCACATCCAGCGAGTCTTCGCAACCATCCTGATCAGTCACAAATACCTTATAAGCCTGTGGCTCCAGCCCGGTGGCAGTAGAGGTTGATTGAGCCGGGATTGTGTTCCACTGATACTGATAGGGGCCTTTCCCGCCGGAAGCGTTGACCGTAACCGTGCCATATTCGGTGCAGGAAGGGTCGGTGCTGCTCAGCATAGCTAAATCGACCGCGGGAGGGGCAGGAATGGTAACGGAAACGGTTGTTTCACAGCCAGTTCCAGCCTCTGTAGCAGTCATCTGATAAGTTCCGGCAGCCAGGCCATTCACAACAGGGCTGTTACCCACATTCGGCGTCCAGCTATAGGTTAATGGCTGAACAGCGCCCTGAATCGTAACGGTGGCCGCACCATCCGCAGCTCCAAAGCAGCTCACTTCCTGAGATTGCGACACAAAAGCACTCAGTGTTCCCGGGTTCTGGGAAACAAGTACATCCACCGAATCGGAACAACCAGAGCTAAGGTCGGTTACTTCCACTGACACCAGGCCCGGACCCAGGCCCGTAAGGGTATTAACAGTTACGGCGGGATAGCCAAGCCAGTCATACTGGTAGCTTCCGCTTCCTCCGGCCACTCCCAAAGTCACACTCCCCGTTGGCAGGCATCCAGCATTCGAAACAGCAGGGGTCAGCGCGAGGTCCTGTACCGAAATGGTTACTGAGGAAGTATCGTAGCAATTTCCACCTTCATTGATGGCGGTAACGGAATAGGTCGTTGAAACGGCAGGATTCGCCTGAACTGCATTCCCGAAAGAGGCACTTAACCCATTAATGGGCGACCATAAGTATTGACTTCCACCGCTGGCAATCAGGTTCACGCCCCCATCTCCGAGGCAGGCTGAGGCGTCGGGAGAAAGCACCAATGCCGGAATTGGATCCACAATCAGTTCAATGGTATCAGGCAGCGACATCCCGCAGCAATCTGTTTCGTAGCGAAGTTGAATCAAGAAAGTGTCGGGGGTATTGAATGCCAGGCTGCTGAGGGTGGAAAATGCCGCTCCGTCAAACGTGGAAGGACTGGTAGCCCCGGCAAAATCCCAGTGATAAACATAGCCTGTTCCGCCATTCATGGCCGCAAAATCTGCACTTTCTCCCTGGCAAACACGGTAGGTGCCTGCCACTTGTGGGGCATTGGTCCCGGCAAGCGGTGTTTCAGCACCCGACTGCCTGATTGGCATAAAGCCAGTATAGGTATTGCCGTTGAATGTGACCGTTTTTCTTCCAGTGTTGGTGAAAGCCGTGGCCACCGAGGTTCCCGAGGCCGTATTGGGCGTGCCATCTCCGCCGAAGTTCCAGGAGCCTGTTACTGTCGAGGTAAAATTAACAGCTGCGCCTGCGCAGGAAACGTTCGTCGCCTGAATCACCGGTTGAGCCGGAAGGTTGAAGTTCACGTCCAGGGGACTGGGGGCAGTGCCGCTTGCAAGGAAAAACCCAGCGCTGATGCCTGCCTGCCCAACTCCACCGTCACCACCATCGCCGCCTCTTCCTCCATCCCCCCCTACTCCACCGAATCCGACTTCCAGCAAAAAGGTGAGCTGCCCGGCCTGGCCAATTCCTCCTGCCGCCCCAGTGCCGCCCTGCCCTGCGGTGCCGCCCGCGCCGGCGGTCCCGGCAACGAGCCTGCTGTCATCAATGATTGTGTTAGCACCATTTAGGTGGGCATACACGCCGAAGGAAGCCCCGCCGCCATAGCCGCCGGTTCCGCCGCCTCCACCTTGCCCGCCGCCACCGCCAGAGCCACCCCCACCGCCTGCGCCACGCACCAGGGCCGGTGCCTGTCCTCCACCACCCCCTGAGCCCCCACCGCCTCCACCGCCGCCGCCATCTGCGCCGTCACCGCCTTTTGCACCAGGAATATACCAACCGCCAACGTGGGTAGGTGCAGCCCCTGCCGCACCATTTGCACCGTCGGCGCCATCTGTTCCATCAACACCGTTGTCACCATCACCCCCTGGATTTCCCCAGGCACCGCCTGCTCCCAGTGCCCCCCCGGCAGCGCCGCCGCCACCAGCAGCACCTGCGCCCCCCGAGCCCCCGTCACGATCGGCCTCGCCACCTGCGCCACCACCGCCGCCGCCGCCGCCCATCCGAACGTTGCTTCCCGCTGTGCCTGGATCACCGGCTTCGCCCGTTAAACAGCACCCAGCCGCTCCATTTTGATCAATTCCTCCGAGACCTCCCTGGCCATTAGCCGCCAAACCACCGCCTCCGTCGCCGCCGTCGCCGCCTTCGCCGGGAGTATCTTTGTTGTTGTCGGCACCCGCCTGGCCAATTTGCCCAATCGTGCCAATCGTTCCATTAGCGCCATTTACCCCATTTTGACCATTCGAAGCATTCCCCGGCAATACTTGTACCCGGACCAGTTCATAATCGCTGCAATTAGACAAACGAACTCCATACACCGACATCCCCGCCTGATTGGCATTGGCCGTTTGAATTGTGAGGTCCTGAAGGCGGAAGTTAGAGGCATTGCTGATATCAAGGGCAACCAACCTCCTTTGGTGAAGAACGCCCTCAGGGTTCAGGTTGCTCCGGTAGATGCGGGTAGCGCCGGCCTTACTGGTTTTTCGCCATCCGTTATTTCGAATAAAACCACCTTCGAGGGTGATATTTCCCTGAATTTCGGTAATGGCTTGATTGATGACATACTGGCCAGTATCCATCTTAATCAGGACATCATTACAAGTTGCCAAAGACAAAGCAGTGAGCAGGCTTGCCGGACTGGATGCTGTTCCAACACCGGTGGCACCCGGACTCACATACAAAACGTCGCAGGCATTGCTGCCAGGAGTGTTCACATTTACCTGAACAGTTGCACTGTCCTGGCAGCCTTGGGCGTCGGTCGCCACAACCTTGTAGAGGGTACTACTGGCTGGAGAGACCGTTGTAGCCGCTGTAATCGCACCGGAAGACCATAGAAAACCAGTTGCCCCGGCCGAATTGGCTGAAATCAAGGCGGACCCACCCGGACAAATATAGGCCACAGGCGGCGAAACCGACACATTGGGCCCCTGCTTCGGCGTCACAGTAACCGTGGCCTGGGCCCCGCAGCCGTCGGGAAACAAGGCAGAGACCGTGTATACCGTAAGCACAGAAGGACTCGCTGAAACTGAACTCCCGGAGGTTGTGTTTAACCCAAGGGAGGGCGTCCATTGGTAAGAAACAGCCCCTGCGGCATTGGCGCTCAGGGTAACTGTTTCGCCCTGGCAAATGTCTGCATCCGGGCTGGCAGTCATGGTGTAGATCGAAGGAACCACATTGATGGTAAAAGCATAGGTGGCGGCACCAATCAACGGGCAATTATCATCTTCAACTGTGACCGTAAAAAAATGGATTCCAACGTCAGCCAGGGTGGGTGTCCAGCAAAAATTGCCCACAGGTGTCTGGGTGCCATTGTTTGTCACAGAAAACGTTCCACCAGGAATGCCCTGGTTCCATGCAGCCACAATGTTATCAGCATCGGGATCGCTCATCAGGATTGTGAAGCAACTGGCAGCTCCCACACAAAGATCGATGTCAAATTGCCCGGCGTTGCCATTAACTCCGGTGGCCACGGGTGGCTGGTTGGTGCATCCTGTTACACTAAACTGCATGTCGCGAACAGTTTCGCCAATTTTCACACCATTGCGATATTCCTCAACCAGCACACAAATAACCCCGATTTGAAGCTGGTTGGGGGTGAAGCTAATGCTGCCCGTGACCGGATCTATCACCACACCGGTGGAGGTGGCAAGTGGGGTGGTCGCGGAAAATCCGCCTGCATATCCCACCGGGATCGCTCCATCCTGCATACAGGTGCCCAGCTTAAAGACCAGCGAGTCGCCGTCCGGATCGGAAACCCCGTGGTTGTAGATCACAGGCTGGTTGACGCAGACAATAGGCGTTGGGATGTTGTTAAAAACCGGGGAGCTGTTGCACGGGCTCAGGGTGTTGTTGAGCCGGGCACGGACATACATCGACTGATTTCCCGGCGTATTGAGGGTGGAGATAGCAAAATTACGGCAGCAACTTTTCCACCCCAGGACCCAGTCTGCGCCGCAGTTATTGGGCAAAGAGAGGGTTCCGGTATAGGTGTATTGCTGAATCCCAAAATTGGAGGCACCTGCGCCACCGACGCAGGCGCTCACGAGGGAGGGACACAGGGGAGTTACATCGACGGCCGCATTTGGCTGGGTTAATAAGAAAGTGGTTGTAATGCCACAGGCAGCCGAGGAAACGGTGAGATACTCGGAGGAGGCAGGCAATATCCCCGCGCAGTCTCGGAAAAAGGTCAGCTTAACCCGGTATTGGCCCGGGGCCAGGCACTCATAGGTAATGTCTGCACCCATGCCATGGGTGGCAGAAACCTGATTGGACCAAAGCAGGAAGGTTCCCCAAATCGCCAGGGCAAGGAAGCCACGGCGGCAACACGTACGGATCTCCATGAGAGTAAAAGCCTTGTTCTGCTGCCATTGCCAGGGCAAAGACAGCGAGGTGAGACAAATAGATCCGTGTTGGGGAAAAGCCGATCTTGATTACTCTGGGGGATAAGTTCCGCATCTTCGCGCGAAAAATCAATACCTGCCTGAAAAACTTACGAAACGAAGCACCTTTCAGGAGGCATGACCACCCGGGCACACAAACGAAAAGGCCGATTTCTCAGGGAGAAAACCGGCCTTTCTACAACAAACAAACACAGTATCAAGCTGTCTGGCGGCAAATTAGGCTTGGATCAGCTTCTCTGCCAGAACAATAGCTTTATTATTTAGCACCTCAATAACCCCGTCTTCCAGGCTGTATTCCACTTCTTCGCCATTTGCTTTGACAAACTTCAGCCGACCTTTCCCGAGGGTGGAAATGATCGGAGCGTGGTTATGCAGCACCTGAAAGCCGCCTTGGGTGCCTGGCACAGACACACTCCTGACTTCTCCGGAGAAGACGCTTGCTTCTGGGGTAACAATCTCCAATTGGAAGGTACTCATGAGGACTCGCTAATCGGTGAACGTTACGCGTTGGCTTCAGACATCATTTTTTCGCCTGCTTCGATGGCCATCTCGATGTTGCCACGCAGGTAGAAGGCGTTTTCGGGCAAATGGTCGAGCTCACCGTTGAGGATCATGTTGAACCCACGGATGGTTTCTTCAATTTCCACAAACTGGCCAGGGTTGCCGGTAAAGGCTTCTGCCACGAAGAAAGGCTGCGACAAGAAGCGCTGAACTTTGCGGGCGCGCTCCACAGAAAGCTTGTCTTCATCGGAGAGTTCGTCCATCCCAAGAATGGCGATGATGTCCTGAAGCTCCTTGTATTTTTGCAGAATCTGAATCACGCGTTGGGCACACTCATAGTGCTCTTTGCCAACGATGTCGGCGCTGAGAATCCGCGAGGTAGAAGAAAGCGGGTCCACGGCAGGATAAATCCCGATGGCCGACAAGGCGCGGGAAAGCTCAGTAGTGGCGTCAAGGTGGGCGAAAGTCGTGGCAGGAGCGGGGTCGGTGTAGTCGTCAGCAGGCACGTAGATGGCCTGAATAGAGGTAATCGAACCGCGCTTGGTGGACGTAATGCGCTCTTGCATGGCACCCATCTCGGAAGCCAGGGTGGGTTGATACCCCACGGCAGAAGGCATACGCCCCAGAAGTGCCGACACTTCGGAACCAGCCTGGGTAAAGCGGAAAATGTTGTCAATAAAGAACAGCACATCGCGGCCCTTGGCGTCCTCTTTGTTGCCGTCGCGATAGTATTCGGCGATGGTCAACCCTGTGAGGGCCACGCGGGCGCGGGCACCGGGAGGCTCGTTCATTTGGCCAAACACCATGGTGAGCTTGGAGTCTTTCAGGGCCTCCATGTCGATTTTTTCGAGTGGCCAGCCACCGTGGTGCATGCCTTCCTCAAAATCATCACCATATTTCACCACCTTGGCTTCGATCATTTCACGGAGAATGTCATTCCCTTCGCGGGTTCTTTCTCCAACACCGGCAAACACAGACAAACCGTCATGCTTCAAAGCGATGTTGTTGATCAATTCCTGGATCAACACCGTTTTTCCTACCCCTGCACCACCAAAGAGACCGATTTTCCCCCCTTTCAGATAAGGAGCGAGCAGGTCAATCACTTTGATCCCCGTCACGAGCACTTCAGGCTCTACGGAAAGATCTTCGAAGCGGGGGGCGGAGCCGTGGATGGAATAGGTTTCGCCAGAGGTAGGTGCTGGCAGACCGTCGATGGGGGCACCAGTCACGTTGAAAAGGCGACCGCGGATTTCATCCCCAACGGGCACTGAGATGGTTGCGCCAGCATCGACCACAGTCAGGCCGCGCTCGATGCCATCGGTAGAGTCCATGGCAATGGCCCGGACACGGTTTTCACCAAGGTGCTGTTGAACTTCAAGAACAAGGCGGCTTTGACCTGGACGGTCGATGTACAAGGCATTGAGAATGCGGGGAAGGTAGGAGCCTTCGCCACCAAACTCCACGTCGATGACCGGTCCGATCACCTGAGCAACTCTGCCTGTATTGACGCTGGGATTTGCCATGAATGGAAAAATGTTGGAATAGATGTCAAGCAATCTGTAAAAATCGTCGCAAGTTACACGGAGCGATCCGAAGAACCAAACCCCGATTTTGCAATCCTAGCCCGGATCTGTCAACTTTTCTGCCAGCCAGAAAGGATGTGTATAACCTGGCAAAAAGGGGTGGACAACCTCTAAAAAACGGTCTTCCTTTCTTGCAATCCTTTATGTGGAAATGTGGATAAGGTATCCCTCCAATTTCTGCCAAACGCAGAAGGCCGACTGCTTTGTGCAATCGGCCTTCTTTTCTTATGACCTGGCTTCGCTATTGAGCAACCTTCTGGTTCTCCGGGCGCAAAGACCGCACTGTGATCCCGGCCTGCCACATCTCTGAATCGTGAATCGCCGAGAGTTCCTTTGCCAAACCAGCCCGGTAATCGGCCTTGGCATTGGCTTCAATCGTGATGCGGGCCTCGTTGCCTGTAGCCACGCTTTCATACAGGTCTTCAAACACAGGTTTGGTCGCATCCCGGAAACGGCCTTTCCAGTCAAGGGCGCCGCGCTGAGCCGTTGTGGAGCAATTGGCATACATCCAATCCATGCCGTTTTCGCCAACCAACCGGATCAGGCTCTGGGTCAGCTCTTCTACCGTTTCATTAAAAGCTTCCGATGGGGTGTGCCCTTTGCTGCGAAGCAGGTCATACTGTGCCTCCATGATGCCGGCCAAAGCTCCCATCAGCACGCCACGCTCACCTGTGAGGTCGGAGTATACTTCTTTCTGAAAGGTGGTTTCAAACAAAAATCCGGAACCAATGGCAATGCCAACTGCCATGGCCTTTTCGGCTGCGCGGCCAGAGGCGTCCTGATAAACGGCGTAGCTGGAGTTAATCCCTGCACCGGCCAGGAAGTTTCGGCGCACACTGGTGCCTGAGCCCTTGGGTGCCGCCAAAAACACATCCACGCCTTCGGGCGGATAAATCCCGGTTTGGTCGTTGAAGGTGATGCCAAACCCATGTGAAAAATAAAGGGATTTCCCGGGTGTCAAATGTTGCCTGAGGGTTGGCCATGAAGCAATTTGCCCGGCGTCGGAAAGCAAGTTCATGAGAATGGTGCCGCGCTCGCAGGCTTCCTCCACTTCAAACAGGGTTTCGCCTTCAACCCAGCCGTCTTCCAGGGCTTTTTCCCAGGAAGCGCCGCCTTTCCGCTGGCCAATGATGACCTGAAACCCCTGGTCGCGCATGTTGAGCGCTTGGGCAGGGCCTTGAACCCCGTAGCCAAGAATCGCCAGCACCTCGCCTTCCAGCACCTGCTGGGCTTTGCTCAAGGGGAATTCTTCTCTGGTCACCACTTCCTCGATGACGCCGCCAAAATTCAAAGTTGCCATAATTGAAACGGTAAACTGATGTGTCGGTAAATTGGGTAAGGGAAAGCGCCTGTCGGGAAGGTGCTACTGTTTCAGTAATTGCCACGCAGAGCCTGGCGGTCCTCTTCGCTGAGCAAAGGCCGCTTGGAGATGGCAATGGTGCCCGAACGGGAAAAACCCATCACGCCATAGGGCTCAAGGGCGTTGAACAAATGCAGCATTTCCCGTGGGTGCCCGGTTTTTTCGATCATGATGTAATCGGCACCAAAACTCAGAACGCGTGCATGGTTGTCGCGAATGAGGGTCTCAAATCCTCCTTCATTTACCCGGGCATTGGAAACCTTGTACATAGCCAGCTCCTGGTGCACCACATCCTCCTCACGGAGCGCAAATGCCCGGATTACCCCGATGATTTTTTCAAGCTGCTTCCTGACCTTCTCTGCCATTGCAGCAGAAGTCTCCAGAACAATAATGAACCTGAAAATACCCGGAACTTCGGTTTCTGAGGTAGTAAGGCTTTGAATACTCAGGTGCCGCCTGGTGAACACCGTTGTGATCCTGTGAAGCACTCCGATGCGGTTTTCAGTAAAAATAGACAGGGTGAATTTTTCCATAAACGAAGAAGCAGAAAGCCGGGCCGCTCCGGGCGTAGCCGCCGATGCAGGTGCAACAGCGGTTTTTTGCCCGTTCAGCGTAGTAGTAGAAAATTCTTCGACGAAGGTCATGGCTCTAATTTAATTTCATCCACGCTGCATCCGCTCGGGATCATGGGGAAAATATTGCCTTCCTGCTCCACAATCACATCCAGCAGATAGGGTCCTTCACAGGCCAGCATGTCATCGAGGGCTGCTGAGAGGTTTTCCCGGTGTTCTACCCTGCTTGCCTGAAGGCCAAACGCCCTGGCAACTGCCACAAAATCGGGGTTTTGGAGTTGAACAAACGAATATCTTCTGTCAAAAAACAACTCCTGCCACTGGCGCACCATGCCAAGAAAGCCGTTGTTCAGCAGTACAATTTTTACCGGTGCTTTCTCATTCACAAGCACCACCAGTTCCTGAAGCGTCATCTGAAATGCACCATCGCCCACAAAGCAAAGCACCGGCCGGTCAGCGCGGGCCACTGCTGCACCAAAAGCCGCAGGAACAGCAAAACCCATGGTGCCAAGGCCTCCTGATGAAACCCAGGCATCAGTCTCCTTGAATTTGTAGTAGCGGGCTGCCGCCATCTGGTGTTGGCCCACATCGGTTACCACAGTGGCCTCTCCCTTTGTTTTTTCAGAGAGGGCATGAACCACCTCCGCCATCCTTATCTGGGGCCCCAGGGCGTGGATGTCGCCCTGAATTACTTTCTCAAATTCGATCTGGTCGGCCTCGCGAAAACGGGCCAGCCAGGCATCATGACGCCGTGTTTTCAGCAAAGGAAGCAATCCCTCAAGCACTTCTTTTGCATCGCCCAGCAGCGCCACCTCGGTCCGCACATTTTTATCGATCTCCGATGGATCGATTTCCACATGGATAATCTTTGCATTCGGCAAATACCGCTTCACGTCGCCCGTTACCCGGTCGTCAAACCGCATTCCCACGGCTAGAATTACATCTGCCTTGTTGCACAAAATGTTTGGGCCATAATTACCATGCATCCCGAGCATGCCGGTATGCAGCGGGTGGTCGGAAGGCAAAGCCGAAAGCCCCTGCATGGTTGAGCCAACCGGAATTCCTGCCGTTTCAATCACCTGGCGAAATACATCCTGCCCGCCCGACACCATCACCCCGTGGCCCATGAGACAAAAGGGGCGCTCGGCATGATTGAGTAATTCTGCAGCCCGCTGCAAGTCGGCCTGAACGACCTGTGGCTTATGCTGGTAGGCTTTTACCTTCGTGACAGGCCTATACTCATATTCCAACTGGCCCAGAAGCGCATCTTTGCAAATATCAATGAGCACTGGTCCCGGTCGCCCGGAATTGGCAATGAAAAAGGCTTTGGCCATGATGTGTGGTATCTCGGCAGCCTTGGTGATCTGGTAGTTCCATTTGGTGATGGACATGGTCACAGAGATCACGTCTGTTTCCTGGAAGGCGTCCGTGCCCAGCAAGTGGCTTGACACCTGGCCGGTGATGCACACCAGCGGGGTGGAGTCCATGATGGCATCGGCAATACCAGTTACAAGGTTGGTCGCACCCGGCCCGGAAGTCACCAAACAAACCCCCGGCTTACGGGTGACCCTGGCATAGCCTTGTGCAGCGTGGGTAGCGCCTTGTTCATGGCGCATTAAAATATGGCGCAGCCGGTCCTGGTAGTCGTAAAGCGCATCATAGACTGGCATGATGGCTCCGCCGGGATATCCGAAGATCGTATCGACTCCCTGCTCAAGCAGCGAGAGCAGCAACGCTTCTGAACCCGAGACCTGTTTCAATTCTGTGGGCATTTCCAAAGAAGGGGCATGAGACAAGGAGTGCATAAAGATTTTTTTTGGGCGAGTAATAAAGTCATCTGCAGGCTTTACCGTGATTGAACAACGCCGGGGCCAGGTTGAAATTCGTCCGTAACACAACCTTCTGAAGCAGATGAGACCAGCTGTGCATATTTGGCAAGGGCCCCCCGGGTGGCAGTTGGATGAGGAGCCACCCAGGCTGCCGCCCTCTTTGCAAGCTCCTGTGCCGAAACATTCAGGTGCAGGGTCCGGGCAATGGCATCGATTTCAACAAGGTCGCCATCCTGCACCAGGGCAATGGGCCCTCCCACCGCAGCTTCGGGCGTAATGTGGCCCACAACAAAGCCATGTGTGCCGCCGGAAAACCGCCCATCTGTGATCAGGGCAACTGACAAACCCAACCCAACCCCCATGATGGCGGAAGTGGGCTTGAGCATTTCGGGCATGCCAGGGCCGCCTTTGGGGCCCACATAGCGAATCACCAGCACCTCCCCGGGCTCAATGGTCCTGGCCATGATGGCATCATTAGCTGCCTGCTCCGAATCAAACACGCGGGCAGGACCGGCAAATCGCTCTCCTTCTTTTCCTGTGATTTTGGCAACCGCGCCTTCAGGGGCAAGGTTCCCAAACAGGATCTGGATATGACCGTTGCTTTTGAGCGGGCGATCTACATGCACTACCACCTGATTATCTCGGGCAGGAAGAGGGGCCGAAGCCACGTTCTCAGCGATCGTTTTCCCTGTTACCGTGAGGCAGTCGCCGTGGAGAAAGCCTTCTTCGAGAAGCATTCGCATAATTGAAGGCATGCCGCCGATCCGGAACACATCCTCCATGTGATACTTTCCGCTTGGCTTCAGATCTGCCAGCAAGGGAGTCGCATCGCTGATTCGCTGAAAATCTTCCAGCCCATAGGGAACTCCTGCGGCTTTGGCCATGGCGATGAGGTGCAGAACGGCATTGGTCGAGCCGCCGAGGGCCATAACGAGGGTCACGGCATTGTCAAAAGATTTTTTGGTCAGGATGTGCGAAGGCAGGAGATTGATTTCGAGCAAATGGCGAATGGCCCTGCCGATTTTGCGACACTCTTCCACCTTGTCAACGCTCACAGCAGGCCGCGAGGAGCTGCCGGGCAAGCTCATCCCGAGGGCCTCAATGGCCGAGGCCATGGTGTTGGCTGTGTACATGCCACCGCAGGCACCGGGACCCGGACAGGCTCTTTGAATGATGGCCTTGAAATCTTCCGGGCTGAGGGTTCCTGCAGTTTTTTCGCCAAGGGCTTCGAATGCAGACACCACATCGAGCTTGCGGCCCTGGTACTCGCCGGTGGCAATGGTGCCGCCATATACAAGCAACGCGGGCCGGTCAAGCCGGGAAATGGCCAGCATGGCACCAGGCATATTTTTATCACAGCCCACCACCGTTACCACTGCATCGTAGGCATGGCCTGCCACCACAGTTTCGATGGAGTCGGCAATGACCTCGCGGGAGGGCAGGGAATACCGCATTCCGGAGGTTCCCATCGAGATGCCATCGCTGATGCCGATGGAATGAAAAACCAACCCAACCAGATCGGATGCCTCCACGCCCCGCTTGACCTCAATGGCCAGGTCGTTCAGGTGCATGTTGCAGGGGTTGCCTTCGTAGCCAGTGGAAGCGATGCCGACAAGGGCCTTTGAAAAGTCTTCTTCTTTCAGGCCGATACCATAGAGCATCGCCTGGGCAGCGGGCTGGGTTTCGTCCTGGGTTACTGCCTTGCTGTGGCGGTTGATATTCATGTAAAAGCGGCGGTGAGGGAAAAACAGAGAAGCCCTGGCAGGTTTGTCAGGCTTAAAAACTTTCAATAAAAGCGCTGAATTGATGCCAATATGTTGAGAATGAAGGGAGAAATCCAAAGCTTTTGGCAGCCGCCCGGCTGGCAGGATTCCTATGTTTGCATAATTATTCCTTTGGTTTATAGCGCTTTCAAGATCTTGCGGCCTCCATTTGCCCCGGCTTTTTTGAAGCGAAGCAGGGAGGGGAATTTATTTATTGAAAATGCCTGTCAGTCAGTTGATTAGTAAAATTAAACATGATATTTTAATTCCCAACATCTGCCGTTCTTCTCATTTGGCAAAGGGCCAGCACATATGACCGTTATACGATGAAAACCCAACCCATTCACCGTAAACATCACCCCTCCCCTCGCCGGTAAGGGATAGCCTGTACCTGGAAAGGGAAGGGTTGCCATCAGAGGTCTTAAGACTTGCTTCGTTCTCCCTCGGAGAAATATTCCGGGGTTAACTGAAAAGAAAATCGGGGATCCACCGCTTTGAAGGTGGCAAATAGAAGTAACGCCTCATTTGAAGCATGGGCTAAGTGTCATTTACAACTTCCAGAACAACCCTGCTTCCAGGCTGGGTGCAGCGAGAACGTTTGTGGAGGCTGTGGCAAAAAACGCTCCGCCACTTAGCCCGAATCGTTCGCCAAGCTGGTAATTTACCTCCGGCCCAAAGCTCAGATACTGGGTATTGTTGGAGAAGATTCCAGTGTTTGCCTGCGGGGCGGACCCATTAAACAACGACCTCACCAGGTAGGTCTTGAGCAGAATTGTCCAGCTGTCGCCAACAGTGCCTCCCGCATCAAAGGAAGCATGCACTTCATCAGAAAACCCACGGGTGCGGTTATTAAATCCCAGGCTCCCATTGATAAATGCTTTTTTGGGCCAGAATGAATAGCCCCAGTCGAGCAGCAAGAGCTGGTTGAATTCGCCGTCGCCCGACTGGAGCAAGCCAGTTGCGCCCCCAGAAGGATTGCCGATCGGCAAGCCAACCCTTGCCGTAAAACCGAGCGCAAACGGTTTTCCGGTCATGAGTGCATAGGAAATGCCCAGATCTGCATCGCTCAGACCATTGAACTGATCCCCTGGCTCAACCCGTCCACTTTGTGCGAAACGAACTTCGTTGAGGGTAGCCCTGAAAAAAAACGGAAGATAGGCCTTGGCTGTCCAGCGGTCGCTTAGGCCATATTCAGCATAGGCGCTGGTAATGAAAACGCCGGTGGTGGTGATGGGAATGATCGCGCCTTCCGGATTGAAAAAACGATCGCTTACCAGCGCACGCTGGCCCAGCTTGAGGTAGGCTTTGCCAGCTCCCGCCGGCCAGGGCCCTCCGGCTCTCAAGCCAGACAAAGAAAGCAGGAGGAGGGAAAAGAAAAAAAAGCGGAGTTTCATATACAGGACGACTCAAAGGGTGGAGAGGAAAGCTGCCTAATTCAGGGTTGCAGAGCCAAACGGGATGCTGAAAGGCTTGCACAAAATGATCACCACTTTGTAAGTGGTAAGGCCCACGCCACCTGGCAATTCATAGGTGTCTGCACCAGCATTTTTTCTGAGCTTTCCAACTTCCACCCCACCAGCCACGCTGTTGGCGCTGTTGCTGAGATATACATAAAGTCCCGGGCCATTGGAGGATTGAAAATCGTCGCCCAGGCGAATCACCGGGCCGTTTGGCCCATTTTCCAAAAACACAGACCCCTCCACATTGTATCCATTTAATCCGGCAAACGTCCCCATGAGCGAAGTGGAAGCAACTTCCAGCGCGTAGCCAGCAGAGGAAATGTTGCTGGTTTGGGCAAATATCAGGGTTTGACCGCTCGCCAGCGCGGTTACCACCCCCGACTCACTCACCGCAGCCACCTGTGGATCTTCACTTCGCCACGTAAACACTGCCCCCTCAATGCTGTCTCCCGCAGCATTTCTTGCGCTGGCACTTAAGAACGACATGTCTCCAGGCCTCAGGATCGCCTGATCTCCAGAAATGAGAACCTCCGCCACCTCCGTTGGATCCGCAACGACAGTGACAAACAACCGATTCGATGCCAGGCCCTCGTACCGGGCTATCACTTCGACCTGCCCTCTGCTCAGCGCTAGGATCAACCCCTGCTCATCAATCGTTGCAATAGCCGGATCGCTGCTGCTCCATGTTACCGGCCCGCCAAACCTGTCGCCAAATGGATTGACAAGCTTTGCCTCTGCCTGTGCCTGCTCTCCTTCGAAAAGAACGGTGGCAGAACTCGTGATTTCCACCGCTCTTACCTCGTCAGGCAGCTTGTCCACCCCGACGCAGGCGCTGACAAGCACCGCGAAACCAGCAAAAAACAAAGATAACCGAATCATGTGCTTGAGGACATTGAAGGTGTAAGGATACCCTTCAAACGCCACTTGTCCGGTTGGTTTACGCTGACAATGAGTTAATTGCTTCTAAGTCGGCTGGCTGACAAAGGCAGTTGCCCGCGGGTTCCCTCCACTTGCTACCGATGATCCATCAGCCATTGATTGAACTGCGGGCTGTCTGCGGGGAGGCTGGTTTTTTGGGAAGGTAAATGCCGCAACCGCTCCAGCGCCTCAGCACTTGGCGGTTCTCCACCGAGCGCCCGGGCCAGCACTTCCGGAAACTTTGCCGGGTGGGCAGTTTCAAGCAGCACATGCGGGTGCCCCGGCCATTGATGGCTCAGTTTGTCGAGTGCCGCCCAGCCCACAGCCCCGTGAGGATCCAGGCAGTAACCATGCTGCTCCCAAACACGGCGAAGCGTGGCCAGGGTGTCGCTGTCGTTGATTGAGATCCCAGTCAGATGCCTTTCCCAATCCCCTGCGGTTTCGCCAAGCAGGTCCATGAGCCGCTGAACGTTACTTGGATTTCCCACATCCATCGCATTTGACAAAGTTTCCACAGAGGGCTTAGCCAGGTAATGTCCTTCTGTCAAAAAGCGGGGAACAGTGTCATTGGCGTTGGTAGCAGCCACAAAATGGTGAACAGGCAGGCCGAGCCGCTGGGCAAAAAGCCCTCCGGTAAGATTGCCAAAATTGCCGCTTGGAACACAAAACACAGGCGTATCAGCCTGTTCGGGAAGTTGCTGCCAGGCACGGGCATAGTACCAGCTTTGAGGAATAAGCCGGGCTATGTTGATCGAATTTGCCGAACAAAGCCGGAGATGACGCTGAAGCTCCATGTTCAGAAATGCCTGCTTCACAAGCGCCTGGCAATCATCAAAGGTGCCGTCAATCTCCAGTGCCCGGATATTGCCTCCCCAGGTGGTGAGCTGCTTTTCCTGCAAAGGCGACACCTTCCCCTGTGGATACAAAATAGTTACCTCAATGCCTGATACTTCGGCAAATCCTGCTGCAACTGCCCCGCCGGTATCGCCTGAAGTCGCCACGAGGATGTGGAGCTGCTGATCAGCTCCGCGGTTTAGCCAGGCCAACAACTGGGCCATGAAGCGCGCACCAAAGTCCTTAAAAGCAAGGGTAGGCCCGTGAAATAATTCCAGCACAAAGCGATCATCGACCTTTGCAAGCGGAGCATCCATCGCACAGGCGCGCACCACAATGCCTTCCAGGTCGGCTGTGGGAACGCTGTCTCCCACCAATTGCTTAGTCATGGCCAGGGCCACATCAACAAACGGGACGTTCCGTGCTTCCCGCCAAAATTCAGGCGTTAATGCTTCGAGCCGTTCCGGCATGTACAGGCCATTATCGGGAGGCAGGCCCTGCAAAACGGCCTCGGCCAGTTCCACGAAGGCTTGAGGCTGTCGGGTGGAGTAAAATTTCATGCTCGTGAAGGGGGTAAAAACCTTCCGGTCTATTTGATTCGCTGTGCGCCCAAAGTATTGATCGGGGAAATAAAGCGTTCACAATCCATTCCGGCGTCGAGGAAGGCATACTGCATGGCAATTCCCACCTTGAAGGCGCTTTCATCGCCTTCGCACAAGGCGAAAACTGCCGGCCCCGCGCCGGAAATGCTGCAACCTAAAGCCCCCGCAGCCAGGGCCGCCTGTTTCACCGCATAAAAATGCGGAATCAGCGCAGCACGGTAAGGCTCGGCCACCACGTCATGAAGAGACCGGCTGATCAGCCCATAGTCAGCTTTCATCAGTCCGGCAACAAGCCCCCCAAGGTTTCCCCACTGGGTAATGGCATCTTTCAGGGAGAGTTCCTTGCGAAGAATGCTGCGGGCATCTGCTGTGAGAACTTCAAGTGCCGGCAAGACGACGGCGCAGTAAAGGTGCTCAGGCACAGGGATATTCACCGTGTCGAGGTCTTTGTTGCTCCGAACCAGCACAATACCGCCAAACAGGCAGGGTCCGACATTATCAGCATGGATATCGCCTCCGGAAGCAATGGCTTCACCTTCGAGGGCGAAGGGAAGAAGCTGTTCTTTGCTAAGCGGCTTTCCCAGCAGCTCATTCACGGCAAAGGCTCCTGCCACTGCGCTGCAGGCACTCGATCCCAGGCCCGACCCGGCGGGGATTCCCTTATGAAGTTCCATCTCAATGCCCTGGCTCAGGCCAAGATGCCTTATCAATGCCAATGCTGCCACACCTGCTGTATTCTTTTCGGGATCCCGGGTGAGCTTGCCATTGTCGCCGGTAATGAGGCTGATCCGCAGGCCAGGCTCATCACTGAACCGCACAATCACATCATCGCCGGGGCGATGAATGGCAAACCCCAGGGTATCGAACCCGCAGGCAACGTTGGCAACGCTTGCAGGAGCAAAAACGTGAACTTCATTTCTGGTACTGGACATGCGGCAGGTTCGTTTGGGAAGGTTGTGCGGCAAAATAAAACCGCCGGATGGTGAGTCCGGCGGCATGAAAGTAGGGATCATTTCCTTATCGGACGAAAAGCTTCCTGTATAAGGTATAGCCTTCGGTTTCCAGTTTTACAAAATATAACCCTTGGGCCCACCCGGAAACAGCCAGACGATGCTCCCATTCGCTGATAAGACCGGGAGCTTGTTGGGCAACTATTCTGCCAGACACATCCTGAACGGTGAGGGTGGCATGAGCAGGCACTGGCAGCGTCAGAGAAATAAATACTTCATCCGAAGCAGGATTCGGACTGATGGTCCAATCGATGTTCAGCTCATCCTCCAGGCCAGTGAAAATGTCCACGAAAATGGTACTGCAAACTGTGTTGGCACAAATCCCGTCACTGGCAGTAACACACACATCGAAACTGCCAACGGCATTGTAAGTGTACGTGGGATTTTTTTGACTTGACGAATTGCCATCTCCAAAGTCCCAGAGCCAGCTGGTTGGGTTGCCGCCGCTGTTGTATTGGAACTGGACCGCCTGATAGATGATGGATGAATCCGGGACTGTGATAGTGGGCACAAAATCTGGCGAAGCTGTTACCACAATGGTGTCTTTTGCCACGCAATTTCCGGCCTGATCAGCAGCCTGGGCGATAAAAGTACCGCCAACAGTTGTCCAGATTTGCTGTGTGGTAGCACCTGTTGACCAGATGAAAGAGCTGCCTGTCGAACCGGCGTCGAGCAGGGTGCTGTCGCCCTGGCAGATGACCATATCAGGTCCCAGATTCACAAACAGCGGAGATTCCACCACCTCCACCGTATCGGAGCGGGAGCAACCGGCGGCGTTGGTTACGGTTCCTATGTATATGCCGGCATCTTTCACATTGATGGTTTGGGTGGTGGCGCCCGTAGACCAGAAATAGGTGGCCCCTTGATTGGCGAGGTTGAGGGTAACGCTGGAACCATTGCACACCACAAGGTCGGGACCGAGATTCACCGAAGGAATAGAAGCAATCTGCACCGAGATCGTGTCAGATGCTACGCATCCAAATTGGTTTGTTACTCTTACCCAGTAGGTTCCGGGGTTGAAGGTGGTGATAGACTGAGTTTGGACGCCGGTAGACCACAAATAAGTTGAGCCCGGGTTGTTGGCATTCAGCGTAAAAGGCTCGCAGGCTGTAAAATTAGGACCAAGGTTTACCACGGGGGCCAGTGCCACTGCTATGTTCACAGTGTCTGTTTCCAAACAGCCCGCCGCGGTGACTACATCTACCCAATATTTTCCAGGAGCAGAGATGAAGAAGGTCTGGGTGGTGGCGCCGGGGATGTTCCAAAGGTAGGAAGTACCAGGGTTTCCGGCACCTGCATCCAGAATCACCGTGGAGCCATTGCAGATGAGGGTATCGTTCCCCAGCTCCACAACGGGCACGAAATCGACCACGATGTCCACAGAATCCACCTCTGTACAGCCAAACTGGTCAGAAGTCGTAAATTTGTAGGAACCAGTTTGCCACACCTTCAAAGACACACCCGTTGTGTTCCCTGGCTCCCAAAGCCGCAAAGGGCCTGGCTTGGCTGGAACCAGGTTCACGGTGTCGCCCGGACAAATTAGCTGATCGGATCCAAGGTTGGCATTGGTAGAGGAAACAAATACAGAGATGGTGTCGCGGAGGGTAAAGCCGAGAGAATCTTCAATTTCAATGATATAAATATCGGTTTTCACCGCCACTTTGGTGCAAAAGGTATCGATCACAGAAGTGTTCCACTTGTATTTCAACCCGGTGGGGATACAAGCGGTGAGAATGAGGGTGTCGGCAAAACAGAGAGTTGTGTCTGGGCCGAGGTCAAACACAGGAATATCGGCGATGAGGAAATCATCGAAGGCAAAGCCATCATCCTGGCCAGATCCATCCGAGGCAAAAGCAAACCGAAAGCGCACATCAGGCTCCCCTGCCAGAAAATCCAGCGAATGTTGGGCATTGATCCAGCCTTGGGAACCATTGCTTGCCAGGCCTGCACCAATGGGGGTGAAGTTGCCCGACCAGCCTTGAAGCTGGCCTCCCGGACCACCATACGAAGCGTTGCCATTGACCGAATTGTCGTTGTACCAGTTAACCGGATCGCCGGCCTTCCCTACCCGCACCCAGGTGGCTCCTGAATCAGTGGTAGCCTGAAGCACAGTGCCATCGAATGAAAACTCCGACTCCCAAAACACATTGACGCTGATGTAGGGATTGCTCAGGTTGCTGAAGTCAAAATAAGGACTTAGCGCTGCAGAAAATTCATTTGCCTGGTAAGCAAAACTGGTGATGCTTGAGTTGCCGGTCATCCAACATTTGGTGCCCGAAGCGGCGGTGTTAATCACCGGCTTGGCAGGGGTGCCATGCACCCACGACACTTTCGGAATGCCGGAAGGGGCAATCCAGGCGGCCGTCCAGCCTGCGGGCCCATTTTCAAAATCTTGAATGTAGGGGTAGCTGGTGATTTGGGCTTCCAGCAAAAGTGGCCCTGCCAGCAGCAACCAAAGGCTGATTAAGACGAGTCGCATTCTCTTCATCACGGGATAGGTTTCTCGGTTTCTCCGTTTGTAACGGCTAAAAATAAGAAAATCTGACAAGCGGTTTTCCCTACCTGCCAGAAAAAGAATTCTTACCCCTCTCGCTCAAGGCTTTATTCCTCGGGCAAGGTTGCTCATCGGTCGCTTCCGAAGGCTCCACGGAAGTCGAAATGCAGAGAGGCCCAGGCAGGAGATTCGAGCTTTGGGTCTTCGAGAGACCGAAATTTGGCGTAGGGCAAAGCTTCCACACAGGCCATTTCCAACAGTGGATGGGCTGCGCGGTCAGATTCAAAGTCCATAACATAACCATCCGGATGAACCAGCACCCGAAGATCAACCTGCCCCTGAATCCCTGATTGATAGGCCGTAACAGGATATCCAATCAGTTCCTTAATTTGCGCCTCATTCACCCAGAGCAAGTTTCCGTCTTTGCTGGTATTGCGCTCACTCATGAAGCGTTTCCCGATGGTACCAGGGCCCGCCAACCCCAGCACACAGGCCAGGGTGAACAAAATAACAATCGGGTAGGTGCGCTTGGGAAAAGTTGCTGCGACCATGGCTGGGGAAAATATTGGTTCGACAACGGGAAATGTTCCAGTTAGAATACAAACCCCATGCCACGGAGACTTCTTTTCATGATTGAGCCCGGGCTTTTTCCGATTGTTTTCTTACCAGATTCAACCACATCATTTTCAAGGAAAGGCTGCGGTCATTCGTCGGAAACCGACATCACTCACAAGATATTGCCCATATTTTCCTGAAATCCAACATGCACCCATCGATGAATCTCCTCCTGTTTGTGTACGGAACCCTGCGGCCCGTTTTCAATGAGCCTGAAGGGATTCTGGACAGCAATTTTTTTCACAATGACTACCGCTACCTCGGCGAAGCAAAAACCCCGGGGCGTCTTTACGACCTGGGTGAATACCCCGCCATGACACCTGCCCAGGGGCCAGACGAATGGGTGCAGGGAGACCTGCTCTGGCTTACTTTGCCGAAGGTACTTGACAAGCTGGACCGTTATGAAGATGCCTTTCCCCATCGGGGCCGCAAGCAGTTGTATGAAAGGCGGCTTGCGGATGTTTGGTGGAGGTCAGGACAAGAAAAAGCCTGGGTTTACTATTATCTGCTGCCCGTTTCAGAAGGCAATCGTTTACCTGAAGGGGTCTGGAATGGAAAGACCTGATAAGCAAGGCAACTTCATATCGCCACCCGCCAGGGCTCCCATAGCAGCACCCAATGGCCGTTTACGTGCACAAATAAATCATAGGAAGCCCCATAGACCCGGCCGGGCTCTCTGAAACTCACCCGATACACCTGCACTCCAGGCTTCAAAAAGCGGGCAATTTCGCGATAACCGCCCGGAAAGGCACTGGCCTGCCCCTCATAAGATAGCAACTCCGCCCGATGGGTTTCCCAAATGGCCAGCTCCGTTTGTACGTCGGAAAAAGGAGTAACAATGGGCCGGATCCGGCGGTGGACACGCCGCTCCCACCTGAAAAAGTGTACTGCAGCCGAAGACTCGAAAATCGCTTCGCAGTCTTCCTTTGTTGGCTCCAGAAACCGGGAAAAATAGGCCCTGTCCGCAAGCTTTGCCTCTTGAAGATAACTGAGCATTCGCACCAGTTCTTCCGTTCCTTCTCCAAATTCGGAAGGAAATGGCAAAGGCACAGGGCGCGACATTCCCAGGATCAGCAGGGCAAATGGGACAAGAATCAGGGAGAGCTTCATAATTGATCCGACTATTAGAAACAAAGGTATTCGCCCTGCCCAGCCTCTTTACATCCACTTTTCCTGTAATCTGACTAATCCTATTTTCCTAAAAGTCGAACCAAATCCGCAGCAGAAAACGGTCAATGTCAGGAGTGCGGTCACCATAGGGAATGTGAGCCCGATTTCTCCATTGGGAGACCCAAACAAAACCCTCTATCTTTCACACATGAATCCAGATTTTCGCCGGGAAATGAGCTTCAAAATCAAGGCAGAAGGGCATCGCCTCGGCTTTGACCTGGTCGGCATTTCGGAAGCAGGGCTTTTGGAAAAAGAGGCGAAAGACCTTGAAAAATGGCTCAGCGAAGGGCGGCATGGAACCATGGCTTACATGGAAAACCATTTTGACAAGCGAATCGATCCGCGAAACCTTGTCGATGGGGCCAAATCTGTGATCTCTGTTCTCCACAACTATTTTCCGGAACCAGCACAACAGCAACCGGCAGGTGCACCCAAAATTTCCCGGTACGCATGGGGCGAAGATTACCACAAAGTACTGAAAGTAAAGCTCTACGAACTATTTCGATACATCGAAGCTGAAGCAGGATCACCTCTCGCGGGCAGGGTGTTTGTGGATTCGGCCCCGGTGATGGACAAGGCCTGGGCAAAACGGGGAGGCCTCGGCTGGATTGGCAAGCACACCAATTTGATCCACCCGCGAAAAGGCTCCTATTTTTTCATTGGTGAAATCATTCTCGATTTAACACTCGAATACGACGGACCCATCAAAGACTATTGCGGCACCTGCACCCGCTGCATTGATGCCTGCCCTACCGACGCCCTGCAACCCTATCAGATCGACGCCAACAAATGTATTTCCTATCTCACCATTGAGTTGAGAGAGGATCTGCCGTTCGCATTCCAGCAGCAGCTCGAAGGTTGGGCCTACGGCTGCGACATTTGCCAGGAGGTTTGTCCCTGGAACCGGTTTTCCACGCCCCACACAAGCGAAGAGTTCAAGCCGCTGTTTCACGTGGGCCTTGAACCGGATGCCTGGGAGGAAATGACTGAGGCCCAGTTTAAGCAATTGCGAAAAAAAACCGCCATGGAGCGCATCGTTTGGTCCAAAATGAAGGACAACCTGAAATGGTGGAAAAAAGCGGCAAATTCTTTCCCGGAAACGGATTAAGTCATAATCATTTTTACCTTCGCCGCCATGAAACGAGCCGTGATTTTCGATATGGACGGAGTTCTGCTGGACTCCGAGCCCTTCTGGCGACTGGCACTGAGGGAGGAACTCGCCTCCCTCGGCGTGCAGCTCACCGAGGCCGAAGCCGCCGAAACCATGGGCATCCGCATTGACCAGGTGCTGGAATACCGGATGCAAACGCATGGCTGGACGGGGAAAACCGTTCCGGAAGTTCAGGAGAGCATTCTTTCCGGCGTAATTGCGCGGGTAAGGGCTGAGGGGGCGGCCTTGCCTGGTGTGTATAGAACCCTCCAAATGGCACGTGAAGCAAGCTTTCGGATTGGGCTGGCAACCAGTTCCCCGACAAGACTCATTGAAGCAGTGCTGGAAGCACTGAATTTGTCGGCAGCATTTGAGGTGACCTGCTCTGCGGAATTCGAGCGCTATGGCAAACCGCACCCTGCGATTTACCTGAGGGCTGCTGAAGCACTGGGCGTGGCTCCACAAGCTTGCCTGGCCATTGAAGACAGTGTCAACGGTGTTCTGGCAGCAAAAGCAGCTCAAATGACCTGTCTGGCGGTACCTGAGCACTTTGCCGCAGACGACCCCCGCTTTGCCATCGCAGATCTAAAGCTCAATAGTCTTTTGGAGCTGGATGAAGCTGCCTGGACACTCCTTACGAGCAAACTCAGGGCCTGAGTCACAAACATAAAAATCTGTAACAACCAACCCTCTGCCTTGGGGCGGGCAGAAAGATGGAGGGGTCTGCCAGTTTTTTTGAAAAAAAATGGTAGATTCGCACAAACAATCTACCCAAGTTTAGGTAATAGATTTGGGTAGATAACACGATCAACCTGCGGAATTTGCTCCGCTTTTTTTCAGAACCTTCGTTTAGAATAAGTCTAAATAAACGCACAAACCCCATCCCATGGCAGAGGAAAACGTTTTGTCGGCCCTATCGGAAGATGAAAAAATCATCCATGAGTTTGCAGGCAAAAAATATGAACACGGCTGGGTAACTGACATTGAGTCGGATATGGCTCCCAAAGGGCTGAGTGAAGACATCATACGCTTCATTTCCGCGAAAAAAAATGAACCGCAATGGATGCTTGATTACAGGCTGAAAGCCTACCGGCACTGGCTCAAAATGGAGGAACCAGAGTGGGCCCATATTGAGTATCCTGCTATTGATTTTCAAAACATCTCTTACTATTCGGCCCCAAAAGCAAAAAAGCAACTGGGTAGCCTCGAGGAGGTTGATCCGGAGCTTCTGCGCACCTTTGAAAAGCTGGGCATTCCCCTCCAGGAGCAGAAAATGCTAACCGGCGTTGCAGTTGACGCAGTGATCGACTCAGTCTCGGTCAAGACTACCTATAAGGAAAAACTCGGCGAATTGGGCATTATTTTCTGTTCATTTTCCGAAGCCATTCAAGACCACCCCGAGCTGATCCAGCAATACATGGGCATGGTGGTTCCGCACACCGACAATTATTACGCCGCTCTCAATGCTGCGGTGTTTACCGACGGCTCCTTCGTCTTCATTCCTAAGGGTGTTCGCTGCCCGATGGAGTTGTCCACCTATTTCCGGATCAACGAAAAAGGCACAGGCCAATTTGAACGCACCCTCATCGTGGCGGAGGAAAACGCCTATGTGAGCTACCTCGAAGGCTGCACCGCACCCATGCGCGACGAAAACCAGCTGCACGCAGCTGTGGTGGAGCTCGTGGCCTACGATAACGCCGAAATCAAGTATTCAACAGTTCAGAATTGGTATCCGGGCGATCCGGAAACGGGCAAAGGCGGGATTTACAATTTCGTGACCAAGCGGGGGCTTTGCGCAGGGTACAAATCCAAGATTTCCTGGACCCAGGTTGAAACAGGCTCCGCCATTACCTGGAAATACCCCAGCGTGGTGCTGAAAGGCGATTATTCAGAAGGCAAGTTTTACTCTGTAGCCCTCACCAATGGTCGTCAGCAAGCCGATACCGGCACCAAAATGATTCACCAGGGCCGCCACACCAAGTCGCTGATTGTTTCAAAAGGGATTTCTGCTGGCCACAGCCAAAACAGCTATCGGGGCCTTGTGCGAATCCAAAAGGGGGCAGAGCACGCCAGAAATTTCTCACAGTGCGATTCTTTGCTCATCGGCGACCAGTGCGGAGCACATACGTTTCCTTATATTGAGGTGAGCAACCCGACCGGAACCGTGGAGCACGAAGCCACCACCTCCAAGATCGGGGAAGATCAGATCTTCTACTGCCAGCAGCGCGGTCTCGACGAGGAAAAAGCCGTTTCCATGATCGTGAACGGCTATGCCCGCGAGGTGCTGAACCAACTCCCGATGGAATTTGCAGTAGAAGCACAAAAACTGCTCAGCATCAGCCTGGAAGGAAGCGTGGGATAATTCTCTTGCAGCTATGCAGAAATTGCGACTGTTACCCATTGCAAAAAAAAATGCGAGGGGTAAATGATCAGCCCAGCAAGCGATGATAGAATTCTCTCCTGAACACTATTGGTGTCAACCTATTGAAATCAGCCTGTACATCCCGGACACCCAACAGAATTAACCAACATCATGCTCCACATCTCCAACCTCCGTGCCTCCGTCGAAGGCAAAGAAATTCTCAAAGGCCTCAGCCTGGAAGTCAGGCCCGGCGAAGTTCATGCCATCATGGGCCCCAATGGCTCTGGCAAATCTACCCTCGCCTCCGTGCTGGCAGGCAAGGAAGATTATGAAATCCTCGGCGGAGAGGTCTTGTTTCACGGCAAAGACCTCCTCGAACTCGATCCTGAAGAGCGCGCTGGCGAAGGCCTATTTCTGGCCTTTCAGTACCCAGTCGAGATCCCCGGCGTGTCCATGACCAACTTCATGCGCACCGCTGTGAACTCCGTCCGCGAATACCGCGGCCAGGAAGCCCTCACCGGCGGCGAGTTCCTTAAGCTCATGAAGGAAAAACAAGCCATCGTGGAACTTGACGCCAACCTTACCAAGCGCTCCGTGAACGAAGGTTTTTCCGGTGGCGAGAAAAAGCGCGCCGAAATCTTCCAGATGGCCATGCTTGAGCCTACTCTCACCATCCTCGACGAAACCGACTCCGGCCTCGACATTGACGCCCTGCGAGTGGTGTCAGAAGCTGTTAACAAACTACGTAGCCCCGAGCGGTCCTGGCTTGTGATCACGCACTACCAGCGCCTGCTCGATCACATCGTGCCGGACTTTGTCCACGTCCTTTACCAGGGCCGGATTGTAAAATCAGGCGGTAAAGAACTCGCCCTCGAACTCGAGCAAAAAGGCTACGATTGGCTCAAAACCGAAGCCGTTGAATCCTGATCTGATTGCCCGTTTCCAGCCTCCCTCAGAACGATTTTTTCTCATGCCTACGACGACCGATCAATCTACCAGCAGCTTCCTCAGCTACTTTCAGGAGGCCCTTCAGCAACCTTCTGTCGTTCAAAAAGAAGCGATTGCGGCCCTTGATACCCTTGAAGTCCCTACCAGAAAGTGGGAAGACTGGCGGTACACCTCTGTCCGGGACCTCGTCAGAACTGAGTACACCCGGACCGGATTGCCCATCGACTCGGTGGAAGACGCTTTGATCCCTGATTTTGAGGCAGAACGGCTGGTGTTTGTTAACGGAGTCTTCTCCCCTGCCCTTTCGCAATTTGGCGAAGGCCAGGTTCAGGTAAGCCCCCTTGCCCAGGCCAGCGATGCCCTGCAGGCGTTGTTTGAAACCCACCATGGAGAACTGATTGACGCAGGGAACATCTTTTCTGCACTTAATACTGCCTACGCCCGGGAAGGGGTGGTCATGTTTGTGCCTAACAACACAGTGGCCGAAAAACCGGTTCACGTCCTGCATATTCAGCAACCCGGAACTCAGGCCCTGGGCAGCCAGCACCGCAACCTCTTCCTGATAGGGAAAAATAGCCAGGCCAAAATTGTGGAAACCTACCTGAGCCTCGGCGATGGTACGTCTTTCAGAAACCAGGTGGATGAGGTTATTTTGCTGGATAACAGCGAACTGGAATATGTCAAGATCCAGGACGAATCCAATATGGCCGACATGATCACGCACACCAGTGCGGTAGTTGCCAAAGATGCCAGGTTCCATATTTACACCCTGACATTTGGTGGGAATCTGGTCCGCAACGACCTGAGAATCAAGCTGTCCGGCCAAAACAGCCACACAGAGCTTCACGGCGCCTACCTGCTTGACGGACTCCAGCAAGTGGCCAACCACACTGCCCTTGACCATGCAGTACCAAACTGCACAAGCAACGAAATGTACAAAGGCATTCTCGACGACAGTTCTACCGGGGTGTTCTCGGGCTATATACACGTCTGGCCCCAGGCTCAAAAAACGAATGCATTCCAGTCGAGCCGCAACATCATCCTCTCCGACAATGCCACCATGTACACCAAGCCGCAATTGGAGATTTATGCAGATGATGTGAAATGCTCCCACGGTGCTACAACAGGCCGCATCGACGAAATTGCCCTCTTCTACCTGCGCGCAAGGGGAATTCCAGAGCGGGAAGCGAAAAAAATCATGATCCATGCCTTTGTCATGGAAGCAATTGAAGCCATCAGCATGGAGGAAGTCAAAACCCTGATTGAGGCCCGGATCAGAGAAAAATTTTAACTCATACACACCAACATAACCAGCACATGGGGGCATTCGACCTTCAAGCCATCAGACAACAATTTCCAGCCCTGCACCAACTCGTGCATGGCCAGCCTCTGGTATATTTTGACAATGGGGCTACCTCGCAGAAGCCACTGTCAGTGATTGAGCGAATCAATCAATATTATCGCCACGAAAACGCCAATATTCACCGGGGGGTCCACTACCTGAGTCAGGTGGCCACAGAGGCATATGAAGAGGCGAGGAAAAAAATACAGCGATACATACATGCTGCTCACAGCCATGAGGTCATCTTCACCAAAGGAACCACCGAAGGCATCAATCTGGTAGCTCAGTCGCTGGGAAGAAGCTTCTTCAAACCCGGAGAAGAAATCCTGATCTCGGCCATGGAACACCATGCCAACATTGTCCCATGGCAGCTTCTGGGCGACCAAATCGGAACGGTGTTAAAAGTGATTCCGATGAACGACCGGGGCGAACTGGACATGGAGGCCTTCCACCAGCTACTCAGCGAGCGTACGCGCCTGGTATCAGTGGTTCACATCTCCAATACCCTGGGAACGATTAACCCGGTGAAAGAGATCATCGCGGCTGCGCATGCACGCGATATCCCGGTACTCATAGATGCAGCCCAAACGCTTCAGCATCAAGGGATCGATGTGCAAGCACTGGATGCAGATTTTGTCGTGTTCTCCGGTCACAAAATGTTTGGACCCACGGGTATCGGCATTTTGTATGGCAAGGAAAAATGGCTCAACCAGATGCCTCCTTATCAGGGAGGAGGCGATATGATCAAAAAGGTCACGTTTGAAAAAACCACCTACAACGATCTTCCTTACAAATTTGAAGCGGGTACTCCACATATTGAAGGCGGGATTGGCCTTGGCGCAGCTGTTGATTTCCTGCAGTCGCTCGACTGGGAGGTTGTTCATGCCCACGAAGCCGATTTGCTTGCCTATGGAACTTCACAATTGAAGGAAAATTTTCCGCAGGTGCGAATCGTGGGAGAGGCTGCCCGCAAGGCCTCCGTGATTTCTTTTCTTCTCGGCGATATACATCCCTATGATGCAGGCACCATTGCCGACAGGCTTGGCATTGCACTACGAACCGGACACCATTGCACTCAGCCCATTATGGACCGCCTGGGTATTCCCGGCACCATGAGGGCAAGCTTCGCACTTTACAATACCCGCGAAGAAATTGACAGAATGATCGAAGCCCTCAGGCGCGTGATCAAAATGTTTTGACCACGCCAGCCGGGCTAGTTTCGCAACCTTGGCTTGGTGGAGGCGTCTATCAGGGCGACAGATGAATTCCAGCATAGAATGGGAATCTCTCCCTACCTTTACCTCAATCAATCCCCAGGAAAGATGAAACTCGAAAAAGTTGTTCTGTTTTTAGGAGGTGCGGCTTGTCTGGCCGCTTTCTTCCTGCCCTACCTCACCTTTGCCGGTCAATCGGTGAGCGGGTTGAGTCTCGTCATGGCTTCTCTGGATGCCGCTGGCGTAGTGGACCAGCCGGGTGGCAGCACCGTTGTAGACGGCCTCCTTCAGGTGTTCAATCAATTTAACAGCGTCAAGGACTATGCCCTGCTGGCCATGTTGGTGGTAGTGCTGTTTGGGCCATTCATGTTCGCCATCTTTGGCTTGTTCTATGTGGTGAAATCTATGATTGGCAAACAATATCAGCGAGGTATTTTCCTCAATCTGCTTTACCTGGGCTTTTCCTGGCTTACTTTTTTCCTGATCGCCAAATACAGCAGCTTGCAGGTTATCCATATGCTCGGAGACTCGCTGTCCTTTTTCCAAATAGCTGGCCCCGGGTTTTGGGTGGGCTTTGGAGGCATGATCCTGGCTGCATTTTCGCTGTTTTTTGGAAAAACAGAATAAACCCCTGGCTTCCTTCCCGCCTCTTTTTCAAAAAATTGAGTATCCTGCAGGGATTCCCATTATTTTTGTATCCAAGCCTCAAATCAGAACCTCATGCTAAACCGCCTGACGGGCAACCTTGCCCTTATTATAGCCACCCTTTCTCCCCTGGCCCTCAACGCCCAGAATCTCCTCCCAACCGAGCTGCTCAACGCCCACCGTGCTGCAACCAAAGCCGAAGGCCTGGAAGGAGTGGACATGGTTTTGTGGGAGGGAACCCTTACCATGCCCGCCTCCGGTGACGTTATGAAAGCGGAATGGCTGCAAGCAGAAGGAAACCGCTGGCAAGCCGTTTATCAGCGTGGGGAGGAATCCTTTATTGAAACCTTTTTGGGGGATGCGAGCTGGACTCTTTCCAGCCAGGGCGGAAGTAAATCAATCGGTAAGCTGACATTTGAACAAATGCCACCCCTTCTCAGAGCTTCCCGTTGGGGTAGCCCCCTGCTCGAGGCAGAGCGTTGGAATTACGAAATTGCCTATCAAGGCAACACCCGCCAGGGAACGCAGTCTATTGAATCTTTCCTCCTGACAGACAAGGCAGGAGGCGGGTTGGTGGTAAAACTCAATCCCAAAACAAATCTCATTGAAGCAATTCAGGATGAGCGAGTGATCAAAGGAGTTTGTCAGCCCGTGGAAATTCGATATTCAGACTATCGGGAGATTTGGGGAACAGTGCTGCCATTCCAGCATGCCTATTACCAGGGTGGAAAGCCTGTTATGGTTTTTCAGTTCACCAATATCACCTTCCGCCCCGGCATTGACCCCGCAAGCTGGGCATTACCCGTGGAAGCCCCGGATCCAGACCAAATTTCCCCCGATTTGCAAAATCGCGACTAGGTCAGCAAGTTATTTCACGTGGGCACTACCTGCGCCACTCAGATTGAGGTCAACCTGCACAGGACTTCCCCGGTAATTCATTTTACCAGCTCCTGAAATTTTCCCTTCAAGGGATTCTGATACTTCCATTTCCGCGAAGGAAGCTCCCGAAAGATCCACCTGAGCGATGCGGGTAAGGTAATCATGGCCATAACACTTGCTCGCGCCTGAACCATTGAGATCTGTTTCTTCCCCAGATCCTTTCAATCGCAACTCGCTGGCACCAGAAAGCTCGCATTCAAGAGATTGCACAGCCAGCTCCAACTCTATGCCGGAGGCACCTGACAAGTCTAGCGATAACTCTTCGGTCTCAATCAGGTTTTGTCCAACTATATGTGATGCGCCAGAAGAAGATAAAGCCTGGATTCGCGGTGCTGACACCCAAACTTTAATGGGCTCTGAGGATGAAATTTGCCCTTCTGTATCAATTTCAAGCACAGAGCCCTCTACAGAAATTCGAATGTGCTCATGCAGATTTCCCTGTGCCGAAACCTTTAAGCTATAGGTACTGTCTGTGCGAAGATAAACCTGGATAATTGAGCCAACTTCGATTTCATCGAATCCTGACACATCAATGCTTTTTTCCTGCACATCGCCCTCGCCTGTGATTTTGTTTTTCTCAACAAAATTGCCGACCCCGAAAGCAATGACCACCAGGGTAATAATGCTGTAAAATAACACCTTGAGCGCACGCATAATGATTTCTTTATTTAAAGATGGGACAAAAGACCCAAAGTTGGAAAAAGGAAAAAAGGCCTGGTGAGGGACTGAAAACAGAGTTCGATTCATCTATGAGACTTTAGAAGGTAACGACTCTGAACCGTGAAACAAAATTCCTGCCTTCCGGGTTTTGAAAGCTTTACATGAAAAGCCTGGGAACTTCCCAATTGTACGTAGCCTGGTCGCCGTTGTATGCGCACCCACTTCCCGCCGGGCATCGCTTTCCCATGGAAAAATATGACCTCATCCGGGAACAGTTGGTCTATGAAGGTACATTGTCGGAGTGTCAGTTTTACATTCCTCCTTTAGCCAGCGAGGAAACCATTTTGCTCACTCACACTCCAGAATATTGGGACCAGCTCCAATCCGGGACATTAACGCCTAAGGATGTCCGCAAAATGGGATTTCCCTTTAGCCCACGGCTGGTGGAGCGTGGTCGTCACATAGCGCAGGGAACCATTCAAAATGCCCTGCTTGCCCGCCAGCATGGCATTGCCATGAATGCAGCGGGAGGTACACACCATGCATTTGCTGGCCGCGGGGAAGGATTTTGTGTTTTGAATGACATAGCCATCGCCAGTAACTGGCTGCTTCACCATGGCAAAGCGAAAAAAATTCTGGTGGTGGATCTGGATGTCCATCAGGGAAACGGAACAGCCACCATTTTTGAAAATGAGCCTAGGGTCTTTACCTTTTCCATGCATTGCGAGGCCAACTATCCGCTTAAAAAAGAGCGCTCCGACCTCGACATCGGCCTGGCGGCTGGCACAGATGACCGCCACTATCTCGCCCTGTTACAAAACGCTCTGCCGCGCCTGATCGACAACCACGAGCCAGACTTGGTATTCTACCTGGCCGGCGTCGATATCCTTGAAACCGACAGGCTGGGCAAACTGAAAGTAAGCCGTAAAGGTTGTAAGGCCAGAGATCGCTATGTGCTGGAAACCTGCAAGCACCAAGGCCTGCCAGTTGTGGTTTCGCTGGGAGGGGGATATTCGCCCCATGTCCGCGACATTGTTGAAGCACACTGCAACACCTTCCGGCTTGCCCAGGAAATCTGGTTTTAAGCTACCTTAACAAAATCCGCTGGTTTTGCGTATTTTGCGCCGATTGCGGCTCCAACCTCTTCACGCTAGCCGCGTCTTTCCCCAAAGTTCAACCTTCTTATGAAAAGAGCATTTTTGATTTTTGGCGTCCTCGTTCTTGTTGTGGGAGGATGTGCCTTTATCAGTGGAAAAAACGTCAACAACCAGCTTGTTGAACTGGAACAAGATGCCGTGTCGAAATGGTCACAGGTTCAAAACCAGTACCAGCGCCGTGCAGATCTGATTCCAAACCTCGTAGCCACAGCTGAGCGCTACGCAGAATTTGAGCAAGCCACCCTCACCTCTGTTTCGCAGGCTCGTCGTCAGGTGTCAGACATTGTCGTGACAGAGGAAGTGCTTCGCGACCCAGAGCTGATGACCAAGTTTAGCGAAAGCCAAAACCAGCTTTCTGCTGCCCTCTCCCGCTTCCTCTCTGTAGCTGAAAACTACCCCGACCTCAAAGCCAACGAGCAGTACAATGCCCTGATGGCCGAGCTTTCCGGGACTGAAAACCGGATTTCCACAGAGCGCAAGCGCTTTATTGACGCTACCCAAGGCTACAACACCTACCTGAAAAAATTCCCAAATAACATCTGGGCGGGCATGTTTGGCTTTCAGTCGATGCAGACCTTCCAGGCCCAGGCAGGTGCCGATCAGGCTCCTAATGTCAACGATCTTTTTAACCGCTAATGAGTCGCTGGATTGTCCTTCTCATCCTTGGTTGCTGGTCCTTGTATGGCCAAGTCTTTGGCCAGCAAGTACCAGCCTCCCAAGGCTTTGTAAATGACTTTGTCGGGGTGCTTTCACCTGGGCAAGCTCAACAGCTCAATGCTGTTCTCACCCAGTATGCCGAAAGCAGTTCCAACGAGATCGCCATTGCGATCATGGAACTGCCCGAGGATGCCATCCTGGAGGAATTTACTTTGTCCATAGCTGAGCAATGGGGAGTAGGCGGAGAATCCAACGATAATGGCCTGCTGATTGCAGTTTATCCCAACTCGCGAAAAATGCGCATTGAGGTGGGATATGGACTGGAGGGAGCTGTTCCAGACTCCCGTGCGCTCGAGGTACAAAACAAATACATGAAGCCCGCCTTTCGGCAGGGAGATTATTACACCGGGCTTCGCGATGCAGTGGATGCCCTCATCCTTGCTACCCGTGGCGAGTATGAAGATGCACCCACAAGCAAATATTACCAGCCCGACTCTCCCGAAACAGGGGGCGGTGTTGGACAAACATTTGTGATCATTGCCATCATCCTGTTGTTCATCTTTATGAGCAGAGGTGGCGGCAAAGGGGGAGGCCGTGGAGGTCGTGGTGGGGGGGGGAGTGTCCTTCCCTGGATCCTTTGGGGCAGCATGTTCGGCGGGGGCGGAGGTACGTGGGGTGGCGGTGGAGGCTCCTGGGGAGGTGGCGGCGGCGACTTTGGTGGTTTTGGCGGTGGTGATTTTGGCGGGGGCGGAGCCTCAAGCGATTGGTAACGGAGAATCTCTGACGAAGGGCCGAAATATTTTCTATATTTGGCTTCTTCCGATTCTCCAACCATTTGACTAGCCATGTGGAAATCCATTACCCATTTTTTTCGCAGCCTTTTTGCTCCCCTGCCCAGTCAGCCCGTGGAAGATGCCGCGCAATTGGCTGAAGGTGAAATGATTGTTATTTCATCAGAATCTGCCAGCCCTGAAGAAATTGCCCGAAGGGTTGCTGCGTCAGAAAGAAGCAGAGGCGGCCTGATAGATGCGATTTCCGAGACGGTGGAAGTGGCTGCTGGCGGATCTGGAGCCGGCATTACGATTACTCAACCACGCTTCTATTGGCTCCTCGACAACGGCCACGGTGAATTGCAGGCCGGAAAACGTTCCCCGCAATTTCCGGATGGAAGCCGATTTGAAGAATGGGAATTTACCCGTGACATTGTGGCCAGGATCATGCCTCAGCTGGACAATGCCGGTGTTCAATATTTGAACGTTGTGCCTGAAACCCAGGTGGGATCATTCCTGAAAGAACGCGTGGCCCGGGCTAATGCTGCCAAACATCCTCTAAAGCTTACTTCTATTTTCGTTTCCATACACGCTAATGCCTTCGGACTTGGCGACAAATGGGAAACCAGTGAAACTGCCCGGGGAATCGAAACCTGGCATTTCCCCGAGAGCAATTCAGGAATCCGGCTTGCATCCATTTTCCAGCGTAAGATCATGGAGTCACTTCCCACCTGGCGCGATCGCGGCATCAAAAGCCATCAGAAAGGAAGTAAAAACGTGTTCTATGTGCTGCAGAATACAACCATGCCCTCTGTTCTTACCGAGTGCGGGTTTTACACCAACCTGGAGGAAACCGAATTGCTTCGCAGAAGTGACATTCGTCAGTTGATTGCAGACGCCCATGTCGCCGCCATTTTACAGGTAGAACAGCATGGATGGGAAAATGAACTCCCATACCGGCCTAACATGGTACTGGCCTGATATGAGTTTGGTCCAGTTCCTGTAAACTCTTTACACGTTGGTTCGTTAGGTTGTAAGTGGGAAAATGTTCCCGCAAGTGGTATCTTTGACCTAAACAAGACTCCTGTCGCATGATTTATACAGCCATTACTCCCAACCCAGCCTCCCTAAAATTCATGGTTTCAAGGCAGCTGCTTCCACACGGCTCTGCTGATTTTCCTTCTGTAGAGGATACCGATGAGGCTCCGGTTGCCCGAAAATTGTTCGATTTCACGTTCGTAGAACGCGTTTTTATTGGCAACGACTTTATTACCATCACCAAAACCGATGGTTTTCAATGGGAGGAAATAATTCCAGTGGTGAAGGATTTTCTGAAGTCCTATTTTGCCAGCGGACAGCCCTTCCTGACCGGAAGCCTGGCTGAACAAGCTAAGCCAGAAGCAGACCCAGCAGATGATGCCATCACCCAGCGGATCAAAGAATTGCTGGAAAGCCACGTTCGCCCTGCTGTGGCCGGGGATGGCGGCGACATAGTGTATGAAGGTTTTGACGAAGGCATCCTCAAACTCCGGATGCAGGGAAGCTGCTCTGGTTGTCCCTCCTCTACTCTTACGCTCAAGGCTGGCATCGAAAACCTGATGACCCGCATGATTCCCGAAGTAAAATCTGTGGTAGCTGTGTAAGCCAACATGCCTTTCACTATCTGCTACGAGCGAAACCGCATCTTTCCCTTTGACAGGAAAAGATGCGGTTCCTGCTTTAATGGAAGAAGCTCTTATTCAGCTTCTGAATCGTTGGCATCGCGCAGGGAATCCATGTCTACCCCAAGACTGTCCTCCATGAATGAAGACAACGAATCCTGACGCTGGCGGAGTTGGTCCGTGGAATTAAGCAAAGAATCGAGCTGCCCCGCTGCAACTGGCGCCACAGAGAGAGGATCGCAGGAAGCATTTACCTCCACCTCGGAAAAGCCCAATGAGCGACCCATTTGATTGAGATACTGCGTTGCCATTTCATTGGCCTGGGTGAGAATTCCCCGCTGTATCGCTTCTGAGATGACTTTTGCCTTCATTTTGCCGATTTCCTCCTGCATTTCTTCGAAGACATAATAATACACCCCTTCCTTAATTTCAGTCTCAGTTTGGCCGGTGATCAGGGCATTGAGCTTTGTGGTGGTGAGATAAGTGTTATCGGTGGTGAGATGAATCCGGACATTAGAATCGATTCGGGCCGGGGAAATGCCGCAAAGGGTGAGGTTTTGCTCGTTGATCTCAGACGACATCCCAGCAAGATCCACATAGGCGCTCACTTCCGTCGAAACCACTGCGATCAGCTTAGGCAGGGGAACATCCCTGCCCCTATCCAGCTCAAAAGTGAGACTTCTCCACAGCAGAGAATCCTGTCTCAGCTCGTTGAGAGCTTTGCTGGCTTCTTCGTTGGCCTGCCGGGCATCTTTTTCAGAACGGTCTTCTTCTGTTTTGGCCTGGTCGAGGTAAATCTTGATCCGGGCGATATCCTGATCCACCGTGGCCAAGGCCTTTTCGTGAGCAAGTTGCCGGGCCTGGGCTTCTTTCCGGGCAAGGGTTACAATCTCCTGCTCAAAAAGTTGCTTTTCAGGCTGATTGTTTAGAAGCGTGGACCACAGGAGAACCTTGTTCTGTATCTCCGGGCTAAATGCCCGGGGGTTAACTTTCAGAATTCGCTCAACTTTCCTTACGTTGATATTTCGGCCCGGGTCCAGGTCGCGGAAAGAGGAAAGGAGGCTGTCTTTAACCCGGATCAGTTCTCTCCTGCGTTGCTCCAGACTGGTGGAATTGGCAGCAGTCTGAATGGCATAAGACCGGGAGAGCTCAGCTTTGGCCTGAAGCTGCTGATGGTAGAAGCGGGCATTTTCCATCTTTTCTTCCTGGCGCTCGATTTTCCTGGCGATGGCATCCGCGGCACCAATTTCCAGGATTTCCTCTGAGTAAAACGTCACGAGCCGGAGCTCCCGGACATATTCGATTTTGTCAAACAGGGAGGTAACTCTTGGAGTTGCGGGATTATCGGCAAAAAACTGCCTGCGCACGAGGATGTAAACTGCAATGAGGAGCAGGATGAGCAGAAGATTTCGCCACCCCACAAATCGAAAAAAGGCAAGAATTCCAGTCATGGCAATGGCGCGTTATCGGGTGAGAATGCGGCGAAGCAGGTTTCTGTCGGCAGGATTGGCTGGCTGCACATCCGGGTCAATGAGTTGACTGCGAAGGCGATCCACGAGGGTGGAATCTGCGGCTCCCGGAACCAGAATTGGTCGCACAAATTGCACCCGGTAACCCAGGCTGCCGATCAGGGCTCCGAGGTATTGCTCGGCCTGTTCCAGGGTTTGCTCCTCAATGTCGTTGGTAATGGCTCGTTGAAGCACATCCTTTTCTGCTGCATCCAGGGCATTCACTATCTGCTCGTAAGCATCGAGGTAGCGGGTGTCCTTGGCGGCCAGCCGGGCTAAAAACTGTTTTACCAGCGTTTTCCCGGCAGAATACACTTCTGTTTGCTCAATGTCCAGGTAAGGATTTTCTATCTCAGCAGGCGGCAGATACACGGTAATGAGGCTGTCTTCTTCCACCACAAACTCAACCTCACTTAAATCAATCATCCCATGCACTTCCACTGGCGCTCTGAGCAAAAATTCCAGCACCTCCGGCTTGTTTTTTTTGGTAACAGGAATCAAACTGGTATAATGCTGCTTCACCAGGGTGAGATCCTGAACATGCTTGATGGCTTCCAGTTTGGTATAAACCGGATCAACTGGCTTGTCGCGAAACAAGGGCCGGATGAGGAAAAAAGCGCCGATCAGCAGGCCAAGCACAATGATCCCGATGGCGATGGCATTCGCTTCATCGTCAAAATCATCGTCATCATCCCGGGATTCTCGCAGAACTTCCTTCCGAAATTCCGCAGCAATGCGCTTCCACATAGCTTCCTGCGCCTGTGGGATTTCCTGTTCTGGAACAGGGGGTGGGGTATCTGACATAGGCTCTGTTTGAGAGAGGAGAATGTACGCCTAACCGAAGCAAGATACAACCCTTCGCCGGTCTAACAGCGCCTTTCTTTTTTCAAAGACCCAATTCCAGCAAGGTTTGCGGCCGGTAAGTAAATGCGTAAGGCAGCCATCGCTCGCTTCCCATCAGGGAAAAGTGAACATCAAACCGAATTTTAAATACTTTCAAAATCCTGGCTTCCAGTCCGTAGTTGAGCTCTGCATAAGTTTGGTGTTCCTGCGAATACAAAGCATGCCCTCCCAGGTATTCGCTGATTTTAAGTTTCCGAAGGCCAGGAACCCGGCTCACCCACAGGATCCCGAAGGCCTGTTCTGCATGAAACTCCAGAAAAGGAGAAGTCGTGGAATAGGCGTAATATGGCATGAGGAAAAACTGGTCGAAGGCTCCGCGCATCCTAAAAAACGTTTCTCCCCCCGCAAAATGGAAGGCATCTGCAAGGTAGCTTTGGTTGAGGCGAAGAAACTGCCCGGCTGTGATTCGATAGTTGAGCGTCCCGGCCAGTCCCAACCCAACTTCCTGCCCGATGCTGAGCGTCAACCTGGTATAATCCGGGGCCAGCGGTTGAAACGGCAAAGCATGTGTGAGCGTAGCCGATAATGCAGGCCAGCTATTGTCAAGCAGGAGAAAAGTCGCAGGCATACGAACATACCGCTGGAAGGGCTGATACCGAACTGTGACTTCCCCAATCATGGCCTGGTGTGCAGAAAACGTTTCGTTTGGCTCATACAACCTGTCGCGTTTTAACCAGGAAAACTCCGAGGTATTTGACAAGGGGGAACGGGCTTCCCACCAGGCTAGCGCTTCCAGCTCCAGGCCTGGAAGTGGCTCCCAGGTTCCTCCTGCCTGCACGCTTTTTTTCCGGTAAAAGCGAACATGCGACCGGTGGTGGATCAAAGAGGCATAGGTGTTGGCGAAGGGAATGATTTGAGAAAAGCGTGAAAATTCTGCTGGCATGTCGCCTCCGCGAATCTGAAAAGTCCAGGGATGAAAGCCTTTCCCCTCCCAGTTCAGATAGCCTGCATAATGAAATCGCCGGGCCTGATAGGCATATCGCAGGTCGCTGCCCATTTCCATCGTGGTGGATTCGTTCAGCTTTCTCCGATGGGCAAGCCCGCTTTGCAAAAACCATCCTTCAATGGCGTTAAACCCGGCATTCGACAAACCCTTCCAGACCCAGGCGTGCCCCGTGCGGTAATTCTGCCAGGTATAGCCAGTGCTTAGTTGCATGGCAGAAGGAAAGCCCTGTGCCCGGGTAAGGGAATCGAGGTACTCCGGGCTGTTCTGAACTCTTTCTGTGCTGTCTTTGAGCCGATAATCCACCGATTCGCGCTCCACCAGCGGGATCGGGCGGTTCAGCTCCCACCACGTTGAGTCGGTGCGGGTAGCAGTGTCGGCAACGGCCAGTACCTCGCTGGAAAAGAAGCCTTTAGGCAAATTGGGTTCGAGGTTGTATTGTGACAGCACGGAGGTGAAGGTCCCGTTGACAGGGAGCTCGATCACGGCAATTTTGAGAGAAATGGCCATGTGCATGCGGGTGGTCACTGGCAGCCATTTTCCATCCTGCGGGAGAAAGGTTTGGGTCATTCGCAGCGAATCCACCACCTGAATGGCCTGGGTTTTGGTGGTCCACAAATCGAGCGATTGCACCGCATAGCTGCCGTCGGCGATGTGCAAAAAACCCTTCACAACAGGATCCCCGAGCCGCTTTGGCAGCACAAAAATCCGGTAAACGGTTTGCCCTTCTTCCTGGCTCACTCCCACCAGCCTGAATTCATAAAACAGCATTGCCTGATCAGAAAGGGGCGACACAATGCCTCTTTCAGCCATTTCTCCCTGGAAGAAGAGGTTATCGTAGGGCGAAAATTGATTGAACAAATTGCCAAACATGCTGGCCCCTTTGCTGTCGCCGCTGATTCTCGACCGCCGGATCTCTTCCCGGATTTTATCCGGTGCCTGGGTCCAGACAGTGGACATGGTTTCAGAAAGGTAAAGAATGTTGGTTTTGAACACCGGATCATCCGGGAGCTCTGGTGTTTCCATGGATTCAGCCCCAACAAACGATCTGAGGAGACTGTCAAAGGAAAAAGAATCAGAAAGCTTGAAAACGGTTTTGGTATAGGCTTCCCAGCTTGCTTGTTCAGCCAGGATCCGGTTATCATCTTTGCGCCGGATAGCCTCCCGCATGATTGCGTAGGCGGGATCCTCGCCATCAGGGGTAATGACCACTTCGGCCATCGACCATGCAGCTTCTATCAATACAGGCTGGATGACCAGCGTTTGCTCCAGGCGAATGGACAGAGACCATGGCTGATATCCCAGGTGGCTCACCCTCACGAGGTGATTTCCTTCCGGGAGTTGAAGCCGAAAATAGCCAGCCTCATTGGCCACTGTTCCGAATTGGCTGCCATCAATGGTAACGGTGGCAAAGGCGACGGCTACCCCGCTGCTGTCCTGCACTGTGCCAGAAAGCCAGCCCTGTGCATTTGCCAGAATCGGAAAGAGTAAAATGATGGTCAGGAAATAGTGCTTCATGCTAAGGAGGTCGGAAAGGGTGGGAAAACAATGTAACCTACAAAACGAGAACTTGTCGCTCAAGCATGTTCGCAGTTCCCTTTTCCATGTGGTATATTTGGTGATCAAGTGTGCTATTTTTCAGCTAAAAAAGACCTTCGACATGAGCTTTCAATCCATCCCTACAGTCGATTTGAACCAATACACACATGGCAGCGAAGCCGACAAAGCTGCCTTCGTGAAATCGCTGGGCGATTCCTTTTCCCAGATCGGATTTGCCATTGTTGACAACCACGGTGTTCCGAAAGAGGTAATTGCAGGGGCCTACCTGGCTTTTCAGCAATTTTTCCATCTGCCGGAGGAAGTCAAACTGCAATATGAGATTCCCGGATTAGCGGGGCAGCGCGGCTACACTTCCAAAGGAAAAGAACATGCCAAGGGGCGCAATGTCGGAGATTTAAAGGAGTTTTATCACATCGGCCAAACTGTGGAAGACGGAGATCCGATCAAAGCAGAGTACCCGGACAACGTTTTTCCTGCAGAGGTGCCGGGATTCGGGCAATTTGGCCTCTCGCTCTACAAAAACCTGGAGGCGTCAGGGCAGCAACTGCTTCGCGCCATCGCCGAATACCTTGGCTTGCCCGTTCAGTATTTCGACGAACACATCCACAACGGCAATTCCATTCTTCGCCCGATTCACTATTTCCCCATCGAGAATCCCGATGAAGTTCCCGAAGGCGCGGTGCGGGCTGCAGAGCACGAGGACATTAACCTCATCACGCTGTTAATTGGCGCCAGCGCTGACGGCCTCGAAGTCCGCAACTCAGAGGGACAGTGGATTCCGGCCAAGCCCCTCCCCCACCAGATCGTGATCAATGTCGGGGATATGCTCCAGCGGCACACCAACAACCTGCTCAGGTCCACGACCCACCGGGTGGTAAATCCGCCCCGTGAGAAGATGCACGAACCCCGGTTCTCGGTTCCATTTTTTCTCCACCCCAAATCCAGCATGTCGCTCAATGTGTTGCCTTCTTGTGTGGACGAAAGCCACCCTGCTCAGCATGAGCCAATTACAGCAGGAGAATATCTGGAAGAAAGATTGAGAGAGATCGGACTTCGCAAATAGCGAAATGAGCTTGTAAAGAATTGATTATCAACATAAAATGAAAACAGCCAGAGCTAATCACTCTGGCTGTTTGTCTTTGAGCTAATTCTATCAGAAAGTCTCCTTCACCACTCCGCAATGGAGCATTTGGTCGCCGAAATAGGGATTCATGATTTCTTCCTTGTCGCTGATCCAATAACCACCCTGGTTGTCGAACGCCATCGGACAGTATTGGTAGTACAAGGTGGGGTGTGGAAGATCTGCATTGCTTAAAAGCCCCCGATATGCGTTAGTCAATTCGGGGAGCAATTTCCGCTGAGCATCAATGCCATCAGCACCGGCAATGGCTTTGGCGACCTGAGCGATCGTTGCCTGCGGACCACCCTGCCCCAGGGAGTCAATCGCGGTGATGATGTTGCTGGCCGATGCCTGGACAAGGTCGAAATCGCCCGCTACCAGGGCGTCTTTCAATTGCAGATAGCCGCTAAGGTAGGAGGGCATGGGCATATTTGACTCACATGCAAGGAGGCCGGTTACCATGGCCAACAGCCAAAAGCGGGATAAGAAGTTCATGTGTAGGAGGTTCTAGCTTAATCAACGTGTCGGCAAGATACACAAGTGAAGAAAACTGGTCAAAGACCATTTTCACCATCTTCCACCACCTCCACTGTCATGACGTTGTCACCGGGATTGCGGTCAATCAAAATGTTCAGCGGATCAATCCCAGCCTTGGTGGGCATGGCTCCAACTTCTACCCTGATCTCATTCTGCCCTTCCTGAATCTGGTATTTTTTCAGAAACAGAAGGCTGTCTTTCCCAGCGGAAGACTGCCCATACACCCCTATGTCGATCCAGTCGCGAAGCGGAATTACCAGCTCATTACCGGCACTATCGGCCCGGATTTTCTGAGCATCCAGGAGAAGGGTGACTTCATAGCGGCCTTCTCCCAGGTCGGAGGCTTCTGCTTTCGTGGTTTTGTTTTCAAACAGGGTGATGGTTTGAAACAGGTCTTCGATCAGGTACTTCATCGAATCCGGCGTAACCTGTCTGAAGTACCCCAGTAAATCCTGCGACGTTGGGTAGCGGTCTTCCCGGCCCGCCCAGTCCTGCACCCACTGCTTCAGGGCTGCATTCACTTTGTCCTCGCCGATGTAGTCCTGAAAGGCATACATTGCCAGCGAACCCTTCCGGTAGTGGATATATCCCTGCCCTTCGACCAGTTCAAGCGGTTGTTCCTTTTTCGTTTCCAATGCCCTGCCGCTCAGGTAACTATCTAATTCATAGCGAAGGAATTCCTGCATCTGTTCCAGCGGATACTTTTCCTTCATCACCATGAGGGCCGAGTACTGCGACATGGTTTCAGAAAGGAAAGCATTGCCCTTCACCTGGGCTTCCGACACCTGGTGGCCCCACCATTGGTGAGCCATTTCGTGAGCAGTTACATAATAGGGAATGTCCACATTGTCTGGGCCAATATCGAGCACGAATCCGATGGATTCCGAGAAAGGCACTGTATTGGCGAAACTCTGGGCGAAGCTGGCATACCGGGGAAACTCCAGGATGCGCATTTGCCGGTGCTGATAAGGGCTGAAATGCTCGCTGTAATAACGGAGAGAATGCTTCATGGCCTCCATCATCCGGCCAATGTTGTAATCGTGGCCGGGGTGGTAATAAATTTCCAGGTTGACCGTGTCGCCATAGGGAGCCACCCATTTTTCCTGAAGCACATCATAGCGGGCCGATACCATGGCGTAAAAGTTGAACATGGGCTGGTCCATCTGATAGTGGAAATAAGCCCTGCCATTTTCCTTCCATGATTTTTGGAGATAACCCGGCGCAATGGCGATCTGATCCTCGGCGGTGCTCAGCTGGATGTTGAAGCGGATAAGGTCGGCGTCATCCCCTACGAGGTTGATTTTCAAGCCAATGGAATCATCCCGCTCACGCATTCGTTCTTTAGGAGAAAGGTCGTACTCCCGCCGCGTGTCATCGTCTCCGAGTTCGTAGTCACTGTTGTAGCCAAGGGATGGAAAATAGCTGTTGTTGAAAAAGGTTCCGTTGTACACCACATCTGTGTTGGTCCCCTGCTCCACAAAACCTTTGGTGATGAAGTCCACCTCAAAATCAAGCTTCATGCTGTCGCCAGGGGCAATCGGGTGATCAAGTGTGTAAATCTGATAGCCAAACCGGCTCCATTCCTCCTTGAGTTTGGCTGTGCCACCCAAGCTGTCAAGCAAGGTCATTTCCAGGTAACGGGTTGATAATCCCGCCGGAAACTGTGTGGCTTGCAGGTGCAGATCGGAGACAGGAGCTTTGGTTTTGTTTTTCAAAATGTAGGTTCCCCGCGTTTTCACATCGCGGTCGTAGGGAAAAATGTCTACCTGCAGGGAAGTCTCAACAATACGCAGCTGGGGCAGGTCGGCAAATATTTTGAGGGTTTTCTCGTAATCAGCCTGCTGTTCTTCTCCGGCATCGCTGGATTGAAACTCATTGAGAACCACGGTGTTGTAGTAAATATTCGCACCAGTTCCCACAAAGAGCACAAGGCCTGCTCCTGTAGCGATAAGCAATGGCCTCAAGAATCGCTGTCTGGCTAAAAATGCACGGGTCTTGAGGAGGGTGTCTGTACCCCTCACTGAAAACGCTACGCCAAGTGCAAAAAGCAGAACTGCAAAACCAGACCAGTATACCTGGTACCAGGAAAAACGGGGAACATAATGCCCAAAACCGTTCATGTCGGAGATCGGGCCCAGGGAACCGCTGGCAAATGTGAACATACCATGCTCCAAGCCGACTTCCTGCATGATCAGGGTGCCGAGGAAAAACAGCACCATCACAGCGTGGCCCAGGAATTTCTGGTTCACCATCACCTGAACGAAGAGAGAAAGCACTGAAAACAGGGCCAGAAAAACGAGGGTTTCCCCAAAAAGCGAACTGAGGTAAACCGGGAGCTTATATTCAAAATAGCCGTATGCCGTTTGAATAAACATCCCCGTGATCATGAGCAGCAAGAGCAGGCAAACATGCACCATCATCATCCCGAAAAACTTGGCGAGCAAGCCCACTGAGTCGGGCATCGGAAGGGCATCGTAGATCAGGTTAATGCGCACATCCCGTTCCCGCCAGATCAATTCGCCGCCATAGAACACGATGATGATGATAAAAAAGAGGGTGAAGCCCCCGATTTCCTGAAGAATCAGATAGGTATTGGGATAGGTTGCGGTGCCATACATGCTTTCAAAATCGGTGGACCCAATGATGAGCATCACCATGCCGAATGCCACAATAGCCAGAAAGGGCACTGCCCGAATGATTTCGAAAAAATAAAGACGGGACAAAGCCCACAATCGCCTAAGGTTCGTGCCCGGGCCACGGTGAAGCGTCACCATGGGCAAGGCTGCCAGCGGCAGGATCTGCTCAATGGCATTTTCCATTCGTCTTGCTTTTGGCTTTCCAGACCCTCCGCCAACCGATGTTCTGAAGGCTACCATTGTTGCGATAAGCGAAGCCACCCCAACTCCCAGCCACAGCAGGCGGTTGATGAGAATGGTGCCTTCGAGCGGATAGAGCCAGGTATTTTGCTGGGCAGGCGACCAGTAGCGGGAAAACAAGCCTTGCAAAGAAATGCCGATGGGGTCAATGATACCCGCCAGTTCACGGTTTTCCAGCCCACGGGTGAGCTGACCCGTGATGATGTACAAAACCAGCAAACCAGAACCCTGCACAAAGACCATCAGCAGGTTTTTACTCAGGGTGCCGCCCATGAAGAAAAGGGCACCGGTGAACAAAAGATTAGGCAGGGCAAACAGCAAAAACGGCTGCAAAAAGTGCCAGGCTTGAAAAGGCAGCATCCTTTCCGCTTCGAGCCAGGGGGCCAGCGAGCCCAGCATCATGCCAAATAACAGGCCCGAAAAAACGAGGATCAATACCACAAACGAGCCAAGAAAGCGCCCGATCAGGTAGTCGGATTTTTTCAAAGGGGTGGTGAATATCATTGAGGCCGTGTTATGCTCAAAATCGCGAAGCACGGGTACTCCCATGATGGCCGAGCTGATAAAAAACCCGGGAATCGCTGTGAGGATCACCATCATCTGCGCAATGACGGTGGGAGCATTGTCTTTGACCTGGCCTGTGCCCCCGCCAACCTGAAGATCGTCCCAGGCAAAAGCAGCAAATCCCATCAAAAACATGATGGCAAAGTAGATATAGGTGGCTGGCCGTCGGCTACGATACCACCATTCAAACCTAAATATTTCGAACAACATGGTTTTTCCGATCAATTGGTGGAGGAAACAGCGCCAAAAATGTGGGCAAAATAAACGTCTTCCAGGTCAGGGCTCACCGCATGAAAACCTTCGCCGGGGTCATTTTCTGAATACACGTGAACGCTGGGCTGGCCCGAGATGAGCTTGTCAGAAATCACCTGATGAGCCTGCCTTGCTTCTTCCAGTTCTTTTTTCGACATCCGCTTTTCCCAGATTTTTCCCTCCAGGGCATCGAGTGCATCCAGCGGGTGGCCTTTCATCAGGATTTTTCCCTTGTTGATGATGGCCATGTCGGTGCAAAGCTCTTTCACGTCATCCACGATGTGGGTGGACAAAATCACAACGGCCTGCTCGCCCAGCTCTGAAAGCAGATTGTGGAAGCGGTTGCGTTCGGCAGGGTCGAGGCCTGCAGTAGGCTCATCCACGATGATCAGGCGGGGGTTGGCCAGGAGGGCCTGGGCAATGCCGAAGCGCTGCTTCATTCCGCCGGAATACCCGCCAAGTCGCTTTTTGCGGTCGTCGTAAAGATTGGTTTTATGAAGAAGCGTGGCCACCAGCTCTTTGCGCTCTCCCGTTTGGGTAATTCCTTTGAGAACTGCCAGATGGTCCAGCAACTGCTCGGCAGACACACGCGGGTAGACCCCAAACTCCTGTGGCAGATAGCCCAGCATTCGCCTTACTTCATCCTTCTGGCGGAGCACATCCACCTGATCGAAGGTGATGGACCCCGAATCCGGCTCCTGCAGCGTGGCAAGTGTGCGCATCAGGGTGGACTTACCCGCTCCGTTGGGGCCAAGAAGGCCAAACATCCCGGTGTTGATCTCCAGGCTCACGTCGTCGAGGGCTTTGACGCCATTGGAGTAGGTTTTGGACAAATGCTGGATGGTCAGTTTCATGAGGAAATCAGGTTCAGGGTGGACAAGGGAATGCGACTGATGGACCCTTTGGCGGGTTTGTCGGTGCGAGGATGGAAAAATAACTTGAATGGTTGGGAGAATGAGGGGAAATCCTGCTTTTATCAACAAAAGGTGCCTTTTCATCGACCAATTTGCCGAAAAGACCGAATAAGTCCGCCTTGCAGAATTATCTTGGCGTTGTTTGTATGTCCTGCATCACTCAAATCACGCAAATGAACAGACTGTTCGCGATCCTGATATTGCTCTGCTGCTTTGGCAGAACCCAGGCCCAGGCTCCTATGCCTGCCAAAAGTTCCGCTGAGATCCAGCACATGCTTAAAAAGCTGCAGGTAGTCGGATCTGTGCTGTATGTGGCTGCCCACCCCGACGACGAAAATCAGCGCATCATTGCCTACTTTGACCAGGGGAAAGGCTACCGGACAGCTTATTTATCGCTCACGCGCGGCGATGGAGGCCAAAACCTGATCGGAGATGAAAAAGGCCCCGCCCTTGGCCTGCTGCGCACCCAGGAGCTGCTGGCAGCCCGCCGGATTGATGGCGGAGAGCAATTGTTCACCCGGGCCTATGATTTTGGCTACTCCAAAACACCCGAAGAAACCCTTACCAAGTGGGATAAAGACATCGTCCTGGCAGATGTTGTGTGGGCAATCAGAACTTTTCGGCCCGATATCATCGTGACCCGCTTTGCCACCCCGGAAAAAGGCGGTGGAGGCCACGGCCATCACACTGCCTCAGCCATGCTGGCCCATCAGGCATTTGCCCTTGCCGGCGACCCCACCGCATTCCCGGAGCAACTTCAGCACGTAACGACCTGGCAACCAAAGCGCCTGTTCTGGAACAACTATTGGGTGTTTCGCCGGCACCAGCCCACAGCAGAGGAATTAGCCAACATCATCCAGGTGCCAGTCGGCGATTATGATCCGCTCCTTGGAAAAAGCTACAATGAAATTGCATCTGAGGCCAGGTCCATGCACCGCTGCCAGGCTTTTGGCTCTGCACTCACCCGGGGTGCCTTTCCTGAATACCTCGAATATGAGCTTGGCGACCCGTTTGAAAACAGCGACCCGATGTCGGGGGTGGAAACCAGCTGGAAGCGAATTGGCCAGGCGAAGGCAGGGGAACTGGTGGCGAAAGCCTACCAGACTTTTCAGCCTACGCAGCCACAAGCGGTTCTGCCTTTGTTGCTCGAAGCCAAGAGCATGCTGATGGCTGTGAAGGGCAGCGACCCGCTCATCCGGCAAAAAATGCAGGAGCTCGATGCTGTGATTCTTGCCTGTGCAGGCATTTGGATGGAAGCCATCAGCGACCAGCCACTGGCAGCTGCCAACGATTCGCTCCACGTCACCATTGAGGCCCTGAAGAGAAGTAATGTCCCTGTAGAGTTATTGGATGTGCTGGAAGATGGAAATTCGGTGGGTATTCAAGCGACCCTGCAACCTAACATGGCTGTCCAAAGCTGGCGTTTTTCGGTAAAAAAACAACTCCCTGTATCTCAGCCTTACTGGCTGCAAAATCCTGACCCACAGGGCGTTTACGACGTTGGAGATCAAGCTTTGCTAATCGGCTCAGCGCAGAATCCTTCCGCCCTCGGCATCAGGGTGCTCTTGTCTGTACAGGGCACTGCTGTCGAGGCAACACTGCCTCTGATGCACCGGTTTGTGGACCGGGCAGTGGGAGAGTTGCATCGCCCCGTTCTGATTGCCCCGCCGCTGGCGATAAATGTGGGTGAACCGGTCTATGTATTTGCAGGCAACCAGCCCAAAACCATTCATCTGCAGGCGAAAGGCATTGCCAAAGGAAGTTACCAGCTCAGTTTCCTTGTGCCCCAGGGCTGGAGTGTTTCTCCTGCCAGTATGGAGCTTACAATGGATCAGGACGGCCAGGAACGCCCGCTCTCCGTTACAGTGACCCCGCCAGCCAATTACTCGGAGGGCGATTTCAGGGTTGAAGTGCAGGCTGAAGGAATGGAGCCCTATTCGTTTGGTTTTGAGGAAATCAGCTATGACCACATTCCGACCCAGGTATGGTTTCCCCCGTCCAAAAGTCGGTTGCTGCGCATGGACATCAAAAGGGGGGGCGAGAGAATCGGGTATCTGATGGGGTCGGGCGACGAAATCCCGGCTTCCCTTCAGCAAATCGGCTATCAGGTAGACATCCTCGACCCGGCTGTCATGAGCCTTGATGGCCTGAAGCAATATGGTGCTGTGGTAGCCGGTATCCGGGCCTACAACACTGTTGAAAGAATGCCTTACCTGCAGGAAATGATCCTGAAATATGTGGAGCAGGGAGGAACCTATGTGGTTCAATACCAGACTGCCGGCAGTATGACGGAGCCCAATCCCGGCCCCTACCCGCTCACGGTTGGCCGCGACCGCCTTACCGTGGAGGAAACAGAGCTGCGAATGCTGCAACCTGACCATCAGGCGTTCCATTTCCCCAACACCATCACAGACAAAGACTTTGACGGCTGGAAGCAGGAGCGGGGATTGTATTATGCCGGAACATGGGATGAGCGTTATGTGCCGCTGCTGGCTGGCAAGGATCCCGGCGAAAACGACCTCAACGGCGGCCTGCTTGTCGCTCCTTATGGCGAAGGATGGTATGTTTACACAGGCCTCGCCTTTTTCCGGCAGCTGCCGGCAGGCGTGCCGGGTGCCTATCGCCTGTTCGTAAACTTGCTTTCCCTTGGCGAACAACCCGATTGATTAACCTTTCGCACATGTCACAATCGCCCCAATATTCCGAGGAAGACCAGGAACTGCAACGGCTGTTCCCGCTTGTGAAAAGGTGGAAAAGCCTGTACCTGTTTGTGCTTGCTGAATTGGTGGGCCTGATTATCCTGTTTTTCACCCTGAGCCGATTCTTTTCATGACCACCGGAATGGCATTACTTGACTGGCTGGTGATGGCGGGAACAACCCTGGCCATTGTCCTGTACGGGCTGTGGAAAAGCCGTGGCAATCAGAACATCCGTGGGTACCTGTTGTCGAACCACGACATGAAGTGGTGGACCATCGGTCTGTCGATCATGGCTACGCAGGCAAGCGCCATTACCTTTTTGTCAACACCGGGACAGGGCTTTGGCGACGGAATGCGGTTTGTCCAGTTTTACTTTGGATTGCCTATTGCCATGATCATCATCAGCATTGTGGCCATTCCCCGCTACAGAAAGCTGGATGTTTACACTGCCTACGAATACCTGGAGCAACGATTCGACCTGCCTACCAGAACCCTGGGGTCGGCTTTGTTCCTGTTAGGCCGCAGCCTGGCAGGGGGAATTACCATTGTGGCTCCGGCCATTATCTTGGAAACATTACTGGGCTGGGACACCAACCTTACCTGCATCGGCATTGGTGCACTGGTGCTGATCTATACCGTGAGTGGCGGAACAAAGGCCGTGAGCCAGACCCAGCAACAGCAAATGGCGGTGATCTTGCTGGGCATGGCCCTGGCAGGCGTGGTGATGGTGCTGATGTATCCTCCGGAACTTGGATTTGTTGACGCCCTCCATATCGCAGGAAAATCGGGCAAAATGAACCTCATCACCTTGCCCTCTACGTTCGATGAATTTGCCAGCGACCGCTACAACATTCTTTCAGGATTGGTTGCGGGCACTTTTTTATCATTGTCCTATTTCGGAACAGACCAGTCGCAGGTGCAACGCTACCTTGGCGGCAAGAGCGTATCGGAGATCAGGATTGGGTTGTTGTTCAATGCCATTTTCAAAATCCCGATGCAGTTTGGCATTCTGCTCATCGGGGTGCTGATGTATGTGTTTTACCTGTTCAGCCCCAACCCGATGTTTTTCAACGAGCAGGAACGCCAGGCCATTTTAGCTACCGAAGCGGGACCAGCTTACGCAGCCTTGGAGGAGCGGTATCATCGCCTGGACGACTCTGTTTCAACATCCTGGCAGGGCTGGCTCGCGGCGCGGAACGCAGGAGATACACAACAGGAAGCCATGGCACTGGAGCAGGCACAGCAGCTAGAGGCGACAGCAAGCCGTATTCGGGCTGAAGGGGTGGCGCTGATTTCAGAACGGGAAGGCTCCCGGCCCAAAGACCAGGACCGTGTGTTTCTGGCCTTTGTGCTGGAGCACCTGCCCGAAGGACTGGTGGGGCTTCTTATGGCCGTGATATTTGCGGCGGCGATGTCTTCCAGCTCAGCCGAACTCAACGCATTGGCCAGCACCACGCTGGTGGATATTTACAAACGGCAGATCCGGCCAGAGGCCACCGACAAGCATTACCTCAGCATGTCGCGATGGCTCACCCTTGGCTGGGGTGTTGTGGCAATTTGCTTCGCAATTCTGGCCGGGCAATTTGAAAACCTGATTGAATACGTCAACATCCTCGGATCCTTGTTTTATGGCACCATCCTCGGCTTGTTTGTCGTGGCATTTTTTCTGCCCTCTATCAAAGGCAAGGCAGTATTCTGGGCTGGCTTGATCACCGAAGGGCTGGTGCTGGCTATCTACTTCCTGCCTATATGGTCGGAGGAAATATTTGGCTGGCTAAACATTGGCTATCTATGGCTGAACATGATCGGCTGCGTTGCTGTGGCAGGGTTTGGCAGCTTGCTGCAACTTGTTTTGGGAGCTGAAGGGGAAAAAAAGAAGAAGCCTTAAGAAAATCCTGAACAGGGTTTGCCGAAAGCGGATCCTGCTTGTTATGTTTGCGAAATCATTTTATTAAGCCTTCGGGTTCCTGAACTGAAGGCCGTTCCATTTGCCAACACACCGTCCTGATCATGGGAAGAGCATTTGAATATCGGAGAGCAGCCAAAGAAAAACGCTGGGGCAAGATGTCCCGCCTGTTTCCCCGCCTCGGAAAGGCCATTTATGTGGCAGCCAAGGAGGGAGGTCCGGATCCTGACATGAACGCCAAGCTGCGCACGGCTATCCAGAACGCCAAGGCGCAGAACATGCCCAAAGACAACATTGACTCTGCCATCAAGCGGGCCATTTCCAAAGACTCTGCCGAATACGTCGAAATCAACTACGAAGGCAAAGGGGCTCACGGCGTGCTCGTGTTTGTAGAATGCGCCACCGATAATCCCACCCGCACCGTGGCCAACATCAAAATGTACCTCAGCAAGTACGGGCAGGGAATTGTGCCCACCGGTTCGCTGGAGTTCATGTTCGCACGAAAAGCCGTGTTCGAATTTGCCAGAACTGCCAACATCAACCTCGAAGAGCTGGAGTTTGAACTGATTGACGCCGGGCTGGAAGAAATCGACGCCGACGATGAAACCGTCATCATTTACGGCGACTACACCAAATTCGGCACCCTCGCCAAAGCCCTCGAAACAATGGGCATTGAGGTGACCAACGCCTCCCTCAAGCGGATCCCCACCTCCCCCATCCATCTGTCTGACGAGCAGCTGGAAGAGGTGGAAAAACTGATTGACAAAATCGACGAAGACGACGACGTTCAGGCTGTGTACACCAATATCGCCTGATAAGCTGTCTGATTCCGGTATCGGCAAAAATAGTCGGCGTGTCTGGTGCGTTGTCAAAGCACATTCCCGGCCTCCCGGGCCTTCACCATTTTGCTTGTTCCCATGACACGACTCCCCATTCTCAGCCTGTTTTTGATTACAGGCCTGTTCTTCGGCCAGCTCAGGGCCCAAGTCAACCTGCCCGAAACCGAGCGGTCTCTGGCCCGCATGGCCCAGGACATCCTGGAGCACGATTCCCTGAGCTATAAAATCAAGCAAAACAAGGCATTTGCAAGCCTGCTCATCGAAACGCTGAAAGATCCTGACAGCTATCATTACCCCTGGGATTCCCTTCCCAGTGTGTCAGTGCTGCGGGCCGATGACGACGAGTTTCGCTTGTTTACCTGGCACATCGTCGACAAAAACTACCGCGAATACCGGGGCGAGCAATACCACTATTATTTCGGGCTGATTCAGCGCAAAATAACCAGGCCAGGCGGAAGCGATGAGCTCATTGTAATCCCCCTGATCGAGAATGCACCCTTTACGCTGGGCGTCGAAAACATGCAACTCGACAACCGCCACTGGCTCGGCGCCCTTTACTACCCGCTCCGCAATCACGGAAACCGGATTCCTTCCTACACAACCAAATCAAGGACCATCCAGGCCAGAGGCGACTCCCTTTATGTGCTCGGTGAAGGCTGGGTGACAGGAGAAATCAAGCGGACCAAAGAAACGACCTATTACCTCCTGATGGGCTGGAACGGTGCTGACAACGCCATTAACTACAAAGTTGCCGAGGCCCTGTATTTCGACCCTGAAAACCCGGAGCGGGCGATTTTCGGCGCAGGGATCTTTTATTTCGACCCCTACAACCCCCGAATGAGGGCCCTGTTCCGCTATCAGGAAAATGCTCCGTTCTCTCTAAACATGGGCTTCATCCAGAAAGGATCGAAGCCGGGCAAGAAGGGCCTGGAGGCCATCATCTACGACCACATGGGCGTGCCCAATTTCAGAGAGGGAGAGCCCATGTCGATTTACCAGGCCGGGCCGGACGGAGACTATGATGCCTTTGTATTTGACAAAAAAACAGGCGGGTTCAGGCTGAAAAAAAATGCCGCCCTGGCCGACAATGTGAGCCGGGACATGGCCAAAGAAATCACTGAAAACCAGGAGCAGATTGTGCGGGCCCGCCTCGATCAGCTTCGTTATTGGGCCGAATTGATGGAAGACGAGGCCACGATCAAAAAAATTGACCGGCTGCTGGCCCAAAAGACCCTCACGCCACGAACGGTGAAGATGATCCGCAAGCAGGAGGCCCAGTTGCTGGAGAATGTCCAGGCGAAGAGTGAAGCCGAAAAAGCAAGGCTGAAGCAAGCCGGCCTCCTGCCATGACGGAGACAGCCTACATGGTCATTCTCGGAGCGGGGGGCTTTGCCCGGGAGCTCGCCTGGCTCTGGATGGAGGCCTTCCGGGCGGATCCTCAGCTTCCCAGGCTGATCGGGTTCATTGCCGAAGAGGCGGATTTCGACAGCTGGCAGGGTATCCCCGTTCTTGGCAACGATGCCTGGGCCCGGAATCAGCTCCCGGCCGGAACTGGGTTTTCTGTTGGGATTGGCTTTCCAGGAATAAGGAAAAAATTAGCTGAAGCCTACGAGTCAATTAGTTTTCAACCTATTACCCTGATTCACCCCAGTGTTCACATCGGGCTGGGCAGCCAAATTGGCGAAGGGTCGGCGATTTGTGCCGGGACCATTGTGGCCATTGACGCGGCAATTGGCAGGCACGTGCTGTCCAACCTCCATGTGAATATCGGGCACGACTGCCAGGTCGGCGATTATTCGGTGCTATCGCCCGGAGCCAGGATGAGCGGGTATTCCGAACTGGGAGAAGCAGGTGAAATAGGAACGAATGCCGTGCTGCTGCCGGGAGTGAAGCTGGGCAACCGGGTTCGGCTGGGGGCTGGCGGTGTTGCCACCAAAGACTTACCGTTGGCCGGAACCTACGTGGGCATTCCTGCACGGCTAATCGGCGGGTAATGGTCTTTCCTGACTTCCCTACCCTTCGAGCTCGGGCGTTTTTCCCTCCACTTCCCTCACCATGTCCATGACCTGTTCGAGCAGCTCCTCCTTGTAGGCCTGAAGTTTTGCGGCAATACCGGCATCATGAATGCTGAGCATCTGGGCTGCCAGAATGCCAGCGTTTTTTCCTCCGTCGAGGGCAACTGTGGCCACAGGAACCCCGCCAGGCATCTGGAGGATTGACAATACTGAATCCCAGCCGTCGATGGAATTGGAGGATTTGATGGGAACACCGATCACCGGAAGTGTGGTGACGGAAGCCACCATGCCGGGCAAATGCGCAGCCCCGCCCGCCCCTGCAATGATCACCTTCAAACCGCGGCTGCGCGCCATTTCGGCATAGTCCATCAGGCGCTGCGGGCTTCGATGCGCCGAAACCACCGTGATTTCATACGGAATCCCAAACTGATCCAGCATGGAGGCTGCTGCCTGCATGACGCCCAGATCGGATTTGCTGCCCATGATTATGCCTACCATGTGTGAGGGGTTGGGGGTTATGTGTTTTGTGTTCGGTCACTTAAACTATCCTGTCTCGTTTCCCGGTTCCCGGCTCTTTCAATCACTTTCGACCCTGATCAGGCCTTTCACGCGCTGCACTTTGTCGCGAAGCAGGTCGAGGTCGCGGTCAATGATCGTAACGTGGCCCATTTTGCGAAAGGGACGGGTTTCGGCCTTACCGTAAATATGGGGATAGACCCCGGAAATTGCCAGGGATTCAATCAGACCTCTGTAAACGGCTTTTCCTTCGAAGCCTTCTGCGCCAAGCAGGTTTACCATGGCCGCAGGGGTAAGCAGGCTGGTATCGCCCAGCGGAAGGCCCAGAATGGCCCGCAGGTGCTGCTCATACTGAGAGGTTCCGCAGGCGCGAATCGTATGGTGCCCACTGTTGTGAGGCCGCGGCGCCAGTTCATTGATCATCACCTCGCCGTTTTCAAGAGTAAACATCTCGATGGCCATCAGCCCGACGTAATCGAGGGCACGGACCAGGTCCACGGCAATTTCCCTTGCTCTCACGGCCTGGCTGGCTGATACTTCGGCAGGGCTGTACAGGTATTCGACCAGGTTGTGCTCCGGGTGAAAGACCATTTCCACGAGCGGGTAGGTTTTTACATCGCCTTCAGGATTTCGGGCCACGAGAATGGCAATTTCCTTTTGATAATCGACCATTTTTTCTACCAGCCCTGGTGCATCAAAAGCCAGGGCGAAATCCGCCTCTTTCCTCAGCATTTGCACTCCGCGACCGTCATATCCGTCCCTGGCAAGTTTGTTGACCGAGGGAAACCAGCCAAGCTGCCTGACCTGCGCCGCGTTTTCAACCAGCTCGAAAGGCGCAGTTGGGAGTCCGTGCTCCTGGAAAAACTGCTTTTGAAGGCGCTTATCCTGGATCATGCGGAGCACAGCCGGGTCAGGGTACACTGTTTTCCCTTCCGCCTGCAGGGCCATAAGCGCCTCCACATTGACCTTTTCAATTTCAACGGTGATCAGATCGAGGTCCTTCCCAAAGGCATAAACCGCCTCAAAATCCTGTAAGGAGCCTTCGACAAACCTGTGAACATAAGGGCGACAAGGGGCTTGCGGGTCGGGGTCGAGAACGTGAATCTGAACATTGAAATCAACCGCCGCCTGCACCAGCATCCGGCCGAGCTGACCACCGCCAAGAATCCCAAGTCGAAAGTCCTGGTAAAAAAGTTTGGACATGTTATTTTCCTTGAAACCGCGAAGATACAGAAAGCCAGCCGATGAACCCTGCAGCAAACAGCCATTTCTTTCAACAGAAGCGAAGAGGAAATCAGGTAGCCAAGGCAGAATCTTCAACAAATGAAAAAATCCTTTGTTCCTTTGGTCTGAATATCTTTCGACATGAGAATCCTGTTGTTTACTGGCAAAGGCGGAGTTGGGAAAACCACAACAGCGGCGGCAACGGCGCTTCACGCTGCCCGGCAGGGCTACAAAACCCTGGTAATGAGCACCGACCCGGCGCATAGCCTGAGCGATGCCCTGAATGTAGAACTGGGTCCTGAACCCGTGGAAATTGCTCCGAATCTCTTCGGGCAGGAGTTTGACGTGTACTACTCGATGAAAAAATACTGGGGCAACATGCGCCAGTTGATGCGAACCATCTTTCGCTGGCAGGGGGTGGATAATGTGGTGGCAGAAGAGCTTTCTGTGCTGCCCGGCATGGAGGAGGCTTCCGCTTTTTTGTGGATCGAAAAATTTTACACCGAGGGGGAGTACGATCTCATCGTGATTGATTCGGCCCCGACGGGGGAAACCCTTACCCTTCTCAGCCTGCCGCAGGTGACCCAAAGCTGGCTCACAAAGGCGTTTCCCGGGCAAAAATTTGCCATCAAAACCCTCGGCGGCCTGCTGCGGAAAACAATGGATATCCCGGTTGACAAAGGTTACGAAGAGCTCGAAGCGCTTTTTGGCAAGCTGGAAGCCGTCCAGAAGATCTTTCTGGATCCTGCCATCACCTCCATTCGCCTCGTTGCCAACCCCGAGCGCATGGTCATCAAGGAAGCTCAGCGGGCCTATACCTACCTACAGCTCTATGGCTACAACGTTGATGCGGTGATCGTGAACCGCGTGCTGCCAACCGGAGAAGGCGGAGCTTTTTTCGAAAAATACCTCCACGCCCAGATCGGGCACCTGGCTGAGATTCAGGAATCTTTCGCCCCGCTGCCCATTTTCCATGTTCCGCACCAGGGAGAAGAAGTATTCGGCCTTGACCTGCTCCAATCCATCGGCCACACGCTGTATGGAGATCTGGACCCAACCTCCGTTCTGCACCAGGAGTCGCCATTTGAGGTAAAGGAAACAACGAATCATTTTGTCATTCGCCTGAAGCTGCCTTTTATCGGAGAGGAAGACTTCACCCTCAAAAAATTTGGAGACGAACTGGTGATCGACATTGGCAACCGGAGGAAAACAGTATTTCTGCCGAGATTTGCCAACTTTCTCCAGATGGAAAGCCATCGCTTCCAGAGTCCCTGGCTCACCGTGATGCTGAGAAAAGACTAGCCATTCATTGCCGATGAAGCCACCCGGCCTTACCTGGATGCAAGCCCCCCTGACCCTTCGCATCGAAGGATTGTTTTTCCTGCTCCTTGTTGCCGGGCATCTGGCTTTGATCTGGGCGCTGGCTCCTTTTGTGACAACCGACGGTCCCGCCCATGTTCACAACAGCCTGCTGATGAGCGAGCTGATCAGCAAGGGGGCCTCCAGTCCGTTGGCTGCTTATTTTTCCCTGAACCCCAACCCCTCCAACTGGCTGGACCACCTGCTGCTGGCCGGAATGGCGAATCTGACCGGACCGTTGGTGGCAAATCAGCTGTTGTTGTCGGGCCTGGTGCTGAGCTTTTGTTTCGGCTTCCGCCATCTGCTGATGAGTGTGAACCCCTCGGGCCGCTGGCTGAGTTACCTGGCCTTCCCGCTGGGGCTGGGCTTCTTTTTCTTCATGGGCTTTTTCAATTTTCTGCTGGCGGTGGCCGGGTGGATGTGGCTGCTGCCTGCCGCCCTCACCATGATCACCTCTCAGGAGCAACCATCTCCAAAGGTCTGGGCCTGGATGGCCGCTGGCCTGACGATGGTTGCTGTTGCCCAGCTGTTTGTATGGGCCCTGGCGGGAGCTTTGCTGGCAATCTGGCACCTGACACAATGGAACAGCCAGCCGCGTGGCGAGTGGTGGCGGCGGACCTGGCTTTGGGCGGCAATCGCCCTGCCGGGCCTGGTTTTGCTGTTTTGGTACAGCCAGATGCCCTCGGCGGAGGCTGCACCTTCAGCCTGGACCAGCCTTGGCATAAAGGCTGATATGCTCTGGAAGGGCCTGCTCATGAAAGGCATTTCTCCGGGAAAAGAGGGACTTTTTGCCCGCTGGGCAATGGTAGCCCTGCTGCTGCCGCTGGTGGTACAGGGGTGGGGCCTGAACAAATGGGAGGCAACCGGATTCCCCTGGTTGCTGGCAGTCGTTTTTTTCTTGGTAATATTTGCCTTGTCGCCCGACCATATTGGTGTCGGGAGTTTTCTTCCATACCGGGTACTGCTGTTGCTGATGATTGTCCTCGCGGTCGTGGGGTGCATTTACCTTCCCAATTGGGCGGCGCTCCTAAGCTGGGGAATGGCAGTATATGCCAGTTTTGCCTTCGGCTTGTTTTACCTGGAACATCACCGCCCTCACACAGCGTATGCGAACCAAGTGCTGCAGGCAGCTGAGTTTCTTGAGCCCGGAGATATTGTCCTCCCAATTCACCTCAGCCAGGTCCCGATTCTCGACCATGTCTCCAGCATGACAGGGTGGAACAAGCAGGTCGTGGTCCTGGACAATTACGAGGTCGCATCCGGCATTTTCCCGGTTGCCGCTCACAAATTATTTCCTTGTGAAAACAGGCCGCTGCCCTGCGGAGCACGGGATTCATTTGGCTGGGCGTCCTGCGAAGAAGGTCCATTTACCCCAAACGCAGTGCTGGTGCTGGGGCCGCTGTCGGGAAAGCCTTTAGAATGTGAGGAGCCAGCTTCCTGGCTTCAGGACGAAGGATTTCGGGAAGTGTACCGAAGCGGGGTAGCGAATGTGGTGCTTTGGCGAAGAGACTGAGTCCTCAACTGATAATCAGGCAACAGGATTGAGGTGAACCGAGAAAATGGTGTATTCTTCCTGATTGCGGCCGTGGAAGAACTTATCGAGCACTTCGTAGATCGTTCTGGCCCGGAAATAGGAAACCTGTAATTCAGCTTTGCCCTTCTGGGCCCACTGAACGGTGTAGGAAAGCTTTTTTGAATGCTTTTTTTCTACGTAGTCGAGCATTTGCTGAAGTGCCTCCAGCTTATCGCTTCCTTCGGTGGTGTGAAACAGGAAGGTTTCGTCGTGGCGCGGGTTAATCGTCACGAGGTTGAGCTGAATTACCTCGTTGACTTGGGTATAGTCAAACACCAGCTTGTCGAGCGGCAGCTCCAGGCGCTTGCTGATTGTATTTTGAATGCGGGCAATTTCAATGTTGCGGTCCATGCGGGTCTTTCTCTTCCTCGTGAAGGGGCGAAAATGCGAGAAAAATGCCGGGAAGACAAGCAAGGAGATGGTTTGTCAAATAATTTCCCGGTCTGGTGAAATCTGGGAATTGCCGGTGGCTGTGCGAAAAGCCCAAAGGGCATTGGCAAACCTGTCTTCCCCTCTGCCGCGCACTACGGCAAATGAGACGCCTGCTTCTTCCAGAATCGCTTCGTAGCGACTGAACAACTCCTGAAGCCTGTGAGGATCTTCCCGCATTGGATCAGGCTCCCAGGGAAGGTCTGGATACATCAACAAATGCAGTGCATAGTCGGAAGGTTGCCACAGCGCCTCCAGTTCCGGCTTCACTTTTCCGAATTTATCTGCCATCCACACTTTGATCACAAGCAGGTTGGTGTCGCACAACAGGTATTCGCTGGCAAGGGCTCCGGCCTGTTCTTCAGCCAGCAATTGCCCTCGGGCGATTTCCAGGAGATCCTCTTCATGGTAAGGGCGGCCAAGGGCTTCGAGGTAGGTTCGGGCAAACTCAGGCACCCATGGCTCGCCCAGATGAGCAGCCAGGCGGGCTGTCAGCGTAGTTTTTCCGGTAGACTCGGGCCCTACAATCGCGATCTTTTTCATTTCAGCGAAGATAGCGCCCATCTGTTGTTTGCCAAAGGTGGCCCTGTTGGTCGCAAAGTGTTGAGTCTATTCCTTCCGTACTTTGGAAAAGCCCCGGCTTGACTTGCCTTGCACTTCAACCAGGTATAGGCCTGCGGATTGCTCACTCAGGTTGATCTACACAGGCAACATTCCTGAAAAATCGGTGCTGCGCTCTGGCAGATTTTTCCTAGCTTCCTCGAGTTGAACCTTACCCCATGGCTTCGCGCCATTAGTCGACTCTTCTCATGGGCAAAAAAAATACCCCTGCTCGCAAGATCTTTGTCCTGGACACTTCGGTGATCCTCCACGACGGAGAAGCCATCATCAATTTTCAGGACAATGACGTGGCCATTCCCCTGCCAGTTTTGGAGGAATTAGACCAGTTCAAATCCGGAAACAGCACCAAAAATTTTGAAGCCAGGGAGTTTATCCGCTTCCTGGATCAACGATCAGCCAAGGCATCGCTTCGCGACTGGATCCCGATTGACGGGCGCAGCCATGGCAAATTCAAGGTGGTGATGCCCCAGTCCGACCATCAGCCCGATTTTGACCAGGTATTCAGCGAACGCAGCGCGGATCACCGGATTCTGTATGCTGCCATTTCCCTCCAGCGGGAGGAACCCAAGGCAAAGGTGATTTTGGTTACCAAAGACATCAACCTTCGGCTCAAGGCCAAGGCACTAAATCTGCCGGCAGAGGATTATCTCACCGGTAAAGTACCAGATGCCCACGAGCTTTATACTGGTAAATCCACCATCGAAGAAGTGCCGTCTGCTGTGATTGACGCGCTGTTTGAGACAGGCAGGGTTTCGGTCGACAGCGCTCTGAAGCAAGCACCGCTCGACAACCACTACTTCATCGTAAGGAATGGCACCAAATCGGCCCTCGCGGTGTACCGGGCAGCCAGCAGGGAACTGGTGCGGGTTGAAAAACACTCGGCCTTTGGCATCGTTCCCAAAAACGCCGAACAGACCTTTGCCCTCGATGCATTGTTCAACGACGACATCAAGCTCGTTACCATTCAGGGCGGCCCCGGCACGGGAAAAACCCTTCTGGCCCTGGCCGGAGCCCTGGATCAGAAAAAGGAATACCGCCAGATCCTCATTTCCCGGCCTGTGGTGCCGCTTAGCAACAAGGACATAGGCTTTCTCCCCGGCGATGTTAATTCCAAGCTGAACCCCTACATGGAGCCCCTGTGGGATAACCTGAAGTTCATCAAGACCCAGTTTTCGCCAGCCGATAAGCGTTACAAGCAAATTGAAACGATGCTGGAGGAGGAAAAAATTGTCATCACGCCGCTGGCCTACATCCGGGGCAGGAGCTTGTCGCGGGTCATTTTCATCATCGACGAGGCGCAGAACCTCACTCCCCACGAGATCAAAACAATCATTACCCGGGCAGGAGAGGGCGCGAAATTCATCTTCACAGGCGATGTCCGGCAAATTGATACTCCCTACCTCGACGCCCAGTCGAACGGTCTTTCCTATGTCATCGACAAGCTCAAAGGCCAGTCGCTGTTTGCCCACGTCACCCTCGAAAAAGGCGAGCGCTCGGAACTGGCGAATATCGCCTCGGAGTTGTTGTGAGGAAATGAACCCACACCAAGGCTCTGGCAACAAAAAAAGCCCGCCAAGCACAAGCTGCCGGGCTTTTCATTTCATGGCTCAGGCGGACGCTTAATCATCCTGCCCATCCAGCCACTCTTCTTCCCACACGCAGAGCAGGGTGCCATCGTCGGCAAAGAGGGCCATATACTCATCGTCGTCGTTGTTGCCTTCGGTTGTTTCGCCTTCTACCAGGTAGGCCAAATCACCACCAATCCACTGCCATTCAAAGGATTCCTCGATTTCATCACCGGGAAACTCATTGTCAAAGGAGTCTTCGATTACATTGGGCAGATCGTCGTCGTCTTTGTATTCTGTCACTTCCACCAGCCACTGGCCAGCCAGGTCGAAGAACAGCCAGTATTCATTGGGCTTGGCCCCGTGGCGGCCTTTCAGCTCCACCCAAAATCCGTCGGTTCCATCGCAAAGGCTGTCGCAAAACACTTTGTCGATGCTGTATTTGCTGCCATACTCAGCCAGAATCAGGCTGTCAACCGAAGCCGGAAGGCTGTCCTGTCCGCAGTTGTAAAAATCGGTACCTCCGTGCTCATGATCGTCATCGCAATCGTCGTCGTCGTCGTCACAATCATCATCATCTTTCTTTTTCTTGCCGTGCTTGATGTCGTATTCATAGCAAACGCTGTTGCCGGAGAACGTGAAGGTCATATACAGATCGTCGTCCCATTCTCCGCTAACAGAGAACCCGCCGAGGCTATCGAGCTTCACGGAAACATCTTCCAGGTCGTCGAGGTCAAGGCCGGGAAAATGCTGAGCAAGCAAAGCTTTGGCAAAAGCTTTGGCGTCGCTGTCGTCAAGCAAGGTGGACGGATTGCCCGCTACAACCAGCGCCCCCTGATCATCAAACAAAAGCTGAGTACCGGAGGCTAAAGAAACCTGATAACTGGTGTAACCCACGAGAACAAACTCAGTGATGCTCACAATGCTATCCTGCGGGAACTGCGCCTGTATCAGGCTGTCGGCGGAGGGAGGCAGGCTGGACGCGGGCAGGCTTTGTCCCACGAGGCAGGAATCTACTCCGAGGGAGTCGGCCAGGTAAGCAACGATCTTTTTGGCAGAGCCGCTTGGCGAGATCCCGGAAGGGAGAAGGCTGCAAGCAGATGCCCATAGGAGCGAAACGAAGAAAAGGGGGAGAACGAATTTGAATTTGGTGAACATAGACGGTCCTTGTTAGGGTGAAAGATGAAGCGGCTGGACCAACGGAGGATGTTCGAATAACGGCAGGATTGATGCCTGCCTGCTTGAGAAAGAAGGCGAAAAAGTGAAAACCGGGAGTGAACCTGGAAAAACCGTGCCTGAACCCGTTATTCAGGAGACAATCCTGATCCAGGCGGGGAGGTCGAGGTATTCTGGCAAACGGCTTTCGGGGTGGGAAGCTGTCTTTTCTTCCCAATCTGAGAGAATTCCTCTAAAAATGAGCCTGGCATACCCAGGCCCGCGAAATTCCACTTTTGCCAGTCGCCTCAGTTGCCGCACCACCCAGATCTCGAGCCCAAAACGATGCTTTTGCTGCACCAGCAATCGCAGAATCGCATCGCAGAAGTAGGGAATGGTCGGAAAATTTTGCTTTTGGTAATGCGCCATAACAGCCAGTAACCGGCCATATACGTGCAGGAAATTGTGCTCCTCCGGGTTGGAGTCATTGATCAGCTCATTGATTACCTGGATCGTGCGGGCGGGATCTCCCTGCTGAAGGGCACATCTTCCCCGCCAGAAAATGAGCTCCAGCATTTGCATGGGGGTCAATTGCTGCCGGAAGGAAACCGCATCCGCCTGAAGGGTTTCCAATGCCTCTTCCGCTTCCTCCAGCCGCCCCAGGCTTAGCAGCCAGGGCACTTCAAACAGGCCGGCATCGAGGGCCACCCTCGCCTGAACGTTGCGCGGCACCTTCGCCAACGCTTGCGGAAACTCCCGGAGTGCACGAAGCCTGCCCTCAAAATCCTCCGGCTGGTGGTAAAGCGTCAGGTTCAGAATGCGGTTATACACCTCCAGATAGTCGTAGGGAGAGGCCTCCTTATACATCTGGCTGGCGTCCATGATACGGAGCAATTGCTCATTCGCCTCCAGCTCCTCCTTCGGCATTTGCATCAGGCGGTAGTAGCGGGCATAAATCATCCAGTAGTGGCGCTGCGCCTGAAATGACAACGGCACCTGCTCCGACTGCAAAAAAGGATGGCGGATATAGGGCTCCAGCAATTCGCGGCGCTGCTCACGGGTTTCATTTTCAAGGGCCTGCTCCATTTCCAACAACTGATAATACAGCAGCATGAAGGCATGCATGTTGTCCATCAGCGCAAGGTGGTTAAGCACCTGACTGTGAGACTCTTTGATGGCGGACACCTCCTCTGTTTCTGCCAGCACCTTTCTTTCCCACAGAGAAATCTCCATCAACAAAGCATACAGGTCGTTTTTTTCCGCCAGCTGCCGGGTTTTATGTGTCAGGGCAAGGCATTGGTCATAGAGGCCCTTGTCAAACAGAATTTCGATCTGATGCAGCCATTCTTTCACCTGCAAAGACACACTGCGGCCCGAATGAAAATTGCTGAGCGCCCTGAGCACGAGCTGATAGAGGTAGTACTTTTCTGCCGACAGGTATCTCAACGACAGACCTGCTTCTTTCACTTTTTGATCAAACACCTGTGGATCAGGCTCTTCCAGGTCGCAGGCCAGCTCAAAGAGCCGCTCGTAGTTGGTGCGGCTGTGGGTCACATGCCGCTGCGAGAAGAGCTTGAAGTAGCGCTTCTCAGACATGGACATGGAGTGAACCAGCTCCAGAAGTTTGTCTTGTTTGGCCATGGAAGGGAAGGAATCCTGTCAATATTACCCGGTAAAGCATCGTTGATGTAGGCAGGAAAGGGAAGCAGCCTTGGAAACCTGGCACCCGATGCCGTACGTTGTGAAAGAGAAACAAACAAATGTACATGGACAATCTCACAAAGAAAGCGTTAGTGGGCCTGTTGGTGGCTGTGGGTTGCTGGGCAGGGACAGCAGAAGCCCAGCGGGCACGCTACAAACCCCAGGTTCACCAATTAGAATTGCAGCTCGCCGGTGCGGAGACATTCTCCGGACGTGAGGGCCTTACTGCTTTCGCCGACTTGCCGCTGGCAGCTCATGTGCTTCAAGGCATTCGCTATCAGTATGCCCATTCTCTGCCCACTGCCTTCCGGATTGGCTTTACTCAAACCCGGTCCACATGGGGCAGCATAGAAGGACCAGGCACCTATACCGGCTACGAGGCGCAGCTCCGGGAATTGGGACTACAAGCAGGATACCTCCGCCGGAAGCACATAGGGGCTTCCCAATTGTATCTCGGCGCTGAGGTCGAGGCGGGAAGCAGTCAAATCACCGAATCTGGCCAAACGGCAGGTGGTGCGGCGCAATTTGCCAATGGCTATCAATACCAGTTTGCCGGTGCCCAGGCCCTGGCTGGGGTGCGCTACTTTTTTTCGCCAACTCTTTCCCTTGGCCTGGAGGCAAACCTCGGATACCGCAACTATCGGCTTCGGCAAGCAGGCTCAGAAACCCTTCCTTTCCTCTTTTTCGACGAAAACACCCTGCGGCTTGGGCTCAATGCCTCGGCTGCCGTGCATTTCGTTCCCCTCAAAAAGCGTTGCTCCTGTCCGAAGCCGCGCTGAGATGTTGAGAAGCGGGAAGTTTGGAGGCGAGAGCCGAGACCGCTGCGCTGCGAGAGGCGAGACCGCTGCGCTGCGAAAGGCGAGACTGGAGGCGAAGCCGGATGAGAGGCGGGATGTTTGGAGGCATGAGCCGGGAACTGAGAGCCGGAACCGGAGGCGGAGTCGAGTGAGAGGCAGTAGGGCATGTCCCCGAGTTCCTTTTTGCCAGTGAAACACTTGATGGAACTCTACCGAGGAAGGGTTGGGACGTAAATGAAGAAGGGTTAAATTTCGGCTTAACTGATTTATTAAAGCATCTATTCATAAACCCAAATCCCAACTTTTCTTGCATAAAATGCATCATGCTCTGTATTGTTTAATCCAAAAACATCATCTTCCCCTGTTAATGATTGAGAAACGATTTGGACTACGGAGTCAGTTGGCATAAATTGTCCTTGAACCAAGTAATGCCCATCGATTGCTAATTTATGATACAGGATAGTTCCCCTACAATCTAAAAAGATATATCTCCAACGAAGGCCCGTATTTTCAGAATAGAAAGAAACCGTATCTGGCAATTGGCAAGGAACGTCCAAAATTCCATTTCCATCCTCTAGAACTATCAATGACATCGACTCTTGACAATCACAATCTAAATCTATTTGGTCAACTTGAGAGTATACTTGCGTTGTCAAACAAACAAACATAATCAACAGAAGTGTGGACATTGCTTTCATCACGGGTTAGTTACGGTTATGGTATAAGAAAACGGACTTCTAAGCTGATCATCCAGCACTACTGTTGGCAGATCTCCAGCTTTCATCCTTTGTGCAACATCACGCGGAACCCCAGATTGAATCAGGTAGATCACGAGATTTCTGTAAACATTTTGCATTTGTCCTTCAATTTGCTGCATTTCAGCAGGACTTGTCCTCTTCTCCTACACTGCCACCGATTGAAAGTAGAATTCTGAAGTGGAATTATCAACCTCGCCGGGCGTTTTGTGCACCAAAGAACTGTGTGGCCGGGTGAGAGGCGGGAAGCCGCCAGAGGCCCGGCTTCGCCTCTTGCCTGCCGGGCATCGGGATCTTACCTCTCAATATCCCCCACTCACAACAACCCCCGCAGCCAGTCGCGATGGGCCAGGGGCTGGAGGGTTTCGATCAGGGTGGTCAGGGTTTGCCTGCGCTTTTCCTGAACAGATTCCGACTCGAAAGCCTGGCGGTCGCGCCATACGACCATTTTTTTCATCACCCGAAGGAAATGGACATGTGCCGATTGCGTCTCCCGGCTGATGAGTTTGTTTCGGCGAAGAAAGCCCTCAAAAGCCTGCACGGCATAGTCCAGGGCTTCCCAATCCTCCAGCAACCACCAGCACTTAAGCAGCAAGTGCCTGGCACTCAGGGCGTAGTACACGTCCGTAAAATCAATTGTTTGCAATTTGCGAATTGCCTGTTTGACTTCTCCACGCTCAATTAGCAGGCTGGCCATACAGAATTCATAGACATTTTCCCGGAACTCGGGCGCGATGGTTGCTTTGTAAACGGTCAAAAATGATTCGCACCATTCAAATGCTTTCAGGCGAAGGGCCACTGTCGCGATGTTTTTGGCTTCGGTGTGGCTAAGGGAAGCTAGCGGCAGGGGTGAATCAATGGGCCATTGCTGCTGATACAACCTGAAAAGCGCCTGCAAAAACGCCGGTCGCCCCAGATTAATTTGACGGATACAAGCATTTTGAGCGTGCTTCAACAGGCCATGAGCTTCCTCCTTCGACAGGCCGCCTCTGGCTTCCTCCATTTTCTCCAGCAATAGCTCTACTTCCTCTGCCCGGTCGTGCTCAAGACAACGAAGCACCAACCGATACAACTGAAGGAGATTTTGCCCGGCAAACGGCGGCTGGTCCAGTTCGGGATCCATGGCAGTGAGGAATGCAAGCTGAAAGGGCTGGTTGAGCACCCGCCTCCTGTTTCGGAGTTCACAAGCTTCTTTTAGCTTGATGCTCAGGTACCAGTGGTCGAGGGCGTTGACTTTTTGCTGAAGGTGTTGGTCCTGTACCCGCAACTGTTTCTGGCCAAAAAAGCCATTGGCCTCATCTGCGAGGCGGAATTGCAGCCAGGCGCTGTCGGTGAAGCCTGTTTCGCCCTGTTCAGCCAGTTTGTCAAGCCGGTGCAGAAGCGTAAGAAAGGGTTTTTCGGCACCCAGCTCTCTCAACCTGGCGAGAGCAAACAAATCCAGCTGCGTTTCCTGCTGCTCCAGGTGCTGCCAGGCGAGAAAGCGACGCAGGCCTGAGGAAGCCAGGGCCATTGTATTCCGCACCCTGTGCTCCGCGAAAGGCTGTCCGGGAAAGAGCTCCCCGTGAATCGATTCAGAAGAAGGAAAGGCTTCCCGGATTGCCTGAAGTTGCGGGAGCAGCCACTGAATGAGCCTCTGAGCATCTTCCTGCGGGAAAAAAGCAGAATTATGGGTACATTCCATCAGGAATTTTCTGTCTGCAGGTGGCAGGGCCAGCAAGGTTTCAAGAAGAAGCGGAGACTGGTTTTTCATGCAAATAGTCCATTCGATTAATTTTAATCACCTGTTTTTCAAAAATTTACCACAATTCTACAATTTTTCAATTCATGCAATCCGGATTTTCTATCCTTTTTCACCCCCTGGCTTCCTCCTAATTTTCGATCGTGATGAATGTCTTTCTTCAGCATCCCGGTCTAACGCGAAACCATATGAAAAGCCAGCGTCTCTTTTTCCTCCTTTTGCTTCTGTCGTGTGCCGGCCTTCACGGCCAAACCTTCGTGAGCGGTCCGATCACGACCAACACCACCTGGACCCTGGCCAACAGCCCCTACAGGGTTACAGGCGATGTGACAGTCATGCCTGGCACCACCCTGCTCATCCAGCCAGGCGTCAAAGTGCTGTTTGACCCCAACACCCGGCTTGGAGTACGGGGCCGCCTCAAGGCCATCGGGCAGGATTCAGCCCGCATCCTGATGACAGCTTTTGATACAACAGCCATGTGGAAGGGCATTGTGGCAAGCGGCGATGTTGATTTCCAGCATGTTGTGGGAAGAAAAGCCAACACCTTCCTGAGGCTGTACAATGGAGGGTTTGGCCTAACAGCGATCAGAGGTTGCGTGTTTTCCAAAAACGACACGGCCATTTACTATGATGGGAAAGTGAACGATTCGCTCCACATCTACCGAAGCGAATTTATCCTCAACACAATCGGGGTGGTAGCCGATTCCAACACCCTGATCACAAGGAGCTGGTTTCACGACAATGTGAAAGGGGTGATTGCCCGCCGGACAGCCATTCGGGACAGCCGTTTTACAAGCAATGGCCTTGGACTTCAAATAGCTGGCGGAAGGGTTGTGGGGAACAGCTTCACCGACAACCAGCTCGGGGTGGCCGAAGCCAACAGCTTCCTGGCTCGCAACCGTTTCCTCGGAAATGCCACCGGCCTCGAAACACAGTTACAACCGGATGACTTCATCGTTGACAATGGCTTCAACCAAAATGCCAGGGCCATCCGCATCTCACCTGTTGCTGTGTTTGCTCCCGGTGCCAAAATCAGGAAGAATGCGATCTGCAACTCCCTGTTCGCCAACGTAAAGGTGGATGCTCCTTCAGGCAACACTGCAGATCTCCGCTTCAATTGCTGGTGCGAAAGCGACAGTGCCACCATTGCAGGAACCATCCTGGATGGCCAGGACAGCAGTGCCTTTGCAATCGTAGATTTCATGCCGCTCGACTCCATGGGCTGCGGGATTGACCTCGTCTTTCCCGGCGACGCCAACCACAACCAGATTGCCAACGTGTTCGACCTGTTCCCCATCGGCATGAATTTCGGCAGCACAGGGCCGGTCCGGCCCAACGCCTCTCTGTTCTGGGTTGGCCAGATGGCACCCGACTGGGGCAGCAACCTTCCCAATGGCAAAGACCTCAAGCACACCGACTGCAACGGGGATGGCATCATCAATGCCCAGGACGTGGCCGCCATTTTTCTGAATTATGGAAAGACACACAATTCGCTGCGCACCACCGGTGGACTGGGTCTTCCGATTCAACTCATCATGCCATCCGGAACCGCTTCCCCCGGCGATACCATCACCTTCAGTGTTGCGCTGGGATCGGCTTCAGCTCCGGTGAAGCAGCTGTATGCCCTTGGATTCATGCTCACCTACGACACCGCGCTTGTAGATCAGGGTGATATTCAGGTCAGTTTCTCCAACTCTTTCCTGGGAACAGAAAATGTGGACATGATCGCGATCAGCCAGGAACTGACCGATGCCGGCCAGCTTCACATCGGCATGACCCGCACCGACCAAACTGCCATCAATGGCTATGGGCTGCTCGCCGACATCACCGTTGTCATCGACGACGACATCATGAAAAAGGACTTCCCGCTCGAAATTGCCTTCCTCGATGCCGAAGGAATGGACGTTGGCGGGAATGAAGTGCTTGTGTATGGAGAATCCTCTGCCATGGACTTAAACACCGCCATTGAGGCCCCCTGGCCTACAGCATGGTCCATCTATCCCAATCCCACCAATGGCCTCCTCACCCTCAACTGGCAGGGTCCGGCGCCCGATGAGGTTGTGCTGTATGACCTCATGGGCAGGGAAATGGCAACCAACCGCGACACAGCCAGCCTTAGCACCTGGGACTTGTCTGACCAACCTCAGGGTGTTTACAACCTTCGCATTCGCCAGGGGCAAACCCAATGGCACCAAACAATCATCATCAGTCGTTAGTCTTATCGGATGGGTCGCACTCGTCCGGCTGGTCCGCAGGAACTTCCTGCGGACCTTTTTCCTTTTCTGTCGTGTACTGTCAACGCAAAATCTTTGTAAGTTCAGCGAATGAAGCAAAGCATCATACTTTCTGTTTGGCTGTTTTCCCTGGCGGGGCTTTTTGCACAAAATCCCTGCGGCCAAGGCCGTTATGTGTCTCCCCTCTTTGCGGAGGTTGAAGTGACCCGCGATGTTGTGTTTGGAGAAAACCTTCAGCCCAGCATTGTGGACCCCAATGCCAGGCAAACCCTGAGGATGGACATTTACGAACCTAAGGGAGACACCGCCTCGCAGCGCCCGCTGCTGATTCTGGCCTTTGGAGGTGCCTTTGTGGCGGGTAGCCGCAGCGATGCCGACATTTCAGAGCTTTGCACCCGGCTGGCCCGGCTCGGGTATGTCACCGCTTCGATCGACTACCGGGTCAGTATCAGCCTGATCTTCGACCGATCTGAGCGAAATTTTTACCTGTCGGTCATGAAGGCGGTTCACGACATGAAGGCAGCCGTGCGTTATTTTCGCCGCGACGCCGACTCGGTGAATCTTTTCCGGATTGACCCTTCGCGCATCATTGCGGGCGGCATTTCGGCTGGTGGGGTCACCGGGATTCACACGGCCTATCTGCGAAATGCAGCCTGGCTCCCTGCTTCTATCTCCGCCGACACAGCAGCCATCGGCGGAATTGAAGGACTTAGCGGAAACCCCGGCTATTCGTCGGAGGTGATGGGTGTGATCAACCTTTGTGGAGCCATCGGAGATACCACCTGGCTGCGCGGGAGTGTAACTCCGATCATTTCGGTGCATGGCACCGAAGACCAGGTCGTGCCATATGGCAGCACTACTACCCTTTTGGGTGCTACTCTCACGGCCCATGGTAGCGCCAGCATTCACCAGCAAGCCCTTCGGATTGGGCTCCACAGCGAGCTTCGAACCTTTCAGGGGGCCGACCATGTCCCGTTTACCGTTAACCCGACCACTAATCCCTATATGGACAGCACAGTGAACTATGTGCGGGAAAAATTGGCTAACTGGATCTGTGTCAACAGTTCAACCTCAGCCGAAAAGCCTGCATCAGTGCCGACTTTCAGGGTATTTCCTCAGCCAGCTGGCGAGCATGTTATGATTGAAACTGGCCAGTCACCAGAAGGCCTGGAGCTGACAATTTGGGATGGCATGGGCCGGAGGGTAGCATTTGACCAGGAAAAGAAAGGAAACGGCTGGATGCTTTCCAGAACAAATCAGGCAGCAGGGCTGTATCATTTCGCTGTTTTCAATCAAGGCAGACCAGCAGGAAATGGGTCTTTACTATTGGGTGAATAGGGTCTTGTCAAATCTGAAACTTTTTGCCACAGATAGAGTAATTTTGTGCCCAAACAAAAGCGTTTGGGCTCCAAAACCCACAGCCTATGGCCAGAGTGATAGTTGGATTGTCGGGCGGCGTTGACAGCAGCGTGGCTGCCTACCTGCTTAAAGAGCAAGGGCATGAGGTAATTGGCTTGTTCATGAAGAACTGGCACGATGATTCTGTGACCATCAGCGACGAGTGTCCGTGGCTGGAAGACAGCCATGACGCCCTTGCTGTGGCTGAAGCACTGGGAATCCCCTTCCAAACCATCGACCTGAGCGAGGAATACAAAGCCCGCATTGTCGATTACATGTTTCGCGAATACCAGGCTGGCCGAACACCCAATCCGGATGTGCTTTGTAACCGGGAAATCAAATTCGATGTTTTCCTCAAAAAAGCTCTCCAGCTTCGGGCAGATTTCGTGGCCACCGGCCATTATGTTCGGAAAGCCTCCTTTCGCGACGATTCCGGAAAAGAAATTTACCAGTTACTGGCCGGGAAAGACGGTAACAAGGACCAAAGTTACTTCCTCTGCCAGCTTACCCAGGAGCAGCTGAAATATGCCCTCTTCCCAATCGGGGAGCTCACCAAACCCCAGGTCCGCGACATTGCCACCTCCCTTGGCCTCGTGACTGCCGGCAAAAAAGATTCCCAGGGGCTCTGCTTCGTGGGGAAAGTTCGGTTGCCGGAATTCCTTCAGCAGCAACTGGAGCCCAAAACCGGCGACATTATAGAGATTTCCGCCGACTCCCCCCGATATCGGGAAGCCGTTCTGGCAGGAGCCCCCGGCAGATGGGAGTTGCTTCGCCAGACCAGCGAGCCGATCCGATATCAGCCCGGCGATGGCAAAAAAGTAGGAGAACACTTCGGTGCCCATTTTTTCACAATCGGGCAGCGAAAAGGACTGCAGGTGGGTGGCAAAGCAGAGCCGCTGTTTGTAATTGACACCGATACCGAGGCAAATGTTATTTACGTTGGGATGGGCGAAGAGCATCCCGGCCTGAACCGCACAGCCCTGTTTGTTCCCGACGGTGATGTTCACTGGATCAGAGAAGACCTGGCGCTGGCTCCGGGAGAAACAATGGCTGTGACCGCCCGGATCCGGTACCGGCAGCCGCTTCAGGAAGCTACGCTCCACGCAGCAGAAGAAGGACTTTATGTTTCCTTCGCCAATCCGCAGCGGGGCATCACTCCCGGCCAGTTTGTAGCATGGCACCTTGGGGAGGAATTGCTGGGCAGCGGGGTTATTTCGCAACAAAGCTTTTTACCAGATCAACACTGACCCCGGAACCTTTGAACATGAAAAAAATGCGCTGGCTGCGTTGGGTAGCCCTTTTTCTCGGCGGGGCAATGTTGCTCTTATTTGCTTTCAGATGGGCGGCCAACGAAGTTCGCCCGACCGGCAGCAGCGGCCCACTGGCGGATTCTCTGGCTCTGCAGATGCAGGCAGCCCTCGGCGGTAACGCCTGGGATGAAACCGGCGCTGTTGCCTTTACTTTTCGGGGCAACAGAGAGCACCTCTGGGACAGAGACCGAAACCTCGCGCGCATCCTGTGGAATGACTACGAGGTACTCGTCAACCTTGACACCCGTCAGGGCCTGGCCTGGAAAAAAGGAAAAGCGCTGGAAGGAAAGCAGGCGGAAAAAGCCGTTGAAAAAGGATGGGAAACCTGGGTTAACGATGCCTTCTGGCTTTCCGCTCCATTTAAGGCCTTTGACCCTGGTGTGACCCGCTCTGTAGTTCCCCTTCGCGACGGCACTAGCGCCCTGATGGTGAGCTACAGCAGTGGCGGCAGCACGCCCGGCGATGCCTATCTCTGGATCCTGGGCCCCGATAACGTGCCTGTTGCCTGGAAAATGTGGGTCAGCATTCTGCCCATCGGCGGGCTAAAGGTCCCGTTCGACCAATGGACCACCACCTCCACAGGGGTAACCCTTCCCACCGGGCACTCCGGCTGGATCAGCTTGAATCTCACAAATGTACAAACAGCGAAAACGCTGCCGGAGCTCGTGCCCGGCAGCGATCCGTTTGCTCCGCTGTTGGCAGCTGAGTAATACGGCCTCTTTACTCGTTGAACCAGTTCAAAATCAACGGCTTACCGGGCGGCAGCGAAAGCGGTTGTTCCAAACTAACCTCTTCGCCTGTCGGTACCACAATAGCCCTGGTGGCTCCTATCAGGTCATTGGAAAACCGCCCCAGGTCCAGGCTAACAGCCTGCTCGTTTTTGTTCAGCACCACCATGATGTGCTGGCCGTCGCCGTGGCGGAAATAGACATACAAGCCATCGTGAAGCGGGCCATAATGAGTGAGGTTGCCGCTGGTGTGAATGGCCGGGCTTTCCTTCCGCCACTGCAGCATGGCTCGCATCCAGTCCTTGGTCTGTTTCGCATCCGGGCTCAGGCCTTTTCCGGAAAAGGCATCCGCCTTGTCTCCCGGCCAGCCACCGGGAAAATCGCTGCGAATCACTTCGTGAGCATCCGTGCCGGGATGACTCATCAGGATTTCAGTACCGTAGAATATTTGCGGAATGCCCCTGGTGGTTAACACAAAAGCCATGGCATTGAGGTAGAGCCCCAGATCTTCATCAAGCTGGGTGAAGATCCGGCTCATGTCGTGGTTGTCGGCAAACACCATGAGCATGTCCGGGTCTGGGTAAAGAAAATCGTGGGCAAGGGTTTCATACAGGGTGAGGAACCCGGCATTCCAGGATTCTTTTTCTTTGAGCGCCCTCATCAAACTCATCTGGGAAGGAAAATCCATCAGGCTGTTAAGTTCGGAAGGATAGCCGTTATCATTGCCGCGTTGCCACTGGGCCACGATCGCAGGCTGGGGAAACCACTCCTCCCCGACGATTGAAAACCGCGGGTATTCAGCCATGATGGCCTGGGTCCATTTGGCCATGAAATCGCGGTCGGGATAGGAATAGGTGTCCATCCGGATCCCGCCCAAATCGGCATACTCAATCCACCAGATGCTGTTCTGGATGAGGTAGGTGGCCAGGACCGGGTTTCTTTGGTTGAGATCGGGCATGCTGGGCACAAACCATCCATCCTGAAACAACTCCAGATCGGATGTGGCGGCATGCGGATCCACCAGGGTTGTGCGGCGGTGATTGGTGCCTTTGAATCCGTTTTCGCCTTCTTCCCAAAGATTGATCCAGTCCGGGTAGGGCATTTCGTCCATCCATCGGTGAGCGGAGCCGCAATGGTTGATCACCTGATCCATCACCATCATCATGCCGCGGCTTTTTGCCTCTTTCGACAAAGCCCTGAACAGGTCATTGGTACCAAACCGGGCATCTACCTGATAAAAATCGGTAACAGCATAGCCATGATAAGAGCCTCTTGGCATGTTGTTTTCCAATACCGGATTGAGCCAGAGGCCCGTTATGCCAAGATTCTCCAGGTAATCAAGATGCTGGCGGATGCCCTCCAGGTCTCCGCCATGGCGGGCCCCGGGTCTGGACCGGTCAGTTTGATCGGGCATCCCGGAAACCTTGTCGTTTGCAGGATCTCCATTGGCAAAGCGGTCGGGGGTGATCAGGTAAATGACGTCCTTTGGTGTAAACCCCTGGCGATCAGCTGATCCTGGCTCGCGTTCCTTCAAAACGTAGGGGATCGTGTGGCGGATCGCGCCATTTTCTTTCAGCACCAAATGGTAGGTTCCCGCATTGGGATTGGCGCCCAGATCCAGGTTCACGACCAGGTAGCGGCTGTTGGCAGCAGATTCGAATCCGAGCAGGGAGATGCCGGCCTCCTCTATACTGGCTGTCATCCTGCCGACGCCTTCGCCCTCCACCAGGAGCTGCAACTGGGAATTGGCCATGCCTGTCCACCAGGAGGGAGGCTCTACCTTCACTGCGGGGCCTTGAGCAAAAGAGGCCATGGTGACTGTGCTCCAGATGATCAAAAACAATGTTCTCATAAGCTGAAAAATCAAGTAGTCCAACCCTGCCATCAACGGCACAGCGTGGACCAATTTACATCATAAACGATTGGCCAAACCAGGTAAAACATGGATAGCAGCCAGTTTTTCAGGATGTGCAATTGGAGCCGGGCCCGGAGAAAACAGAGGGATGACGGACCGGCAAACCGAACGCTCCTTACTTTTACTGCCCACTTTGTGTGCTGTCAACAGTGAGGTGGCGCACCTCCACATAGCCCACAAACCAGTTGTGGAGTTGGCGGATTTGCAGCCCTTCGGGGTTGTTGATCATCCCGGGCGGGTTCATTTCGAGAATGTGCTTGGTTTCCGGTCGGATGGCATAATTAAGCAGTGGTGCAAGGGAATCCGGCACATAGCCGTAGCGGCTGTCGAGCAGGGTGTAGTCGAGCGGGAAATTGACGTAAAACGGCTCCCTGTACAATTCCTTTTCCAGCAGGTAATTGACTGCCGAGCTTGTGGCTTTCACATAGGTGAGGTAGCTCAGGTTTTCGTCGTGTGAAAAGGCCCTGGGCCTGTGATAGGCTCCCTGCACCAACCCTGCCATGGCGATCGTGCCGAAAGCCAGAACCCAGCCCCATTTCGGCTGCCAGGTTTGCCAGGCCGTCCAGATTCCTTTTGCAAGCAGCCAACCAAGCAGCACCAGCACCACCAGCGTGTAGCGGTTCATGTAGTAGGTGGTGCTGTAAAATGCCAGGTACAAAAAAGACATCCAAAGGGCCAATGCATCCATTTGACCGAAAGCCTTGCGAAAAGCCGCTGGCTTCATGGCCCACACGCCAAGCACCCAACCCATGAGGCCCAGCCAGAGCCATCTTCCTTGCTGAAGGAATAGAAAGTCGAGGAAGGCAAGCATGCTCTGTTGCCAAAACGCCCAGGTGAGCTGAAATCCTTCCATGTGGTAGGGAAAAAAATACCAGCCATGGGTTTGTTTCTGAACAAGCAGGAAAATTGCGTATGGCAAAATTGGCAGCCCCAGCAAAGCCCAGCGAAGCAGGGAAAATGGCTTTTTCCTGAAAATGGTGAGGAAGAAATCGAAGCTCATGATTCCGCCCAGCAGGATCAGGGCGGTTTCCTTGACGAGAATCATGGCGCTCGCTGCCAGCAAAAAGACCCACCAGCGCTCCCGGTGATAGCCCCACAGGGCCAGCAAAGCAAAGAGGGTGAGCATCATTTCAGGCAGCACCAGGGTGGACTGCGCCAAAAACAATGGCTGAACCAGGACCAAAACAGGCACCAGCGCATTTTTGCGGCCTTCCCCGTCGCGGAACAAGCCATACAGGCTCAGTAACACCATCAGAGAAATAAGCCAGGAGATAAGTCGGAGGGAAAAGATACTGGTTCCAGCCATGAGGCTCCAGCCTGCCAGCAGAAAGGTATAAAGCAAGGGGTGGCCCCGCGAAATTTCCGGGTGCAGCGCCGCCGGATGCAAGCTCCAGCCTTCGTCAGCCATCATGAAAATCCCCCGGCCATATACCCCGATTTCATCCCAAAACAAGGGCACCTCCATCACGCCCAGCGCCCAGATCAGCCACCAGACCAACGCAAGGCCCAGGGCCACATGCTGTTGCCTTACATCCTGCTCTGGCCAAGGGAATGGTCGTTTCATGTGGCAAAAATGCTCGGAGTTTACATGTCCAGCAAATTCTGAAGGTCTTTCACATCCAGAGATTTGTACACGTCCTCATCGGTTTTGATGATATCGTCTGAAAGGTTGGTTTTGCTGCGCTGCAACTGGAGGATCTTTTCTTCAATGCTTCCCTCCGTGATGAATTTGTAAAAGAACACCGGGCGGTCCTGCCCGATTCTGTGTGCCCGGTCAATGGCCTGGTTCTCCACTGCCGGGTTCCACCATGGGTCCACGAGAAAGACATAATCGGCGGCTGTCAAATTAAGCCCTACCCCGCCAGCCTTCAGGGAAATGAGAAACACCCGGATGTCGGGGTTGGCCTGGAAGGAGTCAACCAGCTCCTGGCGGTCGCTGGTGCCGCCGTCGAGGTAGTTATACAAAATGCCCTCGCGGTCCAGGTCTTTTCTCAGCAAACTCAGCATTTTTACAAACTGAGAAAACACCAGCACCTTCGACTCGGGCTTGCTGATTACTTCCCACAGCAATCGTTTGACTTCCAGAAACTTGCCGGAGTCCTTGAGCTTGTATTGATCCTGGTCAACCAGCTGTGGGTGAATCGCAATTTGCCGCAGTTTTTGCAAGCCTGTGAGGATGTTGAGCTTGTTCTTCTTCCAGGTGTCCTGGGTAATGAGGTCGAGCAGGTAATTCCGGTAGCTGGACCGGGTTTCCTCATAAAATTCCTTTTGCCGGTCCACCATTTCGCAATAGTGAATTTTTTCCACCCTCGGCGGCAGGTCTTTTTCCACCTGGTCTTTTCTGCGGCGAAGGATGTAGGGGTAAATGATGCGGCGAAGCTTGGCCGACTGGGTCAGGTCTTTGTCGCGCTCGATGGGAGTCACATAAAACTTCTTGAAAAAGGTTTCCCCACCCAGCAAACCAGGATTGAGAAAGGTCATTTGTGACCAAATATCCATCACGGTGTTTTCTATCGGGGTGCCGGTAAGTGAAAGCCGGTGCTTCGCCAGGAGCTTACGAACTGCCTTGGAGGTTTTGGATTCGGGGTTTTTAATGGTTTGGCTTTCGTCCAGAATCACATAGGAAAATGGAAAAGCCTTGAGCTGTTCAATGTCCTGCCGAACGATTCCGTAGGTGGTGAGAACGACGTCGTAGTCGGCGAAAACGGCTGGATCCCGGTGCCGGTTCACGCCAGAATGCAGGAATACCCTGAGCTCGGGGGTGAACTTAGCAGATTCATTGCGCCAGTTTTGGATCAGGGAGGTGGGCAGCACCACCAACGAAGGAGCGCTTTCCCCTGCTTCTTTACAAGACTGAAGCAGGGCGAGGGTTTGGAGGGTTTTTCCGAGGCCCATGTCGTCGGCCAGGATGCCACCCATGCCCAGTTCCCGCATGAACCACAGCCAGCTCAGGCCAGCCAGCTGGTAGCTTCGCAACTCTGCATGGAGCCCCGCAGGTGGGCCGATTTGCGGAATAGACTCGTGGTTGCGAAGCAGGTCAAACATCCTTTCCATGCCATTGGAGGAGGAATTGGCCGGAAAATTGAGCAACGGAAGCTGATATTTTTTGATTTTAAGGCCTCCATCCTCTCCTGTCTCCGAAATCTCCAGCAAGTGCCGGTAGTCCACAAACCATGACTCTGGCAGAATGGCGATGGTACCGTTGGGCAACTGGAACTCCCGCTTCTGCCGGAGAATATGGTTCCGAAAGCGAACAAAAGGGATCTCGAATCCTGCGATCCGTACCACCGCCCTGATGTCAAACCAGTCGCCAGCCTCGTGTGTCTCGAGGAAAATCTCAGGACGATCAAAATGGATCATTCCCTCGATGTTTTCCTGATGAATCACCACTTCCTTCTCGATCAGGCGGGCGGTGAATTCCTGGAGCCAGGCGAGTCCTTTTTCCTTTTCGACATACTCCCACTCCGCGATGGTGTGTGGATTTGGAGAAAATTGTGCAAAAAAAGCCTCCATTTCGGCCTCGCGATCAGCCTGGCGAATGACCCGGTAGAAGGTATAGGTGTCGTGTTCAAATTCGGTGAACACCTTTACCTTGCCTGCGGTGTCGAGGGGAAAGGTAAAATCGCCGTAGCTCACTTCCCTCAAAAAGGAGAAACTGGATCCCTGGTTTTCTTTCACCCGAAAAGAAAAAACGGGATCTTCCTCCACCTCCACAATGGAAAAACCCTTCGCCCGCACCGGATACCGCTCCACGATCTGGGAAATAAAGCGGGGGTAATAATCCTGCTCTTTGTCGCGCGGTATGACGATGTAGGGCTTGCCACCAAGAAAAGGGCGCAGTCGCTTGCCTTCGACAGGTTCTTCAAAGGTGAACAATTTTTCGCCAATCAGGATCCAGGCTGGTTCTTCGCACAACATAATGGGCTTGGAGTCCTGCAGGCTGAGAAGCTCTCCCCCCAGCTTCACGGTGGGGTGGTAGCGGGTAAAGTCGTCCTTGCGCTTGAAATGAAAGAGGATGCTGGCTTTTTCCTCGCAAATGGTCACCTGGCTTTTGGCGGGATAGCCGTCGTTGGCGGAGGTAAACACCCTGTCGGGCGGGAGCTTGGTCATGATTTTGCCGAGGCGGCGCAGCAGGTATTGCTGGGCGAGCTTTTTGAGCTCTCCTTCAAATTTCTGGGTGAAAAACCCATGTTCATCGCGTGGGTTTCCACCGAATTGCTTCACCACCCGGCGGGGGGTGATTTCGTCAATCAGACTGATAAGCTCCTGATCGCCAGGCATGAAGCCATGAGCAAAGGTGGAGAGATTGTCAATATAAGCGCCTTGGTGAACGAGAGAAAGCCCGCCATTGGGCAGTAATTGAATGTAGTGGGCAGAAATCAGATAGCCCAGGTATTCGTGATGGTAGGCGGAGTAAACGACCCGAAATGGTTTTGCCGGATCAACAAAGCGCATAGGGAATAACTAACTTACTTTTTCAATAATGACCAGGTCCTCCCGGCGATGCAAAGAGAACCAACTTTAAACATACATAACTTTTCCAGATATTGAGCCTTTCCTTGCTTTGGACGTCTTCAAAGCCGCGGAATATTCTCACAATCGACAGCGAACCGGCCCGTTCCGGAGTCTGTCATACAGCTTAATCTATCCTCATGAAATCGATCGCTACGCTTTTTTTTCTGCTTCTTACCGTAGGAACACAGGCACAGGTGGCCATCACCGATACCGACCTGCCAGCTCCCGGCGATTTGCTCCGCTACAGCATTCCCGACAGCTTCCCCGATCTTGCCACTGTACTGGCTGGCAATGGCACCGGGCAGGTGTGGGACTACACCAACTTAACTGCAGTTGCCCAACGCAAGGATTCTTTTGTGAGTGTTTCAGCTGTGCCCTTTTCCATTCGTTTTTTCTTTTCATTTTCCGCTAATCTCGCCCAGTACATCGAAACCCCTGATTCCATCGCAGGGTTTGGCCTTCAGGGCGGCTACCGCATGTTTCAAACGAACAATGCCTACATCGACCACGGCCTCGGCGGCACACTCTCAGGCATTCCCATTGCCCTGGAAAATAATCCCGGCGACACCATTTTCACCCTACCCCTCTCCTACCTCGACACCGGGTCTTCTGCTTTCGGTTCCGTGATCGACATCCCCGGGCTCGTTTACTATGCCCAAACCCGCAGCCGCTCCTGGGAAGTCGACGGCCTCGGGCAGCTCACCACGCCGTTTGGAACCTACACCGCCCTCCGCGTTCATAGCTTTGTTTCCGGGCGGGATTCGCTCGTGTTCGACACCCTCGCCACAGGGTTCGACATCCCGATTCAGGAAAACTACACCTGGTATTCGCCGGATTATCCCGGCCCTATGCTTTCCATCGACATCGCCGGGCAAGATTCCGCCATCCAGTTTGTGTCAAATGTAAGCTACGCCGACTCCCTTCGCGACGTTCTTCAAATCCAGCTTTCCAACGAGCAGGAAAACATTCGCCAGTTGGCGGTTTACCCAAACCCCAGCGCTGGCATTGTTGAGTTCAGGCTTCCGGAACCCTGGCGGCAGGACGTGCTCGTGGAAGTATTTTCCATGGAAGGCCGCCTGCTGTATTCTGCTCCGCCCGCTTCCCAAAATCGCATTGAATTGCCAGGGTTCCCTTCCGGGATTTACCTGATCCGGCTCACCAATGGAGAACAAGTGCATCAGGGCAAACTGATGATCGAATAAGTTGAAAGCTGGTTAATGGCCAGTTACCAAACGCCACATTCGAGGGCATGCACCAGCCTGTCCGCTTCCCGGTGCTGGTGGGTGAGCAAACGGATCAGGTCGGGGTCGCCAAGCCATGGCAGCTCAGGATTGGCCTCCGCCAGATCCTGCCAAAACACAAGCTGGTCGTCCGGATCCAGTTGCTGCTCCAGGCGGAAATCATCCACCAGTTTATCAAGGGCTTGCGCCTTGGCTTCTGGCCGCTGCGACTGCACGACCCAGGTTCGGTCTGTTCGGTCGGGGCTGGTCCAGCGGTTCAGGCCCTGATCTTCCCGCCACTGCAGCCAGCGAACCAGCATGGGCCACCGCAAGGTGATGAGTAGCCACTTGGCCAGTGCCTCAGTGTCGGCTGAGGGCAGCGACTTTGTCGCCCGCAGCTGCTGCTGTGCCGTGTAAAAACGCAGGAGGTTGGCAAATCGCTTGATGCTGCGCGGTGATGGATCGAGGTAGGTGGCAAAAGCTTTGACCTGCTCAACAATGTCTTTGGCATCTTCGCTCTCCGAATAGGCCTTGGCCAGGATTTCCTGGTCCAGGATTTCCTCCATGCCGCTGGAAGAAACCTCCTGCCTCACTTTTGCCACTTCCTCCGTGAGGCCGTCGCGGGCCTGGCTCAGGATCGTTCTTGCCTTTTGCTGTAGCTCCCCCAAGTCTTTGCCACTGGACGGTGAAGCTGGCTGTGACCCAGACCGCCCAAATAAATTGCCCAGAAAATCTAATTTTTCAGGCTCACTCATGGTTGGCAGCACAATTGGCACCTGGATAAATTTGTCGAGGAAATACCAGCCCACCGAGCCGAGATTCTTCTCCTTTCCTGGAAATTTACCCTTCATGCCGTGATATTGCACATCGAGGGCTGCCGCCACCATTTCGGCATCCATCCCGATCACGAAGTAGCACTGGCTGCGAAAATGGGCGTTCATCATCAGGTTAATGGCCTCAATCACCTCTACCACCTTATAAGGGGAGCAGCGGTCGAGGTCGTCGATGAACACCACGGCAGCTTTGTCAACCAGCAGGGAAAAAACCCGCTCCAGGTCTTGATTCACTTCGTGATAGACGCCGAGATGCTTGTTGTAATCAGGAGGCTTGAGAAATTCCTTGTAGAGCTCCTCTGTTCCGGATTTCCATTGCCGGGCGGCGGTCACCAGAGAACCTGCGAGGCTGGGAAGTCCCAGAACGCCGATGGAAAGGAGACCCCAGCCCCACTGCTGGTTGGCCCACATCACGACTCCCAGCACCAGGGCCAGTACGAGGGCCATGCCAAAGGGCAACACCCGCAGGAAAATGTCGCGATACAACCGCTGGCGAATGGCCTGCCGGTCAATTCGCTGGAGATGAAGGCGCAGCCAAAATTTTTCCTGCTCCAGCTTCGGGAGCTTCTCCACAAGTTGGTGAATAATCGCATGAGCCATGCCCGACCAAATCTGTTCGCTGCTCTGGTACTCCCAGGGGTTGAACCAAACAGTGGGAAATGACAGTTTTCGGGGCTTGGCTTCCTTCTCATTCTGAGCAGCCCAGCGGGTGATTTCCCCGGCAGTGGCCGATCGGGTCTCCTCCTCTTTTCTGAGGGGCTCTTCCCGCACCCTTCGCTGTACCATGCGCATGAGAGAGGATTTGCCCTGGCCCCACGGGCCAATCACGGCAATGGACAGCGGAGGCTCCGTTTTGGGGTCTTTGATGATTTGGGCAATAATCTGGGCGTAGGCTTTGTACCCAAGCCAGTCTTTTTCCTCGGCTTCGGTTGGCAGATCGGAATGGGCCCCTCCTGCCAGAGAATGCAGGCGCGTGGCCTGCGAAGATGGTTCACCGGGTGTTTCCGGGGGGGCTGGTGAGTCTATTGCGTTTGGCTCTGTCTCCGCTTCTTCTGCTGCTTCCGGCTCCTCTTCCGAAGGAGGTTCTCCGAGCAGCCGCTCCCGTTCGAGACGTTCATTTTCCTCTATCCTGACAAATTCGATGATTTCCGGGAAGTCGGTCATGCTTCCTTCGATGGCACGCTGGAAAGCTTCGCGAATGGGCAGATTTGCACTCAGCACCCGCAGAAACTGCTCCACAAAGGCAGCCCAGGCCTCGGGCTGCATGGGTGCCACAGCCCAGATCACAACGGGAGCCCAGGAGGAAAACACCTCCTCCCGCCAGCCGTGATCCGCAGCATTTTGAACAAATAACAGAGACAGGTCGGGTGCACTTTTTGAGATGGCCGCTCCGATTTCACTGGAAGAAACCGGCACCTGGGAGGCAGCTTTTGTCCGCAAATCGGCGGAGGGTAGCCACAGGTGAAGTACCGAAGGCCGGGCTTTGCCAAGCTGAGCGGCCAACTCGTCATCAGAATAGGCTCGCTGTGGGTTGAGAAAGCTAAAACTTGTTCCCCGAACGGCGTTTCTGACGCCTCGCTCGGCAGCATCCAATTCCCGGACAGACTGCCCGGGGCGATAGCCTACAAAAAGGAGGGAAGCATTTCCAGGCAGGTAGAAATCAACAGCATTCATGGGGGTAGAGGCCAGGCTGCAACAGTGCAGGGGTCAAGATACGATTCTTGCCGGGCCAGCTGCTGTTCACTGCCTTTTTTCTTCTTCCAGGGCGGCTGGAATAGCGGGCTGAAGCCACTGCCACCGGTCGCGGATGTGGGTGGGCGTAGGGTCGTAGGGGGGGTCTTTCGGCAAGAAAAAGAACACGGTGGTTCCTTTGCCTGGTTCGGATTCAATCCAAATTCGGCCCTCGTGCTGTTCTACGATTTTCTTAACGATTGACAAGCCAATGCCTGAACCCTCATAAGCGCTCTGCTGGTTGTGGAGGCGCAGAAAAAGGGCAAAAATCTTGTCCTGATACGCTTTATCCATGCCGATGCCATTGTCCTGAACCGAGAAGACGTAGCCATCGTCCTGCTCCGTGGCCCGGACGTCAATTTCGGGGGATTCAACAGAACGAAACTTGAGTGCGTTATCGATGATTTGCGTGAAAAGCTGCTCCATTTGCGTTGCGTTCGCCCGGATCACTGGCAGCTTGTGCATTCTGATTTTTGCCCCGTGAAGGGCTTTATTTTGTTGAAACCGCCGAATGACATCGGAGATGGTTCTGGAAATGTCAACCTGGGTGTATTCATGATCAAACACCCCGATTACCGAATATGTGAGCAAATCATTGAGGAGGCGATCCATTCTTTTGGCTCCATCGGTGATGAAGAAGAGGTATTCCCCGGCCACGGAATCGAGCTGGTCCTTGTAGCGCCGCGCCAGCAGGGAGGCAAAGCTGGAAATGTTGCGAAGCGGCTCCCTCAGGTCATGAGAAGTGACATGGGCAAACTGCCGAAGGTCTTCATTGGAGCTGGCCAGGCGGTCGTTCTGCCTTCTGATCTCCGCATTTTTCGCTTCCAGCAATTGATTGACCTGGCGCAGGGTTTTGTTTCTCACGTAGGCCATGTAGAGAATCACCAGCAAAAAGACAATGCCGGAAGCAAAACCGTAAACGTAGAGCAGCCGCCGGGAGGCTTCAATCTGGGCAGCTTGTTCCTGGATGGTTTCCTCCCGCTTGTCGATTTCAAATCCTCGCTCCAGAGAAGCAAGTTCAGACATTACGTCTTCACCCATGAGAGAATCCTGGATTTGGTAATGCTTTTTCAGGTATACAAACGCCATGGAGGAATCTCCTTTCCAGGCATACACTTGAGAGCGAACCTCATAGTTGCTCCTGAGAAGGCTCAGGTGATCCATTTTGATGGCCTCTGCCTCTGCCAAGTCGAGTGCGGCGATTGCCTTCACATAGTCCTTGTTGAGCCCATAAGCCTTCCCGAGGTCGATCCGGTAGGACATTGCATCCCTGGCATATCCCAGCTGTTCACACAGTTTTACCGAGGCCTCCAGCGAATCGATCGCTTCCTGGTACATGCCCATCTCCATCTTGATGTTTCCCAGCAGACCCAGGCAATAAGGCTCTCCATATGGCTCCCCAAAGAAATTCGCATCCTGGCGGGCGAGCCGGGTGTAGAACAAGGCTGAGTCGAGGTTGTTCAATGACAAATGGGCGATGGCAATGGAGGAAAGGGTTGTAAAATACGGGCCGGGGCGTGCTTTTCTCAGCTCATTCGCTTTGCGGTAATACGCGAGGGAATTTCCATACTGCTTAATTTCCCAGTATACCGATCCAAGCGACCAAAGGGAAGAAGACCACATGGCGGTGTCGCGGGTATCTTCGGCCATCCTGGCCCCTTGTAAATGGTAACTCATGGCCTGCTCGTAGCTGTGCGCTGTGAGGAAGGCATTACCCAACTCATAGTACAGGGCCGTTTTGTCCTCAGATTTATACCAGTCTCCGGAGTAGGTCTCCGCTTGTTTCAGGTAGGCAATGGCCCGGAGGGGTTGATTTCTCGGATAACTCTCGAGCCTGCCAAGTTCGAGCAAAGCCCTGAATCTGTACTCAGGGGCGTCGTTGCCTGCGCCCGCCAGACTTTGTTTGAAAAAGAAATAGGCAGAATCATACCTGGCAATGTCCCGATATGCCTCACCGAGGGCCAGGTGGGTTTGGGTGAGCCCGGCCTGATTACCCGTTTCGAGCTGCTCAAGCTGAACCGCCAGCAGGCTGTCTATGGTTGAATCAGCCCGCAAGGGTTGGGCCGCTGCAACCAGGCAGCACAGGAGGCACAGCAAGAATTTCTTCTGGCAGAAAATGTGTTTCGCAAATATTTGTTCCAAGCGGGCATTCATCAGGACAAGAAATATACGGCGAGGAAAAAATAGTTCAAAGTGACGAATGATCACCAGGAGGGAATTGTAAAGCAAAAGGTGCTTCCCTCTCCTTTTTTCGACTCTACCCAGATCTTACCGCCGTGCTGTTGCACAATTCGGCGGGAGACGGCAAGCCCCACACCTGATCCTGCTGTTTCCCCTGCGCCGGAGCCCTGAAAAAACAGGTCAAAAATCCGTTCCTTGTCCTTTTCCCGGATGCCGATGCCGTTGTCCTTCACCTTGATCAGAAATTCTTTGCCTGATTTTTGCCCGCTCACCAGCACTTCAGGGTCTTCCTGGCTGCGGAATCGAATGGCATTGCTCAGGAGGTGCTGAAACAACTGGAGCAATTGCTTCCTGTTGCCCTTTATCTCCGGCAAGTCAAAAATCTGAATGCGGGTGGCTTTCGTTCGTTCCGATTCGGGCAGGGTGCGAATGGCATCCTTTACCACTTCGCTGAGGCTTACTGTTTCCCATTCGCCTTCATGCCTCACGACGGAAAAAGCAGAGATCCCCGCGAGCAAGGCATCAAGTTGACCGAGGTTTCTGAGCAGGTTGGCGTAGGCTGGCTGGTCTTCCAGCGCAGGAAGACTGGTTTCCAGCTTTTCCAGTTCGGCTCTCATGCCTTCGACCGGATTGCGAAGATCGGTAGCAGCCAAATCAGAAAATCGCCTTAATTCTTCATTTGCACTTGTCAGGCTTTCTTTTTGCTGCAGCAGGTCTTCATTCTGCAGGCCTAGTTTTTCAACCTCCTCCAGTCCGCTGCGATACCGGGAGTACAGCAAAACCAGCAGAATCAGGGCCATTACCAGAAACCCTGACAGGAGAATGAGCAGGAAGCGGAGGCGTTCGAAGCGCAGCTTTTCCTCTTCCTCTTTCAACTCCCGTTCACGTTTTCGAAGGTCATACTCTGTTTCGAGGTAGGTGACCTGGTTCTCGTTGTCGATGGCGAGCAGGCTATCCTGCCTGGAAACAAAGTCCTCCATGTACAGCAAAGCGAGCGCTGCGTTTCCTCTGGCCTTTTCGAGTTGCGCCTTGCGGCGAAAAATATCGACTTTAAGAGGAAGAGACTGAACTTCTTCTGCCAGCATGAGGGCAGTATCCAGCAGGCTTGAGGCTTGCGGAAAGCGTCCTTGCTGCTCCAAAGCTCCGGCAAGGACTGCGGAAAATTCAGCTAATTCGAAGCGGATGTCTGCCAGTTTAAACTGATTGATCGCTTCCCGGAGGTATTGAACGGAGCGATCAATGCTGTCTTGTTCGAGCAAAATGGCGCCAATGAGGCCTTTGGAGTAGGCGATTCCGTATTGATAACTCAGAGCCTCTGCTTTTTGCAAGGAAGACTGAGCCTCCTCCATTGCCCTGTCAAACCGCTTCATTGCTTTGTACACCTCTGCCATCGACGACTGAGTTTGGTAAATGTACACTTGCTGGTCTTCGGAGCGGTAGATAGAAAGCGCCTTTTTCAGGTTTTCGAGGGCGGAATCGTATTGATCCATTTTCCAGTAGATGTCGCCGATTTTGTCGTAGGCGGCAGCCATCCCCAGGCTGTCGTGGATGGTTTCATTGATTTCCCTCGCTTGAAGCTCATAGTCGAGCGCCTGGCGGAGGTTACCGAGGATCAGGTAAATTTCACCTATGTGGGCGAGGTTTGCTGCATATTCCTTTTCAGGGATTGCCTCAGTAGCAATTTCATTTGCCCTCCAGTGGTATTCAATGGCCTCTTTGTACTCGTCCATCCAAAAGAGGGTACGGCCAGTGATGTCTAAGATTCGGAATTGAAGCAGGACATTATTGGTGGCTACCGCGATTTTCAGGCCTTCATCCAGTGCCTGAATGGCTTTTTCATGATCAAAAATCCGGAAATACTCCTCTCCCAGCGCCAGATAGCTGGTCGCAAGGCCGGGCTGGTCGCCCAGGTCCCGCTGCATACCGATCAGCTTTTGAAGGCTGTCAACAGGGTGAAGGGCCTGGGCGGGAAGCCAGCCAGGAAGCAAACCAAGGAGCAAGGGAAGAAGAAGCAGGAATCGATGCATGAAGGGAATCGTAGGGAAGCGCGGGTGTAGGTCAATCCGTCGGAAAATATCAGCAAAAATCTTGCAAACGACGCAAACCCAACCGCTTTCCGCTGGAGTTTTCCCTGTTTACATGGCAGCCCTCTGGTATCCGCCTTGCTCTGCCTGCCCGTTGGGGTTGTAATAGTTCACCAAAATGGAATCCATCTGTTCAGAACCGGCAGCAATGTTGAGCGACTTGTTCCAGATTTTTTCGGGAAGCAAAAACCTCAGTGGTTGCTCTACACTGGGCAGGTATTTCATGGCATGAATCAGCTTTTTGTCCCAAACCCTGTGATACCGGACCAAATCATCGGGGTACACCACATGCCTGCGGGTGCCCTCGGGATAGCCCCGAAACGGCTCCATTACATTGAGGTAGCCATAGTCGTCGGTGAGCTCCTCGCCCGGCTCAATGTCGCGGATTGCGATTTCGAAGTCGTAGGCAGTTGACAGGCAGTTGGCCCGGAAGCTGTGGTTCACATAGCGGCTGTGATCCCAGCACAAAACAAGGTTGCCCTTGTTGTTTCGGTAGGAATACGTGTCCAGAATCTTCTGGAAAGCCTCTGGCAACTGCCGAAACTGCTCCGGGGTAAACTCCCGGTCGAGTTGGTCAAGTGCCCAGGTAATCGTTCCTTTCGGAATAAACTGGGTGGCTACAACGCCATAGCCCACCTCCGGGCTGATAAACCGGAGCTCGGTGTGTGGATGAATCATAAATCAAGGTCACCAATGATGTACAGAAACTACGAACTGCACCGTTGGCGGTCCCGCTTGGGGTTTGGGCGACCTTACGAAGGCACCGTTTCCGGTTGGAATGGAGGATCGAAATTAGAAGGTTTTCGGAGATTTCAATATGGAATAAGCACGAAGTTTTTGCTCTTGCCGCCTCGTCTGAAAAAAGAAATTTCTCCTCTGGAAACCGTTTTACAATTCGCTAACTATCAGACATTTATAAATCAATCCAACAAACAAACCAAGACCAGTCATTGGCCCTGACCACCACCTCCATTCTCCCAAAAACGGAATCCTCGCAACTCTTTATCTCGGATCGTTTACCCTGGCCACCATCACCCCCGTCTGGCTCCGGTGCGCAGCCAGGTAATCGGCCAGCGGCTCGTCCGAAATCACCACTTCTTTTCCGGTGCTGGAGGCATGCATCAAATGAACACGGTCATTCACCCAAACGGCAAACCCCACGTGCGCCACGTCCAGCCCCTCCACCGAGGTGGTGATCGCAATCAGGTCGCCATTGCGGATGCCACCCTCCAGCCGGGAAATCTGGTCCTTCGGCAGATAGGAAAAGGAATGGCCGCTCAGCACCTGTTCATCAGCCCTGATCTCGGGCAGGGAAGCTGCATCCAGCAGAGGGTACAGGCTGGCATGGGCCGACATAAAGTTTACCGGGCGCTTCCACGGGCTGCCTCCGATTGAGCCGCTCACCTGTGCGATGATGTTCTTTTGCTCATTGTCGAGCAGCCACTGCGTGAAATAATGATTCCGCGAGGCGTAGCCCTCCCGCTTGCCCTGCTGGTAGCGGAGCAGCTCCAGCTCGCGGTAGAAGGCTGCTTCGGTATATTCATTCAGGCAAACAAGCCGGGAAAATACCACCACATTTTCCAGAAACGTGGTGCAGTCGAGTCCGGCGAGGTCAATCACAAGGGGTTCTTCCGCGCTGATTTCGAGGGTTTTGGCCACATAAGGCGTTCCCAGAAAGCCCTTGCCCACCGCCACGATGATCTCTTCCATGGAGTTGCCGCCGAGCGCCTGGGCCTGGGCCTGCAAATGAAGCAATTGCCGCTGCAGGCGCTGCTGGTTGTCGGCGGTGCAGTGAACCTGCGCCCGGACAGAAAGCGGCAGCAGGGCGATGGCGGCGAAAAACAGGAGGTTCCTCATGCGGGCAAAGTTGGAGAGTCTGGAAGGAAAGGTCGGAAAATTTGCGGAAAAGCGCATCCCGGATTGGAGGAAAAACACAGGGGATGTAACTCTGGCAAATTTTTTGGATAGGAAAACAGCCATTCCCTCCGAAATTTACGCCCATGAAGCTTCTCCGGATTGTTGCCCTTGCCTTGCCCCTGCTGGCTGCCTGCACAGATACCCTCGACCTGATCCAGCCCCACACCTGGGAGATCCTCCCCGTTGTGGAAGGCGGCAGCCGCATTACCCTGCGCATCGACTCCACCTGGGATACCTCCGGCGGCATCGAAGACAAATACTACAAGCGCGAAACAATCGGCAATACCGAGGAAGACCTCACCGGCAGACCCGTGCGCCGCCTGCTTGTGGACCGCTCTGAATACGACCTAGGCACCAGCTTCCAGTGGACGCAGGACCGCGTGTGGGCCCTTTTTGTGCCGGATTCAGCGAATGGCGATTACTACGCCGAGCGGGTGGAGGAAAACCGCCGCATTCTTATCCTCAAATTTCCCGTGCTCGAAGGCATTTCCTGGAACGGCAACCTCTACAACCAGGACCGCGAGCAAATTTACACCTACCTGCGCACCGACACCACCGTGACTGTTCAGGCAGGCACCTTCGAGAACTGTGTGGTGGTTGTGAACAAAGACGAGAGAGCCTCGCTGATTCAGGACACCTATGCCTACGAAGTGTATGCCCCCGGCGTCGGGCTGATCAAGAAATACGACCGCACCAAATTCTACGACCGCCCCAACGGCGGCTTCAATGAATCAGCCAGCTATGTGATTCAGGAGGAGCTGGTGGTGAGGTAGATCCCGCCCCGTGTGAAGCAGCGAAAACAGTTGGTTATTGCTGGTCAAAAAACGCACGGATCGTTTCGGGCAACCGGTCAATTTGATCGGGGCTGATGATAATTCCGGTGGTTGAGTGGCCATTGTTTTCGGGCAAAGCCGTGCGCTGGAAGGCAGAGAAGCGATCCTGCCGGGGGCGGGTCGCCTGGGTGTTGTCAATTGTTGGGACTGTATTTATATTGAGGTGCCATCACTTTGTATGCCTCACAGCCCCATGCACCTTGTATTCACCCCCTTCACCTATTCATCCGACAAGGCCGGGCAATCCTACGCCTGCCTGCGGGTCAATTTTCCCTATGCAGATACAGCGCTCAAAGCGCAGCTCAAGGCGCTGGGCATGCGCTGGGCGATGGAGGAGAAACACTATTTTTTCATGGTGCCGGAGGGGCAGACTTCGGAGCAATGGGTAGCGCATCTGCGGGCGGCGCTGGCGCAGCCCGCTCAAATACATGAGGCGCCCGCCTCAAAACCGCTGCCGCAGGAGCCTTTGCCGGAAGCGCATCACCAACTCCTGAGCCGCTACGGACAGGAGCTCACCGTGCGTCGCTATAGCTTCAAAACCGCCAAAAACTACCAAAGTGCCTTCCGGCTGTTTCTGACCCATATTGCGCCCCGCCTGCCCCTGGAGGTCGGCAAGGCCGACATCATCGCCTGGCTAGAGTCGCTGATCCTCGAAAAGCAGATATCCGAGTCCTACCAGAACGGCATTATCAACGCCATCAAGTTTTATTACGAGGTCGTAGAGCAGCAGCCGGGGCAGTACTACGAAATCGCCCGGCCACGGCGTGCTTTCCAGAACCCCAAGGTGCTGAGCAAGGAAGAGGTGCGAGATATGATCCAGCGCACAGCCAACCCCAAGCACCGCTGCCTGCTCATGCTGGCCTACGGCGGCGGCCTGCGTCTGGGCGAGTTGTTGGCCCTCCGGCCCGAAGACCTCGACATACAGCGGATGTGCATCTATGTGCTGCGCGGAAAGGGGAAAAAAGATCGGGAGGTACCCTTGCCAGAGCGCTTGCTTGCCGAGGTGCAAACCTATCTGGCCGCAGCCCGACCCCTCACCTGGCTTTTTGAGGGCGAAACAGCAGGCGAACCCTACAACGAGCGCAGTGCACAGATGGTGGTGAAGCAGGCCGCTGCCCGCGCAGGTATCCAGCGGCCCGTGACGATGCACATGCTGCGGCACAGCTACGCCACCCACCTGTTGGAGGGCGGCACCGACATCCGCTACATCCAGGAGATGCTGGGCCACAACAGCATCAAGACCACCGAGCGCTACACCCACGTAGCCCGCACCCACCGGCCTGCCTCGCCACTTGACGACCTTGCCCTCTGAGTTGCGTCAATACACCAGATATTCACGAGATTGCCGCATGTTTCTTGCGTACAGAGGAAATATTGACGCATATTGGTAGTACGCAGTGAATTACGTCAATCCAGATGTTAGTGGCAAGCTTAAAAAAAACCGCACCGACAGCAAGACTGAAATAGAATTGAGATAATGAAAATTACAATTGACTTAACAGAAATAAATACTTACGACTTATTTGACGAAGTTCTTTCGGTTGACAGAAAAACAAATTTGTTCAAAGATTTGCGTAAAGTTTACTCAAACAAAGTTAAGACAGCTATTCTTGCAAGCGGAATAAAACAAGTAATACAAACAGAAACGATAAATGCTAAACTCAACAACAATCCCGTTCAATTATCGCCAATACCATCTCTTTACAACACAAAAGAATTTTTAGACATTGACTTTTGTGCAGGATATGGTGTGGATTATTACGGCTTTACAGCCGTAAATTACCAAAACAGAACTTATACAGAACTTCCGTCATTGGACACATTTCTCAAATGCAAAAATTTTAGCATTGGCAATTTTGGATTTTACGTTGAAAATGGAGATTACGAAATTGTAATCAAAACAAATGACAACATTAAATTAGTTGGCTACACTTCGCAAATTCAAGCGATGAAAAGAAAATCATTTATTGCAATTATTGGTGTTCACTTTGACGAAAATTCCTTGACGAAAGTTTTTGAAAAATACTACGATGAACCAACAAAGCAAGAACTAATAGACATAAAATTAAGCACCGTAAATTATCCTGTCTTTTTCCTTAGCAGGAGAACAGGAAAATTATTCATTTGTAATTGTTTCAAGGGACATATTGATTGGCAATGGGACTTTAAACGTTTTGCAAGACTTGAATATGAAACTGAAATTTCAGATAGAATAGATAACGTAGAATACAAAGACGGTATTTGTCATATATGTACAAAAACACGTCCAACTGTAACAACTGAAAACTCAGAATATTCAGGTTTTTTAAAAAAGTATTTGCCTTACTATTATTTAGAAAACAAAAAACAATTTGGCGAAATTTTTCATTTCGTAAAAGAAGACAACATAAAAATTGAAAATGATTTACGTCAATATTTTGGTTATCCAAAGATTGGAGAGAAGTGGATTTCTGAAACTCATTTATTCCATTTGATTAAAGAAATATTTCCCGACCACAACCCAATTTTTCACTATCGTGGAAATGAATTACAAGGTTTAGAATTGGATATTTTTATTCCAGCATTACGACTTGGTATTGAATATCAAGGCGAACAACATTATCAGGTAATTGAACATTGGGGTGGCGAAAAAGGTCTTGAAAAGAGAATAGAAAACGATAAACGGAAGTTAGAACTTTGCAAAGAGAATAATTATACGCTTGTAGAGTTCACTTTTAATGATGACATCAACAGAGATTTTGTAATCGAGCGTTTAGAAAAACATATTTCAATTGGAATAAATTTTACTGATAAAAAAACAGACATAGAGAAAAAACAACCAAAAGAGCAACCCGAAACATCTATGAAAAGGAAAAGCAAAAATAAACCCTTAGATTACAATGAACTAATAGAAAAAATCAATGCGTATTTGGATTTGCGATATTCAGACAAAAAATCAGAAGACATTGACGAACTTTATAAAACAACTATAAATTGTGTGAATGCCCTTTCAAGTATTTTTGAAATTTGCTTGTCTGATGGGAAATTTAAAGATGATTGGGATTACAGTAAATTTTATCAGCACGTTTTTGGACCTGAATTGATAATAAAATCATTAAAAACTAAGTGTGATTACAGATTAGGACTTGACGAAGAAAGGGGCGAATTATACATTTCAACAGATTTACGACATAATGAAAACCTGCGTTATATGGATGACAATTATTGGAAGTCGTTATTAACGCTATCAGAAATTAGTGGTTTTCAATATGACGAGTACGAATTTGTTAGAACCGAAAGAACAAAGGAATTTCCTGAACTTTTTAAGACTAACAAAAGTATGATTTACCGAATTATGCGTAAATACATTTTTGACCAGACAGAAACACATTCACAATACGTTTCGAGTAGTGTAGGAGAATTTAAAATTGCGGCAAAATTTGACGAAGGATTACAAGAAACTGTAAAAAAATTTTGTGAGACATTTAAGATTATGTATAAACTAAATTATGACTTGTGGAAAGTAACAGATTTGAAAACCAAGAAAGCCAGCCACTAACATCGTATATAAAACATTTGGCATTCAGTGGGTTATCGGGCGTTTCCGCTCGTGTCAAAAGTACTTGTAACTTGACAGGGAAGTGCTTCGAAATGCCAAACGTTTCATATACGTAACCGTTAGGCTCAATTAAAAAAAATGAAAAAAGAATCAAAATACACTAGGTACTTGGAATGGATGATTATGTTTGTTTTACTTTTTGGAATATTAAAGATTTCAAAAGAATTAGGTTTTGTAGAAAATTTAAAGCCTGATACAAGAGTAGAAAAATATATCATGATGATAGGCATTGTCTTTATAACATTTATAGTTTTAGCAGTACATGAGTTAGGGCATCTAATTGTTGGACTATTAAATGGTTTTAGATTTGAATTATTTGTAGTCGGTCCTCTTGGGATCAAAAGAGAGCAAGATAAGGTAAAAATATATCTTAATAAAAACATAGCATATTATGGTGGTGTAGCCGCAACATCCCCAGCTGACGATAATATAGACAATGCCTATAAGTTTGCAAAAATACTATTAGCAGGACCAATAGCCTCAGTATTATTTGCAATAATCTGTTTTGTAATTGCGATTTTGGTAGGCAAACCCCTTGGGATAATTATTTATGCAGGGGGTGCAATTTCAATTGCTATATTTTTAGCTACAACTATTCCATCAAGAACAGGATCTTTTTTTACTGATAGGAAACGCTATCAAAGATTGGTAAATCCAGGGAAAGACCAGCAAGTCGAATTAGCCATGCTTAGAATAATGGGAAGATACTCGAAAGATAACTCCTATAAAAATATTGACAAAAATGACATTAAAGTTTTAGTTTCTGATGAACTTCCTTTTATAAATTTTTTTGGTTTATTCAATCTTATCTGCTTTCAAATTGAGAATAATGGAGTTATTGAGGAAGAAACATCAAGAGAATATGAAAATAATTCTAAAAAGATGTCAAAAAATTTAGTAATTGCTTTTAATTTAGAAATTGAGAAATTGAAAGAGCGATTAAAAACTGAGCCTAACACTGTGGAGAACAACAATGGCTCCTAAACGTCACCACTGCGTCTCCACCCACGTTATCTTTCATCAGAAAAAACGAAAAAACAATCACTAATCCTATTGCTGACAATTTTATACAGCCTTCCAGCAAACGGGCAATGTGACCAAAAAGAACCAAACAGTTTATTTTCTGCATCTGTATTTTAATCATTTACAAAAGATGCGAAGAGACCGTTATTCCCCTCGCAGGGGTAACCGAACAAAGCCCCGCGCAACCTTTTCCCGGCATTTTTCCTCTGCGGTCCGTACCTTCGGGTTTCGGCGAAAGCTGCTGTCCCTGAGCGGGCTCAACAGCCTCCCCCTTTTCATTCGTTATCATTCCTTTGCATGAGATTGATTTCCGTTTTCCTGGTGCTGTGTCTGATGGGATGTTTGCCCCTTGCCGGGCAGGGCCAGTCGCTGGCTGGCAAGCGTATCGGCCTGTATATCAGCTCCAAAGCCGTGACCTACGGCCAGGACTACTACCTGCCCATTGCGCAGTTTGTGACCAGGGAAGACGATGCAGCCTGGAGCGGAAAGCTCAAATCCGAGTTTCTGATCACAATGGGCTGGCTGCTGAGCGAGCAGCTCCAGCCACTGGCCCAGGCCGATACCGTGTATTTCCTCAACGCCGACCTTGCCCTCGGCCGGGCCATGCAGGAGGCCATTCAGGAAGAAAGCGGCCGCTTTGTGCCCGGCGAAGCCCTGCGCGAAAGCCTCGACATGGTTGTGATCCTCGATGAGTTTGCCCTCAACATCCGCAATCACCGCTCGGTGTACATCCGCAGCAACCGCATGATCACCGAGAACATCCCGATCAAAACCCTGCGGGGCAGCCTTTCTGTCATCGACCTCAGCGCACCCGGCCAGCCCGCCTCCACCAGCTTCTGCCTCGACGACCAAACCACCCCGGCCCCGGCTGCTCATTTCGATTTTCATGCCGCTACCTCCCCCATGGGCCGTTTCCTCAGCAAAGGCTTCTCGCTCTGGTGGCAACTGCTCGCCGCCGGAGAGGCGGGGAATTGCGGGGAGTAGGGGCTAGGTGTTGCTGGCCTCTGGTGAATCAAGTTCTGCCAACCAGCCTTCCACCTTCTCTGTAAAGGGATGACTTTGGCCAAACTGTATTAAAAAAATCTGACGGGATTTTTCAAGCAAGGCTTTGGCCCGGGCAACATCACCCTGGTCCATGAGCACTAACCCTACATTCGAGTAACTGGCAGCCGTAGAAGGGTGCTGTTCCCCAAAATTGCGTTTTACAGAAGAAAGGGCCTTTTCCAGCAGACGTTCTGCACCAGATAAATCCCCCAGGGCTTTTAGAACCAACCCCAGGTTCGTGTAGCTCTGCGCAGTATAAGGATGATCTGCTCCTACGTTTTCCTCAAGGTGCCGTGTGGTCTGCTCAAGCAAGGCTTTGGCACCAATCAAATCGTTCTGGCCCTGGAGCACGATCGCCAGATTCAGGTAAATCACTGAAGTAATAGCATCCTGCTTTCCGATAGTCCTCTCAGCCCAGGCAATGGCCTTTTCCAACAATGATTTAGCCTCCGCGTAATTGCCCAGGTCTTTGAGCACCAAAGCAAGGTTGTTTTGAGAGCTTGCAATTCCCGCTTCATCACCACTTGCCTCCGCCAGCGTTAATGCTGTCCTGGCGTGGTATTCTGCATCGCTGTACTGACCAAGGTGCCTGTGAAAGGTGGCCTGGTACTGATGGGCATATTGCTGAGAAAGAACATTGTCAGAGTCATGGAGATGTACCAGTTGATGATATTCCCGCGCAGCGGACAAGCCTACTTTGTAATCGCCCAGGTCTTCAAGCAGCGGCAGCAATTGACGATAGAGGTTATCAAGTTGAGAGAAATTGCCGGGATCGGAAGCAGCGATTCCAGATTCCAGACGTTGACGCTCGGCTATTTTCCCTTCCGCTTCCGCCCCTCCGATCGTGGAGATACGAGGCTCCTGGAAGCTGGGCGCGACACGCTCCGGCTGCTTTACCAGCAGACTCAGCCCGGCATCGCGTCGGCTCCAAAAATCAGGCATGCCCTTCATCACCAGTGGCGAACCTCCCGAAGGCAGGAAGCAGACCATCGCCAGGGCTTGCTGTGAAAGCCAGTCACGGCGCTGGTTGAAAGCAATGCGAAAATCGTCATTCTCAGGCCGGAAGAGTTCGTCGAAATCAGGAATGAACACTATGCCTTTCCCAAATTCCTTCATTTGCCGGGAAAAACGACGGAAATGATTGCCTTTCACTGTCAGGAAAAGGATCGGCCGCTCAGGATAGGCTTTCCGGACAAAATCCTCCACCTGCCGGAGGACATTCATGTGGTTGTATTCTACCAGAACGAAACGGAACTGTTCTTCGCGAAGAATACGGCCAAGCAGTTGCAGTTCGTCGTGAAAGGAAGGTTGTTCCATGTTGCACTTCCTCCTATTGCTGGTAGTAAGCAGAAGCTTTCACGAGCGGGTTGATCGCCTTGTAGCTGCCGTCATTGTATTCAAACACGTAATTTTTCTCAAGCAAAGGCTGCAACTCTGCCTTCAGGCCGATGGACTTCCCGGCGGCCAGGTCCTTTTCCAACTGCTTCAGCAGGGCAATTTCCTTTTCCTCCACGTTGCGGCCCAGTTGATTCGCCAGCCGGGCGATGGACCGCTCAACCGCTGCCATGTCAAGGGTGGTTTGGCCTTCTGACAGGCTATAATTGGCATATTCCAGAATCAGAAGCAGTTGCAACGGCGAGCCCCCACTGTACCGGATCGCCTTTTCAACAACAGCTTCCGACTCAAACAACGACCTGTCGATACGCTTGTACACAAACTCTTTGTACCGCTCCACAGCTGCAGCGACAGGGGTCCCATCCCGGTCCTCCACTTTGATGAATGGAAAAATGACAACATCGCTGAACTGACGGATGATGGCCTCCTCTTTGATCAGCTCGACCGGAAGGGTAAAAATGGTGTTGGCCTTGATTTTCAGAATGCGGTTGCTTTCCTCCAGGATGAGCCTGCGCCGCTGTTCGGCGGAGAATGTTTTTTCCAGCCCGTCAATGATGAACAACACCTCCCTCGCGATGCCCTGGGCACGGAGTTGCTGGTTCACCTCCTCCAGGAACTCGTTGAACTTGGGGGCGTAGTCGGTAAAATTATTTTTGAAAGACTCCCGGATTTTATCCGCGCGCTCGGCGCTGCCCTGCAGACCAGCTTTCAGTTTGGCCGTCACACCAAGCAAGACACTCAGCAGGCGGCCTCCAAGGCTGGTTTCGCCTGGGTCAAACTCGATTTCGGCATTTCCAGATACTTTCAGCGACTTGTTGATCTCCCTAACGCGGTCCCTGAACCAATTGTTCATCGATTTGACGATGCTGTCATTGAGGTTCAAGCCCACAAATTCGGCCTGCTCAATGAGTTTTTGCAACTGAAAAATCAGAACATCCATATACTGGACCTTGTCCATGTCCAGCTCTTTGTCAATGTTGCAAACAACAGGAAAGAAGCAACCGGGGCTGCTGAACAGCTTGGCATACTTGGCCAGCTCGGAGGTTTTGCCTGTTCCTCTCATGCCTGCGAGGAAGAGAAAAGTCTTGTTGTTGCGGTTGAGGTCGGCGTGAAACACATACTGATCACCCTCTTTTGTGATGTTCAGGATGCGGCACAACTGCTGCATTTGAAAATCCCCCCTGACACCATCAAAGTCGGTGTAAAACGCATGCCCGTAGGGCACAGGTTCAAACTTGTTCACCGCCTGGTCAATCTCGTGAATATGGAAAGCCTTCTTCATATACCGTCAGCTTGGCGGGTAAAGGTACGGAAAGGAGGGGTAAGAGGGAAGGGTTCAGGCAAGAGACTGAAAAGAGAGTTAATCCCTGATTTTGAAAAAAATCGAAGTGGGCTTCAGCACAGCAGCTCTTGGTTCATACAAATGATCTAGCTCCATTCCCAGAACCTCATTCTCCGCGATCCCGGTTATCAGGAAGGGGTGTGAGACCTGTGCATATAGAAAAAAGTAGCCTCCCAGGTCAAATAAGGTCCAAATTCCTTCGAAAGGTTCATCAAAATTATGCTGAACCAGCATCGTAGAATCTGTGATAAATTTTAGCCCATGAACCTGATAATCATCAACTAATTTGTATCCAAACGGTTTGCCTATCAGGGCTTCAAGCAAGAATTCTCTTGTAAGCAAGCTGTCTGATCTGACATTAACTTTCTCAAACAAAATTTTGTAGGAATTTCCAATCAGCCAAAGATTCTCTCCCGATATCTGAAGAGAATACAACTTTGAGGAGAGATAAAACTGAAGTTCGTTGGAAGAACCAGAACTATTATTAAAGTCAACAGTGTCCCGGTACAATTCAACCTTCATATCTCCTGTTTCCCAATTAACCAAATCTCTCATTTCCAGCCAGACCATTTGACTGTCACGAGAGGAAAAGGATAGCAAGTGGGTACACCTGTCTCTATGCAGCTTCCCTTCCAGGCTGAAGTAGCCGCGGCTGCGCCAAACTCCATCTGGGAGTGCGCTCGCAGAATGGAGGATAAAAACAGAAAAATACAGAAACAATAGAGTTGATCTCATTCTTGACTTCTTGTAATTCCCAAAACTTCCACCTCCCAATACTCCAGCGCCCACTCCTGCATGTAGCGCACGCGCTCGGGGACGATCCGGTAGAGCATGAAGGCCGGGTTCTCTGGTGAGCCGAGGTATACCGAGAGGAGCTTGTAGCTGTCCCAGATATCCTGGATCAGGGCAGTGTCGGTCACGACTTCGGCGCGGCCTGTGATGCGCACCTGGTTGTGCTCGGGGTCCATGTAGCAGAGCTCAACTTTGGGGTTGGCCGCGATTTCTTCGGTTTTGTGGTAGTTGCGCAGGTTGGCGATGAACACCGTGAAGCCGTCGGTGCGCACCGGCGAAATGGGCCGCAGCCGGGGCTGGTCGCCGTCCATGGTGGCGAGCATGGGGAACTTGGCCAGCTTCATGCAGGTCATTGCCAGGTCGGGGAGCTGAGCAGGATCAATCGTCGAAGGCGTGGGCTTTGGCATAAGGCGAAAGAAATAAAATCCGGCAACCGAAGGTACATCCTTTCGAAGTTGCAGGCTAATTTACCCCGGTTTTTCACCTGAACCTCCTCTCCATGCGCCTGCTGCTTGCCTTTCTGCTCCTTGCCGCCCTGGTGCTGGTTCCCTTCGCCATCTGGGGCGAGGGCCTCACGTCAGTGTTTTCGACAGAAGGCACGATTGAGCGGCTGCGTGGCTACGGCAACTGGGCCTGGCTGTTCGGGATCGGCCTCCTCATCGCCGACCTGCTGCTGCCGCTGCCCAACAGCCTGATCATGTCGGCCTTCGGCTACCTCTATGGCTGGTGGTGGGGCGGGCTGCTGGCAGTGGCGGGCAGTTTTCTGGCCGGGGCGCTGGGCTATGAATTGTGCCGCCGCATCGGCGAAAAGGCCGTTGTCGCCATCCTGGGCAACAAAGACCGCGAACGCGGAGCGCGGCTGTTTGCCCGATCGGGCGGCTGGCTGGTGGCGCTCTCGCGCTGGCTGCCGGTGCTCACGGAGGTCGTGGCCTGCCTCGCCGGCCTCAACCGGATGCCTGCCCGGAGCTTTTACCTCTCGCTGCTGGCTGGAACCCTGCCTCTGGGCTTCACTTACGCGGCCATCGGGGCCATCGGGATATCGGAGCCGGGCATGGCAGTGGCCATCAGCGTGGCCATGCCGCCGCTGCTCTGGTGGGGCTTCCGCACCTGGCTTCACAGGCAATCCATTACCCCTCAGGAGCATTGACCATTCCTCATTGAAAATTGGTAGCTTCGCCTCCCGAAATGGAACGAATCCAGCTTATGAAACAACTCTTTCGCCGTGGCAGCCTCCTGTCGGCCTGCCTGTTTTTCTTCTCCGCAGCCCCGATGATGGCACAAGCGCCAGACATCAACGAGTATGTATTTGTGGATGTTGAGCCGAAACCCCTCAACCTCGACTCCGTGCGCAGCCTGATCGGATATCCCGAAGAGGCCATTACCCAGGACCTCGAAGGAACTGTTGTTGCCAGAATCCTGGTGGACACCACTGGCAAATACGTGCGGCATGAAATTGTGAGAATTGTTCATCCCTCCCTCGCCATTGCCGTTACGGAGTACCTGTCCATGATTCGGTTTGAGCCTGCAAGGCACCAGGGGAAGGCCCGGATGTTTTGGATCAACCTGCCTTTTGCCTTTCAGTTGGTCAAACGGGAGGAAATGATCCAGGAAAGAATCGACTTGCTCACCGAGCAATTAACCGCCAGCCCCGAAGACCACGAGCTGTGGCACAAGCGGGGCATTCAATACACCGAGCTGGGCGATTACAAAACAGCCGTTGTGGATTTTGGCGAAAGCATTCGCCTGAACCCCCGCCTGAACAAGCGCAAGGCCAGCAAAAACACCTATGCCTATATGTTTTATGCTTACTATGGCCGCGGCGTGGCACACTCAGGGCTCGAAAAGCCTGCAGAAGCGGAGGAAGATTTCACCCAGGCCCTTGCTGCTGCCAGTGAAATGGCCCTGCCAGACTCCGGCGTGTCGGCGACAATTGGCTCTGCTTACCAGGAAAGAGCCTATCAGCGCCTGCTTCAGGAAAAATACGCTCCAGCTATCGAGGATCTCCGACAGGCGCTCGCTCTTGCCGACTCCGCTGAGGCCTGCAACATCTGGAACCTGATGTCGGAGGCGGGCCTGGCCAGCGAAAACTCCCCTGTGTTGGTAGAAGCCTACACTGGCCTGATTGAATGCCAGCCATCCAGCAAGGAAATTTACCTGTATTCGCGGGGGTATCATCACCGCAAAGCTGGCAATTTCCTTTCGGCCATCGCCGATTTTCAGCAGGTCATTGCCCTCAGCAAAAACGAAGCCCTTAAGATTGCGGCAATGAACTACCTGGCCCTGAGCCAGTTAGACGCTGACCAACCCAAGGAAGCAGAAACCACCGTGGGACAGGTGCTGAGCATCAACGCGCTCAATCCCCTCTCCTACTTCGTTCGCGCCCAACTGGCACAAAAGCTCAAAGGCCCGGAGGCGGGCTGCGACGACCTTCGCCGGGGGCTTTTATATGGGCTGGCAGGGGAAGAAGCCGACATTGCCAAACGCCAGTTGTTGGATCTCTGCGGCATCACCTGGGAGGAGTAACCCTTTCGATCCGGCATTGTGATTTGTATAACCCGACACTGATCAAGGAAATGGAGGATTCTGCGCGCGAAAACCTGACCAGCCTGACCTCTGAATTGCAGAGTTTTGTGTTGACAAACTCCCTGGGCATGGAAGCCCGGTTTCTGAACTGGGGGGCTACCCTCACCCATTTGCTGGTCCCCGACCGGCACGGCAACCTGCAGGATGTCGTCCTGGGCTTTGAGGACCCCGTGCAATACCAGGGCCCGCACCCCAGCTTTGGCAGCAGTGTGGGGCGTTTTGCCAACCGCATCGCCCATGGCCGGTTTGTAATCGACGGCGAAGTGTTTGAGGTGTCGAAAAACGAAGGCCTCCACATGCTCCACGGCGGGCACAGAGGCTTTGCACAGCGGCGCTGGTCGGCCACGCCGCTCAGTTTCCCGGAGGGAGAAGCGGTGCAATTTGACTACCTCAGCCCCGATGGCGAGGAAGGATTTCCCGGCAACCTGGAAGTTCGCGTGACCTATCTCCTCACAGATGAAGGAGCCCTCGCCATTCGCTACGAGGCCCGAACCGACCGGCCAACGATGGTCAACCTCACCAACCACGCCTATTTCAACCTCCACGGCCGGGGCAGCATCCTGGACCACTGGCTGGAGCTGAAGGCAGGCCATTTCACCCCCGGCGGAGCCGATGGCATTCCCTTCGGGCACATAGCCCCGGTTTACGGACCTTTTGACTTCACCCATGCCAAGCCCATTGGCCAGGATATCCACCACCCCGATCTGGACAACCGCCGCGGCTACGACCATAATTTCGTTGTGGATGGGCCCAAAGGCAGCCTTCGGCCTGCGGCCAGAACCTGGGCAGAGGAGACAGGCATCCTGATGGAAACCTGGACCACAGAGCCCTGTATTCAGCTCTACACCGGAAACTGGCTCAACGAGCAGGGCGAAAAGCGGGGCGGCATCGTCGAATCCCGACACGCCTTTTGCCTGGAAACCCAGCACGCGCCCAACTCGCCGAATGAACCCTCCTTCGACTCTCCGCTTCTGCGGCCAGGCGAGGTTTTCCGCTCCGAAACCCAATACCGCTTCGGGCTGATTTCCTGAGGCATTATCCCCTCCTGAACCATGAGCCAGTCTTTTTCTACGGCAGAACTCGCACAACTGCGCCAGGAAACCCCGGGCCTTCAGCACACGATCAGCTTCAATGCTGCAGGGTCTTCCCTGCCGCCTGCTTCGGTGCTGCTGGCCTGCACACAGGGGCTGGAAGAAGAAGCCATGGCCGGTGGGTACGCCTGGATGGAGGCCCGCCATCAGGATCTGGAGCAGGTCTATGGCTACATTGCCGGGATGCTGGGAGCCCGGCCAGCCGATATTGCCTGCTGCGAAAGCGCTACCGACGCCTGGTATCGCGCCCTGCACAGCATCGACTGGAAGCAGGGAGACGAAATCCTGATTTCGCGGGCGGAGTATGGTGCCAACCTGCTCGCCTACCTGGACCTGGAGCGAAAATTCGGGGTGCGGTCTGTGCTTGTGGAGGACAATGAGCATGGAGAAATCGACCTCGGGGAACTGAGAAAGGCCATCAGCCCCAACAGCCGCCTCATTTGCCTGAGCCACATGCCGACCAACGGCGGTCTTGTGAATCCAGCGGAGGAAGTGGGAGCGATTGCCAGAGAACATGGCTTGCTCTATTTGCTGGATGCCTGCCAGACAGTCGGTCAAAAGCCGCTGGATGTGGCGGCACTACAATGCGATTTCCTCACGGCCACGGGCCGGAAATACCTTCGCGGTCCGCGGGGAACGGGCTTTTTGTATGTAAATCCTGCGGTGCTGGATCAGCTGCACCCTGACCGTCCGGACCTTTGGTCGGCACAATGGAGCGGGGAGCGGAGCTATGCCTGGGTGGCAGGAGCCCGGCGGTTTGAAAATTTTGAGTTCAGCCGCGCCCTTCGGCTGGGCCTGGGAGAGTCGGTGAGGCTGTATCAGCAAACAGGCCCTGAGCGGATTTGGGAACGGATTCAGGCGCTGGCGGCCCGGCTCCGGGCGGGTTTGTCGGCTTTGCCGGGCGTGGAAGTGCGCGACCAGGGGCGGGAACTGGGCGGCATCGTGACCTTCACTGTGGAAGGCAAAGACCCCGACACCCTGCATCGCTGGCTGGCAGCGAAAGGCTTTCAGCTCTCGGTGAACCGGCAGGGAACAGCCTGGCTGGACATGCCACACCGGGGCATCGGCGTGATGCTGCGGGCTTCGGTTCACTATTTTTTGCTGGAGGAGGAAATTGACAGGTTAGTGGGCTTTGTGGGAGAGGCGGCGGAGGCTTAGGGTGGGAAAATTGGATAAAAATTCGTTACTTGAACAAATGCAATCTGTTCAACTCCAGCAACTGCCAGCGTGGTTCCTGGCCTGTGTGCCTCCTGTCCGGGCGGCCTGTCAGCAGCATCACCTTCGTTATCTGTATGTTGCGGGCTCTTTGCTCCGTGCCGAAGAATTTGGCCCTGACTCTGACATAGACTGGATTTTTGACTTTGATCGGGCGAATATCTCCGACGACGATTTTCTCGATAATCTGGACACTTTCTGGAGCACACTCGAACAGCTCACTGGCCGCCGGGCCGACCTGATTCACTATCCCAGTCTTCGAAATCCCTATTTCCTTGCAGAGTTGGACGCGACCAAGGTTCTGATTTATGAACATCAAGGCGAAAAAGTACTTGTATGACATTCTTCGGAGTGCAGAGATGATCGAACAGCACCTGATAGGAATTGAAGACCTGTTTGCTTACGAGCAGGATATTAAAACTCAAGACGCTGTAGAGCGTCGAATGATTATCATTAGCGAAGCGCTTCGACGACTGACTGAAATGGGGGTTTCACTTACTCAGGCTGACCGTCTTATTAATCGCCGCAACACTATTGTGCATCAATACGACCAGTTTCTGCCTGAAGCCATCTGGCGGTCTGTCCAGAAAGAACTCCCGGCTCTTAAAACCGAAGTAGCCAAGCTCCTGAACGAAGCGCCTTCCGCAAGCTAAACAAAACGTATTCCAGCAGTTACCCCCTGATCAGCGCAGTATTGATGGCGTAGAGAATGACCTCTGAGGCGGTTTTGACACCGAGCTTCCGCATGATGTTTTTGCGGTGGGTGTAAACCGTGTGGACGCTGAGGCTGAGGGCATCGGCGATGGTGTTGGTGGAAGCACCCTCGGCCATGAGGCGCACGATTTCCGTTTCCCGCTGGGTGAGGTTGGTGGGCTCGCAGGCATCGCCGTCCTGGTCCTGTTTAGCCTCCTGGCGTTCGAGAATGATGTCAAGCACCTTTCCGCAGAAAAACTTCTCATCCTTACCAATGGCGTGGATGGCTCCCATGATTTCGGTCTCGTCGCACTCCTTGAGCAGGAAGCCCTTAGCACCAAAGCGCAGCACCTGCATCACCTTTTCCTTGTCGAGCCAGGAGGAAATGATCAGCACTTCCGTTTCGGGGGAGAGTTCTTTGATGTCCCGGACATCCTCAATTGAAAAAGCCTGATTGGGAGTATGATAATCGAGGATGACAAGGTCGGGGCGTGTGAGGGGGAGCTGACGAAACAACTCCTTTCTGTGGGCGGCTTCACCGGCAATTTGAATAGCAGGCTGACCGGAAAGAACGAATTTAAGGCCCTCCCGCACAAGATACGCTGAATCAGCAATGAGAATTTTTTGCATCACCCTGTCTCTGTTGCTGCAAGTTAACACTTATTCCGCTCTGGTTTGTCAGGGAGACAGATTACGAACGTTATGCAGGTATTTCTCCGTGTGGCTGGCCGGATTGGAGGGACGAATCCATCAAAGCAGGAATTTTGTTGGCAACGACAAGGGATTGAAAAATACCGGATCAAATTTCGACCTTTACTTGCTCCTTAGTAGAAATGCCAATCTAATCTGCATGTCCACCATCGTTGCCCCCTCCCTGCTTGCAGCCAATTTTGCCCGTCTCCACGAGGCCATGGACCTGATCAACCGCTCTGAAGCCAACTGGCTGCACCTTGATGTGATGGACGGGCATTTTGTGCCCAATATTTCCTTTGGCATTCCGGTCATTGAGGCCATTCGCCCCCTGAGCACCAAGCCCTTTGACGTTCACCTTATGATTTCGGAGCCAGACCGCTACCTTGAAGCTTTCAGGGCCGCAGGAGCAGACCGGCTCACCGTTCACCTGGAAGCCTGCCAGCACCTCGACCGCACTCTGGCGGAGATCAGGCGGCTGGGCATGGCCAATGGCGTGGCGCTCAACCCCCACACACCGGTGGCGGGCCTGCGGCATTTGCTGCCTTCGATTGATCTGGTGCTGATCATGTCTGTCAACCCCGGTTTTGGCGGGCAGAAATTCATTCCTTATTCTCTCCAAAAGGTGGCTGAGCTGCGCCAGATGATCGACGAGGCTGGCTGCGGCACGCTCATTGAAATCGACGGAGGCGTGAATGCAGAAACGGGCCGGGCCCTTGTGGCTGCCGGGGCCGACGTGCTGGTGGCGGGGTCGTATGTGTTTGGCCATGCCAGGCCAGAGGAGGCCATAAGCGGGCTGGCTGCCCTGCAGCGGGGAACTGAACCCAGGTTTACCTGATGCCGGCCATCACAGGGCTGGTGAGCATATCGAGCAGGCCCTCAGGGTAGAGAATGGCTTTGCCACGGGAAAACGAGCTCAGGGGCATCCATTTGAAGCGCAGAATGCTGCCGTCTGATTCGCGGGACTGGATCTCTGGCTTGGCCAGGGCGGGTTCGCCTTCGGCGTCGCCTCCAAAGAGGAACACCAGCTCATGCCTGGGCTGCCCTTCGTATTGAAAGAGACTTTCGAGGGTGCCCAGAAACTCAAGGTCGTCAACTTCCACTCCCAGCTCCTCTTTCATCTCCCGACGGACTGCGTCCCAGCTATATTCGCCGAATTCAATCCCGCCGCCGGGAGGCCGGTAAAATGTTTCCTGACGGATGACATCAAAACCTTCCTGGACCAGAATTTCCTGGCCTTTTTTCAACACACACAACGCTATACAACGAATCGACTGTGAAGCCATGGCAGGAGGAAAGAGCTTGAAGGACACAATGGATGGATTCCATACCGCTCTCCTTTGGATTTGCGCCCGGAGAGAGGCTTGAACGTCAAAAAAAGCAAAAACCTTCCACCAGATCAGCGCATTCCCTTCTGATTCCCAACACGGCCAACTCGTCTAAAACCTGACCGAAAGCGCAATTTTACTTGCCTTTTTCCAACATTTTCGAATGCCTTTCTGCTTAAGCGCCTTTTTTTTCGCGCATAGCGATCGAATCCTTACATTTTAACAGCACTTCCTCACCTTAACAGGATGATTTTTCGACGCTCTTTTCGGCTTCCTTCCTCCCACTGAATCACATAACAACCCGCTGGCAGGGCCAACTGCCATTCGAGGCTGGTTCCATTCGTAGTTTCCTCCTTCAGTTGTTTGCCTTGAAGATCAAACAATTGAACCCTGACCCTGCTCCCCGGCCTTGCTTCCCAGCGAATCTGAAGGTTGCCATCGCCTGGATTGGGGAAAACTTCCCAGGAAACAGGCATAGCCTCCTCCGGAACCGACACTACCAAACATGGCATCATGGGATCGGAGTCGATATTATGCTCACAGAGGTACCGCCGAATAGTCTGACGGTGGGCACCGCCATACAGCAAAGAATCCGTCTGAATGAGGTAGCGCCCAGCCTGTTGCATGGTCATTCCGCCAAAAAACCCATAAAACGACTCGATCACGAGGCGGTCGCAAACGGTTGCGCCGATTTCAAATCGAATTTTCATCAGCAGGGAGGCCCATATGCTGCCATAAGCATAGATGCTGGAGCTGGCAGGCGGATATACCTCAGCCGTGTTGGCAATTCGCCCGCTCCAGAACTCATTGTGACCATCCCAGTCAAAAAGCAACTCCCAGCGATTGGGGGTAATGTCGAACGAATGGGCAGCGGCCACATAATCTGCGATGCCTTCCTCCAGTCCGCGGCGCTCTGCACCGCTGCGGGTTTCCGGTGCAGCCGCATAGGAAAGAGCGTGGGCATATTCGTGAATCAGCACATCAGCATCTTCAGCGTCATCCACATTTCCAGTTCCAAAAAAGAGATAGGAATTGCCGGCATTGGGCACAAACGCCGAAACATCGGAAGTGTAACCATGTGCATCCACCGGCAAGGGCTTGTTCTGAAGGTTCATGAAACCAAGTCCTTGCACATAGCGCTGGTATCGGTCAAGATGAAAATAGGCCATCACTTCCTCGAAGCCAGTTTGATCGCGGCGAAAGAAAAAGGTTCCATCTGTGGAAGTAGCAGGTTCAAAGGAAAATACCGAGGTTTTTTCCAGCCGTACAAAAGGCCCCTGCAAGCGAAACACCTGGCTGTCTTCATCCCAGAAAATGTCGCGCAGCAACACGGTGTCCATCAGGGCATCAAAAATGGGCTTATGCTGATCGAGGCTATCGTGAAACAACACCCCGTAGGCGACGTTGGCCACTGTGCAGGGGTTGGGGTCAAATACCCTTCCGATGCCGGTGGTGTCGCCGGGTGGGAGCTGGAAATAAGTAAGCAAATCCTCGACGAACAGGGTTTCCCCTGTACGCGCATCTATCAGCCATTCATCGAGAAGAGGCTGACCATCGCGCTGGAATCGATACCGGAACACAGGCAGCCAGCCCTCCTGCCACCATGCCCACATTGGCTCCAGCTCAAGAATGCCAGGGCCCTGGCTTTTGACGAGCTTTGTCCGAAGCTCGCTTTCTGTCATGATCTCTTGGCGGGGAAGTTGCGGCCAGTTCTCAGCGGGAAGCTGCAAGGCCAGTGAAACCGCCCGGCCTTGTTTGTCGAGCCGAAGTTTGATAGAAGCATCAAACACAGCAACGCCCTCCCAGTACAGGCGCCAGCTCAGGTGTTCGCCCGTCAGACTTTCAATTCGCTGGCTGAGCATCAGGTCCAGCCCAGGTTCAGCAAGGGCCGGGGAATAGCTTTTCAGCCAGATTTCCACCTCCTCCACACCGGCAAAAGCCTGAGCAGGAAGACCTGTTGTGATAAACAAAGGCCTGACTGGCTCAGGGCGCAGAGCCGTCTGCTGAGCATTCAGCCAAACGGGCAGACCTGCCAGCAAAAACAAATATATCAAGCGGTTCATCCTCATTTTCTGAATCTGCAAGTGATAACGAAGTTCGCGGAAGGAAAGCAAGGGATCAACCAGGAACTTTTTCAAACCCTTTTGTTAAAAACAACTATTCACCCAATTTTTCCCCTCCTCAATGCCTCAGTATCTTTCCCCGGTAAACTGTGGAGCATGACCCTGATCTTCCAACACTTTGATCACCAAAGGGTACTGCGCCAATTCCACCTCCCAGACCAGGATGCAGCGGTCCGTGTAGGTTGCCTGTACCTGGGTAAGGGAAAAGGGATGGAGCAACCGGTTGATTTCTGAAGTTTGCTCGTAGGCGAAATCCAGGGAAAAGCTTTTCCTGGGAATAATCGGGTCCAGTTGGTTGCTGGCCAGGGCAGCTTCTGCGGCTCCCCGATAGGCTTCAATGAGGCCTCTGACGCCCAGCTTGGTGCCACCAAAATAGCGGACCACCACCACCCCCACATCCGTGAGGCTGGCCGAGCGAATGGCAGCAAGAATGGGGGTTCCTGCTGTATGGGCAGGCTCACCGTCGTCGTGGGCAAACACCTGATCGCCATTTGCGCCCAATCGGAAGGCATGGCAGTGGTGCCGGGCATCATAATGTTGCTTTCGAAGCGCAGCCAGGCGCTCATCCATTGTGGCGGGGCTGGTCATGGGAAAGGCATAGGCCAAAAACCGGGAGCCTCTGTCGCGAAGCTCGCCGCTGGTCTCCTGCAAAATCCGGTATAGCTGTTCCTGCGCCACGAATTGAGTAAAAACGGACTGGTTCTCCCGGCAAAACTACAACAGGAAGCCGGGAAGGCAAGCCCACGGAGCAAACCCGGCCATTTGATTGGATTCTGCCGGGAAAGGCTTGGGATCAAGGCTGCTTTTTGTTTGGTTTGAAAAAACTTCCGGCGTGAACGACCGCTCCATTTACCTTGCTTCCGACATGCACTTTGGCGCAGGCGGCCCTGCGTTGAGCCTCCCCCGGGAACGGCACTTTGTGCGATGGCTGGACGAGATCGCGCACGATGCCCGGGCCATTTACCTGCTAGGCGATGTGTTCGACTTTTGGTTTGAATACAAGAAAGCCATTCCAAAAGGGCAAGTTCGGCTGTTGGGAAAATTAGCCGAATTATCTGACAAGGGTATTGATATTCACATTTTTACCGGAAACCACGACCTATGGCTGGCAGATTATTTCCCCAACGAGCTGGGCATTGAAGTGCATACCGGGCCGGTGTTGAGGGAATGGTTTGGCAACCGGTATTTCCTGGCTCACGGCGACGGCCTGGGCCCCGGCGACCATGGCTACAAGGCCATGAAGAAGGTTTTCCTGAATCCTGTATCGCGCTGGTTGTTTCGCTGGCTCCACCCCGACCTGGGCATCGGCCTGGCCCGCTGGGCCTCTTCGCTAAGCAATCATCACGACTACGCTGTCCCAGCCAATAGTCCTGAGGTGGAACTCCTGGGAGAAAAAGAATGGCTGTATCAGTTTGCGCATCAGCATCTGGCCAGCCACCCCGGCATCAACTTTTTCGTGTTTGGCCACCGCCATGCGCTCATTGACGAGCAGATTGGCGAACAAACCCGCATCATCTTGCTCGGCGACTGGATTCAGTACCATTCCTTCCTCAAAATTTCCCCGGACGGCACCGAGCTGGGTGTTTTTCCGACATAAGTTTAGCTGGGTGGCTTCCCGGCGGATCCTCGACGAGAAAATAAAGCGTTTACCGCAAATCGATCCTCCGGAAATCCCGGTTGATGAGGATCTCCGTGGTGGTGTCGGAATATTTGATCTCGGTCACATCGCTGTCCACAAGGCATTCTGTGGGGATGAAAGGGAGACCGTGAAGAATAATCCGATATTGCTGATATTCAGGCAAATAGCTGCCAGATTGCCGCTGAGCCAGCGACATTCCCTGCAAACTGCCGTGAACAGAGAATACATGCAAGCGATACTCGCCCCGCTCATACCCATAGCCCTCCCCGGCATCGGTGTAGAGATGGCTCTCCTGGTGACCGTTTTTGAAATACACATGAAGGTCAAGGGTGTGAATCGGTCGCTCCCCGGTGTATTGCATCACCGGAGCAAGCGGAATCACGGCACCCGGCTTCACGAACATGGGAATGTCACCCAATCCTGCTTTCACGTAAATTTCTTGTCCGCCTTTCAGGGTTTCTGTTCCGCCAAACGGATACCACAATCCTTTGGGCAGGTACATTTTCCGTCCGGAAACGCCTGGCTCTGAAACTGGGCAAACGAGCAGGTGATCGCCAAAGCCAAACTCTTCCTGGCGATGATGGGTGTCGGGGTCTTCCTGATCGAGGAAGGACAAAGGCCTTAAAATGGGAGTTCCCTTTTTTACATACTGCCAGAAGGCAGTGTAAAGGTAGGGCAGGAGCTTGTATCGAAGCTCAATTGCAGCTTTTGCCGATGGCGTGTAGGCTTCCCCAAAAGACCAGGGTTCCTGCTCACGCCTGCCGAATGCCATATTTGCCGCCACGGCATCCTCGTCAATGGCTTCGTTCCCGACATCATTATAGCCGATGGAATGTACCCGCATGAGGGGGTGAAAGATTCCCATTTGCAACCATCGAACCATGAGCTCGCCGTCGGGCTGGCCATTGAACCCTCCGATATCGGTGCCAATGTGCGAAAACCCCGAAATGGCCATGCGCTGACACTGGATGCTCCCGATCCGGAGGTGGTCCCAGGTAGCGTTGTTGTCGCCGGTCCAGGCGCAGGCATGGCGCTGGCCACCGGCATAGGTGGCTCTGGTAATGAGGAAGGGGCGACGGGGATATCCATACTCTTTAATACCCTCCATCGAAGCCCGGGTCATTTGCATGCCATACACGTTGTGGGCCTTGCGGTGGCTGCAAGGGTGGCCATCATAATCGTGGCGAACATCGTCGGGGAAGGTCTTGGATTCGACTTCAAACACAGCAGGCTCGTTCATGTCGTTCCAAAACCCAGCAACGTCCATTTTCCGCACCAGATCACGATAGAGGGTTGCCCACCAGGTCCGCACATCCGGGCGGGTGAAATCTGGCCACACGCAGTTGCCGGGCCATACTTTTCCCACCATCAGGGGCCCGTCGCTGCGGCGGCAGAATGCATCGCGCTTCAAGCCTTCCCGGTAAACCCAGTAATCAGGGTCCTGCTTAATGCCGGGGTCAATCATCACAACCGTCTGGAAGCCATCCGCCTTCAGCTCGGCGATCATCTTGGCCGGATCCGGAAAAAGCTGGTGGTCCCAGGTGAAGCACCGGTAGCCATCCATGTAGTCGATGTCCAGGTAAATGGCATCGCAGGGAATTTCACGGCTTCTGAACTCATTGGCGATGCGCTTTACCTCGGCTTCAGGGTAATAGCTCCATTTGCACTGGTGAAAACCGAGTGACCATTTGGGTGGCATTTCGGGCCTGCCTGTGAGGTCGGTGTAGCGTTCGGCCACCCGTAAAAGATCGGGGCCATAGAAAAAATAATAGTCCATTTCGCCACCATGTGCCCAAAAACTGGTAGCATCGTGGCGTTCTTTGGCAAAGTCGAAAAAGGTCTGGAAGGTGTTGTCGAAGAAAATGCCGTAGGCGTTTCCCTGATGCAGGCCATAAAAAAATGGAATGGCACGATAAAGCGGGTCGGTATGCTCCACATAGCCGAAGGAGTCCGTTACCCACATTTGTTTCCTGTGGCCCCGCAAGCTAAGGTGGCAACTCTTGTCGCCCAGCCCGAAGTAGGCTTCTCCCGCAAAGGCCCGTTTGCTCATCTGCACGATGTCGCTGCCAAAGCGGTCTCGCTCCCAGTGAAAGCCTTTTTCGTCTTCATTCAGCAGATTCCCCTTCCGGTCGAGAATCCGGGTGCGAAGCCCCATTTTCTCCAGCCTTACCTCCAGCAACGGGGTTTGAATCCTGAAAAATTGTTCCCGCTCAATGACCTTGACTTTCACCTCCTGCTGCCGGAAGCCCGGAGAAATAGCATAGGAAAAATCATCTTCGAAAAACCCGTGGGTGGCGAACCTGAACCGGACCAGGTCCTCGCCAAGGAGATGAACGCGAAGGGATATTTTGTTGTCGCAGTCGAATCGCAGCACTTGCGGCGATTCCTCATGCCAACGAACGACTCTGCCAGGAAAATGCTCGGGAGACAATTCGGAATAGAGGTGATGCATGAACAACGATAATAAGCGAATGACATCGGATCAGATGGCGGAAACAGGCTCTGTGGGGAAGTTGGTGACCCACTCCAATTCCTGCCAAAGCAGAGATAGTTCTTCCCGGGCGTGCTGCTCCGACCAGCCAAGCCGGGCAGCCATGTGCTCAATAGCTGCCGGAGCATACTTTTTCACAGAGTGGACATCGAAATACAGGCGGCCGCTTCTGCGAATGAAGAAGTCAACAGCCTTGTGAACCATTTCATTTTCAAGGCAAAAATCCAGCTCGGCAAGCACCAGTCCGGTTTCGCTCCAATCTCCTCCCTGCTGAAAGCGTTGAAGAATTTCGCCACTCTGCGCCCCGTAGAGGTGGACCAGGTTGGAGGCGTTGTATTCGTCGAAGTTAAATTTGGCCAGTTCCGCCTGCAAGTTGCTTCGATATACAGCCACGGCCTGGGCGCTGGTCAGCTGGCCATCTACCAGGGGAATGGACCGGGTTTGGCAAGGCTTGAATCGCTTGCCAGTTGCAGCCTGGAGACGCTTGGCAGCAAAGTTCACCACTTTCTCCGCCATTTTGCGGTAGCCGGTGAGCTTGCCACCTGCGATGGAGACAAGGCCACTTCTGGACACGAAAATTTCATCCTTCCTCGAAATTTCTGACGCGCTTTTGCCTTCCTCATAAATCAGCGGGCGCAGCCCGGCCCAGCTTGATTCCACATCTTCCAGCGTGAGCTTCACCGACGGAAACAGATAATTGGTAGCGTTGAGCAAATAAAGAACATCCTCAAGGTTGGTTCGGGGTCGCTCCTTATTGCCACTGTATTCGGTATCGGTGGTGCCGATGTAAGTGATTTTTCCACGGGGAATGGCGAAAATCATCCTGCCGTCGGCCACATCAAAATAGACGCTCTGCTGGATTGGAAACCGCTCATGAGGCACCACAATGTGGACGCCTTTTGATAGGAAAAGCCGCTTGTTGTCGAGCGACTGATTTTCTTTCCTGAGCTCATCTACCCAGGGGCCGGCAGCGTTGACAACCAGCCGGGCAGCCACCCGGAGCGCATTGCCGCCGAAGAGATCTTCTGCCTCCACGCCATTGATCTGGCCTTGGGCGTCGTAGGTGAAATGATTGACTTTCACGTAGTTGGCTGCCAGCGCACCATGCTCAACGGCTTTTTTCACATTTTCGATTGTGAGGCGGGCATCGTCTGTGCGGTATTCGGCATAGCGGCCACTGCCGAGGAGGAGGTCTTCCCGGAGGAGGGGTTCGCGCTGCCGGGTGGCGGCCCTGGAGAGCATTTTGCGACGGTCGCTGCCGGAAACCCCTGCAAGCAGGTCATACATCCAGAGGCCAAAAGAGGTGGCCCATTTGCCATATGACCCGCCCTGAATCAGGGGTAACAACATAGCTTCGGAAACCACCAGATGAGGGGCCAGGCGATGAACAGTGGCGCGTTCCTGCCCTACCTCATGAACCACTTTGATGTCCAGTTGCTTGAGATACCGGAGCCCGCCATGGATCAGCTTGGTGGACCGGCTGGAGGTGCCGAAGGCGAAGTCGTTTTTTTCGAGAAGCGCCACCGACATTCCACGAGAGGCGGCGTCGAGGGCAATACCAGCTCCGGTGGCTCCTCCGCCGATGACCAAAAGATCAACGGGTTGCGAGGAAAGCTGTTGAAGGAGCGCGGGACGTTGGGTGGCGGATAAGGTTCCCATAGGAAAAAGCAGGCCTGCCGGAGGAAAAATACCCTGAGAAGTACAGGGAAAGCCAAACAGGTAGTTCAAATTGCCGAGGGCAAACTTGCCAAGCAAGATGATGGAGGAAGAAAGTTAACCACCTGCGGAATTTTTTTCAGGCTGAAAAAACAGGGAAGATCGAAATCGTTTTCGAGACGAGGGAAAAGCTCAGGCTTCCTGTATTTTCTGTTCTTCTTTTTGCCGGTGAGCCGTTTACCTTTGTGGCAGAAGAAACAATGCTGTGAGCGCAGACCTGAAGTTATCCAAAATCATCAACGACCCGGTTCACGGGTTCATTGACATTCCCCGCGGGGTAATTCTGACCCTGATCGACACGCCGGAGTTCCAGCGCCTTCGCAGGATCAAGCAACTGGGCCTCAGTTCCATGGTATATCCCGGCGCGGTTCACACCCGCTTCAACCATGCCCTTGGGGCCATGCACCTCATGCGCCAGGCCCTCGAAGTGCTCAAACGAAAGAAGGTCAAGATCTCCAAAGAAGAGTACAAATCTGCCCTCATCGCCATTTTGCTGCATGATGTGGGTCATGGGCCTTTTTCCCATGCCCTCGAAAAGGTTATCATTCGCGGCCTTCATCACGAAGACATGAGCCTCGCCCTTATGCGATCGCTCAATGAGCAACTTGGCGGCAAGCTCGGCATGGCCATCGACATGTTCACCGGTGCCTACCCCAGGCACTTTTTCCACCAGCTCGTGTCGGGGCAGCTCGACATGGACCGGCTCGATTATCTCATCCGCGACAGCTTCTTCACCGGGGTCGTGGAGGGCGTGGTGGGCACCGATCGCATCATCAAGGTGCTCAATGTGCTGGACGACAAGCTGGTGGTGGAGGACAAGGGGATTTATTCGATCGAAAAATTCATCGTGGCAAGGCGGCTCATGTACTGGCAGGTGTATTTGCACAAAGCTGCCGTGGTGTCGGAACAATTGCTCGTGAATATCCTGCGGCGGGCACGGGAACTGGTTGAAAAGGGCGTGGATCTGTTTCTTGATCCCAATCTGGCCTACTTCTTTCATCATCAGGTTAAGCCCGAATCCATCGACCAGGAAGTGCTGAGCCGCTACATCGCCCTCGACGACGTGACAGTGGAATACTGCCTGCAACAATGGCAGCACCACAGCGACTGGACCCTTTCGGAGCTATGCAAGCGCCTGCTGAGCCGCAAGCTGCTCAAGATGCAGATTACCAGCAAGCCCTTGCCAGCTACCCAGTTAAGGCATATGCAGGAGGAATTTGCCGAAAAAATGGGCATCACCAGCCACGAAGCCGCCTATTTTATTTTTACCGGCACCATGACCAACCAGGCCTACCTGGAGCATGGCTCAGACTCCATCCGGATCTGGCACAAAAGCGGGGAACTCAAAGACCTTGCAGCCGCTTCCGATATCCAGAACATTCACTCCCTGTCTGAACCCGTGGTGAAGTATTTTTTGTGCGGACCGGGGTAGTGATGCCGGGCTAATGAAACAAATCGTCGAGGCGCAGCTCTTTGCCGATAAAGCCAAGGCAATCTTTCTTCCCGGCCAATCAACACAGCGGCATTCATGCTATAACTCGCGCTATCTCAGGACAGGCAGATTTTCCGCTACTACCATGCGCCACATTGGCAAATTATCCTTGTAAATTGAAAATGTGATGTTACCATTTACAAGGATCGCGCTGTCTGGAAAGGGCTACATCTTGGAAACAATAGCTAATGTATGGTCACCACCACCAGCCCTGCAGCAGAGGGGTAGCCCTGTTTCCCGGAAGCGTGCTCATAAGCTCGAGGCCTGTGAGGGTGAATTGAGGAGAACTGGTATCAGCACGGGTAGCCAGTTGAAAAGACAAAAAGCCGGGCAGCAGAACCTGGGTTTGATCCGTTGACACACAAATGGCCATGCTGCTAAAGCCAGCCACAAAAGGGGTGCTTTCTTCCAGTTTCTCTGTTTTAACGTCCATCAAAAACAAATGCCCTCTGGTCTGATCCACGAAAGCAATGGTATTGCTGTTTGGAACCCAGCGAGGCGGGGTGAGAGGAACAGGCTGAGGGCGGTTGGTGCGAAGTGGTTTCGGTACATAGATGAGCTTCCGCTGCGACCCGTTAGCCGATGCCAGCCACAACTCGGTGGATTTGCCCGGTCCGCCCACGGAATAGGCTATTTCACCAGATAAAGGATGAATATCAAATCCGCTACTTTGAAGTGAGCCCTCCGGAAGAATGTCTTCTTTCTCCAACGTACTGATGTTTATCCTGGCAAGCCCTCCTGCTTCGGAGATGGAGTACAGATGGGTACCAATGGAATTGAACCGGGCTCCTAATTGAATTTGCAGGCTCAATTGACCTACCTCCTCCCAGGCCCATTCTCCTGCCTTTGCCCGATAGAGCCGGAGATCGTTGTCCTGGATGTAAACCAAATCCCGCAGGGTGTCAACTGCCATCCTCGCCGGATCCACCTCCGGGAGCAGGATCTCAGCTGACCGATCTGCTGTCAGGTCATAATAGACAGCCGGAAAGCCTGTTTCCCTTGTTACAAGCAGATGGCGACCAACAAGAGAACTTAGCTCCGGGAAGGCTTCTTCTGTTTCAAAAGAGAGTGGCTGCTTCTCGCAGGAAAACAGAAAAACCACCTGCAGAGCGAAGACATGGATCAGGAGTTTGTTTGGTAGTGCCATTGGACGAACATTGTGTGATTACCGGATAAAAAAGGAGCTTCGGGATGGGCCCTCGGATGCCTTGCTGTGAAAAGCCCTTCTCGCATTTATTTGATTCTCACCCCAAAGGATATCGAAAAGAGAGGGACAAGGCCTTGATAAGGGGGCAAAAAAAAGGTTGAACGCGCCGAAGGTGGTGCAGCCCAGGCGGGCCAGCGAAGGCCCACCATCTGGTAGGCAAGGCCGAGTTGGGTTTCGAAAAAGAGTGGAACCCGGGCAAAGGGCAACAGGCGGTAGCCAAGGCTGGCTCCCAGCCGCTGGCTGCTATAGCTGTACCAGTCCTGCAGTCCTGGGTAGCCTTTCACCCAGGCATAAGAGCCAAATGCTGTTAGCAGCCAGCCCGGATGGATCGATACTGTATCCGTTTTGCGACCCAGCCGCCAGCGGTACCCCAGCTCTGCCACAGGGTAGCCAACAGATTGATCGAAAAAACGCCGATAATGTACCTGCCAGATTCCGGTAGCTACAAGGCTTTGGCGGGAGCTGATCATTTGCTCAAAAGAGAACTGGCCCCCAAATCGCCAGGTTTGAAGGGCGAAAGCCCGGGGACGCTGGCTATGGGCCAACGGAATGAAGAAAAGAATCAAAAGCCAGGGAAGAAATTGTTTCATGGTGTGATTTTTTACCTAATCTCAGAAAGGTTGCCGGAAAACACAACTATTATCCAACTGTTCCAATTTTTTTTTCATGGGTCGGCCAGTTTTCCTGTTCCTTCCTCATTTGCCTTTTCGCATTGCTTTCTGTTAATTCGCCTGGGTGCTCTTTTTTTCGTCCAAAAGCCCACAACACCACTCCTATGGCCCAATTCGAGCTTTCCATCAACGGACAGACCCGCCAGGTCGATGTCGATCCAGCCACCCCTATGCTCTGGGTTCTGCGCGAACACCTCGGGCTGGTGGGCACCAAATTCGGCTGTGGCATGGCCATGTGTGGAGCCTGCACCATCCACCTTGATGGCGAAGCTGTGCGCTCCTGCCAGTATCCCGTTTCGCAGGTTGGCTCGCAAAAAATCACCACAATTGAAGGGCTCTCCGAAGCCACCGACCACCCCGTGCAGAAAGCCTGGCTCGAACTGGACGTTCCCCAATGCGGCTACTGCCAGGCCGGCCAGATCATGAACGCCGTGGCCCTGCTCAAGCGCAACCCCAACCCTACCGACGAAGACATCGAAGCCGCCATGAGCGGCAATATCTGCCGGTGCGGCACCTATATCCGCATCAAAGCCGCCATCAAACAGGCCGCTTCCCTCGCCTGATCTCTCCCCTGCCCTTCTTCTTTCGCTGTTTACCCGGATCAAACCCTTTCCCCATGACCCTCTTCAAAACCTCCCTCGGACGGCGCTCCTTCATCAAATCCAGCGTGCTGGCAGGCGGCGGCATGATGCTTGGATTCAGCTGGCTGGCCGGCTGCGAACCAGCAACAGCAGCCGAAGAAGCCCTCGGGATGCCCAAAGAATGGTTTGAGCTGAATGGCTTCCTCAAAATCGGGGAAAACGGCCTCGTCACCATCATGTCGCCCAACCCCGAAATCGGGCAGAACGTGAAAACAGCCATGCCCATGATCGTGGCCGAGGAACTGGATGTGGACTGGAAGAATGTGGTGGTGGAACAGGCTCCGCTCAACACGGCCATTTTCACCCGGCAGCTCGCCGGAGGCAGCCAGTCCATCCGCCAGGGCTGGAGAAGCCTTCGTATGGCCGGTGCTACCGCCCGCCATATGCTCAAAGAAGCAGCAGCTCAGGCATGGCAGGTGCCCGTGGCCGAAATCACGACAGCAGCCGGGGTGATCTACCACACTGCGACCAACAAATCCGCCACCTACGGCGAAATGGCATCTGCCGCAGCAGCCGTAGCAGTGCCCGAAGAAGTGGAACTGAAAGACCCTAAGAACTTTTCCATCGTGGGGTCGTCGCGGAAAAATGTGGACGGCAAAAAAATCGTGTCGGGCCAGCCGCTCTTTGGCCTCGACTTCCAGCGCGAAGGGATGCTCATCGCGATGATCGCCCACCCGCCCGCATTTGGCATGAAGCTCAAATCGCTCAATGCCGACAGCGCCAAAGCCATGCCCGGTATTGTCGATGTTTTTGCCATTGAACCCTACAAAGCTGATTTCCCCAAAGGCTGGGTGGATGTGAGCACCTTCCGCGAAGTGGTTGTTGTGCTGGGAAAAACGACCTGGGAGGTGATGAACGCCAAAAAAGCCCTTCTGGTGGAGTGGGAACCATTTGAAGCCTACGACAATACCGTTGCCGGCCCCAACGACACTGCGGCCAAACAACCCGTGCCGGCTGGCCTCGAGAGTACTGCCCAGCACGAAACCCGCATGGCCGAGGCCAGCACCAACAACCTTCGCACAGCCCGCCGCGACGGAGACCCGGAGGCAGCCTTCAAAAATGCCGCCAAGGTCCTCGAAAGAACCTATTCGGCACCCTTCATCGCCCACAACTGCATGGAGCCGATGAACTTTTTTGCTCATGTCACCGAAGGCATGGCCGAGCTCGCAGGCCCGATCCAGACGCCGGAGTTTGTCGAAAAAAGCGTCTCAGCCCTGCTCGACATCCCGCTCGACAACATCGATATCCAGATGACCCGCATGGGTGGTGGCTTCGGTCGCAGGCTCTACGGGCATTTCGTTGTGGAGGCCGCCGTGATTTCACACAAGGCCAAGGCCCCCGTCAAGCTCGTGTACACCCGCGAAGACGACATGACCTACGGCGTTTACCGGCCCGCCTACCAGGTCACCTACCGGGCGGCCTTCGACGCTGATAATCAGCTGACAGCCTTCCATGTGAAGGCTGGCGGTGTGCCCGAAAGCCCGCTGTTTGCCAACCGCTTCCCCGCCGGTGCTGTTGACAATTACCTCGCTGAGGAATGGTCGGTTCCGTCGAACATCACTGTCGGTGCCTGGCGTGCCCCGCGCTCCAATTTCATCGCCGGGGTGGAGCAGGCTTTCCTCGACGAAGTCGCCGAAACAATGGGCAAAGACCCCTTTGAGCTGCGGCTCGAACTGCTCCGGCGCGCCCAGGATCGGCCGGTAGGCGAAAACAACGATTACGATGCCGCCCGCATGGCTGGTGTGCTGGAACTCGTCCGTGAAAAATCGGGCTGGGGAACAGCAGAAAAAGAGGGGCTCCACCGCGGGGTGTCTGCTTATTTCTGCCACAACAGTTATGTGGCTCAGGTCCTTGACATCCGCAAGGACGAGAAAGGCATGGTGATCGAAGCGGTGCACAGCGCGGCGGATTGCGGCATTGTGGTGAACCGCGATTCGGCGGTGAACATCATGCAGGGAGGGGTTGTGGATGGCATTGGCGCCGCGATGTACGGCGAGGTAACCTTCCAGAACGGCGTGCCGCAGCAGAACAACTTCCACAACTACCGGATGATTCGCCACAACGAAGCCCCCAAGGCCAATGAGGTGTATTTCGTGGACAACGGCATTGACCCGACCGGCCTCGGCGAGCCTTCCCTGCCACCCGTGATCGGCGCCCTCGCCAATGCCCTGTACCGGGCCTATGGCAAGCGCTTTTACAGGCAGCCGTTTGGGAAGGAGATTGGGTGATGGCTATGAAATCCGGCATTCTGTTTCTCACCTGCCTTCTCCTCTCCACCTCCCTCTTTGCACAGCAGGAGCGCCGGGTGTGGGCTGAGGGCAAACTGACCTGGGATGAATTCCCGGAGCGAAGCGGGCAGGAGCGCGCTTCGCAGGTTGAGTTTTACCTGGGCTCCGAGCAGCAAAAGGAGCGCTATTCAGATACCACCATTGTCAGGATGCTGGCCATTGGCTCCATCAACCTGCGCGAATCCTGGGTGGATCCTTCGCAGCGGACAGAGCAGTTGCTGCGCTATCACCAGGTGCAGCTGGATCTGCTGGAAATTCACCGGCGTTTTTTTCAGCGCAGCCTGGACAAGGCCTTTACCTACCAGGAAGCTGCGGCGCGACATGCGGATCATTGGCGGGCTTTCCAGGAGGAAGCAGGTAGATGTGCCAGCGCAACAGATTACGGGCGGAACCTGGACTCGCTGGAAGCATGGGAAGCAAGGACCCTGTTGCTGCTGGCAGTTGCCACGCCGCCACCCGGAAAAATCGTTTTTGAGGAAAGATCGTTCCGCTATGGGATGAATGCCGGGACCGGATTCGGCATGGCCGTAGGAAGCCTGAGCCAGTCAATTTCCCCAGGGGTGATTGTTTTGGGGTTGGGGTTTGAGGTTGGTCACAAAAGGTCTGTGGCTTACCTGCACGGGGCGATCGGAGCTTCCCGGGTGAGGCAGGATTTTTTCCTCAATGGCAACTGGACCGCTGGAGAGGGTTCAAATACCACCCTCATTGATCTCACCTATGGCTACCGGATCATGGACCGTTTCCGGTGGGAACTGACTCCATTTACCGGGATCGGTGTGGCAGAGTTGACAACCATCAACAGGGGGCAACCGGATGAAAGCCTGAGAGCAGTGGATTACAACCTGGTATTTGGCCTGAATGCCGATTACCGGCTGCGGACCCACTTTAAGCTGGGCCCTCGGCAATTGGGTAGTCCCCAGAAAGATGAATTGAACCTGCGGTTGCGGCTGTATGGAACCTGGACTAGTTATGCTGCTGGTTATGAGGGGTTTGTGTTAAATGTGGCTGTCGGGGTGGGAATAAAGGGGAGGATGGTGGAGGTGAAGTGAAACAGGCTGATCCGGACTCCGGGTGCCAGTTGCGGCGACCTGCACATCCTTGTGGAAAAGTTTCCGGAAGTTCAGTTCGCCCACCGGCTAAAGAGGTCAAAATAAAGGCTAGCTTTCCGTAAAGTAGCTGATGTATGATCCGATTTATCCTGTTGTTTTTCGTTTTGTTTTATACTTTTCCTTTATTATCTCAATCCCCGGCCCTTCGTGCGCGAATCGCTGCGGTTGAAAACAACCTCATGCCTTACACCCCGGTCGAAGGATTTGCCGGATGGAACATTGCTGACAGGATGGCTTATTACAAGGTGCCAGGGTTGAGTATCGCTGTGATCAGAGATTACAAGATTGATTTTGTCCGGACCTATGGCTATGCAGATACAACAGCCAAGCTGCCTGTGACACCCAACACCATGTTTTCTGCTGGTTCGATCAGCAAACTGGTGATGGCAGTGGCTGCTTTGCGCCTGGTGGAGAAGGGTTATATTAGCCTGGATGATCCGGTGAATTCCTATCTGACCTCCTGGAAAATCGCTGACAATGACTTTACACGGCAGCGACCGGTGACCCTGCGAATGCTGCTAAGCCACACCGGAGGCACGACTCAGTCATCATATTTTGGTTTCACGCCGGATACCTCTCCCCTTCCTACCATCCTGGACATCGTCAGCGGCGCCCCTATTTCAGGAACGCGGCCGGTGGTGGTGAACAGCGAACCTGGTGTAGCTTTCCGATACTCAGGCGGAGGCAGCATGATCTCACAATTGGCTTTGATGGATGTTACCGGCCAGTCTTTCGCTGACCTGACCAACCAGCTGGTATTTTCAAAATCAGGCATGAAGCATACTACTTTTGCCCAGCCTGTCCCGAAAAAATTCCAATCCTACTGTGCCTGGGGCTATTCTTCTGCCAGTTGGTACCAGGGCATGCCTTATGTTTATCCGCAGCAGGCTGCAGCAGGGCTTTACACCACACCCACAGACCTCGCAAAATTGTTCATCAGCATTCAGCTATCGCTCAAAGGGGAAGATGGGATCCTAAGCCGGCAGATGGCAAAAGAGTTTGTTTCTCCACAGGCAGAAGTGTCTTCAGGAAGCTATTTAGAACAAATTGGGGTTGGCCCTTTCCTGCTTCAAACAGCGGGAAACACCGATCCGAAGGGGGTCTATTTCGAATTTACCGGAGTCAACGCCGGGTTTCTGGCCTATGCAATCGGCAGTGTGGAAGGCGGAAACGGAGTGGTGATTATGATGAATTCAGGCGATGATGTGAATGGTCTGGGCAAGGAAATACGACGCTCCGTTGCGAAGGCTTATCAGTGGCCTTCCTTTTTGCTGGAGGCCGTTCGCCCGGTAAGCCTTCCGGAGAGCCAATTAGAAAAGTTAACGGGCCGATACAGAAAGGGACCGGACGAAGTGATCTACCTGCGGCGGGAAAATGATTATCTGGTGGAGCGCATCAACGAAGGAAACGACATTTACTGTTTTCCTATCAGCCCCGACACCATCGTATTTACTGATTACAACATCAAAGGCGGGTTTGTTCTCGACGCTTCAGGGGTTGCCCAATCCCTTCAAACAGCCTGGCAGCCAGCGCCTATGCCAAGAATGGCCGACAATGAATTCACACCCGGTGAGTACCTTCGGCGGAAGCAATACGAGGAAGCAAAAGCCGGATATGCAGCGATGGGCATGAATGAATATCAGATTACCTATCTCGCCTATGAGCTGCAAAACAAAAAGCCAGATGATGCCGCGGCAGTCCGGGCTGTGCTGGAAGTTGCTGCTGCCCAGCATCCTCAATCGTCCATTGTGTTCAGCCGGTGGGGAGATTTTTACCTGAAATATGGGACCAAAGAGCAGGCTTTGGCAAATTATGAGAAAGCACTCGAGCTGGATCCGACTGACGAAGTGTTGAAAAAAGCGATCCTTTCGCTCAGAAACTGAGTTTCCTCCACCCAGTGCGCCCCGCGGTTGACTAAGGTGCTTGAAACATCGCTCGCAATGAGGGAATTGCTGCATGCATCACCCTGCAGGCTGTCAACCACACAAGCCAGGCATTGCCTGGCTTGTGTGATATTCTCATTTCGTCAATCAGCTTATTTCAGCCCCATCTCCTCGATAATGCCCTGGATTTTTTCTCCGAGCCGGGCATACACAGCGTCGAATTCGGCGGGACCGGCCATCGGGGCCTTCACGGCAAAGTAGAACTTGATCTTCGGCTCCGTGCCGGAAGGCCGTGCCGATACCTTGGTGCCGTCTTCCGTGAGGAACTGCAGCACGTTCGACTTTGGAAAATCGAGCGGGAAGCTCTCCCCGCTGATCAGGTCCCGGCCCATAGATGACTGATAGTCAAACATTTTTACAACCGGACTTCCCTGGATGCTCGTAGGCGGATTATCCCGCAGCCCTGCCATCATTTCCTGGATTTCCTCCGCACCGCGCTTGCCTTTTTTCGTCAGGGAAATCAGGCCCTCGCGATACATGCCAAACTGCTGATAAATCTCCATCAGCATGTCAAAGAGGCTCAGGCCCTTGTCTTTGGCGTAGGCCACCACTTCCGAGAGCATCGCGCAGGAGATGATCGCGTCTTTGTCGCGCACAAAATCGCCGACGAGGTAGCCATAGCTTTCTTCGCCGCCACCTATGAAGACCTTCTTGCCCTCATTTTCTTTCAGCTTCTCAGCGATGTACTTGAAGCCCGTCAGCACATTGAGGCATTCCACCCCAAAATGCGCTGCCATGGCATCCAGCAGGTCGGTTGTCACGATGGTTTTGCAGATGTACTGGTTGCCATCGAGCTTGCCTCGTTCCTTCCAGGCCCGCAGCAGGTAGTAAATCATCAGGCTGGCGGCCTGGTTGCCGTTGAGGAGCTGCCACTCGCCGTGGTGGTTTTTCACACCCATGCCCACGCGGTCGGAGTCGGGGTCGGTGCCGAGCAGTACGTCAGCATCGAGTTCCTGCGCGAGCCTCAGGGCCATGCTCATGGCCTCGGCTTCTTCGGGGTTGGGATAGACCACAGTCGGGAAGTTGCCATCCGGGGTAGCCTGCTCCTTCACCACGTGCACGTTGGTGAAGCCGATTTTTTCCAGCACCCGGGGTACCAGGGTAATGCCGGTGCCGTGGATCGGCGAAAACACAATTTTGAGGTCCTTCTGGCGCTCGATCACGTCAGGAGATACCACATTTGTCGTGATGGCTTCGAGGTAGGGAACGTCAATCAGGGTGGAAATGCGCTCAATCAGGGCTTCGTTCGCATCCATTTTTACAGCATCCACCGACACCATTTCCACTTCCGACACGATGTTTTTGTCGTGAGGAGGGGTTACCTGGCCGCCGTCGTCCCAGTAGGCTTTGTAGCCGTTGTATTCTTTGGGGTTGTGGGAAGCAGTGAGCACCACGCCGCCCTGGCAGCCCAATTTCCGGATGGAGTAGGAAAGCTCGGGGGTGGGGCGAAGTTCTTCAAACAGATAGACTTTGATGCCATTTGCCGAAAAAACAGCCGCAGTGATTTCACCGAAAAACTGGCTGTTGTTGCGGGAGTCGTAGGCGACAGCCACTTTGATTTGGGGAAGATTGCCGAATGCCTTGTTGAGGTAATTGGCGAATCCCTGGGTGGCCATGCCGATGGTATATTTATTTACCCGGTTGGAGCCCACACCCATGATGCCGCGCAGGCCGCCGGTGCCGAATTCCAGGTCACGGTAAAAAGAGTCAACCAACTCATCGGAAGATTCAGCCTCCATCATGCGGTGAATTTCCTGCTTAAAGCTTTCATCGATGCTGCTGTCGAGCCAGGCCTTGGCTTTTTCCAGAACAGAGGGGTCAATGGCGGTGGTCATAAGAGAGAATAGTTGTCGTGAATCGAATGGGCCTGAACAAAGATCGTGCAAGGCTACGCGGGGCCAAGCTTGTGAAGGTGAATCTAAGTCGAAATGGTTGAAAAGGGAAAGGGAGGGGAAAGAATATGAGGGAGAACAGCGCCAAAGATCTGCCCGCCAGCTATTTGGTAATGGTTTCTTCACGCCGTTGAAAATATCCGCTTCATCTGGGAAAGGTAGCTTGCCTCCATGCGAATCTTCCTCCTCCTCTTCCTGGTGATTGTCTGCGGAATCGCGCAGGCGCAGCAGTCTCTTCCGCCCTGGCAGCCCGGCATGATGGACCTCCACCACATCAGCACGGGCCGCGGAAATGCGATGTTTGCCACCTTCCCCGATGGCACCACCATGCTCATCGATGCCGGTGAAATCTCCGATACGCACCCGCGCACCCTCTCACCACGCAACAGCAGCCTCCGGCCCGACTCCACCAAAACCGCCTCACTGTGGCTGGTGGACTATATCCGGCAATTTCACCCGGGCCCTTCGCCCCGCCTCGACTATGCCCTGATCACCCATTTTCACGACGATCATTTTGGCGAATGGGACGAAACCCGGCCGACTTCAAGGGAAGGCGGCTATGCCCTTACCGGCATCATGCAGGTCGGAGACCAGATCCCGATTGGTCTGCTGCTCGACCGGGGCGGCCATTTTCCGCTAAACGTCCGCAGCGAGGCCTTCCAAACCCGCTATCTGGCCGACGACTACCACATCGTCCAGAGCCTGGAGGCTTATTACCAGTTCGTCGACTGGCAAACAACCCGGAATGGCATGCGGCACGACAGCCTGCGGCCCGGAGCCTCTGACCAGATCCGGCTGCTCAAAGAACCCATGAAATATCCTCACTGGCAGGTCCGCAACCTGGCAGCGAATGGCAGGGTGTGGACAGGCTATGGCGAAGGAGATTATCATTCGCTGTTTGCCAGCGGCCAGTATCCCGGTGAAAACCCGCTCAGCACCTGCATCAGGATCAGCTTCGGCCCCTTCGACTACTTCACCGGTGGCGACATCAGCGGGGTTGGGGAAAATGGCGAAGCAGATTTTAACAGCGTGGAAGCCCATCTGGCTCCGGTGGCGGGCCCTGTGGATGTGGCCACGCTGAACCACCATGGCAACCGGGATTCCGAAAGCCCTTATTTTGTGCGCAGCCTCCGGCCCCGGGTCTGGATTCAGCAGGTGTGGTCGTCGGACCATCCCGGAGAAGAAGTGCTTCGCAGAATCAGCTCGCAGCGGCTGTATCCCGGGCCGCGCGATTTGTTTACCACCGACATGCTCCCCGCCAACGAACTGGTGATCGGAGAACGGATTCGCAACAGCTACAAAAGCCTCCATGGCCATGTGGTGGTGCGGGTTTTTGACGAAGGCCGCCAGTACATGGTGTTTGTGCTCAACGATTTTTCCACCCGCCGGGAAGTCCTGGCGAGTTTTGGTCCCTATCTCTCACGATGAACCTTCTCTCCCGATGAAAAACCTGAAATTCCTGATGCTGAGCGCTTTCCTGATGATGGCCGCCGGCAGTTCATTCGCCCAAAAAGCACCTGCCGAGTACTTGGTTGTCATCACTTTCGACGGCCTGCGCTGGCAGGAAATGTTCGGCGGAATTGACACCGTTCTAGCAGCTGATCCCGCATTTAACCAGCGCAGCCAGGAAAGCCTGATGGAAAAGTACTGGGCACCTACGCCCGAAGCCCGCCGCGAAAAGCTCCTGCCGTTTTTCTGGAGCGTGGTCGAAGAACAGGGCCGCCTGTATGGCAACCGCACCTATGGCAACAAGGTCAACAACGCCAACCCCTACTGGTTTTCCTATCCGGGCTACAGCGAAATCTTTTGCGGGTTTGTGGATAGCACCATCAACACTAACAGCTACCCTCCCAATCCCAACACAAACGTCCTGGCCTTCGTTCACCAACAGCCTGGTTTTCAAGGGAAAGTGGCAGCTTTTGGTGCCTGGGATGCCTTTGACCGGATCCTGAACGAAGAGAAAAGCGGTTTTCCTGTGGTTTGCGGAACCGAACCCTGCGGCGGTGCCAATCCTACTTCGCGCGAGCAACTGATCAACGACATGAAGGCTGACGCCTATTCCCCTTTTGGCGACGCCGAGCTGCTGGATGTGTTTACCCACTATGCCGCCTTCGAATACCTGAAAAGGGAACGGCCCCGGGTCTTGTACATCAGCTATGGTGAAACCGACGAATGGGCGCACCATGGCCATTACCGCGATTATCTCCACTCCGCCTACCAGACCGACCAGTGGATCGCCGACATCTGGAACTGGCTTCAGGCCGATCCCATGTACCGCGGAAAAACAGCCTTGTTGCTCACAACCGACCATGGCCGCGGCGACCGCGAAAAGGCTACCTGGAAAGACCACGGGCAACGCGTAACCGACTCCTACGAAATGTGGTTTGCAGCTGTTGGCCCTGGTGTGATGCCTGGCGGGGAAATCCGCACAGAGGCGACCTACTTCCAGCAGCAGTTTGCCCAAACGATGGCCTCCTGGCTGGGCATGAAATTCGTGGCAGAACACCCGGTGGCGGAGGGCCTCTGGGCAGAGTTGAGCAGCCGCTAGACCTGGGGAGATGAAAGATCCCGTAGCCAGTAGCGTGTTCCTTTGAGCTCGCCAGTTTTATACAACGCCTCCCATTCCACCAGTTCCTGAAGATCACGAGTGGTGGTAGCGGCAGAAGCGCCCGTGATCCTCTGGTAGTTACGGGCGCTGAGGCCGCCATCAAACCCTGTTGGCCCCTCCTCAAACATCCGGAGCAGAACCTTCTCCTGCCTTTCGTTGAGCAAGCCATGGAGCCTGCTCATGAGTTTTCCTTTGTTGAGTAAAAACTGGAGTGAATCATAGGTGCTCTGCTGGGCAGAAATCACCAGTTGCCCGAACCAGCTGAGCCATTCATCCACCTGATTGCTTTGAGACGCTTTCCCCAACTGCTCGTAGTAAGCCTTTCGCTGCTTTTCAATGGCATCAGCAACCATGACAAGGCTCGGGAAACCCATGTCCTGCGACAGAACCTTTGCCACGAGGGCACGTCCGAGCCTGCCGTTGCCATCTTCAAAGGGGTGAATCGATTCAAAGTAAAGGTGAGCGATCCCGGCTCGGGCAAGGGCAGGCAAACTCCCCTGAGCGCCTGGGCGGGTATTGGCAAACCATTGGAGAAACCGTTCCATTTCTGCCTCCACCTGCCCGGAGGGAGGAGCCTCAAAATGAACCATGAGCCGGGACAAAGGCCCCGAAACGATCTGCATCGGTTCCGCATGCGTCCGGTAGCAGCCAATATCCTGAAGATCCTGTCTGCCATGTGTCAGCATCCGGTGCCACTCATGCAACCGGGCATGGTCCAAATCCTGATCGAACGATTGATACACAGACACCATGAGTGAGGCAATGGCATGTTCCCCGGGCCTCGATCTGCCTGGCAAATACCCTAACCCCAGCAATCTGCGGATAGAAGCCTGAATACTGTCGCGATCCAGGATATCGCCTTCAATTTTGGAGGTTTGGAAGGCTTCCTGGCTCATCAACTGTACCTGCAAAATCTCCTGTTGCCCGGGGCCGAGGTGAACAAAACTGCCTCTCCAGCGACCTGCCTGGCGTAAAAATTCATCCTCCAGCGGACGAAGAGCCGCCGGGTCATACTTGAATCCGGGCCAGTCTGGTTGCTGCCAATTCCATTTCATGAGGGACAAATTAAGATTTATCGCTCATTTTTATGCCTGCTTTTGAGCGATAAATTTAAAAATATCCCTCAATCCTCCTTAATCGGCCTGATGAGCTGCCATTTTTCCTCCTCTCAGGTCTGCCGTTTGCCAACAAGATCACCCGGCTATATGACTTTCTTCATCTTTCACCTATGAAAATGGCCCTAACATCGGAGTAGTCAAACGAATACTCATGGCCATTTCTCAAGACCTCACCCGTCCCGCCAATCTGGAAGCCCATTTTGCCGGAACCGGTCCCCGCCGAAACCAACGGCCCGTTTACAACAACTACCTGCCTCCCTGCAACAACGCTTGTCCTGCCGGGGAGAACATCCAGGGCTGGCTCGACCTGGCCCAGGCAGGCCAATGGGAGAATGCCTGGCAACTGCTCATTCAGGAAAACCCCTTTCCGGCAGTCATGGGCCGCATCTGTTACCACCCCTGCGAATCTGCCTGTAACCGTGCCCACATCGACACCGAAGTGAGCATCCACGCCGTGGAGCGGATGCTGGGCGACAAGGCCCTTGAACAAGGCTGGATTCCACGCATTTCCACCGCCAGCTCCGGAAAAAAGGTGCTTGTCGTGGGAGCAGGGCCCAGCGGTCTTTCTGCCGCCTATCACCTTCGTCGCCTGGGGCATGAGGTTACCGTTTTGGAAGCAGGCCCTGTGCCAGGCGGCATGATGCACCTCGGGATCCCCGCCTACCGGCTTCCCCGCCCCCTGCTTGAGGCAGAAATTGCCCGAATTGAAGCCATGGGCGTTACCATCGTGCTAAATAAAAAGGTGGAAAACCTCCAGGCCGAAAAAGAGGCGGGAGGCTTTGACGCCGTCTTTGTGGCGGTCGGGGCCCATCTTTCCAAAAAAATCGACATTCCCAACCGGGAGGCGGGCCACATTCTGGATGCCCTGTCCTTTCTGCGGGAAGTGGAAAACGGGCAACCACCCAAACTGGGTCGCAGGGTGGCCATTTATGGTGGCGGCAACACGGCCATGGACGCCGCCCGGACAGCCAAAAGGCTTGGATATGAGCCTCTGATCATCTACCGCCGCGACAGGGAGCACATGCCTGCCCATGATTTTGAGGCGGAGGAGGCACTGAGCGAAGGCGTAAAGATCAACTGGCTGAGGACAATCAAAGAAATTGACCATACCAGTTTTCAGGTGGAAGTGATGCGCGTGGATGAGCGCGGCAGGCCCCAGCCGACCGGAGAAATTGAAACCCTGGAAGCGGACGCCCTTATTCTCGCCCTGGGGCAGGACACCGACACCGGCTTTCTGGCCGGTTTACCGGGGATCCGGTTTCAGGCAGACGGCACCGTGGAAGTGGGTCCTGATATGATGACCGGAGCGGAAGGCGTGTTTGCCGGGGGCGACATGGTGCCAAGCGAGCGGACGGCTACTGTGGCCATTGGTCATGGCAAAAAAGCAGCCCGCTACATTGATGCCTACCTCCTCGGAACTCAATACCAGCCGAAGGCAAAGCCTCCTGTGATCGGTCACGAGCAACTGCACATCTGGTACCGCACCGAAGCACCGAGGCAGGAACAGGCCCAGTTGCCGCTGGCGGACCGTGTTGACTTTCACGAAGTGGTGCAGGGGCTGAGCGAGGAAGAGGCTTTGTTTGAGGCGGCCCGGTGCCTCAGCTGCGGCAATTGCTTCGAATGTGACGGATGCTTCGGGGCCTGCCCCGAGCATGCCATCATCAAGCTCGGGCCCGGAAATGGTTTCGAAATTGACCTGAATCGCTGCACCGGCTGCGGAACCTGCGTGGAGCAATGCCCCTGTCATGCCATGGACATGGTTCCGGAACCAGGAGCCGGGAGCCGAGAGCCGAGAACCGAGAGCCGGGACCAGAGAACATTAGCCCACAACTCCGAACTCACAACCCATCACTCCCCTTCTGACATCTCTGTCATCACTTCCATCTCTGACAACACTGACACATGACTCTCGACGGAAATGAAGCCTGCGCCCATGTGGCCTACCGGGTAAACGAAGTTTGTGCGATATATCCCATTACGCCCTCCTCACCGATGGCAGAACATGCCGATGAATGGTCGGCACAGGGCCTGAAAAACATTTGGGGTCAGACCCCGGAAGTTGTGGAAATGCAAAGCGAAGGCGGAGCCGCAGGAGCCGTTCACGGTGCCTTGCAGGCGGGTTCGCTCACAACCACCTTTACAGCCTCGCAGGGCCTCATGCTGATGCTGCCCAACATGTACAAAATCGCCGGAGAGCTCACCTCCTCGGTGATCCATGTGGCAGCGAGGTCGCTGGCAGCCCAGGCGCTGTCCATCTTTGGCGACCATGCCGATGTGATGGCAGCCCGAACGACCGGCTATGCCATGCTCGCCTCGGCCAATAACCAGGAAGCGCACGACAACGCCCTCATCGCCCAGGTTGCCACGCTGAAGGCCAGAATTCCCTTCATTCACTTTTTCGATGGCTTCCGGACTTCCCACGAGGTCAATAAAATCGAGGTGCTGACCGACAAGCAAATCCGGTCGATGGTGGACGACCGCCTGGTCCAGGCTCACCGGGAGCGGGCGCTCAGTCCCGATCATCCTTTCATTCGCGGCACTGCCCAGAACCCTGATGTGTATTTCCAGGGTCGGGAAACAGTCAATCCCTACTACCTTGCCACCCCGGCCATCGTGCAGTCGGTGATGGATGAATTTGCCACCATGACCGGGCGGCAATACCGGCTCTTCGACTACCACGGCCACCCAACTGCGAAGCGCGTGGTGGTGATCATGGCCTCTGGCGGAGATACTGTGAAAGAAACAGTGGATGACCTCGTGGCAAAAGGCGAAGAGGTTGGAGTTGTTCAGGTGAGGTTGTTCCGGCCATTTTCGGTGGATCACCTGCTGATGGCCATGCCGGCCAGTGTGGAAAAAATTGCCGTGCTCGACCGCACGAAGGAACCGGGAGCGACTGGCGACCCGCTGTACCTCGACCTCGTCAATGGTTTCATGGAGGCGCATGCCGAGGAAAAATGGGCTAATCTGCCGCACATCCTTGCCGGGCGCTACGGGCTTTCTTCCAAAGAATTCACCCCGGCCATGGCCAAAGCCGTGTTCGATGAACTGGCCCAGCCCAAACCCCGCAACCACTTCACCGTGGGGATCCACGACGATGTGGGCCACCACAGCCTCGACTACGACCCGCATTACCGCCTCCGGGATCCGCACGAAACCCGGGCCATTTTCTATGGGCTGGGTGCCGACGGAACGGTGGGTGCCAATAAAAATTCCATCAAGATCATTGGCGAAAGCACCCCTCTGCATGGGCAGGGATACTTCGTGTATGATTCCAAAAAATCGGGTAGTCAAACGGTTTCCCACCTTCGCTTCGGGCCAAAGCCCATTCTCAAGCCCTACCTGATCGAGGAAGCGGGATTCGTGGCCTGCCACCAGTTTCAGTTCATCAAAAGAATGAACGTGCTGAAGCTGGCTGAGCCGGGCGCCGTTTTTCTGCTGAACTCCCCCTACCCTGCTGCCGAAACCTGGGACAAGCTCCCCCGGCCATTGCAGCAGGAAATCATTGACAAAAACATCGAGGTGTATGTGATCGACGCCCTCACGGTGGCCCAGGAAACCGGGATGGGCAAGCTGATCAACACCATCATGCAGACCTGCTTTTTCTACCTCTCGAGGGTGCTTCCGCCGGAGGAGGCCATTGCCGCCATCAAGCGGGCGATCAAAAAAACATACATCAAAAAAGGCCAGGCCGTGGTGGAGCAAAACTATGCCGCCGTGGATGCCACCCTGGCCAACCTCCACAGGATTGAGGTGCCTGCAACAGCTACCAGCACGGAAGAATTTCTCCCTGTGGTAGCCGACGATGCACCGGCTTTTGTGAAAGAAGTAACCGCCAGGATGCTGGCAGGCGAAGGCGACGACCTTCCCGTGAGCTCCATGCCAGTTGATGGCACCTACCCCAGCGGCACCACCAAATGGGAAAAACGCAACATCGCCGATTTCGTGCCCCGCTGGGAACCGGACCTTTGCATCCAGTGCGGCAACTGTAGTTTCGTGTGCCCGCACTCCGTGATTCGCTCCAAATTTTTCAACCAGCAGCACCTCAGCAGCAGCCTGGAAGGCTTTCAGTCGGCAGAAATCAGCCCGAGGGGCTTCCCGGAAACCCGCTACACCCTGCAGATTTACGCCGAAGACTGCACAGGCTGCAGCCTCTGCGTGGAAGCCTGCCCCGTGAGCGACCCCGCCAGCGAAGGTGCCAAAGCCATCAACCTGATCCGGAAAACCGACGAGCTGATCAGCGAAAACAAGCAACATCTCCGGTTTTTTGAAAAACTGCCTGTCAATGACCGCACGAAGGTGGACTTCAGCTCGGTGCGGGGCACCCAGTTCCTGGAGCCTCTGTTTGAATTTTCAGGTGCCTGCGCCGGTTGCGGAGAGACACCCTACCTGCGGCTGTTGTCTCAGCTCTATGGCGACCGCCTGATGGTGGCCAACGCCACCGGCTGCTCCTCCATTTATGGCGGCAACCTTCCCACCACACCCTGGACCACCAACCAGGAGGGCCGCGGCCCGGCCTGGTCCAACTCACTGTTTGAAGACAATGCCGAGTTTGGTCTCGGGATGCGCATCAGCTCAGACAAACAGCTCGACATGGCGCACCAGCTTCTGATGAGCCTGGAGCCCCAGCTCGGCAGCCAGTTGGTCAACTCCCTGATTCATGAGCCACAGGTGACAGAAACAGAGATTCGCGCCCAGCGGATCAGGGTGGGTGAGCTCAAAACAGCCCTGCTGAAACTGGACCTTCCCATTGCCCGGCAGTTGTTGTCGCTGGCGGATCATCTGGTTCACCGGACCGTCTGGCTGGTAGGCGGAGACGGCTGGGCTTATGATATTGGCTCCAGCGGACTGGACCATGCCATGGCCAGTGGCAGGAACGTCAACGTGCTGGTGCTCGACACCGAAGTCTATTCCAACACCGGCGGGCAGATGTCAAAGGCCACGCCCACAGCCGCGACGGCAAAATTTGCAGCAGCAGGCAAGCGGGTTGGCAAAAAAGACCTGGCCCTTCAGGCGATGTCGTATGGCAACGTGTATGTGGCCCAGGTGGCGTTGGGAGCGAACAAGCAGCAGACCCTGCTGGCGATGCGGGAGGCGGAAGCCTATCCGGGGCCTTCGCTGATTCTGGCTTATTCCCACTGCATAGCGCACGGCATTGACATGGAGAAAGGCCTTGACCAGCAGGCGCTTGCAGTGGCGAGCGGCTATTGGCCGCTGATTCGCTACAACCCCAGCCTCCGGAAAGCAGGGCACAACCCCTTTGTGCTCGACTCGCCAAGGCCCCGGATTTCGTTCCAGGATTATGCCTACAACGAAACCCGCTACAAAGCCCTGACAAGAACCCACCCTGAAGAAGCGGCCCGTCTGCTTCAACTGGCGCAGGAGCTTGTTGACCTTCGCTGGGCCACCTACGAGGAAATGGCCACCAGAAACGCGAGGGACTTCGTGCCTGTCGGGTAGCAGCCGGGCGGGGGTCAGTTCATGGAGCCGGCAGGTACCTGCGGCAGGTTTTTTCCTTCGGGCAGGTTCCTGATGATGAACGGCAAGATCAGATCGACGGACCCGACAGGCTCCGAAAGGCCCTGTGCCCGGGCTTCCAGGAGGAGCGCATCATGCTGTACCTGTACAGCATTTCGGAGGTACATCCAGATCGCCCAATTCATGATCCTGGGTTCGGGCTCTTCGAACTGGTACAGAAAGGCGATTTTCACGCGCTCGTGTTCACCGCCGCCGCATTGATAGACGATGTCTGCGAGGTAGGCGTCCATGCTTCCATCTGAATCGAGGTAGGATACCCCTGGCAGCAGTTGAAAGTTGTGGCTGAGCGGGATTTCCCCGTCGAGACCTTTTGGGGCTGCATATTCCAGGTATTCCTTTGCGACTTGCGGAAAGGAGAACAGGGCCTGGAACAAGCGCCCCTGGTGGTGTGGATGTGTTGGTTTCATGAAACAATATTAGCTATCTTTTTAGTCAAATGCAACATTTTTAGCTAATTATTTTTGACAAATTTCAGAAATCCATCAGCGATGCGTAATTTGTTAGCTTTCTGCACAAAATTACCCCCTGCATTTCGCTTTGTGCATTTCGAAGCTGCCAATGCGCTTCCGATATTGATTGCATCTTCTAAAGCCTCAGAACTGATACCCCAGACCGATTTTCACTGTCAAATCATGAAGAGTAGCCACTTCGCGGTCGATGTTGAAGCTCACTCCTTCATCATACAAATACACAAACCGCGTGTACTTGGCCTCGGCGGATAGGAGAAAACGCCAGGGAAGATCATAAGTACCACGCAGCCCGGCGGTAAGGCCCCAATCGCGAAGGGAAAGGCTTTCTACGATTGCTTCCCAACCATACGAATAAATGAATATCATCTCAGAGCCTGCGCGATAGCTCACCTCCCCCAAAGCCTGAACGTGCATCCTGCGATAAGCCAGAATCTCATGAAGGTAACCCGCAGAAATCAACCCATACTCGCGCGTCAGGGTTTCGCCGGGAACCCGGCTGTCGTTTAGATAGTTTCTCATGTATGCTGTCCCGGAGACGCTCAAACTGGCTTTGTCACCAATTCTGCGCATGAATGTAAGTCCAAAAGTTGGAGGTATTACACGTGCATCTTCCCTAGAATAAGTTCCATCTGGCTTTCGAACACTTCTTCTGGTAGGGATAAGAATCCCCCAATTAGTAGTAGTCTCATCAAAAAAATGGCTCACCGGAAAAAACACCTCAATTGTATTCTTCTTTCGGGAGGTAGCCGGTGTTTGCCCCCAGGCAGTTACTGGCAACCCCACGCATCCAAGGATGATGGCCCAATAGGTAAGTTTGCGCATGGTTTAGAGCTTAATGAGTTTAACAGTTTGGACTTCCCAGGATTTCAGAACGCGGACCCAGGACATGAGACAATGGTCCGACCAGGACATTTCCGGTTTAAAAAAATCTTGTAACAAACTATCATCCAGCATCTTAACAACCAAAGATAGCATTGAGACAAACCTGGCAAAAAAAAATCAGCAACAACTACCAGGGAAAATGGCTCGGCTCAACAGGTTACAAGATATGAACGATCATTTTCAACCTGCAAAAGCAACATAGCAAATTGTCATCAAACCGTCAAATTTTTATCTGGATTTCACAAACAAGCGACCATAAAATCTCCACCCTCATGGCTGGTTGAAAACCGGAGGCAGCCTTTGTTCCTGAAGGAAAATTCCCGTGGCTGCAAGCCCTGTCTTTCCTCCAAATACCCCCTCCAAACCGTTTGGGGAAGAACTTCCCATTCCTTATCTTCGGGTTGCTTTCCATTGATCATCCTCTGAGATTTCTCTATGTCCACTTCTTCTGCCCCCACCCTGTACCCCCACTACGAAGAGGCGCTGCAACGGGCCATCCAGGCCATGCACGATCGGACCTTTTATGCCCATTACCCCGAGTCTCCTTCCGGGAAAATCTATGGGGAAACTGCCAATGATGATGGCATCAGGGCGTTTGAGGCACAGCTCGGCAGGCCCTTTGCCATGCCCCAGAGCTTCGACGGCTGGCTGGTTTCCAGCGAGGAATCTCCTTTCAAAAACCAGCCGCTCGGCATCTCCTACCCCATGAAACAGCAAGCCGGGGAGTATGTCGCGCTGGCCAAACAGGCTTTTGCCTCCTGGCGCGAAGTGGACGTTCACGCCCGCGCAGGGATCCTCATGGCTTCGCTTGACCGCGTTAAAGACCGCTTCTACGAGCTTGCCTACGCCACCATGCACAGCACCGGCCAAACCTTCGTGATGTCTTTCCAGGCTTCCGGGCCCCACGCCAACGACCGCGCCATTGAAGCCATTGCTCTTGGCCTTCACGAAATGACCCGCTTTCCGCAAGAGGAGGTAGAATGGGTGAAACCCATGGGGAAATTCGACATCCGCATGAGCAAACGCTACCGGAACGTTCCCCTCGGGGTCGGCATCTGCGTGGGTTGCTCCACCTTCCCCGTATGGAACACCGTTCCCGGCATTTACGCCAATCTCATCACAGGCAACACAGTTGTTGTAAAGCCTCACCCGCTCTCCATTTACCCCATCGCCCTCGTTGTGAGGGCCATCCAGGAGGTGCTTGCAGAACAGGGCCTCGACCCGCACGCCGTGGTGCTGGCACCAGACACCCGCGAAGCGCAGATTACCAATGAATTAGCCAACCACCCCGACGTTAAACTCATCGATTTCACAGGCTTCAATGCCTATGGCGATTACCTGGAATCCATCCCCGGCAAAGTGGTGTTTACCGAAAAAGCGGGCGTCAACTCCGCTCTCCTGCACAGTACCATTGACCTTGGCACCTTGGCCAATAACCTGGCTTTCTCTGTGTCGATGTACTCCGGGCAAATGTGTACTTGTCCGCAGAATATTTTCATTCCCCAAAATGGCATCCAGGAAGGAGGGGAAACGGTTTCCTACGGGCAGGTTGTCGAAGCGATCACGGGGGCCATCCGCAACATCATCCAGCACCCCAAAATGGGCGGTGGCGTAACGGGGGCCATCCAAAACCCTGCCACTGCCGAACGGGTGGACCGCGCCAGAGGGCAGGGCAAAGTGCTGCTGGAGTCGGAGAGCTTCCCCTACCCGGATTTCCCGGAGGCCCGGCTGGTGTCGCCGCTGGTGTTGGAAGTGGACGCAGACCAGCGCGACCGCTATGCTGCCGAATGGTTCGGCCCGATTGTGATGATCATTCCGGTGGAAACTTTTGAGGCAGGGCTTCAGGCCGCCAAAGAACTCGCCGCAGAAAAAGGCGCGATCAGCTGCTCGGCTTATTGCACAGACCCTGACATGATGGACCACATCGAAGCCACCATGGCAGAAAGCTTTACGCCTGTTTCCTTCAATTTCACCGGCATGTTTTGGGTAAATCAAAATGCCGGATTCAGCGATTTTCACGTCACAGGCGGCAATCCCGCTGGCAATGCCTCCCTCACCGACCCGCTCTTTGTGCGCAAGCGCTTCGTGATGGTGGGTTCGAGGAGGTTTTTAGGCTAATAAAACAACCGGAAGAATGTCTGACAGGAGCTGTTCTCCCCAGGCATTCTTCCGGCTGATCAATCAAACCACCCTGTTTTCTCAGGCAGCCACCACAGGCTCAAAGCGGATCATGCCGTTTCGCTCCGTGACGAGGATGGGCTGCTCGCGGTTGACGGTGCCGGCCAGGATTTCCTTCGATAGCGGGTTTACCACTTCCTTCTGAAGCATCCGTTTCACCGGCCTTGCACCGTACTGCGGGTCGTAGCCGAGGCTGGCCATGAGCCGGATCGCTTCCTCGCTGAATTGGAGGCGAATGCCCATTCCCTCCAGCTTGGCAGCGAGGCCGCGAACCTGAATCCGCACAATTTCTGTAACATCACTTTCGCTGAGCGGAGCAAACACAATCGCCTCATCGATCCGGTTGAGGAACTCCGGGCGAAGGTGTCCTTTCAGCATATCAAGCACCTGGTCCTTGATGATCACCATCAGGGCATCTTTGTTGTCGGGGGTCAGTTCCTCGAATTTTTCCTGGATATAATGAGAACCCAGGTTCGAAGTCATGATCACGATGGTGTTTTTAAAATTCACCACCCGGCCTTTGTTGTCTGTCAAACGCCCGTCGTCGAGCACCTGGAGCAGGATGTTGAACACATCGGGATGGGCCTTTTCGATTTCATCGAGCAGCACCACTGAATAGGGCTTTCTCCGCACGGCTTCGGTGAGCTGGCCGCCTTCGTCGTATCCGACATATCCGGGAGGGGCTCCCACGAGCCGGCTCACAGCGTGTTTTTCCTGGTACTCCGACATGTCGATCCGCACCATGGCATGCTCATCGTCGAAGAGGAATTCGGCGAGGGCTTTGGCTAATTCCGTTTTTCCGACCCCGGTGGAGCCGAGGAAAATGAAGGAGCCGATGGGGCGGTTCGGATCCTGAAGCCCGGCCCGGCTGCGACGGATCGCATCCGACACAGCTTCGATGGCTTCCTGCTGGCCCACCACGCGGCGGTGCAGTTCATCTTCCAGCCGCAGCAGCTTCTGGCGCTCGCTTTCGACCATTTTCGCCACCGGAATACCCGTCCATTTCGCTACGATTTCAGCGATATCCTCCGCATCCACCTCTTCCTTGAGCAGGCGTTTGTCAGATTTGGATAAATCTTCCTGAAGCGATTTGATCTTCTTTTCCAGGTTGGGAATCAGGCCGTAGAGCAGTTCGGAAGCATCGCCAAAGCGGCCATCGCGCTCGGCACGCTCTGCCTCAAAGCGCATTTTTTCTGCTTCTTCTTTGGCATTGCTGATTTGCCTGTGAACTTCTTTCTCGGCCTCCCATCGCTCGCGAAAACCTTTGGCCTGTTCCTGCAGGTTGGCGATTGTTTCTTCCACTTCCCGGAGGCGCTGTTCTTCCTTTTCGCGTTTCAGTGCCTCGCGCTCAATTTCGAGGTGGCGCAGACGGCGCTCGATTTCGTCGAGCTCCTGGGGCAGGGAGTCGGTTTCGAGGCGAAGCCGGGCAGCAGCTTCGTCCACGAGGTCAATGGCTTTGTCGGGCAAAAAGCGGTCGGAGATGTATCGGTGCGACAGCTCGGCGGCAGCCACGATCGCGGCATCTGTGATGCGGACGTGGTGGTGAACTTCGTAGCGCTCTTTGAGGCCGCGGAGAATGGACACTGTGTCTTCGACCGAGGGCTCAGCCACCACAACAGCCTGAAAGCGTCGTTCCAGGGCTTTGTCTTTTTCGATGTACTTCTGGTATTCGTCGAGGGTGGTGGCCCCGATGGCGCGAAGTTCGCCGCGGGCAAGGGCGGGCTTGAGGATGTTGGCGGCATCCACACTGGAACCGGCGGAGCCTGCTCCCACGAGCATATGGACTTCATCGATGAACAGGATGGCGCCGGAGCTTTTCAGCTCGTCGATGACGCGTTTTAAGCGCTCTTCGAACTGGCCGCGGTACATGGTGCCCGCCACCAGCGAGCCCACATCCAACTGCAAGACACGCTTGCCCAGCAGCGGGGCGGGCACATCGGCATCCATGATGCGCTGGGCCAGACCTTCCACAATGGCGGTCTTGCCCACGCCCGGCTCGCCGATCAGGGCGGGGTTGTTCTTGGTGCGGCGCGCCAGGATTTGAATGACGCGCTCGATTTCCATTTGACGCCCGATGACGGGGTCCAGCTTGCCTTCTTCTGCCAGGGTGGTCAGATCGGTGGCGAGCTGGTCGACCATGGGGGTCTTGGCTTTTTGCTGTTCCTGCTTTTGAGCAGGCGCCTTGGGTTGTTCGGGCGAGCTGGTACGGCGTGATGCCGTCGATTCTTGCAGCACGCGCCGTGTCTGGCGGCGGATTTGCTCAGGGGTCACACCCAGCTTGCGCAGCACATCCAGCGCCACACCTTCGCCATAGCGCACCAGTCCCAGCAGCAAATGCTCGGTACCGATGTAATGGTGACCCATGCGCCGGGCTTCTTCCACGGCATACTCCAACACCTGCTGGGTGCCGGGTGAGAGGTCCAGTTTACCACCACGATATTGGCCGGTACCGGTCAGGCGCTCAACGATCTCTTGCACGCGCTCGGCTTCCAGGCCCAATTCCCGCAGCACCCGCCCGGCAACCCCGCCTTCTTCACGGATCAAGCCCAGCAAAAGGTGCTCAGTTCCAATATAATTGTGGCGCATG
>JBGSKC010000004.1:0-16083 GCA_041741415.1 Bacteroidia bacterium | reverse complement strand
AACACTCCTCAGGCAATGGTGCCCCAGAACAGGAAATCGGTGCAGGGAATACCCTACACCGATTTACAGAATCCGATTAGCACTTTCCCTGATGTGGACCTACTGGCTCATCAAAAGTTCGGGATGACTCATGTTTTGTTTGGGGGATGTGGGAGGCGGAGGGCTGCCGGGCTGTGCAGGAAAACTCTCTCCTGTCAGGTTCAGGAAAGACCATATTGAGAATATTCGTTTTTCGTTGTATTCGGCTAAAATCAATCACCCCACTGACCTGGGTCATCTGCGCACCCCGGAGAGCTCATTTACTTTGAACATCAGATGAATAATTCTCTATCTGATAGATCGCAATTGCCTGTTTAACCAAAGAGATTGACCATTGATGCGAAATTCAATCATTTTGACTCCCGAAATGGTTAATTTAACTGAACAGTCAATCGACAGAAAACAATGCATCCCCCCATGCACGCTTTCCCACTTCAAGTCCTCCGCTCCTTGTCTCTCCTCATGCACAAAACGGAATCCTCCGACCAGGCCCGTACGTCCCGCATCCAGAAAATTGTTAAACTATTTAACCTGCTCAACGGCAACCACTTACAGCCTCCCCGCGAGTGGAACGAAGTGATGCATCTCGCCGAAGTGCGCGGTGCTTTGCTCCACGAACTGGACCTGCTCATCTGTGCAGCGCTCCGCCAGGAAGGTTTTCGCGCCGAACAAATCCGCACCTACCAGCAGCAACTCCTGGTCGCTTCCTCCTCCGATAAGCTGGCAGCCCTCCTGCAGAATGTGACCGAAGAGTTCCAAGAGGCTGTGTAAACAGCCCCGGAAGCCGCTTTCTCCCGCCTCCTTTTCTTAATAAGCTTTGGCAAACAGCACTCTCTGAACCGAGGGCTTGCCGCTGTACACGCAAATTCCTGCCTCGAGCGGGTTATCCACCGGAATACACCGAATCGTGGCTTTTGTCGCTTCCTGAATGGCCTCCTCGGTTTCGGTGGTGCCATCCCAGTGGGCATACAGGAATCCTGGCACGTCGGCATCAATGGCTGCTTTGAACTCCTCCCAAGTGTCAACCCGGTAGGTATTAGCTTCGCGGAATGCCTTGGCTTTCTCAAACAGGTTAACCTGGATTTCGTCCAGCAACTGGCTGAGCGCAGTGCCCAGGCCGCCGTCGAGCGGGAGCAATTCCTTGGTTTGGGTATCGCGGCGGGCCACTTCGATCTGGCCTTCGGCAAAGTCGCGGGGCCCTAAGGCCAAACGCAGGGGCACACCCTTGAGCTCGTATTCGTTGAATTTCCAGCCCGGCTTTTTGGTGTCATCGTCGTCGAGCTTCACCCGGATGCCGAGCTTTTTCAGCTCTGCGGCCAGTTCCTTGCAGCGTGCCATTACCCGCTCGCCTTCTTCGTCTTTTTTGGTAATGGGCACAATCACCACCTGGATGGGAGCGAGAACAGGTGGCAGCACCAATCCGCTGTCGTCGGAGTGGGTCATGATGAGGGCACCCATAAGGCGGGTGGAAACGCCCCAGGAGGTGGCCCACACGTATTCCTCCTTGTTTTCGGGGGTCATGAAGGTCACTTCGAATGCCTTGGCAAAATTCTGGCCGAGGAAGTGGGAAGTTCCCGACTGAAGGGCCTTGCCATCCTGCATAAGGGCCTCGATGGTGTAGGTGTTGAGAGCCCCGGCAAATCGTTCGCGCTCCGACTTCACCCCCCGGATCACGGGCATGGCGAGGGTGTCTTCGGCAAAATCGCCGTAGACGTGCAGCATTCGCTCTGCCTCCTCAATGGCTTCCTGGGCATTTGCGTGGGCGGTGTGGCCTTCCTGCCAGAGGAATTCTGTGGTGCGAAGGAACATCCGGGTGCGGAGTTCCCAGCGCACAACGTTGGCCCACTGGTTGATGAGAAGGGGCAGGTCGCGGTAGCTCTGGATCCAGTTTTTGTAGGTGGACCAGATGATGGTTTCGGAGGTGGGACGAACGATGAGCTCTTCTTCAAGCTTGGAGTCGGGGTCCACGATCACGCCGCCGCCGTTGGGGTCGTTCATCAGGCGGTGGTGGGTCACCACGGCGCACTCTTTGGCGAAGCCTTCGACGTGGGCGGCTTCGCGGCTGAGGAAGCTTTTCGGGATGAAAAGCGGGAAATAAGCGTTCACGTGGCCTGTTTCCTTGAAGCGGTCATCCAGAATTCGCTGCATGCGCTCCCAGATGGCGTAGCCATAGGGCTTGATGACCATGCAGCCCCGCACGTCGGAGTTTTCGGCCAAATCGGCGCGTTTAACCAGTTCGTTGTACCACTCGGAGTAATTAACCGAGCGCGGGGTGAGGGATTGAGCTTTAGCCATAATGAAGAGTAAGCGAAAATGCCCCGCAAAATTAGGACGACCGGGCTCCATTTCCAACTCCGGAAGAGAAGCGAAAAAGGGGCAGGGGAGAGGCTGGATAAAAATCAGTGGTGGCTGCCCGGCGGCGATCATCCGAATATGTGTAACTTCAGCCTGCCAAAGCTGAAGAATTGAGCTGAATGAACGCAAGACAACGAGCCATTGAGTGGATCCAGCGAAGAATTTACCCCAAGCCGCTGGATCGCCGCCCCCCCGCAGATGTGTTTGGAGAGAATGTCTTCAACCGGGAAATGATGAAACATTACCTCGAAAAAGAGGTGTTTCAGGCCCTGCAAAGGACCATTGACCGGCGGGAGTTGCTGGACCGCAGCCTTGCCGACCCCGTGGCCAACGGCATCAAGGCCTGGGCCCTCGACAAGGGTGCCACCCATTTCACGCACTGGTTTCAGCCCCTCACCGGCCGCGCCGCCGAGAAGCACGATTCTTTCCTCGAAATCTCCGACGGCGAAGCTGTGCACAAGTTTTCAGGCCGCGAGCTCGCCCAGCAGGAGCCCGACGCCTCCTCCTTTCCCTCCGGCGGACTGCGCTCCACCTTCGAAGCCCGCGGCTACACCGCATGGGATTGCAGTTCACCTGCCTTCATTTTTGAAACCACCTACGGCAAAACCCTCTGCATCCCCACCATTTTCGTCTCCTACCTCGGCGAAGCCCTCGATTACAAAATTCCCCTGCTCAAGTCTGTTCGCCTGCTCGAACAGGCTGCCCTGGAGCTGTGCAAGCTCTTTGAAGAAGACGTGACCCGGGTCATCCCGACCCTCGGCATGGAGCAGGAGTATTTTCTCGTTGACCGCACCCTCCACGACCTGCGCCCCGACCTCGTGATGACGGGCCGCACCCTCCTCGGCGCAGCCCCGCCCCGCGGCCAGCAGCTTGATGATCACTACTTTGGATCAATCCCGGAGCGGGTGTTTGCCTTCATGACCGAACTCGAAGAAGAAGCTCACCGCCACGGCATTCCCCTCAAAACCCGCCACAACGAAGTCGCCCCCGGCCAGTTTGAATGTGCCCCCGCCTTTGAATCCATCAACGTGGCCCTCGACCACGGGCTGCTGGTCATGGACCTCATCGACCGCATCGCCAGAAAGCACCATTTTGTGGCCCTGCTGCACGAAAAGCCATTTGACGGACTCAATGGCTCCGGCAAGCACAACAACTGGTCGCTGATGACCAACAAGGGCAAAAACCTGCTCGCGCCGGGCAAGGATCCGCAGGAAAACCTGATGTTCCTTTCGTTTTTTGCCTCCGTGATTCACGCCGTTTTTGACCATGCCGATTTGCTAAGGGCCTCGGTGGCTTCTCCCGGCAACGACCTGCGCCTCGGCGGCACAGAAGCACCGCCCCCCATCATGTCGGTATTCGTGGGCCGCTACCTCTCCAAGGTGCTCAACGACATCGAAAACCCGCCGCGCAAGCGCAAGCACGAGCCCGAAGACGACCTTCTGCGCCTCGGCATCAATGAAATACCGGAGCTTCTGCTCGACAATACCGACCGCAACCGCACCTCGCCTTTTGCCTTCACCGGCAACAAATTCGAGTTTCGGGCTGTAGGTGCTTCTGCCAACAGCTCCAACGCCATGACCATCCTCAACGTGATCGTTGCCGACCGCCTGCTGGAGTTTTGCGAGCAGGTGGAAGCCAAATTGCGGCGGGGAAGGCCATTGGAATATGCCGTGCTTGATATTTTGAAAGAGTCTGTCACCGAAAGCAAGGCCGTTCGGTTTGAAGGCGACGGCTACAGCCAGGAATGGCTGCGGACTGCGAAATCCCGCGGATTAAAGGAATACCGGCACACGCCCTTTGCGCTGGACTCGATGCTGAGCGAGAAGAGCATTCAGTTGTTCAGCAAGCACGGCATTTTCACCGAGGCGGAGCTACGGGCCCGGCACGAGGTGCTGCTTCGCGACTATGTGGCGCGGCGGCGCATTGAGTCGGATGTGCTGGTGGAAATGATCCAGACACAGGTGATTCCTGTGGCCCTGAAATACCAGGGCGAGTTGCTGCAGCAGGTGAAATGGCTGGCAGAGGTGAACCTCGTCAAAGAAGCCGACGGCGGGCAGCGGGAACTGGCGATCCGGCTGGGAGAGATGCTGAAAAAGACTGTGAAAAGCGTGGAAGAACTCGACGGCGCGCGGCGGCGGGTGGAGAAGCGGGGCGACTCCCGCGAAGTGGCAGTGGGCTATGCCGAGCAGGTGCTGCCCTTGTCGGAGGCCCTTCGCCGCCACGTGGACGACATTGAGTCGATCCTCCCCGATGCCGACTGGCCCCTGCCGAAGTACCGCGAGTTGTTGTTTTTGAGGTAGGGGAGGGGGTTGAAAAAAATCGTATGTTAGACTAAGGTATTTTCACAGCTAACAATTGATTCTATGTCCTTGTCTGCCTCACCAGCCCTGACCAATACCCAGTTGGAAATACTCCGGGCTTTTTCGCATGAGCTTAGCGAAAAGGAGCTGGCGGAGTTTCGTGATGTGATCGACCGCTATTTTGCAGAGCGGGCGGTTCAGGCTGCCGACGAGGCCTGGGACCGCCTTGGCTGGACCAATGAAACCGCTCAGGAGTTGCTGAAAACGAAGTTGAGGAAGAGGGCTTTGTAAAAAATGAAGAGGGTTGTGTTAGATACAAATGTACTCCTTGTGAGTATTTCCTCTCGTTCTGCGATACACGAGGTATTCCGTTCATTAATTGATAAAAAGTATTCCCTTTGTGTAACAACAGAAATTCTTGCTGAGTACGCTGAGGTCATAGAGAGACACATGGGTAAAGACACCAGCAAGCGGATTCTGGATTCTTTGTTGCAGCTTTCAAATATAGAGTTCATCACCAGTTATTTTCGATTTCAGCTTCTACAAGATCCAGATGATAATAAATTTGTTGATTGTGCAATCGCCGCGAATGCATCCTTTCTGGTAACAGAAGACAGAGACTTTGACCCACTAAAATCGATTGAATTTCCTAAAGTCATGGTCATCAAGGTAGATTCATTTTTATCCTGGCTAAAGCAAAATTGATATAGGCCTTCTTTAGGGTTTGTATCGGAGAGACTTGTTCCCAACTACCCAACCCGATCTTTTGGGAGCCGAAACAGTAAACCGGGAGCTAACAAATAACCTCGCAGCCCTGAACGCTTGAAAAAATGCAACAAAAATACAGCGGTTGTCCCCCGGTGGCCGTGGATTTCTCCCCCCCTTCACCACAAACTACCGCCCCAGCGGAAATCTGAAAAGCCGGATGGGGCAGGTTCTGCGCCTGCAAGCCAGCATTCCGTGAGGCCCGCCGAAGCAGCCCGGGCCTGCAATTCTTTCAGGTCGTGGGCGGAGGGCGTTTCTTTGACCTCTATGGCCGTCTGGCGATTGAGCACAAAATCAATTTCCTGGCCGTTGCTGCGCTGATAGTAGTGCACTTCGCCGAGGCGGTGCAATTGATTGGCTATCGCGTTTTCGAATATCTGCCCGCTTCCGGCACGCCCGGCTATCTGTAGCAAGCCTGTGTCGGAAAAATAATACTTCGGCTGTTTCGTGAGCTCCTTGTCCAGCCCCGTGGTAAAAGGCCGCACAATTTGAAGGAAAAAAGTGTACTCCAGCAAGTGCAGGTACTCGCTCACTTTGTTGCGGTTCAGGCCGAGCAGGCTGCTGAGCTTGGTTGTTTCCAGTCTGCTGCCTACTCGCCCGGCCAGCAGGCCAATCATTTTGTAGAGCACATCACTTGCCGAAAAATCCGACAACAGCCTCACATCCAGCTCAATGTAAGCGTTTAGCACATCGCGCAGATAATCAGTCTTTGCCATGTCGCTATCCGCCAGGACCACCTCCGGAAACCCGCCAAACCGGAGAAATTCTTTGTAGTGCCCGTTCCATTGGTCGTAATAGGTGGGGTGAAAAGGCATCATCCTGCCTGCGTAAAGGCGTTGGTCTTCCACTCCCTTAAACCGGATGAACTCCTCAAAATCAAGTGGCAGCATGTCAAACACTTTTTTCCTTCCTGCCAGACTTTCAGAAAAATGATTCCTCAGGTAAAAAGAACTTGATCCGGTCGCGATGAACTTGATGCCGTATGTGTCATACAGGCTTTTGATGACACTGGGGCTGTTGGGCACGAGCTGCACTTCGTCCAGGGCGATGACTGCCGGTTGGAGCAGATCAAGACCCAGTGCTGCCAGTCCGCGCTCAATGTCGTTGTAGGAGGGCTGGTTAAACAATATCCTGTTTTCAATCCGCTCAAAATCGAGGTAGAGTTTATTGGGATGCTGCACCTGCTCAAGCAGGTATTTCAATGCTGTGGATTTGCCGACCCGCCGCATCCCGGTGATCACGGTTGCCTGTTTTTGCTCAAGATGCAGCACCAGCTCAGGGTAGAGTGTTCTTTGAAGCAACATTACGGATAATTTGCACGAAATATATGCAAAATATCCGATTTTCTGCACAGATACTATGCGCTAAAGCTAAAATAGCTCCCGGATGTCCATCTCCAGCAAGGTCGCCCAGGGGAGGCCGCCTGTCCCGATCAGGTACGTTTTGTGGGGTTGACATTCCTTGTCAAAGGCCTGAAGCCCGGACCGGCGGGAATGGTTGCCGCTTTTTACTTCTAACCCGATGAGGCGATCCCGGTGGCGAAGCACAAAATCCACCTCCTGATTGTCCTCTCGCCAATACTGCAATTCCATGCCATGAAACTGAGCCTGGTTGAGGAGGTGAGCACCTACTGCAGATTCTACCCATCTTCCCCATTCAGCGGGAATTCCCTCTGCTTCCTGATGAAGCCGGGGCTGCTGCGCACTCAATAACGCGGTGTTATGCACCTGAAACTTTGGGCTGGAGGCCCGCTTGTGTAAAGCTGAGGGCCTTGCTTTTTGCAAACCCGACAATAATCCTGCCTGATGAAGCAGATCCAGGTAGTGCGCCATGGTAGTCGTGTTGCCTGCGTCCTGGAGCTGGCCCATGACTTTGTTGAAGGAGAGAATCTGACCTGAAAATAAGCAGCCCAATTCGAACAGCTGTTTCAGAAGAGCTGGCTTGTTGACCTGGGTCAGCATCAGGATGTCGCGCGAAATACTGGCTTCAATCAGGGAATTCGAAACGTAGGTTCTCCATCTGAACTCGTCGCCGATCAGCGCAGCAGCTCCCGGATATCCCCCAAACCAAACAAACTGGCTGATGCTCAGACCAAAGGCATCCCTCATTTCGGGCCATGACCAGTGGCCGAGGTAGGTGGTTTCAAACCGGCCAGCCAGTGATTCAGAAAGACCCTTCTGAAGCAGCAGGCGCGAAGACCCCAGGATCACAACCCGGAGGTCAATGCTCCGGATGGTGTCAGCATCCCATTCCCGCTTGATCCATTCGCTCCAGTTATCGATTTTCTGAACCTCATCAATCACAAGCAAGCCTGTTGTTGCCCCGCTCCTGCTAAGGGCAAGTCTGGCGAGGTCCCACTACTGGCTGATCCAATTCCCCTGAGCAGACATGACAGCATCGGCAGAAGCATAATGACTCACAAGGCCGGCTTGTTGAAGCAGTTGCTGAACAAGGGTGGTTTTTCCCACTTGCCTGGGGCAGTAGATCACCTGAATAAACCGGCGGGGTTCATTGGTCACCCGTTTTTTAAGACTTTGTAAATGAGGGCGCTCAAACATGTTTCCGATTTTACTCAATACATTGAGTAAATTTACTCAATACACTGAGTAAAACAACCAATCCCCCCGCCTACCTGACCCGCACAAACTCCCTGGAAAAGGAATAATTCAGCGTCACATTCCACATAAATGCCTGGTTGCCAGGGACATCTGAGCGAAAGGTCTGGTTGATGGTGGACTGAATGGCAAAGGGGAGCCTGGTGTGGGAAATAGCAGCAGTGCCGGAAAAATAGCTGCCAGTATACCCATCGGTGCTGAGGAAAAAGACCATCGGAACCACAGCGAGGCGGAAGTCCTTCACCAGCCTGATGCCGGAGATGCTGGTGTTGAGAAACAGGACGTTGGTATTTTGGGGGCCGTGGGCCTGCAGGCCGGAACCGTGCAGATAGACAGCGCCGACGCTCCAGTTGGGGGTGATTTTGTAGGTTGGGACTATTTCCCCGGCCAAAAACCGGAGCGCTTCCGTGATTTCTCGCTCCTCGCCGTTGTCGGTCACCGTTTTTCGGATCAGCGAAAAAGCCGGGTGAACGCCCAGCCGCAGGCTGAACCGGCCTTTGTCCACCACGCGGTAGCGAAACCAGAAAATCATGCTGCCTTTGGTGGCGGTTGGTACGAGCCGGATGTCGGGGTCGAAGGAAAAGCGGTTTTTTCTCACGTAATAGTTCATGATCACCGCAGGGCTGTTGAGAGAGAAGGTCGGGATGATGGAAAACCCGTTGGTTGTGAGGCCCACTGTGCCGGAAAAGGTCGTGACTTCCTGGGCGCTGTCGGAAGAGAGGGCCAGGACAGAATCCGGCTCCTGAGCCGCGAGGGGAGAGCAGAACAGCAGCACAGCCGGGAGCAAAGCAGCCAGTTTGAACAAGGCCTTCATGAGGACAAAAATTAAAGAAAGTGGGGATTGATGATTCCGGGACAAAGCTATTCCCCTTTTTGCGCCAGGGTGGTAGATGGATTACTGGATTTCCTACCATTTTTACCGCTGCTCCTCCCAGCTGATCTGTTTCTCGTTACCTTTCCTTCCAAAAGCCTGACAATGATCCGGTTTGAATCCATCCCGCAGTACAATGAATTTTACCGGCACCCGACCCGGCATCCGCTGGTGAGCCTCGTGGAGTTGTCGCGCTCCGGTGAGCAAACCCGGTCGAGAATGTCCTTTGACTTTTACCTCATTGCCTTCAAGAAATTAACCGATACCGCTTCCAGGCTTCGTTATGGCACCCAGTATTATGATTTTCAGGATGGAACCCTGATTTTCGTCGCGCCGGGGCAGTTTTTGCAAAGCGAACCATTGGGCGAGCGTTACCAGCCCAGTGCAACAGTGCTGGCCTTTCACCCCGACCTGATCAAGGGGACCTCTTTGGGCAAAAGCATTTCCCGGTATTCGTTTTTCTCCTACCAATCCAACGAAGCCCTGCACTTGTCTCAGGAGGAAAAAGACACCATTCTGGGAGTGCTGGCGAACATCGGCAGCGAGCTGGACCGCAGCATCGACAAGCACAGCCGCAGGGTCGTTGTGTCCAACATTGAGCTACTGCTGAACTACTGCACCCGCTTTTATGACCGGCAGTTTACAACCCGGGAGGTGGTGAACTGCGGCATGGTGGAAAGATTTGACGAATTGCTAAGCGATTATTTTTCCAGCCAGGGGCCGCAGCTTCACGGCCTGCCGTCTGTGGCCTATTTTGCTGAACAGCTCCATCTTTCCCCCAATTACTTCGGCGATCTGATCAAAAGAGAAACAGGCAAAACACCGCTGGAGATGATCCATCTGAAGATCATCGACATCGCCAGGGAAAGGACCCTCGATCCGGGCAAAAGCATTGCTGAGATTTCGAATGACCTGGGGTTTAAGTATCCGCAGCATTTCACCCGCTTGTTCAAACAGAAGACAGGCCTCACGCCTGGGGCATATCGCAGGCAGGAACGGGGGTATCAGGGGTAATCATGGATTGATGATGATCGACATTCCTGCTTGTTTTGCAATCAACTAAGGACCGAAAAAAGACGTATCTTGAAAGAAATTCCAGAAAATGAACAAGGTGATTAATATCGATCCTGATCTGTTGGGGGGGACTCCGGTATTTTGGGGAACAAGGGTGCCCATCGCCAACTTGTTTGACTATTTGGAAGAGGGAGAATCCATTTCAGTATTTCTGGAGGATTTTCCCGGTGTAAAACCTGCCCAGGTCTTTTCAGTACTTCATTTATCCAGAGAATTGTTGTCAAAAGCTATTGCATAAAAAAGAAACACCCCCAAAACCAACCAGGTTTTGGGGGCGGCAAGCAGCTTCCGGTACTTACTTGATCAGGTTCAGGGTCGTGGTGGATTCAATTGTAATGGGCCAGCTCATGCCATCAGCGCCCATCATGCCGCCGCTGGCGTTCACGTCACCACTGATTGATTGCGTCGTGGTGCTTTGGGTCGGAACTCCGGTGGCTTTCGAATAGCGAACCTCGCCGGTTCCTGTGCCATTGATGGTGTATTTCAGGGTCATGCCGCTCATCTGCATATCTGAAGTTGGATCAGAGACAGTGGTAAGTGCAGAAGCAATCACCGCTTCTTCGCCTGCCAGCGACTTGACCGTGTACACGGAGGTGATGTCCATGGCGAAGCCAGCATTTTGGGTGTAGCTGCGCTCCCACGACTTTCCGACTTTCACCTTTTTTTCGGGGAAGGCTGGGCTGGCAGCCTGCAGGTTGGTGGTCATGGCGTCGTCGCCATACTGGGACTGGAGGCTGCTGCGCATGGCTTCGAGCTCTTCTTCTGGCAGGTCGCCAAACTGGGTGGCAATGGCATCGATCATTTCGGTGAGGCCAGCTACCGAAACAATTTCTCCCAATTGGTTGGTGTTCAGCGTGAAGGTCTGGCCAACAAGGGCAGCATACCCGCGCGCCATGGCTTCCACTTCGGCAGGGGGGTTCTCAGAATCGTAATCGATGCTGCCAATCATGGCTCCTCCGTCCATAAAAAATTTGACACGACGGTAGGTGTGGCGGATCTCATAGACACCGGCATTTTCGCCCAGCACTTCCATGTCATAGACCATGGTAATCTTTTGCTTGATAACCTGATCCATGCCCATGATATTCTGGCTGATGGTTTGGTCAGTGACGCTTTCGTACTGGAACACATCGCCTGTGTTCACATTGTAGCGAAGCAGGGCTTTGCCTTGGGCCAGCACGCTGGCAGCAGGAGCCATGAACGCGAGAAGAAGGAGGCTCAATAGCCCTGATCGAAGAAATTTCATAGTGGAATGAGTTGGTTGAATGATTTCAAAATAGTTTGTTGCGAACTTCTGGAAAAACTTACGCCGCTCCAACTGGTAATTGCGCTTGCTGAAAATTCGATTCTCCTGTTAACTTTGACCTCTCATGGCAAAGAACCCCTTTCCGCGCTGGTCCGAACATGTGCTCCTCCTTCTTTCAGGGGTGGCGGCGCTGTGGTCGGGGTTCGATCGGATTCTTACGCATCCCAACAATTACCTGCTGGGCGGGGGGCTGGATGGCTGGAAAAATTATTTTACGCCCAGCTGGTACATCAAATACGACGCAGGGTTCTCCTTCACCGGGATGAACTACCCCTACGGTGATCACATTCTCTTTACTGACAACCAGCCACTCATTTCTGCCCTCCTGCGCTGGGTTCATGTGAACGTTGTGCCGTTAAGTGACTACACTGTTGGCATCCTCAATACCCTGGTGTTTTTTTCGCTGCTGCTTTGCATGTGGCTGATGTTCACCATCATGCGGCACTATCGGCTGCCGGTGTGGTATGCCATCCCTGCTGCGATCCTCATCGCGCTCATGTCGCCGCAGATTCACCGCTTTGCCGGCCACTATGCCCTGGCCTATGCCGTTGTGATTCCTTCGATCTGGTATCTCGGGATCCGCTTTGTCGAAAAAGGCACCAAATGGTGGCAGGCCCTCCTGCTTGGCCTCGCCTTGCTGGCCTGGGCCTGGGTTCACGCCTACTATCTCCTCATGGGCCTGCTGCTGCTCACGGCCTGGGCCTTCGTGCTATGGTTGCAGAACCTCAGGTCTGACAGGCAATTTGCCTTTAAAGCCGCCGGAGGCCTGATGGGAGCAGGCCTTGGGGCGCTGCTGCTGTTTCAGCTGATGCTCTGGCTCACCGACACAGTGGCAGACCGCCCCGCCAATCCCTTCGGGTTTCTGGACTACAAAGCATCCTGGGCTTCGGTGTTTTTGCCCGTGCAGGGCCCGCTGAAGGATGCCTGGTTTCGCTTTTTCCATGAAATGAAGCCCATCCCGGTGGAGGGTTTCTCCTATGTTGGCCTTGTGGCCACCTTCCTGATGGCCGGATGGCTGGTGCGCCTGCTGCGCCACGCCTGGAAACGGCAGTGGGCAAGAATCGGCAAACCCCTCCTTCCAGGCTCGCTTAGGGCCATGTTTTGGTCGTCGTGGCTGGTGCTGCTGTTTGCCATGGCCTTTCCCTTCGAGTATTTTCCACTTCCCTGGCTCGAAGAATTGGGGCCGCTGCGGCAGTTTCGCTCACTTGGGCGCTTTGCCTGGACCTTCTACTATCCCTGCACCCTTGTGGCGGCCTATGGCTTGTATCAGGGGTTCCGGGTAATGCGGCAAAAAGGCGCAGCCGGTATCGGTGCCTGGGCCCTTTTCGCGGCCTTGTTGTTCTGGGGCTGGGAAGCCGCCATTCACGTTCAGATTCACGCCAAGGCTACCCGCAGCTTCAAAGGCGACAACGTGTTTGTCAACAAGGAACCCGATTTTCAGGCATGGCTCGACAAAGCCGGGCTGCCCGTGGATTCTTTCCAGGCTATCCTGCCAATTCCTGCATTTAATGTAGGGTCAGAAAAATTCGTTTCCCGCTGGCAAACAGAGCCCGTTACAGCCAGGGCCCTCAAGATGGCTTACAACCTGGGCCTTCCGCTCGCCTGCGGCAGCATGTCGCGAACCTCGGTCTCCCAATCATCCCGTCTGGTTCAACTCGTTGGGTCCCCTTACCTGACCAAAGACATCCTCGCCGATTATCCGGACAAGCGCCCATTGCTTGTCATCGCCCAGGCCGAAACCCCCATTTCCTGGGAAGAACAGCAACTGCTCCAGCGAACAGAATTGCTCTATGAAGAAGGGGCATTTTCATTAAGGAGGCTGCGACTCGAAGACTTGTCGGTGTCGGAAGATTATCTGGTTAATACATTTTCGGCGCAGAAAAGCAGCCTCGACAGCCTGGGAAACCACTGGTGGGCCGCTGATTCTGCCTGGTACTATTTTGATGGATTCGACGGCGAAGGAATACAGCCATTCGGCCAGAAAACAAACAAAGCCCCCAGTGGCGAGGAAGAAATCACCTTGTTTCATGGTCCGCTGCCGCATGAGCCGCTGGTTGCCAGTGTGTGGGTGCGCATCGATCCCGAGGTGGCAGGTTTTCCGGCTTTTCTGATCCGGGAATTTAACCAGGACGACCAGATGATCCGCAACGAAGACCACGGGATCATGTTTGGGTCGAATGTGTACCGGGACTGGCTCCGCTTCGATTTTGAATTTACGCCCTCTGAGACCTCAACCCGCGTTCACCTGTGCCTGTTTAGCCGTGAACCCGAAGCAGAGTCTTTCCTGATCCGGCCTGCCGGCAAGGATGTGTGGCTGGATTCCCTGCCGGGCCATCGCCTGATGATGAATAATTTTTATGCCGAATAGCCTCGACATCGTGCTGCCCTGTTACCGGCCGCCACAGGGTTGGGTGGATCGCATCCTGCTGACGATGACCGCGTTATCTGATCGGCTCGCTCCGCTTTCCCTGAAGTTGATTCTGGTGAACGATGGCTCACCTACCGGGGTGGAGCCAGGCGATACCGGGCGGTTGGCAGCAGGCCTTCCGGGGTTTGAGTACTTGCCCCTGGCCGTGAACGGCGGCAAAGGGGCGGCACTCAGGGCGGGTGTTGCCAGGAGCAAGGCAGACTTTTGCGTCTTCACCGACATCGATTTTCCATACGAAGTCGATTCCATCGTGGAAGTTGTTCAAACGCTGCTGGCAGGGCAGGACATCGCCATCGGCATCAAAGACCAAACCTACTACGAGCAAACCCCCCGGATGCGGCGCCGGGTGTCGCGGTTCCTGCGCTGGCTTGCCCGAACTTTTCTGCGTATTTCCATCACCGACACCCAGTGCGGCCTCAAAGGTTTTAATGCCAAAGGCCGCGACATTTTCCTTCAAACGACCATTAGCCGCTACCTCGCCGACCTGGAGTTTATTTTCCTGGCGGACCGAAGCCCGCTGGCCATGCAGGCCGTGGAAGTACATCTTCGGGAAGGAGTGCAGTTCAGCAAGGTGAACATCCGCATTCTGCTCACCGAAGGCGGCAATTTTTTCCGGGTGTGGCTGCGCAGCCTTTTCTGACCCTTTCCTAGCGCCACTTCCAGGCCCTGCGGCTCACCATCACCGGCTCACTTTCGTTGTGGTGCCGGTCTCTGGCTGTAACCAGGTAATGATATTTGCGGCCAAATTTCACCTCTTCGTCCAGGTAATAGTTGCCTTCCTCCCGCAAAATAGCCATCCGATACCGGGCCAGGGGCAGGGGTGGGGTTTTCCGGTCGGTGCGGTAGAGGCAATAATAGGCAGCCTCTTCTGATTGGGGGGTGAGCCAAAGCAGTTCGATGCCTCTTTTGTCTGATGAAATATCAACGTGGGCAGGCGGCAAAGGCGGGCTATTGTCGATCCAGGCCATGGCTGGCGGGAAGGTGTAGGATTGGTAATACGTTTGCCGGAGGCTGTCGGCCCAGCCGAGAAGGTTTTTATTGAGCCAGTTGGCGCTGAAAAACAGGCTTCCCTGGGCAATGCTGTTCTGGCGAACTGCCTCCACCTGGCGGGGAATTTCCCGGGGAGAATTCCAGTTGGGGTCCTGGTTGTTCTGGATTTTGTAGGGAGAATGCCCGATGTAGAGATGCTTGCCGAAGGTGTTTCGCTCCCACCAGTCGAGCAGGACGGCGAAGTCGGCGGGGGCGAAGCCGATGGAAAAGTAGAGCTGGGGGGCGACGTAGTCGATCCATCCCATTCTCAGCCAGGTTCTCACATCCGCGTGGAGGGCATCGTAGCTGGTAATGCCGGCGCGGGTGGCGGAGCCTTCGGGGTCGTCGGCCTGGTTGCGCCACACGGCAAAGGGGCTGATGCCAAATTTTACTGATGGCTTTATGCCAATGATGCGATCGTGGGTGAGCCTGATAAATTCATCGACGTTGTTTCTCCGCCAGGCCGGGAGGTCGCGAAACCGCCCGCCATAGCGCCGGAATGACGCGGTGTCGGGAAATTCTTCTCCGGCAATTTTGTAGGGGTAGAAGTAGTCGTCAAAATGAATGGCATCGATGTCGTATCGGGTTACAACATCTGCCACGACATTCATGACATAGGCCCTTGCTTCTGGGATGCCGGGGTCGAGGTAGCTGATGTTGCCGTAGCGGAGGGTCCAGTCGGGGCGGCGGCGGGCAACGTGGCTGGCGGCGAGGGCAGGATTTTTGTCGGCATCCATCACCACGCGGAAGGGGTTGAGCCAGGCGTGGAGTTCCATGTTGCGGCGGTGCGCTTCTGTTACGGCAAACTCCAGGGGGTCGTAGTAGGGGCGGGGCGGGAGGCCCTGGCTGCCCGTGAGCCATTCAGACCAGGGTTCTATTGGCGAATCGTAGAAAGCGTCGCCGGATGGCCTGATTTGGAGGATGACCGTGTTGAACCCGTGGGTTTGGAGGCTGTCGAGGAGGGAGATCAGTTCCTGTTGCTGGGCTTGGGCGGGCAGGCCTGCGCGCGAGGGCCAGTCGATGTTTTTGACGGTAGCGATCCAAACCCCGCGAACCTCCCGGAGGGGTTCCTGGGCCGGGAGCCTGAACAGGCAAACAAGCAGAGACAGCAGGAGGTAAGTCGATCGCATGTGCAAGATTAGTCAGATTTTCGCCTCAACGCAAACATGAGTCATCCCGAACTTTGGGGTGACTCATATTTTTTTTAAAAAAGAAAGGTCTTCCGTAATTTTTGGTTACCACACCCTAAACTACGAGAAGACCATGCTTTATCAGCATTACCAAACTAAGGAAGCCCATGG
>JBGSKC010000003.1:0-38385 GCA_041741415.1 Bacteroidia bacterium | reverse complement strand
CTGAGCGGCGAAGCCGAAGGCGTGTATCAGGTGAAAATCAGCGACGGAACCCGGACAGCCTACAAGCGGGTCGTCCGCGAATAGCGCTCCTTCGGGACCGAGATACAAGCGGGAACCGGCCTCTGGCTGGTTCCCGCTTTTCTTTTATGCGCTTTTGTGTACCCGTTTTCTTCAAAACCTCCGGTATAGTTGGACATTAGCCGCCGATTTGCTTTTTTTGCAGTCCTGATTAACGAAATCATCAATCCCTATGGCAGGCAAGGTTCAAGATCCCGAATTGGAGGATCAGGAGTTGGACGTAGAAGTAGAAGAAGTGCAGGATGGAGCAGAGCTCCCTTTCTTTGAAAAATACCGCACCCCGCTGATCGCAGGCGGAGCTGCAGTGGTGGCGCTTATCCTCGGTCTCATTGGCTACCAATACTATCTTGGACAGCAGAACGACAAGGCCAACGGCGAAATGTTCCGCGCCATCACGGCTTTTGAAGCAGATTCTGTTGACAAAGCGGTAGCTGGTTCCGGTTCTTTTATCGGTCTGGCCGAAATGGCTGATGACTTTGGCGGAACCGTCGCAGCTGATCAGGCGAACTACTACCTCGGTGTGGGTTACCTCAAGGGCGATTCTGCCAATGTGGACCTTGCCATCGAATACCTCGAAAAAGTGGATGCCTCCGGCAATACCCTCGCCATGTCTCGCGACGTTGCCCTGGCTTTTGCCTACGAACGGAAGGATGACTTCGAAAAGGCTGGCTCTTTGTTCAAAAAGGCTGCCTACATCCCGGCTGCCAACGACCAAACCACCCCTTTCCTGCTCATGGAAGCAGGCAGATGTTACGAAATGGCTGGCCAGCCAGCCGACGCTCTGAAGGTGTATGAAACCATCAAAAACGACTTCCCGAAGAGCAGTGAAGCCCTGAGCATCGACAAGTTCATCGGACGCGTATCCCCATGAGCCAGGCACATGACCTTTCTGGAATCAGCTACCAGGGTGGTCAGCCACATCAGGCCGACCGTGTGGTCGTTGTCGTGAGCAAATGGAACCCAGAGGTAACAGAAGCGCTCTACAAAGGTGCCATGGACGTGCTTCTTGGGGTTGGCGTGAGGCCAGAAAATATCCTTCGCTACAACGTGCCAGGCTCCTATGAGCTACCTCTTGGAGCTGACATTGCCTTTCAGAAGCACCAGAACCTGGATGGGGTTATTTGCCTTGGCTGTGTGATCCAGGGAGAAACCCGGCATTTCGATTTCATCTCGCAGGCTGTGGCAGAGGGTGTGATGGACGTGAGTTTGGCCTACCACCGGCCTGTCATTTTTGGGGTGTTAACGCCCAATAACATGGAGCAGGCCCTGGACAGAGCGGGAGGTCGATACGGAAATAAAGGGGCTGAAGCGGCCGTGGCCTTGCTGGAAATGATTGATTTGGAGCGGGCATAGCCCTTCTTTCAATGAATAAAGGATAGCTCACCTTCGGGTGGGCTATTTTTTTTGGCTTTTGCTGAGGGGGGGGCAAGGCTGCGAAAATGTATGTAGAAAATTGAAAATCAAGCAGTTGTAAAATTAGAAGGCTAATGCTGGTATGGTTTTTTGAGAAGGCGGCTGAAAAATCAACGAATTAGTGGGTATTCAGATAAATTTTTAGAGAAAATGAACAAATTCGTTTGCATTTGCCATTTTAGTTAGTATATTTGATTCAGCTAACGAATTCAGAGTATGGCGCTGACGTTGATGCGAGCCGGGCAGGCGTTTCTTGAGGAGTTTCATCGCAGGCGGATGGTCGGCGGGGTTGTGTTTGTGGCGGAGGAATCGTTTCGATGGTTACTCTCGCAGGAGATGAAGCCGCAGGATCGCGAGCGATCACTTGCCGGGTTATGCTGGGAGGATGCCATAGAAGTATGGCAGGAGGAGGGGCCGGTGACCGGTCAGCGCTGGGTGTTTGCCAAATGGGTGGGAGGGCAGCGGCTTCGTGTTGTTCTCTCACTCGGCAAGCCCTCGGGCCCGGTGATTTGCTGGAAAATGGATGATCTGATGGAAAAAGTGACCACGACGGAATGGAAAGTAGCAGGATGAAAGCAGGAATGATTCCCCACGAGATGGAAAGCCCTTTTTCGGAAGGCCTTGCCCTGCTGGAAGGAGCGAGGGTGGTCCATCATTTTCGACGCGAAAGCTTCGAAATCTTTGAGCAGCGCTATCGCTGTCAGGACACGGGGCATATTTTTTACACACCAGCACTGGACCAGCTGAACCTTGCTCAGGTGCACAACCAGTACCGGAGCCGGCACCAGATTCCCTTTCCAAAGGAAATCCGGGCCATTCGTGAGCAGGCAGGCATGCCGGCCTCCAAGATGTCTGAGATTTTGGGTTTTGGGGTAAATGGCTACCGGCAATATGAGCAAGGTGAAATGCCCACCCAGGCGCACGCCAAGCTCATTCAGTTGGCAGCTAATCCCGAGCGCCTTTCGGAGTTTGTGGAAGCCAGGGCCTGGATCTTTTCCCCCAACCAACTACAGCGCATCCGAACCCGGCTGTTGCAGCGGCAGCATGGAGGCAATCTGCTTTCCCCGGTGCTGAATTACCTCTGGCGGCTACATGCCGACCCGGATGAGTTCACTGGCTTTGTGAAGCCCGACTTTCAAAAGCTGGCTCATTTCGTTCTGTTCTTTGTCGAAAAGGCCAAACCGCTCAAGACCCGGCTCAATAAGCTGCTTTTTTATGCTGATTTCCTGCATTTTAAGGAAACCGGTTTTTCCATCTCAGGTACTGCCTATCGGGCCATTCCTTTCGGACCAGTTCCGGCTCACTTCCATGAGCTGTTTGGCCTTCTGGAAAGTGAGGGATTTGTCAAAATCGAAGAAAAGGACTTTCCCAACGGGCATATCGGCGAGCTGTTTGAACCTGCCAAAACCGTGGATCCCTCGCTCTTTGAAGAATCTGAATGGGCTGTGATGAACAGGGTGCTTGATTCGCTTGCCGAAATGCGGACCAAGGAACTCATTGACAGGTCGCACCAGGAGGAAGGCTGGAAAGCCAACCAGCAGACCAGGGATCTCATTTCTTATCAGGCCTTCGGCTTTTCGCTCATCGGCCCCGAGGGCGGGTAAAGAGATCTTAAGAAGCGAGAGGTAAGACCGTGGCGCTGCGAGAGGCAAGACAGGAAGATAAACCAGTTCCTATCCGACTTCTCTCCTCTGACTTCTGACTTCCCGAAAGGTTTGGCTTCGACTCTGACAAGGGTTTGAGCGGGAGCCGGGAACCGAGAACCGGGACCAGAAAATTATCTGACCCAAAACACACAACCCAAAACACCCAACCAAAAACACCCAACCCAAAACTCACAACACAAAACACCCAACCCACAACACACAACCCAAAACTCACAACCCAAAACTCACAACTCACAACCCAGAACACCCAACACAGAATTCGCTGTCTTTAACGATCTTACAAAGGTCTTTCAAAGACGTGACTTAAAGATTGTCATTCCGATGTTTGAAGGGGGTAGTCCAACAAGGCTATCCCTTTTTTTTGCCTCCTTCTCAGGTCCTGACGAATCGAAATATGATAGCCTAACTGACAGATCATCGTTCCTGCCAGTGAGGCTATCAGAGTTTGTGTGCTGAGGCTCCTACCTTGTCTTCAGGACCCATTTCTGGCCTGGGCTGGCTTTCACTTGAAAAACTGGGCCCTCCTGGTTGATCCCATTAACTGTAAAACGATCTCCCATGCCGTGAACTAACTGAATCTCACCCGGGCGGGTCGCCTCCAGCGTCACCTCAACTACCTGACCACCCTCCACTTTCCCTGAGATCAGAAATCCGCCTTCCACCCTGATCCGGCTAAATTCAGCCTCTTTCCACAGGATAGACAGGCCAGGAAAAACGTGAACACCGTCTTGCCGCTGCTGAACGAGGAGTTCATAAACCGCCGTAATGGCTCCAAATCCAGCATCAAGCTGCATTACCTCCCGCTGAGGAACTTCTTCGGGGAGCTTAGCCCAAACAGGCGCACCAATGAAGCTATGGCCGTTGGTGTTGGCATTGTGCAGGGTGCCCCGGCCTTCGTTCACGAAATTGTCGTGCCAGTAGTGCAGCCAGTTCACGGAAGCCTCGGCCTGGTTGGTGCGTGCCATCAGGATAGCAGCCCAGGGTACACACCATCCCGACCAGCCCCCGGCACCACGGTAGCGCCAGGTGGTGAGGCTGTTGTTGACAATGTCGCGGTGGGTATCGCCCAGAGGGTCAATTGTTACAAAGGGCCAGATGGACCCAAGGTGGGAATGATGGCGGTGGCTTTCGATCAGGTCGAGATCCTGCCACAGGGCGATCCTGCGGTTGGAAACGCCCCATTCCTGCTGAAATACCCCTTCAATTGTGGTGTAGGGAGGTAAATGGGTGGCAACTTCCTCCCAACGGGGATCCGGGGCCTCGTTGGCAGCACTTGCGGCTTTCTGCAGGAGGTCACAGACAGCATGCAGGGCCGCCAATTGGAAGGAGGCATCGGCTCCCCAGGCGTCCATCCGGCTACCCCTGTACTCAGGACTTACCGATACAGGCAAGTGAAATACACCAGTTTCGTCGCGCTCCAGCATGGCCCAATATCCTTCAAATGCGCCTTTCAGGAGAGGGAGAGCTGTTTTTGTCAGAATTTCTTCCTCCCCGCTGAAGCTATAATGCAGCCAGGCGAGCTGTGCCATCCATGCGGTGCAGGCATGATCAATGGTGCCAGTCCAGAAAGTACCAACTACTTTACCCCGGTCGTCCACAGCATGGGGCAGCATCAGGGCGCCTTCTCTTCCGAAGAACAGTTGTCCATTTTTTTCAATCTCCGGCCACCAGCGATGAATCATGTCCCAGAGCGGGTCGAGGTGATCGTATTGGCCGGTCATCAGGGCCGGGTAATACATCATCTCCAGGTTGATGTTGAAATGGTAGTCATTGCTCCACGGCACGATCTGGTAGTCTTCCATGAAGGGACCCTGAAGGGCTGCTGCCACCCCCTGGGGCGGGGTGGTGCAGGCTTGTTTGAAGAGTCCATAGTCATGGATTTCCTGCAAAACAGGATCCGGAACCTTCACCTGCGGCACACTGGCCCAGTATTGCTGCCACCAGTTTTGTGCTGCCGCCTGAATTCCTGACTGTCCTTCCAGCAAGGTTTGAATGAGTGATGCCTCGTTGTCCTGGCCGAGCGCCGTCCCGATGAGCAGGCGCTGCTGGTTGTGAGTCCAGCCCACGGCCAGCGGTTCGTCTTTGGGCAACTGTTGAGACACAGTGTGGACCTGCTGGCTATGCCTGGCCACGGGCGCAAGGATACCTGCTTTTTGATAAGCGGTTGTATTCAGCTCATAAGCTGACAAAAAGCTCACGTTGCCTCGAGCCATTGCTTCGGGAAAAGTTACCTCTGCCAGCTCACGGGTGGGATGCTGTTGAATGATCAGCTCGAAGGTTTGGTTTCCCTGGGTAAGCTCGAGGCGAATGCTGCCGGTGGGGAGGTCGAGTTTGCCGCTTACGAGGGTGGTTGATTCAGGAAATTCAACAACAAACCTGCCGCCGCTGAGCTGTTGCGGGTGCCCAAATCCCTTGTCTTCTGCTGTGCCAGGAATGGCAAATGCTGCCTGGATGGCGCTGTCTTGCCTGGCCTGCAGCAGGGTTTTTAGCTCCGGGTAGCGGATCCGGGTAACGAAATCATTGCCGCCGCGGTGATCCCAAAAACCGGCTCGTGCCACGGTGATGTATAGTTGGTTGCGTTCGCCCCACACCATTAAGCCTTGGGTGCCGTTGCCAAGCAGAATACCGGCATGTGGTCTGTCGAGGGGGAAGTCCCAGACGAGCTGGCGGGTGGTTTGAGCAAAAAGCGTGACTGCCGCCATCAATGGCAGCAGTAAAAGTAGTGAGCGAGCAGACATGGAATTAGTTTTGTTGAATGGCAATGACGGTGGCAATGGAATCCGGGGCTTCGCGGGGAAGCTGGATTTCAAGTCCGGCCTGGGTAATGACAAAGGACAAGGCACCACCTGAGGCGAGGAGCTGAACAGATTGTGCGCTCTGAACTTCCGGGAGGAGCAGCTTGCCATTGGCTGGCCAGTCGAACACGTGGGCATAGAGTTGGTTGTCGCGGTGGGTAAACCGCCCCCAAGTGGGTTTGGCAAACGGGCTGGCCTGCGCGCCGTAAATTGATTCACTATTGAGTTGCATCCACTTGCCCATGCCTGCCAGCCGCTCTACACTTGCCTCCGGGATGAGCCCTTCGGCAGTGGGGCCTACATTGAGGAGGAAGTTTCCTCCCTTGGAGGTGATGTCGATCAGGTTATGAATAAGGGTTTCGGTGGATTTCCAGTTGTCGTCGAAAGACTTGTAGCCCCAGGTGTCGTTCATTGTCATGCACGATTCCCAGTCCACGCCAGGCATCCCTGTATCAGGAATTTCCTGTTCTGGTGTTCCGAAATCACCCGCGAACTCCCCGGCCATTGTCATTCCCTGCATGCCCTGGCGGCCTTTATCCACCCGGTTATTGATCACGATGCCGGGTTGCAGGCTGCGAACGAATTGGTAGAGGTCAAGCCCCTGCTCGTGGGTAAAATCGGGGATCCATTCGCCATCAAACCACATAACGCCGATGTCGCCATAACGGGTGAGCAGCTCCTCAATTTGTGGTTTCATGTAGGTTTCGATGTAGCGGGGAAACTGCGGATTGGTGAGTCCGGAGTCGCCGTATTGGTGGTAATTTGGCTCGAAAGCAGCCTGTGCATCGGGGTGATGCCAGTCCATGATGGAATGGTAGAAGCAGAGGCGAATTCCTTCTTTTTTGCAAGCTTCGGCCAGTTCGGCAAGCAAATCGCGTTTGAACGGAGTGGCATCCATTACATCCCAGGTGGTGACTTTGGAGTCCCAGAGAGCAAAGCCATCGTGGTGTTTGGAAGTGATGACGATGTATTTCATCCCGGCATCTTTGGCAATCCGGACCCATTCTTCAGCCTGAAACTTCACCGGGTTAAACTGGGAGGCGTAGGGTTCATATTCGGCAATAGGAATGTGGAGGTGATCCATGATCCATTCGCCGATGCCGTCGGTGCGCTGTCCATTGTGTTCGCCGGCAGGCACAGCATAGAGCCCCCAGTGAATAAACATGCCGAAGCGGGCCTCTTTCCACCAGGCCATGCGCTCGGCACGGGCTTCCGGGGTTTCTTCGAGAAAATTGGGTGTTTCTGTGGCTTGTTCAGCAGGTTTGCCGGGCTGGCAGGCAACCAACAAGCTCAGGAGGGATAAAGCCAGAAGGGGGGAGCAAGTTTTCATCTGATCGCGAGTTGAGGAGTCTTTAAATGCTATGAAAGCAAGGTCAGGTTTTGAGAATCTGACTGGAGGCGAAGGAAGGTAGTAAATTCGTGGGAAAGGTGCGTAGGGGTGGGGAGGGTGGAATCCGTCCTGCCAACGCAGGTGGTTGCGTTAACCGTCCTGCCAACGCAGGTGGTTGCGTTAACCGTCCTGCCAACGCAGGTGGTTGCGTTAACCGGCCTGCCAACGCAAGTGATTGCGTTAATTGTCCCGCAAACGCATTTGGTTACGTTAATCGTCCTGCCAACGCAGGTGGTTACGTTAACCGTCCAGCCAACGCATATGATTGCGTTAATCGGCCTGCCAACGCAAGTGGTTGCGTTAATCGTCCTGCCAACGCATATGGTTACGTTAATCGTCCTGCCATCGCAGGTGATTGCGTTAACCGTTCTGCCAACGCATGTGAATTGGGTTAACCGTCCTGCCATCGCAAGTGATTGCGTTAACCGTCCTGCCAACGCATGTGGTTTCGTTAATCGTCCTGCCAACGTATGTGGGTTTCTCCAGCATCCCTGGTGAATTTTTCCGGAAAATCTCATCCTGTCTGTCACACATACCGGCCACGGGGATCTAACTGCCAGACATCTAATCAATGACCGGCATGAAAAGATTCATTTTCCTCGGACTCGCAGCAGCACTCTCCTCAGCTTGCAGCCCGGAACCCTTACCCGCTGAAAACGCCGCCACCCGCGAAACCAAGGCGGGCATGGTGGAAATCACGCAATTCAGGCTTGCACCGGGAGTGGCGGCTGATGATTTTGCACAAGCTGCGTCGTCTATGCAAAGCTTGTTCCTGGAGAAGCAGCATGGCTATCTGACCCGAACCCTGACCGTTTCAGCAGACAGCCTTTGGACCGACATCGTGTATTGGGAGAATCAGCAGCAGGCTGAAAGGGCAATGCAGCAGGCAGAACAATCGGATCTGGTGCTGCCATTTATGGAAAAAATCGATGTTAACACTGTTCGGATGAGTTTTACAACCCCAATCCCCACAAAACAATGAGTCCGCAGGAGCTGGAAACCTGGATGCTGGAATCCTATCAGGGCTTGGTTGTTGCGAACGCCTACCGGGAGCGCAGTTTCTTCTTCAACCCCGATGGTTCCCTGCCGAAAGGCATCTATTTTGCCACAATCAAAGAGAGCGACGGCCCCAACGACAAGGCTTCTCAACTGGACAGGGAGGAGGTGTTCAGGCTCAGCACGGGCATCGGAAAGGAACAATACCGCAAGCTCTTTGGCGACCCGCCGCCCCGCCCGGGCAAAGGCAAGGTGGTGAACCTCGATTTCCACTTTCCCGCCCTAGGCGTGCTGATGCCGCATCCCGTGTATGCCTGGCTGGGCTGGGTTTGCATCAATTCCCCAACCGGGCAAAACATGGAGCTGGTTCGCCACCTGCTGGATCTTTCTTATCAACAGGTATTAATGAAATTTGCCAAAAGGTCATGAGCAATCCATTTCAAGGACCATACCCGGACAAAGACGACCTGGACCTGATTGCCCGGGCAAAGGAGTGGTCCAAGGTTGCCCTCGAAACCCTCGTCAAAAGGCATCAGCATTATATCTACAATATTGCCCTGAAAATGACCCTGAGCCCTTTTGATGCGGAAGAGGTCACCCAGGAAGTGCTCATCAAAATGATCACCAACTTGTCGCAGTTCAGGGGTGACAGCAACTTCAGGACCTGGCTATACCGCATTACTTTCCATCACTTTCTCAAAATGAAGCGGGTTTGGCTGGAGGAGTACATCACTTCTTTTGACCAGTATGGGGAGGAAATCGGCCAGATGGCAGAAGCGGAGTTGTCTGATCTGGAAAAGGCTGAAATGAAGGAACAGATCGAGGAGGCCAAGCTCAGTTGTATGAGCGGAATGCTGCTGTGCCTCGACCGCGGACAGCGGCTGGTGTATGTGCTGGGTGAAATTTTTGGCGTAGACCATACTTTGGGCGCTCAGATGCTCAGCATGTCAAAGGATAATTTTCGCCAAAAGCTCTCCCGTGCCAGAAAGGACCTCTACCACTTCATGAACAGGAAGTGCGGCCTTGTCAACATTTCCAATCCCTGCCGTTGTGAGCGGAAAACGAAATCATTTATTGAGGCAGGCTGGGTGGACAAAGACAGGATGAAATTCAACACGGACTATCTGAAAAAAATCAACGGGGAGCTGCCGGAAAGGTCGGAAGATCTCTGCGACCTGCTGGATGGCGAGTATGCGGATCTTTTCAGGAAGCATCCTTTTCAGGAAAAAGCGCACCATGAGAAGCTATTTGCCAACCTGCTCACAGACAAGAGGATAGCTGGTTTGTTTAACCTGAACTAAGTCTTTCAGGCCAGGCAAATTCTGCCCCGGCGTTTTCCTCAAAGCTTCATTTTCTTAAAAATCCCCTCCGGCACATGCACGATGGCCAGCATGATCCAGCGCCAGATCCAGCGGACATACACCACGTTTTTTCGTTTGGCGATGGCCTTCAGGATGGCTGTGGCCACCTCGTCGGGTTGGGCGGTGAGGGGTTTGGGAAGGTCGAGGCCCTGGGTCATGCGGGTATCCACAAAGCCGGGTTTCACGGTAAGTACCTGAACACCGGCGGCATGCAGGCGGTTTCGCAAACCCGACAAAAAGGCCGAAAAGCCAGCCTTGGCACTACCGTAGTAGTAGTTGCTGGCGCGGCCACGGTCGCCTGCCACCGAGCTGATTCCCACAATCACGCCTTCTTTCCGGTCTTCGAAGTCGTTGGCAACATGGTGAAGAATGGAGGCCACCCCGATAAAATTGCTGTGAAGGGCCTGTTCTGCCTGCGCCCAGTCGCGCTGTTGCTCCTCCTGGCTGCCGAGCCAGCCGATGGCGCAAATGACCCACAGCGGGCGCACCGGCAATTCCCGATACCAGGTTTCGTGCTTCGCCGTCTCTAAAGCATCGAACGGATGCACCGAAACCGTAGCGCCAAAGCGAATGCGGAGGTCCTGGGCTTCACGCCCGAGGGCGGCTTCATCGCGGCCTGCAAGCAATAGCGGATGGCCATTGGCTGCGAGGAGGCGGGCCAAAGCGCGGGCCATATCGGAGCTGGCACCAAGGAGAAGGACAGGAGGGGTCATGGAGGGAAATGAAAGGGCAACTTGCCGGGCTCAGGACTGGAGCTTTCTGTTGAACATCTTGAAAAGCGACTCAAAAAACCAGTTTCGCTCGGCAGTGACGGCAATTTCCAGAAACTTATCGGCCTGGGCAACAATGCTGTGGAGGTTTTGGACTGATTCGGCAAAAGCCCTGGCCTCGGGATTGGTGGCCTGGCCCTCGACTTCGCGAAGTTCCTCGAGGACTTTGAGAACAGGCTTGAGCTCGCGCTTGCGGCGTTCAATGATCACCTGCTGGGCAACTTGCCAGATGTCCTTTTCAGCATAAAAAAAGTCGCGGCGCTCCCCTGATTTGTGCTCTTTGGTCACGAGACCCCAGTCGATGAGGGCCCGCAGGTTCATGTTGGCATTGCCCCGGGAAATGTTGAGGGCTTCCATGATTTCGTCGGCAGAGAGAGACCCCGGCGAGACGAGCAGCAACGCATGGACCTGGGCCATGGTGCGGTTGATTCCCCAGTTGGAGCCAAGGGCACCCCAGGTCTGGATGAATTTTTCTTTGGCTTCGTCTAATTGCATGGTGAGGGTCGGATCTGGTCGGAAAATAAAGTGCGAAACAAAGGAATGTTGTTCAAGGGCGCAACGAGAATGCGACGGCTTCCCGGGCTTACCTTCAAAATTTACTGAAAGTTCGGGAGAAACGGAATGTAATCACAACGCCCAAGGCACCGGATTGGTTTTATTTTGCGAAGAAAAGGCTGAAGGGCTAGCTCGTTTCCATTTCCCAGTTTGAATCTGCATTTTTGACCCCGCATGAAACTCTCCATCGTCATTCCCGCCTACAATGAGGCCCGAACCATCCACCTGATCCTGGACCGCGTCGCTGCGGTGCAACTGGAAGGGGGGGTAGAAAAGGAACTGATCGTTGTCAACGACCACTCAACCGACGACACCGAAGCCAGGATCATGGCCTGGAAGGCCAGCCACCCCAACCTCACCCTGCGCTACCAAAAGCACCCTGTGAACCAGGGCAAAGGTGCCGCCCTCCATACCGGGATCGCCGCCGCCACCGGTGATTACGTCATCGTTCAGGACGCCGACCTCGAATACGACCCCCGCGAATACGACCTCCTGCTCCAGCCCGTGCTCGAAGGCTACGCCGATGTGGTCTATGGCTCCCGCTTCATGGGCGGTAAACCCCACCGCATCCTCTTCTTCTGGCATTCGCGCGGAAACAAGCTCCTCACCTTCTTCTCCAACATGATGACGGGCCTCAACCTCACCGACATGGAGACCTGCTACAAGCTGTTTCGCCGCGACATTATCCAAAACCTCGACCTGAGGGAAAAACGCTTCGGGTTTGAACCCGAGGTAACCGCCAAAATTGCAAAAGTGCCCGGTGTCAGGATTTATGAAGTCGGCATCTCCTACTATGGCCGCACCTACGAGGAAGGGAAAAAAATTGGCTGGAAAGACGGGTTCCGGGCCATTTGGTGCATTGTCAAATACAAGTTTGTATAGCCTGTTTTGCTGCCAAATGAACAGGGGGCTATTGGAGAGAAGCAATTCATTTGCGATGTTTCCTTATGGCAAACCCCGACAGCAAATGGCAGCGAATGCTTTCAACCCTCAGCGGGGAAGAGGTAAAAGCCTTTGATGCTTTCCTGCGCTCGCCCTACCACCAGCGAAGCAGCAAGTTACTGGACTTATGGGCCTTGCTGGCTCCCTGGTTTCCCGAAGGCCCTCACAAACAGCAGGGCCGTGAGCAGTCGCTGGACCGTCAGCACCTTTTTTCGGGCTTGTTCCCTGGCGTTACCTACAAAGACAGTAACCTCTCCAACCTGCTCAGCAGCCTCGTGCGCAGCCTGGAAGAGTTTTGGGTGCAGGAGGCTCTTCAGCAAATGCCTGCCATGCGGCAGCGACTGCTGCTCAGGGCTTTCCGGCAACGCAAAGGCCTGGAACCCGAGGTGGAAAAGCTCTGGTCCCAGCTCGAAAACAGCCACCAGGCCACGCCCTCCCATTCTCCCGAAGACCAGTTTCTTCACCTGCTTTCCCAGGAAGACTACCTGAGCTACCAGTCGGAGCATCAGCCGCGAACTGCCTCCATGGTGTTGGGCAACAGCCTCGGTTTGCTCAACCAGCTCACCCTTCAGCTTCATCTCAAATACTGGCTCGCCGCCCTCAATCGCCTTCAGTTGGTGGGCGAACAGCCAGGCCTGGAATTGCAGGAAACCCTCTGGCATTTTCTGCAAACACATCCAGAAATAGCTACATCGCCTCCCATCCGGGTGTATGTGGAATTGATTCGCTGCCTGACCGAACAGGCAAGCCCAGATCAGGCCCTGGCATTTTTCGCTGACGACCTTCCCTTGCTAAGCGAAGCCGACGCAAAAATGCTGCTGTATTTGTTGCTCAATTTGCTCAATCAGCAACTCAAAACGCAAGGAGAGAGGGTTCTCTCCGCCTTGCTGAGTTTGTATCGGCTGGGCCTGGAGCAGGGCCTACTGTTTGCCGGAGACTACCTGGATGCCCACGTTTTTCTGAACATCGTGAATGTGGCAACAGGCGCGGTGAAGCAGGCACACGGAAGGGAGCAGGAGGAACTGACAGCCTGGCGGGCAGCATTTGTAGAGACCTACCAGGAACGGTTGCCGCCAGAGCGCCGCGAGGAAACAGTGCTGTATGCCGAGGCTTATCTGGCATACCAGGCCGGGAATTATGCCGCTGCCTATCGCCTGCTGAATCGCTACAAACCCACCGATGCCCTGAGCGACCTCAGCCGCAGGTCGCTGCTGATCCGGGTCTATTACGATGCCTGGGACGACGATTTGTTTGATGCCCAGGTGAAAAGCGCCCTGATGTACATTAGTCGTGCCGCCGCTGTTTCGGATGGCAAACGCCTGGCTTACAACCGCTTTGTGCGGCTCACGCGGCAGCTGTTTGCCCTGCGCGGAAAGCCCGACCGCAGCAAAGCACTGGCGGCCATCAGGCAGGAAGTACAAGACCCCGAAGCCCTGGAATGCCGCCTCTGGCTGCAGGAAAAAGTCGCAGAACTTGATCAACCCGCCCAATGAAAACTTTTGTGCTGCTCTTTGGCCCCCCGGCTGTGGGCAAAATGACAGTCGGCCAGGCACTCTCCCGCCTCACGGGCTGGCCCTTGTTTCACAACCACCTCTCGATTGAGCTGGTAAAGCCTTTCTTCGATTACGGCACCCCGGCATTTAACCGGCTCAACACCCTGATCAGGAAGGAAATGCTGCGCGAAATCGCCGAAAGCGACCTGCCAGGGGTCATCTTCACCTTTGTCTGGGCGTTGAATTTGCCGGAAGAGTTCGAATACGTGGACGAACTAACCGCGCCTTTCAGGGAGCGGGGCGACAGGATTGTGTATGTGGAGCTCGAAGCAGATCTTGAGGAGCGGCTTCGCAGAAACGAAACCCCCAACCGCCTGCTCCATAAGCCCTCCAAACAAAACCTGGAGGCATCCCGGGCCAATATCCTGGAATCAATGGAGCTGTATGTCGAAAATAGCCGTGGTGATTTTCCAGGAAGCCCGCACTTTAAACTGAATAACACCCGCCTGAGCCCGGAGGAGGCCGCGGCCAGCATTCACCGCTTTCTGCAAGAATTACCCTGATCATTCGCAAGTTTGCCGGGACTGCCCGGGCGGTTCTGGCTTCTGTTTTTTGTTGATTTCGGCCTTATTTTTCGATCACTTCTATGCCGATACCACGACTGATCACCCTCCTTCACGCCATTCTGCTGCTTGCTACCCTGCTCAGCGCCTGCCAGGTGGGCCGCTATGTGGTGTATAATTTTGCCGATATCCGGGACTACAAGAAATTTCCTTCCCGGCCGCTTGTGGCTGATGGCCAAGCCTTTCAGTTTGCTGTGGCAGCCAAAGGAAAAGTGCCTTCGGAAATGGATGACCGGCCGTTTGAACAATACCTCAATGATAACAACACCGTTGCCTTTCTCATCATCCAACGCGACACCATCCAGTATGACGGGTATTTCGATGGCTACGAAGAGGAAAGCATTGTTCCTTCCTTTTCCATGGCCAAATCTGTCACCTCCATCCTCATCGGCTGCGCCATTCAGGACGGGCTGATACAGTCGGTGGAGGAACCCCTGACCACCTACCTTCCCGAACTGGCTGGCAGGGGCTTTGACCATGTCACCCTCCGGCATTTGCTGCAAATGACCTCCGGCGTGGATTTCAACGAAAGCTATGTAAACCCGCTCGGCGACGCGGCCTCCTTTTACTATGGCATCAACCTCCGCAAAGACATCGGGCACATGAAGATGAAAACTGCGCCGGGAACGCAGTTCGACTATATCAGCGGCAACACCCAACTGCTCGGCCTCGTGCTGGAGCGGGCGCTCAGGGGGAAAACCATTACCCAATACCTGCAGGAAAAGCTCTGGACCCCGCTCGGCATGGAATACGACGCCTCCTGGAGCCTTGACCGGGAGAAAAACGGACTTGAAAAGACCTTTTGCTGCCTGAATGCCAGGGCCATAGATTTTGCCAAAATCGGCAGGCTCTACCTGGAAAAAGGCAACTGGAACGGGCAGCAACTCGTGCCGGAGGCCTGGGTGGCCGAATCCACCCGGATCGACACAACCGGGGGGAGCGCCTGGTTTTACCAGTACCAATGGTGGATCCCTTCCCGGCAGGGCGATTTCATGGCCGAAGGCATCCTGGGTCAGTTTGTGTATGTCCACCCGGCCAAAGACCTCATCATCGTGCGGTTGGGGAAAAATGAGGGGAAAGCCAACTGGTGGTCGGTATTTACTTCGCTGGCGGAGGCGTATTGAGGGAACAGGTCTGCGCTGGCCTGATTGAAAAAGCAGCCCCGGCACCGCAACATCGCGGGGCCGGGGCTGTCGGTTTTTCAGGCTAACCTCCTATTGCTTCATAATTTTTTGCTCCGTCCAGCTGCCGCTTTCGCTTTGCAGGTGCAGGAGATACATGCCCGCCGGGAGTTGCTGCACCAGGATCACGGCAGCACCCGGGAACAGCACCTGCCTGATCAGTTCCCGGCCGCTCAGGTCGGTGAGGGTGGCTGTAACCTGGTCGTTGCCATTCATTTCCACCGAAATTTGTTGCTGCACCGGATTCGGCCATGCCTTCAGCCTGGCCACCTGCAAGTCGCTCACCTCCACCACATTACTGAAGGAGAATCCGCCGTCAATGTCCACCTGGCGGAGGCGGTACCAGGCTTTTCCTGCCAGAGGCTGGAGGTCGTCGAAGCCATATTCCTGCAGCTCACTGCTATTTCCTGCTGCGTCCACGAGCCCGATTGTTTCCCAGCCGAGTCTGTTGCTGCTGCGCTCCACGGCGAAGAAATCGCTGTTTTGCTCGCTGGCTGTGGCCCAGTCAAGGCGGACCATACCGCCCTCGGCGCGTGCCTCAAAGGCCAGCCATTCCACTGGGAAAGCCGCTGCCTCCCCGCCGGTGAAGTCGGAAAAGCCCGAAACGGTTCCTGTAATCAGGTTGCTGCCCGTCGTCACCGGTCCGAGGTCGGTCCAGGTGCCGCTGCTGTACTTGCCTCCGGTAATGGCGGATTCGGTGCCGTTGATGTCGCCGTCGGCATATTGTGCCGACACATCGCAGCTGAAGCCGGTGATGCCGCTGCTGCTCACGGTCCAGTAGCGGTTGAGGAAGTCGGTGGCGCTGACGTTGCTGGGGTGCTTGGCGTTCGTAACGCTCACTGTGGTGTAGCCGCTGGCAAAACTGCCCGAGCTGAAATCGAGGGTGATGGGCGAATAAGCTGCGCCGTCACCAATCGGGAAGGTAAAGCTGCCTGTTCCACTGTAATCTTTTCGGAGGAGTCCACTGGTTGCCTGCACGTGGACGCTGGTGCCGGGACTGCCTGCCACAGTGGCAGCACTGCCAAAGGTGAGCGTATTAGCTCCCACATTCAGCACGCCATCGGTGAGGGTGAGCGTGCCGTTGACTGTCACGTTTCCGGTGAGGGTGGAGCCTGCTGCGCGGTCGAGGCTGAGGTTGTTGAGGGTAACGGCGGGAAGATCGAGGCGGAGCCCGGCTTCGCCGATGGCGATGTTGGAGGTGGTGCCGCCTGTGAGGCTGCCGGAGGTTTGGCTGATGGTGCCGTTGAGGGTGAGCGTGTAGGCTCCGATAGACAGCGCACCGCTGGTGAGGGTGAGGGCAGTGCTTGTTGTCAGGTTTTGCTCCGTGGTCACCCCGGTGCTGTTGTTGATGATGAGGGTGCCGAAGGTAGTTGCCCCGGTGCCGCGAATGGCCTGGGCGGCGCTGCCGGAGAAGGTGGCCGTTCCGCTGGTGGCGAAGGTACCGGCGTTATAAAAATCCCCGCTCAGTGTGAGGTTACCGCTGTGGCTGATGGTGTTGCCGGCGGCGACGTAAAAATTCCTGCCGCTGATGTTTGCGGAGGAGGGAGCGGAAGACCCGGCCCAGGGGAAGATGCCGACATCCTCGCCGGAGGGAACCGAGCCCAGGCTCCAGTTTTCGGCGTTGGTCCAGTCGCCGCCTTCGCTGCCAATCCAGGTGTTGAAGGGTGTGCTGGCGACCCAGTCGGTGGCGGCGTCCATGCTGGAAAGGGTGCCGTTGTAGCCATTGCCGGAAAGGTCGTGCAAGGTGGTGTGGCTGGCATTGGGCTGCTGGTCGCAGCGGTAGTAGGCGACGAGGTTGGCTTCGGTTCCGTCGAGGGTACGGTCTTTATAGGCGCGAATTTCGGCTTCGGTGCGGACATCATCCCAGATTCGCACCTCATCAATTTGGCCCTGGAAAAAGCTTATAGCACCATATCCCGGCCCTGTTCCCGTGTGCGCTCCTATGTACATTGGTTGCAGACTAAAACTGTTCGTGATGTTGGTGTTGGAGCTAACCAGCACACCGTTTTTGTATAGGTGCATGGTATTTGCTGCGTCATCAAAAGTGACAGCCACGTGGACCCATTCGCTAGCTGGAAAACTACTGCTGGATACGCCCAAGAAGTTGCCTCCAACTCCTGCACGCAGCGTTCCGCTGCTAATCCAGAAAGGAGATTCATTTGAGCTGAGGATATTTCGGTTGCCAGAGACAGTGCTCGCGTTCACCCAGGCTTCAAGGGTGTAGTTGCTCCCTGCAGCCAACGGATATCCCAGGTTCACATAATCATCGGAGCCGTCAAAATCCAATGCCATGCCCGGGCCTGCCAAAGCAGCTGAGGTTTTCCAGGCCGGACTGCTTGTCAGGGTGGCATCGTTGCTATTGGTGGAATTGTCTGTCAGGGTGGCTCCGGTTCCATCAGACATCTGGTAATAGCCTTCGAGATTGGCCTCTGAGCCTGTAAGGGCCTTGTGCATGTTTGCCTGGATTTCGCTCTGTGTGCGTACATCCGACCAGATTCTCACCTCGTCAATTTTACCGGGGAAAAAGAAGAGCGGTGTTCCCTCTGTAGCACCTGCTCCGATTCTCAGGGCTTGGGCACCGTTGGGAATGTAGGTGGATGCTGTTGTGGCTTTCAATTCACCGTTGATATACATCCTTACGGAAGTTCCGTCAAATGAGGCCGCTATGTGGGTCCATTCGTTGACAACAGTTACACCAGACAGCGTGTTGTCCCAGGTAGCATTCCCGCCGTCGCCGGTCCAGAACTGCCAGGTGTTGTCGCTGGCTGCATACAGCATAAAACCCTGCGTAGGGTTGCCAGCTTTGCGTGAGGTAATCACCGATCGGAATGACCCACTGCCGCCTTCCACTTTTGCCCAGGCTTCTATGGTAAAGGTGGCTGGGTTGAGATCTGCTGAATACGGGATCTCCGCATAGCTGGTGGAACCATCAAAATCCAGGGCATAGCCCCCCTGAGCCCGCATGATGGTGGGCAGCGACAGGCAGGAAGTCAAGACAAGAGCGTGGAACAGAGCGAGGTAAACCGCCTTTCTGGTCATATCGTTTTGAAACAGTGGTGATAATGTGGATACATAGATACCACCACCCGCCGCTCCAACCAGGCCAGGTTGTGCCTTAATATTTCACAGGTTGGGATTTTGTTTTATTTGTTTACTTCGCCTTTTTAAAAGGATGATTCGCTTCCTCTCTGCGTTAACGGACCCCGGAGAAACGATCAGATCACCTAAGGTTGTGCTCCTTGCGGATGAGTTGAAGGAGGCTTTTTGTGCTGCGTTCCAGCATCAGATACACCTGTTCAAACCCTTGCAAACCACCAAAATAGGGATCGGGAACATCCATGCCCAGCCCGTCCACATCAAAATCCCGCATCATGAGCAGCTGGGCTTTGGAGGCGATTGCCTTTTGCTGGAGCCGCTGGATTTCCGCCATGTTTTGCTGATCCATGGCCACAAGGTAGTCGAAGGTATCGAGGTCGGCCAGCACCAGTTGCCTCGCACGCGAAGGCAGTGCCACCCCGTGCCGCTGGGCGGTTTCCACCATCCTTGGGTCGGGCAGCTCGCCTACATGCCAGTTGCTCGTGCCTGCAGAATCTACCAACACACGGTCTGCAAGCCCCGACTCCTGAACATGCTTTGCCAGAAGGCCTTCGGCCATGGGAGAACGACAAATATTTCCCAGACAAACAAACAACACCTTCACCATGACATTCGATCCTGAAATGAAAATTTTGCGATGCCACCGAAAAACTACGAATAATAAATTGAACAGGAGTTGACCGTTTTTGTTTCACCCTCATCTCCTTGCCCGCATGGATGTTCAGGAAAAATTGAATACAATCTAAGGGCGAGGGTAGAAATGAGATTCTAACCTCGCCGCCTCTGGGGTACTGTGTTGCTTGATTTGTTAGCCAAAGCCTTTAATTCTGGCCTTTTTATTCCTTCGCCAAATTGCACTTCGACAGCGCGCTGTGCACCAGGGGTTGGTCGCAAAGTGCTGCGGGGGCAAGGCCCTTAGTCCGCCAGAATTTGCTCGATGGCAACAAGTTCTTCTGGCGAAAAGGCCATGTTTTCCAGCGACTTCACATTTTCCGTGATCTGACCCGAAGAGGAAGCGCCGATGAGCACCGAGGTCACCCGGCGGTCGCGGAGCAGCCACACGATGGCCATCTGTGCGAGGCTCTGGCCGCGCGCCTGCGCGATGCGGTGCAATGCCTGAATGCGGGGCAGTTTGGCCTCCACCTCCGACATTTCAAGGTAGGTCATGTTCTTTGCTGCACGGGAATCTGTGGGAATGCCATGCACATATTTATCGCTCAGCATTCCCTGGGCCAGCGGCGAAAAGGTGATGCAGCCAACGCCGTTGCTGTCGAGCGCAGAGAGCAATCCATCCTCGGGGGTTCGCTCAAACATAGAATATTTCACCTGGTGAATGAGGCAGGGTGTTCCCAATTCCCGCAGAATGCGGGCAGCCTCGGCGGCTTCTGCCGGGGCATAGTTGGAGATGCCAGCGTAGAGCGCTTTGCCCTGCCGCACAATGTGATCGAGCGCAGCCATGGTCTCCTCGAGCGGGGTATCAGGGTCGGGGCGGTGGTGGTAAAAAACATCCACATAGTCCAGCCCCATGCGCTGTAGGCTCTGGTCGAGGCTGGCGATGAGGTATTTGCGGGAGCCGAAGTTGCCGAAAGGGCCTGGCCACATGTCGTAACCGGCTTTGGTGGCAATGAAGAGCTCGTCGCGGTAGGGGCGAAAATCGCGCTGGAAGAGGCGGCCAAAGGTTTCCTCGGCCGAGCCGAAGGGAGGGCCATAATTGTTGGCCAGGTCCCAGTGGATGATGCCCGCGTCGAGGCTGGTGCGCAGCATCAGGCGGGCGTTGTGTGCAGAGTCGAGGTGGCCGAAATTGTGCCACAACCCCAGCGAAAGGGCTGGCAACTGAACACCGCTTTTGCCGCTTCTCCGAAAGGGCATATGGTCATACCGGGTACCGTTTGCCCGGTATTCCTCAATGCCGGATTTGTCGTTAATTTTCATGAACTCAATCAGTTGGGAAAGCAAGGTAATGGCTTTCCTGCTTTGCCTCATCCTGTGAAATCCGCAGATAGCAAAATAGCCGCCCAGGCTGGGCGGCTATTTTAGATGGTTGACGGCCGTTGGGGTTATTTTTGTATAACCACCCGCTCGCTGAGCAGGCCTGCCTCGGTTTGGACAGTGAGCAGATACACACCGGCAGGGAAGACCCCCAGGTCGATGGTAGTACTGCTTTCCATGTTTTCCCGCCACAGTACCCGGCCGTGGAGGTCATACAGGGTGAGTCCGGAAACTGACTCAGAGCCGGGAAGTTCTACCGTGAGCTGCGTTTGGGCGGGGTTAGGATAGGCCACCAGGCTGCCCTCGGTTTCAGTTCCCATCAGGGCATGCACAGGGCCCTGGTTCAGGACAATCGCCGCGGAAGAGGAAGGGCAGGCACCTTCGTAGATCTTCACATTCCGGAAGTAGGAGTTACCCGTTCTCGGATTGCTGTCGTCGTCGCCGCAGAACACAAGCCTGTTGAAAGCTCCCGTGTAAAAGCTGCCCACCGGAATCACGTAGGTCGTCCAGCCGCTGCCGCTGTAATTATCGAAGTTGGTGATGCCCCAGTTCTGGGTTCCGTGTACTTTGAAGGTGAAGTTGGACGAAATGCTGTTGTTGTTGTCAAACCCGATTCCGTGCGTTTCCCCCTGGATGGTAGACTGGAAATCAAATTCGACCACCGTATTTGTCGTCACCGTGTAGTTCAGGCTAATGGATTTCCACGCATTGTTCTGGATAAACAGGGTTGCTCCGGCATCCTGCACCTGGAAAGTTCCCTGGTCCTGGCTGCCGCCATAGGAGTTGATTGTGTAGGAGTTGAAGTTAATGGCCGGGCAGCTTCCGCCGCCGCCACCGCCGCCTCCGAGACAGAAGTTGGTCGTCTGGCTGGTGGTAAAGGAACCGCCGGCGGCGAGAACTGCGTTGCTGGCATCGCGCAGGGTATAGGAACCATTCCCATATGAACAGCACATCCCGTCGCCGTAGGAGTCGAACATCACGAGGTCATAGCAACCGTCGGGCAGGCAAAGGTCCACCACCAGGGTAGAGCCATCGGCCTGGCTGCCATAGGTACCGCCGCTGGCTACCACCGTGGTGCCGCTGCGAACTTCCCAGCGGGTTTCTTCGGGGTAGTTGTCGAATACCAGGGTCAGTGCCAGGGCATTGTCGGTGCAGGTGGTGCCGCCACCGCCTCCGCCGCCACCAGATCCACCGGCTGCCTGCACAGCTCCCAGGGCATTGACACGGCCATTGCCATAAGAGTTATCAAACCCTGCGGTTCCCATGTCGATGGCGCTGGTGTAGAGAATATCTTTTACCTGGGTGAGGGTCAGGCTGGCATTGACCGACAGCACCAGAGCCGCCACACCTGCCACTACCGGACAAGCCGCTGAGGTGCCGCCGAAGGTGTTGGTATAGTTGCCGGTGCTGTAGCCTGCACTGCCTGTGCGGTCAATCGTGCGAACGCCTGCACCGGTGAGAGCTCCGGCAGAGCTCACGTCGTTGGATGGAGCACAAATGTCGAGCACGGAGCCAGCGTTGGAGTAAGAGGATTTGATTCCGTCATTCCCGAAAGCTCCCACTGCAATCACAGCAGCAAGGTTGGCGGGGTAGTCCACGCAGGTTTTATAGCCGTTGCCGGAGGCAAACACGATCACACAACCCAGCCCGCCGCGACCTGTGGTGGAGGCGTCGTTGATGGCGTTGGTAAGATTCGTGGCGGTAAAGGTACAGGAGGTGTAGCCCCAGGAGTTGCTCAGCACTGCTGCGCCGTTGTTTTTGGCCCAGGTAATGGCATTGGCGAGGTCCTGGGTGGTTTCACCACCAGCGAAGATGTTCACGGACCGGAGGTTTACCTGCGGTGCCACGCCCCGAACGCCGATGGTGTTGTGGGAAGCGGCGATGATCCCCGCGCAAGCCTGGCCGTGGGCCCCGCTGGCATTGGGGGTTCCGTTGCCATTGCCCACAGGGGTGTAGCCGCCCAGCACGCGGGAGGCCCCGGTGGAGGTCACAAGGTCCTCATGAGCCTCCACGCCATCGTCGATCACGGCGACCGTGATGGAAGAAGAACCCGTTGTGATGGCCCAGGCCTCCGGGGCGTTGCAGTCCATGTTGGTCACCCCGGCGAAGCCATCGATTGTCTGGCCGGTGTTGTTCATCTGAAACTGCTGTGCATAAAGCGGATCCTGGTAGCGGGTTGCCTGTGCATACCAGTCGGGGGTGGCCCATGCTGCCAGGCGCTGCTCCTGGAGAGCGTTGGCGAGGGGCAGCACCTGGTCGATGTTTGTCACTTCGATGATCTCGGCAAGGGCCTCGCTGCGCAGGTGGCGCGCGCCAAACTGGCGCAGGGTGGCGTCGAGGTCGCTGAGGCGGTGACCTTTGCCCACTTCCAGCACCACATGGTGGGTGAGGTAGAGTCGAAAGCCGTCTTCGAGCTGGCGGGCAAAGCTCACAGATTTGACCGAGCTGGCAGGTATGCCAAGCCGCCTAAGTGCCTCAGCAGGGGAGGAGAGAGCCTGGGCGAAGGTGGCCACCACACGCCGCTGAACTGCGTGGATTTCAAGGGAAAGGCTGGCTTGCCGGGTGGTCATGAGTTCCTCAGGAGCTGCGCCTTCCTTGAACTGAATGATCACGGCGCTGCGATCTTCGCTTAGTGCGATGCGCTGGCCGTCGCCCCAATAATAGCTGTTTTGAGCCATGGATAGGCCCAGGCTGCTCATCATCAGCAGGACCAGGCCCAGGATACGAATCGTAAGGGTTCGCATAGTAGAAAACGATTAGAGTTGTTTGTGTAACTACATATGTTAAGACTATTTCAGCGAACAAACAATACGGAGTGGGAAGGTTTTGAAAATATTTCTTTTTCGGGATTGTTTGTATGCTGACAATCAGGCGATTTCTTCTTTGATAAACTTCTTTTCCCTCAACGGCATTTTTCTGAACTTTTCCCCGCATTCTGCTTCGTCAGACAACCTCCTGCCCGCTTCTTCTCATCTTTGGCCCATGAAACCATTCCTGCTCTTCGCTGTCGCGGCCCTTTGCCTGCCGACCCTTTCTGCTCAGACCATCAATCCCTGGACCTTCCCCAGCCTCGACCAGGTGATGGAGCACGTGTATCTGACCTATGAAACCGAGGGAGAAGAATCTGTGCTGGAATTTGCCCGGAAGCCGGAGGGCTGGATGCTCATTCGCCGCAACTACGGCGATTACACCCACCAACTGAGCGAAGATCTCGTCTGGGCCTCGATGACCCAGTCCTACCTCCCGGTGAGCGAAAAGCGCCGCCCGCCGCTGGCGCAGCCCGAACTCGAATACCTCAAGGAAAGGTACTTCCGCACCACAGCCTGGAGTCGCATGGGTTATGAGCGCTGCGCCTTTTACGGATATCCCGGCTGGGCCAATGACCTCATCTCGGCCTACGGCCAGGAGGCCAGCCTCAGCGACCTCAACCTCGATGGCCTCAGCCGTGCCTATGAATTTTTGGCAGATCAACTGCTCCATGCTCACCATCGCATTCCCCATCCCATCTACCAGCCGCTGGGGTATGAGCGCCTCGAAGACGGGCAGCGCCTCACCGAGTTTCTGGCCTACATGGAGAAGGCGAAGGAAACCCAACTCAGGCTGGAGCGGCAAAATCCCGCCTATTCCCTTCCAGCAGGGGATCCTATTACCGATCGCTGTAATACCATCATGACCACCTGCCTCATGCTGCTCAGTGTGCAGCGGGAAGATCTCGTGTGGATGATGCTGGAAGATTCGCTCTATTCGCCGCAACTGCTCCTCAGCGCCCGGCACCAGCTCGACGTCTGTCCGCCCGGGGCCTGGCTTATTGCCAATGGCGACAACGACTACTTTCCCCTGCTCTACCTTCAGCTTCGCCACAAGTACCGGACCGACGTGGTGTTGTCTGTCTATCCCTTTCTGTCAGCCCGCTGGCACGCTGAGCAAATGGCTGCCTACTGGGGGCTTTCTCTCAATCCGGGCGAAAAAGACGCCCTTCGGTCCGGGTATTACCTGCTGCCGGAAGGGGAGCCCGAACAGAGCCTTGTGCTTCCCGGTGCCAAAAGCAAAGTGAAGCTGCCATTGCAAACCTCCGGTGAACAACGTTATTACCTCGCGACAGATCTCCTTCTGGGCAAGTGGCTGGAAAAGCAAGCGCAAAGCCCTTCCCCAACGGCCCTCTGCGTTTCTCCTTTCATCAACCCCGCCAATTGGGAGTCTGTTTGGCCTCATTTCCAATGGAACGGCTGGGGCTATCAGCTCATGCCTAAACCTGCATCAGAGGAGCCAGATCCCTTTTTGTTGCTTGGCTCCATAAACGCTGCGCAATCAGAAAAGGTGATCGCCGAATGGATGGCGGCCCCGGAAGCTGCAAAGCAACGAACAGGGCAGCAGGGGGTAGATTTTATATTGGACAAATACCTGATCCTGGGCTTCCAGGTGCAATGGGAGCGCCTGAAAGCGGGTGAGCCGATGCTCCCGGGCTGGTGGGAAACCGTGGAGCCGCTGTGGGCTTCCACCCGGCCGACCGACCTCTACCCGATGGTGATGTCGGTGGTGCTGGCCTACGAAGCTGGCGAAGAAGCTCTGGCCAACCGCTGGGAAGGAAATGTTTATGACATCCTGTCGGGACTGAACTGGAAGCAGATTCCGGAAAATGACCCAATCCGGCTGAGCAGCTTGGGCAGCCTGCGCTTCCTGGGATATTATTTTGAGGAATCCGGGCGCGACACCCAGGCCGCGGCACTGGACCAGATTCTCGCACAGTGGGAGGAGAGGAACTGAGCAGAGGCGAATCCTGAAAAAAATATCGGGAAAGGCAGGCTAATTCATTGGCCAGACCCTTCCCGATTGTATGATAAAGCCGTTGATCAGGCCTTCACGACCCAGCCATAGGGATCCTGGTCAATGCCAAATTTCATTCTCTCCAGCTTGCCACCGACCCAGGGGCCGATTTTCCGCTCTTCCACCGGAGGCAGGACAAAGTCTTCACCGGAGAAGCCGATTTTGGAAATGTGCGAGATGGTGGCAGCCGTTCCGGCACCGAAAACTTCCTGCAGACGGCCTTCATGATAGGCACCCTGCACTTCATAAATGGAGATGGGGCGCTCTTCGACTTTGTGGCCCGATTCGCGCAGCATCCGGATCACGCTGTTGCGGGTGATGCCTTCGAGGATGGTACCGGTGAGGTTGGGGGTAATGACCACACCGTCGATCACGAAAAAGACGTTCATGGTGCCACATTCCTCCACATAGTGATGGTGCTGGGCATCCAGCCACAGCACACTGTTGTAGCCACGGGCTTTGGCGAGCTTGTCGGGCAGGAGGGAACCGGCATAGTTACCGGCAGCTTTGGCTGCTCCTGTGCCGCCTACAGCAGCGCGGATAAACTCCTTGGAAGCCAGCAGGCTCACCGGCTGGGTGTAGTAGGGCCCGACGGGGCAGGTGAAAATGGCCAGCATGTAATCTTCGGAGGCTTTTACCCCGATGAACTCATCGATAGCGAAATACAGCGGGCGGATATACAGCGAGCCTTGTTCGGGGCTGGGAATCCAGTTCTGGTCGAGGCGAATGAGCGCTTTGAGCCCTTCCATAAATAAGTCTTCGGGGATCGGAGGCATGCACAGGCGCGCAGCAGAGCGGTTCAGGCGTTTGAAATTGTCGATAGGCCTGAACAAGAGGGGTTCGCCGTCGGGACCGCGAAACGTTTTCATGCCTTCGAAAATGGCCTGGCCATAATTGAGTGCGGAAGAAGATGGCGCCAGCGGTATGGCCCCGTATGGTTTAATTTCCGGTTGCTGCCAGACACCATCGCGACAGGTGACCACAAACATATGGTCGCTAAAAATGCGGCCAAAGGGGATGTTGTTCATGTCCACCTCGTCCAAACGGGATTGGGTGGTTTCACGGAGGCTGATGTTGCTTTGAATAAGATTCATGCGGCGCTTTGGATTATGAGGTGTTCGATCAATGGGGAATAAACCCGCTAACCGTTGGTGTAGAAAAAGGTGGAGTACTCTTTGCCCTTGTACTTCAGCACCACGCCGTAGCGCTTGCCCGGGGCCAGCGGCTCCACCGGAATGCGGTGAAGATCCACGCCGGTGCGGTCTGTCACTTTACCCGTGACCCAGAGTTTTTTGTCTTCATTGTCCGACAAATGAAGCTCCACATAGCCCGGAGCAGTGACCTCATACTCGATTTCGAAGTACTCGCCCCGCTGCTCCACCTTGTTGATGTAGAGTCGTGGCGATTTCACCCCCGTGGAGTACTGGCCCAGTGCCGGGCTGATGCTCAGCAGTGCAACGAAGGCAAACAAAAGGGAGAAGCGAAAGATGCCTGGATTCATGCCCGGTAAATTAAGAATTTTCAGGGGGGATGCCAAGACAGTTTCCTGTAACCCCTGTCTCAAGACAAACGGATCATTTGGCTAAATCGTTCTTTTCAGCCAACCAGCGGCAGTTATCCATTGAATGATGGTGTCGGTGGCACCTTTTTTTTCTTCCACAAACTGCTTGTTTGCCTGCCGGACGAGGTCTGTACCCACTGTATTGTCAAGCCAGGCGGCCAGTTGCTGCTGAAGCGCCTCCCGGTTTTGCACCGAAACAGCTCCCCCCGCAGTGATGAGGGCCTCTGCCTCGGGGAATGCATGATATTTTGGCCCAAACAACAGCGGGCAGCCAAACACCGCAGCTTCCAGGATGTTGTGCAGGCCAGTGCCGAAGGCACCACCCACATAAGCAACTTTGGCATAGGCATACAGCCGCGACAGCATCCCGACATTGTCGATCCACAGCACCTCGTGGCTGTCGCTGAGCTGGCTGAGCTCGCTATACAAAAGGGCTTTCCCCGCTGATTCATCTACCAGCTTGCGCAGTTTTTCCTTGTGAATCTCGTGGGGGGCGATGATGAGGCAGGGCCGGTTGGCGGGCGGCAGGGCCTGCCAGGCGGGCAGGAGCAGGGCTTCATCCTGTGGCCAGGTGCTGCCGGCAACGATGCAGGGCCTGCCCCGCAGAAAGTCCCGGATCCCGGGAACTTCGGTCCATTGGGCTGCTCCCGCTGCCACGCGGTCGTATCGCGGGTCGGAGCCTACCGACACCTGGGTCAGACCGAGGCTGCGAAGGGTTTGTTCCGCCTGTGTGTCCTGGGCAAAGATGTGGGCAAAGGAGGCGTAGCCCTTTCGGTACAGCCCCCGCAGCGGCCAGCGGAAGGCGGGGCTTTCGGCTTTTGGCCTGGCGGCGATGAGGAGGAGCGGAATGTTGCGGTGCCGGGCTTCGGCCAGGCTGTTGAGCCAGAGTTCGTATTTGACAAAAACGCCGAAAGCAGGGTTGACGATCGACAGGAACCTGTGGGCCTGGCCCGGGAGATCAAGTGGGAGGAAGGCAACGTGGTGGGCCTTGGGGTAATGCTGGCGAATGCGAAAGCCGGAATCGGAGAAAAACGTGACGAGCAGCCGCCATTCGGGGTGATTGTCGTGGAGATAGTCGATGAGGGGGCGGCCCTGCTCAAACTCGCCGAGCGAGGCGCAGTGGATCCAGACCCAGTGCGGACCTTCGGTCTGGATGGCGGCACGGAGGCGCGCCTCCCAGTTGCGGCGCCCTGCCACCCAGGCTTTGGCCTTTGGGTGCCCGAGGCGGGCAGCAAGGTGCAACAAGCCGCCATACAGGGCGATGGCAAATGAATAGAGGAGCATAACGGAAAGGTTGTGCGCAAAGGTAGGAAAAGCGGGCGGGGTGGCTGGCGAATTCCATTTGCCAGCCCTCAAATCTCTCCCTCCATTTTGCGCCTTCCCCTCCCTTTCGCCAACTTGCAGCCGCACTGGCCCGGCCAATCCAATTTGGCTGGCCATAACCTTTCCGCTCATGCCCAATCGCCTCGCTGCCGCCTCCTCACCCTATCTCCTTCAGCACGCCAACAACCCCGTGGACTGGTTTCCCTGGGGCCCCGAGGCATTGGAAAAAGCCCGCAGGGAAAATAAACTCATGATCGTCTCCATCGGCTATGCCGCCTGCCACTGGTGCCATGTCATGGAACACGAATCTTTTGAAGATGAGGAGGTTGCAGAGCTGATGAACGAACATTTCGTGTGCATCAAAGTGGACCGCGAGGAGCGCCCGGACATCGACAAGGTCTATATGGATGCCGTGCAGCTTATTACCGGGCGCGGCGGCTGGCCCCTCAATGCCTTTGCTTTGCCAAACGGAAAACCGCTCCACGGCGGCACCTATTTCCGCAAAGATCAATGGATCCAGGCCCTGAACCAGGTGCTTAACTTCTGGAACAAAGAGCCCGACAAAGCGCAAGAATACGCCACTCACCTCGTGGAAACGATGCAGCGGCTGCAGGTGGAAATTACCCCCAATCCATCCGATTACACCTCCGCCGAATGGACACAGGCCCTCAACACCTGGCACGACCAGCTCGACACCAAATGGGGAGGCCGCAAGTCAAAGGCCAATAAGTTCCCCCTGCCCCAAAACCTCATCACCCTGCTTCGCAGCGGCTTCCTTGCCCAGCGCCCCGAACTGACCGAAGCGGCCGACACCACCCTCGAAAAAATGGCCTTTGGCGGCATCTACGACCATCTCGGCGGGGGCTTCGCCCGCTACTCCGTAGATGAGTTCTGGAAGGTGCCGCATTTTGAAAAAATGCTCTACGACAACGGCCAGCTCCTCAGCGCCTATGCCGAAGCCTACCGCCTCACCCGGCGGCCACGCTATCTCAGGGTGTTGGAGGAAACAATCGGCTTCCTTCAGCGCGAGCTCATGCACCCCGAGGGCGGGTTCAACTCCTCCCTCGATGCCGACTCCGAAGGGGAGGAAGGCAAATTTTACACCTGGGCCTACGACGAAATCGAAACCCTGCTTGGCCCGGATGCCCGCCTCTTCTGCGACTTTTACAATGCCCACCCTTTCGGAAACTGGGAAGGCAGCAACATCCTCTTTTTGCTGGAAGAAGAGGAAGACTTCGCTGCTCGCTGGGGCCTGGATCCCTACGACTTTTCGTCCGGAATGGCCCGCGGCAGGCACCTGCTCTTTGAGGCGCGCAAAAGCCGCATTCGCCCCGGCCTCGATGACAAAATTCTTTGCTCCTGGAACGCCCTCACAATCAAGGGCCTTGTGGATGCCTTCCGCGCCACCGACACCCCGGACTTCCTTGCCCTCGCTGAGAAGAACGCCCGTTTTCTGCTCGCCAATCTTCGTAAGGATGGTCGCCTGCTAAGGAACTGGAAAAATGGCGTCGCCTCTATCCCTGCCTTCCTCGACGACTACGCATATCTGGCCGATGCCCTCGTGGCCCTGTATCAGGTGACGTTTGACAAATACTGGCTTGATGAAGCTGCCTCTCTTGTGGAGGTGGCATTCGACCAGTTTGCCGACGATGCCAGCCCGCTGTTTTTCTACACCAGCCGGGACGGGGAGCAGCTGGTGAGCCGGAAAATGGAAACCCAGGACGATGTAACGCCCTCTTCGAATGCGATCATGGCCCTGAACCTTCACAGCCTGGGGCTGCTGCTGGGCCGTGCCGATTGGCAGGAGCGCTCGCGGGCCATGCTGCTGGCCCTGAAGCAGGACATTCTGGCCCATCCGGCCTGGCATGCCTGCTGGGGGCAGCTTTTGCTGAGAGAACTGGTGCCGTTTTTCGAAGTGGTAGTCACCGGTCCCGGCGCGCTGGACCTGCGGGCCAGCCTCGACAATCCTTACCTTCCACAGGTGATTTTTGCCGGAGGGAACGAAGAAAACCTGCCCCTGCTGAAGGGTCGCACCGGTGGTCCGGCCACGATTTATGTGTGCGAGGGCCATACCTGCCAGCTTCCCGTTCACCGGGTTGAAGAAGCCTGGGCTCAGTTGGGCTGGAAGGGGGTGGGGGAGTGAGATCGGGGAGGGCAGAGGCCTGCCACTACACAGATTCCATGAAATTTGTGTAGTTGACTACACGATTTTCATTAAATTCGTGTAGTCAACCAATGGATATGGTCCAACGGCATCTTCAACCCCGGATAGAATCCTGGCTGTTTCGCGGCAAGGTCATCATTTTGTATGGAGCGCGGCAGGTGGGAAAAACCACGCTGGCCAGGCGTATCCTTTCTGCTTTTGGAGCGGAGGGCGGGTATTACAATTGCGAGGTGCAGTCTGTTGTGGCTGTTCTGAGCAAAGAGGAGCCTGTTTTGCTGAAAAAATTCATCGGGGACAAGCGAATCGTTGTGTTTGATGAGGCCCAGCACATCCCCAATATCGGGCGCATTCTGAAACTGCTTGTTGACACCTATCCCGAACTTCAGGTGATTGCCACAGGTTCTTCCAGCTTTAGCCTGGCCCGCCAAACCAGCGAGGCCCTTACGGGCAGGGCAATCCAGTTTGTGTTGTACCCCTTTTCCTATGCGGAGCTGGCAGGACTATACGACCCGTTCCAGCGGCAGGCCCAACTGGAAAACTTTCTGGTGTATGGCCTTTACCCCGACATTGTGCAGGCCTCCGAAGAAGATGCCAGGGTGCTGCTTGACGAACTGACCAGCCGTTACCTGTACCAGGATGTTCTGGAGTTTGAAAACCTGAAACGGTCGGATCTCATTTTCAAACTGTTACAACTACTGGCCCTGCAAACAGGCAGTGAAGTTTCCCTCAATGAACTGGCCAACACCCTGCAGCTCAACCGCCGGACCGTGGAGCGATACATTGACCTGCTGGAGCAGGCTTTTGTCATTTTCAGGCTTCGCTCCTTCAGCCGCAATCTGCGCAAGGAAATCAGCAAGGGATTCAAGGTCTATTTTTATGACCTGGGCGTTCGCAACAGCATTGTGCAGCAGTATCAGCCCATGGACCTGCGGGCAGACAAAGGCGCGGTATGGGAAAATTTTCTGATCGTGGAGCGGCTCAAGCACCTTCAGCAACTGCAAATCAGGCCGAATCTTTATTTCTGGCGAACCCACCACAAGGAAGAGATTGATTTTATCGAAGAATACAACGGCCAGCTCAGCGGCTATGAGTTCAAATGGAAGGCCCAGCCAGGCCGGAAGCCGAATTCATTCTTAGATTCCTACCCCGGATCTACGCTCCACACCATCGACCGGGACAATTTTGAGGGATTTGTGGAGGGGTGAGAGGGGTTAGACTGATTCGGGATCTTTATAAAGCTTGGCCCGTGATCCTCTGGTGAGCTACTGCCCACAGGGCCATTCCCGAACTTTCGTCTGTAAGGTTGTGCTTTTCAGTACCCACCAGCTTTTCTTCTATAGCAGGTTTGCTGCTTTAACGACAGGACCTTCCAGCTTCGACGAATACAAGGCCCAGACTCCGGAGCCTGTCTTCATTCTCATTTTGCATTGGCCACCTGCCCATTTCCTGGTCGTTCCCCTCACAGAACAGCAGATTTTTCTACCTTAGGTAAAGCGGCATCGCAAAAAATCGGGAGTCTTCCGGACAACAAAAGCATATAGCTATTCTATGGAACAACGTGCGCAACTTTCATTTGGCCGGTTGATCATCTTCGGGTATCAGGTAGAAAAACTGGCCTCCTTTTACATTGACAATTTTGGCCTTACCGTAACAGAGGAAATCAAGGGCCAATGGATTGTGCTGAACGCCGGGAAGGTGGAAATAGCGATTCACAAGGTTGGGCAAGGCTATGAACCCGCCGACGGAGTGCCGTTCAGGGCAGAGAGCAACACCAAATTGGTTTTCTACCTAAGCGGCAGCCTGGAAGACTTCCGGCAGCAGCTCGCGGACAAGGGCGTGGTAATTGGCAAGGTTACTTCATTTGCAGGCATCAACTCTCTGTTTTGTGACGGCGAAGACCCGGAGGGAAATGTATTTCAGATCGAACAAAGGCTGGGGGGAGGAGCGGGTGCTTAGCGGAAAGCAGCCGTGAAACCTTGTTACATACCCACTTCACCCACCCGCTGTTCCGACTCGCCCAGCCCTTCCACGCTGAGGCGCATCACATCGCCGTGGCGCAGGTAGGTTGGCGGGTTCATCCCCAGGCCCACGCCGGCGGGAGTTCCTGTGGTGACAACATCGCCGGGCAGCAGGGTCATGTGGTGGGAAAGGTAGCTCACCAGGAAGGGAATGGAGAAAATGAGTTCGCGGGTATTGCTCTGCTGCACACGTTTGCCGTTGAGCTCCAGCCAGAGGTCGAGCTGGCCGGGATCTGCGATCTCATCGGGCGACACCAGCCAGGGCCCCAGCGGCGCAAACGTATCGAAACTCTTCCCCTTGACCCATTGCCCGCCGCGCTCAAGCTGGTATTCGCGTTCGGAAACGTCGTTGTGGAGGAGGTAGCCCCCGATGTATTGCGGTGCATCTTCCAACGGCACCCGCCGGGCTTCCTTCCCGATGACGAAGGCCAGCTCTACTTCCCAGTCGGTTTTGACGCTTCCCGGCGGCAGGAGTACCTCATCAAAAGGGCCGCAGATGGCCGTGGTGGATTTGAAGAACACAACGGGTTCCAGCGGAGGTTTGGCACCGCTTTCCCGGGCGTGGTCGGCAAAATTGAGGCCGATGCAAATGAGCTTGGAGGGTCGGGCGACGGGGGGGCCGAGGCGCGTCGCTTCCGGAATGACGGGCAGGGCTGCGGGGTCGCTGAGCAGGGGACGCAGGAGGTCCCAGCCGCCATTTCGCCAGAAGCTTTCGTCGAAATCGCGCACATGCTGGCTGAGGTCCAGGATCTGGTTGCCGGGACCCGGGAGTCCGGGGCGCTCATGGCCCTGCTGGCCAAAACGGAGGAGCTTCATGGAGAAAAGCGTTGAGGTGAAAGGATGTTCAGGTAAAAATTGCAACCGAAGCTGTCCGGAGCAAATGCGGGGCAGGGTGGGAAAGGGATGCAGGGAAAATGGCTTTCGCAAGGCTGCGGCCTGTCAATACCCGAAGACAGGATGTAGTGTTAGCCCATACTTTTTCCTATTTTGCATCTCGAAGTTATTCTCCCATGCCCGCCAAAGATCTCTTTTACGCTAGGGTCAAGGTCGCCCTGCAACATGCTGGCTGATACCCCTGGACGCGTACAAAGAATACTTCGTTCAGTCCTTCTATCAGGAGACCATCCGGGAAGAGCGCCTGAACCTGATTGTTTTTGATCCTGTTCAAAACCACATCTCCGCATGGATACCCTAAACAAAGCTGCCCATTACCGCCGGTTGATCCGGCAGATTCTGGAGCAACATGCTCCTTACCACAATCCTCGTATACCGGAAGAATTCGACAGCCAACTCCTCCTCGACGACACACAGGGACACTACTACCTCATGCACGTGGGCTGGGACGGGCTCTCCCGCATCCATGCCTGCCTCATTCACATCGACCTGAAAGGTTCCACCATCTGGGTTCAGCGCGATGGCACCGAATACGGAGTCGCGAACGAATTGGTCGATCTCGGCGTGCCCCACGAAGACATTGTGCTGGGCTTCCAGGCTCCTTACAAGCGGTCTTACACGGACTTTGCGGTGGCGTGAGCCTGGTGTCAATGCGACAACTCAATCGCTGATTTCGACCAGGGGCTCCCTGACCAGCAAGTCCAGGGCATACGGCAAGGTCTGGCTCAGCAAGTGTTTGAGGTGTGCATTGGAGGTATTTCCACAGGTTAGCCAAAGGGCCAGGGCAGGTGAAAGCTGCGCGTCAATCCAAATGGTCATCCTCGCAGGATTGGATGGTTGAGCCTTTGGCTGGCAAATTGCAGCACTGCGGTAATATCTTCTGCTTCTAAGTCAGGGAGCTCATTCAAGACCTCCTGGGCGGTAAAGCCGTTTGCCAGCAGGTCGAGCACATCACTCACCCGGATGCGCATGCCCCGGATGCAGGGACGACCACCACATTGGCGAGGATTGAAGGTAATGCGCGAAAGAGGTTCTTGCATGAGAAGTATCATGTAACACTGTCATAAGATACGGATTTTGGGGAGAAATTGGTGACTGGCAGGCAGGGATAATTCTTCCTTGCCGGGACGGGTACCGGCGTATCCATGCCTGTCTGTCTTGTTGCCCAACTACCCCCCCAGTGCGCCGCTCAACCGGAACCCTGGACCCGCCACCCCGAAGTTCAGAGTGGAGCCTGGGTATTTGCAGGCACCCGTGTGCCGGTGGTCGCCCTGTTTGAAAACCTCGCCGATGGGGCGAGCATGGAGGAGTTTCTGGAGTGGTTTCCGGGGGTGCAGGAAGAGCAGGTGGGAGAGGTAAATTGGGAAAAAGAGCTTGTGGTAAGGATAGCCAAAGCCCATTCAACCCAGGGACTTTGGGTTCGATCCAGTTTCATGAAGATGCCGCTTGCAGGGGCGGTGGATCCCAGTCTGCTCACCAGGGATTGATACAAAAACAAGGATTGACACGCATTTCTCCCTATCTTGCTTTTCAAAAAATCAATAACCCAGGCCACATGCCCAACACGGCCCGCTTTCAACAACTCGTCCTGCTCATCGCCAACAGCCCGCTGGTGAGTGACCTCGGCATGACCAGGCTATGGAAGCTGATCTGCTAATTGATACCGCCCTGCTGGATGTACGATGCCGTTGCCGAAAACCCTTTACCCCTATAACCATGACCCTCGACTGGAACCATTGCCCGGCCGTAACCCGCCACCCCGAAGTCCGGAGCGGAGCCTGGGTATTTGCAGGTACCCGCGTACCGGTGGTCGCCTTGTTTGAAAACCTTGCCGATGGTGCCAGCCTGGAAGAGTTCCTGGACTGGTTTCCCGGGGTGCGGGAAGAGCAGGTGAGGGAGGTGCTCGTATTTGCGCAGAAAAGCCCGCTTCCAGGATAGCCAACACACAGTCAGCCACAGGCTTGGGGGGCGATCCAGGATCATGCAGATGCCGCTTGCAGGGGCAGTGCATCCCTGTCTGCTCAAGCAAGGATTGAATCCCCATTTCTCCCTATCTTGCCTTTTAAAAACCACAGGCCCCATGCCCCACACCGCCCGCTTCCGGCAATTGGTCCTCCTGATCGCCAACAGCCCCCTGGTGAGCGACCTCGGCATGATCAAGCTCTGGAAGCTGATCTACTTCATCGACACCGCCCTGCTTCGCAGCGAGGACCGCAGCCTCACGGAGTCGGAGTTCATCAAATACCCGCATGGCCCCGTGCCCAGCCGGGGGGAAAAGATCATCAAACAAATGCGTAAAGCGAACCTGATCGAGGTGGTGCAGGATCAGTATCATGGCCATCGCATTAACCGCGTCGTAGCAAAAGTTCCTGCCAACGAGCAGACATTTTCCGAAAGCGAGCATAACATTATCATTGAGGTACTGCAACAATATGGCCGCCAAACTGCCGCATATCTCTCCGAACTAAGCCACCGCGAGCCTGCCTGGCACTATGCCGGGGGGTTTCAAAAGTTGAGCCCCAGCCTGATGTATTACGGCGTTGCCGAAAACCCTTTAGCCTTATAACCATGACCCTCAACTGGAACGATTGCCCGGCCGTAAGCCACCACCCCGAAGTCCAGAGCGGAGCCTGGGTATTTGCAGATACCCGCGTACCGGTGGTCGCCTTGTTTGAAAACCTGGCCGATGGCGCCAGCCTGGAAGAGTTCCTGGACTGGTTTCCCGGGGTGCGGGAAGAACAGGTGAGGGAGGTGCTGGAGTTTGCACCGAATGGCTTGCCTATAGTACTAAAATAGAGGAAAAGCTTGGAAGCGATTTTCTAACCCGTTATCTCATGAGAGGTCTGATCAGGAAATACCTCTGGGATGTCTCCTTGAAAAAACTGAGGAGGCAAGTGAATTGCACCGTTGGTTACTCCGCCCAAATTGGCTGTCAAGGTTGCGATAAACGCACGAACGTAGGGAAATACAATAGCAGGAGCGTTGACGTTGACAAACAATTTACGCTCTGTTTCCTCTGTAAGATCAGCTAATTGAAATGTACCCAAGGCGGACACCTGAAGAGAAAAATGAGATTCTACTTCTAGCTTTGTTTTCAAAATGATTTGAAAGACCTCCTTGTTATCCACCGGATACCTTACCCCCGGATTCACCTCCATCTGTATTTGGGGAGATCCTTCCATATCGGGGTTGAAAGGTTGCTGGGCAAAAAACGACACCTCATAGAAATCTACGCCAATGAGTTGCAGCTTACTTTGGGGCTGTATATCCATCAGGCCGCAATTTTGTAATTACAAGAGTCTGATGGGGCAGTATTCGGCTCAATAACCGAAAAGTCAAAAGCATAATGAGCCGCTTTATTCGGAGCGAATACCGTACGCAGGGGAGCGGCAAACAATGTACTTAACTCCTTCTCTGAATAAGATTGAAGTAAAGACTGTTCTCTTCTATAATTATCCAGCCAGGCGATCAAGCTCTCTGGAGTTTCAGATGCAAGGGTAGCATCTACTTTCGCTTCGAGTGCCTTAAGGTCTAGCATAATATAAATTGTTGATTTTCAATGAGTTAACAGTTGTTTGCTGTTAACGAGGTAAAAGTAGCGATAATTTTTGAGTCATACACTACCAATTGTACCCTTTTACGATAGACAAAGTAGCGGGTTTTAATGTTGGGATACTTGCCATACTGGATAGGCTCAATACCTGATACAGATGCGTTAGAAGGCATATCTTGAAAGAGAATGCCCGTGATATCATCTTTGAGACCAGATTTATTCCGCAGATAAGCATTCAGTTCTTTCAAGGTCGGCTTCCGTCCCAGCTTATCGTATTCCGCAAGAACCTTATCTATTTGCCGCAACCAGAACAGATAATGCGCCTCGTTAAACACTGTATCCAGCACCTTATCCACCGCGATTACACTCTCATAGACCGCATACTGCCCGGTTTTCCGTTTGCTTGACTTCCCCCAGGCATGGGCATCCTCCAGGTCGTACCAAAAATAACACCCCGCGCCCAGCCAGGCATCGTCCCGGTAGGTTGGGATGGCAGCTGAAATATGCCTGCCCCGAAACTCCTGTGTGTGGTACATCGTCCGCTGAACTGGGGTAACAGGCAAGGTAATAGCGGTATTTTCCATCAATGATGTGCAATCATATGAGATTCTCCAAAGCTAAGATTTTCCTGCCAAACAATGTATCTTGGCCTCCTGAAATCATCCCATTTACCCCATGACCCGCCTCGAACTCACCTGGCCCGGTAAAGACCGCCGCCCCAACCTCGAACCCCGCATCCTGCTGGAGGACCCTGCCAAGTCCTGCCACGCACCGAAGCGCGTGTCCGATGCGGATCTCTTCGACAACCTCCTCATCCACGGCGATAACCTGCTCGCCCTCAAGGCCCTGGAGCAGGACTACGCCGGTATGGTCAAGTGCATTTTCATCGACCCGCCCTACAATACCGGCTCGGCGTTTACCCACTACGACGACGGCCTCGAACACTCGCTCTGGCTTTCCATGATGCGCGACCGCCTCGAACTGCTCCGCCGACTGCTCTCCGACGATGGCTCCATCTGGATCACCATCGACGACAATGAAGCCCACTACCTCAAGGTGCTCTGTGATGAGATTTTTAGGAGAGGGAATTTTGTGGCAAATGTGGTGTGGCAAAAAAGGACATCACCTGAGGCTCGTCTTGGACTAGGAGCGGCACATGATCACATTCTAGTTTTTGCGAAATCCATTGAAAAAATCCACTTTAACAAACTTGAGCTTCAAGGTCCCCACTTAGATAACTATAAGAACCCTGACGACGATCAACGAGGTCCTTGGGTTTCCACAGATTTTACAGCACAAGGTTGGAGGCCAAATCAGATGTACAAAATTACCACTCCTGAAGGTGTTGAATATGAGCCACCATCAGGAAGGTGTTGGTCGAATATACAATCTGAGTACTTTAGACTTTTAACAGAAGGAAGAATGTGGTTTGGAAAAGATGGAAAAGCAAGGCCAAGAGTTAAAACCTATTTGAATGAAACAAGCGGAATAAGTGCGTGGACTTGGTGGCAAAATTCGGATGTAGGACATAATCAAGAAGCCAAAAAAGAAATAATTATGAAGTGTACCCCAAAAACTGGACAGGTGAATAAGGTGGACAAATTGCAATTTGTCACATGAAAAAGAGAATTCCAGTGAAGCAAAAACGCAGAACATTCAGCGGGAGCGAGAAGGCGCGGATTGCCTTGGCTGCGTTGCA
>JBGSKC010000002.1:0-33402 GCA_041741415.1 Bacteroidia bacterium | reverse complement strand
TTTTGCAGGCTTAGCCATCGTTCTGCCCTCCAGATTTTTCCTTAATATCGCACATTTCCGGGGGATATCCCAGCGTTTTGGCTCCCTTTTTCTGCGTTTCCAAGCTGTGGGGGCCGATTTTGGGGTTGTTTAGGAGCGACTTCATTAATGTCAGATTGGTCGGTTTGGCTTGGATCGCTGGTTGTCGTGATGTTGACCGGCTTTCTGGTCATCACCCAAAGGCACCATTTCTTTCACCTTAATCGAAGCCAGAAAGCCTGACAGGCTGCCCGCCGGTCCACCGCCTCCGGGTTTTTCTGTTGTTTTCAGGCAGGCAAGATGAGGATTATCCTTTCCCTCCTACTTCACTACCACAAACCGCAGCTGGGGCAAATGCAGGCTGAACATCCCGTAACCGCCTTCCACATTGCTTGGATAGCTCACGGGCTCCCCCAGCAGGGTAACAAAAATGTTCGTTCCACTTCGTTGGCGGGTTGTGAGGTATTGGTAATACAGCGGGCTGATGTGCGACAAAGCCACCGCCAGGGTGTCGCCTTGCCGGAAACTCCGGTTCAGCAGGGTGTCGCGAATGGTGCCACCTGCATACAACTTGTCGCTCAGGCTGTAGGTGTTAGGAATGCCTCCCCCGATCAGTCCGCCAAAGGAATTCGATACGCCCTGGGAGTCAAGCTGCGAAAAACGGTAGGCATTGATCATATAATAGCTTTCACCTGGCAAATCCTCCCATTCAACAAACAACGACAATACCGAATCCATCACGGTGCTGTCGCCCAGGGTAAGGCTGCGGGCATCCCAGGCATGGTCCAGACTCGTCCATTCCGCCACAGGAAGCACTTCACTTTCTGCAAAAACCTGTTGGCCGCTGGCACTGTCAAACACGCTCAATCGGTAGCTTTGCCCCGGCAACAGTTCTGTGTTGATGCTCAGGTAAATGCCGTTGCCAAGGTGTGGCAGGGTATCGGCCTGGCCCTGCGACAACAGCACCACGCGCCCCCGCGTCACGAGCAGGCTGTCGAGAAAGGAGTCGCCGATGGTGTCGCCTTCCTCTGCGCTGAACTCCAGCGCGCCAAAGCTGCGGCTCACCTGCACCAGCAGCAACTGGTCCAGCACCATCTGGGAGGCCACCACCAGCCGCGACTCCGCCTGCGGAATGTCAATGTCAACCGGCTCGGGAATGCAACCCTCCAGCGCCGAAAGCAGGCCCAGCATGGCTGCGACGAGGGAACGGGACCAGGATGTTGCTTTTGTTTTCATAGCTCAAAATTCCAGGCAACAGACAAAACCCGCCCCAGAAAGCTGGGCTGGGTGTAGTAAAGACCGCGCTCTGCGCTGTAGTTGATGTTGACGCGGATGGGGGTAGGTGCGTTGAACAGGTTGTAAACGCCGAAGGCCCATTCGGACTTCAGCCGTTTGGTGGGTTTGTTGCGAAGCACGAAATTGACGTCCACGCGGTTGGCAGGTGAAAGGCGAACGGAGTTCCTCGGCGCGAAAATCGGGATCAGCTCCACGCCGTCCAGGCCGGGTGTTGGCGACAAATACTGCCCGATTTGAGGCGTGAACCTCGGTCCCGACAGGTATGAATACACGCCCGACACCGACAAGCGCTGGTTGATCTGAAACACAAGCACCACCGAAAGGTCGTGGCGGCGGTCGTATTTGGCCCAAAAGGGAACCCCGCCGTTTAATTCGTCAAAAAAGCGCCTGGAATAGGCAAGGGTGTAGCCAATCCAGCCGTTGAGCCGGCCTTCGTCGCGCTTGAACAAAAACTCAAACCCATAGGCCTCCCCGCTTCCCTGCAACAGCTCGGAAGCAAAGTTGTTGTTCAGAATCAAATTTGCGCCTTCGCGGTATTCGGTCAGGTTGTTCATCGCCTTGTAGTAGCTTTCAACGGTGATGAGCGAGCGAATTTTGGGAAGGTGCAGGGTATAGCTGCCTGCCACCTGGTGAGCGCGCTGGGGCTTGATTTGCTCTGTGACCGGATACCACAAATCGGTGGGAAGGGCCACCGTGGAACTCGACACCAGGTGCAGGTACTGGGTCATGGCAGCATAACCGAATTTGAGCGAATGCCGGTCGCTAAGGGTGTACACCACCGACAGGCGCGGCTCCACCGCCGGATAAAATTTCCCCGGCACAGCCGCGCCCGACAGGCGCAGGCCGTAGTGGACCTTCCAGTCCTCGGCCATTTGCCACTCATGCTGGGCATACATCGCCAATTCCGTTGCCAGAATAGGGGCTACCTCCCGGTTTTGGGTGAGCTGGCTGATGTCGCCCGCCGCCGAGATCACATTTGGCCGGAACTGGTGCACAATGCCCTGAGCACCAAAGCGCAGGGTATGCTCAGGGCTGAGGTAGTAGCCCAGATCCGATTTGACTCCCACATCCATCACCTCCGATCCCACAAAAATCTCATTCCCCAAAAACTGGCCCCGGATGTTGTACTGGAAGCGGGTGAAAATGAGGGAAGTATTGGAAAACAACCGCTGGCTAAACAGGTGATTCCAGCGCAGGGTGGTGGTTACATTACCGAGTTGGAAGCCAAAATCGAGCGGAGCAACTGCAGGCTCGCCTGTTGAATCATTGCTGAGGTCCAATTCCGGGGCATACAGCACGTCGTTGCCGAGGTAGGCGCTCAGGTAGAGCCTGTCGTTGGATGAAAGCTGGTAGTTGGCCTTGGCGTTGAAATCGTAGAAATAATAGGGCACCGGCACGCCCACCAGCCTCAGAACCTGGTCGATGTAGGTGCGGCGGCCCGACAACGAAAACGAGCCTTTGTCCTTCACGATCGGTCCTTCGAAGGTTAGCCGCGACGACAACAGGCCAATGCCGCCCTTGAGGTGGTAGCGCTGAAGGTTGCCTTCGTTCATCGTGATGTCGAGCACGGAGGAAAGCCGCCCGCCATATTGGGCAGGAAAGCCGCCCTTTAATACAGTCAGGTCTTTGAGTGCGTCGGGGTTGAAAACCGAGAAGAAGCCAAAGAGATGGCTCACATTATACACCACCGCTTCGTCGAGGAGAATGAGGTTCTGGTCGGGGTCGCCCCCGCGCACGAGGATGGAGGTGGTGCCTTCGCCACCTTTGGTAATGCCAGGCAGAAGCTGGATCACCTTCATGAGGTCGGGCTCGCCGGCGAGAGAGGGCACCATTTTCAATTGTTTCATGCCCAGGGTGATCTGGCTCATCTGTGCGGAGCCTACTTCGCGGCTGTAGGCATCCTGGGTGGCATAAATCATCACCTCCTCGGCAAGTGTGTTGGCAGGCGCAAGGGAGATGGCCAGCTCGCGGTTGGTATTGAGGCTAACCCACTGGGTATCTGGAAGATAGCCAATATAGCTGAACACAACCTGGTAGCTGCCTGCCGGGAGGGTGAGGGAAAAAAATCCGTAGCCGTTGGTGTAGGCTCCGCGCCTTCCCGCCGTTTCCAGCACCGTGCCCGACACCAGGGCCTCGCCCGAGGTGTTATCCCGGAGATAGCCGCTCAGGGTGAAGGATTGTGCGGACCCGGGCAGAATACTTCCCAGCCAGAGGAGCAGGTACAGGAGCGTTCGTTGATTCATGACATGGGCAAATGGGCGGCAGGAGACCCTGCAGCCGAATAGCAGACGAGGGAAGGGAGGAAAACGCTGGAGGGCAAAAAAGCGAAAGCAATCTGTTGAAGGGACAAATCTACCCCTCAAACCCATTCCTAAGCGCCTCATTTGCACGATGATCTGTTCCACAAAAGGGTGAATCCAGATGCGGGGAAGCTACGCAAGTGAGAAGCTTCCGGAAAAGCGCCCGGCGCAGGTTGTGAACTCTCCGGCTTCCTTGTTTGACCTTGCGCCAACGTTACTTTTTGCGAATGAGATAAGTCGCCGAAAGACCAACCGAACTGGCTGAAAGCGATTCTGTACTGGTTTTGTACCGGAGAGAAGTATAGGTCAGGGCGATTCCTTTGTAGCCAACCTCCACCCGCGGCCCGAGGGAACCCGAAAACTGAACATCTTCGACGAAGCCGTCACCATTGAACCTGATCAACTGGTGAGTGCTGACACCAACTCCCACCCTGAAATCTTCTTTGATCTTCAGATAGGGAACCAGGGTGATGGGCAATCTCGTGAGCCGGATGTTGGCGTCGTCGGCAGCTGTCGTGACATACTTGAACCCGACTGTGCTGCGAACCATCAGGTGTTTCACGTTGGGAAATTCAAAGTTCCCGCCGACAGCCAGGTAGCCTCCCTGGCCAGCTCTCATGGTTTGGTCTTCGCCGTTGGTAAACGTGACTGTCAGCACCACATCTCCGCCAAATTCAATTCCCCCCTCAACCAGGAAATTGGCCACCACGGGCTTTTCGGACTCCTGTGCATTTCCCTTCGGCAGCACTGCCAACAGGCCCAGCAGAAGGGCCCCCAATCTCTTTTTCATGCCTGAACGCTGTTTGTTTTTCATCACCCTGAACGCCGGAACCCGTCCAATCGCGGGAATGTTTCGATGCCCTCTGCCATTCGGAGAACCGGTGGCAAAGGTAGCCTGGGCCCGGGCTTTGGACAAGGGATGGGAGCGTTTTTTGGGTGGGATGTTGGGCTTTGTCTGTCGGAGTTGGGGTGCCTGCCCTTAGGGGTTTATTCTGCCAAAAGAGCCTCAGCTTGACGGATAAATTCTTGTGATATAGGTTCGTAGTCAATCATAGCAGCCTTCCTTCCCGCATGACATTCCTGTAAAAAGGGGTGATGCTATATTTGGTGTTCCATTCCCGTTCGCTGTAAATCACGGGGCTGATGATCTCTCCGGTTTCAAATTCGAAGTCGTACAACGGAGAGGTGATCTGTTGCTCGTCTTCAACTGCGATCTTGTCCTTGTTGAGCAGGATCAGGAAGTCCCAGTCGGATGTTTTTCGGGCTGTCCCCATTGACCTGGAGCCATACAAAAAGACCATTGCTCCCGGCGCTTTTTCCGCGACGATTTTTTTGATCTGGTCCGGTACGTTGCTCTGAGGCTGTTTCATAGAAGCAATATACGCAAAAAAGAAGTTGTGCTCTCGCCCGCGGGGTGAGAATGTGGAGCTGCAATCGGGAGGCAAAGACGATCTTCAGCTCCGCCATTTACCTCCCAAGGCTCTCCACAATCGCCTTTTCAACGGGGCACAGCAGCGAGGGCAGGTTGTGAATGTTGAAATCGTGCCTGGGCAGAAGCGGAGGCTGGGCCATGAATTTCGGGGTTGTTCCACGATGGTCCTGCGCTGCGTGAACGAGGAACGGATGACACAAATACACCGTTCCCGCTTTTCCGGTTGCCACCGTTTCTTCTTTCGTCAGGATCTCAGGCAGCCGCTGTGCGAGTTCCAGGAAAGAAAGGCTGAGCGACATCAAACAGGTACTTCTTCGGATTCTTGCTCATATACCAACTGCTTCCGGGCTTCCACTTCGGCTTTGAAAAAAGGGTTGCGCAGTCCGCCATACCACACAAAGTCCACCGGGCGGCCGAGCAGGCGCTGCAGCCCATCCATCATGCCAAGCAGGAGGTCAAGTTCTTCGTCAGGCGTGAGGCTGGCCTCGTCGAACTCGTAGAGAAAGTCGATGTCGGAATCGGTGATAAAATCATCTGTCAACACAGAGCCAAACACCCAGAGGCGCCTGACGCTATGCCGGGCACAAAGCTGCCGGATGGCAGGCAGGTGTTGGTCGATCAGGATTTGCATAGCAAAGGAAAGATACAACACAGAGGGAATCATTCAAACAAAGCCGCAAAGATTTGGGGCTGGGATTCAGGGGAATGGCAGCAGCGAGGCACGGACCTGCGAGCGCGGTTTTCGGCCTGCACGGCCTCCTCATCGGATGGCTGAAAAGCTGCAAGGGAATCGCGACCGGGTTTGAGAAGAAAGCCGAACATGTCCTTGCCATGATCAAGCTTGCCTTCATTAAGTGTTATCTTAAGAGGCGTTTTCGGACACGTCCTGATAGGGTTGTATTTCGATATTTGCAAGATCAAAAGCTACCGGTATTCATAGCCCGTACCCCTACAACTACCACAGTCCATATACCCAGGTCTTACTGATCCTCCCCTAGGAATCAGATGATTGGGATTATACCCTAGACCCTTACAATAGGAGCATTTTACTTTCTGGGGCCTACTGCCATTATTGCTAGACCTCCTTCCTCCAAATAAAACTCTAGCCACAACAATAATTCCAATAATCGCAATGAGAGCTTCCATAGTAAACTAAAATTTTTGTTGAAAAATTTGGTTTCCGTTTCTGAAAACAGTTACAAGTTGCTTTCCCATGATTATTCCAAACTTCCATTGGTCATTTATTTCGTAAATTACTTCCTTCCCATTTTCCTCTACGCGAAATCTTATGTTATCTTTAAAACTTAAGGCATCTTTAAGTTCTTTCATCGGATCATGATCAATGAATTCGTTTTCAGTAATTTCCCTTCCATTGTAAAATACCTTGATGCTACCGGTAATAGTATTTTTTCGGTACTCTACTGTGTTTCCGTCGAAATAGATAATTGCTCTCATAGGTTTTTAGCTTTTTGATTGTTTGGCTCACTTTACAGAGCACTTGTTTGTTTAATAAATTTACATAAACGCCTAAGCTTCAGACAATTCTTAGCTTAATGGCGTTCGGCGTACGTCTGCGATAGGTTTAGTTTTGGTCTAGATAACGAAGCATACGAGGGACGTTGATATGTATGCGCTTCACATATATTTTGTTACGCGCTACACCTTAAAGAACGTAAGCGAATATAGCCAGTAGAGGCTTTTCAGCCAAATAAAATGCTCATAAATCCTGATTTTTTTATTCGCAGCTCTTTAGTTGAATTCACACCTACCCAGAAAACTGAGAATTTGCCGCCCTCGCGAAAAACACCATGGAGCTTTCCCTCTCCCTCACTTCGCAAAAAAATGCAAATGCCGATACTCCCAGCTTGTCTGGTTGCCATTCGGGTAGAGATGCCAGAACTGAATGACAAGGACATGGGCCGGATCATCCACCCGCCAGGGTCCTGAACTTGATGTTTTGCCTCAGGTTTATTCGCACAATCACAAGGACGGAAATAACCCAGTAAGCGATGCTCAGGCTGACCCAAAACAGAAACCATTCCCGGGAAACAGCTTCTCCGGGGGAATCGGACACGAGAGGCATGAACATGAGGGCAGGAAACAAAAAGGACAAAACCCACCTGCTCAAAATGAGGAAAGAGCCTTGGGAGGCTTTCCATTGTTCACCCGGAAGCTGAAACACAGGATTGCTTCCCTTCCAAATTTGCTGAAGGGTACGCAGGGATGCTATGATATAGAAAACTGAACCAACGATCAGGAATGTCAACAACCGCCTGAAGGTATCGCTGTCGATTGGCTTATTGGCACCAGCCAGTACAACCAGAACAGCCAGAACTACAGGAAATATAAGTCCTAAAAGAGGGTAATAAGGATTCGTAGAAGCGTCAAGGCTTCCAAAAGCTTTGAGGTTTCTGTTGGTCCTAACGAGCCACGAGGTGAACAGCCCCTTATAAAGCAGGTAGGTGATGGCCATAAAAGTTAACTCAACTATTTCGCAATTAGTTAGTGGCAGGAAGGGTTTATCCGATTGAAGGACTTTCTTTACGTTACAAGGCCAGGATTCGGATTCGCATTTCTGGTACACATCGAAATAATCGAAGAAGAGGGGAGCCAGCAGCAGGGTAAAGGCAATAGCCGCCCAGGTACCGATTGATGTGGGGTTTTTATAATCCATGAGGGACTCCGGACCTCTCAGCGGGCTGTTACAGTACCTGCAAATCGCCCTGTCGGATTCGTTCAGATTCCCGCATTGACGGCAGCTGATTTTCTCTTTGGGCGATGAAGCGAATAATTGTCTGACCCATGAGCTCTTTTGAGGAACGGATCTGTCCGGTTTCATGAGTTGCTTGGATGCTTCTCTTTTGCCAAATGGCGGCGGCAGGAGCTTTTGGAGTTTCTGAACGGATGAGACCCGATTGGCAGGATTTCTTTCCAGACAAGCCTCGATTGCAGGTCGGAAGTCGTCCGGAACAATGGCCATAGCTGGCTTCAGATCCATGAGGCAAATGCGGGAGGCAAGCTTTGAGTTCGAGTCCGCCTTCTTCCCGAACGGATATGTCCCTGTAACCAGTTCAAACAAAATTACGCCAAACGACCAGAAATCGATCCTGGGCCCTGGATTTCGATCAATCCCAAGTTGATCTGGATCAATCAACTCTGGAGCCATATACTGAACCGCACCCTGGGGCAAACTTGTGTTGATGTCTGCATAGGGAGAGGGAGGAACCAGGTTATAATCCACCAGTCTGGTATGCAGGTGTCCAACATCCTGAAGAAGAATATTGGTGGGCTTTAAAAAGCCATGAACCATCCCATTTTTGTGAAGGGCATCGAGACCGCTAAGTATGCCCCGGACTGCTCTTGCTTTTTCCTCCATCGAATGTTCCTGCTGGAGAAAATCGGCAAAGTTTCCTTTCTCAGCCAGTTGAAAAACCAAGGCATAGAAAAACAACTGAGGACCTGGAGGCTGGATCTTGGCGTCCTGGCCTTCAAGTCCCTGGGGGTTATGTACCACAGAAAAACTGGCGTACGGAGCCTGGAGGTGTGGATGGAGAAGGGAGTGAATTTTTTCCTGTATCTGGAGGTCCGGGAAGGGTCTGTAACGGGCGTTTGCAGGAATGATTTTGATGAATACATCAATCTGCTTTTGTTCATCGTGCCCTTTGAAGGTGGTTGGAAACCCTTTATCAGAATCTACTTCCAGATAAACCAGGTTAAATCTAGCTTGGAATTTGTCCAGGGTAATCACAGACAGATGTCCGTTTTTTTGTTTTTTGAAGAAGTCCATCTGGATTTTTTTTCGATCTATCTCAAAGTGGTTATTAACCTGCAACACTGCTCAGGTTCAGTTTACAAGGTATAGAAATCTTTTTTTTCATGCAATAGTGAGGGAGTGCCCTTAATCCGAAGCATTTTGCCAGCTACTCCGCATAGAGACGATTCAAGTCAATCGCCATCCCCCATCCAAAGACGATCCAGTTTCCCCTCCGACTTCTCCCCATCTCCCCAAAACATTACCTCCCCCGCTTCGAGGTTTCTGACAGCAACGGCCCGGGCCTTACATACCCCCCGGAGATTGATTAATCATAGGATATTTTAGTGGGCAGACAATTCGGCTGGTGAAGCACTCCCCCGTGATTCCGTTTTTCTCGTTGCGTCTATCCACAGTACTGATTATGAGTCGATTTCGACGAACAACCACCCCTATGCGTACGATCTTTGGCGCCTTCCTCGCCCTCCTGGGCGGGCTCCTGCCCGGCATGGCTACCGGACAGAATGCCAACTTTGTCGCCAACCAAACCTCTGGTTGCAGCCCCCTCACCGTGAGGTTCACCAACCTCTCTACAGGGCCCTACGACATCGTGTACTGGGACCTCGGCAACGGCAACACCTCCACCCTCACCAACCCCGCTGCCACGTACATCAACCCCGGAACCTATTCCGTTACCCTTGTCGTGACAGACACGACCCTGGGCAACAGTTCCACCCAAACCCGCACCGCCTACATCGAGGTCTTTCAAAATCCGACCCCACTTTTTTCGACAAACCTGACCTCCGGCTGTGCGCCATTAGCGGTCTCCTTTTCCGATCTTTCTACCTCCGCCGACGGCACCATCAATGCCTGGTCCTGGGACTTCGGCGACGGCACCGTGGCCAATACTCAGAACCCCAGCCACACCTACGCCACCGCGGGCAGCTATGACATCACACTGGTAGTCGAAGACGACAACGGCTGCCGGGCCTCGCTCGTTCAGCCCGACCTGATCTCCGTCACGGCCCCGCCAACTGTCAACTTCACGGCCAACGCCCCCAACGGCTGCGTGGCCCCCCACACCGTGCGATTCACCTCCTCCGTGAGCCCGTCGGGGGCTTATTCCTATTTGTGGACCTTCGGCGACGGAACGACCTCCACGGCGGTCAATCCCATCAAAACCTACGGCACAACAGGCACCTACACCGTGAGCCTCACCGTTTCGGACGTGAACGGCTGCGCCACCACGGAGACCAAAACCGACTTCATCTTCGTGAACCAGCCTGTGGCCGACTTCGTGGTGCTCAACCCCGCGGCCTGTACCGGCACCGGCGTTTCCTTCCTCAACACCTCCGTGGGCGCCTCCTCCTACCTCTGGAATTTCGGCAACGGCGCCACTTCCACCGCAGCCAATCCCACCTACACCTACACCGTTCCGGGTACCTACACTGTTACCCTTCAGGCGATTAACCCGGCAGGCTGCTCCGACACCGAGATCAAAATCGGCGTGATCACGGTGAATCCAGCGCCTTCGGCGGGCTTCAGCGCCGTGGACCCGGTTGGTTGCGCTGCCCCGATGACCGTGCAGTTCACCAACAACTCCCTCGGCAACATCGTCGCCTGGAACTGGGATTTGGGGAACGGGCAAAATTCGACAGCACAAAACCCGATCGGGGTGTACGCTGCGCCGGGCAGTTATACCGTTTCGCTTACCATCACCGACGCCAACGGCTGCCAGTCCACAGAAACCATCCCGAACTACGTCCGCATCGTGGTGCCGACGGCTCAGTTTCTGACCAACATCACCCAGGGCTGCGCCCCGCTGACTGTCAACTTTTTCAACACCAGCGTTTCGCCCAACAGTCCGATTGTGGGCTGGTTCTGGAACTTTGGCGACGGCAATTTTTCGAGCCTGGCCAACCCCACCCACACCTACACCGTGCCGGGGCAGTACTCCGTTTCGCTGACGGTGACCACGGCAGACGGCTGCCAGGACACGGAGATTTTCCAGTTCATCGAAGTGGGAACGAGGCCGAATGTCGATTTTGACGCCATGCCGCGGGTGGCCTGCGTGGGAGACGACATCAACTTCACCGACCTGACAACGGGAACCGGAACCGCCTGGTACTGGAATTTTGGCGATGGCAACGGGTCGAATGTGCCGAATCCGGTGCACCAGTATCAGGACACGGGGTTTTATGACATCATCCTGATCGTGGAGCATTATGGCTGTTTCGATACGCTGATCCGCCAGAACTTCATCCAGATCCGCGGGCCGATTGCCGCTTTCCTTGCCCAGCCGGGCCAGGGCTGCAATCCGCCGGTGCCCGTTGTGTTTGTTGACAACTCCATCAATGCCAACCAGTGGTTGTGGGATTTTGGCGATGGCAACAGCTCCACCGCCCAGAATCCGGCGCATATTTTCACCGCCACCGGCAATTACCTCGTGACCCTCATTGTGACAGACACCGTGAGTGGTTGTGTGGATGATGTGACCTTTACCCTGCCGATCACCAACCCGGAGGCTGGCTTCACTGCCAATGTGACCTACGGTTGCGGTCCGCTGACGGTCAACTTCACGAATGCCTCGCTGGATGCCACTGGCTATGTCTGGGATTTTGGCGACGGCAACACCTCCACGGCGGCCAATCCCAGCCACCAGTACACCTCAGCAGGAACCTACACCGTTCGGCTTGTTGCCAGCGACGGCGTTTGCACCGACACCCTGATCCGCACGGCCTACATCCGGGTGGTGGGTCCGGATCCTGATTTTTCGGCAAATGTGTTTACGGGCTGCGCCCCCCTTCCGGTCAGCTTCACCGATGCCTCCGTGGCCGATGCCGGTACCACGATCACCAACTGGCTCTGGCAGTTTGGGGACGGCGGCGTGTCCACCCAGCAAAATCCGACCTATAGCTACGCCAACCCGGGTCTCTACTCCGTGACCCTCACCGTGCTGGATTCAGAGGGCTGTCTGGGAACCATCACCAAAAACAACCTCGTTAACCCTACTTTCCCGACAGCGAATTTCACTTCATTTGATACCATTTCCTGTCCGGGGGCTTTCATCACCTTTGTGAACCAGTCAAGCGGAACGGGCCTCAGCTACCTGTGGAATTTCGGTGACGGCACCACTTCCACCTCGCTGAACCCGGTGAAGGTGTATCCGGCTAATGCGACCTACACGGTGAGCCTCACCGTGACCGACATCAACGGCTGCGTTGACACCAGGGTGAAGAGCAACTTCATCACGGTGGGGCAGCCCACGGCCAATTTCATTGCCGACCAAACCACGGCGACCTGTCCGCCCCTCACGGTGAATTTTACCGACCAGTCCAGCTCCAACACTGTGGCCTGGCTCTGGGATTTCGGGGACGGCAGCACCTCCACCCTGCGCAACCCCTCGAAGATCTTCTCCAATGCAGGCGATTACGACATCCGCCTGATCGTGACCACCCTGCAGGGCTGCCGCGACACCCTCCTGCTGAACAATTACATCACCATTGATGGTCCAAACGGCGCCTTCACCTTTGCGCCGCTCACAGGTTGCCAGCCGCTGGAGGTGACCTTTGCCGTCACGAGCCCCAACCCGTTGTGGACCTATGAGTTTTTCTTCGGAGATGGCGCAACGGATGTGGGAACGGTTGTGAGCCACATTTACCTGAATGACACCACCGCCAACCCTGTGATGGTTGTGGAAGATGAATTCGGATGCCGGGTGGCTGTGGCGAGCCTGGACAGCGTGGAAGTGCTCCCGCTGCCGAATGTCCAGTTTACCTCCAGTCAGAACAAAATCTGTCTGGGCCAGAGCGTGAGCTTCACCAACCAGAGCACGGCCAAGTCGTCGATCACCGGCTTTTTGTGGGAGTTTGGCGATGGCAATACCTCCACAGCCGTGAACCCCACCCACATCTACCTGGCCACCGGCATTTTCCAGGTGTCGCTGATTGTGACAACCTCCGATGGTTGCGTGGATACCTCCACTGTGCCCCTGTCGATTGAGGTAACGGCGCCACCCACTGCGGCCTTCACGGTGAGCCCCTCCCGGGACTGCGTACCAGCTGCAGTAACTTTCACCGAAAGCGCCACGAGCTCCTTCCCGCTTGTGAACTGGGCCTGGAATTTTGGCAACGGCAATACCGCCACCGGCCAGACCATTGCCCCGCATTTGTACACCACGGCGGGCATTTACACGGCTTCCCTCACCGTGACCGACAACCAGGGTTGCAGCGGCAACGCCACCCGGACCGTCACGATTGATCCGCTGCCTCCGGTGAATTTCAGCGCATTCCGCTATGGTTGTGCGCCTATCGCCGTGCCATTTACCGATGAAACCCTGGGCCTGAGTCCTGCTGTAGCCTGGCTCTGGGATTTTGGCGATGGCAATACCTCCAACCTTCAGAACCCCACCCACACCTACGCAGCAGACGGCAACTACACTGTGACCCTCACTGTGACCGACGCCAACGGCTGCGTGAACACCCTGACGAGGGTGGACTATATCCAACTGTCGCACCCTGCGGCCAACTTCACTTCCAATGCCGGCGTGACCTGCCCTCCGCAGACTGTGCGCTTCACCGATTTGTCGGTGGCAGATACCACGATAAGCTGGAGCTGGGATTTTGGCGACGGCTCTCCGGCCTCCACCCTGCGGAACCCGACCCATGTGTACTATGGTTCCGACACATTCGATGTGCGGCTGATTGTGACGAATATCTTCGGCTGCCGCGACACCCTGGTGCGGCCCCAGCACGTGATCACCTACCCACGGCCCACGAGCAGCTTCACCATCAGCGATACCACTGAGTGTTTGCCGGCGAACATCTCCTTCAGCAGCACGGCCATTCCGAGCGGAGCCCCGCTGACAGGTTATTTGTGGAATTTCGGCACCGGATCGGGGACCACCACGCCCAACGCCAGCTTTTTGTATGTCAACCCAGGCACCTACACGGTGAGTTTGCAGGTGACTGATGCAAACGGATGTCGCGACACTGCTTTCCGCCAGGTGTATATTCACCCAAACCCTGACGCCAATTTCGTGGCGGGCGACACCGTGGGCTGCGCCATTACCGGGATCAGCTTTGTGGACATGAGCACAGGAGTCAATTCGCCTGTGGCCTGGCGCTGGACCTTCGGCGACGGCAATATTGGCATTTCTCAGAACCCCACCCACGTTTACATGAATGACGGAACCTACACCGTGAAACTGGTTGTGACCGACATCAACGGGTGTAAAGATTCGCTGACGAGGGTGAATTATATCGAACTGGATCATCCGGATGCAGACTTCGGCGTGAGCCAGACCATCCTGTGCCCCGGCACTACGGCCACCTTCACCGATTTGTCGACAGGGAATTTCCCCGTGATCAACTGGATCTGGGACTTTGGCGATGGGTCGCCGCTTGGGAATACCCAGAACCCCAGCCATGTGTACACCACACCTGGAAGTTACACGGTGACCCTGATTGTGACCGACGGCATTACCTGCCGGGACACCATCACGAAGAATACCTTTATCAATGTTTATACTCCGCCGACGGCCTCTTTCACAAGAACCCCGGCAACAGGTTGCGACCCGCTGACTGTTTCGTTTACCAGCACCAGCACCAACGGAACCGGGAACATTGTGAACTGGGCCTGGAACTTCGGAGATGGCGGCAGTTCGGTTTTGGCGAATCCGACCTATGTGTACAACACGCCGGGACTTTACACCGTGACCCTGACCGTGACCGACAATAACGGCTGTTCAGACACCCACACCGAGACTGTTCGCGTGTTCCAGGTGCCGACAGTTGATTTTGTGGCGAATCAGCGGGTGGGCTGTGCGCCCCAGCCGATCACTTTCAGCGACCTGAGCACTTCGCCTTTTGTGAAGGTAGCCTGGCTGTGGGATTTTGGCGACGGGAACACTTCCACCTCGCCCAATCCGGTTCACGTGTATGCAGCAGACGGGACCTATTCGGTAAAATTGCGGGTGACCGATCAGAATGGTTGCCGGGATTCGGTGACGAAGACGAATTACATTCGTCTGAGCCACCCGACCGCCAATTTTGCCTTCAACAACAGCATTGTGTGTCCGAATGTGCCGATTGGCGTCACCTTCACCGACACTTCGATTCCCGACACGACAATCATCGCCTGGTCCTGGAATTTTGGCGACGGAGCCACCTCCACGGCCCAGAACCCCAGCCATTCCTACAGCACGCCGGGCGTTTACACCGTGACCCTGACAGTGACCAACATCCTGGGCTGTACCTCCACGAGGGTGCGGAGCAATGTGATTTCCGTCCTGGCTCCGCCTGTGCCAGCCTTTGCGATGAGTGATTCGGCGAATTGCACCCCGCTCACAATCGCCCTGACAGACCAGACAACAGCCGGAGCTGCAGCCCTGGTGGCTTGGGCCTGGGATTTCGGCGATGGCAGCCAGAGCCTTGCCCAGAACCCAAGCCATACCTGGACGACCCCCGGGCTTTACACCCTCGGCCTCACCGTGACTGATGCCAACGGCTGCCAGAGCAGCACCAGCAAAGTGGTGAGAGCCAGAGAATTGCCCGTGGCGAATTTCTTCTCGCCCGACACCCTGGGATGTTCGCCCCGCACCGTGCGGTTCACCAATACCTCCACTTCCGGCAGCAGTTTGAACTACTGGAAATGGCACTTCGGCGATGGCGACAGCGCGGTGATGAGCGTGAATCCGGTTCACAGCTACACAGCAGACGGCGAGTATGATGTGACCCTGATTGTCGGCGACATCTACGGCTGCCGCGATACCCTGGTGCGGCAGGAGTACATCCGCCTGTCGCATCCTGTTGCCGGGTTCACCCGCGACCTGAGCCTCGTGTGCCCGGGTGTGCCTGTGGGCGTGAGCTTCACCGATACGTCCATCCCGGACACCACCCTGGTGAACTGGCAGTGGACCTTTGGGGATGGCAACAGCTCCACCCTGCAGAATCCGACGCACAGCTACAACACCCCGGGGTCTTATCCTGTGCGGTTGATTGTGAGGAATATCCTGGGTTGCCGCGACACGGTTGTTTCGGTGAGCAACATCACCGTGCTGACGCCGCCGCAAGTGTCGATCGCCGTTTCGGATCCTGATGGCTGTGCTCCACATGCTGTCATTTTCACCGATAGCTCCACGCCGGGCAGCGCCGCCCTGGCCTCCTGGAGCTGGACCTTTGGCAACGGCGCCAGCAGCCTTGTCCGGAATCCGGCCTACACCTACACAGTACCGGGAGCCTACACTGCCATACTGACGGTAACAGATGCAAATGGCTGTCAGAGCACAGGAAGCCTGGCCGTCACGGCTTATGAAAATCCTGTGGCCAATTTCGTGGCCCTTGACACAGTTGGCTGTGCCCCAACCGGCATCACCTTCCAGGACCTTTCCACTGGTCCTGTGGCCATCAATGCCTGGCTGTGGGACTTTGGCGACGGCGGAACCTCCACCCTGCAAACACCGACACACACCTACGCAGCTGACGGTTCCTACACCGTGACCCTGACTGTGACAGATGTGAATGGTTGTTCGCATACCCTCGTCAAGCCGGAGTACATCCAGCTCACCCATCCGACTGCAAACCTGAGCGCCTCGCTGACCCAGCTTTGTCCGGGCACCACGGTCCAGTTCACTGACCTGTCCATTCCTGATCACCCGATTGTGGGCTGGTTGTGGGATTTCGGTGACGGTGGAACCTCTACCCAGCAAAACCCGGGCTATGTGTACCATACTCCGGGGCTGTACACCGTGCGGCTGACAGTGACGAATGCGTTGGGGTGTACAGACGATTTCACCTTCCCGACCCAGATCCGGGTGTATACCCCGCCCACGGCCATTCCGATGCCGGGCGACACGACGGCCTGCCGCCCCCTGCTTGTCAATTTCCAGGACAACAGTACGGCAGGCAGTTTCGCCCTGACTGGCTGGAACTGGACCTTCGGCAATGGAAACAGCTCCACCCTGGCCACGCCTGTTCCGCAGACCTACGCAGCTGCAGGAAATTATCCAGTGAGGTTGATTGTCGGAGATGCCTTTGGCTGTAAAGACACAGCTGATATCACCGTGGCGGTGAGAGATTTGCCGAATGTGAATTTCTTTGCCAATGTCACGAATGGCTGTCCGCCGCAGCTGGTCCGGTTTACCGATATCAGCTCGGGAGCTTCCGTTCCTGTGGCCTGGCTGTGGAATTTCGGTGACGGCAACAGCTCAACGCTTCGTTCGCCACAACACACCTACACCAGCAATGGCAGCTACACCGTGAGCCTCACCGTGACGGACGCCAACGGCTGCGTGAACACATTGAGCCGGACGAACTACATCCGGATGCGCGACCCCGAGGCTGATTTTACCGCCTCCACCAGCCTGATTTGTCCGGGAGCTTCGGTGCAATTCACAGACCAGACCCTGGCCGATACGACAATCGCGAGCTGGGCCTGGCATTTTGGCGACGGGGGCATCTCTACGCAGCAGAACCCCAGCCATGTGTACTCCACGGCCGGGACCTATTCTGTGCGGCTGGTTGTGACAACCGCCCTGGGTTGTGTGGACACCGTGATCAAGTCCAGCCTGATTACCGTGAACACCCGTCCAGACGCCTCCTTTACCATTGCAGATAATGAAGGCTGTGCCCCATTTTTCGCTCAATTCACCAACACAACCACGATCAATAGCCAGCCGGTAGTGAGCTGGGCCTGGGATTTTGGCAATGGCGTGACCTCCGGGTTGGTGCAGCGAAATGTGACCTATGTGAATCCGGGCAATTATGCGGTCCGGCTCATCGCTACCGATGCATTGGGCTGTACGGACACTGCTACCGGGCTGGTGCGGGTGTTTGCAAACCCTGTGGCCGACTTTGTGGCCAGCGACAGCGCAGGTTGTGCCCCGGCCATCATCACTTTCTTTGACCAGACCCAATCCGGTGCTGTGCTGAACTTCTGGGGCTGGAGCTTTGGAGATGGCAATCTTTCGAATTCGCCGGTGCCGGTGAATACCTACGCTGCCGACGGAACCTATACCGTGTCGATGATTGTTGGCGATGTGAATGGCTGCCGGGATACCCTGACCAAGCCCCAATACATTCGCCTGACCCATCCTGTGGCTAATTTTGACGTGACAGCCGAGGAACTCTGCCCGGGTACTGAGGTTCAGTTTTTTGACACCAGCACCCCAGACACCACCCTGATGAGCTGGGCCTGGAACTTCGGCGACGGCACAACCGGTGTTGGCGCCAATCCGACCAAAACCTACACAGTGCCGGGGCTTTATGCCGTGACGCTGACCGTGACGAATGTGCTGAACTGTACCGACACGGAGACCAAAACAGCCTATATCCGCGTGCTGAGCGCCCCGACGGCGGCCTTCCTGGCCTCCGACACGGTGGGTTGCCACCCGCTGACGGTAGGCTTCCAGGATCAGTCGTTCGGGAATCCCGCCCCGGTGGTGAGCTGGCGATGGACCTTCGGCAACGGGGACAGCTCAATCGTGAAAAACCCAACCGTGTTGTTCAAAAACCCGGGCAGCTATCAGGTGCGTTTGCGCGTAACCGACAACAAAGGCTGCGTTGCGACCACGAGCCGGGTGATTCGTTCGGTGGCACCGCCGGTGGCAGCCTTCTTTGCAGCAGACACGGTGGGTTGTGCCGAGGAGATTGACTTCTTCGACCTGAGCACAGCCTCCGGAAATCTGGTGGCCTGGAAATGGTATTTCGGAGATGGCGACAGCGCCATGGTTCAGAACCCCACCCATAGCTATGATGCCACGGGCATTTACACTGTGACCCTCGCCGTGGAAGACGAATATGGCTGTGTGGACACCCTCACCAAACCACAGTACATCAATCTGACGAGACCAGTGGCGGGATTTGTGCAGGACAATGACGAGGCCTGTCCGGGAACTTTTGTGCAGTTCTTCGACGCTTCCACCCCGGATTTCCCGATTGTGAGCTGGTTCTGGGAGTTTGGCGACGGCAACACCGCTACCGGCTCCAAGGTGACCTATGCTTACAGCACCCCGGGTGTGTACACTGTTCGCCTGACCATCACCAACAGCAAGGGTTGCCAGGACAGCCAGGAGGGTCTGATGACCATTCTGACGCCACCAACGGCAAGCTTTACTGCCAGCGACACAGACGGATGTACACCGATGACCGTGGCCTTTAACAATGGGTCGGTGGGGTATTCGGCGAACATCATCAGCTACCAGTGGAGCTTTGGAAACGGCAGTTTCTCCACGGCACAGAACCCGCAGCACACCTACACGGCGGCGGGAACCTACACTGTGATCCTGACCGTGATGGACGGCAACGGTTGTTCCGACGACACATCGATGACCGTCATTGTGCGGCCATTGCCGACTGTGGATTTTGTTGCCAGCCAGACCGTAGGCTGTGCGCCGGAGGCCATCAACTTTACCCAACTGGCGAGCGGCACGGCAGCCATTGTGGGCTTCCTGTGGGATTTCGGTGACGGCACCACCTCCACCCTGCCCAATCCTGTTCATACCTACACCACAGACGGATTGTATACCGTGACCCTGACTGCAACCGATGTGTTTGGTTGCGTGCAGACCCTTTCCAAGCCTGCCTACATTCGCCTGAGGCACCCGGCTGCTGATTTTACCTGGAACCCTTCCACAGGATGTCCGGGCCAGGTGGTGACCTTCCTCGACGCGAGCCAGCCCGACACGACCCTGGCCCAGTGGCAGTGGAACTTTGGCGACGGCACAGGTGCGAGTGTTCAGAACCCGAGCCATGCCTACGCCTTGCCCGGTCAGTACACAGTGGAACTTCGCGTGAGCAACGTGCTGGGCTGTGCAGATACAGTGGTGAAAGCGAACATCATCCGCATTTTCCAGCCGCCGGTAGCAGACTTTATCCCGACCGATTCGATTGCCTGTACGCCTTTCAGCGTGCCCTTCTTCGATCGTTCGACCCAAACTTCGGCGGCCCTCACCAATTTCTTCTGGATTTTTGGGGACGGCGGAACGTCCACACTTCGCAATCCCAGCCACACCTTCGTGCAGGGCGGCACCTTTGATGTGAGCTTCATTGTCAGAGACGCGAATGGCTGCCGCGACACGGCGACCCACAGCATCACGGCACTGGCTTTGCCACAACCCAGCTTCACGGCCAGCCAGCGCTTCGGCTGTGCGCCTGCCACGATCAATTTCTCTGATCAATCGACAGCTTCCTCTCCGATTGTGAGCTGGAACTGGACCTTTGGCGATGGTGGTACCAGCACTGCGCAGTTCCCGAGCCATCTGTATGCTTCAGACGGAAACTACGATGTAGGCCTGACTGTGACGGACAATTTTGGCTGTACCAACAGCGTGCTTCGCCCGGCCTATATCCAGCTGAGCCACCCTGTTGCTGATTTTGCCAAATCAGCCAACCAGATTTGTACCGGCACCATGGTGAGCTTCACCGACCTGAGTACCCCGGACACGACGCTGCAAAGCTGGTTCTGGAGCTTCGGAGATGGCACCACCTCGACCCAGAAAAACCCGGCTAAGGTGTATACCAGCAGTGGTAATTATACCGTGACCCTGACCGTGACCAATGTGCTGGGCTGTACCCACACAGTGAGCAAAGCCAACTTTGTGAGCGTGCTGCCAGGGCCTGTTACCCTGTTCAGCCCGTCGCTGCCAGAAGGTTGTACACCTTTCAGCGTGACCTTCAACGACCAGTCTGCCGGAACGACCTCAGCTGTGGTGGCATGGAGCTGGACATTCGGCGACGGCGGCGGTTCAACGGCGCAGCACCCGACCTACACTTACCAGGTCCCCGGCGTGTATGACGTTACCCTGACCACAACCGACAACCAGGGTTGTGTGAGCAGCTTCACCCGCCAGGTGGAATCGCTGCAACTGCCCAGGGCCAATTTCTTCAGCAACGACACGATTGGCTGTGCGCCTCATGTGGCCCAGTTCATCAACACCACAACCGGCCCGGCCCCAATCGTGCAGTGGAACTGGGACTTCGGCAACGGGCAGCAGAGCAATCAGCAGGATCCGCTTGTGAGCTATCCGCAGGATGGGCAGTTTACCGTGAGCCTGATTGCCGTGGACCAAAATGGCTGCCGTGACACCCTGACGAGGGTTCAGTACATTCGCTTGTCGAATCCCCAGCCCAACTTCAGCGTGGTGCCAGGCGTGGGTTGTCCGGGAATGGAAGTGCAATTCACCGATTTGTCGATTGCTGACACCACCCTGGCCAGCTGGCTGTGGATCTTCGGAGACGGAACCACCTCCATCGTTCAGAATCCGAAGAAAGTGTATAACATCCCCGGGCAGTATACCGTGAGCCTGACTGTGACCAATGTGAATGGTTGCAGCAAAACCATGGTCATGCCCAACGCAGTAGTGGTGACCACGCCGCCGGTGGCAGATTTCCTTCTGCCTGACAGCGTTTCCTGTACACCATTTACCCTGAGAATTTCGGACAACACCACCACGGTTTCCTCGCCTGCGGTGGCCTGGAGCTGGCAATTTGGCAACGGCGACAGCAGCAATATGCAGGAGCCGAGTTATACCTTTACCACACCTGGCGTGTACCAGATTCGGTTCCGGGTGACAGACGCCAACGGCTGCAGTGACGAGGTGATGAAACGGGTGGAGGCAACGCAGGCCCCTGTTCCAGCTTTCACCTTGCTGGACAGCATAGGTTGTGCGCCATTTACTGCCCGCTTCCTGGACCAAAGCAGTCAGCCCTACCCGCTGACGGGCTGGTTGTGGGAATTTGGCGACGGCAGCACTTCGACCCAGCAAAATCCTGTGCATGTTTACCAGCAGGACGGCGTGTATAGCGTGCGGTTGACCGTGAGAGATGGAAACGGCTGTTCAGAATCCATTCTGAAGCCAAACCTGATCCGTTTGTCGCATCCGGTAGCAGATTTCACGAGCAACCTGCTGGCAGGATGCGAAGGATCGACAGCGGCCTTTCTTGACCTGAGCATTCCCGACACGACCCTCACGGGCTGGTTTTGGGACTTCGGAGACGGAAACCAGAGCGTGGCGCAAAACCCGGCACATACTTACCTGGTGTCGGCTCAATATGACGTGACGCTGATTGTGACCAATATCCTGGGTTGTCGCGACACCCTGCGCAGGCCCCGTTTGGTGGATATTTTTGAAAAACCAGTGGCGCGATTCACCAGCTCCGACACAGCAGATTGTTATCCCTTCCAGGTCAATTTTGCTGATTTCTCCTCCAGTCCTTATGGCGTAAGCAGCTGGGAATGGTCGGTGAACGGGCAGGTGAGAAGCATTTCGCAAAATTTCAGCTTCTTCTTTGACTCGGTGGGCGTGTATGTGGTTAAATTGAAGGTGGTGGATGCGAATGGCTGTGAAGACTCTGTGCTTCAGCGAATTCACCGGTATGGCATTCCGCGGGCCGACTTCCTGGCTTCCGACACGGTGGGCTGCGCCCCGGATGCGATCACCTTCCTTGATCGTTCCTTCCCGACCCCGGCAGTGTGGGAGTGGACCTTCGGCGACGGCAGCACCAGCAACCAGCAGAACCCGGTTCACACCTATCAGAACGACGGGATTTACACCGTGGGCCTGAGAATTACTGACCGGAACGGCTGTTTCAACGAGATTACCAGGGTCAACCACATTGTGCTGGACCATCCCGACATCGACTTCATGGCAATTTATGAGCAGGGATGCCCGCCGTTACCAGTTACCTTCCGTGCCACAGGCTCCGGGTTGGCAGGATTTGCGAACTGGCGCTGGGATTTTGGTGACGGGAAAGTGACAACAGCCCTGCGCGACAGCATCATTTATGCTTACCCGGCGGCTGGCAGCTACGATGTGACCCTCACCGTGACAGATTCTCTGGGTTGCCAAACCAGCCTCACCAAGCCCAATCTGGTAACGGTTCTGGGCGACATCATCCCCGACCCGATCCAAATTCATGCGGTGAGCGTGCTGGACGACGAAAAAGTAGAAATTCGCTGGCGGCCACATGGCGACGACGACTTCCTGAAGTACAGTGTGTACCGGGAGGAGCAGGGCGTTGGCTTCGTGAAAGTGTTCGAAACATTCTATGCCAATGACACCGTCTGGATTGAAGCTGGCCTCAGAACGACGGAAAACAGCTATTGCTACCGGGTGACCGTGACCAATTTCTGCGGAACCGAATCCGGCCTGAACCTGACCCGGTCCCACTGCACGATTGACGTGGAAGCCATCCCAACCCCGGGCCAAATCCTGGTGTCGTGGAATCCCTACGTCGGCTGGACAACCGTGGCACAGTATGAAGTATATCGGGTGAACAGCTATAACCAGCAGGATGTGATTTTCCTTGGTCTGGTTCCGGGTACAATCACCCAGTTCGCAGAGGAAATTGAAGATTGCTTCAACGACTATTTCTACCGTATTCATGCCATTGGTATTGCTGACCTTCAGGATTCCTGGTCGGACACCGCCCTGGCGGTCAACTTCCACGGAACGGTAGGCCGTGCCACCCAAATGGTGCGCGCCACGGTTGAAAATAACCGGGAGGTGCTTGTGGAATGGAAGCAATTCGAGCTGCCGGGCGCTGAGTTTGTGTATGTGGAGCGCCAGTATGAATCCAGCCCCTGGGTAGTGCTGGCAACCCTGACTCCCTCAGATGTGAAGTTTTCCGATGCCGATGTGCTTGTTGACAGAACCTCCTACCAGTACCGGGTTTCGGCGCAGGACAGCTGCGGCAACTACACCCCGCTGTCGAATGTCGGCAAATCGATTGTGGCTAAAGTGGAGAAAGACGGGATCACCCCGCTCATTCGCTGGACCCCCTACGAAGAGTGGACCTACGGCGTGGACCGCTACCGGATCGAGATTTTTGTCGATACGGTGGGCCAGTGGCGGATCGTGGACCGGGTGAACGGAGATGTTCACGAGTATTACGACACCCAGACCAGCCTCGACCAGCCGGAGTATTGCTACCGGGTGGTGGCCGAGGAACAGGGTGGCAACCGGGCCATCAGCGTGTCGAATGAAACCTGTGTGGACATCCTGGGCAATATCCGGGTGCCGAATGCCTTCACGCCAAACCTCGACGGCATCAACGACGAGTGGAAAGCCAGCGGGCTTCATATCCAAACCTTCCATTTGCAGATTTTCAGCCGCTGGGGAATGCTGTTGTTTGAAAGCTACGACCCTGAGATTGGCTGGGATGGCACCTACAAGGGTCAGCAGGTGAATGAAGGCGTTTACACCTATGTCATTCGCGGCACCAGCTACAACGGGGCACCGTTCCTGCAAAAAGGCTCGATTACCCTGATGCGGTAGAGGAAAGCCTTTGGTGATGACGGGGAGATATGGCAGGTTGGCTGTATCTCCCCGTCAGCTTTTGGGGATGGGAGCCAGCGCGCGGACGGCTGATCCTGTGCCTTTTTCTTTATCTTGCATCTATGAAAAAGTACCCGATCGGCATACAGGACTTCTCAGAGCTCAGGACCGGAGGGTTTGTCTATGTGGACAAGACCAAAACGATTTTTGAGCTGGTAGAAAGCGGGAAGGCGTATTTCCTTTCGCGTCCCCGCCGGTTTGGTAAGTCGTTGCTTTTGAGTACATTGAAATACTTTTTCCTCGGCAGGCGGGACCTTTTTCAAGATCTTTGGGTAGATCGCGAGGCCAACCACGACTGGGCGGTTCACCCTGTTATTCACTTTTCGTTCAGCAGTTCGGGGTACAAGGAGATTGGGTTGGAGGCTGCCCTGCTCAGGCTGGTCCGGGAAGGGGCCGAAAAGTATGGTGTTGAGCTTCAGGCAGAGGGGCTTTCAGGCAGATTCAGGGAGCTGATCCACAAGTTGGGCAGTGGCGAAAAAAAGCTCGTGCTGCTGATCGACGAATACGACAAGCCCATGATCGATTACCTTGACGATCTGGAGCAGGCAAACAGCAACCGGGAAATCCTTAAAAACTTCTTCTCCGTTTTGAAGGACAGTGACCCTTATCTTCGGGTGCTGCTCATCACCGGGGTATCCAAATTTTCCAAAGTCTCGCTTTTCTCTGACCTTAACCATCTCGAAGACCTTACCATCCATCCCTACGCTGCCACGATTACCGGTTACACGCAGGCAGAATTTGAGCATGTTTTTTCCGGGGAAATCGATTTGCTGGCCAGTGAATTTGAGGTGAGCCGCGCGGATATGATTGAGCAAATCCGTGCCTGGTACAACGGCTACCGCTGGATAGGAAAAGAAACCCTCTACAATCCATTTTCTATTCTCAACCTCGTCAAGACACGAAATTTCCGGAATTTTTGGTGGGATACCGGCACGCCAACCTTTCTGATCAAAGCCCTGGAGCGGGAGTTCGCCTATGACTTTTCACAAGTCAAAGCGGGCATCAGCGCATTTGACAGCTACAGCCTGGAAAATCTCGACTGGGTGAGCCTGATGTTTCAAACCGGCTACCTGACCATTCAACACTACGATCGCGACAACCGGCTCTACACCCTCAGGTATCCTAATCTGGAGGTCAAGGACTCCATGCTGCAGTACCTCCTGGCTGCCTACCGCCACGCCCCCCACACCGAAACACAGGCTGTGTATGCCGCCATCCGGATCGCATTTGATGCAGGAGATCTTCAGGAGGTAATCAACCAGGTCAACCGCATTTTTGCAACGATTCCACATCAGATTTTTCTGGAGAAAAGAGAGGCATTTTTTCATGCTGTTTTGCACCTTACATTTCAGGGAGTTGGCTTGCTGATAGAGTCGGAAGTGAGTACCAGTCAGGGCAGGATTGATAGTGTAGTTTATGCTAAATCAGGGATCTATATTTTAGAATTCAAGCTCGACGACAGCGCCCGCGCTGCTTTGGACCAGATCCGCGACAAGCAGTATGGCGAGCGCTTCCTGGGTCAAAGCCAGCCAGTGATCGCCGTTGGCATCCATTTTTCGTCTGAACAAAAAGCTGTGGCGGAGTGGGAAGCGGTGGAATATGGGATTTGGGAGTTTTGAGTTGGGAGTTTTTGGGTTGGGAGTTGAAGAAATTGGCTTCGCCTCCGGTCCCGGCTCCCGGTTCTCGGCTCTCGCATCCAACTCTAAAACCCAAGGGTGGGAATCCTATTCCTCCAGCAGCAGCTCCATGAGGGCTTCCGCCCCTGCGATGGCCCTCTGGCGAACAGCCTCCCGGGGCGCCTCGTCAGAAACTTCGAAGGTGACGAACTCCGTTCCCAATTCTTTGAAGAAGAAGTATTTAGCCGATGGAGACTGCATATCTGTCACTTCTGTATCGGGTTCATATCCGGGAATTTTCGCTTTCATCCGGTCGAGCCATTTGCCGGTAAACCCCTGCAGGTGCGAATGCATGTCGTCGGAGAAAACATAGTACATGTCGCTGTCGGTGGAGTGAAAATCAATGGCAAAAGGCACCTGAATTCCTTCGGAAATGCTGGGGAGGAGGTAATCCCGCACGGCCCGGGTTTCGGGTTGGTTGAAGGCCACCCAGTCGCGGTTGAGGTCCACCCCTGCGGAACTGTGCCGCCAGTGGCCCAAATCGATGCCATCAGGGTTGAGCATGGGCACCATGGCAATCCGGAAGCGGGAACGAAAGGCTTTGGCCAGGTCGGTTTCGGCGAGCAAAGTTTCCATGAAGGCCTGGGAGGCAATATACCCCGAAACCTCCGGCGGGTGCTGGCGGCCCAGCACAACAATCCACTGGCGGCTGCTCAGTTCGCCAAAATGGCTCATGTAGATCGGCTTGCCGAGTTTGCTAAACCCAATCCTGACCTTTGTACCAGCATGTTTCTCCACAAGGCGCTGTTCCCATGCATAGACTGAGTCGGAGGGGAGCAGTTCCTGAGCCGCGATCCAAAGGGGAGTCGGCTGCAAAAAAACCTGAAAACTGACAGTTCCTGCGGCGGTGTCAATGGTCATGGCGCTGGAATCGAGCCGCGACCAGTTGCGGCCATCAGCGGAGAGCTTGGGAATGTATCGGTGGCGAAACCCAGGAAACCGGAGCGTGAGGGTCACAGAATCGGGCTGCTCTGCCCAGGCCTGAAAGGCGAACCAAGGACTTTTGTTAATGGGTTGATTTTCAGGGAGAATGTCCAGCGTGTAGGCATTGCTGCCTTTGGATTCAACTGCCGTGAGCCGCCCGTCGGGAAAATCGTTGGAGAAGCTGACCTTGCCCTGATCAGGCCGGAAAATTTGTTTGACCTGATGCTGGACAGGTTTATCGCGGGTGTCGGTGGCCCCGGCAGGGTCATAGCTTGTTTCTTTCAACTTGGGTTCACAGGCCAGGAGGCCGAGGCAGGCGATCAGGATCCAACGATTCATGAGAAGCTTTTGGGAAAATTAGGAAAGGCAGCCGGAAGGGCCAAATACAAGTCAGGGCAAGATGGTTGACAGCCTCGGGCTGTTTAATTTGTTGGCAAAGGTAGCTGTTGGCAGTTGCCACGAACCGAAAACCCTTTCCTGCATGAACATCCTGATCGTTTGTTTGGGGGTGCTGGCCCTTCTCCTGCTCATCAGCGTGGCGCGAATCCATGCTTTCATCGCGTTTGTGATGGTGGCCATCGGCATTGGGTTGGGAGTGGGGTTGCCGCCGTTGTCGGTGCTTACTTCCCTGCAAAAAGGGATGGGCGACACCCTCGGGTTTTTGGTGCTGATTCTGGGACTGGGTGCCATGCTGGGGAAAATCGTGGCTGAAAGCGGGGCAGCTCGAACTATCACCGACCGTCTGGTGGGCTGGTTTGGTGTTCGATATGTGCAAATCGCCCTGATGATCGCGGGGTTTGTTGTCGGAATTCCGATGTTTTACTCGGTTGGGTTTGTGATCCTTGTGCCGCTGGTTTTTTCTGTGGCAGCCACAACCAGACTGCCTTTGCTGTATGTGGCCATTCCGATGCTGGCCTCTCTCTCCGTGACGCATGGTTTTTTGCCTCCTCACCCGGCTCCCACCGACCTGTCGAACAAGTTTGGCGCTGACCTGGGGCTCACCCTGCTCTACGGGATCGTGGCCGCAGTGCCTGCCATCGCCGTGGCAGGGTTACTTTTTTCCCGCACCCTCAAGCGCATTCATGCTTCGGTGCCTAAAGAATTTCTTCCTTCCGCAGACAGCGAAAACAAACCTTTGCCGGGTGCCGGGATTTCCTTTCTGAGCGCTTTGCTTCCTGTGTTTTTGATTGCTGGCAGCACCCTGCTGGCACCCGTTTTTCCGGAGGGAAGGGGAGCCCGCACCGCGGTTTTATTTATTGGAAATCCCATCGTGGCTATGCTCATCGCGGTGATGGTGTCAGCTTTTACTCTGGGGGTGGCGCAAGGAAAATCCATGAAAGACACCATGAATACCATGGCAACGGGCGTAAAAGACATTACTTTTGTGTTGCTGGTCATTGCCGGGGCAGGCGGGCTGAAGCAAATTTTGGAGGACAGTGAGGTGGCCGAGCAAATTGCCAATACGCTGGCGGCTTCTTCCTTGTCGCCTTTGTTTCTGGCATGGGCAACTGCTGCGGTTATCCGGGTGGCCATCGGCTCGGCAACTGTAGCCGGGCAAGCTACAGCCGGGATTCTGGCAGGCTTTGTGGCCATGGTCGATACCCCGCCTGAGCTGATGGTCCTGGCAGTTGGGGCTGGCTCCCTGATGTTTTCGCATGTGAACGACACAGGCTTCTGGCTGTTTAAGGAGTATTTTCAGGTGAGCATGAAGGACACCTTTTTGAGCTGGTCGCTGATGGAAACGATTGTGTCAACTGTGGGCTTCCTCGCTATTTTGTTGCTGGATTTGCTGATCTGAAAATAAGGCAGGCAAGCTATCGCCAGGCGCTTGGAGGATAATTTCGCTACCATTTGACCACCACTTTTCCGATTGCCTGCGCTCAACAAAACAGCTATCTTTGAACTGTGAAAGGCACATTGACCCATATCGCCATGATTCGCCGGTTACACAAAGCCCTTCAAAATCCCAGGATCGAGGAAGACATGGACCTGGAGGATGAGGTGCTGAATGAGTTCCACAAAAAAGATGAGCTACTGGCCGCTGCCCGGCTACAGGCCGAAGAGGAAAAGCAGCGTGCCGAGGAAGAAAAGCAGCGTGCAGAGGAGGAAAAGCAGCGGGCAGATCATGAACGAGCGATCAAAAACGCTTTGTTCCGCAGGCTGCACAGTGCCGGGCTTGCCATCAGTGAAATCGCTGATGCTGCCGGGATGAGCGAAGAGGATGTCGTGGCTGTGCTGGCCGGGAATTAATCCAAGCCTTTCATGCGGTCTTCTCTGCTTTGATCCGTGATCAGGCCTGAAGCGCCTCTGCTCTCAGGGCTTCGACGGCTTCCACCTTGCTGGCCAGTCGCTCGCCCAATACCCGCCCTCCCGATTCGGTTACGATCACATCTTCCTCGATCCGGATGCCGCCGAAATCGGTGTAAGAGGCTAGTTTATCGAAGTGGATAAAGGACTCCCAGCGTTTTTCCTGCTTCCAGCGCCCGATCAGAGGGGGGATAAAATACAACCCCGGCTCCACAGTGAGGGCAAAGCCTGTCTCCAGCGGGCGTGCCAGCCGCAGCGACTTTAATCCAAACTGCGTCGACCGCTGCTGTCCTTCGGCGTAGCCTACAAAAGCCTCGCCAAGATTCTCCATGTCGTGCACATCGAGCCCCAGCATGTGGCCAAGGCCATGTGGAAAAAACAACGCATGAGCTCCGGCTGCCACCGATTCATCGGGATCGCCATGCATCAGACCAACCTGCTGCAAACCCACTGTGAGGCTCCGCGCCACAGCCAGGTGAACCTCCAGGTAGCTGATCCCGGGCCGGATCATGTCCAGCGCCAGCTCAACTCCCGAAAGGACAATCTCATAGATCTCCTTTTGCTGTTGGGTGAATTTGCCCGACACCGGAAAGGTTCGGGTCATGTCGCCGGCATAGTGGAGCGGCGATTCTCCGCCAGCGTCCAGCAAAAGAAGCTGGCCGTCTTCCAGGCGGTTGCCGTGGTAGTGGTTGTGAAGCACTTCGCCGCGCACCGAGCAAATGATGGGAAAGGAAGTATCTGAATTGGCGGCTAGGGCCTGCTGTTTGACAGCAGCCATCACTTCAGCTTCCAACATGCCGGGCCGGACCATCCGCATCGCCTGGGCGTGCATCCTGGCTGTGAGGGTGCAGGCGAGGTCTAGTTGTGCAATTTCCTCTGCTGATTTGATGGAACGTTGCTTCACCACAGCCCTGATCAGACTTTCGGAAACAGGCAAAGCTGCAGGGGCGCAACCCAGCCAGGATGCCAGTTGGATCTGGGTTTCGCCCCGGTAAGCTGGCAGCAGGTGAACAGAGCGGTTGAGACGGGTGGATTGGGCAAGCATTGAGTTGAGATCTTCCAGGCTTCCAACCTTCATGCCGCCTGCGGCTGCTGCAAACTCGGCGAGGCTGGGCTGAGGCCCCATCCACACCACATGATCCATCGTGATCTCTTCTCCAAACAAGGTTGCTTCGCCGCTTGCCAGGTCCATGGTGGCAAACAACCCCGGTTTGTCGATCCCGAAATAATACAGAAAAGTACTGTCCTGCCGGAAATGATAGGTGTTGTCGCGGTAATTCATCGGGCTTTCGTCGTTGCCGGGAAAAAGTAGCAGACCCTCAGCCCGGCCCATGAGCTTGAACAAGGACTGGCGGCGCTGTTGGTAAGTGGCAGGAGCAAACATGGGGAGAAGATTCGGATGTGGAAAAGGGGGACAATGAATAACGAAGATAGCAAAAGGCTCAGAATGCAAGCGGGTAGGGCAGGAGAATCAGACGAAACATTTGCCCCATGGCCCGGCACGGCCCTGCCACCCGGAATCCTTAGCTTACTCCTTCTGGCAGAATAACCTCCGCGATATGTCCACCTCTTTCGATGCGATTGTAATTGGCTCCGGCATTTCCGGCTCCTGGGCCGCCAAAGAACTGTGCGAGCGCGGCCTCAAAACGCTCGTGCTGGAGCGCGGCCGTCAGGTACAGCATCTCGTTGATTATCCCACCGCGCTGAAGCACCCCTGGGAGTTTCCGCATCGGGGTACATTGCCGCAGGAGATTGTGGCCGAAAATCCCGTGGTGGCCCGCTGCTATGCCTTTCGGGAGGATGCTGCTCACTTTTTCGTGAAGGACCAGGAGCATCCGTACGTTCAGGAAAAGCCTTTCGACTGGATCCGGGGCTATCAGGTTGGTGGGAAATCACTGACCTGGGCGAGGCAGACCCAACGCTGGAGCCGGTTCGACTTTGACGCTCCCCGTCGGCTGAAGTACGGTTTTCAGTGGCCGATTTCTTATGATGACCTCGCTCCCTGGTACAGCCATGTTGAAAAATTTGTGGGCATCAGCGGCAATCCCGACGGGCTGGAAACCCTCCCCGATGGTGAATTTCTGCCGCCCTGGCAGATGAGTGCTGCCGAACGTGCCATGGCCGACCTCATTCACCAGAAATGGAACGACCGCCATGTTGTGATCGGGAGGTGCGCTCACCTCACTGAGCCGCAGGACATTCACCTGCAGCAGGGCCGTGGCCAGTGCATGGCCAGAAATCTCTGCCAGAGAGGCTGTCCTTTCAGCGGATATTTTAATGCCAACTCTTCCACCTTGCCCTGGGCAGAAAAAACAGGGAACCTCACCTTGCGGCCCGATTCTGTTGTGGAAAAACTGACCTACGATGAAGCCTCCGGCCTTGTCAGCGGGGTTCAGGTAATTGACCGCCTCACCAAAGAAAAGCAGACGTTTTCGGCAAAACTCATTTTCGTGAACGCTGCCACCCTCAACACCAACCTGCTGTTGCTCAACTCCCGTTCAGAGCGTTTCCCGAAGGGTTTGGGGAATGATAATGGCCTGCTTGGTACCCACATTGCCTTTCATAACTACCGTGGAAGTCTGACAGCCAAACGCGACGGGCTTGAAGAGTGCCTGCCTTTTGGCAGAAGGCCTACTCAGCCCATGATGCCTAATTTCCGCAACCTGACAGGGCAGGAAACTGATTTCAAAGGCGGCTACATGGTTTTTTTCTCCGCGCTTCGCGAAAGCTGGGCCCGGGCCGCCGATTTTGAAGGCCCACGCATCGGTGCCGAATTCAAAGAAGCCATGATGCAGCCCGGAGAATGGTCCGTTTACATGATGATGCAGGCGGAAACAGTTCCGCAGGCCGGGAACCATGTTCGCCTTCACGACAGCCTCACAGATGAATGGGGCGTGCCACAACTGGTGACCTCGGTAGGCTATACCGACAACGATGAGCGGCTGCTGGCGGATTTTTTCCGGGAGGGGCGCGCCATGCTGGAAGCCTCCGGCTGCTACGATATTGAGGAAGGAGACAGCGGGCAGGCACCCGGACTGGATATTCACGAAATGGGCGGCGTGCGAATGGGCAGCAATCCGCGCACATCCCTGCTGAATGAATGGAACCAGATGCACCTCGTGCCCAATGTCTTTGTTACAGATGGTTCCTGCATGGTATCTACCGGGGTGCAAAACCCCTCGCTTACCTATATGGCACTGGCTGCCCGTGCCGCTGATTTTGCTGCCGTATGGCTGAAAATGCAGTCCTGAGTCAGGCTGGTTTTGTGAAAATGGCAGAAAAAAATTCACCAGTAATAAGCATCACAGCCTGAAAGACCCGGTGAAGCTGTCCCTTGCGGGATTAATGCCCGTTTCCATTTCTGTTCTGACCAGCCAGGAATTTCTCCACTTCTTCCATGCCGGGAATGTCGCCTTTGCGGATCCTTTCCACCCACTCAATGGGTAATTCAAAGGCCACCGCGAGGTCTTCATTTCTGCTTGTCGTCAGCAGGGACTGCGAGAATAAGGTCTCCAGACTTTGGATTTTTCCTAATAACATTCCGGCCTTGGTGCCTTCCAACTTACCTTCTTGCTTGCCTTTTTCAATCCCCTCTCCAAAGCCTTCCAGTTTGCCTTTTTCAATCCCCTCTCCAAAGCCTTCTTCAAAGGCCATCCTCTTTATCTCGTTTTCGACGCGCTCAATGATACCCATGCCTTCTTTGTTTTGTGTCTGGTCTGCAACGTGTTTGTCAAATGTAACGATCATTTCTGATTTGGAAAACGGGAGGTAATGGATCACAAAAGTGGTTAGCCGCACAATCGCCTCCCGGTCGTAGCCCTTCTCCAGCAACAGCCTGAGCCATGCTGTTTTTAATACAAATTGCTCACTGTCAGGAACTTTCTCCGATTTCCATTCTTTCTTTTTCAGGATGGAATCATAGGCCACCAGCAAAGCCAGCGCGATGGGGTTGTCGCTCGCAGCCAGTTCCTCCCGCGACTGGTCAAGGAGTTTATAGGTCCGGTACTTGTAGCGGATCCCGTATTTCTGCTTTTTCCTTTTCCTTCCATTCCCACCGTTTTCCCCCTCCCAGGTTGTCAGGATGAAGGAATCCGGGCGAAAATTTTTGTTGGGGTCGGTAAAAATGGCCAGGGCTTCCACGAGTTCGCCGTAGCGGTCCAGGATCCGGTAGGCATACGTGAACATCCTGCGCTCGAACTCTATATCCCGGTAGCCCTGCACCTCAAGATGTATGAGCATCCATTTTTCCTCGCCGTTGCGCAGCCAGACTTTCACCAGTTTGTCCACGCGGCGGTCCTTTCCCTCTCGTTCGGGAAAGAGCTGTGTGAGTTCCTGTTCGAGAAACTCCACGCGCTCATAATCGA
>JBGSKC010000001.1:0-30958 GCA_041741415.1 Bacteroidia bacterium | reverse complement strand
CTTTCGGATGGCTCAACTTCTTCCGGCGACTCAATCGCGATTATGAAAAACTTCCCGAGTCCCATGCCGCTTTCATACAGCTGGCCTTCATCAGTATCATTCTGAATAGAATTTGCCGCTGAGAGTTCCAAACATGGTCTAATAGGTTGATGTTTGCTCGCAAAACGCAAAAACCAGTGCTGGCAATTAAGTTTTCATACGCTTTTTCAACCAGTGCCACCGCATTTAAATTTGGACGGACAGTTGATACTAGTATATCGTGACGATATATTAACTGTCTTGCTCGACTAGGTGCGTTAATTGAAATAAGATTCTGAACTTCGGCAATTGTTTTCGTTAAATTATCTAACCCGGAAATGTCAACATAGTTTATGAAATCAAATTTTTGTTTTGGATCACACTTCTCTACCTGCATGATTAAATTTTTAATCTTAACTACAGGCGCTATTTTCACCCACTTCATCCCAACAACTTTTCCAGGTTTAACATTGCCTCGGCCCGCTGCGCATCCAGCGCCCGGATCTCAGCCAGAATCTCCTTCGGCGAGGGCCATTCCTGCTCCTCATGCTCCACCTGCTTGTAGCGGTTGATCGAGAGGTCGTATTCATTCGCCACAATCTCGGCTTTCGGCACCAGAAACGACTGCGCCGTGCGTGCCCGCCCGCGCTCCTCCGCTTCGCCAGCCCGCACCCGCGCCCAGCGCGCCTGTATGTCCGCGATGTCGTTCTCCGCCACCGGGTTGCGCTTGTCGTCCAGGCTGTAGCCGTCTGCCTTCATGTCGTAAAACCACACCTCGCCCGTGCCGCCGGTGCCCGTTTTGGTGAAAAACACAATCGCCGTGCTCACCCCGGCATAGGGCTTGAACACGCCCGATGGCATCGACACAATGGCTTCGAGCCTGTGGTTTTCCACGATTTCGCGGCGCAGGCCCTTGTGTGCCCCGCTGCTGCCAAACAGCACGCCGTCGGGCACTATCACTGCCGCCCTGCCGCCCCGGCGCAGCATCCGGAGGATCAGGGCCATGAACAGCAGCTCTGTTTTTTTGGTGTGCACCGTCTGGAGCAGCGATTTCTCCACCGCGTCGAAATCGAGGCTTCCCTTGAAGGGCGGGTTGGCGAGGATGAGGCTGAAGCGCTCGCGGATCTGGCTGTTGCCCTCGCTCAGGGCGTCGGAACCCACGAGTTCGGGCGTTTCGATGCCGTGGAGCTGGAGGTTCATCGCGGCGATGCGCAGCATGGTGGGGTCAAATTCGAGCCCGGTGAACATGCCCCGGTCAAAATGGGCGCGGAATGCGGGGTCGAGGAAGAGGTCACTGGCCTCGCGGCGGAAGTATTCGCCGGCCTCCACGAGGAAACCAGCCGTTCCGCAGGCGGGGTCGCAGATGGTGTCCTGGGCTGTGGGCCGGGTCATTTCCACCATCATCCGGATGATGTGGCGGGGCGTGCGAAACTGGCCGTTGGTACCGGCGGAGGCGATTTTGGAGAGGAGATATTCGTAGAGGTCGCCCTTGGTGTCGCGGTCGGCCATGTCAATTTTGCCGATCATCTGCACCACCTGGTCGAGCAGGCGCGGCGTGGGAATCATGAAGGTGGCCCCTTTCATGTGTCCGGCAAACACGCCACCCTGGGCACCGAGCGCTTTCATGTGCTCAAACACGGTGAGGTTGTCGTGCTGCAGCTGCGGCTGGGTGAAGAGGCGAAACATCGTTTCGGGGTCGAGGTTCCGGAACTGGCTCCATCGGAACACCTGCTGCGCGGGCCCGAAGAAGGACTTGCCGGAGGTGACGCCGAAGCTGGCCTTTTTGTCTTCGAAGGCCTGGAGTTCATCGAGCCTGCGAATGAAGAGCAGGTAGGTAAACTGCTCGATGACAGTGAGCGGGTTGGAGATGCCGCCTGTCCAGAAGGCTTCCCAGATGCGATCGACTTGAGATTTGAGTTCGCCTGTGATCATGGAGGGAGAGTGAGAAGTGAGAAGTCAGACCGCTGCGCTGTGAGAAGTGAGACTGGAGGGCTTCGCCTGTTCGTAAGAACCCACCCCTGGCCCCTCCGCGGAGGGGAAAGTGATTTGTGGCGTCGCCTGGGCTGTTGAAGTCTGCTCTTGAGAGGGGACTCAGGGGTGTGTGAAAGAGCTTGGAACCGGGAGCCGGGACCGGAAAACTCCCAACTCATTTTTCGCGGGTCGGCAAGATAGCAGAAGCGGAGGGATTTTGTCAAATAGAATTGAGGAGCCAGACCGCTTCGCTGCGTAAGGTTGGATGCGAGAGCCGGGAACCGGGAGCCGGGACCAGAGGCGGAGCCGGTCCCGGCTGACCTCCGACCTCCGACCTCTCACTTCTTAAACCCCGGCATCGCAGGGTGAAAGCGGCCCCCCAGCGGGGTCGGGTTTCACCTGGGTCGGCTGTCATGGTGAGCAGGGCCAAATGTCCCGTCCCATTGTCATGGTGAGCAGGCTGCTTCAGCCGTCGCCGAACCATGACCACGAGCGGGGCGTCCTCCTTCGACGACGGCCTGAAGGCCTGCTCAGGATGACGCGGCGACGGCTCCTGGGCCTGTTCAGGATGACGCGGCGACGGCATCGCCGGGCTGTTAAAGTCCCCTCTTGAGAGGGGATTTAGGGGTGTGTCCGGTATCCTGGAGCTTGGAACCGGGACCGGAGTCGAAGACTAACCCCCAACCCAAAACCTCACCCCGCCTCCGCATTCCCTTCCACCTCTTCGAAAATCCGTTTCAACCACATCACCTGCGCATCCGAAAACAAGCCAAAGGCTCCCTGGTCGATTTGGTCGGTAAAGGGCGACTCGAAAAGCATCGCCATCGTCACCCTGCCGTTGCGGGTCAGGTAATCGATGATGAGCTGCACGAAGCGAAGCTGGGCGGCGTTGAGGGAGCCTGCCTGGATAAATTCTGCGAATGCAGCCCGGGCACGCTCAGCATCCATTCCCAGGATCACCCGAACCAGCTTGCCGAGGGGCAGCGGGCCAAAGGTTGCCTCCAGCTCCTCGCGGGAGCGGAGCGGGCCCTGATCAAAGAACAACCGCTCCAGTTCCTCCAGGTCTGCCGGGGTAATCGGCTCGTTGGTGTGCAGCTTCGCCACAGTCATGTGGTGGCGGTGCTCCTGAATAAACCGCTCGACCCGCTTCTGGTAGGAGGTAAAATTAAAGGCAGGCCGCGGGTCTTCCACGGCTTTGGTATCACCGAGATCGTCCTCAAGGTTGATATAGACTATGCCGCGACCTTCCTGGCCCAAGTACACCACGAGCTCGCGGATCTGCACCCGGATTTCCTCGATCTGTGCCTGGTTTTGCCGGGCATAGAATTCGGGATCTTTCATTTGCTCAATCAGGGGGCGGGCCTGCGCCACCGCCGGGATTCCATAGCGGGTGCCATCGCCAAGTTGCTCCGCTATCTGCACCAGGCGGTCCACATAATGAGGCTCCTGCTTTGCCAGCAGCAGGCGGGCCTGCTGAAGCCGCAGCATGAGCAGGTCGAAGCGGCGAACACGCTCGTCTTCCACCTCCGGCACGGGCAGGCCCGAGAGGTGACGCGCAATGTCGCGGGCAGCGTCGTCGTCGAGGTGGTTCCAGGCTTCGCGCTTGCGGTAGAAATGCACCCATTGGAGGGCCATTTGCACCTGAAACCGGCGTTCATCGAGGGTGGCAATGGCGCGGTGCAGCATGTCGCGCAGGCGCATCGCAAGGGCCTCGTCCTCTTCGTCGCCGGTGCTCATCAACAGGCGGCTCACCGCCAGGCGTGCCAGGAAAATCTGCTGGCTCAGGGGTTTGGTGTCGCCAGGTTCCGGGGCGTGGGGATCCTGGCTGAAAAATTCAAAGTTCCCGCAGACGTCGAAAGCCAGGAAATGGGTTTTCGGCTGATCAGGCCCAAACGCATCCGGGCAGAGCCGGGTGCCCCGGCCCATCATCTGTTCAAATTTCGCCCGCGACCGCACCACCTTGAAAAAGAGGAGGTTCAGCACCCGGGGCGCATCCACGCCGGTATCCATCATGTCCACAGACACGGCCACCTGGGGCAGTTTTTCTTCGTGGTGGTGGCAGAACGTCTCAATGAGGGTTTTGGCCTTGTCCACTTTGTTGTGAATCTCCGCGATGAAACCACTCGGCAATTCGGGGTAGCGCCTGGCAAATTGCTCCCGGATAAAGCTGGCATGGCGCTGGTTCACGGCGAAAATAATGGTTCGCCCCAGCTTGTCTCCCCCTTCAATCCGCAGTCCTTCGGCCATCAGTCGGTCCAGCACCTTGTTCACAGTGTCTTCGTTGAAGAGCCATTTGTTCATGGCCGACTCGCCGATTTCTTCGGGAAACTCCCCGGTGGCGTCGTCGCGGAAGGTTTCTTCATACCGCCGCTGGTCTTCCGGCGAAAGGTCGCGGTAGGCTATGCCCTCGCGGGTAAACTGCGTGGCAATGGCCAGGCGCACGGGCGGAACAAGGTGGCCCGATGCAACAGCTTCTTCCAGCGAATAGTGAAAAGTGGGGTCTTTCGACGGGCACTCAAACAGCTCGAAGGTGTTGCGGTCAATGAAGTCGATCGGGGTGGCAGTGAGGCCGATGCGGAGAGCGTCGAAATAGGAAAAAATGGCCTGATAGCGATCGTACACCGATCTGTGGGCCTCGTCAATGAAGATGAGGTCAAAGTGGCCTACGCCAAACACACGGCTGTCATCGTCGCGGCGGGCCGCGTCGATCTGGTTCATCATGGTCGGGTAGGTGCTGAATACCAGGCGGGTATGGTCGTCCTCTTTGTCGTGGGTGAGGTCAATAGAGGTGAGGTGGGGCAGGTGTTCGGCGAAGCTGTTTTTGGCCTGTGTCACAAGGGCGTTGCGGTCTGCGAGGAACAGGACCCTTCGCACCCATCCTGCTTTGATGAGGAGATCAACAAGGGCAGCGGCGGTGCGGGTCTTGCCTGATCCGGTTGCCATCACCATGAGGGCCGAGCGTTTGCTTCCCCGGAAGCCTGTTTCGCCAGCGGCTGTTACGGCAAAGGACTCCAGCACCCTGCGGATGCCTTCCTGCTGGTAGGGCCTTCCTGCGATGGCCGGACTGATCGGTGCCAGCCTCGGATCCTGGCGGGCTGCCCGCTTTTGAATCATCCAGCGCAGGTCGTCTTTGCTGAAAAAACCTGCCACCAGCCGCGGCGCACTGTAAAAGAGGTCATCCCAGATCTGGGTCCGGTGGCCATTGGAAACAAACAGGATCGGGCGCTGGCCAAACTCTTTCTCCAGGCAGTCGGCATACAGCTTTACCTGGTGCAGGCCTGCTGTTTCGCTCCTGTCGGTCCGTTTGGCCTCGATCACAGCCAGCGGACTGCCATCATCGTCCCACAGCACATAGTCGGCAAAGCCATTGCCGCGCGGGTTGTCGTTGGTAACGGGCATTCCTTTGACGGGACACTCCAGTTCCCGGCCCGGACTAAGGTCTTCCCAGCCAGCTTCCCGCAAGGCAGCATCGATGAAATGGCGGCGGGTTTCAGCCTCGGTAAACTCGCCGGTGATGGCCCAGTGTCTGCGCCTGGCCTTTCTTGACTTATTGGCTGCGCTGGCAGCTGCGAGCTCTTGCTCCAGGGCTTTGCGTGCTGCGTCGCTGTCGCGGGCGGCAGCTTCCTGTTCCTCCCGCAGGCGTTCTGCCAGCCTGAGTGCCATCTCCTTTTCGGCCCTGGCCTTGTCCAGCTCCTCCTGCAAATCCCTGAGCCGGGCTGAGCTTTCATCGCCTTTCGGCAGCCAGGCCTCATGGAAGCTGCCGGGCAGGTCCGGCTCTGCCTTTGAATAGTCGCGGGCAAACCACTTCACATATGGGTAGAGGTATTTGAGGCTCAAAAGAGCTTCTTCCGGTTTGACACGCCTGCCATGATGGGCGCAGCGGTTTCCGGTTTTGAGGGTATAAGCCACTACTCCCTCCAGCACATGGGCAGGCACCAATTCCTTGAAATCAGGTTGCTGGAGCAGACTGGCCAGGTTGTCGTTGTAGGGCAACTCAAGCGCTTCGAGGCGATACACGTCTTTGGTACAGGCTTCCAGCGCCAGGCGGCCATATTGTCCCGAAGAAACAGGTTCTGGGAAAACGCGCCGTTCTGCTAGTTGAAGGTAGCCAAACAACACGGGCCATTCAGGAAGGAGAAAAGAAAAATTGGACGGGTTTTCAGGCGAATTCATCCACGGAGACTGTGAGGAGACAGGACACAAATCTGTCTCAACATGCAAATTTTGTCGGATCTGTCCAAAAACTCTGCCTCACTCCACCGCCATTTCCGAATGAAGCGCGCTGGCCATTTGCCGGAGGCCTTCCAGCACCCGCGGGCCCGCACGGAACACCAGCTCAGGTTGGAGCACAAACACCTGGTTTTTGGCTGCCGCCTGGGTGTCATACAGGCTGGGATACTGCTCGATCAGCAGTTGGTACATCTGTGGCGCCGCATTCGGGATAAGCAGGTATTCCGGTTTTTTGTCGAATAGCTCCGCCTCCGTCGTCGAAACAAGGGGGCTGCTGCTGTCTGCATACCGGTTTTTTCCGCCTGCCTTCACGATCAGCTCCTGCAGCAGGCCCGTGCCGCCCGCTACTGTGAGGGGTTCCCGCTCCAGAACCATCACGGTGCCGTAGGCAACCATGTTTTGAGTGCGGGCCACGATGGACTGCTCCGTTTTTTCAAGCGAATCGGCAAGCTGGCTGGCCTGCTCTGTTTTGCCAAGCATATGGCCCAGCATCCGCAGGCCCCGGTACACATCGCGCAGGGAGTCGCCCGCCAGCTCAAACAGGGGCAGGCCCGCTTCTACGAGCATGTCGATATCTGCCGCGGGAAAATAACCCTTCGGCAGCAAAATCACGTCAGCCTTCATGGCCAGGAGGCTGTCTGCGGGCAGGCCTGCTTCGAGGTCGAAAGCCGGGAGAAAAAGGGCTTCGCCGGGGTAGTCGCAGGCGCTGCTTCGCGCCACCAGCAGGTTGCCAGCTCCGACGGCAAAGACCATTTCGGTGAGGTTGGGGGCCAGGGAAACGACGCGTTTGGGCGAGGTGAAGAAGCGCAGGGTGCGGCCAGCATCGTCCTGGTGCTGGGTGGAAATGAGCGGAGCCGACCGGATGATGGCCTGCCGCTGGTTTCCGTTGCAGGCAGAAAGGAGGACGGCGCAAAAGAAAAGGAGGAGGAATTGCTGGTTCATGGTGGCAAAATACGGTTTCTGTGTTGGCAAAAAAAAAGCAGCTCCCAGGTAAGTGCCTGGAAGCTGCCTATGGATTTCGGCCAGGTAAATGCCTAGCGGAACATCACTTTTTGTGAGGCCTGCTGACCAGCGGCATTGCGCAGGGTCACGAAATACAGGCCTGCGGGGAGTTCACCACGCTGGATCATGACGCTGCTCCCGCTCACGCTTTCACGACGCACCACAGCTCCGGTCATGGAGGTCATGGTCATTTCGAAAGGCATGGAGGAAGCATTGCGGAAGCTCAGCTCAGCAGTGTTATCTGCGGGGTTGGGCGATACAGTCATGGCCAGGGAGTTGGAGAACGCCCGGTCGATGGAGGTGATTCTCACAGTGGAGAGGACGCAATCATCGTAGAGGTAAGGCCCAACGATGTAATCAGCATCCGTGGTGACGGTGGTAAGGTCGAGCACACGGTTGATGTTGCCACCTCCGTCGTTCACCGAGCAATCATCGGTCAGCTTGGTACCAGCGATGCCTTCATTGGGACCCCAGTTGGGACCGTTGACATACTTGTACTGGTAGCTGCCTTTGAGCAGGCGAACGCGCACCGTATGAACGCCATCGCTGTCAGCGTCGGCGAGGATGGTGCAACCAGGAGTCCACTCTCCGCAGGCGGATCCGGCATAGTTGTCTTGCCAGCTGCCTGCCACAGAAATGCCGGCCGCATCAACGGTAATCCCGCTGGCGTCGACGGCAAAAATGACTGTCACAGAGTCTTGAGCCTGAAGACCAGCAACCGCCAGCATCAGGGCAAACAGGGTGTAAAGCTTTTTCATCATGAAGTAGATTTGGTTTGGATAAAGAAGTAAAGTCTAAAGAACGAGCACGTATCAAAAGTATAGTGCCGGAGTTGGCAATGCAAAGCGAAGATGAAGGAATTGGGAGGATTCTGTAAATAAATTTACTGAATCCTTTGCACCAGGTGGCAATCCCTAACATTTTCCTCATTTTTCCTGCCGAACTTGCCCATATCCCACACGCACAATTTCCTATCAAAAACGAACAATCCTCATGTTGCGCTGCCTGTTTCCCCACATTTTTTCCCTCCTTTTCTGGTGCTTTTCCGGCATTGTTGCAGCCTCTGCCCAGGGACTGGAAGGCGGTTTGTACCTCGGCGGCATCGCCAGCCAGGTCGACGGCGATTTCTCTGCCGGGTTCAACAAGGCAGGTATGGCCTTCGGTGGGTTTGTTCAGTTTCCTTTTGATCAGTCGTGGAGCCTTCAGGTCGAGCTGGGCTATGAGCAACTGGGTTCCGCCCGCGAGGGAATCCTCATTTTGCGAAATCACCAGCTTAGCCTCCCCTGGCTGCTTCGCTACGATCTGCCCATTCAGCTCTCCGATGGGGAGCACCACGTGGGCCTCATGGCTGGGTTGGTGCCAGGCTACCTTTTCTCCGCCCGCTCCGAATTTGGCGGTGTTACCAACCTGCTCGATCGCTACGACCTTCGCAGCCTCGTCGGCATTGAGTACAAATTCTCCGACCAGGTTTCGCTCGTGATGCGCTACGGCTATTCGGTGCTCTCCTTCCTCAACACCAACGCCCCTCTGGCCAACAACCTCCTGGGCCCCGGCAAGGTAGGCCTGGCTCATAATTACATACAATTCAACCTTCGCCTCTGGATCATTGGCTCCTGAAGGCCCACACCCTGAGGGTTTCGCTACCGCGTGCAGAACGCCAGCGGGCGACCAGGCTGGTTTGGGTGGGGGCTGTTGGCAAGCGCAGCACATGGGTTCCGGCAGGGACTTGCCATTCCCTCACTTCCCGGCCCAGCATGTCAGTTAGGACCACAGTTCCCGGTTCTCGCGCCACTACCATCAGGGCCGACTGGCCATGGTGATCCACCTGCGACAGCACTTTGGTGCGTGCCTGCAGTTTGCTCAACCAAAGGACGGGCCCCAGGGTCGTGTTGCCGTGGTCGTCTGTGTAGATCCAGCGATAGCCAAGTTTGTTTTGCACCGGAGGAAAAGGCCCTTCATCGAGAAAATAACCATGCTGCAATTCTTCCTGCCCGAACCCAGCCAGGGGCTCCGTCGCATTATTTTCAAACAAGCGACCCATCCGCAGCTGTTGAGACAAAATTAGGGGGTCTGTTTGCCAAAGGAGCTGAATGCCGGCGGTTGTTTGGATTGCCACCAGTTGTGGAAATGACCAGCCCAGCACCGTGTTAACAGCGCAACCGGGATCGATGGTGACTGTCGCCCGGCCTGTGTCGCAAATGGCTCCTCCCTGTTCCAGCGCAGTGTTGTCGCAGATCGCGTAGGAAAAGCTCATCTCGCTGCTGTCGCCATCAGCGGGGAGCAACGTCACATAGCCACCGTCGGCGTGGTAAATGAATTGGGAGGAATGGTGCGATAAGTTGAAAAGGCTTACACTGGCAGGGTCGAGGGAGTTATCGCGGTCCCAGTCGTTTTCCAGGATATTCACCTGCACAGGCAATGCCGGGCGGGTACAGGAGCTGTCGGGCAACGCGTTGGGAGCGCAGAGAATATTCATTACAAACGGCTCCTGGTCTTCGCTGGTGATGGTGTTGATCCAGGTGTTGACCATCACGCGGTCGCCGTCGCCGCCACTCCAGGTGTTGCAAAGGGAGTCGCAGCCACTGAGGTTTACCGTTCCAATGGGGGTGTTTTGGTTGTCGAAATACATTTTCGGCAACAAGCCGGTGGCCGGGCGCACAAGCTGGCATCGAAATCCCGCTGTGTTGTTTTCGGGATCATACACCGGGTAATGCACAATTCCAGCCAGAAACTGGACTATCACCGTTCCGCTTTCATACAGGCTGCTGGGATTTCCCAGGCCGTCTATGCCATCCCAGGGAACACACAGCTCGCCGGCAGTGGCAGCTTCATAAGGAAAGTAAACATCCCGGGTGCCTTCGTCATACACGCCGTTGCCATCCAGGTCGATGTAAATGTTCAATTCCCCCGGCTTGGTTGTATTCACCATGATGCAGAAACTGCTGTCCACCTGGCAGCCATCAATGTCGAGGTAATTTACGCTCCCCGGGGTGCCGGACGGGAAAGCGTCTTCATCAGGTTCCTGCAAAAAGACCATATACTCGGGCACGGTCGTCGAAATGGAGTTTGTGGAGCGGCGGGCCACCGAAATATCGACGTTTTGCTGAACGCCAAAGCTGTTGAAGGAAACTGTGTAGCCAAATGGCTGCATGCCGTTCATGTCCATCATCATCACAAGGCTGTCTGGCGTCCAGGTAAAAAACTCCATGCAGGCTTTGTTGCTGCTGCTGTTGGTGTTGAGGTGCCAGCGGTAGGCAAACAGGCGTCCGGAAACGATTTCCTGGTCCACAGTATCGACAATGGCAACGTCGAACGGGTGGAGGTAATATTTTGATTCCGACGGCTTGGGCGTGGTGGCGTGGTTAACATTGAAGCGAAAGGCGTAGTTTCCAGCCTGGAGCGGCTGATAGACAATGGCATCGTAGCCACTGGCCCCGCCAATTTGCGAAGGGCCAACGTAGGCCTCCACACCGTCGTTGGCGATGAAGCCAGGATCAGAGCTGCTCTCTGCTACCCGGCCGGATGCCACAATATTCCCTTCAGGATCAAGGAGTTGGTAATAAACTGCCTTGCTGGTGGGAAGCAACCGGGTAAACCCAAACAAAATTTGCTCCCTGGCAGGATTTGCCACATGTACATACACATACTCAGTCGCTGGCTGATGGTAGCTGGGCCCTTCCTTGCCAGAGCCATCGTTGCCCTGGATATAGGAAATACAGTTGGAGGGTGCACCGGCAGGCATCAGTTGTGCCGTGCCTTCTGCATGAAGCCAGGGGGGAGTGAATAAGAACAGGGCACAAACAGTGCCTGAGAGCAAGGTAGAAGTGTTCATCCTAAGGCCCTACATTTATTCGAAATTAATGATAAGCAAACCAGAAGAAGAGTCTATTTTGGAAAATCCTTACTCAGAATATTTTTACTATTCGTACAAAATTCGAAAATACGCCGGAGCCTTCGTTTTTCTAGCTCGTGTTTTGTTACTTTACCACCTTGTTTATCTGCCGATCCTGCCTAGTTTTCCGTCCATATTTCTTTCACCTGCCATGACTGTCAGAATTTTCGCTACCGGGGGAACCTTCGACAAAACCTACGATTTTATTCGCGGGGAGCTGTTTTTTGAAGATTCTCAGGTGCCGGAGATGCTCCGTTTAGGCAGGAACACCGTGGAGGTTCGCCTGAGAACCCTCATGATGATCGACAGCCTCGACATGTCGGATGAAGACCGCAAGCTCATCGTTCACAACTGCCGCACCTGCGAGGAAGACCACGTCATCATCACCCATGGCACCGACACCATGGTGGAAACGGCCCGCGCCATCGCCGCCGAAATCAATCACAAAACCATCGTGGTTACCGGTGCTATGATTCCCTATCGCTTCGGCTCGTCCGACGGCTTTTTTAACCTCGGCGCAGCCCTGGCATTCGCCCAAACGCTCCCGCCAGGGGTGTATATCGCCATGAATGGCCGGTATTTCAACTGGGACAATGTGCGAAAAAATCGCCAGACAGGCTTTTTCGAAGAGCTCAGGCGCGAAGGGTGATCCCCGCCTTCACCCCAGCCCGTAGTGCTGGGCCAGCTCATAGGTGCTCCACGCATACGCCGGAAGCCCGCCCCAACCCATCGTTTGCCGCAGCTCCTCCAATGCCTCCACGCTGGGTGCTTCGATTTCCACAAACGGCGGAATCGCAGCCAGTTCCCCCTCATAATCGTCGATCACGACGTGGCAGTCGCGCCAGCGATACTGAATGCGCCGCTTGCGGGTCTCCTTCGTGATCTGCCAGCCGCTCGCCAGCAAGATCTCCCGCATCACCCCGAAATCGCCCACCGTGGTTTCAGTTTCTCTCATCACCTTCGCCCCTGCTTGAGAAATGAATTTCTTATAGGTGAGCACAGCCACCGGGCCTTCCCGGCGCAGGCGCAGCAAATCGCCCTTGGCACGAAGCCGGCCATCGGGCCAGTCGAAAAACAAGGCCTCCAGGATATGGTCAAATTCCCATTCTGCTCCAGCGGATACAAGGCGTGCCCGCGTCTCCTCCGGGTCCATCTCCAGGATTTTTACCTCAATTTCTTCCATGTCCAGCGTGTTTCTGCTCGCAAAGGTCGGGGAATTTTGATAAATCATTCTCCGTTTCTCCAATCTCCTTCAGCCATGGCTTCCATTTTCATGATCAACATCGGGTCGGAACTACTCAACGGCCTGATTACCAATACCAACGCCACCAAAGTTGGCGATCTTCTCCAGCAAGGCGGCTACGCCCTCAACGGCGTGCTCATGATCCCAGACCAGCCAGAGCGCATTCGCGAGGCCGTGGAAGATGCCTGGACCGCCCACGACGTGGTGCTGGTATCGGGCGGGCTCGGGCCCACCAAAGACGATATGACCAAGCACGTGCTGGCCGATTGGTGGGGGAGTGAACTGGTGGAACACGCCCCGACGCTGGAGTTCCTCCTGGCCCGCTATGCCGAGCGTGGCCGAACCATGAACGACCTCACCCGTGCTCAGGCCCTCGTTCCTGCTGGCGCAGAAGTGCTCCACAACCCCGTTGGCACCGCCCCCGGCCTTGGCTTTTCGCGCACCGGCAAATGGCTGGTGGCCATGCCCGGCGTGCCGTTTGAAATGCTCACCATGATCGAAGGCCATGTGCTGCCAAGGCTCCGGCAACTGCACCCCAGCCGCCGCCTGCTCCATGCCATCATCAGGATGAGCAACGTGTCGGAGTCGGAAATTGCCATTCGCATCGAAGACCTGGAAAGCGGCTTGCCACCCCATTTTTCGCTCGCCTACCTGCCCCGAACCGATGGCTTGTGGCTGGATCTCAAGGCCCAGGCAGCGCCATCCGAAGAAGCGGCCGTGGCCGAAGAGCTCGCGCAGTGGCAGGCGAAATTTGTGGAGCGCCTGCCGAGGGTGTATGCTAACAATGACGCGGCCTTGCCGGGTTTGCTGGGCCAGGCCCTGCTGGCAACAGGGGGCACCCTCGCGGTGGCTGAAAGCCTCACCGGCGGGGCACTGGCAGCGAGGGTGGTGAGCGAATCCGGGGCAAGCCGCTATTTCGTTGGCTCGGTCACGGCCTACAGCCCGGCTGCCAAAACGGCCTTGCTGGATGTTCCCGCTGCGCTGATTGAGGAAAAAGGCGTCGTATCAGCAGATGTGGCCATGGCCATGGCTGCGGGTGTGCGCGAAAAATTCGGCAGCACCTTTGCCCTCAGCACAACAGGCTGGGCCGAGGCACCGAAAGACGACCCCAACAAAGCCGGTGCCTGGATCGGGTTTTCAGGGCCGAATGGGAGCGAAGCCATGTGGCTCACCCACTACTACCGGCGGCTGGTCAACATCGAGCGAACTGTGGAACAAGCCCTGGTGTTTGGGCTGGAAAAAATCCGGCGGGGAATGGATAGTTAGCGGAAATTCGCTAGGTTTGCCAGTTAATCGGGGCGGGCAGAAGGGAAATTTTCCTCCGTTTCGCTTCTTTTGAGTAGTTTCCTCATCAGCTTGAATTCCTTTACAACCAAGCAGTAGATCTCATGGCCAGGTTTGAACTTACCATGCCCAAAATGGGCGAATCCATCATCGAAGCCACGGTGCTTCGCTGGCTAAAAAACGTCGGCGACACCTTTGAGGCCGAAGAAGCCATTCTCGAAATTGCCACCGACAAAGTAGACTCCGAGGTGCCATCGCCGGTGGCTGGCCGGATTGTGGAGCACAAATTCGAGGAGGGGGCCGTGGTTCCCGTGGGAGAAGTGATCGCCATTTTGGAAACCGAGGCAGCAGGTCAGGCTCCTGAAGCCCCGGCTGTGCAGCCACTGGAAGTGCCTTACCTGCCACATGCTGCTGCCAACACCGCCGGGGAAGACAATGACGATGACGGCGAAGGCCGCTTTTTCTCGCCGCTCGTTCTCAACATCGCCCGCAAAGAAGGCATTTCAATGTCGCAGCTCGAAGCCATGCCCGGCAGCGGAACGGGAGGCCGCGTCACGAAAAAAGACATCCTGGCCTTTGTCGAGAAAAAAGCCCAGGCTCCAGCGCCCGCTCCTGCAGTTCCCGCTGCTGCACCGGCACCAGCAGCCCCTGCTGCTCCAGCCGAAGCCGCTCCCAAAACCCAGGTGGCACCCCGCCCGGCCAAGGAAATTACCTTCACCCACTCCGGCAACTACGAAATCCGGGAAATGGACCGCATGCGCAAGCTCATCGCGCAGAACATGGTCCATTCCAAACATACCTCCGCCCACGTCACCTCTTTCGTGGAAGCCGATGTTACCAGCCTCGTGATGTGGAGAAACCGCGCCAAAAAGCAGTTTGAGGATGAATACGGCGAAAAACTCACCTTCACGCCCATCTTCATCCAGGCCGTTGTAAAAGCCCTGCGCGAGCACCCGCTTGTCAATTCCTCGATTGACGGGGAGAAGATCCTGGTGAAAAAAGACATCAACATCGGCGTGGCCGTGGCCCTGCCCAACGACAACCTGATTGTTCCGGTGATCCGCAATGCCGACCGCCTCAACCTGGCGGGTTTGTCTGCCGCCCTCAACGATATGGCCGACCGGGCGCGCCGCAACCAGCTTCGCCCCGACGAACTCGACGGCGGCACCTACACCATCTCGAATGTGGGAACCTTTGGCAACGTGATGGGCACGCCCATCATCCTCCAGCCGCAGGTGGCCATCCTGGCCATTGGCTCTATCCGCAAGATCCCGGCGGTGCTCGAAACCCCGCAGGGCGACGTGATTGCCATTCGCCAGAAAATGTTCCTGTCCCACTCCTACGACCACCGCATCATCGACGGTGCTTTGGGTGGCCGCTTCGTGAAGCGGGTGGCCGACCTGCTCGAAGCCTGGGATCCCGCAACACCGGTGTGACGCCGTTTTCAGACAGGGTTATCCTGGATGATTTGCCCCTCAGCCTGCGGTTTGCGTGCTGAGGGGTTTGTTTTTTGTATGACGGTTGCTATCTTACTCAAAGTTGTTTGAAAATATCAGATCCATTTATTTTCGGGTGGCTATTGTCCGATGTTCCAATAAAGCTGAGCGGTTTTTCTGATGGGGCTGCCTGCTTCTTTTTCCTGGTTTTACATTCAGTTTCAACCATTTACGCTATTTCAAATGAAAGCAGCCATTATTTTTCTCTTCTCCATGTGCTGGAGCCTGTTTGCATTCGGCCAGCGCTACAGTTTCGAGGGCGGGGAAATCCGGGGAAACCGATTTGTCCTCCGCTTTGAGATAGAGCATGGAAATGTGACTTACGACCAGCAGTTCACGGTGAAGCTCAAACGATTGAGCCGGAAAGTGAAGACCCTGCCCGACGGCGTCACGATTGACGAGGACAATAACCTGATTTACCAGGGCCAGATGCTTACCGGAGGAGACAGCATCGGCCTCCTCTGGGGGATTGCGCTCACCAATCGCCGCGCCATTCCCCGGACCGGAGAAAGGGTGGTTCACACCTGTGTAAGTACGCCCTGCGCCTGCAACGGGTTTGCTAAAGATGAGGCTGGTGAACTACTCGGATGCGACTGCGCCGGGGGCGAATCCTCCTGCGGGGAACTGAGCTTGTGCAATCATGCCATTCAATCGGGTGGCATTCGCTGAGTCTGGAGGGAATTTTTCTTCGTCAGGCTTCCCGCCATAACGCCTTCAACTTTTCCAGGTCGCGGCTCATGGCTGCCAGCACCTTCGATGCGGGCTTGCTGAGGCTGCGCTTTCCTTCTTCGGCTCCGCCCAGCTCATACTCGAGGTGCAGCGAGGCCGGCACCCGGATTCCGTTTTCCTTCATCCAGCCAAACATTCGCCGGAAATCCACCATGCCCTCGCCAACAGGCACATTTTTCACCTGAACACGGCCCCTTTCCTGCACCCAGATCGCATCTTTCAGCGCCAGCGACCGGATAAATGGCCCCATCAGCCGCAGGTGATTGAACCAAACCGAAGCGCCCTCCACCGTGGCATGGCGCAGGTCAAACTGGCAGGCCATGCCACCCTCCGGCAAATCCGCCAGCACCCCGTGCAAATCCCAGATCCCCGCACCGACATAGTTCCCGGCGTGGTTTTGATACATGGCTGTGAGGCCAATCTCACGGCTCAGGGCCGCCAGTCCATGTAGTTGCTCCTGGGCCAGACGCAGGCTTTCGACAACTGGCCGTCCGGCAGGGTAGGGGATCCACCACGTTCGGAACATGGTAAAGCCGTGGTCATGAGCAGTTTGCAGCACATTTTTTGCCAGGGGATCGTCCGCACTTGCGAGTGCCGTTACCATCATGCGGGGCGGCAGCCCCTCTCGCCGCAGGGCTTCCGCAGCCTTGGGCAACACACTGGCCACCAGCTCAGGCTCTACATGACCGCCCGGCCTCACTGCCAGGTCCACCCCGTCAAATCCGAGATCACGGGCTGCTTTGGCCATGTCATCCAGGCTCAAAAACTGAAGGTGTTTGGAAAAAATGTGAACCTCCAGCTCTTCCCCCTGAGGCTGGGCCACCAGTTGCGGTGCCAGGGCCAGCCCGGCGGCAACAAGTGAGGTGCTTGTGAGAAAATCGCGGCGGTTCATGGGGATGATTCGTTTACCAGACCACCTTCATTTTTTCATTGAAGCGCAGGGCCACGTAGTCGTTGGAGAGGGCCACCGCCACATGCACGAGCCAGGCGATCCAGATGGCCCCGGATTCGATTGTGAGGATGCACATCCCGATTCCGAAGGGAATTGTTACGAGGCTCTCGGTGAAGCCTTTGGGCAGGTGCGTGGCGGAGTAGAGGGCGATATTGATGGCAATGGCTACCCAGGGGTCGAGCACCGCCAGGCAGGCGAAGAGCAGCAGGCCGCGAAACAGAAATTCGTAGGCCAGGAGGTAGAGAACCCAGGCAAGGGTGTTGTGAAAGAGCAAACTGCGGCTCCAGACTGCGGCCCGCACCTGCGGGTAGTAGGCCAGGGTTTCAGGACGGCGGGCGGCAAACCAGTTCATCAGCACGAGGGCGCCGCCGAGGCCGAGTGTCCAGATGGCCGTCATGGCGAGGTCGCCTTGCTGAACGGCATAGTCATTCAGGCCAAAGGGCAACCAGACGAGCATCACGATGGCGGGCACAATGCCCATCCACAGCACGCCGAGGTATTTCTGGACGAGCGGCAGGAGGATGTTTTTTCCCCGGTCTTCGCCATAGCGGCGGGCGAGGTAATTGGCCAGCCGGGGCGAGAGACCCATGAACCAATACAGAATGAAGCCGACGAGGGCCACGGAAATGGCCAGCACGGCGGGGAGAAATTCGGGATTCCAGGCAAGAGAGACCATGGTAGTCGGGAATGAAAGCAGTCAGGGGAAAAGGAAAAGAGGCAAGGCCGGGGCTTTGCCTCTTTTTGATGGAGGGGAAGGTGTAAGCCTATTTGTCTAGCTCTACCCGCAGCACCTGCCATTGCCAGGCATCGCGCTTGCGGTTGTAATTCCAGGCGGCCCGCACCCGCATCACCTTGTTGATTTCCGCGGCAATTTCCTCGATCATGAAGGGCGGGATGAACAGGTCGCCGATAAAGCCAAACCCTTTGGGGTTAGGCTGAATGCGGCCGCGCTCCTCGCGCACGAAGTCGGGAAGCTGCTCCGGCTCGCCGGGTTCCAGCAGCACTGCTTTCATGATGTTGGGGTCGAGGTAGAGTTTCACCATGTCGCCCACTTCGAGGGGGCGGGTAGCCATGCCTGCGGAGTAAATCTGGGTTACTTCTCTCTCTGTGGCGAGGATCACTTTGGTGCCTTTTTCCTGCTTGATCACCGCCACCACGATGCCCCATGCTTCGGGGAGGCCCTGCACTGAGAAGAGCCTGGCTTTGAGCGAGAGGGAGCGGTAGCGATAGCGGTTGTCGCCAGTGTTGGGGGCGTTGAGGTAGGCCTCGCTCTCCATCAGTGCCTGGAGAGAAGGGGTGGTTTTGCCCCATGTTCTCATGCGGGTCCGGTGGGAAGCGTCGATTTCAGCACGGCCTGCAGCGGCTTCACCAGCGTCGAGCCAGAGGCGGCCCAGGTTTTCGCGCACTTTGACAAGCAATTCCTCTTTGCGCTGCATGGTAATGGCGTTGGCGAGGCAGGCGATGGCAATGTCGGGTTGCCCTGCTTGCTCAGCTGCCTGGGCGAGGGTGGTCCAGGCCCAGTATTCGCGTGGTTTTTTCAGCAAAAACCGCCGCACAATGTCCATGGCATCTTCGGGATACCCCAGCCGAAGCAGGAGGCGGCTCTCAACGTAGTCGAGCCAGGTGTATTCGGGATGGTCTTTGGAGACGGCCTGCAACTTAACCAGGAACGCCTCGGCACGTTCTGGTTCAAAGGGGTCAAGGTCGAGGATGGCATCGCCTACGGCCTGGTAAATGCGCTCTGCAAGCGGAATCAGGGTCCGGCCATCCTGGGTTTGAAAGCCGGTAAAATCTTCTTCCTTGAGGTGCTCGAGGCCCCACCAATCGGCAAAATCGAGGAACTGGGGGTAGTTATCCTGCACCCTAAGCGCGGTGCGCATGGCCAGAGCATACCAGTTACATTCTGCCGGGATAAGTTGGAAGTCGTTTCTCAGGCTTTCGAGCAGGAAGATGATTTTTCTCGGGGTTTCTGGCGCGAAGTCCTTCCAGGTTTTAGCCAGCCGCACTGCCTCCAGAAGCAAAACGTTGCCAAGAGTAGCATCAGCCCGGCCTACCTCATCCTGGCGGAGGGCTTCCCAATGCTCCATGAAGGTGGCTTCGTCGCCTTTTTCTCGTGCGGCTTTGATCGCGCGGTATCTTTCCCAGGGTTTCATTCTCAGGTGGTCATCAAGTGTGGGAGCCACAGTTCCAGTTCATGGAGGGCTGCAGCTTCTGCATGGGGGAACAAGTTAGTTGGGATTCCTTTCCCATTGAAAAAAAGATCGAATCGGAGGTATCCCTTCGGAGATTTTACCCAATACCGATCTAAACCTTGAAGTTGGTAAAAATGACTGAAACCCCATCCTTCTTCAGCGGATTTACGACGAAGATGCTCGTACCAAATTCGACGGGGGCCTTCGGGCGGCAGCTCCGTGATGGAATAAAGGGGTAGATCGTGAACAATGGCTCTGGCCTTTTCCTTCAGTCCGGGGTGAGTGCCCCTGGGCCGTTGGGGAGCCGCCAAGCCGGTTCGCTTATAGGGAATAACCACCGACACCTGATGTGTTTCCTGCTCAAAGGTAAACCGCAGCCGCTGAGGCTCCGAGGCATCGCATTGAACAGAAATTCCCATTTGCTTGCCCCTCACAATGATTTCCCGGCTTCGGAGGTGGAGGAATGGGTATTTCACAAAAACATCCGGCATGCCGGGTGTTGGCGGCAGATCCGGCGTGTAGCGGGCCTCCGGCCCCACCTGCTTCAGCACCTGCACAGGCTCGACCGATACCTCGGGCAGGGCCTGAAACAGCTCCAAAAACAAGCCATACAGCACCTGCTTGGCCCGCGTCACTGCGGTGTAGGCCCAGCGCCATTTGTCCCGGCTTTCGGATGGCATTTTCAGGTCGAAATTCACAAACACCTCCGGCCACTCGCCGCCCTGTGCCTTGTGAACGGTAATGGCGTAGCCATATCTGGCCTGAAGGGCGTTGAAATAGGGGTCTTTGAGCAACATTTCCACCGCACGGGGGTCGTCTTGCCGCCACTGTGGGTTTCGGATCCTGAAATCGACAAACAAGGCCTGCTGGTCGCGGCTGTCGAGCCGGGTCCGGTTTTCCAGGGCATTGTCGAGCAACAGCACCTGGCAGGTAAGCAGCTCGCCTGTTTCCGGGTGGGGTACCTCCATGAGCAGCTTGCGGAAACGAAAAACGACTACGTAGGCAGGTTGCCTGTTGCGGGCTTTGAGCGAAATGGTTCGTTCTTCGGCAGTCATGGCCACCGACAGCACCCGAACATGGGTACCGTTGAAGAGGGTAATTCCGTCCACCTGACAATTGCGGTCCACCATGAGCCAGTCGCCCGGCTGAACGGGGAGGTCGAATTGCCCGAAGCGGTGGCGGCGAATGAACTGGTTGTAAAAAAATGCCTGGTCGTTGCTGTGGGTCAGCACGATGCAACGCATGGGATGCTGCTCCAGGGCAAGCCACGGAAAATGCTGGAGCAGCCCCTGGCCATCAATGGCCTCAATCCCGGGGCCTTCTGGCAGCTTGAGGGCGCTTCCTTTTCCCAGGTCAATCTGATCGCGAAGGTATTGGCTGGCGAGTAAGATTCCGCTTCCTTCGGCCTGGCGCCGCACCTGGGTGAGTTGGGCTTCCCGAACGCGAAGGCCGTAAGTTTCGCGGAGGTAGCCTGCGTCCAGGGCAGGGGAAAGGCCCTCCTTGGCAGCCACTGGCGGCAGCTGCGCGGGGTCTCCTACGAAAATGATGCGGTCATCGGGGCGATGGACAAGGCGGGCAGCCTGAACGAGGTCAAACAGCAGGCGGCCCGAGCCAAAGCGCATGGTTTCGCTTTGCGAGACTTCATCCCCGATCATGGAGGCCTCGTCAATAATCCAAACGCCCGGCCCTGGCAGAGCCGGAATGCGCAGGGTAAACTGCAGCGAGTAGCTTTCTTCGTCGCGCAGCTCTAGCTTGGGGCTTCCGTAGAGGTAGGAATGAATGGTGCGGGCTTCGTGACCGCTTACCCTGCGCAGCACTTCGGCAGCGCGGCCTGTGGGGGCCAGCAAAATCGGCAGGAACCAGGAGTCGTGAATCAAATGGTCCACCAGGTGCTTCAGCAGGTAGGTTTTTCCGGTGCCCGCATATCCTTTGAGAATGAAGACCTGTTCACCTTTGCCCTCCAAAAAACGCATGAGCTGGTCCCAAACCTGAAGTTGGTGCTGGCTCAAGGTGGTGGGAGAAGGCGGGGCGTGCATCATCGATCCTGGAGAATTCTCCTCAATATCGCAGAAAATCAGGAATCAGCATACATCAGGGTCATTTTTCCGCGGCCTTATGGGGAAAATGGAAACACAGTAAGGATTGTTTCAACGTCAGTTATTGTTTTCGACAGGAAGAAATGAAAGATTTGGTTGAGGAAATCAAAGAGCCAGCGCTGTGTGTTGGTGCTGCTTCCTGGCTGCTGACCCCGCTCGAACGAACCGGGGAAATGAATTTACTCATGAAAAAAATCTTCGTTTCCTGGGTGGCATGGTACTACGACTTCGATTCTGCGGGTGGATTGGTCAAACAGGACGGGCCCACCTGCAACCTTCACAAGAGCGCCTGGAAGCAGTTTCAACCTCATCTTCACCTGCTGCTCGATCCCTCCAATGGGCAGGATCCTCGCGCCGAATTCCTTCATAATCATCTTCTCAGGAAATTCCCCAGGCAGGAAACCCACCTCCTTCCAGTGTACCTGCCCGACATCATGGACTTTCAGGGGATCAAGCAGGCTGTGGCAAGGTCGCTGGAGCCCTTCGCCGGAGACGAGCTTTATTTCGTTATCAGCACCGGCACCACCCCGATGCGCACTGTCTGGATTTTGCTGCACCTCGAAGACAATGGCCTCAAGACCCATTTGCTGCAGGGAATCGACACCAACATGGATGAAGGAGGGAAGCCTCATTACCGGAGGCTGGAGCTGGACGGCGGGATTTTTCAGGGAAAAATCAGGGCGCGCTACGTCAGCGAGGAGCCGCGGTACCTCATCACAGACAGCCTGCAGGGCGTCTATTCCGATGCGCGGCTAGCTTCCGGTGCTGAGGAAATTCCCATCCTGATAGAGGGGCCAAGCGGATCAGGTAAAGAAGCCCTGGCACAATACATCCACCGTGCCTCGCCGAGGGGGAAAGAGGAGTTCATGACCGTGAACTGCGCAGCCCTGGCCGACGACCTGCTGGAGAGCCGCTTGTTTGGGCATGAAAAGGGCTCATTCACCGGAGCCTCCAGCAAGGCCAGAGGATTGTTTCAGGTTGCCAACAAAGGCACTTTGTTCCTGGACGAAATCGGGGAAATTTCACCCCGCCTCCAGCAGAGCCTTCTGAGGGTTTTGCAGGAACAGGAGGTCCTGCCAGTAGGGGCCGATAAGCCTGTGAAGGTAGATGTGCGCATCATCGCCGCTACCAACAGGAACTTGTATCGCCGATGTGAGGAGGGCCATTTTCGCTGGGATTTATACTACCGCCTTTCCACAGTGGAGCTTCGATTGCCTGCATTTGACGAGTTGCCGCCGGAGGAACGGAAACAATATTTTATGCATTTTTTGGAGCAGCACCGCGGCATCGGGCGGAGAACCAAAGCCCTCCGGCTGGACCCTGTTGTGGTGCACAACCTGCTGGCGCAGCCATTTCCCGGCAACATCCGGGAGGTGGAAAACCTGATCAAAAGCCTGTATGTATTTACGGCTGGCAGCAAGGTGACGGTGGCCGACCTCGAAAAAGTGCAGCAAAGGCGGGAAGAACGCTGGGACCTGAGCCTTGCGGCGGCGGAGCGAAAACATATTCTCAGGGTGCTGGCGGCTTTTGAGGGTAACCTGACCCAGGCCGCAAAAGCCCTTGGCATTGCGGTCAATACTTTGAAGCGGAAGCTCGAAGCAAATGATCAGGTGTAGCGGCGAAAACGGACATGCTTGAATAGAAGTGTTTTGCGAATCTGGCCTTGGTCGTCTGTGATTTCGCTGCTTTCACGCCGGGTGGTGGCATAGACGGGTACCAGCCCCAGGCGGATGGCTTTGTTTACCGTGGCGAAGCTGAGGCCGAAATCGCCCTGGATCATGGCATAGTCGCCGGGTGCTGCCTCAGCTGCAAGCCAGTCCCACAAGGGGCGGGCAAACTCTTCAACGGTCTCAGGTTCGGGCGGTACCTGCGACCATTTTTCCTGCAAGTGGGTAGGAAGATAAACCACCTCTGACGCGCCCAGGTTTGCTTCGGCATCGTAGAGTTGGTCTTCGGTGAGTCGGTGGGAGAAGAATAGGAAAAACTTCATTGCGCTGATGACGGAGATGACAGATGGCAGAGGGGAATTACACGGGCTGTTGGTCAGATAGTTGCTCAGCAAATGTGAAGCCTGGAAGAGGCAAATCTGAAAGTTAGGGAGGAAGTTTCCTGAATGGATGACAGAGTGGCCTGAATGAAACAGCAAGTTGTGATTTTTGAGGAAAAGACTTTGTCCAAAATTTTGGAGAAACCGGATTCCTGTAACCGGGAGCCAGGATCGTGGCCGAAGACTCTGCCTTTGGGTCCGCTTCGCTGCGAGACATCAATCAAAGAAGATTCAACCTCAAAACCCAAAACCCAAAACTCCTCCCCAACTCCCAACTTAAGCCGCCTTCATCATTTTCCTGTACCTTCGTCGTTCCACATTCACACGGACGACACTCCCATAATGGCCAAAGTGCAAGCTCTGCTCATCGAAGACGAATCTCCGGCGGCGCGGCGGCTCACCCGCATGCTCGCCGAGATCGACCCCGACATTGACGTCATCGACACCCTCGAATCGATCAAAGACGCTGTGGCCTGGCTGCGCAATCGCCAGCCTGACCTCATTTTCCTCGATATTCACCTCGCCGACGGCCTGAGTTTTTCGATCTTTGAGCGGGTGAAAGTTGATTCCCCGATCATTTTTACAACCGCCTACGACCAATATGCTGTTCGCGCCTTCAAGCTCAACAGCCTCGACTATCTGCTGAAACCCGTTGAGCGGGAGGAACTGGCCATGGCCCTCGAGAAATTCCGCAAGCGCCTCCTTCCGCCACCGATCTTCGACATAGAGGCCATTTTGGCAGCCCTGCAGCCAGGACCCAGCTTCCAGCAGCGCTTCATGGTGAGCAGCGGCGAAAAAATCCGATCCATCCCCGTGGAGGAGGTTGCTTATTTTTTTGGCCAGCAAAAATTCGTGTTTCTCGTCACCAACGACGGCAGGCGGCACCTCATCGATCATACCCTCGGGCAACTGGAGGAACTCGTGGACCCCGCCCGTTTTTTTCGGATCAACCGCCAGTTCATCGTTTCCTTTCAGGCCATCCGCCACATGTTTCCCCATTCCCGTAGCCGCATCAAGATCGAACTGGAGCCCGTTCCCGACATCGAAGCGGTGGTGAGCATCGAAAAATCGCCAAAATTTCGGGAGTGGATCGGCCAGTAGCAGGCTGGTCAGGCAAGGGTTTTTACATTCACCATCGCATCAATGGCACCAGCCACTTCCTCCATCAGCCACATGGGCGTGGAGGTGGCACCGCAAATCCCGATGCTGTTCATGCCTTCGAACCAGTTGTAGTCCAGTTCTTCCGGCCCTGAAATGAAATAGCTGTGCGGGTTCACCGATTGGCAGGTATGAAAAAGGGCCCAGCCGTTGGAACTTTTTTTGCCGGAAACGAAGATCACTACATCGTGCCTGCCGGAAAATTTTTCCAGTTCCGGCTCGCGGTTGCTTACCTGGCGGCAAATGGTGTCGTTGAAATCCACGGGTCCAAACTTCTCCTCCATGCGTTTGCGGACTTCATACAGGAGCTTGGTGCCTTTGGTGGTTTGGGAAAACAGCGAAACAGGCCCTTCAATTTGCAGGGCATCGACCTCCTCAATTGAGGAAATGACGATGGCCTTTTGGTCCGTTTGCCCTACCAGCCCATTGACTTCTGCATGGCCCTTTTTGCCCAAAATCACGATGGTGTGTTCCTGGTCGTGCGATTGTCGAATGCGGTTCTGGAGCTTGAGCACCACGGGGCAGGAGGCGTCGATCAGCTCGAGGTTGTTGTCAATGGCCAGCCGGTAGGTGGAAGGCGGTTCGCCATGGGCACGAATCAGGACAGTCGCATTGTGAAGGTTGGCGAGATCTTCGTGAGAAATGATCTTGAGGCCCATGGCCTGGAGCCGCTCCACTTCTTTGTCGTTGTGCACGATGTCGCCTAGGCAGTAGAGGCTGCCTCGCTCCCGCAGTACGTCTTCAGCCATTTCGATGGCATAGACTACGCCAAAGCAAAACCCGGAATGACGATCGATCTCGATGTTAATCATGGGCGGTTCGGGATTGGGGTAAACGGGGTGTTAACGGGAGTGGGCGGCATCGTAGTGTTTCGCAACGAGTCTCAATATTTCGGCAACCTGATCCTCAAAATCCATGTCGGAGGTATCCATCACAACAGCATCGGGGGCCTGGCGGAGGGGGGCCATTTCCCTGTTGGCATCGATCTGGTCTCTGGCGCTGAGGTTGGATTGAATGTCTTCGATGGACTGTTCCAGGCCTGCATCCGCCATTTCATATTGCCGGCGTTGGGCGCGAACCGGCAGGCTGGCTGTCATGAACACCTTCAGTTCCGCATCCGGGAAAACATACGTGCCAATGTCTCTGCCATCCATCACCACGCCCCCCTGCTCGCCAATCCGGCGTTGCTGGGCCACGAGGGCATGGCGCACCGCTGGCAAGGTGGCCACCGGGCTCACAGCCTCCGACACCCTGGGGTGGCGGATCGCTGGCTCAGCAGGTTCATCGTTGAGATACACTTCCAAAGATGCGCCTTTCCCCGGTCGAAAATCCAGACGAATGTTGCCCAAAGCTTCCATCAACGCGGGGGTTTCCCTGTCCACCGGAATCTGTTTGTCAAGCAAATACAGCGTTACGGCCCGGTACATGGCTCCGGTGTCGATGTAGGTATAGCCAAGGGCTTTCGCCACGGCCCTGGCTGTGCTGCTTTTGCCGGTTCCGGCAAATCCGTCGATGGCGATTCTGATCTTTCGCAAGGCGAACTGGCGTTGTGGTGATCGGCAAAAAAGGAAATCAGGCGGGAAAATGAGGCCTGTATTCGCAGGAACTGGTGCAGGTTTCGTGAACAAGGATGCTGTAAAGGCCTGGGATAAGCGGGGAAAGTTGCTCAAAAAACCATTGTGAGAGATTCTCAGAGGTTGGGTTGCGGAGCAGGTCGTCGTTGAGCCGTTCGCCTACCTCATTTAGGCACCAGTGGTCGAGCATCTCGATATAGGGCTTTACAACGGTTTTTATGTCGCCGAAGTCGATGAGAATTCCGGTTATGGGGTCGGTTTCCCCCACTACCAGGACCGTAACCTTGAAGCTGTGCCCATGCATGCGGCGGCATTTGTGCCCTTCGGGCATGCCAGGGAGCCAATGGGCCGACTCAAACCGAAAGCTCTTGCTGATTTTTACCGGCATCTTTTCCCGATCTTTTTGCAAAGCAAGCGGGAATTATTTGGAATCACAAGCCAGGGGAGGCTGCAGACAGGGCAATCAGGCGGGTTGATAGGACTGCACCAGCCGGCGGAAGGTGCTCAGGTGAGAAATGCGGTCGTCGGGTGCGAGGCAGGTGAAAGAAAGGTGGTCGTTGTCAAGGAGCAATATGGCCACATATTCCAGGCGGGCGGTGGCCTGTTCTGGGGAGGATTCGATGGCGAAGGCCTCAAACCCGGCAAGGTTGCGTAGCCGGAAAGGCTGGATTTCGAGTACCTGGTAGGAACTGAAAAAATTGCGCTGAAACAAAGCTTCCAGCGAGCTGCCGGGGCTTTCAGGCAGGCCTTCTTTATTTTCGACGATCACCCTCATGCCCGGATGGCTGGATTGCGGGTGACTTTCGAGGAGAAAAGGGCCTCTTGGACTGAGCTGTGGGGTGGGGGTCCAGTTGAGGCCTGCGGTTTCAAAGTCGAGGGTAAAGCCCGCGAAAGAAGGCCAGTCGCTCACCACGCCATGGGGGTGGTAAGTAACAGATTGAATGGCTGCCACGATTTCGGCTTCGGCCTTTGGCGGCAGGGTGGCGGGGTAGTGGGCGCTCACCATGACGAGGAGATGCTCGTCGCCGAAGGCAAGGATGCGGTGACAGCTCAGCTCGGGATGCTCCGAGAGCAGGGTGGGGGTTTGCTTGCGAAATGCCAGATGCAGGCTTTCGTAGGGGCCGTGCTGGCTGTCTCTTCGCTCCCACCAGAGCAGGTCCTCTTGCTGCAGGAGAAATAGCGATTCGAGGCGCTGCTTTCTTTGATAAAAGGATTGGTCGCGAAACTGGATAACCTGGATGCGGCAATCCTGCTGAGGCGATTGCCAGCCCCGCTGTGAGGTACTCCAGCCGAAACTGCGGGGCGGACACATGCTCATGTCCGTTCCGGGTACTGGCTGCCGGGAGGCAAGCGGGGAAACCAATTCTACATTCTGCAAGGGAAAGTGGAAATGAGTGACCTCAAACATGGGAGAATTTTGAATAAAATTAGCAAGTTCAATTGAAAATGCAATAATTTTTTGCAAAATATTCTCTTTTGTCTGTTCAACAAGATAGCCTCTTTCTGGTAGAATTGCGTGTTAATTTATCCGACAAGCAGGACAGCTTTGGCCTGGGCGGCGGGAAAAAAGGTAGATTAAGGCATGGAAACAAATCACAATATGCTCCGGCTGTTTGTTGGGGCAGGGGTGTCGCCGGAGGTGAAAACTGCGGCACAGGAGGTGCGGACCGAATCGGAGGGCCGCGCCCAGTTTCGCTGGCTCAAGGACGAGCAACTCCATTGCACGGTGGCATTCATGAAAGCCGTGCCGGAGGAAATGCTGGGCAATTTGGTGGCCATGTTCACGGAAGGCTACCGGCGGCAGGCCCCTTTTGCCCTGGAAGGTGGCCATTGGGCCTGGATGCCTGAGCGGTTTGATGTGCGGATGCTGTGGCTTCGCTTCGGGCATTCAAAGCCTTTTGCGGAGCTGGTGGGCCAATCTCAGGACTGGCTGGACCAGGTGATGGCCCTTCCGCAGCAGCGCGAGCGGCCCCGTGCCCATGTTACCATTTGCCGGACCTCCCAGGAAATAGAACCCTGGCCACTGGTAACACCTCCCCCTGCCACGATGGCTGTGAAAGAGCTTCGATTGTGGCAATCTGTTCAACCTCCAGGAGGCGGCTACGAATACCGGGAGCTGGCGAGGTTTGGGTTGGGAGGGTAGTCTGGACATTGAATCTATCCCCCAAACATTTGCCTCCCTCCCCGGTTTTCCAGACCTTTCGCCATTCTTATTCAACGCCGCCAGCCTCATGCTGATTCTCCTTTCTCCTGCCAAAAAGCTCGATTTTCGCCAGGAATCCCGATACACGCAAAATTTTAGCCTGCCCCTGCTGGTGGACCAGGCCCAGGAGCTGGTCAGAGACCTTGCCCGCATGAGCAGCGAAGAACTGGCCTCACTTATGGGCATTTCCCCTCAGCTTGCCGAGCTTAATGCCGCCCGCTTTCGCGAATTTGAGCTTCCCTTTCACCCCGGAAATGCCAAACAAGCAATTCTTTGTTTCTCAGGCGAAGTCTATCAGCAAATCAAAGTAGCTGAATTGAAAGAAGCTGATTACCAATACGCCCAGCAGCACCTGCGCATTTTGTCTGGCCTGTACGGCCTCCTGCGCCCCCTCGACCTCATTCAGCCCTACCGCCTCGAAATGGGCACCCGCCTCCCCAATGCAAAAGGAAAAGACCTCTACGAATTTTGGGGAAACGACATTACCGAGGCCCTGCGCCGCGAACTGGCAGCAATGCCCAACCCGGTGGTTGTGAACCTGGCCTCCCATGAGTATTTCAAGTCCGTGAAGCCCAGGGGATTACAGGCCAGGGTTGTTACTCCTCTTTTCAAAGAAGATCGCGGCAAAGAGCTGAAAACCATCTTCCTCTACGCCAAACAGGCCCGTGGCACCATGGCCCGGTTTGCCATTGACCACCGTCTCGAGGACCCCGAAACCCTCAAGTCTTTTGATGGCATGGGCTACCAGTTCCGGCCTGAGCTTTCCTCTGAGGACGAATGGATCTTTGTCAGATAAGGCATCAGCCAGTGCATGGTGAAGATTTGGTTGCAGGTGCGTAATTTTCGCGCCATGAACCTGACTCGCCCTGCGGCTTCCCTGCTGATGCTTCTCATTGTGGCCGTCGGCCTGGGGGCAAGGCTATATCGGCTGGATGAGCTTTCGCTCGGCAACGACGACCTGAGCGCCCTCACCCGGCTGCAACACAACCACTGGCAGGACCTGATCCGGTACGGTGTTCAGGAAGACGTGCATCCTGCCGGGGTACAGGTATTTTTGTGGGGCTGGACCCGCCTGTTTGGCCAGAGTGAATGGGTGCTCCACCTGCCCTTTTTGCTGCTGGGCATGTTGGCTATTTGGCTGAGCTGGCGGCTTGGGCGCACCCTTCTCTCCGAAACGGGGGCTTTGCTGGTGGCTGCCCTCGTGGCCACCACAGAATTCGGCATTTTCCACAGCCTCAGCATCCGGCCCTACATGCCGGGCCTTTGCTGCCTGTTGGCACTGGGCCTGGTACTGGTCAAATGGACCCGCAGGGAGGTGCCACCCCGGCCTTTGGAGATCCTGGGCCTGGTGCTTCTGGGCGCGCTCGCGGGCTACCTGCACTACATGGCCGCCCTCAGCGCCCTTGTGATGCTCGCCTCGGCCTGGATGCTGCTGCCCAAGGCTTTCCGCTGGCACTACCTCCTGGCACTGGGTGGTATGGCCGTGTTGTACCTGCCGCACCTGGGCATTTTTCTAGGGCACCTTGCTGCGGGAGGGTCGGCATGGATGGGACAACCCAACCAGCACTTTTTTCTTCGGTTTACCGGATATCTGTTTCACTTTTCCTGGGAGTTTGCTGCCGGGATTTTGCTTTTGCTGCTGTATCTGATTTGGCGGAAAGGCCTCTTCCAGCCACCTTCCAATGCCCGCTGGCTGCTGCTCGACTGGGCCTTGCTGCCCGTTGGGATCGAGGTGATGTATTCCTGGATCATGGCACCCGTGGTTCATTTCGGAACCCTTTTTTTCGTTTATCCCTTCCTCCTGATGCTGATCTTTTCCTGGGTGCGCGAGGTTTCCTGGCCCGAAACCCTGCTGGTGCTCGTGCTGGCGATGGGGTTTTCTCTGGGGAGCCTGGTTTGGAAGCGGGGATTCTATGACTGGAATTATGGGGGCGGGGCAAAAGGCGTGGCGGCGTTGTTTCAGGAAAATGAGAGGGCCGAAAAGGCCGGGTGGATGCTGATGAATCATCCATACTACATAGGCTATTACCTGCCCGACCCGGCGGAAAGGGCGCAAGTGCTGGGAGATCAGCTGCCCTCCGGCCCGGACTTACTGGCCTGGGCAGATACGACCGCGGCCAATCGTGTAGCTCTGGCCTGGCTGAGCAGAGATTTTCCGCTGGAAGCCCTGGCGGCCCTGGAGAGAAAGTTTCCCTACTGGGTGAAGGAGGAAAAATGGCCGATTTGCGAATATTATGAATTGTCGCGCCAGCCTGACAGCGGCATGGTAGCGCCCTGGCGTTTTCTGGCTCTGGCCGACAGCCTGCCATGGCAAAGGGAGGAGAATTATGTAGGGACGCTGGAGCTGCGATCGTTTGATTACATCACGGCTTATCCCGAAATTCTGATGGTGAGTGCCGATGCACAGCTTGACAGTCTGGGAGCGGCTTTACCGCAGTTGGTAATGAGCGTTGAGATCATGGGCGAGCCGCAGTACTGGCGTTCTGCCACATTGGAGCCGATGCCAGGAGTGCCGGGGCGGTATTTCGCCGATTTGGCCGTGAGGACACGGCATTTGCCGGAGCTGCTTCATCCGGATGCGGTTCTCAAGGCTTACATTTGGAATGCGGGCGGCGCAAGCGGCAGCATGGAGCGGATCAGCATCCGGCGCAGGCCCGGCAATCCGCTCTTGTATGCATTTGTGGAGCCGGTGGCGTGGGAGAGATAGGGGAATCGCTGGTTGCCCCGGGGTCAGACCTTGGGCAACTCTGCGTCCGGGTTTTCGGAAAGCAGGGCATGCCAGGACTGGGCGGTTTCCTCGTCAACCTCGATCAGGAGCACCAACTCCTGAACGGACATCCCGAGCTGGCTTCCTTTGCGAAAGACCTGGAA